>CAZZCR010000028.1:0-64474 GCA_964652995.1 uncultured Flavipsychrobacter sp. | reverse complement strand
GGGGAAAAGAAAAGAGGGAACTGCAATTTGAATTGCATGTTCCCTCTTCTGTAGCGAGGACAGGGATCGAACCTATGACCTTCGGGTTATGAGCCCGACGAGCTACCGCTGCTCTACCTCGCGCTGTGAGGGTGCAAAGGTAGGTTAAGGAAAATTCCCCACCAAATAAATGTTTCATTGTTTCGGATTTCTTTTTTGGTCATGCAGGGTGGGGCAACAACCGTATTTTTGCGGCACCATGTCAAAATTCTCCGATAGCATTCAGGATGCCCACGCCAAGTTTATTGCACACCAGAAGATGTTCTTTGTGTCCACAGCGCCATTATCGGCTGAGGGGCATATCAATCTGTCGCCCAAGGGGTTGGATAGTTTCAGGGTGCTGAACCCTAACAAGGTGGCCTATATGGATATAACGGGCAGTGGCAACGAAACATCGGCGCATGTACTGGAGAATGGTCGTATCACTATCATGTTCTGCGCGTTCGACGGTCCGCCCAATATACTGCGGCTGTATGGCAGGGGTTATACGGTGCTCCCGTCGCACCCCGAATGGCCTGAATTGTCGGCTCTGTTCGGCGACCTGCCGGGCATCAGGCAGGTGATTGTAGCCGAGGTGCAGAAGGTGCAGACATCGTGCGGCTACAGTGTGCCGCTATATGATTATGCAGGCGAGCGTGACCATGCCTGGAAATGGGTGGCTAAAAAAGGTGCAGACGGATTGGCTGAGTATCGCAACGACAATAACCGAAAGAGCCTGGACGGCCTGCCTACGGCACTGGCTCAGGAATAGTTGCGGCTGCCGAACAGCATGCTGCCAATACGTACCATGTTGCCGCCCCGGGCAAGTGCCAACTTGTAGTCGGAGCTCATACCGATGGACTTTACAGCAAAATGAGGCTGATTGAAGAAAGTAGTGTCGGCAAGATGGGTGAAGAAATTGCAGAGGCGGTGAAATTCATCGCTTATCTGCTTCTCGTTATCGGTGTTCGATGCCATACCCATAAGCCCGCAAATGCGGACGTTTTGCAGTTGGGATCTCTGCGCTGTGTAATAGTCGAGCAGGGATAGTATCTCTTTTTCGTCCATGCCGAATTTGGTTTCTTCTTCAGCCAGGTACATTTGCAACAATACGTCTATGGTGCGGTTGTGTTTGGTCGCCTGTTTGTTGATCTCTTCAAGTAGCTTGAAGCTATCAACGGCATGTATCATGTGTACGAATGGCGCCAGATACTTCACCTTGTTTGACTGCAGGTGACCGATATAGTGCCAAATGATATCCTTGGGTAGTTCCTCGTGTTTGGCAACCAGTTCCTGCACATAGTTCTCGCCAAAGTGGCGCTGGCCAAGGTCATAAAGCTCCTGAATGTCTGACGAGGGTTTTGTTTTAGAAACGGCCACAAGCGTTGCGCCTGCGGCCGTCATTTCTTTTGTCAGTTCTTCCCACACGGGTCTGTTCACCATTTCTGTATCTGCTATTTATTTTAAATTGTATTAGTTAGCATATTCGCTCATGAACTTGATGCGCATCATTTTGAGATGTTCTATGCTCACGTCGCGGTCTTTGAACTCTTCGTAGGCCTCGTCCATATTGTCATCGGCACTATTGCGGAAGAAGTCGAAGATGTCTTCCTGTTCGTTCTCGTCCAGTTCCTGTTCAAGACAATAGTCGAGGTTGAGCCTTGTGCCGCTGGCTACAATGGTCTCCATTTCCAGCAACAGAGCGGGAAGTGTCAGTCCTTTGTTTTTTGCAATGGTCTCAAGAGGTATTTTTTTATCAATATTCTGAATAATGAACACCTTCATGCCGCTCTTGTTCACCACGCTTTTCATCACGAAATCATCGGGCTTGGTGATATCATTTTCGTCTACGTATTTAGCTATCAGTTCTACAAACTTCTTGCCGTAGCGAATGGTCTTTCCTTTGCTTACGCCTTGTATTTTTTCCAACTCCTCGAGGGTAGTAGGGTAGTTGGTGGCCATGTCTTCCAATGAATTTTCAAGGAAGATGACGAACGGAGGCAGATTTTTTTCGCGTGCCACCTGCTTGCGCAGGTCTTTGAGCATTTCGAAAAGAACCGGATCTGTGGTAGCGGTGCCACCTGACGGGCCACCTGCATCTTCGTCGTCGAAGTTGGCGTCCTCGTAATTGTGGTTGAGTGCCACCATGATAGAGTAGGGTTTCTTATGGAATTTCTGCCCCTTCTCGGTGATCTTGAGCAGACCATACTCTTCAATGTCTTTGCGGATCATGCCTTCCAGCATCATCTGGCGGATGAGTGAGTTCCAGAAGTTGGCGTCCATGCCCATAACCAATCCGGCACCAAACGATTTGAGTTTGTCGTGACGGAAGGTATGTATCTGCGGGTTTGCTTTACCCAGTATCACGTTCACAACATATTCAATACCAAAGCGCTCATCGAGCTCTTTAATGGCATCGAGTGTTATTTTGATACTGTCTTTAACTTCAAGTTTCTCTTTTGGATTCTTGCAGTTGTCGCAGTTGCCGCAGTTCTCTTTTTTGTATTCTTCACCAAAGTAATGAAGCAACAGCTTTCTGCGGCATACTCCACTTTCCACATAGGCAAGTGTTTCGGATATCAACTGTGCGCCCATCTCGCGTTCGCTGAGAGGTTTGTCGCGCATGAGGTGTTCCAGCTTCTGCACGTCTTTGTGCGAGTAGTACAAAAGGCATTTGCCTTCCATACCATCGCGGCCGGCACGCCCGGTTTCCTGGTAGTAATTCTCGAGCGATTTAGGGATGTTGTAGTGTATCACAAAGCGAACATCGGGCTTGTCGATACCCATACCAAAAGCTATGGTCGCTACGATAACATCTACTTTCTCCATCAGGAACTGGTCCTGACGTTGAGAGCGCACTGCAGCCTCGAGGCCCGCATGATAGGCAACCGCACTGATGCCATTGGCCTGAAGTGTTTGTGCCAGTTCTTCGGTGGTCTTACGGTTGAGCGTGTAAATGATACCGCTCTTACCTTTCATCGTATTGATGAACTTTACGATGCTTTTTAGTGTCTGTTCCTTGGATGACTTTGGAACTATCTCGTAATAAAGATTCGCACGGTTGAACGAGTCTATGAATATGTTCGGTTCTCTTAAATTCAGGTTCTTTACGATGTCATCCTGCACTTTTGGTGTGGCGGTGGCTGTAAGTGCAATGATAGGGAGTTCAGGGTTGATCATATCGATCATGTCGCGAAGCTTGCGGTACTCAGGGCGGAAATCGTGTCCCCATTCTGAGATACAGTGCGCCTCATCTACAGCGATGAAGGATATAGGGAGGTCGGAAAAGAAAGATATGTTTTCTTGTTTTGTGAGTGTCTCCGGTGCAACGTAGAGCATTTTAGTTTTTCCTTCTGTGAGGTCGGACTTTACTTTTTTCTGCTGTGCCTTGCTAAGCGTAGAATTGAGAAAGTGAGCAATATTGTCGCGTGAGCTGTATCCCCTGATCAGATCCACCTGGTTTTTCATAAGTGCAATGAGCGGAGAGACGATGATGGCCACGCCTTCACTTACAAGTGCAGGGAGCTGGTAGCACAAAGACTTACCGCCACCTGTGGGCATGATAACAAACGTGTCGTTGCCGCTGAGAATGCTCTTGATGATCTTCTCCTGCTCACCTTTGAAATTATCAAAACCGAAATATTGCTGTAATTCTTTTTTAAGATTCAGTTTAGTACTACTACTGACAACGCCCATACACAAATAATTAACTAATAGTTATTAAAACATCCTGCAGCCAAATAAAATATCGGGGGGATATGATTTTGAAGGACTGCGAATTTACACCGTTAAGTTAACTCAAAATGGCGGGAATTGCAAGTATTTTGTTATAAAATAAAATAACTGACAGTTTGAAAACAAAACCCGAATGACAAATATCTGAAAACTAATGAATTATAGTTTTGATCACCTTGATCTTGTTTTCGCTGTTCGAAATTCGGGTGAAATATAATCCCTTCGGCAGATTGTCCGTGGCAATTTGCAGTGTGTTACCGCCTGCAGAAACAGGCATGGCGCGACTGTAAACAACCCGTCCACCAATATCGGAAATAGAGATGTTTAGTATGTCGGCCTTGTTACTGAGGAAATTGATGTAACAAATTCCTGAAGACGGATTAGGATACAAGATGCAATCGAGGCCGGTCTTATCTAGGGTATTTTCTACTTCGGTGGTTTGTGTCATGTAGCGGAGCGCCTTGTAGGCATTGATCTTGCCCCAGCCCCAGGTATTGCTGCCTGTTGCAGGGATGGTACCTGTCAAGCCGTCGGTGATTGCAGAGATGCGCATGATCTTCTTCACAGAATCGGGTGTGAGGAGCGGATATACCTGAAGCATAAGCGCGATAATACCTGATACAGCCGGTGAAGACATAGAGGTACCGGCAGCCATTGCATATGGGTAGTCGCGGCCACTCATAGTTACCTTACTGATAACTGCATTGTAGTTGTCGCCGCCGGGTGCATAACTGGTATCGTAAGAACTGACGCCGGATGCCAGTGCAAATCCAGGACCGGTGATGTCGGGTTTCATGCGATTGTCGGCCGTAGGGCCCATACTTGAGAACGGAGCAATGCGCCCAACCACAGCACCGGGGTAGCCGAGGCTGGCACCGCTGATGTTGGTGAAACCTGCTTTGCTGGTGTATGCACCGACAGAAATGGCTGAATGCGTGCTGCTATAGTCGGATGTGGTCATGCGGGTATCGCCGCTTACGGCAAACGGGTATCCGAGTTTTTTGAGCTGGCCGTAATATCCTGTAGGTGGGAACACATAACCCTCCCACATATTTATGGTACCTGAAGTGCCGGTTGCTGTGAGGCAGATATTGTCGGGGACACGGCTGTAGAAAGACAGGAATGCATGCGGCTTTCCGTTGTATTCGTTGGCAACCATAGAAACAGTTATGAAGCAGGTGTCGCCATTCGATCCGATGAGGTTGAAGGAGGTTGTGGTGTCGGTCATGCAAAGGCTAATAGTTGAGTCTATTGCTGAAGGGCCGTTGAACAGGCGGAAATTGAGACAGAAGCTTTTGGCAGTGTCTCCCCAAACGTCAAGCCAGGTACGTTGATTGTCGGCCGCGAGATAGGGAGAGAAGGTAACAAATGTGCTTACGGTATTGTTTGAAGCAGTGAAGGTCTTTTGCAGGTGGATTGTATCGCCACCGTTATTGCCGGCAGAACAGGCGAATATACGGCCCGGGCCGGTAAGCGCGTCGCAAGCCTGACTGAAGAACGAATTGCCGTCGTGCGGGCCAATGCTGCTGCCCCAACTGAGGTTGGCAACGGCTGACTTGAATACAGAAGCAGAATAGGTGAAAATGTAATTTATTCCGTCAATGATATCTGACGTACCCGGCATAGCCCACTGGTAGGGTGCGGGCATGATGCCCACCAGAACCAGGTCGCTTTCGTATGCCATGCCGCGATAGCGGTTGTTGGAGGCGCTGCCAAAGCCTGAGCCGGCGGCAATGCCCGCTACATGGGTGCCATGCGACGTAATGGGTGTGTCGGTGCCGGAGGTCATGATGACGTATGGATCGGTAAGTTCCTGTCCGTAGCTGTAGCCTGCGGGTGGTGTACCTGCGTTCTTTTGCTTCCACACCCTGCGCACTCTGTAGGTGCTGTGCAGGGTGTCGAACAGAGTAGGGTGCCGCATGTCGAAACCAGCATCAATGACCCCGACGACCACATTCTTTCCGGTCATCATTGTGGGCAGGTTGTATCCTTTTTGGGCTGAATCTGCCTTGGTGGCCCTGCGGGCCTGATCGAGTGAAGGGCCGACGGGCATATCAAGGTCTATGTGCGTAATGCCTGTGATCGTTGCGAACTCCTTCACTTTGTCGACCGGAATCTGTACGGTCCAAACATTTCCGGCTTTTGTTCCGGTATATGCGCCCAGCGCAGTGATGGCATTCTCATCTACAGTGCTATTCACTTTAACGAAGGCGCTGATGAAAGTTTGGCCACCTATGAATTTATATACGTATCCGGGCACTAAGTTCTTGCCGCTGGTCCGGCCTGCCTCGAATAGGTACTGACGCGTGAATGCCGACATTTTGGTGGCATTTGGTGCGTTCTGCGCTTGAGTAGTGCTTATCAGAGAGCCGAACGAAAGGATGCCGGCAAGGATGAGTTTTTTCATTTTCTGAGAATTAATTGATGGGTACCCCGGTTGTAACTGTTGGCAATTTACGCAATCGTTGCCTTTAACAAGGCATGTAATTGGCTGAATGCCTGCGGGAAAAAATAAAGCCTCCGAATTTTCGGAGGCTTTATCATATAAATGATGATTGATCTTATTCTAGTACTATCCTTGCCACATGAGCACTACCGTCATCGCCTTTGAAACGCACTACATACATGCCACGTGCCAGTTGGGCTGGTAGGGTGATGTGGTTGGTGCCTTTTGTAAGGGAACCGGAGGCAACGATGCGGCCATCAATAGTGAGTATTGACAGCTCGCCGGATACTGATGCATCTATCGACAACTGACCGCTGGTAGGGTTGGGGTAGATGGAGATATTCGCAGTGTTTTCGTTGTCAGACAAACCCGGTTTTGGTGCCGTGATGGTAACCACGGTTGTTGATGAACAGCTGTCAAGCGTGTAGCTTATTGTTGCTGTTCCTGCTGCAATACCGGTTACCACCCCTGTTGATGAACCGACAGTAGCCACGGAAACATTACTGCTTGACCATGTGCCGCCGCTGATTGTTGGGGTCAGCGTTAATGTTCCTCCTGCAGAAACGGTCGTACTACCAGAAACTGTCGGTGAGCCGAATTTCTTCACAGATATTTTACTGCCGGTAGTAGCATCAGTATAGGCTACATAAACGTTGCCTGATCCGTCGATTGCGATAGCAGAGTGGCTGCCGCCTCCGGGAATAGAAACGCCGGAGCCTAGTGTGACCCATGTGCTGCCATTGAACTTTTTAACCATAAGCCCTGCAGAGACACTATCGTCTCCGTAGCAGATGTATGGTTCGTTGGCACTATTGAAAGCAATAGGGTTGCGACCCCACGCACCACCTATTGAAATGCCGGGTGCGCCTACAGTAGTCCAGGAGCCTGATACGAATTTCTTAACTGTGATCCGGCCACCCAGACTTGCGTCTCTGTAACAAATGTATGGCACACCCGCATTGTCGACAGCAACGCTTCCCTGGCCACCATCAGTTATGGGGCCTCCACCTACAAACTCCCAACCGCCTGTAGTGGTGTTGAACGTTTTTACACCGAAGATGCCGCTTACTGCTTCCAGATAGCCTACATAGATCGTACCGCCCGCAGTTACTGCAATAGAGGTATGGTTGGCATTGTTTGTTGTGCCGCTCACGCTACCACCTACACTTACCCAACCGGTGGATGAGTCGTATTTCTTCACAGTAGGGTTGCCATACCACGAGTTGTCGCGGTATACGATATATGGTGTACCGTCGGCAGACATTGCGATACATTCGTACAAAGCGGTTGATGCTGAGATTGTTGCTGCACCTACGCTTACCCATGATGAGCCGGATAGTTTTTTAACTGCTGCTTTGGCGCTGGAAGCTCCTTCCTGGTATACAACGTAGGGCGTTCCAGACGGGTGAATTATAATATTTGTGAAATTGCCGGTTCCGGAAGAAACAGCACCTACCGCGTCAGGATTGACCCATGAAGTACCGTTAAACTTCTTGACAACAGCTTTATTACTCACCGATGCATCTTTGTAAGCAATATAAGGTACCCCGGATGCATCGATAGCAATTGACTGGTAGGTTGCAACTCCGACAGAGATCCCCGCAGAGCCCACCGTGCCCCAAGTGCCGGGACATGCTGCACCCGTTCCTCCGGTCACTGTAACCGCCTTAGTGGCAACCGCAGTGCTGCACACATTTGATTTGGTGTAGGAGATGACGACAGAACCGGTTGTTACACCCGTTACAACTCCTGTTGTGCCAACTGTGGCAACCGATGGATTCGATGAAGACCATGTACCACCTGAGATCGCGTTTGAAAGCGTGATGGTGCTGCCTAGTGCAACAGACGATGCACCAGCAATAGTGCCTGCGGTAGGAGCCGGTACAACGGTGACTGTGACTGTCGCCATTCCGCTGCCTGTGGCATAAGTGATGATAGACGTTCCTGAAGCTGTTCCGTAAACAACTCCTGAACTTGTAACGACCGCAATGCCTGTATCTGAAACAGACCATGAACCACCCGTTGGGCTGCCGGTAAGTGTTACAGATGTGCCGGTGCAGATACCCAGTGGTCCGCTGATACCTGCAGAGTAGTTCACACGCAGATTAGTTGCAGAGGCTTTTGTGCCACAGCTGTTGGAAAGGCTGTAGTGGATCACGGCCCAACCTGTATCAACACCTGTTGCTATACCTGTAGAACCTACAGTTGCTACTGATGGCGAAAGGCTGCTCCAGGTACCTCCACCGCCGCCATACGTAAGCGTCAGTCGTACGGTGTCACCTGCAGCGATACGTGCCTTTATTTTATCACCTTCTGCTTTCGTGATCATGTAAACCGGAATCGATACTGACGATCCATATGTGCCGGGGCCCATGTCGATGGGGTCGGCTGATGTATTGTTTATGATCACACATGCAGATGCACCGGCAGTTTGTGCTTCCAGTGCTTTCAGCCCGAATTCGCATGTTCCGCGGTCAATGAGTGCAATGTAGCCGGTAAAGTATCCTGCAGAGTGTGCTGAACAGCCTAACGGATTACTTGATGATGCTAACTTAACAATGTTGCCGGAGAATGCTACAGGGATTCCGCCCCATGCACCACTTCCACCGTCATTATAATTGGCTGAGCTGAATTTGAGTTGTTTTGCGAGGCTCGACGGTGCGCTAATAGCAAGGTGTGCATCCTGTAACGCCACTGTGCCGCCCACGCCTACAGTTGCCATACCTGTCTGGATTCCGGGTCGTGGCATAGGGTTGATCGTTACTGTTTTAGTCACCGTAGTTGTTCCACAACTTCCTGAAACTGTGTAGCTAACCGGCATAACGCCCTCGTTAAGTGCATACAGCAGTCCGGTTGAATCAACAGTAGCCAGTTCAGGAATAGATGCGCTCCATGATCCTCCCGAGGTTGCATTTGTTAGTGTGATGCTGTTTTCTTCGCACACCACAGACGAACCAGAAATCGCACTCACTGTTGGTGCGCCGTTTACAGTCACAATAGCCATAGACATGCCGGTACCGGCTATGTAGGTTACCATTGTCGTGCCGGCAGAAATTCCGGCCAGGCCACCGCTGCCAACTATTGCACCCACTGATGGGTTGGATGATGACCATGTGCCGCCAGCCGGAGTGCCGGTGAACATAGCTGTATCTCCAATGCAAACGACTCCCGGTCCTGTAAGCGTAGTAGGAGTGAACACATTTACAGTGGTTACTGATGAACGAGTACCGCAGCTATTGCTTACGGTGTAGTTGATGTTGGCAAAGCCTGTATCAACGCCGGTTACGACACCTGTACCCGAACCAACTGTAGCAATAGCTGTTGACGCGCTGTTCCAATAGCCGCCACCACCGCCATAGGTTAGTGTCATGCGTACTGTGTCTCCCATTGCGATGCGGAGTGCGATCTTGTCGCCCTCAGCCTTGGTGATCATGTACACAGGTATTGTAACAGATGCGCCTGACGCACCGGGGCCCATATTGATCGGGTCATCACTAGTATTATTCACAATGACAACAGCAATTGCACCGGCCGATTGCGCCTGAAGCGCTTTGTAGCCGAATTCGCATGTGCCGCGATTTATGATGGCGATCTTACCGGCAAAGTAACCGGAGCCAACGGTGCCACAAGCAACCGGGTCGGTTGACGGAGCGAGTTTTACCTCCTGTGCAGTAAATGTCGCAGGAACACCTCCCCAGTTTCCAGATCCGCCGTTACTGTAGTGTGCGGACGTGAATTTGAGTTGGGATGCGATGATAGATGGTGAACTGATAGCGAGGTGAGCGTCCTGAAGGGTGATGGTTCCGCCGGCCGGTACTGATGCAGGACCTACCTGAATGCCCGGACGTGGCTGAGGGTTTACCGTAAGTGTTTTTGTTGCCGTAGATGTTCCGCAGCTATTTGAAACCGTATAGCTGATTGTAAGCACACCCGAGTTGAGTGCGCTCACCACACCTGATCCGTCTATTGTTGCCATGGCTGGTGCCGTGCTCGTCCACGATCCGCCGGTTGTAGCGTTACTAAGTGTAATGGTTGCATTCTCGCATACTGATGATGCACCGGTGATGCTACCGACAGAAGGTGTGCCAAGTACCGTTACCACAACTGAGGTAGAAGTAGAGCCGATAATATAACTAATGGTTGCAGTGCCGGCACTGTGGCCTGTTACGATTCCGGTAGTTGATCCTACTGAAGCAATAGCAGGTGCAGAAGAAGTCCACGATCCGCCCGATGTGCTATTGCTGAGCGTGGTGGTGCTACCTACGCATACTGTGAATGTGCCGGTGATTCCGGGGAGACTTGCGAGGACTGTAATACCTGTAGTGGTATAGAAAGTTCCGCATGGCGTTGTTATCGTGTATGTAAGTATCACCGACCCGGCTGCTACTCCTGTTACAACACCTGAGCTGCTACCAACCGTTGCGATCGATGAACTAGAAGTAGACCACGTTCCGCCACTAACTGTGCTGGTGTAGGTAGAAGTAGTACCGGCATACAATGACGATACGCCGCTGATAGTTCCGGCAGTAGGTGTAGTGCTGACAGTTACGACTGCAGTTCTTACACAACCGCTTCCAACTGTGTAGGAAATTGTGGTTGTGCCTAACGATGCGCCTGTGGTAAGACCGGTGCTGGTGATAGAGGCAACAGATGGTGTACTGCTGGTCCACGAGCCGCCGCTTGTAGGGCATGCGAGAGAACTGGTTGTTCCTATGCATAGATTCAGGTTGCCGGTTATTGGTGACGGCGTATTGTTCACCGATACCGACATTGTGACACGGCAACCGGTTCCCAATGTATAACTGAGTAGGGCAGAACCGGCCGAAACGGCAGTAACGACTCCCGATGCCGAGCCTATTGACGCTGACGATGGATTGCTACTTGTCCATACACCACCCGAAGGTGACGAAGTGTAGGTGTCGGTATTGCCACTGCATAATGTACTACTACCAGTAATGGAAGAAGGGGTAGGGTATACCGTTATGTTGTGTGTCCTGAAGCAGCCTGTGCTTGTTACCTGATAGGTGATAGTTGCCGAACCTGCACTAATGCCGGTAACAGTTCCTGAAGATGATCCGATTGTTGCTACGGTTGGTGTACCTGAGCTCCATGTTCCACCTGTTGTTGTGCTTGAAAGTGTAGTTGTTGCTCCTTCGCAAATGCTGGTAGCGCCGGATATTGTCGCAGGCAATGGCTGAACAGCAATGGTCGCCGTTTTGTAGCAGCCTGCACTAAGAGAATAGGTAATGGTTGTGCTTCCGGTGGTCACACCTGTTACAACGCCTGAAGCGTCGATGCTCGCTACGGACGGATTTGCCGTAGACCATGAACCTCCGCTTATGGGGTGTGAGAATGTTGCTGTACTTCCTATGCAAACTACCGATGGTCCTGATATGCTGGCGGGTGTTGCATTAACCGTCACCTGCGTTATTGCGGTGCAACCGGATCCTATCGAGTAGGTAATGTTCGCAGTACCCGGGTTCACGCCTGTTACTACACCTGTTGTCATGCCTACGGTGGCTATGCCTGTACTGCTGCTGCTCCATGTTCCGCCGGTGGTGGTGTTACTCAAAGTTGTTGTCTGGCCGACACATACTATCGGGCTACCGGTGTTTGTTGCAAGCGCTGCGTTTACTGTTACAACCGCAGTACGCGCACAACCGGTGCCGGCGGTGTAGCTTATTAGCGAGGTGCCTGTAGAAATGCCGGTCACAATACCTGTTGAACCAATGGTTGCTACTGTAGTAGATGTTGAACTCCAGGTGCCTCCTGTTGTGGTAGATGAAAGTGTAGTACTGTTGCCAACACACATCGTCAGCGCACCTGTGATAGTGGCTGGCAGGTTTACCACGGTGAGTGACCTGGTTTTTGAACATCCGTTAGTTAGTGTATAAGTAATGTTGGTTGATCCGCCCGCCACTGCAGTTACTGTGCCGGAAAGGCTACCAACCGTTGCAACGCCTGCATTGCTGCTGGTCCATACCCCACCTGCAGGTGTGCTTGTAAACGTTTCTGTAGATCCTGCACACAGGCTCGTGCTACCCGTTATTGCTGCCGGTGCACTATTTACAGATATTATAGTGGTGCTCTGGCAACCTGTTGTTGTAACCCGGTATGTTATGGTGGCGGTGCCTGCACTCACGCCTGTCATCATTCCGGATGTGCTGTTGATGGTTGCAACTGTTATGTCACTGCTGCTCCAGGTTCCGCCTGATGTTGTGTTGCTTAGCAACACCGAAGAACCTTCGCACACTGTAGTTGTTCCGGCAATGGCCGCAGGATTGTTGTAAACTATGAACGTAGATGTGCGAACACAACCTGCTCCAAGTGAATAGGATATTGTAACCGATCCGGAGGCAACTCCTGTAACAACACCCGTTGAACTACCTATCGTGGCTATTGACGTATTGCTGCTGCTCCATGTGCCTCCTGATACCGGATGACCCAGCGTTGCAGTGGAGCCCACGCACACCGTGCCCGTGCCGGTAATTGCTGCCGGAGTAGCACTTATAGTAACAACACGAGTTGTATAGCAGCCGCCTGAAACGGCATATGTGATCGTAGCAGTTCCTGCACTCGCAGCTGATGCAATGCCTGTTGACATTCCTATAGATGCAACAGATGGTGCACTGCTGCTCCATGTACCTCCTGATGTTGAATTGGTGAATGTTGCTGTTTGGCCAACACAAATGGTGCTTGAGCCCGCGATAGTATCTACTCCGGCGTTTACCGTTACAACTGCCGTGCTTGAGCAGCCCGATCCGGTTGTATAACTGATGGTGCTTACCCCTGTTCCCGCAGCTGTAACAAAACCTGATGTCGATCCGATAGTTGCGACTGACGTATTTGACGATGACCATGTGCCACCAGTTGTTGATGATGAAAGTGTTGAGGTGTTGCCCATACACAACAAGAGCGAACCCGTAATTGAACCGGGTAGGCTCACAATTGTCATAGTATGTATCCTGTAGCATCCTCCCGGTGCTGTATACGTAATATTTACTGAGCCCCCTGCGATAGCTGTTACCTCGCCGGTAGATGCGTCAACTGATGCTACCGATGTATTGCTACTGGTCCATGTACCGCTGGTTGGTGTGGTGGAAAGTGTTGTTGTTGATCCGGTGCAAAGACTGGTTGGTCCTGTTATAACCGCAGGTGACGCATTCACGGTTACTGCCTGAATAACAGAGCAGCCGCTGGCTGTAATGGTGTAAGAGATATTTGCAGATCCTGATCCTACCCCTGTCACCACACCTGTTGTGCTAACAACAGTTGCCACTGCAGTATTACTACTGCTCCAGGTTCCACCTGTAGTTGCATTTGCGAGTGTCGTTGTTGCTCCTTCGCATACTGAAAAGGACCCGCTTATTGCCGCAGGTAGTGGGTTAACCACAAACGTGGTTGTTTTAAAACATCCGGGGCTAATATGATAAGTTACTGTTGTTGTTCCCGCGGATACACCTGTTACTTCACCCGTGCCTGAGATTACGGTAGCTACAGCTGTGTTGCTGCTGCTCCATGTACCGCCCGAGGTTGCATGCGACAGAGTAGAGGATGATCCGATACAGGTATTTGTTGTTCCGGTTATTGCCGAAGGAGCTCCGTTCACCGTTGCAATGGTTGTGACTTTACAACCACCCGGTGCAGTGTACGTTATGTTTGCTGTTCCAACCGATACACCGGTCAGTATGCCTGTAGATGCACCAATTGTTGCAATTGCGGTTGCGCCGCTCGTCCATGTGCCGCCGCTTGTGGAGTTGGTCAGCGTTGTGGTCTGACCAATACATACTTCAGCGGGACCTCCTATGGCTCCAGGTGCTGCATTTACTGTAACAACTGTTGTACGCGGACATCCGCTTCCCACCTGATAACTAATTATTGCAGTGCCTGTGCTCACTCCACTTACTATCCCGGTTGCTGATCCAATTGTCGCAACTGAGGTGTTGCCTGATGTCCACACACCACCGGTTGTTGTTGATGATAATGTAGATGTTGCACCCACGCAAATATTCGTGGTTCCGGTTATAACGGCCGGCGGGTTGGACACGAATAAAGACAATGTTCTCGTACATGTACCCACGCGATAACTGATATTTGTGCTGCCCCCGGCTATTCCATTCACTATTCCTGTAAGAGAACCGATAGAAGCGACACCGGTATTACTGCTGGTCCAGGTGCCGCCGCCCGGTGTGCTGGTCATTGTCTGCGTTGTGCCCAAACACATCGGCGTCGTTCCAACGATGGGAGTGGGGGAAAGATTCACTGTTTGCACCCTGGTCGTGAAACAGCCGGAGATATTCATTCTATATGTAATGACGGAAGTGCCTGTTGCGACACCTGTTACAACTCCGGTTCCGCTGCCTATTGTAGCAACTGTTGCATTGGAAGAACTCCATGTTCCCGAACCGGTTGTGGTGTTGGTGAGAGCAACACTGGCACCTGCGCATTGTGAGGATGTGCCTGTAATTGCAAGAGGCTGTGGATATACACTGAGAACAGTGGTGAAGGTCGCACCCGGCAAAATGTAGCTTATTGTAACTGTGCCGGCGCTCACGCCTGTGACCGTACCTGTAGTACTTCCGATGGTTGCCCGTGCAGTGTTTGAGCTACTCCATGTTCCACCGGTAGTGTCAATGGTGAGGTTTCTCGGAACTCCGATACAGATGTTTGAGCCACCTGTGATGATCGTCACAGCTTTCAAAGTGGGTATTATGCACACCATAGCGATGATCACAAAAATTAATTTTCTCATATTCTTGGAATTTAATTTGTAATAACCTACAATATTACTCGATTTATTGAAAGGTTAGTAGCTACTACCACTAAAATACAACGTATATGTGAAATGAGTAATTGAGTTTTGGGCATCTGAATTCGGGTTAATGGAAAAATGGCTACAGTTTTCTATAGCCATTTCCTGTGTTTGGGTTCGGTTCCCCCTTCAGGATTTGAACCTGAGATCTCATTATTAATCCCGCAAATGCGGGGCAGTATAACAACTGTGTATACACCTTTTACTAACGGTGGTGCCTGAAGTGTCGGAAAATTGATTTGAAAGCCGTTTGTTTTGAAATTGTTTTGAAATGCTAACAATGAAAAAGGGTTCCAGTTGCCTGAAACCCTTTACTGTGGCTTGCTCCCCCTCCCCGACTTGAACGGGGGACCCCATGATTAATCCCGCAAATGCGGGACTCTAACCAATTGAGCTAAGGAGGATGAAGGGACAAAGTCGGGTTGAACTAACAATTCGATTAATTTTCGTGACTTCTGTCTCTTAATGAACTTTTCAATCCGTAATGCATCGCTTCGTGTGCCAACCTCAAATATAGCTTTTATCTCCCACGGCCTGTGTTTGGAAGTAAACGCGTCATTATTGTCAGAGCTGTGATGTTCGAAACGTTCCCAGGGGTCGTGGCTCTGACCAACGTAATAAATATTGGAGGTGCGGCTATACAGAATGTACAGATAATGCATAAAAAGAAAAAGGTCGCATTTGCGACCTTTTTTGCTCCCCCTCCCCGACTTGAACGGGGGACCCCATGATTAATCCCGCAAATGCGGGACTCTAACCAATTGAGCTAAGGAGGATGAAGGGACAAAGTCGGGTTGAACTAACAATTCGATTAATTTTCGTGACTTCTGTCTCTTAATGAACTTTTCAATCCGTAATGCATCGCTTCGTGTGCCAACCTCAAATATAGCTTTTATCTCCCACGGCCTGTGTTTGGAAGTAAACGCGTCATTATTGTCAGAGCTGTGATGTTCGAAACGTTCCCAGGGGTCGTGGCTCTGACCAACGTAATAAATATTGGAGGTGCGGCTATACAGAATGTACAGATAATGCATAAAAAGAAAAAGGTCGCATTTGCGACCTTTTTTGCTCCCCCTCCCCGACTTGAACGGGGGACCCCATGATTAACAGTCATGTGCTCTAACCAACTGAGCTAAGGAGGATTGTCCGTTTTGGGATTGCAAAAATAGTCAGAATCTCGTTCCTGCAAAATTTTTTCGGCAACTTTTCTAAATATTTATTGTTGTAAAGCATTGCCTGATTTCTACTCCCTGAATTTCTTATCGAACAAGTGTTACATCGCCCTTCATCAGACCTTCTTTTCCAAACCGGTCAATGTAACTGATCTGCCAGAAATATACCCCCAATTCGCCGGGTTGTCCATTGCAAGTGCCGTCCCATCCTGTTTCTAAAGTATTGCCTGTGTACACTTCTTCTCCCCACCTGTTGAATACCTTGAAAAACTTCAGGCTACGGTATCCTACTGTCAGCGGTCTGAAGACGTCATTAACGCCATCTCCATTGGGGGTAAATGCGGTGGGAACTGCAAACGAAGCATTAAAAACCACTAACACATTTATCGTGTCATATCCTTTGCAGCCATAATCGCTTTGGACAAATACTGCGTAACTGTAGAATCCGGTGTCGAGGTATTCAGCAGTTGGGGTGGCAATGGTCGAGTCGTCCAGATTTTGTTTCGGAAGCCAGGTGTAGTTTCGCCCTCCTTTGGCATCAAATTGTATCTTTTCGCCCTTCACAATTATCGTGTCGTCGCCGGCATATGGTCTGAAGTCCTGTACCACAATCCGTTTCAATGTTGTGTCAACACAATTCCGGGCGTTTTCAGAGATCAGTACTACATTGTAGGTGTCGCCACGGTCGAAAGTGTGCACGGGGTTCTGTACCTCAGATGTCTCTCCGTCCCCGAAGCTCCACTTCCAATACAGAATCGGTTTAATTGTAGAAGTAGTCTGATCGATAAATGAAATCGGGGTGCCGGGGCAATACTTTCCTGTGTCTGTAAATTCAGCTTTAAAAACCGGGTATATTTTCACAAATCTCGTAATGCTGTCGGGGCATGTAGAGCCCGGGTTTACTATCAGTTTCACTGAGTAGGTTCCCGTATCTGGATATACAAAGTCGGGTTCAAATTCAGTCGACGAGAGGCCCGTATTGCCCTCAAGGTCAAATTGCCATTTGTAGGAAAATCCACCTGAGCTTGTGTTGATGAAATGAACCTTGTAATCGGCACAATTGACCACGTAGGTATTTGGTGAATTAGACAGTATCGGAAAATCAGCGATCACTTTTTTCGAACAGTCTGTCACAACAAATTGAAATTCGCGTTTATTGGTATTGATCAGTACTCCTTTTCGCCATTCATTGCAGCATACAGTTACCAGAAATCTTCCTATGCGGTTTGGGGTGCCGGTTATCAAGCCTGTCTTTGGGTCTATCTTGATCTGCGGAAGTCCCGATATAGGGTTTGAGAATGAGTAGGGTGGAAAATACTTCACTGTGTCATACGGAGGAGGGTATGCCTGTATCGGTTTAATATCAGCATCTGTCGCGCCCAATTGGGCGGCGCAAAATTCGTATGAGAGAGAATCGCCATCTGCGTCTATCGCTGAATTGTCATAGTAGAGTGGGTTGTCGAGGCAAATTATCTGTGGCGGATAATTTTTATATACCGCACTGTTATTTCGATAACCCGACGGCGGTATAACACAGAAATATGTTGCTCCCTGGTCGCCCGGGTCCACAATATTCATTATGCTTGAGTTTCGGCAACACCTTTGGTAGGCAACGAGATAGCCACTTGTGTTTGGTTTGAGAAAATATGTCTTTACAAACTCTTTTCGCAGCAGGCACAATTGCGGTACTTTGTTGATACAATCATTACTGAAGTTGGCTGGTACCGTAATAGCCCCGGTCGCTAAATTGTATCTGATATTTGTGTCTACGTTCACCGCCACCGACGATCCGTTATTTTCGTACAACGTAAAGTGCGCAGGGTTATCTTCTTTTATGGCATCAGCTACGCCCGTCACACAATCCTGATAGATGAACAACCGGACTTTGTACTGCATGTATAGTTGGCCACCAATTATAGTGTCGCCAAGATAACTGTAGGCAAAATCTCCGCCCACGATATGAGATGCTTTTGCCTCGAAAAGAGGCAGCAGGAACAATGTGAATATGAGCAATAACCGCTTCATCATAAAGCATTGGGTTTACGGTGACACCAGCTCGCGAATTCCATCAGATCGCTCACAAGTTTTTCAGGATGTTCCAGCATACTTGTATGGCCGCACCCCATGTATAAAGATACGAAATTGACGACCGATCGGTGGCACGATGGGAGAATTTTAGCAAAATTGATGATCGGGTCTTCATTGCCAAGAATCCATTGCACCGGGAATTTAACGTCATTCAGCAGTTCTGTATTGTCATCCCGGGCTATCATGGCATGGTAAAAATTGGCCAATGCCAACTCGCTCACCTGCATCCCCTGTTCCGTTTTCCACTGCATGACGTCCAGGTTGTTCTTTCTGAATTCTGTGGAGAATAGGTTTACATTCATCTGTTTAATAAATGCTTCTTTTCCTCCGTTCATTATCAAATCAATAGCTTTCAGGCGATTTGCTTTCTTCTCCTCATCGTCAGCGGCAGAGGTAGAGTGCACCAATGACAGCCCACGCACAGCTTCAGGATAGGCGCGGGCAAATGCCAGAGCGGTATACCCACCCATTGAATGTCCGGCGATAACAGACGAGGAAATATGCTCTTTCCTCAACATATCCATAATACCGTCTGCCATTTCAGGTAGCAGGGTAGGGCGCGTCAACGGCGTGCCGCCGCTTCCGGGCAGGTCTGGTGTCAGCACAGTAAAATGACGCGACAAGTTATCAGCAATTTCAGTCCAGATACGGCTGCTGTCGGGAAAACCATGTATCAACACTACTGCAGGTCCACTACCTTTTTTTGAATAGTTCAGTTGCTGCGCCATATCGTCTTTTATGCGGTTGCTTTTTTTGCAGCCTCTTTGCTTTTTCGGTAAATGTTTATGTGAATAGCCATCAATGCCAGCATCAGCGGCATCAGCTCCGGTACCAGACCCTGAACATTCAGAACATGCATCAGAAAGGAAGCGGCTATCATTAATATCGCGAGTGCCGCATACTTGTCTTTTTTTACCGGTTTAGCAAAGGCAAGAATAAGATTCACAGGCATTGCCCACAGGATGTTGTAGTTGTTGGCACATCCCTGATGGTCTGTTGCGAACCACATTGTGACAATGAGTGCGCCCAATAGCCCTGATACAAATAGCAGAAAAATGCTCATGATGCGACCCAGTAGTTGGAATTTTCTGATACCAACGCCGGCCATTGTCAACAGCAACAAAGAGCATGTGAGCAGCATAGGTATGTTTGGTCCGGCCGCCACCGGCTTATTGCCTGGTAATATGATCGTGGGAGCATCGGCTACTTTTTGGCCATTGGTGGTGGCACCGGCGAGGCCATCTCTCAGGTAGTCGGGCAGAAACATGATGTCATTGTCTGTCATTACCTTGTCGATACGGCTTCCCAATAAAATGTTCACCCCTACGCGCTCCCAATGCCTGCGGTAGAAGTATCTGTTGATGATGTCGCGGAAGGTCAGGGTGCTGTTGTCCGGCAATATCTTTCCATATTTGAAACCGGCACCCAACGTGGCTGGAAACACGTCTCTGATGCGTGTGGCGCAATTGTCAAAAAAGAAATCGTACTTGTAGTACCGGTTCTGCGGAAGCACGTTTTCCTGAAGGAAGGCATTGATACTCTCTTTGGCGCTGTCGTTGATGTTGAGTACTTGTTCTTCTACCTGGCGACCGAGCTCATTGTATTCCATCATGAAATCGTCAAACTGGTTGGTCGCCACGTAGTAAGGCAGTTTGCCACGCATAAATTTCAGCTCAAAGTTGTCGTCATAACCATTGAACATCCCGTAGTTATAGACAATGTCACGCAGAGGGCCTTCTACGGAGCTGTCGATAACCCGCACAGCAGTGTGGCCAAAGATCTCATAGACGAGTTCGCCTACACCGCAAGTAAGCAGGCTGATGCGCAGGTGACTTTTCTGAGGCTCAACTGAAGTGGCGGAATCAGTCTGCGACCATGCCGCCAGCGAAAGTGCCATGGCTAATACCAGGCTTGCAAAACGCTTCATCATCCTGCAAAATAACGAATCCATTTCCTATTCACGGGCAATACCCGGGTCAAACAAGGGTTAATTTTAGGGTAGGGGTGGGCGTTTCGTATATTTGATGATAGTAAAACCTGTATTATGCATAGAATCCTTTTGATGGCTGTCCTGTTATCAGCACATGGAGTATTTGGTCAAACTGTGCTCGATGCCACCCGTCGATGCTGGAGTGGCGGCATAGCAGGCAGGCACGGATGTGACTATACTTTTTCGATACTGTTCAAACCTGCAGGGGCATCTGTAGTTCCCGAAAAGATCTGGGTAGACGGTCAGGAGGTGCCATTATTGCTGAAAGCCGAAAACGGAATGCAGTCAAATGTCTCGCTCACACGTTCGGCACGCGGATTGCAGCTGGACATTGCGGTTGGTAGTCAGTTTGATGATGGTAACATGTACGCTCCGGCGGGCGACAGACCTAAGGCGAAACCGTTGCGGAAACATGCAGGGGTCGCATTACTGTGTTATAAGTTAAACGGTAAAAGGAAGTATTTTACCGTGAAGAAAATAGTGGTTGAACACCCGCATGTGTCATATCCCTGATCGGAAGGCAACGTCCGGAGTGTTTTTGTTTTAAGTGTAAGCAATAATTTTTACCCTTTTTCAATCAGTTATGTGCTGAATAAAAAAAAATGCGGCTATCATTATTGGAAATCTGAATTATTACTTATCTTGCCTTCACAAAATAAAATTGAATGAAAAACTTCGTCTTACTAGCGTGTTTATCGATCGCATTATTCGGTGCAAACAGCGCCTCAGCCCATGGAGATGACTCCAAATCAGAAACAACTGAGTTCCATTGCTACAAGGCCTGGAAAAAGGACTGGAAGAGCGACAAGAAAGAATATAAAGCTAAGAAGAAAATGTGCCAAGACAGGCCATTTGCTGCTGCTCGTAAGCACCGCAAAGCTCACAAGAAAGCTTGGAAGAGCGAGATCAAAGAGCACAACCACACTCATTACTACCACTGGTATTAGTAGATATTTGATTGCGAATAGCCCCGTATCACAACTTCGGGGCTATTCGTAATTATATTAATTCTATTTTGTTAGCCTTTAGCATTTGCAGGGGCTTTTTCTGTTTATTTATACTTTGCACGGATTTGCTCCAGAGGTGCAAAGTTTTTTATTTCGAGTAATGTAGACCTTTCACTGACCGGCTTTCCCCAAGGCATTTCCACATTATGCTTAAACAGTGATTTTTCCGGTTCTTTCCCCTTATTTGGTTCTCTCATCAATAAGCGTTGCCGAGACGTAACTACTTTTCGATTCCACTTTTTGCTAATTAGATCAGCAGACAAGACCCGACCAAGCCGGCAAGTTTGTGGCAATAAAAAAAGCTGCCCGAAGACAGCTTTTTTATAAAATATTGAGACCTCAATTAGTCGTCGTTCTTAGTTGAATGCAGGTGACCATGACCGCAGCAATCCTGGTGGTAACGTGCACGAGTGTAAGTGTGCTCGCAAGACTTTTTGCAAGACTCTTTCTTATCGCAGCAAGATTTTTCCTCACCACTGCATTTTTTCTCGCAGCTACCTGTGCAAGCGCCCTTGTGCTTTGCATAATAACCATCAGGGCCATACATGTAACCATGATGTCCCCATCCATGATGTGCCGGGCGGCAGCAGTTGCCTTTTTTGCAACCTCCGTGAGCGTTAGCTGCAAATGAGTTGAACAGAGACAGGAAAACCACCATCAGCATGCCTGTAAAGATCCTTAGTTTCATACAGTAAGTTTTTGTTTTAAAATGTGTTTGGTTGTTAGGACATAAAATTAACATAAAAACCCGCATTTCAAAAAGATTTCGGCAAAAAAATGTCGTTGTTACAATTTTCTACGGGAAACCTTTGCACACATGGTTTTGCACGATGTTTATCGTATCTAATTTATGACTGTACTCATGCCTTACGGGACATTTGTTACAGAACAATTCTTCAGATTGAATCACCTTTGTGCCATGATCGTTGCCGGATATATTGCTTCCATACTTATAGGGCTTTCCCTTGGCCTCGTCGGTGGCGGCGGTTCTATACTTACGGTGCCGGTGCTCGTGTATCTGTTTGGTATAGATGCTATGCAGGCCACCTATTATTCCTTGTTTATCGTAGGTAGCACCAGTTTGGTTGGGGCTTTTCGTCATTATCGCCAGGGAAATGTGCAACTGCGTGTGGCGGCACTTTTTGGTGTTACGTCTATAGCCACAATACTATTGGTACGCAGGTTTCTGTTGCCGTTGGTACCCAAGGTGATCTTTGCGGCCGGAGATATGGTAATCACCCGACAGATGGCTACTATGACGCTCTTTGCCCTCCTGATGGTGGCAGCGTCACTTTCTATGATCAGGGGCGGCAACACCGAAACTGCACCAGATGAGAAGAATGGAAATAAGACATTTCAATTCATCCTGGCAGGCATTGGAATAGGAGTCGTAACGGGTGTGTTGGGTGCAGGTGGTGGTTTCCTGCTCATTCCTGCATTGGTGCTCTTATTGCGATTACCCATGAAGCAGGCAGTGGGAACTTCGCTGCTCATCATTGCGTTGAACTCTCTTTCAGGGTTTGCGGGCGACCTCGGTTCGGCCAATGTCAATTGGCAGTTTTTACTCACCATCACAGCAATTGCTGTTGCAGGTATATTGGTGGGTACCAGGCTGTCGCGCAACATTCCCGGTCACAAGTTGAAAAAAGGTTTCGGTTGGTTGGTGCTTATCATGGGTATTTATATCTTCATAAGGGAAATTTACGCTGCCTGAGTTGTGGGACAATTGTTCCGCATGTAACGCAAACAACTACCGAAATTTGCATATAAATCAGAAAAAACTAAAAACATATAAAAATGAAGATCGAACAAATTTACACCGGCTGCCTTGCACAAGGAGCCTATTACATTGAAAGCAATGGCGAAGCAGCGATCATTGATCCGCTACGTGAGGTGATGCCATACGTTACAAAGGCGAAGAATGACGGGGCTACCATCAAGTACGTTTTCGAAACGCACTTCCATGCCGATTTCGTTTCGGGACACGTGGACCTCGCAGCAAAGACTGGTGCCAAAATAGTTTATGGCCCCAATGCGCAACCGGGTTTTGAAGCAATAATTGCTACAGATGGTCAGGAGTTCAAGGTAGGTAATGCCACTATCATGGTATTGCATACACCGGGCCATACAATGGAGAGTTCCTGCTACCTGCTTACTGAAGAGAATGGAAAGACCACCAGTCTGTTCTCGGGCGATACACTTTTCATAGGCGACGTTGGTCGTCCGGATCTGGCGCAGAAAGCAGCAGACATGACTCAGGAGCAACTGGCAGGCACGCTGTTCGATAGTTTGCGTAACAAGATCATGCCGCTGGCCGATGATATCATCGTATATCCTGCCCACGGCGCAGGTAGTGCCTGCGGAAAGAACATGAGCAAGGAAACATCTGACACACTTGGCCACCAGAAGGAGACCAACTATGCCCTGCGTGCCGACATGACCCGCGAGGAGTTTGTGAAAGAAGTGACCAACGGCCTTATGCCGCCTCCGGCCTACTTCCCGCTCAATGTGGCTATGAACAAGGGCGTGTACGATTCTATAGACACCGTACTGGCACGCGGCAAGCGACCACTGTCGCCGGAGGCTTTTGAGGCTGCTGCTAATGAGACCGGCGCATTGGTGCTGGATACCCGCGACCCACAGTCATTTGCTGCAGGTTTCATTCCCGGATCGGTGAACATTGGTATCAAGGGTGGGTTTGCTCCTTGGGTGGGAGCACTCATACCCGATATCAAACAGGAGATACTTTTAGTGGCAGAGCCCGGTGCTGAAGAAGAGGTGATAACAAGGCTGGCTCGTGTGGGTTATGACTTCTGTATCGGCTTCCTGGATGGTGGCTTCCCGGCCTGGAAAGCTTCAGGTAAGGAGGTTGATATGATAGAGTCTATCTCTGCCGATGAGTTAGCAGCGCGTCAGGAGCTCAATGATGATGTAGCTGTGATAGATGTGCGTAAGCGCAGCGAATTCCTCAGTGAGCATATCCGCGGTGCAGAGAATACGCCACTTGACGATGTGAATGCAGCCATGCAGCAACTGAGCAAAGACAAAACTTACTACGTGCATTGTGCGGGTGGCTACAGGTCTATGATCTTTGTCTCCATCCTCAAGGCGCGCGGCTATGACAAGCTGATAGATGTGAAAGGCGGTTTTGGTGCGATAAAGAACTCGGGCAAGTTCACACTTACCGATTATGTGTGCCCTACAACACTTCTGTAAGGCATATCAGGATAATAGGAGATCAGCAATTAATGCGAACGCTAATGAATAAACTACGTGAATGCCGGCATGCGCTTTTGTATGCCGCATTCACGTTTTTTTTGCTTCCCGGTGCTCAGGCGCAGCATTATAATAGTTGGGCGCGGTTCACTACACAGGTGCCGCTGACAACACGCTGGCAAACGGATGGAGAGTTACAATACCGCCGCCAGAGCGATGGTGCGCACCTCAATCCTGTGGAGCGACACCTAATGACTTCCTTCCGCAACTGGACCTACTTTCATGCGTCTGATAAGGTTCGTATTGGCTTATCTCCGATAGCTGTTTTCAGGTCGTGCAACACCTTGGTGCATACAGGAGATGAGCTTGGCAGCGGGAGAAATGAATTCCGTGCGTCGGTGATGGCCGAGGGCGACATTGCCCGCATCGGTCACGTTACAATAAGCACCCGCTATGCTGCCGAGTCGCGCTGGTTTGAGGGCGGAACGCATGCGTGGCGGCAACGCCTGCGGCCTGTGCTGCGTTATTCACCACATGGCAAAACATCATGGTCGGCGTATTATGAGGTGTTCCTTACTAACACAATCGGAAGTTTCTCGGCTGTAGACCAGCATCGTGCTTTCGCGGGGGTACTGCTTCCCGCGGGCCAATTTGTGAAAATAGAAACGGGATACATGTTTGTGCACCGTACGCTTGGCAACAACACGCGGCTGAATGAGCATGATCTGGTGGTGAACATCAGCCTTGCGGCGCGTAGGTTAAAACCTAACTAACGTGTCATTTCGGCGATGATACCTGAATGAGCGGGATACTGCGCTGAGAGTGCCTTTCTGTCGGCCAGTTCAAAGTCGGCAAAGTCAAAGCCGGGCGCAACGGTGCAACCGCATAGCGTGAAAGAGTCTTCCTGTTCCACCCGCGACCCGAACCAACTGCCCGCAGGTATCATCACAAACGGCATAGCACCTTCTTCAATACCCAGTAAGTGCCGTATCAGTTGCCCGTCGGGCGTTATCTCGTAGATACAAAGTGTGCCGCCATCGTAGCGGTGCCACAATTCATCAGACGCTATTCGATGGAATGCTGAAAACTCGCCATGCTGCAGCAAAAAGTAAATGCTGGTCATGGCATTGCGGTCGCTGTTGTGCGTCTTAGTAAGTGCGGAGTGGGGTAGTATCAGGTTCGCCCTGTACACCTCTCCATAGGCACCACCTTCCACATGCGGTGTCAGTTGCAGCTTATCTATCCAGTATTGCGCGTTCCTTTCCAATTACCTTATAGTAAATTCCAAATTCCAATCCAAATTCCAATTCCCAAAATCCAAATTACCTCTTCCCAATGTGCCTTTCGCTGTGGTAAGATGAGCGCACCAGCGGACCACTCTCCACATAGTCAATGCCCATTTTCAGGCCTTCTTCGCGGTAGAATGCGAATTCATCGGGGTGTACAAAACGCACTACTGGCAGGTGTTTCTGGGTAGGTTGCAGGTACTGGCCCAGCGTCACCACGTCCACACCGTTATCGGCAAGGTCTTGCAGCGACTGCAGTACTTCTTCTTTTTCCTCACCCAGACCCAGCATGATGCCGCTCTTGGTGCGCATGCCGCCATCCTTCAGGCGGCGCAGCACCTCCAGGCTACGGTGATACTTGGCCTGTATGCGCACCTTGCGTGTCAGCCTTTCCACCGTTTCCATGTTGTGCGATACCACCTCGGGTGCCGCGTCTATGATGCGTTGCAGATTGTCCCAATCGCCTTTAAAGTCGGGTATCAGTGTTTCCAGGGTAGTGTTGGGGTTCAGTGCCCGCACCGCCTTTATGGTATTGTACCATATAATGGAGCCGCCGTCTTTCAGTTCGTCCCTGTCTACCGATGTGATCACGGCATGTTTCACCTTCATCAGGTGAATGGCCTCTGCCACACGCTGCGGCTCGTCCCAATCCACCGGTTCGGGGCGGCCCGTGGCCACCGCGCAGAAACCGCACGATCTTGTGCAGATGTTGCCCAGTATCATGAATGTAGCTGTTCCTTCGCCCCAGCACTCGCCCATATTCGGGCAGTTGCCGCTTTCGCATATAGTGTGCAGCTTGTGGGTGTCCACGAGGTTGCGCACATGGCGGTAGCTTTCGCCTATCGGCAGTTTCACTCGCAGCCAGTTCGGCTTCTTCTGGCGTTCTTCTCCTTTACTGATTACCGGCAATTCTTGCATATCGGGTTGCAAATTACGACCATCACCAACGTTTGCCAAATTGTATGGCCATGAAAAAGTCTACAAAAAGTTGTTGGGGGTCTCTGTTAGCCATTATGGTTATGGGTTCGGCATAGTAGTCAACACTCACACCTGTCTCCAGCGACAGCACACTGGTGCGTGCGCCCGGCAGGTCAAAGTGCAGCATGGACTTAAAGTGTCCGCCCGGCACCATCTTCATCTCACTCAGGCCCGTACCGAAGCCCGCGGCACCCATTATGGACCGCTGCGACAGGAACAGGTTCTTCGTGTCTTCTGTATATTTTATCGCGTTTGGATCGCTCCACACATTCAGGTAGTAGGGTTTCATCATCCCCAGCGATCCGCTCACCACATTTGCCCAGTGTATCGATACCGATCCGGGGTCTGGTTTGCCGGCCAGCATGGCACGGTGACCAAAACCCAGTTTCAGTGTATAAAAGTTGTTGATCTTTCCGTAGATGTACTTGGTGGTGCCACCTGTGGCGTTGCCCTCCGATCTCAGCTTTTCCTGCTGCGGACTTCTGATCTCGCCCAGCTCCAGCTGCAAGAAGTTCACCCGGTAAAACATGTCAGCCGTCTTGGTGTTGTTGAACTTCACCTTACCCAACTCGCCATAAACACCCCAGCCATTCGCATTCAGGCGGATGCCACCGCTCAGTTCGTGCTCTATTGGTTTCGGACCCTTGGGGGCCACCTTTGCAGCCGGCGGCACAGCCTTTTTCACTGTGTCCTTAGCGGCCTGCGCATGGGCATACCCCGCCCATGTACACATTCCTGCCAGCAACCAAAAACTACGCCTAAGGCTTTTCATACCTACATACTAAATTAGTTAGTATGTCTCATTCAAAAAAATAAAACTACTCTTCACTACCTTTATACCTGCACTTTTAACACAAAAACAACTATGACAGCACTCGTAACATATACCGGCGACCTCCGTACCAGCTGCACCCACACCCGCTCGGGCAGCGCCATAGAGACCGATGCGCCTGTAGATAATCATGGCAAGGGCGAGCGTTTTTCGCCTACCGACCTCGTGGCCACCGCACTGGCGGCCTGTATTGTCACCACTATTGGTATTGCCACATCGGTACACGAGCTGGACATAACCGGGGCAGAATGCGAAGTGACCAAAATAATGGTACCCGACCCGCGCCGCATTGGTGAGATAAAGGTGCATATGCGTTTTCCCAAAAGTCAGCCGTTTACCGACAAACAGAAGGCCATCATAGAGCGCATAGCCCGCACTTGTCCGGTATTTGAAAGTCTGCACCCCGACCTTGTGAAGACCATGACGTTTGATTGGCCGATCTGACGATCGATTCTCCAAGGAATTCCCTCTTAAACCACCCTCAACCTCTAACCAACATGAATAACACAAACAAGCAGGAAACCCTGCAGCAGATCGGCGCGAGGCAGCAGCAGCTGCGCTACGAACATGGCCTGAAACTAGAAACCGTTGCGCAGGAGGTAGGCATTGCCCGCACGGTTCTCAGCCGCATTGAAAACGGACGGTATCCAAGCCTGAAGGTTTCGATGCTGATGACACTCGCTGATTTCTACAGAGTGGAGGTAAATACTTTGCTATAACCGCCGCATTAACAAAAGATTCACAATAGGTACAAAATAGTGCCTGAAAAATGAATATGATACGCATATTCGTTTTTACATTCGTGTTGTATAGCCGGTGCAGGGTATTTATTAGAAAAGTACAGGCAATATATGGCAAACCGAAGCCTACCAAAATTGCCTGTACTGAAAGACTGATATACTTTGCGAAATGGCCGATGGCCAAACGGGAGATCCCCGCCATAGAAACGCGCAGCATACTTCGCCCTTCCTGATCGAAATACGAAGGTATGCAAAACTACTTATTGCCACAATTTGTATATTGTGTGGGTAGTTGTGTTGGTGTGGTTTGGTTTTCCGCTGCTTTGCTACAAAGGGCAGTGCTTAAATGTGCGGTAGCAGAGTTTCCAAATTTAACCAAAAATCACAGTCATGAAGTACCTGTTATCATTTTTTATTTTAATCCTTTCCTTTAATGTAAGGGCGCAAACAGGCGCAATCCAAGTAAGAAATATCAATCCCGTTTGCTCTGTTTATTTTTCAATTCATGCTTATGACGTTGCAAATGGAAATCCACTTTGCGGAATTGCTGTCAACACAATAATGTTGCCACCCGGCGGCTTTACTGCTCCTGTCCCAGATTGGTTTACATTTACGACGCTTTTTCCGACTTCTTTTACTGCTCCCGTTCCCACATCATCAACAACTTTTCAATGGACTGACGTCTCATTTCAGTGGTATTGCCCGTCTCCACCGTGCGGAGCTTATCTCCCTTCAGGGATTATGAGTGATGCAACATTTTCGACAAACTGCTATTTTCAGTTCAACAATTGGATCGGAACAGGTTGCACCGGTTTGGGAACGAGCAATATGGTGAACATAACGTCAACAGGTTTTTTGGATGATTTTAGAATTGATTTTCTTTAATGTTCGCAGTGGCTGAGGAATCAGCCACTGCGTTTTAATTATTTTATATATGGTTTTAACTGATTTTTCAATACGCATAAGATATTTTCTTTTTTTTCTTTTCATTAGTGTTGTTGTTTTAGTGCATCGTGTGGACGTAGCCGCTCAAACCATCACCACAATTGCTGGTGGAGGCACAAGTACGGCTGATGGAATCCCTGCTACAAGTTCCTATCTATCTCAGCCACGTACGGTAGTTGTGGATTCTAAAGGCATTGTTTATATTTCTTACGGATGGGAAAATAGAATCAGGAAAGTCTCTGTTGATGGTTTGGTGACTACTTATGCGGGCAATGGTTCTCCTGGGACTTCAGGTGATGGAGGTCCTGCAAGTACCGCAGCCATTGAACGATCTCCGGTGTTGATTATTGATAGAAATGATAACCTCTATCTTGGTTCTGATAATCGTGTTCGTAAAATTGACACAGCCGGAATAATTACTACTGTTGCAGGAACAGGTAGTAATTTGATTTTTGGTGATGGTGGACCTGCTACATCTGCTGGAATTTCCGGAATTCTTGGATTGGCAATCGATACTTTCGGTAACTTATATGTTTGTGCAACAAATAGCTACGTGAGAAAAATTGACAAGTTTGGCATAATCAATCGTTTTGCCGGTAACGGCGTTGTTGGTTTTAGTGGTGACGGTGGCCCTGCCACAGCGGCTCAAATTGGAAATTATGTGCACGCTCTTACAACTGATTATATGGGGAATGTGTACATAGCTGATAATGGCAATCGCAGAATTCGTCGGGTTGACACAGCTGGTATCATTACGACAATTGCAGGTAACGGTACAATTATATGTTCTGGTGATGGTGGGCCAGCAACTGCCGCGGGTTTTGGCGGAATGCACGGTTTGCATTACGAGTCTGGATCGATCTTCATTTGTGACCGAGATTGCCAAATAATTAGGCAGATAGATCCATATGGGGTGATTAATACAATTGCTGGTACTTCTGGAATGACCGGATATTCTGGTGATGGTGGCCCTGCGATAATGGCCCTTCTTAATGCACCACAGCGTGCGTTCCGGAGAGGTGGAAGTCCTCTATACGTTGCCGAAGCGGGAAATAATGTCATTCGCAAAATAGACCTGCCTAACAATTCCGTTTATTTTACACAGGGCAGCACTGTGGCGATCACTGTTTGCGGTGGCGAGCTGCATACCATAGATACGCTGTTGCGTGTGTTTGATGCCGATGATCAGCAGCCGCTTACATGGAGCATAGCGCAGCAGCCCGCTCATGGTGTGCTGGCGGCATGGCACTGGGCAGTTTCGTCAACGGGCGTAAAAACACCCATAGGCACCAGCTACGTTCCTCATGCAGGCTATACCGGCACCGATACCTTTAAAGTACGCATCACCGATGGCGGTGCCCCCGATACCATGACGATAGCGGTGACGGTACAGTCATTCCCCATGCCGGCATCCATCACCGGCCCCGATACCATTTGCGTGGGCGACACTGTTCCATTCACCGCAAGTGCTACCGGGGTGTGGTCATCCTCGGCATCAGCTGCGGGTATCACATCGGGTGGGGTGGTCACCGGCATCAGCGCGGGTACAGCGGTCATATCACATGCGGTCAGCAACGTATGCGGCACAGCATGGGCAGCGCAGTTGCTCACCATACAGGGGCCACCACAGTGTGCCACCGGTGTAGCAGCGGTAGCGGCTGCAGGTTTTACCCTGTTCCCCAACCCCACGAACGGCACATTTACGGTGCAGCTGCCGCAAGGTGGCACCGCCCTCGCTACCATTACCGATGTTGCCGGCCGCACCCTCAGTACCCGCACCATCACGCACAACCTACCCGTAACCACCACACTGCCTCCCGGTATTTACCTTATACACCTCACTACCGCCACGGGTACCTGGCGCAGCAAACTCATTATTGAATAAGCCATGAATCTGCTTCGCCATATATTGTCCTTTCTGTTGTTGCTTATAGCAGCTGGCACTGCTAACGCTCAAATCATCACTACAATAGCGGGTGGAGGCACCAGTACGGCTGATGGTGTGCCTGCTACAAGTTCATATATGTTGCAGCCATATGCTGTGGCACAATCATACGACGGTCGTATTCACTTCAATGATGGCTATTTTTATGGTACAAGGGTAATCGACAACAATAATCTGATGTGGAAATTCTCAGGCACGGGCACTTTGGGATACTCAGGCGATGGTGGTCCGGCAACCGCCTCTGAATTTACGATGGTCAGAAAGTGCGCTGTGGATAAGTGGGGGCGAGTTTACATAGCTGTAGGAAATAGGATCAGGCGCGTAGACACAAATGGTATTATCACTCTTTGGGCAGGTACCGGGGTTTCGGGCTATTCGGGTGATGGTGGACCAGCAACAGCTGCTGAATTTGGTATGCCTATCGGGCTTGCTCTTGACACTATTGGTAATTTATATTTTTCTACAACTTTTTACATCAAGAAGATCACACCGAGTGGTATAATTACACATTACGCAGGTGGCTTAACACCGGGTTTTAGTGGTGATGGCGGGCTGGCTACGGCTGCACAATTCAACAACATTTTGGAATTATCAACCGATCTGGCAGGGAACTTGTATTTGATCGATGCGGGTAACTTCAGGGTAAGAAAAATTAACAGCGCCGGAATTGTGTCGACAGTTGCGGGAAATGGAAGTCTCACCTATACCGGAGACGGCGGGCCTGCCACTGCTGCAGGCTTGGGTTCGGCTCCAATGGGCGTTGCATGGTCTAGCGGATACCTATACGTAGCACAACGCAACGAAAACGTCATCCGTCAAATTGACCCATCGGGTATCATCACAACTATTGCCGGAACAGGTGCCAGCGGATACAGCGGTGACGGAGGACCTGCCACAGCGGCAACATTTAATGGCTCACGGAATCTTTCCAGGCAGGGTGGGGGGCCACTACTAGTATGTGAGTTTGGCAACTCTGTTATTCGCAAAATAGACCTGCCCAACAATTCCGTTTATTTTACACAGGGCAGCACTGTGGCGATCACTGTTTGCGGTGGCGAGCTGCATACCATAGATACGCTGTTGCGTGTGTTTGATGCCGATGATCAGCAGCCGCTTACATGGAGCATAGCGCAGCAGCCCGCTCATGGTGTGCTGGCGGCATGGCACTGGGCAGTTTCGTCAACGGGCGTAAAAACACCCATAGGCACCAGCTACGTTCCTCATGCAGGCTATACCGGCACCGATACCTTTAAAGTACGCATCACCGATGGCGGTGCCCCCGATACCATGACGATAGCGGTGACGGTACAGTCATTCCCCATGCCGGCATCCATCACCGGCCCCGATACCATTTGCGTGGGCGACACTGTTCCATTCACCGCAAGTGCTACCGGGGTGTGGTCATCCTCGGCATCAGCTGCGGGTATCACATCGGGTGGGGTGGTCACCGGCATCAGCGCGGGTACAGCGGTCATATCACATGCTGTCAGCAATGTATGCGGCACAGCATGGGCAGCGCAGCTGCTCACCATACTGGGCCCACCACAGTGTGCCACCGGTGTGGCAGCGGTAGCGGCTGCAGGTTTCGCCCTCTTCCCCAACCCCACGAACAGCACATTTACGGTGCAGCTGCCGCAAGGCGGCACCGCCGTCGCCACCATTACCGATGTTGCCGGCCGCACCCTCAGTATCCGCACCATCACGCACAACCTACCCGTAACCACCACATTGCCTCCCGGTATTTACCTCATACACCTGACTACTGCCACGGGCACCTGGCGCAGCAAACTCATTATTGAATAACCATGAACCTGTTTCGCCATATATTATCCTTTCTGTTGTTGCTTATAGCAGCTGGCACTGCTAACGCTCAAACCATCACCACAATTGCGGGTGGAGGCACAAGCGCAATTGTTACATCGGGTCTTGTCAGGTCAGGGAATGCCAATTGTCAACCTCTGTTAGCAACGGGCAGGCGAAAAGTAGCGTAGAAATGATAGATACCACCTTTCTCCTAAGCTACAGTAATGTGTGTATTAGTATTTACAAATAATTGATAGCCAATTATTTGTGTTAAATTAGGAAAGTAAAAACAGAGATGTTCGCCGGGGCTGTCAGGCGCTGGTCGGTGAGTTTAGGAACGTTTCTTAAATGGCTATTCTTCCGTGTCCGCCACCGGTGGATTAATAGTGACCTTTACCCGGGTGATTCGCATTTTCTCTACAGCAAGTATCGTGAAGTCGTACTGTTGATGAGACACCACATCGTTCACGGCTACAAACTTACCCGCTATCTCCAGCACCAGACCTGCCAGCGAATCGCTTTCACCGCGCACATTATCAAACTCGTCTGATGGAAGCCCTATGATACGGCACACATCGTTGATGAGGGTCTTGCCCTCAAAAGCGAAATTATTATCATCTATCTTCTTGAAGTGCAGGTCGTCCTCGTCAAACTCATCCTTTATATCACCAATTATTTCCTCCATGATATCCTCCAGCGTAATGATACCCGAAGTGCCGCCAAACTCGTCCACCACCACCGCGAAGTGCTGGCGTTTCTGCTGGAACTCTTTCAGCAGGTCCTCAATCAGCTTGCCTTCATGCACAAAGAACGCGGGGCGCATCAGGCCGTGCCATTCAAATTCGTCGTTGTCTATATGTGGCAAAAAGTCCTTTGTGTGGATCATGCCTACAATGTTGTCCAGGTTCTCCTTAAACACCGGCAGGCGCGAATATCCTACCTCGATGCACAGCTTGCGCACCTCAGGGAAAGTCAGATCGAAGTCCACGCCGCTCACATCAAGCCTTGTGCGCATCACCTGGCGGGCAGTTATGTTGCCAAACTTAAGGATGCCTTTAAAGATGTTAACCTCTTCGCGCGTGGCCGAGTGGCCCACGGTCAGTTCTATGGCGTGCTCAAAATCTTCGTTAGATATGTTGGAAGATTTGGTACCCATACGTCCCTCAATAAAGCGGGTAGAAGACACCAAAAATCCGCTCACCGGCTTGAACATCCAGGACAACACCTGCAGGAACGGAGCCGAAAACAGGGCCATGCGCAGATTGTTCTGCGTTGCATATACCTTGGGCAATACCTCGCCAAAAAGTACCAGCAAGAAAGTGACACATACCACCTGTATCAGGAACGACACTACAGTACTGAGATGCAGCCCCTGCAGCATCATTTTCACCAGCATATCTGTGGTGATAACAATGGCAATGTTGATGAAGTTGTTGGCAACAAGAATGGTGGCCAGGAGTCGTTTAGGCTGATCGAGCAGCAGTCCTGCAGTGCGCGCACTCGATTTGTCAGAGCTCTTCAGGAAATTGATATCCTTTGCTGACAGCGAAAAATAAGCAGTTTCAGCACCGGCTGTTATAGCGGTAAGCAGTAATAGGATCAATACGATGATGATGAGTATTGTGGCCCCCGACGATGTGAAAACGCTGTCTGATGCCTGCAGTAGCAATGGAAAAAAGCTCGTGTCGCCTTCTGTACTTTCCAAGTTGTTTGTGTTTGGTGAGTTTATCAAAGATAAAAAAAGGAATGAAACCGTAAAATTTTCATTCCTTGATTTAATATGATCGGAGATCGTTCTAGAACGGAAGATCGTCTTTTGGTGCACTTGGTGTTCCGGCACCTGCATCAAAATTCATATCATTGAAACCCGGCACATCTCCCGAAAGGCCTTCAACAGATGGTAGTTCGCTATGCTCTTTTCTTTTGTCAAGCATTACCAGATTATCACCTATGATCTCAGTACTGAAGCGGCGGTTCTTGTCTTTGTCTTCCCATGATCGGGTGCGGATACGACCTTCAAGATATATGAGGCTGCCTTTGTGCAGGTACTTTTGGGCCAGTTCTGCCAGTCCGCGCCACAACACTACGGTGTGCCATTCGGTCTGCGAAATAAGTGTACCATTTTTGTCTTTATATGTTTCGGTTGTTGCCAACGGAAACTTTGCTACTGCTATATTCCCTTCCAGATGCTGCAGATCGGGTTCACGGCCCAGATTACCAATCAAAACTACCCTGTTGACGCCTCTCATAATATTATCATTTTGGCTCTAAGAAAAAAAATGTACTACATAATTCCTCTTAAAAGTATAAATAATTCTGTAAAAAAGAAATAAGTGTTTTAGGAAAGGCTAACTTTTTTATTTCGCTGTTACTCAGCCAGCTACCCCCGCTAATTGTAGGAGCAATGTCGGAGTTTATTTCTATCGTATATAATTCTGAGTGTATAAGTTGATGGGTCAGTCGCTGTTTGGTACGCGCAACGAAAACAATCTCACTTGCAGGCACTGTTACCCCGGAATCAGCAATAAATTGGGCGAGTTCATTTACAGAAGGTGTTCCCTCTGACTCGAAAAGAAGCGGTTGATGCAGGTTTTCCCATATATCTCCCGGGCCGCGTTTGCCTATCCAGGTGCGGCCGCGGTGGCGCAGCAGGATGAAGGTGAAATGCCGTTCCTTCACTTTTATCTTCTTGGCTTTTACTGGCAGCAGATCTACCGTCTGTTGTCGGTTGGCCACACATTGCGAGGCCAGCACACAGTCGGCACAGCGCGCGTTGGAAGGCGTGCACATGGTGGCGCCGAAATCCATGATGGCCTGATTGTAGGCGGCGCTGCGGTCACCATCAAGCAGGTCGTTGGCCAATTTGGCGAACTGCTTCTTGCCCTCGGTGCTGTCTATGGGTGTTGCGATGCCCATGTAGCGCGATAGAACACGGTAAACATTGCCGTCAACAACGGCTACCGGCCTGTTGAAAGCGAAGGACGCAATAGCCGCGGCGGTGTACGGGCCAATGCCTTTAAGCTTCAGAAGCCCTTCATAGGTATCGGGGAATGCGCCGTTGTATTCCGTGGCAATGATGCGGGCGGTGGCCAGCATATTCTTGCAGCGACTATAATAGCCCAGTCCCTGCCAAAGCCTGAAGACATCGTCTTCGGCGGCAGCAGCAAGATCGGTCACGGTAGGGTAGGCCTCAATGAACCGCATGTAGTAGGGGAGCCCCTGCTGCGCACGGGTTTGCTGCAAAATCACTTCCGACAGCCATATCCGGTAAGGATCTCGTTCTTCCTTCCATGGCAGTTGGCGGTCGTTGATCGTGTGGTGCCAGTCAAGGAGGTTTCGGGTAAAGAACCGATGTTCGTTTTGCTTCTTTGCCATTGGCCGCAAAATACACCTTTCGGCCGTTGTCGGGTCATCCGTCCCTAAGTAGATTTAGCATCGAACCCTGCGTTTTCACACGTATTCAACAGCGCCAAAAATACCCTTAAATATCCCATGATAACCGCTACTTTTGCAGCAAGTAATACTGCCAGATGACTACAGAGCAACTTAAAGAAATGGCCACGCAGGTGCGCCGCGATATTGTAAGGATGGTACACAAGGTGCAGAGCGGCCACCCGGGCGGCTCGCTGGGGTGTACCGAGTTCCTCACAGCCTTGTACTTCAAGATCATGGACCGCAAGCCCGGTTTTGATATGGATGGAGTGGGTGAGGATGTGTTCTTCCTGTCAAATGGTCATATTTCCCCGGTGTTCTACAGTGTTCTGGCACGTTCAGGATACTTCCCTGTAGCAGAGTTGGCTACGTTCCGTCATCTAAATTCGAGGTTGCAGGGACACCCTGCAACTCACGAGCATCTGCCGGGCGTGCGAATAGCCAGCGGGTCTCTCGGTCAGGGATTGAGTGTGGCTGCAGGTGCGGCGCTGACCAAAAAACTTAACAAAGACAATCATATCGTGTACTCACTTCATGGCGATGGTGAGTTGCAGGAAGGACAGAACTGGGAAGCGATCATGTTTGCCGCACACCACAAAGTTGACAACCTGATAGCCACTATTGACTTTAATGGTCAACAGATCGATGGTCCCACCAACGACGTGATGAACCTCGGTTCGTTGCGCCAGAAGTTTGAAGCATTTGGCTGGACAGTCCTTGAAATGAATGGTAACGATCTGGCTGATGTGCTCAAAGTGATGGCAGACGCGAAAGCGGCTACCGGAAAAGGCAAGCCTGTATGTGTGCTCATGCATACTGCAATGGGCAAGGGCATCAGTTTTATGGAAGGCACCCACGAGTGGCACGGTATTGCACCCAATGACAAACAACTTGAAGATGCATTGTCACAGTTGGGTGAAACCAGCTACGGCGATTATTAGTAGCCGGGTGTTGGTTTGTGATATTTTCGGTAAATTTGAAAATAGCACCGTCAGGATGCTTATTTTTTTGAAAAGATCTCGATCCATTATGAACCGGACAAGCCCTTACCGAATAATGCCGCTAATGTTGACGGTTGCCCTTTTTGTTGGTTCATGCACCAAGGCTCCGATCGGTTCGCCATCAGTACGAATACTCGGAAAGTGGAAAAAAGTAAAATTCGCGACCGACGATAATGCTAACGGTTTGCTCGATAGTTGGGAGTTCAGGAATGCTAATGCAGCTGTGGTGAACACGCTGGACTTTAACAAGGACAGTACCGGTTTAGAGACAAGTACGGGTTCGCCCGATCTGCCTTTTACCTGGTACATCAATGCTGAGCAAACTCTGAAAATAGAGTATAATACGGGTGATGCATTTTTTTACAAGATCATCCGGCTGGATGGCGGAAAATTACACATTACCGCAAAAACCCAGATAGGTTTGGCAGGGTATTATTACGATGCTCAATAGCAGTAGTACCCTCAGGGATGCCTGATATGATTCTCTGAAGATTATTTATACATTTGAGTCCGTTGAGGCGCCGGAAGGCGGAACTCAGCAAGTAAAATAGTAACTACACAATAAAATAATAAACATGGCAAAGATCAAAGTAGCAAACCCGGTTGTGGAACTCGACGGAGATGAAATGACCCGAATTATATGGAAATACATTAAAGAGAAACTCATCCTCCCATATCTGGATGTCGATATAAAGTACTACGATCTGGGTCTTGAATATCGTGACCAGACAAACGACCAGGTGACCATTGATGCGGCTAACGCAATCAAACAATACGGTGTAGGTATCAAATGTGCTACCATTACTCCGGACGAAGCAAGGGTTACTGAATTTGGACTGAAGCAAATGTGGAAAAGTCCTAACGGCACCATCCGCAACATCCTTGACGGTACTGTGTTCCGTGAGCCGATCGTTATGAACAATGTACCGCGTCTGGTTCCAAACTGGACAGCACCAATCTGCATCGGTCGTCACGCTTTTGGTGATCAGTACCGCGCCACAGACTTCGTGGTAAAGGGTAAGGGCAAGCTCACCATCAAATTTGAGGGCGAAGACGGTACTACCATCGAACACGAAGTGTATAACTTCAAAGATGATGGTGTGGCATTAGCGATGTACAACACCGACGAATCAATAACCGGTTTCGCGCGTGCATGCTTCAACCTGGCATTACAGAAGAAATGGCCGTTGTATCTGTCAACAAAGAATACCATCCTCAAGAAATATGACGGACGTTTCAAAGATATATTTGAAGACATCTACCAGAAGGAGTTCAAAGCTGCTTTCGATAAGGAAAACCTCGTTTACGAACATCGCCTTATCGACGATATGGTAGCGAGTGCATTGAAATGGAACGGAAATTTTGTGTGGGCGTGTAAGAACTATGACGGTGACGTGCAGAGCGATACAGTTGCACAGGGCTTCGGGTCGCTTGGTCTCATGACTTCCGTATTGGTTACTCCTGACGGACAGACCATGGAGGCAGAGGCCGCACATGGTACTGTGACACGTCACTTCCGTGAATACCAGAAAGGCCGCCCAACATCTACCAATCCGATCGCTTCCATCTTTGCATGGACGCGTGGTCTGGCGTTCCGCGGCAAGCTTGATGGTAATAATGACCTAATCAATTTTGCAAACGCATTGGAGCAGGTGTGTATCGAAACTGTGGAAAGTGGCAAGATGACCAAGGATCTGGCAGTGTGTATCCACGGCAACAAGGTGAACCATGGAGAACATTACCTGTACACTGAGGAGTTCCTTGACGCACTGAACGAGAATCTGATCAAGAAACTCGCATAAATAATTAGCTTGAAGTTAATAGGAACGGGCCGGTTTTCCGGTCCGTTCCTATTTTAACATAACTATATGTGTAGGTGGGATAGCTGCAACTCACTGATCAATTAATTTGCTCTAAAGCCAACACATGACGACTACACGCAACAGACACATGTTTGCAAAATGGACTGCTGTAATAACAGTTGTCCTGTTCTTCACCCTGATCGGATTTCCGTCTTTTTTGCGCCAGCGACCGAACATTCTTGCCACAAGAGTACCCATAGCTGAGAAAACAATCTACAAGACCATATACAGTACTGATGACAGTGCGTCGCTCATAGGTTTCGAGTTGCACACATGCAATCATCTTAATGGCAGATCTGTTGTGAAGAAGTGCAGCGTTATTGTAAGAGAGATGGACCCTGACAAAGACAACTATAAGGCTTATTGCAAAGACATAGCAAAGGATCTGCTTGAAATGTACGGAACAGAGAAGTTGTCCGTCAATATATTCGACAGCTTTGAAGCGTACACACTGGCTATGGACGAATCACGGTTATTGACAGCCGACGAGCAGCGATTTGTTGCTGCGCATAAGATCGCAACCGTTCACACATCTGAAGAAGATGGTCATGTATACACGCGGCTATTATACTATCCTGAAGCGGAGAATAGACTAACAGAGCAGGAGCCGTTGCTAACCGTCGAGTCAGCACGGTCCAATGCTCTTTAGTTCCGTATGATATTATTTTCCAATGTTGGAATTGGTCTAATTACTAATTACTCCTCGGCTGGCTTCGGGAATGCTTTCTCGAATTTCGCATTGTATTCTTCAGCGCGACCCATGTCGCGGGTCTGCTGCGCTATCTGAATAGCAAGGCGATATGGCTGATCGTTGTATGGATCAGCAGCGATTGCCTGATCGATCTCGCCGTATGCAGCATTCGCGTTGCCCGTCATTGCGTAGGCATATGCAAGGAAGAAGTGACTGAATGAAGGATTGTATTTCTCCAGACCTTTATAAAGCCTCATAGCTTCTTCGAGCTTTTTCTCTTTGATAAGGATTCCTCCCATTGTCTGGTATACATTTATATCAGCCGGGTGCTTTTTGAGCGCCTGATTGCCCGCGTAGATCGCAGAATCGTTCTTTCCTTCGGCTTCATACAACCTCATCATTTCAGCCCAAACCAACTCATTGCCGGGGTATTCTTGTAAAGACTCAAGGAACATAGCTTTCGCTTCAGCATATTTCTTTTCCTTCATCAGATCAAAGCCTGCAAGGTCTTTCTTAGTCTTACGTTTCAATATTGCAACTATTGGCACACCGTCCACTTTCACCGTGTGTATCGTCTCTTCAGGCGGCCAGTTACCGCTGTTGAGCTGAGCTGCATCTACGAACCGGGAGAAGATGATGCAATAGTCCCAGTCTTTACTGTAACGATCGTAGAAGCGAATGTAGGAAGGACTAGGAGCAAAAGGTTCTTTGAAGTCCGGGTGCTGGGCTGCAAATGCCTTGTAAACATCATCCTGCCTGAAATCGGCGTATCGTTCGTACATACCGGCATATTTTGATGGCAGGTTTTTGCGATTTGCCTGGTAAAGCGCGGCGATCATAGGGTAGGTGGTGTTGGTACCTATGACAACTTTCTTGTCGGCAATGTGCTCGTGTTCCAGCAGCCAGTTGGTTGCTTCTTTTACACCTATCATGTAATAGTCGGTCTCATACTTTCCGTACATACCTTTCAGTCCGCCCGCTATTTCGTTGTAATACAATGATTCGTAGGGGTGATTGGCAGCTACATACTTGGCAGGAAGCGCTAACCCCGCAATAACCAGGCCAAGGCCGGTGTATTTGAGTGCGGCATGTTTGGCGCCTACCAGCCAGTTCCAACCCATAGCAGCAATAACCACTATAGGAGGATACACAAACAGGAAGTGCCTCCAACCGTCGTACAAAGATGAATTTTTGTGTACTGCATATGCTATAGGGAATACGATTGTGAATATCAGAAACAGTGAGAAAATGAACGTGTCACGATGCTTTTTTGCAAGCGAACCCACTACGGCCAGTCCCAATGCGCTTCCTATTAATACGACGATCGGTGCAGTATAGACAATGTATTTAGGAATGTAGAACCAAGGCACCTGATTGCTTTGGATCTTATTGCCGTCATATAACATTCCAATGTTCACAAAGAAGTTTGACATGATCTTCAATGCTTCCAACGGTTTGCTGACAATACCCAGGTGGGCGTATGGCCAGAAAAGAATTGCAATGAGGTAACCGGAAGCCGACACTATTGCAAACTGCTTGATGGTCTTGCCGTTCAATGCAGCCTTAACCTGCTTAGTAAGGACTGCATATATCAGCAGGAAAAGCAAAAGATATGCGATGAGCAGGAATCCTCCGATGCGGACGCCCATTGCCCAGCCAATACTTCCTATAAGCCCGAGAATGTGTCTTGCGGTCGGGTTGGGGAATGCTTTCAGGAACTGCAGAATAAAATAAATGCCAGCTGTGTAACCTACCGAAAAAGGAATGTCTTTCGGATTAGCAAAGTTGTGCCCAAACCAGCTGGGGGATAGCGCGAGGAATGCCACAGTGAGCAATGCTGCATTCCACCCTGATAAAAACTTAGCCAGCTTGCCTGCATAAATGATGCCTATGGCCCCGACAATTGCATTGATGAAATGCATGGTGGTGTAGTGGTCCCAGGGATGGAACACATTGAACACAAATGCTGTGATGAAGTCGAAAATACCACCATAGTACTGTATACCTGTGGTAGATATCTGTGCTTCGGTGTCGCCGTTGAAGAAGTAATTATAGATACTGTTACCGTAGTCGAAATGCCAATGTTCGTCACCGGACACAGAATATTGAAAACTCATTGCCGGCATAGCGACCATAAGCAAGAGGCAGAGAATATTAAATGCTGCCCGGCCCCTGATGCGTGACTTTTGCTCTTGGGTAGCAATTGTCGGAATATTGAACGGTAGGCGGAAAGTATTATACAACCATGTGTGTAGAGATATACTGAGTACTCCGAAGAACATTTTTATTGAATCTCTCAGCATGTTTACTTTGCTGTCGGGCATATTCTCCCAATTGACCGGCATTTCTACTATCCTGATGTCGTTAAGATCAGCCTGATAAAGCAGTTCTACATCGTGTTCCCAACCGGTACTCTGCATGTTGCCGAAAAGGAAGTCGGCTACATCGCGTGGGTACAATTTAAAACCACATTGGGTGTCACGCAGTTGCAGTGTAGTGCAGATCTGAACAATGCTGTTGAACACGCCACCGATTACCTTTCTTTTCTGAAGCGCTTTTACATTCCCTTCTTCATGTTTGCGAGAACCAATGTAAACAGCACGTTCTCCCGAAAATAGATCTTTTTCTTTCCTTTCCCATTGGATCAGATCAGACGGACGGGTAGACATATCGGCATCAAGTGTGAGGACATAGTCGCCCTTCGATACACTTACACCGCGTTTCAGCGCAGCGCCTTTTCCTCCGTTTGGTATTACTTTCTCAATATGCAGCTTTTCCTTTAGGAACGAATATTTGGCTGATACTGCAGTTTCAATTTTTTGAACTGTATCATCTTTACTCCCATCGTCAACAACAATCACTTCATAATTTCCCTTCCACTTGCTCTCGAAATCAGCAATACCCTGGAGCATGATATCAACCCTTGCTGATTCATTATAACATGGAATGACCAGCGAAAGCAGGAAGTCTCGTGTCACGGAGTTGGAACTGGTACTTGTATTTGCAGTCTGGGTTTGTTTCATTGCCGGGGGAATGTTATTAATTCACGTTGCCTATATACACCCAGTCGCCCTGGATATTGGTACAAATGTTGTCTTTAATGTTGATCTCTTTTTGGAGGTAGGCCGCGATGGGATAAAAATTCAGGTGAAGGTCCATTGTGTAGTAGTAGTACCGCTGGCAAGGAGTGACAATGATGACCTGCTTTCGGGCTACCCGTTTAAGTTCTTCCAGGGCAGGCTGTACATCTCTCAGGTGTTCGATAGTGTGTGAGCAAGTCACCACATCAAATGATTTATCTTCAAAAGGCAATTTGTAGATTGTTCCTCTTTTATATGCTGCCTTTTTAAGTGTGGGTATGCTGTCGTAGAGATCGCATCCTGTTGTTTCCAGATTGGTGTTATCGCCGATATAGTTCAGCAGGAATCCTCGTCCGCATCCCACATCGAGCAAAGACCGTGCATCTTTATTGATTGAGTCAACCAGGTACTTTATACTCGGCATGTTCATGTCCGTTGGTCGGTCATATGCCAGGCAGTCAAGGTTGCGGTACACTTCTGAGAATTCTTCTTCAGTGAGTGTATATGCAATATCTTTGAAATCCATATATAAACGCACATTCTTCCCTTTGAACCAGATATGAAAGAAAGGGTACATAAACCAGTTAGAATCCCGTATTGATGGTGGTAACCAGTTGTCCATCACATATCTGATGGCGTTTGTTATGGAGCGATTCATGAAAAAAAAAGATATAACTTACTTAGAAAAATAAATGCGACGAACTGCACCTGAAAACGCATAATTTCGGCAGAGAACGTGCATTAATGCACGTTTCAAAAGTAATTAAATTTGCTAAATTTACAGCCTCATCTCATGCTAAAAACTGCTTAATGGATCTTAAAGAATTAGAAAATGGAATAAACCCGGAGATACACTGGTATTACCAGAGTAAAATTCAACCATTGATCGCATATGCTAAAAAATTATTGAATAAAACAGACCAGTTAACCATCGTTGACGTTGGCTCAGGTTCAGGTTTTTTTGCAATCAGCCTGGAGCGGGCATTCGGTGACAAGGTCAGGAAAGTATATTTAGTGGATATCAATTACACGCCGGAGGAAATTGAAGCAACCCGCGGCAAAAAAATTGAAAAGATCCTTGTTATCCCCGACAAAATAGAGAACGGACTGGTGATTCTGATGGATGTGTTGGAACACCTTGAAGACGACCTGCTGATGCTAAAGAACATTAAAACGAACAGTGTGGGCGATAACAACCACTATTTTATCACAGTGCCGGCCTTTACATCCCTTTGGAGTGGTCATGATGTTTATCTGGGGCATTACAGGCGTTACAAGGTGGATAGCCTGAATAAGGTGCTGAATGAAGCGAAGTATTCGATCGCCAACACCTATTATCTTTACGGCAGTCTTTTCCCAATGGTTTGGACCGCTCGGAAACTGGATAATATGAAAAAAAATAAGGAAGCCACGTCCAACATGAAGCCATTCAGTCCGTTGGTCAACAAAATATTGTTAGGGATCACTTCAATTGACATGAAGTTGGCATCAGTCAACAAGTTGTGTGGTGTGACATGCGTGTCGCAGGGGTCTATTTAATAAGCAAAACATATAAAACTCAAGGGCCGGACAGATGGTAATACCTTCTGTCCGGCCCTAAGTATTTTAGTGGACGATGAATTATTTGATACCCATTTTTGCTTTGACAACAGGTGTGATGTCGTATTCTTCCTTGCTGAATACGATGCCACCCTGGCTGTTTACATCAAATATATAGTCGTAGTTCTTTTCTTTTGCAACGTCCTTGATGGCTTTGTCGGCCTTTTCCAGGATTGGAGTATAGAGGTCTTGCTTCTTTGTTTGAATCTTCTCTTGTGCACTTTGCTGGGTACTCTCGATACGAGTTTGCAGATCTTGAAGTTCCTTGGTTTTCACCTCCTTCATTGCTTCAGTCATGGTTTTTTCGCCTGCTTGAAAAGCCTGAAGTTTAGTCTGGAATTCTTTTGTCATGATCTCGATCTGTTCCTGAAACGAACGCGTGTATTTGGCGAGGGCAGAATCGGCATTGATCCTTTCGGGCATAGACTGGAGCAATACTGCAGAGTTGATGTATGCAATTTTCAAGCCTGTGTTGCTTTGGGCTTTTACCACATTGCCTATCATTAATCCGCAGGCGAGGAACAAGATTACTTTTTTCATTTTTAGTTTTGTAGTTGAATAATTCTTAATCTATAAGGTGGAAACCACACTGCTGCAAAGTAAAGTGCATTATTTGTTTATTCCAAGTAATTTGAGGACATCGTCTGAGCGATCAAGCTTTGGGTCGGCGTAGAATACTGTTACTCCACCAGCCTTATCGAATACCATATCATAACCTTTTGATGCGGCCATTTTCTGAACAGAATTGAAGACACGGTCCTGAACGGGCTTCACCAATTCCTGGCGTTTCTTAAACAAGTCTCCTTCGTATCCGAAGCGCTGCTTCTGAAGATCCTTTGCTTCTTTTTCTTTAGCGACGATCTCATCCTGACGCCTGTTGCGCATTTCTTCCGACAGCATGGGTTTTTCGGCCTGATAGCCTTTGTACATTTTTTCTACCTCAACCATCTTGCCGTCAATTTCTTCCTGCCAGGTTTTTGAAAGATTATCAAGTTTGACCTGAGCGTCTTTGTAGTCGGACAATTTCTCAAGGATATATTTCGAATCGATGAAACAGTATTTCTGCTGGGCATTTGCAAAAGCGGCAAAAGCCATGAACATCATACTCAAGAGCGCTTTTTTCATACGGTTTTGATTTTATGTATTATAAAGTTATTTAAAATTTTCTTCTGATCACTTTCATTGCAATGCTGATAACCATTAATCAGGCTCAAATCCGAGCATGAAGGTGAATTTGGCCATTCCTTTCAAGCCGGTTACTTCATTTGCCGGATTGTATCGATCGAAACCTACACCGTAGTCAAGACCCAACAGGCCGAACATGGGCAGAAACACCCTGATACCAACACCGGCGTCACGGTTCAGTCTGGTAGGGTTGTAATCTTTAAAGCTACCCCATGCATTTGCCGCGTCAGCAAACACAAGACCATATATTGTAGCTGTGGGACTGAGAGAGAACGGGTAGCGTACTTCGGCAACGTATTTATTGAAGATTGTTGCTGCTGTACCGTATACCTCGTAACCTCGTTGGCTGATGATCTCATTTCCAATGAAGAAGTTACCCATGGTCATACCATCGCCACCCAATTGGTAACGACCGAAAGGTGAGTACCCGATATCTTTGTTGTAATAACCCATAAAGCCCATCTTGGCCGATAGCTTCAGCACAAGGTTGCCGTGGATCTTCTGGTACCATTCCGAGACGAACCTGTATTTATGGTATTCAAGCCACTTGTATCGCTCGGCTGTTGAGATAGACGAGTAGTCGCGCCCACTGAACATGCTGTAGGGTGGAGTGAACTGGAAAGTAAATGACACGTTCGATCCACCGCGCGGATACAGCGGGCTTTCCAACGAGTTGCGGGAAAGGATGAATTTGAAGTTAAGATCATTACTGTAACCATCGCTGAATTGTGGTACGATCGCGAAGTTCTTCAACCGGTAGTTGTTGTAGAACATACCAAAGTTGAAGATGAAGAAGTTATCAGGCCACGTCAGTCGCTTGCCCATTGAGAGACCACCACCAATAATCCGAAGGAAGGATAATTTCGGTTGGGTGAAGTCTGATGACCCAGATCTCCAGGTATAGATCATATTGGCAGTCAGTGAATTAGGCTTTTTACCGCCAACCCATGGTTCTGTGAAAGATGTATTTAAAGAATTGAATAGTCGACCTGATGAAGAATAGTTCACAGAGAACTTCTGTCCGTCGCCTACAGGCAAAGGGTCCCACTGACTTGGTTTTAAGATGTTGCGGGCAGAGAAATTGTTGAACGTAATACCAACGTTGCCGTAGAAGCCCAACCCCCCGCCAAAGCCGGCAGATAGCTGTAGCTGATCACTTGATTTCTCAACCACTGTATAGTCGATATCAACTGTTCCGTCTTCGGGATGTGGTTTTGGTTGAATGCCGATCTTTTCCTGATCGAAGAATTGCAGGTTTGCAATCTCCCTGTTAGATCTTATGAGGTCGGTACGGCTGAACTTATTGCCGGGCAGCGTGCGAAGCTCGCGGCGAATGACGTGCTCATTAGTCCGATCGTTTCCGGCGATAGTAATGTCGCGGATGGTAGCCTGGGCACCTTCCGCAATGCGCATTTCGAAGTTGATCGTATCGCCATTTATAGATGTTTCAACCGGTTCTATGTTGAAAAACAGATAGCCATCGTCCATGTACAAACTACTTACGTCTTCTCCGCCTTCGGGGTTGAGCTGACGACCCATTCTCGTTTCCAGTTGCTGCAGGTTGTATACATCTCCCTTCTTGATGCCTAGCACTTTAGAAAGTGTCTCGGAGGTGTATTTTGTATTTCCCTTCCATGTTATGTCTCCGAAATAGTACTTGCGGCCCTCACGCACCTTGATATCGACATTCACATTACCGTTTGAAACAGGATAGATCGTGTCTGCTTCCACAACAGCATCACGGAATCCGAGTGTGTTGTAGTACGCGATAAGGGATTGTTTATCTTCTTCGTATTTGGTTTGGTTGTATTTTGATGACGCAAATAGCTTGAATCTGAAATAGGGGTCTATTGCTTCAAGGGTTTTTGACAATGAAAGAAAGCCAAAATCATTAATATAGTTGCTGAATTTTCGGGGCGCGGTAGGGTAAGCAGGAGGGGTCTTGTCCGGGTGTAGGGTGATGAGACTCATCTCCTTTGTGGACTTCAGCGTTCTTTTCAGTCGGGCCTCATTTGCATTATCAATGCCGGACAAGTTCACACGATTAATATGTGTTTTTGCTCCTCTCTCAATGTAGAATGTCAGGATCACTTTGTTTGAGGAAAGTGTGTCCTTAGTTTCGGTAGATGAGATGCTAACTCGGCCGTACCCCTTGTCCACATAGTACTTTTTGATGCGCTCGGTCGCCTCTTTTTTAGTTGCAGCCGTTACTACCTTGTTGGCAACTAGTGAAACTTTTGATTTAAGTTCTTTGGCCTCGCCGTTCTTAATATTCTTGAAATTGAATTTACTCAACCGTGGTCTTTCTTCAACAGCGATATTGATGAATGCTTTATCGTCAATAATCTTTGTAAGCGTGATGTCTACGTTCGAGAAAAGTTCTTGTTTCCAGAGTGCGCGTATCGCTTTTGCAATGCCTTCGTCATTCGGCACGCGGATCTTTTGACCCACCAGCAGGTTTGATACGGATATCAGCAGGTCCTGGTCAAGATATTGTGTTCCTGACACAGTGATACCTGCCAGTTCATATTCCTTCGGGCGGTTGTAATCAGCGCCTTTAAAGGTATTGAGACCTGACCGGTTTCCGCCGCCCAATTGTGCACGCGCCTGCTGAGAAGAAGCCAGTAGTGTTGCAAATATTGCCAGTCCTGTGCAGGACACGAGCAACATTTTCCCTGGTGTGCGGAGCAGAGCTTTAGTTGTGATGATTGATCTTTTTGAGTTATTGCTCATTTACCTGTGTGTGCTCGGGTTTGTTCGTTTGAATCTGTTCGCTGGTTTTGCCGAATCGACGCTCTCTGTTCTGATAGTTGGTCAATGCTTCGTAAAGATCGGGCTTGCGGAAATCCGGCCAATGAACGTTAGTAAAATAGAGCTCGGCATATGCGAGTTGGTACAGTAAGAAATTGCTGATCCTGCACTCGCCACTGGTTCTTATCATTAGTTCAGGGTCAGGAAATTGTGCTGTATAGAGGTGTTGCCGAATGAGATCGTCGGTCACATCCACGGCACTTATTTGGCCGGCTGCTACTTTTTCTGCAACCTGCCTTGTTGCTCTTGCAATTTCGTCGCGTGAACTATAGCTAAGGGCCAATATCAGATTAAGACCATTATTGTTTGCCGTTATTTCCATTGCTTCGTTAAGCTCAAGCTGACAGACATTGGGGAGACTGGCGAAATCTCCGATGACATGCAGGCGCACATTATTTTTCTTCAGGTCTTCAACCTCTTTACGTATCGTGTTGACCAACAATTCCATCAGGGCATCTACTTCGGCCTTCGGTCTGTTCCAGTTTTCGGCAGAAAAAGCGTAGAGGGTCAGGTATCCGATACCCAGTTCACCACATGCGTCAACAATGGTACGCACACTTACAACACCTTCATAATGGCCGTATACTCTGTCCTCGCCGCGTTCCTTCGCCCAACGCCCGTTACCATCCATGATGATAGCGATGTGTTGCGGCAACCTGCTGCGATCAATTGATTCGGGAATGCTCATTAATGTTGATTGCGAAAAGTGTGCAAAGGTACAAAAATAGGGCTCTGGTACTCGTATCAAAATATATAAATACAGTTTAACTCGATTTTAACTGCGAATATATTTTGAGAACTGAATTACTTATTTAGATAATAATAATTAGTTTTGCGCTGCTCATCGAATACACAATGAATTTTACCCCTAGTACGACCCGGATCATCAGGCTTCCCTTGTTTTGTGCAGTTTTTCTGCTTTTTACATTTACTGCCAAAGCCCAACCAAGGGCCGACAGCATTAAGGTATGGTCGCTACTCAGTCCACTGACTTTGAAAGACTTTAAGCACCCCATTGATTCCGCTCAGCTCAAAGGGGAATACATCAATAAGGCAAGTTCACTGTTGGACATCAAAATGAATGTTCCAGAATTCAGGAAAGATGATACCGTGTGTAGCTATGATATCAATGCGGTTTTCTTTCGGTATCTGTCGTGGATCTATGATTCAACACGTCTTGGGCATGAACGCCTTCATTTTGATATAGGGGAGATATATGCACGTAGAATGCGGCGCTGGTTAAACGTTACTCGTTTGGATAATGAAAGCTATAATATGGTTAAGATAAAGCTGAATGAGCTTTATTACGATCATGCCAAATATCACGTTCTGTATGATAAAGAAACTCATGGCGGAAAGCTACCCAATATGCAGTTGATGTGGGAGCGGAATCTAAAAAAGCAGATGGATACCCTTCAAAGGTGGGAAAAGCCAAAGGGTAGTATTAAATTCGCTGACAAACGCAGGTAAATCTGAATTTTGTCATAGCTATCTTTATTTCTAACCTGTACCTTTATTCTGTAATGCACCTATTAGGTGCTTTGATATGGAATGGGAGTGGTAGCGCTCAGAATACTTACCGGGATAATGTGTTGCCTGATCTGGCAAGGCGCGTCGGCACAGGTGCGCATTGGCCGTATGAGGGGGCTGCAACCCAAGGCCGCACATAGAAAGGTAGCAACACCAACACCAAAGCCTGAAAGAAAACCGGAAAATGTGGAGGTTAAAATTCAGGTATTCAGTCCCTCGGAAAGCCGGCGAGAACTGGACCAAACATTCTATACGGTTTGGAGCGATGGTCGTCGACTTGACTATGACGATTTCCGGTACAACAGAGGAATGGTCAACAAGTTTTTTTCAGCCAAAGACTCAGTTGATCCGAAGGCGATCTACCCTGATTATCGGGACTTTTACAAAATGCTTTCTGAAAGGACATCAGGAATGTCGGATGTGGATGACACGGTGTGGTATAGCCGCGTAGAGCGGTATCTTTCCGGTACCGGAGGACAATCCGCAGAGGTTCCGGAAGCTATTTTTGATTCAGGATTCGCTTTCTCGGTCGTTATAGATTCACCGGCTGCTTCGGTCGTCACTATACAGCCGGTGATCTACCAGGTCAATGAAACAACGTGGTATTACAATATTTCGGCGCTTTTCAGCAAAAATGAGTCCTGGATGTTGGTGCGGTCAAATGACATTCTTGCCCACGAGCAGGTCCATTTTGATATATTTGAATTGTATGCCCGCAAGATGAGAAAGCTCGTTGCAGAAACATTGAAAAATAATTTTGTTGATGGTGGCGGCGGCGATCTTACTAACCAGATTTCTCCCGGATTTGAGCAATTTTATCAGCAATTGAATGAGCTACAGGTGGAGTTTGACAGGCAGACGATAAAGTTGACGGGGAAAAACCAGTCGATACTGGAAGTGAATGCACAGTGGCGCGATAGGATTCGGAGTGAGATAAGAGCGATAAGTGATTATGCGACTTCTGAAGGTTATATTGAACTGAGGTGAGGCAATAAAATATAAAACCGTGTTTATAGTGATTTCCTACATTTGCGCGAACAACAAAAAATCATGAAGAGTCTTTTTGAAAAGATCGAAGAAACGGCAACATTTATCAATTCGCAGATAGCCAATAAACCAGTGGCAGGGATTGTATTGGGTAGTGGCCTCGGAGGGCTAACAGACATAATAGAAGGGGCGAAAGTGATCCCATATTCGGATATACCAAATTTCCCTGTGTCGACGGTCAAGGGGCATGGTGGCGAGTTGGTTTTCGGGAAAATAGGAAAAACTGATGTTGTTTTGATGTCGGGCCGATTTCATTATTATGAGGGTTACAGCATGGAAATGGTAACATTTCCCATCCGTGTAATGAAGGCGATAGGGGTAGACACGCTGGTAGTTTCTAATGCCGCGGGAGGCATGAATAAGAATTTTGTCATTGGAGATCTTATGATCATCAATGACCACATCAATTTGTTTCCGGAACATCCTTTGCGCGGTGCCAATGACGAACGACTCGGAACGAGATTTCCTGATATGAGCCAACCTTATGATCATTTACTTATCGACAAGGCCAGCGGCATTGCCGCTCAGCTCGGTGTAGACGTTAAAACAGGTGTATATGTCGGACTTCAGGGGCCAACATTTGAAACACCGGCAGAGTATCGTTGGTTACACGTGATTGGTGGGGACGCGGTGGGAATGAGCACTGTGCCGGAAGTTATTGTTGCACGGCATGGTGGCATGCGCGTGTTTGCTATGAGTGTGATCACAGACATTGGCATCAGCGATGTTCCAGTTACCATTACGCATGAGGAAGTCCTGGAAGCTGCAAACGCTGCGGCTCCTAAGATGGCTGCCATTGTTGCAGCGTTAGTGAAAACACTTTAAGTAGCATTTCGTTTCGATGACAATTCCGGCATCGGAAAAATACAAATGGCCTCCCGCGAATGCAGGAGGCCATTTGATATTGATGAAAATTAGTGAGCTGCAGGTGTAGTCTCGGCGGGCTTAGGTTTCACATTGCCCTTTATATGCAGTACCATTGGCGACTGCTGCGCATTTGAATTAATGGTCACGTCCTTAGATATTGGTCCGGGGCGGTGTTCTGTGTTGTAGATAACGTGGATCTTTCCTTTTTTGCCGGGCAAAATTGGTTCTTTTGGCCATTCAGGTACTGTGCAGCCGCACGAGCCGTGCGCTTCACTGATCACAATTGGCTTTTTGCCGACATTCTTAAATTCGAAGTCACATTCCGCCATTGGGCCTTCCGGCACATCACCGTAATCGTGGGTTTCTTCTTTGAACTTGAATTTGCCAGCATCGGGATCCACACTTGCCTGTGTAGGAGGTGGCGGTGGGGTAGGTGGTATTGGTTTTGATTTGTCTTGCGCGTGTACGGCTGCTGTCCAAACGGTGAGGCACAGCAGACTGAGTATTACTTTCTTCATGTTAGTTATTTATTTTTCTGTTGACAATAATAGCTAATATTTGATTGCGAGCGGAATTTTTTTCCAATAAATAAATGCGTGGCACAATTCCCGTTAAAGGCATTCCCGTTCATGAATACAAGCGAAAATTACCGATCCACGTTCATAATTGCTTACGGCATATTGTATTAAATGCGGAAAGACAGGAAATAGTTGTGATGATAGAAGACTTTTGGGTCAGCTAAAAGTCATTCTTATCCTTTCAATTGTGTTTGTGTTTTATTGATTTCGGCTACATTTGACAATTGTGCGACCGCTTAGAAAAAATATTCATTGGGTTATTATCGGTTTGATGCTGATAGTACTTGCGGCGCATCTGTTCATTCTTCATAATGTTTTCGGATTTGGCTGGGAGTTGGTTCTTGCGGATGCCATAATTAGTACCGGTGTGATCTCCATTTCTATCTGGGGCATAATGATGCTGATACGCGCCTATCCAACAACTGCTGCGGTGACGCTCTATGCGCTATTTATTGGCCTTTTTATGAGTGCAGCAACAGTTGCAGCAGAATATGAAGCCATAAAGTGGTGGGTGAGTACTCCGGCAACCCGATATTATACAGATTGGCTGTTGCAGACTTTACCGGTAAGGTTTCTCGTAGTATGGATATTCTCTACCTGGGCTGCCACCATCAGTGCGTTTCGGAAAAACATTGCAGCACTTGATGCGCGGTTTCAGCAACAGACCGATGCGGCGGCATTATTGCGGGAAGCCGAGTTGTTCAAGCTCAGGCAGCAATTACAACCCCACTTCCTTTACAATAGTCTTAATTCGATTAACGCGCTGATCCTGATGTCTCCGGAACGGGCACAGGACATGGTGGGTAAATTGTCTGAATTTTTACGCAGCTCTGTGAAACGAGAGTCGGACGATACGATTCCTATCTCTGAAGAGTTGGTTTATATCCAGTCATATCTTGACATTGAGTCGGTTCGATTCGGAGACAGACTTGTTGTGAACTTTATGAACGAAAATACAGAGCATGCAACAATACCTCCTTTTCTTCTGCAACCTATATTGGAAAATGCCATTAAATTCGGGCTTTACGGGAAGACAGGAAAAGTTCATATTGACATCCGTATGTCAGTGATGGCAGGTATGTTGACGCTTACGGTTGTTAATCCTTATGATCCGGATATGCAACCTCCCAGAGGCACAGGTTTTGGCCTTTCCGGCATCAGACGAAGGTTGTATCTTGTGTATGGGCGCACAGACCTGTTGGATACCCAAAAAGACAATGCTACATTTACTACCACACTGAAAATACCGCAGCAACATGTACAAAGTAATATTGATCGATGATGAATCGCTGGCCCGTCAATTGATACGTTCTTACCTGGCGGCATATCCGGATATGAATGTAGTTGCTGAATGTGCCGATGGTTTTGAGGGTTTTAAGGCAATCCAGGAGTTCAAGCCAGACCTTGTGTTTCTGGATATTCAGATGCCCCGACTTAATGGGTTTGAAATGCTTGAATTGATTGACAACCGTCCGTCCGTGATCTTCACCACGGCTTTCGATGATTATGCATTGAAAGCGTTTGAGGCTAATGCTATGGACTATTTGTTGAAGCCGGTGGTTAAGGACAGATTTGCAAAAGCAATTGAAAAGTGGAAAAACAGTGTTCCCTCAAAGGCTGCGCCCGATCTTTCGCCCCTACTTGAGAATAACGTGTATGAAGGTTATCAGCACCGTATAGTGGTAAAAGATAACGGTCTTATCCGTATCATTCCGGCAAATGAGATCCACTATCTTGAAGCGGATGACGACTATGTACGTATTGTCACTAAAGGCGGTACTTACCTGAAGAAGAGCACGTTAGCACACCTTGAACAGACACTGGATCCGCAACAGTTTGTGCGTGTACATCGTTCTTACGTGATTCCAGTATCTCAGCTGCTGAGGATAGAACCATATGAAAAGGAAAGTCACATTGCCTTGCTGCAGTGCGGAGCAAAAGTCACTGTGAGTAAGACAGGAATGGCAAAATTGAAAGGGTTGCTCGGGTGGTAGGTCACAAACTTCTATCTGTTCTCCCCCAAGCGATCCATCCAATGGATTTCCGGCTCTTTTTTATTGGGCTTTTTTTCCAGAATGTACCTGATCAATAGGTATCCGCCGATTCCGAAAAGCTCGATCGTAAGTACGTGAAGTGGATTGGAGTTGAGTGCCTCCACCAATTGTTTCGTTACCCTTGACCTGACTTCAAGATCGGTAGATGACAGGTCGTTAATGCTTACGCTGTCGGCAAGGAAGTTGAAAACAACAACCATGCAGCCGATACATAAAGCGGAAATGAACGATACGGCGGTGACACCTCCCCAGAACCAAGCGTTAAGGCCCTTGATTCGGGCCCTAACGCTGTTTCTGAAAGAAAGATATGTCAGTAGAATGATCTCAAACATCTGATTATATGTTTTTCATGAACTCAGTAACGCTTTCCATAACGTGAGCGATCTGAGGTTCTGTAAGGCCATGATGGCATGCAAGCAACATACCACCACGCATTACGCGATCGGATTGCAGATAGCCGTCTTTCGACGCCTTGTGTGCCACGTTTTTGAAACCAGGCTGGCGAAGGATGTTGCCTGTAAAAACTGTACGTGTCTGTATATTCCTTTTTTCAAGGAAGATCTGCAGATCGCGACGGATGAATGGCGCAGACTCACGGATAGTTGATGCATATGCCAACCAGCCAGTGCGGGAATCAGGAAGTTGCTTTGGCAGTATAAAGAACTCTTCATATTGGCTGAAGAACTCTCTCATGCGCACGTAGTTGGCAGTACGTGTGTCGATGTTTTGAGCCAGTTTGTTCAATTGAACAATACCGAATGCTGCACCCATTTCTGATGGTTCGATGTTGTATCCGGGTTCTTCGAAAACGAATTTCGCATCGTATGGGATACCATCAACTTCAACGTTGAATCGATTTTCAATTTTTTCAGACTCAACGAAGAGGGAAGAACTACGGCCCCAGCTACGTAACAGACGGCCACGATCGTAGAATGCTTCAGTATTGACACACAACATACCACCATTACCTCCACAGTTGATGATGTGTGAGCCGTAAAAGCTCGTTGTGCTCATGTCGGTGAAACGTCCTGATGAAGCACAACCGATCTCAGCACCAAGTGTATCTGCAGAATCTTCCAGAACAAAGAGATTGTGTTTGTCAGCGATCTCACGCAGGCGCTTCCAGTCAGGAAGATTTCCCATCAGATTTGGGATAACCATTGCCTTGGTTTTTGGCGTGATCATTTCTTCTACTTTGGCGGCATCTATGTTGTACGTGCCTTCTTCAACGTCAACAAACGCCGGTACCCAGCCTTTTTTTACCAACGGGGCAACGGTTGTACTGAATGTAAGAGCCGGAGTGATGATCTCGCTTCCGGGTTCGTAATTCATAAGGTCAGCGGCCAAGTACAGGGCAGAAGAGCCGCTGTTGACCATAATACCATATTTCTTGCTGTAAAGCTCCGCAACGCGGCTTTCCATTTCACGTACATTTTTACCCATCTGGGTGCTCGTACGCAATACGTTTACTACAGCATCGATTTCTTCTTCTCCGTGAACTGTTCTGCCATACGGCACGTGGATGTAGTCTGTCTGTAACATTGATATATAGTAGATTAGATTGCGAATATAGAATATCGTAGGGAATTATTAATGTTAAAGTGGAAGGGCGTTGAAGTATAAAACCCGGCTATTGTTTTGCCTTTCCCGATCCGTCATTTCCTTTTGACGGTGCATCTGGCTTAAAGATAGTCTCAGGCACTGCCTTGTTTATCTCAACAGTTTTGTAGACTACCTCACCGCCCATCATTGGATCTGATCGTTTCATTGGGATCACTATCCCGTCAGGTTGCTTTTCGAAATTGCTGAATGTTACTGAAATGTCTCTGGAGTCCTCGCCCGCTTTAACGTTGAGTTCCGTGCGGATCAGGTAGTATGTAGATTCATCAAAATATGCAATTTGTTCAAATCCATCTTTATCAGTGACTTTCAGCCTCACGCATGGAATTGAATTGATTGTATCTTTCCCGTCCAGTTCCGCCTTTTTGATCATCGATCTGTCAGTCAACCACATATTTCTGATGTTCAGTTTTGACTGTGCCTGCTTAAGTTGTTCCTCAGGCATGGCTGTCACCTTATCCATTCCTGGTTGAACCGGAATGTACATCCAGCCTTCTTTTTGGGTTACGATGACATAACAATCCATCCCCATCACTGAGAAATCCATTCGCATTCCCTGATTGTCAACCATTGTTTGGGATGTAGGAAATTCCATGCCCTGAGCATTTATACTGCCAGACATTTTTAATGTCTTAACCTGGCTGAGTGCTTTTTCGCCCCCCATTGCTGCAATATGTTTGATTATCACTTCGTCGGCAGACTGTGCAAATGAGTGAAAACCTGAACTGAAAAGCAATGCAAAGGCAATAATTGATTTCTTCATGTTTGGTATCTTGTTAGTCTGTAAAGATATATATATTCAATGGTATTGCCGTTTTTCTGCAACCCCACCGCAGGTTTGCAGGTGCTTGTAGGTGCCCAATCGATCAAATACATGACCCCATAAGTGCATTTTACAATAGCCTGACAATAAACGGATTGTAGTCAATGCCCCTGAAACGCGCTATAGAGTAGATTTGCGCCCATGAAATCAAAGTTTCTTCTGTTCGCTGTTATTTTATCATCTCTAAATCAAACCCATTCCTATGCCCAGCACTCACAAGGAAGTGGAAGCAAGGAGGCGACAGTCGGTAAGCTGGAATATGCCGATGAGCGTCATTTCAAGAATATGCGTCAGCTGACTTTTGGGGGAGACAATGCCGAAGCCTATTTTGGTTTTGATAATGAACACATTACGTTTCAACGCACCAGTGCTTCTGAGGGGGTGGAGTGTGATCAGATATTTTACGGAGCTATACCCGGCAAAAGAAAGAAGGATTTCAAATTTGACCTCGTAAGTACAGGAAAGGGTAGGACTACCTGTGCCTACCTGCTGCCTGACATGAAGCACATTTTGTACGCATCTACGCACGAGGCAGCAACTACCTGTCCACCTGTGCCGGACAGGAGCAAGGTGAAAAAATATGTATGGCCTATTTATGATGGATACGATATATATGTTGCTGATCTGAAAGGTAATATCACAGGGCAGCTGACGAAGTCGCCAGGTTATGATGCCGAAGGGACTGTGTCGCCGGATGGCAAAAAGATAATCTTTACCAGCATGAGGAATGGTGATATGGATCTTTACACCATGAATATTGACGGGTCGGACGTAAAACAGATCACGAATACTCTTGGGTACGATGGTGGGGCTTGTTTTTCGCCGGACAGTAAGATGATCACCTGGCGTGCGTCTCGTCCGGTAACGGAAGAAGAAAAGAAGGAGTACAAGGACCTTTTGGCACAAGGATTGGTTATGCCTACAAAAATGGAGCTGTTTGTAGCAAATGCTGATGGTAGCAACATTCGTCAGGTAACCAATCTCGGCCGAGCCAACTGGGCACCTTCGTTTGCGCCTGATGGAAAGCGTCTGATCTTTGCATCAAATCACGAGCACGAGCGAGGGTTCCCTTTCAACTTGTATCTTATAAATATCGACGGAACCGGGCTTGAGCGGATCTCCAATGACGGCAGTTTCGACGCGTTTCCGATGTTCTCTCCCGATGGCAAACGGCTGATCTTCAGTTCTAACCGAAATAATGGTGGTAACCGAGATACCAACGTTTTTATTTGCGACTGGGTAGATTAGTTTTTTAGCCCCGCATTCTTTTTTGAAGGCAGATATCCCGGTAATAGAACACGGAGCATCTGCAACACAACAGACAGAAGTATAAGACCCATGCCGGCCAGAAATCCGCCATTGAGTTTTTCTGTGCCGTCAATAAAGATGATCTCCCGGTTTTCATTGTAGAAAATAAATGCAAGTATAATCCCGTAAACCGGTTCGAGATTCACGGACAGGGTTGCCGTAAATGACGATAGTTTCTTGAGTGCATTCAAAGACAACGATTGTGCCCAGACTGTGCAACAAAGGCTTAGTACGACCAGCCATATCCAGTCGTTGTGGACCCAGTCGGAGCTTACCAATGGCATGAGGCTGGTTTCGGGTTTGTAATGAATGTAGATCGGGATCAGCAAAGTAATAAATGCCCACCCGGTGGACATTTCGTAGAATACCATTGTACGGGCCGGGTATTTTGCAGCGATCTGTTTATTGAAAACTGTGAATATAGAACTCAGGAGTGCTGCAATTATTCCGGCCAGGATACCCCATCCGTAAAACTGTTGAAAACGATAGATAAGATATACGCCTATGATGGCGAGTGATCCGAGTAGTAGTTCTTTAAAGTCGTGTTTGCCACGATTGATAATTGGGTCGACCAGTGGGGTGAAGATGCTGGCGGTTGATAAGCAAACCAACGCGATTGAGACATTGGCGAGTTTGATAGATCCATAAAATGCCACCCAATGCAAGCCCATCAGGATGCCGATGAGTGCCATTAGCATCAGGTGTTTTCTTGGGATAGATACCCATTCTTTACGCACGCAGAGTATAACCGCAACGAAAATGGCGGTTAGCAGCATACGATACCACACCAAGATGGGGGCATCGAGAGAGATGGCCCTGCCGAGCACGCCTGTGAATCCCCAAAGGAGCACCGCGAGGTGCATTTGAATCAGTGCCTTCTTCATGACGGCGGCAAATGTAGGCAGATATTGGCTGATAGCAGGAAGTCTGCTTATCTCGCCGTTGCCATTATCAATATCTTGGTCATTTTCATTGTGTTTTCGAGCAATGTACCCGCCCAAAATGTTACTTTTGTTGCATGATTTATAAGGTAATCGGGCTGATGTCGGGAAGTTCGCTGGACGGTTTAGACATTGCGTATGTGCAATTGGATGAAGTAAGGGGCAAGTGGGAATACCAGATACTGGCAGTTGAATGTGTGCCATATACCGAAGAATGGAGGAATAGGCTGACAAACGCAACATCTGCAACTGTGCCCGAGTTTCTTGACCTCGACACCGATTACGGAAAATATCTTGGAAATTCGGTAAATGCCTTTATGGATAAGCATGGTCTGGCCCATAAAGTACATTTCATTGCTTCGCATGGTCACACAGTATATCACAGCCCATCTACAGCGACCACCGGGCAAATTGGTAATGGTGCAGCAATTGCAGCGATCACCGGATTGCCTGTGATTAATGACCTAAGAGCGACTGATATGGCTCTGGGAGGGCAAGGGGCACCAATAGTGCCAATTGGTGACCGATTGTTATTTGGTAATTATAAGTACCTGTTGAACATTGGCGGAATTGCTAATCTTACGATACAGGAAAACAGCGAAGCCGCAGTTGCTTTTGATGTTTGCCCGGCAAATCAGCTTCTTAATGCGTTGGCGATGCGCTCGGGAAGGGAAATGGACGAAAACGGTGCGATAGCCTCAGGTGGTGAGTTGCTGGAAGATCTGTTAACACAATTGGCAGACCATCCCTATTACACCGCTCGTGCTCCGAAGTCATTGAGCAATGAGATGGCAATGGCGATAGGGGCGAAATTAATTCAGAATACAAGTAACAAAGATGCCGATCTCCTAAATACAGCATGTCATCACATTGCTGATCAGGTGGTTGCAGCGATAACCCAAAACTGCGCCAACGAAAAATCCGGACAGATGCTGGTAACAGGTGGGGGCGCATTCAATACGTACCTGTTGGAGGTGCTACGAGCCAAGTTGAGTCAGAGTGGTATTGAAGTGGTTGTGCCTGACGCTGAAGTTGTTAAGTATAAAGAGGCACTGGTGATGGCACTGATCGGTACGCTAAGGTGGCGGGAAGAAGTGAATGTACTGAGTAGCGTAACGGGTGCCTCCCGAGATAGCGTTTCAGGTGCTTTGTGGCTCGGGTAACGAAAGACTGAAATGATCGTTTAATAGGTAAGATATATGCGGTATTTTGTACTGTTTCTGTCGGTTGTATTGCTTGCGTGGGTAGACCCCGCCAAAGCAGGTTTTGTAATAAAGCCTGTACATGTCAGCGAGACGAGTTTATCAACGCTGTCGCAGAATGTTACAAAATCCACTACAGTTAAGAGTCCCCTGCAGGTAAATGCTCTCAGTTGTTTCAATAGGGTGAGTTGGGTAGGATATGCAACACTTGTGGCGGCGATTGCCGGATTGTTTGTGCCTGCCATGAGTATCATTGCGATTCTATTGGGAATAATAGGAATGACCCGCGGATGCCGGGCCGATAGGTTGGCAACAATTGCTATGATTGCCGGAATAGGTGAACTGATCTATTTTTTGGCAACAAATGCGGCACTGCTTTCAATATAACCTGCTTATAATTTTTCCTTGTAGCGGAATTTGACCAACTTGTGTGCCTTTGATGCGGTTACGGTTACTGCACAATTCGTATTGTTCGAGAAAGTGTATTCATATTCTTTGCAGTCGGGGTCATTTATTTTTGCCGCATTCTTGAACAAAACCCTCTTTATGTAACCGGTTTTGGTAGCCGGATTGAATTTGTCTGCGACGCCTGCAGGTAAAAGCGCAGTACATTTTAAAGGACATTCGCCGGCAGGCTCTGGAAACTTTTTGGTTACCTTGAATTCGGGGAAGTATACCGAACGCTCTTTGACTTTGCCATTTTCACCGTAGGTAAATGTCTCTACGTGAACAATGTCTTTGTTATTGTCGTTCATGCGAACTTCTTTGTAAAGCACATTATTCTTGTCGTAGTACATTCTGGTGTAGAACTCAATTTTGTTGTTGAAAAATGAGCACTCCGTTACCACCGTTTCACCGCTTTTTTTGTCTATAGTATAGTCATACTGTTTACGGTAGAGGCTTCCATTCACTCTGTTGTCCCGAAAGTGATGTGTCTTTCTGTTTTTTTCATCATAGCGCCACTCATTAACTTCTTGCAGCGCCTCGTCTTTATATTCTTCCAACTTTACCTGCTGACGCTTCGAGTTGAAATAACGCACTGTTTTCCATTGTGCTTTGTCTTTATACGCCTCTGTCATTACAACGGTACTGTCGGCAGTTACGAAAGTCTTGTTGCTATCCAGAAGATAAAGTCGCGTACTGTCGGTTGGCACATAACGATAAATGTGCTCATGAATAATGGCCGTCGGAGTATATGTCTTAAATCCGGCTTTAAAGCCAGGCTGAGCCTTGACCCCCAATTGCAGGAGTAGCGTACAAAGTAGTATCAGTTCAGACTTACGGGTGAATGCCATGGTTATCTTTAAAAACTGAATACAATATAAAGAGGTGGAGCCGATTCCACAGACATTATTTTATAACATGGTGTGGAAACCGGTGGTGCCGCGTAATTTTTCGAAGACGTGTACGATGAAAGAGAACCATCATTAAATTGCGTGGATAAATCCATAAGCCATGTTTAAAGATCAGAACAGAGAAGTAGTATTGTTTATTGCCCAAAGCCTCGATGGCTATATCGCAACAGAATCGGGTGGACTGGAGTGGCTCGATGCGGTGGCCGCAGAAGGAGAAGACTACGGATATAACGAATTTGTAGCCACCGTTGATACGGTGATCATAGGTAGGAAAACCTATGATAAGGTAATGTCCTTTGGTATTGACTTCCCCCACAAGGGGCGTAAGACTTTTGTTTTGTCACGATCATTGAGCGGGAAAACCGAAGACGTTTCATTCTACAATGGAGACGTTTCTACTTTGATAAACGAGATAAGGCAATCGCCGGGTAAGAATATATATGTAGATGGAGGTAGTGAATTGGTGCTGGAGATGCTGAAAAATGATCTTATTGATCGTTTCATTATTTCGATCATACCGGTAATGTTGGGTAGCGGTATCAGACTCTTTCAATCGGGGTTTTCACCGCTGAATATCTCTCTGGTTGATAGCGTCAAATTTCAGTCGGGGCTTGTGCAAATGCATTATCGCAGAAAAAGGTAAGCGATACGTTTTATCTTTGAGTATGAAAAGCTGGGTTTTATGGGCAATGGTAGCGGCGGCAATTATGACTGCAGCACTGCGCTATGTGGATAAGCCACCAACCGAACCCAATAACATCGAATTACTTGAGTTAACCAGATCGTTGGCGCCGGTAGCTAAGCTGATTCCGAAAAGTTCTACGATAGGCTGTGATCTCCGAGGCGTAAAGACAGAAGTATTTCTATGGGCCCGTTATTTGCTTGCTCCCCGTTATATACCGTACAAGCCGGATGTGCTACCTGATACGAGTCTGGTTATCTGTCCGGCGGCAGCCAATGACAGCCTGCTTCGGGAATTGACGCTTGGTAAGGTTGTAATATGGTCAGGTGGGGATAGTTTATATCGTTATTTCCTGACCGCAAGAGATAAATGAGGATGCAGAAAGGTAGCATACATATCATATTGGCGGGGGTATCGGCAGGATTCGTTAGTACGATCTATTTCCTGTTATTGATGACGGGGCTGCCGTTCGTTGCTATTGCTGCAATTATTGGCGCCGTCGTATTGTCGGTGGGGTGGGGCGTTTTTAAACACGTCAAAGAGGATGACGGTGTTCAACAACTATCTCGTTTCAAACACGTGATTCTGGGTATCGGAATAGTTTATTTTGTGGTGAATGTGTATCCTTACGGCGAAAAATACGGTGGTTGGGATGCCTGGTCTATTTGGAACTATCATGCCCGTTTTTTGGCCCATCCTGAATATTGGCAAAAGTTGACATGGTATCGTATCTGCCATCCCGATTATCCGATGCTTGTTCCCGGATTTGCCGGCTTTTTCGCTCGCCTGGTCTCTGTGGAAGCACTTGAACTGATCTCATTTGTGTTTAGTTTTACCATTTCGTTGTTTATTCCTGTTCTGATTTTCCTTGAGATTGCTCCCAAAAGTGTTTTTCTGGGAAGTGCTGCATATTTTCTTCTTTTAGGTAACAATTCTTTTTTGGCAGAAGGTGTGTCGCAATATGCCGACACCGCACTGGCTTTTTTCTTTTTGTGCGGGCTGGTTGCTGTTAAGTATGCTAAAGTACATATGAAATATGTGCTTCTTACCGCTTGTAGTTTGGGGTGTTGCCTCTGGACAAAGAACGAGGGAGTGATTCTTGTATGTCTTTTCGTTTTATTCAGCTTCCGAGAAATAGTGTTAAATGGCAGATGGAAGTATTCACTATTGGGGATATCTATTCCTTTGTTGACACTCATTTGGTACAAAACTGCATTCGCGCCGCCCAATGGTATGATCGCAGAGCAGTCGGCTCTTACACTGGCGCACCTAACCGATGGTAACAGGTATACAATGATATGGTACTCATTTGTCAATAATATCAACGATCATTTCAGGTATATCAAGTGGTTCGGGCTTGCTTTTCTGCTCACACTGCTTTTGGGGAGGGGACGGGCCGATAAGCGATTCCTTTTGGTGTTATTATGTTTTGCCGCTTACTTCATGGTCTATGTGATCACAGTTGAGGATCTCAAATGGCACCTGTTCACATCACAGAACCGACTTATGCACCAACTGATGCCCGCTATGCTATATGTGATTTGCGACAATATGTTGAGTGCGCCGCAACGTGAAACTGTTAATGCATCGTAAACGTTGTACCTTTGGTCGGTTTAAAATTGAATTTTAGATAATATATGGAAATGAGGACAGAAGTAGCTTCCCTTGGGGAGTTTGGATTGATCGATCATCTGACAAGAAACAATGAGACCAGGAATGCCGGCACTATCGTGAGTGTGGGTGATGATGCCGCCGATATTGATCAGTTTGGGCGTCAAAGTGTTATCACCACA
>CAZZCR010000027.1:0-65986 GCA_964652995.1 uncultured Flavipsychrobacter sp. | reverse complement strand
TCATTAACTGTCACATGCCAAAATTACACCAACAAGGTTTCGAACACTAGTGGCGCTGCGGTTTTCGCCGGAACGGTTAATCAATCAGGTAGTTTGAAATATATGGCCGAAAAAGTGGGGTCCGACACAATGTTGTCCCGCATAATTCGCATGGTGCAGGAGGCGCAAGGCAGTAAGGCTCCTGTGCAGCAGCTTGCCGATAAGATCGCTGCAGTGTTTGTTCCTGTTGTCATGGGCATCGCGGCACTTAGTTTTTTATTGTGGTTGCTTCTTGGTGGCGAAAATGGTTTCGCTTTTGGTTTCTCATCATTTGTTACGGTACTTGTCATAGCCTGTCCCTGCGCGCTTGGTCTGGCAACGCCCACTGCATTGGTCGCAGGCATCGGCCGTGGTGCCTGGCAGGGTATACTTATAAAAGACGCTCGTAGCCTGGAAGTGGCATGTAAGGTAAATGCGGTTGTGCTGGACAAGACCGGTACCATTACCCATGGCCGTCCTGAAGTCTCCGGAGTGGTGTGGGCAGCTGCAGCCGATGCCTCAGCACTCACATCCGTTTTTTATAGTTTGGAGAGTCTTTCAGAACACCCGTTGGCTCGTTCCGTTTCCGCGTATCTTGCAGCAAAAGGGGCGATCCATTTGCCTGTAAATTCATTCTCTGCGGTGCCGGGTGGCGGGGTCACAGCCTTTTGTGAGCGGAAACTATATTTCGCAGGCAGTGAAAAGTTGATGCGCTCCATGAATATCACGCTGCCCGATGAGCTTCTTTCGACGGCCGGTGAATATCAGCGATCTGCCCAAACTATTATCTGGTTTTCCGATCATGCGTCCGCGCTGGCCATCGTTGCGCTTGCCGATCAGATAAAACCGACATCTCGCGATACAATTGCCGACCTGACACGGATGGGTATTGAGGTTTATATGCTGACCGGAGACAACGAAAATGTAGCAGCAGCGATAGCACAGCAGGCTGGCATCAAGCACGTTACAGCAGGTGTCTCGCCCACCGACAAGGCCGCTTTTGTGGTTGCCTTGCAGAAAGAAGGAAAGGTTGTGGCTATGGCCGGAGATGGCATCAATGACAGCCAGGCGCTCGCTCAGGCAGATGTCAGTATTGCCATGGGGCGAGGTTCAGATATCGCCATGGATGTTGCCGGCATCACTATCATTTCATCTGACCTGGCTGCCATACCTCGAGCCATAGACCTATCGCGCAAGACTGTGTCTATTATTCGTCAGAACCTCTTCTGGGCATTCTTTTATAACGTTGTCGGAATTCCTGTAGCGGCAGGTGCTTTATACCCCGTCAACGGTTTTTTGCTCGATCCTATGATAGCCGGTGCGGCAATGGCGCTTAGTTCAGTATCGGTCGTTACAAATAGCTTGAGACTTCGGTGGATGCGGTAGTTTTCCCGTAGTGTAATTCCTCCTGCATACTGAGTATATTTGCGCACAACAACCACCATATATGATTGTTTTTGGTGCCAGTGGACATGGCAAGGTCATCATAGAAATATTGGAAAGTGCCGGTGTGTCAGACATCGAGGTTTGGGATGATGCCGAAAAGCCATCCATATGGCAGTATCCGGTGTTGAAGCCTTTTCACGCCGGTGCCGATCTTTCAAAATTATGCATCATCAGCATTGGTGTAAATGCTACACGCAAACGAGTGGCCACACGTCTATCTGAACAGCTCGCGTTTGGTAAGGCGATTCATGCCGATGCATGTGTATCTCCAAGGGCCACAGTAGACGAGGGTACCGTTATTATGGCAGGTGTCACTATCAATGCCGACACCACTATAGGTAAGCACAGTATCATAAACACAAGTGCTGTGGTCGACCATGACTGTGTGGTAGGCGATTATACACATATCTCGCCCAACGCCACATTGTGCGGCGATGTTCACCTCGGCGAGGGTACTCACTTCGGTGCAGGTGCTACAGCCATTCAGGGTGTGCGTATAGGGAAATGGTGCACTATTGGTGCCGGCGCCGTAGTTATCAGTGATATACCCGATTATGCTACGGCAGTAGGGTGTCCGGCGCGTGTAATTAAAATCAACGAACAGAAGCTATGAAACCAAAAATATGGATGTCGTCGCCCCACATGGGTGGCACAGAAGAGAATTTTGTCAAAGAGGCTTTCACTACCAATTGGATAGCTCCTCTGGGGCCCAATGTAAATGGCTTTGAGAACGATTTGGAGTTGTTCCTGGGGCATGGCAGTCATGTGGCGGCGCTAAGTTCCGGCACAGCCGGCCTTCACCTCGGATTAGTGTTGCTTGGGGTTAGGGCGGGCGACGAGGTCATTTGCCAGAGTATGACTTTCTCCGCTACAGCCAATCCAATCAGTTACATAGGTGCAGTTCCGGTGTTTGTGGACAGTGAAGCTGATACCTGGAATATGTCACCGGTGTTACTGGAGGAAGCTATTAAAGACCGCATCGCGAAGGGCAAAAAGCCAAAGGCTATTGTTCCTGTTCATCTTTACGGCATGCCTGCAAAAATGGCTGAGATCAACGAAGTTGCACGCAAGTATGGTATTCCCGTCTTAGAAGATGCGGCCGAGGCACTTGGTTCATCTATACACGGGCAGCGTTGTGGTACCCTCGCAGACATCTCTGTGCTTTCCTTTAACGGCAATAAGATCATTACCACGTCTGGCGGTGGTGCTCTTGTATCTGCAAATGAATCCATTGTTAAGGACGCTCGCTTTCTCGCTACACAGGCGCGCGACGAGGCTCCACATTATCAGCACTCTCGTATCGGGTACAACTACCGCATGAGCAATTTGTGTGCAGGAGTAGGCCGAGGTCAGATGCAGGTGCTCGCCGACCGTATCGCGAAGCGCCGGGAGATCTACGGCAAATACCACGCTTTGCTTTCCGGTCGCAAAGGCATTTCATTCTGCAACGAGCCCGCTGGCTATTTCAGCAACAGGTGGCTATCCACCATTCTTATCGATCCGACATTGGCAGGTGTTTCCCGGGAAGACCTGCGCCTTGCTCTTGAAAAGGAAAATATCGAGTCACGTCCTTTGTGGAAACCCATGCACATGCAGCCTGTCTTTGACGGCAGTTCTTTCTATGGCGATGGTACTTCCGAGAGGCTATTCACAAACGGCCTTTGTCTGCCTTCCGGTTCCAATATGACAGACGAAGAATTGGCTCGCGTTTTTGAGGTTATAAATTCAGTTATAAAATAATTCAATATATATATGATACAGCAATGGCAGCAAGCTATCGAAGCAGCATACTGCGATCGTGAATTGCTTAAAGATGCCCATTACAGCGATACTGTTAGGGCTGTGATTGAAGAGGTGGACAAGGGACGCCTTCGGGTAGCTTCACCCGTTGATGGCAGTTGGCAGGTAAATGAGTGGGTGAAGAAGGCCATTCTCATGTACTTTGGCATCCAGCAGATGCAGACATGGGAATTACCTCCTTTCGAGTTTTATGACAAGATGGCGCTGAAGAAGGACTACGCCTCTCTGGGCGTGAGGGCGGTGCCTCATGCGGTTGCCCGCTATGGCGCATTTATTGCCCGCAATGTGGTGCTCATGCCATCCTACGTAAACATTGGTGCATACGTTGACGAAGGGACGATGGTGGACACTTGGGCTACAGTAGGGTCCTGTGCTCAGATAGGCAAAGGCGTTCACCTCAGCGGCGGTGTTGGGATAGGGGGGGTGCTGGAGCCACTGCAGGCGACCCCTGTCATCATAGAGGATGGTTGTTTCCTCGGTTCCCGCAGTATAGTTGTTGAGGGCGTAGTAGTAGAGAAAGAAGCAGTATTGGGTGCCAATGTCGTGCTCACGCAGTCTACACGTATCATCGATGTAAGCGGTAGCGAACCTGTTGAATACAAAGGCCGTGTGCCTGCACGTAGCGTGGTTATTCCCGGTAGCTACGCCAAGAAATTCCCCGCAGGCGAATACCATGTCAATTGCGCACTCATTATCGGCACTCGTAAGCCATCTACAGACTTGAAGACCAGTCTTAACGATGCGCTCAGGGATTTTAACGTTGCAGTATAGCGGCACAACCATGCAAAGTGTTTACAAGATCGCCTTCCCTGTGCGTGTGTCGAAGAGCCGCATACAGGGCAAAGGAGCGTATGCTGTCTGCAATATCCCTCCGCGTAGAAAGATAGGCTCCATGGGCGGTGTTATTATCTCGGTCCGCGAAGCCCGCCGTCGTGTAAAAGCGGCAGGCGGAACACCGTTGGCTATGGTGGAGCTTTGGAATGGCCTCGCGCTGGATGGTACCGTGAACGGCAATGACCTCAGGTACATCAATCACTCTTGCACACCCAATACCTATATGAGGGTAATTGGTGTGCACGTCGAATTTTATGCCCTCCGTGAGATCGCTTCAGGTGAGGAGCTTACCTGCGATTATGGTCCCACCCATCACGATGGCAAGTTGCCATGCAGGTGTGCCAGTGTCTTTTGTCGTGGATTTATCTGATGGGTTTTGATGTTAGTATTTAAAGTACGCACGGATACGATGTGCAATAATTAATCGTGCATTTCCTTTCTCCCATGTTATCACCTACATTTGCACAAAATTTCAATTCAATCATGTCATTACTCATAGTTGGTACCATGGCTTTCGATGCCCTGGAGACCCCGTTCGGAAAAGTTGACCGCATCATTGGCGGTTCGGGAACTTATGCTGCGTTAGCTGCTTCAAATTATACGCAACCCGTGAATATGGTTTCCATCGTTGGTGGAGACTTCCCGCAGGAAGAAATGGACGACCTTGCTGCCCGTGGCATTAATTTCGATGGTTTGGAGATAGTGCCTGATGAAAAGAGCTTTTTCTGGAGCGGTCGCTACCACCTTGATATGAACACCCGCGACACACTGGTTACAGACCTCAATGTGTTGCTCCGTTTCGATCCGAAGCTGCCTGAAAATTATCGCGATGCTGAGTATGTAATGCTTGGTAATCTTGCTCCAAACATCCAGATCAATGTAATGGGGCAGTTGAGCAAGCGTCCTAAGCTTGTTATCATGGACACCATGAACTTCTGGATGGACAACACCATGGACGATCTCAGTAAGGTGCTGAAAATGGTGGATCTTATCATGGTAAACGATAGCGAGGCTCGTCAGCTCAGTGGAGAACATTCTCTGGTAAAAGCCGCTAAAAAGATCCAGGCAATGGGGCCAAAGTATGTCATCATTAAGAAGGGCGAACACGGTGCATTGCTGTTCTACGGAGATAAGATATTTTCTGCTCCTGCATTGCCGCTCGAAGATGTTTTCGACCCTACCGGTGCCGGCGATACATTTGCCGGTGGTTTCATTGGCTATCTCGCGCGTATCAATGATACTTCGTTCGAGGCAATGAAAGCGGCGATCATTGTTGGTTCAGCCATGGCTTCATTCTGCGTAGAGAAGTTCGGTCCTGGTCGCCTGAAAGAGATTTCTGCCGACGATATCCGTGCACGTGTTGACGAGTTTGTTGCACTCTCAAATTTCGAAGTGCGCTAAATCATTCCATCGCATTATTCAAGCCGGACTGCACATAACAGTCCGGCTCTTTTATACATCAATATTAGCCGGTGGGAACGTTATCACGAACGTTGTACCCGTACCTTGCTTTGATTTTACATCTATCGTTGCACCGTGTGCTTTTATTATGTTCAAAGAAAATGAAAGGCCAAGTCCGGCTCCCGTTCTCTTGCGCGTGTAGTATGGCTCAAATATTCTGGCGATGTTCTCTTCTGCTATTCCTATTCCGTTATCGGCTATCGTCAGTTGCGCAGCATCTCCGTTTTGCGTTATAGAAATGTCCAGTACCCCTTCGTGCTCTGTCATCGCTTCTATTGCATTTATTACAATGTTTAGTAGTGCCAGTTTCAGGTTCTCAAAGTCGGCTAGTACCTGAACCGGTTCCTCATGGTAGTTCACCTGCGCCTTCATCTTCTTCAGTGTCACCCGGTCTATAGCCGCCGCCAGCACTTCATCGGCTATTATTTGAAGAGTGTGAGGTTTTAGTGTGTTGTCTCGGGGTGTAGACGACTGCAGCAGTTCATTGATCAGCGTGTTGATCCGCCCTATATTTCTTTTGATGATGTCCAGATACAAACGTTCATCTTCGCTCATTTCTTTCTCGGCAAAATACTCTGCCGACATCGCAATGTTGTTCAGCGGGTTGCGCACTTCGTGTGCCAGCGTTCGAACCAGCCTCCCTGCAGCAGCCAGTTTCTCGGTTTGTAGTGTGGCTATTTCTGCTCTTTTCAGGTTAGTAATGTCGTGTATGATTCCCTGTATGCTGGTGTCTCCGTTTCCGCTCACTTGCTCCGCTGTCAAAGTCATCGTACAATGAACTTTACTTCCGTCTGCAGCATAAATCGTGGTCGCCAGATCTCTGATGTCCTGTTTTCTCTCCACAAGGTCTTTCAATGTCGCCCTGTCTTCATCGTCGCATAGCAGGTCGGTCAGGTTGATGCCTCTTCCTTGTGAAATGCCTAATATGTCGCCGAATGCACTGTTTGCTTCTCTGATGGTAAGGTCGCCATCCGCAATGAAGATAATGTCCTTCGATTGTTCGAATATGCTTCTGAATTTCGTTTCGCTCCGCTTCAGTGCACGGGTGGCTTCAGTGCGCTCTATCGCATATCTGATGCACCTTTCCATCTTCTCGGTCGTTAGTTCTGCCTTTATCAGGTAGTCAACCGCACCAAGTTTCATGGCCTCAATATCTACGTTATAGTTTCCTTGTCCTGTCAGTAGCACTATAGGGGCGTCGCTGCCGGCTGCCTTCGCTTCTTTCAGCAGGTCCACACCTGACCGTGCACCAAGCCGGTAGTCAACGAAATAGAGGTCATGACGGTGCGCAACTATACTTTCCAGCCCCGCTCTGTAGGTGCCCGCCCATTCTATTTCGTAATTCATGCCGGGAATGTTACGCACATACTCCGACGTGATGAAGAAATCATCCTCATCGTCGTCCACAATCAATATTCTCGTGCTTTTATTCAGGGCTGCCATTCGCTGCATCAGTTCTGACTGGTAACGAATTTACGCCAACCCGCACCAATTTGTATCTGCACTACGAAATGTTTAGGTAAAATGGTCGTAACATCTCCTCGAACTGCTCTGTGTAGGTATTGCCTTCCTCCATTATGGTTAGATGACTTTCATCACTGCTCGATCCTGTATTGTTGCGGCTCATTATCGCTACTATTCGTTTCGCTTCGGAATCCGGACGATGGCGGATTACAAGGAGTTCCTGTGGGTAAAGACCCTGTGCCTTAGCAATATTTAGCCAGTATCTGTATTCCGGCACCGGCAATAGGATGGAAACATGCCCATCTGGTGTCAGGAGTTTTACTATGGCTGCTGCGAGCTCTTCCTTGCCGAGAGCTATCGTATGTCGTGCTCTGTTTTTCTCTTGTTGGGGACCTAGCAGTGCGTTGTCAAAAAATGGAGGATTGCAGATGATCAGGTCATATTTCTCGGAAGTTTCAAAGCTCCTGATATCACTACATCTTACGGTTATTCGCTCGATCCATGGCGATAGCGATACGTTCTCTTTTGCCTGTTCAGCGGCAGTTGCGTCATATTCTACTGCATCAATAAGTGCACTTTCGTGTCGTTGTGCCAGCATCAGTGCCAGTAGACCAGTGCCGGTGCCTATATCCAGTATTCGTTTTGCCGTTCTTGGAAGTGGAGTCCATGCCCCCTGTATGCAGGCGTCCGTAGTTACCTTCATGGCGCAATGCCCCTGGTCTATTCTGAATTTTTTGAACTGAAACCAGTTATTGCTCATGTCCAGGTTGCTCGTGCGCTCGGTGTGGCCGAAAGGTCTGTAAATGTTCCTTGCAAATATTTGTAGTGTGCTGTTATTCCTATCATCGCTGCATTATCGGTGCAGTATTCGAATTTCGGAATGTAGACCTCCCATCCAAGTCTTTCCCCTGCTTCCAGCATCGCTGCCCGCAACCCGCTGTTGGCCGACACACCTCCGGCAATTCCCACGTGTTTAACGCCATGGTCTTTCGCTGCCTTTTCAAGTTTTGTCATTAGCATCTTGATGATGGTAGACTGTACAGAGGCGCAAATATCTCTGATGTTCTTTTCCGCAAATTCAGGATCTTCTTTTCGCTGCGCCTGAAGAAAGTACAGAACAGATGTTTTTATCCCGCTGAAGCTGAACGTATAATCCTTCATTTCCTTCGATGGGAACTTGAATTTTTTCGGGTCACCTTCTTTCGCGTATTTGTCTATCAACGGCCCTCCGGGGTAGGGGAGTCCAAGCATCTTCGCCACTTTGTCAAATGCTTCGCCGGCGGCATCATCCATGGTCTCTCCCAGAACCTCCATGTCCAGGTGGCTCTTGCAAAGAACGATCTGTGTATGTCCGCCTGAAACAGTCAGGCACATGAATGGGAACTCTGGTTTGCGCTCATCAATGAAGTGCGCCAGCACATGCGCTTGCATATGGTGCACTGAGATCAATGGTAGATCAAGCGCCTGTGCAAACGACTTCGCAAAACAAGTGCCGACCAGTAACGAGCCGATAAGACCCGGAGCCTGTGTAAAGGCAACAGCAGTTAACTCGCTCTTGCTCACTCCCGAATCAACAAGCGCAGCATCAATAACAGGTACTATGTTTTCCATGTGTGCGCGCGAAGCCATCTCCGGCACCACTCCTCCGTATCTCGCATGTATCTTTTGTGTCGCTATATGGTTGCTCAGTACACGACCATCTTGCACAATTGCTGCGCTGGTTTCGTCGCAGGACGACTCTATCGCCAGTATCGTTATTGGTTGGTTCATTTTGCTAACTCGGCAAAAGTAACTACATCATGTCAATTTAGGACTATCTACTTTCCCGCCTCAACTTTGGGCCTTCCCGTCGGCCGTAGTATCAGACGCAGGGTTGTGTCGTTTGTGAAGTAGCTGATCGCCCAATTTATGAAAATGAAGAACTTGTTTCGCACACTTAGTATCAGCATCAGGTGCAGAAACATCCACGTGAACCAGGCCATTCTTCCCTGGAAGCTAAAGTTTGGCAGATCCACGACCGCCTTGAATTTGCCTACTGTAGCCATTGTGCCCGGCGACTGATACCTGAAACCCTTTATTACTCCACCTCGTTTTTCATTCAGCAGGTTCTTAGCAAGATTCTTCGCCTGGTTTATCGCCACATTGGCCAATTGTGGATGCCCCTTCGGAAACTCCTTTGTTTCCATATATGCAATGTCCCCAAGGGCATATACATTGTTTGTTCCTTTTACCTTGTTCAGTTCATCCACAGTAATTCTTTGCCCACGAACTATTGCGGCGTCAGGTATTCCGGAAGGTACATTTCCCGTTATCCCGGCCGCCCATATCATAGTTCGCGTCTTTATCGTGCTGCCGTCTTTTAATACCAGAGTATGACCATCGTAGTCTGCAGCCAGTGTATTTGTTCTTACCAACACGCCAAGTTCTTCAAGATATTGTCTTGATTTGGCTCGCGATGCTTCACTCATATTCTGGAGGGTATTGGGAGCCCCTTCAACCAGGAATATGTTTAGTCTGGAAAAATCCATGTCGGGGTAATCGCGAGGTAAAACATACTTCTTCATTTCAGCCAGTGCACCCGCAAGTTCCACTCCGGTAGGGCCACCTCCTGCCACCACTATGTTGAGAATTTCTTCACGTTCACTTTCATTAGCGATAAGGGCATCTTCAAAATTTTGCAGGATCCTATTCCTAAGTGCTAACGCTTCGTTCGTGGACTTCATTGGGTAGCAATGCTGCGCAAAATTTCGGTTCCCGAAATACGTGGTAGTGCAGCCGGTGGCTATAACCAGTTTGTCGTAGCCATATACACCATCTGCCGTTTCAACCTTGTTTTGCTCTAGATCGATCTTGTCAACGGTTGCTACACGTATATGTACATCTGTTCGTCCTTGAAATACCTTTCTCAGCGGGAAAGAGATCGCACTTGGCTCAAGTCTCGCGGTTGCTACCTGATAAAAAAGTGGTTGAAACTGATGGAAATTATACTGGTCGATAAGCGTGATATCGAATCCTTTACCGGTCAGATGTTTTGCTAATTGCAATCCTGCAAAACCTGCGCCCAGTATCACGAGCTTGTTTCCCATACCATATCGGTTTTAGGGTGAAACGAATAATTGCACACAAAGGTAGTCCGCTATTGCTTGCTTATCTGTTAGAGTTTTCCTATAGTAGGATACGAAAAAAGAGCCCCTGCAAATGCAGGGGCTCTTTTTGTAAGATATTACAAACACATCTTAGTGTGCACGTCCTTGTGCAGGTGTCACCTTGTTCATGTCGTTAACAGGCGCTTTCCATGCCATTTTGTTGAAGTATACCCTCACACCCAGCATGAACCCGAAGTTGTTACTTTTTACATTCTGAACTTCGTTCAGCAGTGAATTGTAGTTTACACCTGTTACTGTGCCTGACGCGTTTTCAACAACTTTGTCAGTAAGTCGAAGTGCATTGTTGGTAGACGTGTTGGTGAATGACTGAGCGGTATAGTATACTCCGGCCCTTACACAAATGTTACGAACAACCATGTAGTTGACCGCTACTTCACCGGTATAACCGAGAGAGCCCTTCTTATATTTTACAGTGCCTGATTTTTCGTCAGCAGACAGGTTCAAACCTACGCTCTTTCCGATGCTGTCGTGGTGAGCGAAGAAAGTACGAACATCTCCTTTAGGGAAGTCTTTAAGGTACTCAGCTTTAGTAATGAGCAGTGAAGATCCGTCTGGTACAGGAGAATTGTCATAAACCGGTACAGTACCTTCAAACTTGTAGATAGCCTCGTAGTCAAAGTTCGCATCTGTGTTGTAGGTGTTCTTTACATTGATGTTGTAAAGAATGCCCGCGTCCACAGTCAAAGCCAGTTTCTCAGTGAAGTCTTTTTTATAACGAAGCAACACCGGGATATTAATGGAAGTACTTGTGATAGTTTCTTTGATGCCGCGAGTAGTAGAGATAACCTGCCTGAATGTAGGATATTTAGCGTCAGAAGCCCTGAATTCAACGTGAAAGGTATCCATGGTCAGGTCGCCTTCTTGTTTGTAGTAGTTAATGCCGACGCCTACTCCCAAAGAACGTACACGGTTGAAGTAGTAACCCAAACGGAGATCATAACCCATAGATTTGCCACTATTGAACTTTATATCGCTCTGAGTCGCATTGAGTGCGTCCTGGTAGTTCGTAGAAAACGGAATAGCTTTCACATTTTGGGTAAGCATACCACGGTTCACCTGCAGATCAGCTGATAAACTACGGAAATATTCACTCCTTACCTGTGCAACAGCGCTATGAGTTTCTGCGGCTATGATTATGGCTACCAAACATAAAATTCGCTTACCCATGTACGTTATGATTTTAATTTTTATATTAAGTTAGTTGTTATCTTAAATACTGTTTTCCCTGGTTTGTTGACACACAATCGATAGCTTCTACCAGATATTTTCTACCGGTTTCGGTTGTATGTTAACGCTGGTTTAACGCGTTGAGTTCAATTGAAATCACGACACAGCGCAGCAAATTTAACAAAATAAATTTAGTTTCAAACGCCTTGGTCAATAAAAAAAATAAAAAATTAATACCCGTGGCATTGTGAGATTTGAGTAATTCAACGTCAGGAGGCGAAAATATACAAATTAAAATAAATCATTTTGCGCCACCCCTAGTTAATACTGCTTTAAATATTTTAGTGAAAAAGAATGTGAATGCCTTATAATTTCATATATGCAGTCACTCCTCCTGTAAGGTTGGTAACATTGGTGAACCCTGCTTGTTCCAAAAACAGGCATGCCTGTGAACTTCTTGTTCCACCCTTGCAATGTAAGATCAACTCTTCATTCTTCAGATCTTCAATTTCATCAAACTGCATACCCATTATCTTGCCAAGAGGTATTAGTTTTCCTCCTATGTTATATTCGGCGTACTCTGCCGGCTCCCTAACATCAATTATATTGAGTTTTTCGCCATTGTTGATTCGATTCTTCAGTTCTTCAGCGGAAATTTGCTTCATATTATACGTTTATTAGTTTTTTATGAATTTCTGAGTTCCATAGGTCGTCACTCCGTCGGCCAAACGAATAAAGTACAGACCTGAAGGCAGCCCTATTGTAGATATTGCCTGACCTCGTTTGGTTACGCCATTAAGTATTTTTTGCCCCTGTACATTCAAAATTGAGTAGGTAACCCGCTCGTCAGATGGGATTTCGATTGTTATTTGTTCGTTTGCCGGGTTCGGATATATGCGCCAGTTGGTTGTGTTTGACACCGAAAGGTCGTCCATTCCTGTTCCGGCCACATCCTGTCCCAATAGCGGTCTTATCATTATTGCACCACTAAATAGCGAGGGAACCCATCCTGAAAATACATTATAAAATGCGTGATTACTGCCCACTCGGTTTACATCCAATCCAAAGTAAAGACTGTCGGATCCGCTTTCTGCCGGTTGGAATGTACCTGCAAAAAAAGTGCCTGCAGGTAATGGTACCGATTGTGAGAACTTATATATCCAGAAACGGTTCACTGTGTCAGCATACCCCGGGGTACATGCTTCTTCGGTGTAAATGACATTGTCTGAAGGGGAGCCATAGACGCCGGCGAGAGAAGAATAGACTTTTATATCAAATTGTTTGTTGAAGGCAAAAGGCAACTGGCGACCGAAGTAGATAGCCATTCCCTTCATGGTGTCCGGCTTATTCAAGTGATATTCAATGGCAAGTTTGCCCGGAAGCGTAGGGTAGAGATCCAGATAATAGCTTTTTTCAGCCGTGCCATCATCATACGCCAGGTAGTTGTCAAACACCTGATCCTTTACTACTGTGTCATTCTCTGCGGGATCGGCAGTAGATATCGATTGAATGAAATACTTATTCCTGAATATAACCCGCCCATAGTTGCCTGCACTTGACAGGGTGATAAGTGAAGTATAGGTCGGGAAGTTAACCTGCACCGTCTGTTTCGCATTCAATGTTATGCCCGTCAAAGTGGGGCTTTTTAGTATGGTGCCGGTTTTTAAAACAGTGCCGGAGTAAGCATGTCTGGTGGTCTGGTTGATGTCATAGTTGTTACGCAGTCCGCAGGTCTGCTGAACCGCACGCTCTGCCGATGAATATCCGTAAAACTGCCTGTAGGGCATAGAGGTGTAATCATTCAGGAACTGGGTAGGCTGGGTGGTGAAACCTATGTCATTTACCGCGGTGTCAAATAAGTTCCTATTCTTTCCCAAGCGAACATAATCCACATTCCACACGGCATCGGCCCAATACAGGGCACCAATATTGATGAACCGGAACTGGAAGAAACTGTCGAAGTATAACGAGTCGGAGATGGGAATCATCACCTGACTGAATGGTTTCAGCGTGGAACCCGCAACAGACCAGACCTTTTTATACCCCCCAAACCGCGTCTTAAGAAACAGCATAAGGGAGTCCTGCACCAATGGGTAAAAGCCATTCCCCTGTGGTTGGTAGAAAAAGCTCAGATATACGCTGTCTGACGGAGTAACCACATCAAGGCTCAGGTTGATGGGTTGTGAGGTGAGCGAGTCTGCGTAACGGAAATTAGCGTTGTTGAACGAATCATACGGCAACCCTTTCCAGTCCAGTGCGTCAAATGTTACCACACCCCGGCTGATAGGTTTGTTACCCATCGTATTATTCACATAGGTGCAGAAGTCGGCCCACCTGCTACTGTCCGGGAATATCCCGGTGCCGGTAAAATCTTCAAAAAATGGCAGAGAAAGTGGCTCAGCTGCGGCGGTAGTTTTCTTAACCGGTAGTTTGAGCTTCACTACATTCAACAGGTTCGGGTTGAACATAAGATGACCCTCCCGTTCCTGTGCTTCAACTGAAAAATGCAGTGACGCCAGGATACATAGCAACAGGAGTGAAGTGTACTTTCCGGTTTTCAATGTTACTTCTTCTTTTTAGGGTTGTAGTCACTAACGTCTGTACCGGCATTTGTATTGCCTGTAGAATAATGAATATCTTCTTCTCTTGGGTTCTGCATGATCTGAAGATCGATGAATGCACCCATTTGTATGCGGTTGTGTTCACCAGCATCATTGAATTCGCGTGGGCTCTGGTCAGTGATGCGGGCCGACGGAGTGTCGCTGATCTCTGACATTTGATCGGCTGCAACAAGCAGAGGCTGCAGATTGAACTGGTTGAGGATGATGATCGCTTCGTCAACTGTCAATCCGGTCACATTCGGCACATTCCATTCTGTGTTGCCCAGGCCATTACCAATTACCAGGTCTATCTTGCTGCCCTGTGGCACAGGGTCGCCCGGATTAATTGGCTGCCCCTTATAGCTGGCAGATAAAATGGCACCCGAGGCAATGTCCGGTTTGTAAGTGGTGTCGCCAACCAACAACTTGTTATTGCGCAATATCATAGCAGCACTTCGGTAAGACAGGTCCTTTACGTTTGGCATAGGCACCGCAGGCGGGGTCAGCATATTCACGGTCAGGAAAATAGTGCGGCCTTTCTTTACCAGAGATCCGGTATCTGGTACCTGCTTCAAAACAGACAACGGCCTTGAGGTAGGGTCAAACGTAGAATCTATTAATACGTCGAAACCCAGGGTCTTCAGTTTGTTTATTGCCGAGTCGATCTTTACCCCTCTTACATCCGGCATCGCCAGTTCTTCACCATGACGGGTAACGCAGTGCAAAGAAGCAAAGAACATAATATACAGCAGCACGAATACGACAAATACCATTGCCACATTCATTCCGAACGAAGTCTTCATTTTTTCTTTAAAGCTGCTCATATTGTCTATTCATTGCTTTCCGACACCCTCGACCGACCGTCTTGGTCGTTTGTTGCATTATAAAATTATAGCTTGTTTATTTAAAATTAGCAATGCAATCATCCAGCAGTGCTCCGTAAAAATCTTTTAAAGACATGCCCGCTGCACGCACCTGCTGAGGTACAATGCTGTTTTCGCTTTGTCCCGGCATTGTGTTCACTTCAAGGAAGTACAGTTTCCCTGAACTTTTCTGCAATATGAAGTCCATTCTTACCACACCCCGGCAATTCAGGTGGCGGTATATATGTTGCGCCTTGGTCTCCAGCTGTTCCTTTATCTTACTGTCTATTCGGGCCGGTGTGATCTCGTTGGTAACACCCGGTGTATATTTGGCTTCATAATCAAAGAACTCGTTCTTGCTTTCAATTTCGGTGGCCGGCAACGCATAAAGGCGCCCGTTTGTCTTGTAAACGCCTATCGTAAGTTCCCGACCCTCAATAAACTCCTCTATCAGAACCTGATTGTCCTCTTTGAAGGCTTTCTCAATGGCAGGCAACAGTCCGCTCACTTCCTTAACCTTGCTCACACCCAGGCTGCTCCCACTTTCATTTGGCTTCACAAACAACGGCAGTTTCAGTTGGTCCAGTATGGCGCCCACTGAGTAATGTTCACCCTTAATAAGATGTACCGAATTGGCAATATTCACCACGTTAAACGACTTAACAACCTTGTTGCAGTAGCTCTTGTTGAAGGTAAGCGCCGATACAATGGAGTTGCAGGTCGTGTACGGAATATTCAGCATGTCCAGATAGCCCTGTATGCGTCCGTCCTCGCCAGGCGTGCCGTGAATGGCTATAAATACACAATCAAAAACAACTTTGTTGCCGTCCACAAGCAGGGAAAAGTCATTCTTATCCACTTGTATGTGACTGCCATTGTGATCGTGATACCACTCGTCCTTGGTCACAATGATCTTGTACACCTCGAAACGGTCTGCATCAAGATTTTTTTCAATTGTTTCCGCGGTCTTTATTGAGATAACATATTCACCTGAATATCCGCCGGCAAGTAAGGCTATTTTTTTGCGCATTGTCTTATTTTCCCGCTCAGTTGGGGTAGCCAAAGGTAATGAAACTTTTTAGTTGCTTTCCCTGACCGGACCACCGTACAAATGTTATTTATCATATAAAAAGTTCAGGCAGAGCTGGTGCTCCGCCTGAACTTTGATATTCTGTCTCGAGGATTACCTACCCCCTCTTGAAATAAAATCGTTCAGCGCTTTCTTGTTGGAGTCAAAATCAAATACAGACGCAACCTTGAAGTAGTTCTGCGGGTCGGTTACACGGCTGTAAGCAAATTTTGCAAAGGTCACTTTGTTGCTTTCAAAAGAGAACAACCTGCAAATGTCCATCACCTGAGCCGTGCTCATAAAATTTGTACCCAAAATAGTTTTGGCGGTAGAAAGTTTGGTGTCATCAAAAGAGGCGCTGCTGATGCTTTGTTTGGCTTCGCTGAAACTGCGTGCGTCCATCTCCATTGGCGTTACCGGTGGCGGCGGATTGTAGCGGCCGTCACGGTCACGGTCGTTGTAGCGTGTGTTATTGTTGTAGTTGTTGTTATATCCGTTGTTGTAGCCGTAATTGTCGGTGGTTGTAGTCGTCGTTTCCGTGATCCACTGGCCGGTTATCGGGTCCATGTACGACGTTTCGGTTGTTGTGTTCACTTGTTGTGGCTTACCATAGTACATTACATACTCATCGCGCGGGCCACGGTAGTTACGGTCGCACTCCGTCATGCGGTGGAATTTCAGTCGAGCTCCACCCCTGCCATTTGAAATGCGCAGCGTCAGGTTCACAGCTCGCCCGTTTATTGGGTCGGCAATGTTCACCATCTGTCTGATGGGTGGACGTCCGTCAGCGAACATGATCTGAACATCGTTCTGGTATTTTGGAAGGTATTCTACCCTGATCTTTGTCTGCGGCATCAGGTTTTGCTTCATGCCGTTCAGTATAAGGTAGAAAGGTTCACCGTTCTCAGAGAAGATGGAAAGTACGCTGTTGTCGTATTGCATATTGTCGTAGCGATACTGACGATAGGGATTGTTGCCATAACCATAGCCCTGTTGTGCAAAGGCGGCTACCGGCGATAAGGCCGCCACCAGAAGGAGAGAATAGATGGGTTTCATAAACATGTGTTTGGTGTGCAAGAATAATGAATAAATATTGAAATGTATAAAACAACAACTGTGCCATGACATCAGGCACAGTTGTTAATGTTGTCACAAGGCGGCATGCTCCATTAATTACGGGCTGTTTTGAATTCCGAAGTAAAATGGAACTCAATAGACGGGTTGTTCTGCCTTTCAGTATTCAGGAACCACTCGCTCTGCGCCAGGTATACCAGGTTGCCGTCCTTGTCCTGCATAATGTTGTTCTGCTTAAAGCGGGCAAAGTCTTCAATAGCTTTTTTGTCGCCGGTTATCCAGCAAGCCTTGTAGAATGACAGTGGCATAAATGCACACGAAGCGCCATATTCCTGCAACAGGCGGTATTGGATCACCTCGAACTGGAGCTCTCCCACACAACCAATGATCTTGCGGTTGCCGCCGTGTTGGGTAAACAACTGAGCCACACCCTCATCGGTAAGCTGCTGTACACCCTTTTCCAACTGCTTGGTCTTCATAGGGTCTTTGTTCACCAGTTCCTTGAATATCTCTGGCGAGAAAGTAGGTATGCCGGTAAACTGCATCAATTCGCCTTCAGTAAGCGTATCTCCAATCTTGAAGTTGCCGGTATCGAACAGGCCCACCACATCGCCGGGGAAGGCTTCTTCGATCACGTCTTTTTCGCGCGCCATGAAGGAGTAGGGGTTGCTGAAACGCACATCCTTGCTCAGGCGGGTATGTTTATAATAAGTGTTGCGCGCAAACCTGCCCGAACAAACCCTGAGGAACGCTATACGGTCGCGGTGACGCGGATCGAGATTGGCGTGTATCTTGAAAATAAAACCTGTGAATTTGTTTTCGTTAGGCTCCACGTGGCGGGTATCTGTGTCGCGGCCCTGTGGTGGAGGCGCAATAGTAATGAACGTGTCCAGCAATTCCTTTACACCGAAATTATTCACCGCGCTACCGAAGAATACCGGCGATACCTTGCCTTCCAGATAGTTGGCCACATTCAGGTCGCCATATACACCGCTCAGCAGCTCCACATCTTCGCGCAGCTGGTTGGCATCCCGCTCGCCCACCTTCGCATCCAGAAGCGAATCGTTAATGTCTTCGATAGGTACTGTATTCTCTTCAGTAGATTTCTGGTTGGGGGTAAACAGGTTCAGACTGTGGTCGTGCAGGTTGTACACGCCTTTAAATTCCTTACCCATGTTTATAGGCCACGAGAGGGGATGCAGGCTCAGCTTCAGTTCTTTTTCTATTTCGTCCAGCAGATCGAAAGGGAACTTGCCGTCGCGGTCCATTTTGTTTACAAAAACGATAATGGGGGTATCCCTCATCCGGCACACTTCCACCAGTTTGCGGGTCTGTTCTTCCACACCGTTCACACTGTCTATCACCAATATTACACTGTCCACAGCCGTAAGCGTGCGGTAGGTGTCCTCGGCAAAGTCCTTGTGACCGGGTGTGTCCAGCAGGTTGATGAGGATATCGTTATACTGGAAACTCATCACCGATGTTGCCACCGAGATACCCCTCTGCCGTTCTATCTCCATAAAGTCGGAGGTAGCGTGTTTTTTTATCTTATTGCTCTTTACGGCACCCGCCACCTGTATGGCGCCTCCGAAAAGCAGGAGCTTCTCGGTAAGCGTGGTCTTACCCGCATCCGGGTGAGAAATGATGGCAAATGTGCGCCGTTGGGCTATTTCTTTTTCGTTCATTATTTAATTATCAATCGCACATAGATGTGAAAATAAATATTTCTTGTGCGGGCGCAAAGATAGTCAGGAATTAGAAACCTTTAGTTTGTATTGCCCATTGCGGCCTCGATGTCGTCGATCAGTTTTGGCAAATAATCATTAACTATATTCCAAACAATGGCGTAGTCTATTCCCATATAGTCGTGAACAATTCGGTTGCGGAACCCCCTGAGGCGATGCCAGTCGATATTGTTGTATTGGTCTTTGTATTCATCAGGCAGCCGATTAGCAGCTTCTCCAATGATCTCGAAATTTCTTATCACCGCGTCAATTGTCTTTTCATCTTCCCGGAAATTTTCAAGCGTGTAAGATTGTGTGTATCGCAGAATCTTATGTGAACTGGATAAGATGTCACCAAGTAAGAGTAAGGTATCTCGCTTAGACATAGATGATCTCGTTCTCTATTTGGGCCAAATAATTCTTTTTGATTCCTTTTTTAGATACAAGGTCAACTTTCCTGTTTAATAAAAGTTCCAGTTCATTTGCCAGATCAATAAACTCAACTCCAATTGGTTGGCTGAAATCAACAATGATATCGATGTCGCTTTGTGGGCTGAAGTCGGATCTGACAACAGAACCAAACAACCCCAATGAACTAACGTGATATCGTTCTTTCAGAACCGGAGCAAACCGCGACAGCGTATTTCGTATCAATGACAGCTGATTCATTTTACAAAAATAGGTATAATTATAATGTTATTCTCGCGCATGGATATGTGACAGTCAGGTTGTCCGGAATTTCTATGGAAATGATTTTTTCGCGAACAGTGTTTATGGAAGTCGGTTACAAAAACTCCCGTTATTAAAAAATGCGTTTGGAGCAGGCTGTGCCGTCGGCCGACTGGAAATGAATCAGTTAGCGTCGGGAGGGTGGGAGTGTTTGCCTAAGAAAACTCCCGAAAAACTCCCGTGTGATTGACCGGCTTTATTTGTGCAATTGGCGAAAGTGGAAATGAAAATAGCATAAGCCAATCCGCCGCAAAAAACGAGCCATTTATTGACGGTATGACACGATATTCACAGAAAGATATTCACAAATTGCATTTGGTAGAGGGGAGAATTGAGTTTGTTGTCGATGAGTAATGCGATATTACTACCGCTCCACCATCACTTCATTCTCGGACACAACTCTCAGCAAATAGACTGCCTCGGGCGCTCCTGCTTATACCTTGTATGGGATATTGACAATGAATTTGGATCCTACTCCCTGTCCGGATAGTATGTCGAATGTGCCTTTGAGTCCTTTTACAAGATGCTTCACCAGAGTAAGGCCGAATCCAAATCCATTTTCACCCTCTGTGCCGTTGGTAGACTCACTGTTGTCGGCGAGTAACTCAGCTATGCGGTCGCTGGTAATACCGGTCCCTGTGTCGGCGACTACCAACCTGAATATCGGGTCTTTCTCTGACACATCCTGAAGCGAGAGCGTAACAGTGACGTTGCCATCCTTTGGTGTGAACTTGATAGCGTTAGAGATGAGATTGCCGGCTATTTGCATCAACTTTGGTTGAGGAAGATTCAGCGCAAGGTCAGATGGCTGTACAATGACATTCATAGCGACACTTTTAGAAAGGGCTTGCGGCGTATAGAGCTGAAGGAATCTCGCCTTCATTTTTTCCAGTGCTTCGGTGCCGGAGCTGGTGTTTGCCGTGTTTTTTTTCTCCTCCGAAAGTATTTCATCGGCGAGGTCAAGGACCGACCTGCCGCTTTTATAGATCAGCTTGATGAATTCCAAAACTTCGTCGAGGTTGTTTTCCGCGCCCTGTTGATTTATTATGTCGGCAAGGGAAATAATGCCGGCAATAGGACCCCTGATGTCATGTGCAACGCGGTTGCGAACATCTTTAGCTTCATGGACACTGTTACGAAGTTCCTCGATGTGATGGATAGCTTTGAGCCTGTTTATGACCTCTCTCGATATGATCTTCATCATCTCTACCTTCTCCGCGGATATTTCTTTTTCTCTGTGGTCGAGTACACACAGCGCTCCAAGGTTAAAGTCCTGATATTTGAGCGGGACTCCATGATAGAAACGAAAATTCGGGTCTCCGGTTACAAATAATTCATCCTTAAATAACGGGCTGACTTTAAGGTCATTTATTGCAAACTGTTCATTCTCCAGTATTGTGTATTGGCATATGCTTTCTTCCCGCGGTGTCTGCTCCACATCAAACCCATAGCTGCAGACCGTCCAAACAGTGTAGTTGTCTATTATATTCACCATAGCTATAGGACTTCCTGTCACCTTTGCTGCAAGTGTCACGAGGTCTTTGAAGGTGTCTTTCAGGTTGGAGTAATCTAACGCAAGATCTGCAAGAGCCGTTATGCGTCCCAACTCATCTTTTGTAAAAGGTGCCGCTTTCAATTTCTGTTTATTGCTTTTTACAAAATTGCACAATGTTTGTTAATTAGTAAAATGATGTAAAGGAAATTTACATCAATATTAAGTTGAGAATAGGTAGGTGTTGTTGTGCCGGGGGTAAGGTTTGGCGTTGTTAGTGTGAAATTTGCAATTGCGCGTAGTTGCTTGTCGTCGCTGTCGTGATCCTGACAAAATAATTGCCCGAAGGGAAACCGGATAAATCAATTGAAAGCCGACCTGAATTGGCTGTTTGCGGTGACTGATAGATCATCGCTCCCTGGCAGGAGGAGATCGAAATGTTGCTGAGGGGTTCTGTGTCGATGTGCAAAAAGTCATGGGCCGGATTTGGATAAAGGACAACCCGTTGTCGTTGCGGGGGGGCGACGGCCAGCGGCGGTGCACAGGGGGTAGCCAGTTTTATGTCCATGCCCGGATCACTATAGCAGCGCATGGGGCCTATGCAGCCACAGTCTTCCGGTATAACGGCACAGCCCACACAACTCGGGAAAATGCCACCACCCACTCCGCCTATCCGTTCGGCATAGGCGCCATGCAGGGTGCCGGCACCGCCAAAAGTGGGCATCGGGTCAGAACCGCCCATCACGCTGTCTTCGTTGAGCGAATAGGTGAAGATGGTCTTGAGGTTCGCGGTGTCGTAGGTGACTATCCGCACTGAGTCGACCCGATAACTGAAGTAGGTAGCCGGCAGGGTGGGGTAGCCTACATCGAACCGGGGAATGCGGATCGTGTCGCCTTCGTTTACATTAAATATGTATAACGGAGTGAACTGGCTGAATAACTTATTATATACGAAAACCGTATCCCCCGAGTTGTACGTGCAGAGTGTCGGGAAGTCGGAAGCCCACGACATAGGCGATTGGTGAGTGATGCGCCTGATGCGCGTGCAGGTGCGCCCGCTTATCACGGTGTCGCCATCGGTATAGCTATGGTAGTAGGCGTCTGTGCCGTTGTTAAACCAATGCGCACCTGGAGGTGCGAAATTTGGCTGAGCTAAAAGGCCCCCGGCCACCATCAACAGAAAATAAAGACAGAGGAGTATAGGTTTCATAAAGTAGATGTTATTACAAATTTACGGTAATTAAATGGTGTCCCAGCTATGTTGCGGTTTTCGAAATTTGCTATTTTTGGGTACGTTGATGCGAAATGGAAACACGTAGTATTCAAGGTGAAAGCAACTTTTTGCCAAAGTGGTTATCGTTGTTCGGGGTTCAGGCGCTGATCCTTACAATGCTCACATTTCTTTTTTACGGCAATACGATCAGCAACGAAAATGCGCTGGACGATGCACTTGTCATTGAACGAAATGCATTCGTGCATAGGGGGCTTGCAGGTATTCCCGATATCCTCACCCACGATACCTATTTCTGTTACTACGATCAGCTGGGTACTTCCAATCAGTTGCAGGGGGGAAGGTACCGGCCGTTGTCTGTTGTTACCTATGCTATAGAGCAGCAGTTTATGGGGGTAGTGCCGGCAGAGGGCGTTGATAGTATCATTACATACGGACTCGGTTTTCAGGCAGAATATCCCTTCGAAAAGAAGTTCATAAGTGAGATGCACACCCGGCACCTTTTTAATGTGGTGTGGTATGCACTGGCCGCTATCGCTGTTCTTGCTTTCCTTCGGGTGGTTGTGTTCAGCGGTAGCCCACTATTGGCGTTGGTTGCCACGGTGCTGTTTGTTATTCATCCCGTCCATACCGAGGTGGTGGCCAACGTGAAGAGCCGTGACGAAATATTGTCGTTATTATTTAGTGTGCTCACGCTGTTGTTGTTCGTTATGTATAACCGCAGGCGCAGTATTAACCTGTTGGTTGCGTCTGTTGCATGTTTTGCTTTGGCCTTGTTGTCAAAAGAGTATGCGATTACTTTGTTGGTAATTCTTCCGCTTACGCTTTTCGTATTCGAGAAGGTGGATGTTCGCAAGGCGGCACTGGCCACCTTGCCATTTGTAGTGGTTGCTATCGGGTATGGCATGTGGCGCCTACATGTGTTGGGCCCAAGGAACCCATTGTCGGACACCGACATCCAGATCAACCCTTATGCCTACGCAAGTGCCGCGCAAAAGCTGGCTACCGAGATCAGCACTTCGCTGCGTTACGTCCGTTTGCTGGTTTGGCCGCATCCGCTGTCTTCCGACTATTCCTACGCACAGATACCTTACACCGATTTCGCAGACCCGATGGTGTGGTTGTCCCTATTGGTACATATTTCGCTTGCTGTGGGTATGGTCGTGTTGGCTATTCGTCGGCATTTACTGGCATTCGCCTTATCGTTTTATCTGCTCAATCTCCTTCTGGTCAATAACTTCCTGTTCGACATAGGTGCAACAATGGGCGAGCGATTGATATTCCATTCGTCATTGGGTTTTGTTATTGCGCTGGCATATGGCGCTGCCGGGCTTATTCGAAAAGAGAAGGTGTCGCCAGGTGTGGCGACTGTAGTGTTGCTGCTGGTTACTGTTGCAGCCGGCTACAAGACGACCGCCCGCAACCGCGACTGGAAGAATAACGGAACTCTTTTTCTCAGAGACATCGAAGCTTCACCCAATAGTTTTCTGGTAAACCTCAATGTGGCCACTATCCTCTGCAACCGCACCGATTACGAGCCGGACTCCACTCGCCGCAGGATTGATCTGGAGCGGGCAATACCTTTATTTGACAAGGTGATAGGTATGCAGGACAACTTTGTTTTGGGGTATATGAACAGGGCCATTGCTTACCTTAAATTGGGAGCTCCCGACAATATGGTGGCCGATCTTGATGCAGTGCGGCGCATTTATCCTATATATCCGCAACTGTTGCCAATGTACTACCGTGCTGCGCAGTTGTATCTGGCAAAACAGAATGCTGAAAGTGCCAGGCGTGTAGTGTACACAGGCTTGCAGCTCAATCCCAATGATGTGGATTTCAGGATGTTGGCTGCTGCACTCGACAGTACGGTAAGTGCAGGCAAGGCCGCCGTTCCAACCGGTGATGTGCGTTGATGTACTACAAATAGGTAGGGCATTTTGTAACTTGCACTCGTTTATTACCAAATCTCCACCATGAAGAAGTTATTTGTCATTGCCCTGCTTATAGTCTGTAGCATCCGTTCTGTGGCGCAGGAGGTGTCGCAACTCCGATTTGCAGCCTGCGTAAATAAACCCGATCTGAAACCCGATTTTTATCGTGGCAAATTTCTGGTGCTCGATCTTTGGGCCACATGGTGCGGTCCGTGTATTGGTAGCTTTCCTCAGGTCATTGCACTGGAGAAAAAGTATGAGCACAATGAAAAAGTTGTGTTCGCCACCCTAACTGCGGAGCGGAAAGGGAAGATCGACTCATTTGTAGATACCCGCAGGGTGAAGATGCCTCTGGGATATCACCTGGTAGATGACCACGGCGCAAGCTGGAAAGCCTTTGGTGTATCGCTGATACCCGAGATACTGGTGTTTGCTCCATCGGGCAAGATGGTTTTCAGGGGGCGCATAGAGCAACTGACCGATGTCATGGACAGACTGCTGGCCGGAGAGGTGATCATGCCTTCAAGGCATATTGAAGCACCTGTGGCCGCTGACCGATGGAAAGACTATGCGGGCAAGGCAGATTTCCTCGCGTTGGTGTCTGATGCCGTTGGTGGGCAGCAGCCGTCTGACGGGGCCTCTGTTTACAAGGGTAAAGTCCGTTATCAGTATTCTGGCTATCCGCTGAGAGAAGTGGTGTCTTACATAACGGATGTTCCGGTACATCGCATTGTTTCTGACGACTCGGTCAGGTCATCTGCACTTATCGATTTCTGCTACAGGCAGGCTGCAAATACGTTTCCCGAGTTTGATAGCGGCTTGTTTTCGGGTCAGGCACAGAATCATGCTATGCATGTGTTGGGTGGCAGCCGTGGGTTTCGGTTTCATTGGGTCGATCGTAAAGAGGCAGCATGGGAAATAGTTGTGGGAGACAGTAGTTTGTTTGCGAATGCAGCAACACTCAGCACCGGCGGCAGTTATTCTTCCACAATGGACAGGGCGTCCAAAAAGTATAATTACGTCAACCAGCCTGTATCGGCAATTGCTTCTTTGGCTGAAGATGAGTTGCAGGACTTTTATTTTACTTTGATGCATGATGTGCCAGGCCACGACTTTATTGTGTCGTGCGCATCTCACGCAGATCTGGTGGCATCGCTGAAACAATATGGTCTCAGACTTCAACGGGTATCTTCGCACAATGTGCGCATGCTCGAATTGGTGTTTAAGTAGGGTTATTACGCTTGCGCCTGAAAACGGACATTTGGCACGCAGCCTTATAGATATACCGATGAAATATTGTTTATGGCATAATATTTGCAGTTGAATTTTGAATATTTTTGAACCGCTGCCAACGCTATCTTTTCGTTTATGAAAAAAATACTTACCCTATTGTTGCTGCTTTGCGGCAGCCTTTATGCATCTGCTCAGGTGCCGTTTCCTGCGTATAATGCGGTTTGGTCATACCGGCACGGCAATGGTGAGGCAATGCCCGATTATGTGATCGTTGGTACAAGAACCGACGATACAGTGTTCGGGGGCAATACCTATCATAAGCTCTACAGCTCATCAAATGATATGATTCTCGATGCCTCGGAATATATAGGAGGTATCCGCGAGGGAGTGGCCGGAAGGGTCTTTTACATTAATGCTGCCGGCACAATCGAGAGACTATTGTACGACTTCTCGCTTTCGGTAGGCGATACCATTTTTACTGCACCGGGTGGGGCGGCCGAGGGTGTGGTATTCAGCGTAGATACTGTAACCATAGCCAGTGTGGCGAGACGCCGGCTTTCGTTCAGGCATCTTACCGCTTCCGCGGCGTCCGGTGGAACGTGGATAGAAGGTATAGGCAACAGTGGTCTCGGTGGGTTCTTCGGATCGCCATTGGCTCAGCCCACGTGCGACTGCGCCAACAATACCGTTTGCCTCACTGTTTCCGGCAGCGAGGAATACCATAACGCTTCTTACGCTTCGCTGGATTGCGACAATATAATCTCCGTATCACAGGTGGGCGATGCTAAAGTCGATGTCGCGTATGTTTCGATTAATCCTAATCCTATCACCGGCATGGGGACATTGCGCGTAGTCCCTGCTTCAAATTTTGATAAAGTGGTTGTGACCGACGCAGTTGGTCGCATGGTAACCCGCATAGCAGTGCCGGCTGATGGCATCGTGACCTTTACTACCGAGACTATGCCGCGGGGTTTGTATTTCTATCATCTGTCAGGGCGCTTTGCCACAGGGCTCACCGGGCGTTTTGTGGTTGAGTGATCACTTATTCGGTTGTAGGTATCGCCTTTCTGCGCGACAGGAATGAGTAGATGACCGGTACGATGAACAGCGATAGTATCAGTGAAAACATCACACCTCCTACTATCACCAGTCCCAGAGATTTGCGGCTGGTGGAGGCCGCACCCAATGATAGGGCGATCGGTAGCGCGCCGAACGCCATGGCAAGGCTCGTCATCAGGATAGGTCGCATGCGTAGCGCAGATGCGGTGATGGCCGCATCCAGTTTTGAGGCTCCCTTTTCTCGAAGATTGTTGGCATACTCCACAATCAGGATACCATTCTTGGTTACCAGCCCAATAAGCATGATCATACCTATCTGAGAGAAGATATTCATTGTCTGATCATAATACCACAACGTCAGCACAGCGCCTGCAAGCGCCAACGGAACGGTGAGCATAATGATGAGGGGATCCATAAAGCTATCGAACTGAGCCGCCAGGATGAGGTAGATCAATACTAACGCCAGCAAAAACGCGAATGATGTATTTGAAGAGCTCTCAGCATAGTCTTGCGACGCGCCTGATAGTGAATAGCTGAAACTCTCGTCTATCAGTTTCTCGTTTTGCAGCTTCTCATAAATGCGTTTCATCGCGTCTATCCCGTCACCTATCGTCTTGCCCTGTGCCAGGTTGGCCGACACGGTTGCCGACTTGTAACGGTTGTAGTGGTAGATCTGCGAAGGGCTGGTCGATTCGGTCAACTGCACCACATTGTCTATTGATACCATTGCTCCGTTGCGCCCGCGTACATAATACTGTGCAAGATCTACCGGTGCGTCTCGACTGGCCCGGTTAACCTGTCCTATAACCTGATACTGTTTGCCGCTCATGGTGAAGTAGCCAAGTCGGCCATTACTCAATGCAAACTGAAGCGTTTGTGAGATGTCGCTTATGGCGATACCCATGTCCGATGCTTTAGCCCGGTCAATGTTTACTGCCAGTTCGGGTTTGTTGAATTTCAGATCCACATCCACTCCCTGAAAGGTTTTGTCGGCGGAGGCCTCGTCCATAAAGAGGGGCAGTACTTTTTGCAGTTTGGCGAAGTCTATGTTCTGCAATACGAATGCAACCGGTAGTGCACTGCCTGTCCTTTTCACTGCAATGGTCTGCTCCTGTATCGGGAATGCTTTTCCGAAGTTGTTTTTGCTAAGGGTCTTGCCCAGCGACTGTACGATCTCGTCCTGGCTGCGATTGCGGAACTCAGGGTCAACCAGTTTTATGTTGGCCATGCCCGAATTGATGGATCCGTTAGAGAAGCCCGGTGCGGTAATGGAGAGTGCGACCTGTTTCTCCGGTACGCTGTCCATCACTACGTTCACCAGTTGGTCTATGTAGCGGTCCATGGCATCGTAAGAGGTGCCTTCGGGGGCGGTCACTTGTAGCCTGAATCGGCTGCGGTCCTCCAGCGGAGCCAGTTCACTCGGCAGTTGTTTGCCCAATACCCAGATCAGTATAAAAGAAATGACAATGCCGGCAACGCCTACCCACCTGTTCCGCATGATCCATTCAAGCGATCGGCGGTAACCGTTCTCAAGCCCTACAAAGAAAGGTTCGGTAGCCGTGTAGAAGCGCGATGGTTTGTGCTCCTTGCGGGTCATCAGTACATTCAATACCGGTGTGAGCGTAAGCGATACGAACGCTGAAATAAGGACAGCGCCTGCCACTACTACACCGAACTCCCGGAATAGCCTGCCTGTGAAACCCTGAAGGAATATGATGGGAAGAAATACTACGGCCAGCGTGATGGACGTGGAGATGACCGCGAAGTAGATCTCCTCACTTCCTTCTTTGGCGGCTCTGTGTTTGTCCATGCCCTCCTCCAGCTTTCTGAAGATGTTTTCCGTTACCACGATGCCGTCGTCTACCACCAGTCCCGTTGCCAGCACTATTGCCAGCAGGCTTAGGATGTTGATAGTGAACCCCATGATGTACATGATAAAGAAAGCACCGATAAGGCTCACCGGTATGTCTATAAGTGGGCGGAACGCAATAAGCCAGTCGCGGAAGAAGAGGTAAATGATGATGATGACCAGCAGGAACGAGATGAGCAATGTTTCTTCCACCTCGCTTATCGACTTCTTGATAAAGGTGGTGGTGTCCATAGCAATATCCACCTTTATGTCGACCGGGATGTCTTTCTTCAGTTGTTCGTATCGCTTGTAGAACTCGTCGGCAATAGCCACATAGTTCGATCCCGGCTGCGGGATCAGGGCAAGCGCCACCATCGGTATCCCGCTTTCTTTCAATTGGGTCTCTTCGTTGGTCGCGCCCAATACCGCTTCTCCTATATCGTTCAGATGAATGTCTGTGCTATCAACATTCTTCACGATCAGGTGGTTGAAGTCGTCTTCTGTGTACAGGCGACCCATGGTGCGCACAGCCAGTTCGGTGCTGTTGCCGGCCAACTTCCCTGATGGCAATTCTACATTCTGGCGTGCCAGCGCTGCCTGCACATCCTGAAAGGTGATGCCATATGCGGCCATCTTCAATGGGTCCAGCCATAGGCGCATCGCATACAATTTCTCGCCCCACACCTGTATCGAGCTCACACCGGGAATTGTCTGCAGTCTTTCCAGCAGTACGTTCTCTGCATAGTCGGTCAGCTGCATAGGGTTGCGGTTCATACTCTGCACCGTCATGGAAATGATGGGCATGCTGCTCGCGTCCGACTTTGTTACAACCGGAGGGCCGTCTATGTCCTGTGGTAGACCCTTTATTGCCTGCGATACTTTGTCACGAACGTCATTAGCTGCCGCTTCCAGATCCACGCTCAGGTCAAATTCTACACTTATGCTACTGGTCCCCTGCAAACTGGTAGATGATATATTCTTAATGCCGGCGATGCCATTGATAGATTTCTCCAGCGGCTCGGTGATCTGAGATTCAATTACATCGGGGTTAGCGCCGGAGTAGGTGGTCTTTACGTTGATGATCGGCGGGTCAATAGAAGGGTAGTCGCGTATACCCAGCGTCTTGAATCCTATTGCCCCGAATACAACAATGATGATGTTGAGAACAATAGCAAGTACAGGCCGGCGCAGGGAAAGTGAAGGAAGACTCATGACAGGTCAAATTTAGGCTATTTGACAGGAACCTCCGCTGATGTGCCTATTGGTACCGTATATGTTTCTGGCGATGAAATATGATCTCCTGTAAAACAGAAACACCGGCTGTGATGCCGGTGTTTCCAAAATATTTGAATAGATCATCGATTAGAGGTGGATCGCTTCGCCAAGAGCCACTTCTACGGCATCCTTCACGCCCTCGCTCATGGTGGGGTGCGGGTGAATGCTGTCGAGTACTTCCTGCCATGTAGTTTCCAGTTTGCGGGCCACTACAGTTTCGGCGATCATTTCAGTTACGTTGTAGCCGATCATGTGTGTGCCCAGCCACTCGCCGTATTTAGCGTCAAATATCACTTTCACAAATCCTTCGTTTGCGCCCGCAGCAGTTGCCTTACCCGATGCAGAGAATGGGAATTTGCCCACTTTCACTTCGTAGCCGGCGTCTTTTGCCTGCTTTTCTGTCAGACCAACGCTTGCTATCTCTGGCGAGCAGTAGGTACAGCCCGGTACGTTACCGTAGTCCAGTGCTTCAGGTGCATGTTTGTATTTTCCGTCTTTGTGGGCAATGGCTTCTATGCAGATGATACCTTCTTTTGATGCGACGTGCGCCAGTGCCTGACCCGGAGTGATATCGCCGATAGCGTAGATGCCATCAACGTTTGTTTTGTAGTGTTTGTCAACCAGAACGCGGCCTTTGTCTGTTTTAATGTTCAGCGCTTCCAGACCTATGTTCTCGATATTGGTAGCCACGCCCACTGCGCTCAGTACCACGTCTGCTTCCAGCACCACATCGCCGGTAGCTGTTTTTACTGTAGCCTTCACGCCGGCACCGCTTGTGTCCACTTTCTCTACAGAAGCGTTGGTCATTATGGTTATGCCCTTCTTCTTGAAGCTCTTTTCCAGTTCTTTCGATACGTCTTCGTCTTCAACCGGCACGATGCGTGGCATGAACTCAACAATAGTCACTTTTGTGCCTATACTGTTGTAGAAGTAAGCGAACTCAACGCCTATTGCGCCCGAACCAACAACGATCATTGTTTTTGGCTGCTCAGGCAGTACCATTGCCTCGCGGTAACCTATTACTTTCTTGCCATCTATAGGCAGGTTAGGCAGTTGGCGGCTGCGTGCGCCTGTTGCCAGGATCACGTGTTTTGCCTGGTGAGTAGAGACTTTACCGTCGGCGCCAGTAACTTCTACTTCTTTTTTAGCGTTCAGTTTGCCATAGCCCATTATCACATCTATCTTGTTCTTCTTCATGAGGAACGCGATACCCTTGCTCATTTTGTCGGCAACACCACGGCTACGCTTTATAACCGCACCGAAATCGGCCTTGAAATCGGTTGCAACCAGACCATAGTCTGCCGCATGCGTAAATTGTTCATATACGCTGGCCGACTTCAGAAGCGCCTTAGTAGGGATACAACCCCAGTTGAGGCAGATTCCGCCCATGCTTTCTTTTTCTACGATAGCTGTTTTGTAACCCAGCTGAGATGCGCGGATTGCTGCTACATATCCTCCGGGGCCACTTCCTATTACGATCATGTCGTATGCCATAAGATCAGTTTATTGTTTGGTAAGAATTTTGTTTCTAATAAGAGTGGCAAATGTAATAAAATTCGAGACAGTTCTCGCGGTGCTTTGTTGTAAAATAATGATGTTCCCGCCCTGTAGGGTGCATTTTGAAGTCATATAATTCCTATTTTTAGCGTCCAACCTTATGAATAAATATATACTTTGTTTCTTAATATTCCCGCTTTTGGGAACAGCTACCATTACCCGATCTCAAACCGACACCGCCATTGGCCTCATTGAAGCAGGCAAGTACGGCAACGACCACCTCGCATTGGCCGCCGTCCTCACTTTCGATCAGAAAACAGAGCGGCAAAAGGCAAATGCCATATATAACTGGGTCACGCACAATATAACTTACGATGTAGAGGCACTCCGCAAGTTCCCGAAGCGCCCCGACGATCTGGCGGGGCATACCCTGCGCACCCGCAAGGCTGTTTGCGATGGTTATGCTGAGTTGTATACGCAGCTGTGCCGAGATGCCGGTCTGCAGGCCACCTGTATCGAAGGGTACGCCAAAGACTGGCTGTTTGACAATGGTGACGAGCTGTATATACCCCGCCACCGGTGGAGTGCAGTGCGCATTGCCGGCAAGTGGGAGCTGGTCGACCCAACCTGGGGTGCCGGCAACATCTACCAGAAGCGCAGTTTCTTCCGGTGGCTGATAGCCAAGGTGTTCCACAAGGGCAAGTCGAGCCCGAGGAACCTGGGGTTCAGGTACAAGTACGATCCACAGTACTTTGCACAGAATCCGGAGGAGTTCCGTTTGCGGCACCTGCCTTCAGATCCGTTGTGGCAACTAACGGATAGTACCCTGCCGTTACAGGTATTTGAGGCCGGTGACAGCGCAGTGAGGGTATTCAACGCCTGCTGCTCCAAGCCTCGTCAGTCTGATCCGGCGCTGGATAAGATAGCAACCTATGACGACAGGCAACAGCTGTTTGAGATGGCCGACAGGGCGTATGCCTACAACAAACGCTATTCAACTGTGATGGCACTGAAGGGTACAGCCCGTGCGGAGTCTATGATAGAAAAGGTGCTTACCGACACCACCATTCAGCACCCTGATCTGATGGTGAAGGACGCCAACAACGATCTGAAGCGGTCGCTGGAGTTTCTCCGCGAGCAGAAGAAGTCGTTCCCTACAGAGTATAACAAGCTGAAGCAGAAGAACAAAGCAAAGAGCGTGGAGGCGAAACAGCAGATAAGGGCTGTGCGCACCAACGATAAGCGTATCATTGCCCAGTCGAAGAAGCGCGCCAAGTCGGGGGAGGCGAAGAGTACCCGTACCCGTAAGAAGCTGGCCACTGTGCGCCGTCGAGCGTCAGGCCTCGACACAGCGGCTATCCGCAACATTGAGTCTGCCGCAGCCCGGAAGGGAGGGGCAGATGTGAGCGCCATTCGTGATTCTATTGACGCGCGTAATGTGCGTATCGCAGCATCGACGTTGCAATTGGCTAAGGATGAGGTCGTTATCCGCGATGCCATTGTGGCCAGCGCGTTACTGCTTGATACCCTGGCCAAGTCTATGGTGGTGGAAGACTCGCTGCTACGCCGTGAGGCTATCGAGCGTATGGGTATGCACGACAGCTATGACGATGAGGTGAAGCATTTCAATCGACTGTTCAAGCAGCAGAAGTACACTGTCACCGACACCTTGCTGGACGACTACTTCACTGCATACGATACCATAGTGGCCCGCATGGGCAGGCTCCATACCGCTAGGGTTGCATTGCTGGACCTCCACAAGGCCAATGTGCGAGGCTACGAGCAGTACAAAAAGCGTTCGGGTTCGGACCCGCAATTGCCTGCGCTCTATGCCGCTTCAGTTACCGCCTATCGGGAGGCTATCGACTCGACCAACCTGAGCATGAACCTGTTTCTCTCTTACGTGGCGAAGAACAAAAAGCTGTTTGCCGGACTGACCAAGATGGCAAAGCGACAGATACGCATTGCTGATTATATGGAGCAGGCCGAGAAGGCACGAGAGCAGCTTGAGGCCGGTAGTGTAGCGCGCAAGAAAGCATTTGACATGAAGGAGAATGAAAAGCAAAAGCAAACAACCCAACGTGCTATAAAAATGCTGCAGCGCGCCATAGACAAAATGGAGCAGTAGTGTCTATGGTTAGCGGTTGTCCGTTTTCCTCCGGTCTGTGTTTTCTATCCACAGGCGGTCCATAGATGCTACATGCTCGCCGAAAAGCAGGTTGCGGAGGTCTTCCTGTAGCAATGGTTTTTCGAAGTAGCCTGAAACCAACGGGTTGGAGTACGCTTTCAGCTTGTCGGTAGTGTTTATGGAAGATGACAGAACATATATTCGTACGTTGGTGGGGAGCTTCCCGGATGTTACTCCTGCTATCACGTCAAGCACTTCCCATCCGCTCATGTCGGGCATATTTATATCCAGGAATATGATGGTGCGTTGTGTCGCATTTGCCACCAGTGTCATAATATCGTTTATGTCCCTCGCTGGTTTTGAAAAGCAGGATATCTGTGCGCCTTTGTCGATACTACGCATCATCATTGAAGTAAGCGTGAGTACTACCTGGTCATCATCTATGACGACAAGTCGCAGTTCGTTTGAGGGGGTATCTGTCATCTGAGGTTATTTAAATGTATGTGGATCACTGTTCCTATTCCGGGAGTTGAATTGATATCTATGGGAGCCCGTAGTATGCTTGATTGTTTTCTGGAAACCGGCAGCCCCTTAAAATCAGTTTCGGTTTGGCTATGGTACATCTGGAACAGTTCCATGGCCAGGTTGCCGTTGGTGTTCATGTCTATACCGGCACCGTTGTCGCGTAGGGTCACTTCAATTCCTTCAGCAGTTTTCGCGCTCTTTAACCCTACGGTCAGCTTTCCTCCTTTTCTTTTCAGGCGTACGGTTGTAGACAGTATATGATGGAACAGATTGTACAGGTATTTAGGTATTGTGTATATTTCTGGCGCTCCCGAGAAATCATATATTAAATCCAGTCCGTCAGGCCCCGTTTCTTTAAACAAGGGTATCTGAACGTCTTCGATCAGGTCCCGAAACTTTACGATCTCTACAGATTGTGTTTCAACCGGAGCCAGCACATCATTCAGGTCTCTTACCACATTGTCTATTTTTCGTGTGGCATCTGCCAGGCCTTCCAGTAAAATGCGTCCGTTATCATCCGAAGGGTCCAGGTTATCGGCCATCCAGTTGGTTACAGACATTACGGTGGTGACCGGTGCACGCAATTGGTGCGAGATAATATGTGAGAATTGCTCCAGCTTTAGATTCCGTTCGGAAAGATTCGCAATGTACTTTCTACGCTCCGCATCTGCTGATCTGATATGGGTCGTCTCGAACAGAATGCCGAGGATCTCGTCTTCACCACCGGACGAAGTTTGGAAGAGACATTTGGTTGTATCGAAGTAGCGTGTGTTCCCTGCAACATCAGTGATGGTTACGTCAATATGAGTTGCTACGTTCCCTGCGGAAATTACCTTTCGGTCCGTTTCGGTGATCTTCCCCCAGTCTCTTATGTTGCTACGTACACTGTTCCAGTCTGCCTGTTGCAACTGTTGAAACGAACTGAATCCCCATAATGAATAATAGAATTTATTGGCATAGATGAACTTATTGTCTGGGGTCTTGATGAACACGCCTATAGGTAGCATGTCTAGTGCTTCGAGCACGTTTGCCTTTGTTTGTGCGAGTCGCTGTATGCGTGTATCGAGGTCCTTGAAAATGGCGTGGGTCTCTTGCTCTGAAGCGCGGATATAATCCTGTGCCAGTTTCGATTCAGTAATATCAATAACCGTACCTGTACGCATTATTCGGCCATCTTCAAGGTAAGTGGGTTTGCTGTTGGCCTGAACCCACCTTAATCGGCCGTCGCTGTGGATAACTCTGAATGGTATTGATATAGCAATACCTTCTTTGGTCGAGTGAGCAATGGTATCCTGGTAGCGCTGCATATCATCGGGGTGGATGTTTTTTAGTACCTGCCCACCCATTTTGTAAGCGTCTTCCGCACTGAATCCCCAGATCTCCTCTGCTTTGCCGCTCACGTAGGTGAAGCGAATGCTACCATCGGGTTCTGCGATGTACTGAAATATGATGCCCGGCAGTTCCGATACGACTTCCATAATCTCCCGAGGTCGTATGGGATTGCTGTAAAATTGTATGTGTTTTTTATTGGGCATTTCAGCAAAACTATAGACGCCGCCGCAGTGTTAGGCTACTATTGTTAGGAGTTTGCGTTTGTTTTGCCGTTAAATTGTGACATTTCTATTGAAAATAGTAGTAAAATGTAGTAGGGAGGGTGTGGGGTTAGGGGGGGCGGTCTAAAGCGTTTGTGGGAACTGTTCTCATTTTGGGTTTATTTTTTTCTTTGTGTGCAATTGCACACATTTTTATTGATAATCAATAGGTATGTGGGAAGTTTTGTTGCGCACTGCGCAGTTTTACTTCCCAAAAACTGCGCAAAAACTTCTCACCTGCTTCTCAAAAACTTCCCATCCCGAATGCTGCATCGTCCTGAAAAAAGTTTACAGTTTGGTTAGATAGTCCTGATTTTTGTTTACTGCCATTTTGTTAGTCCTGCAATTTGTTTACAGCGGACTTCAATAACTTTTGGTCACTCAGTGTGCCTGACCGACGCCTGAAGGACTAAAACGGTTTTCCGTATAACAAATGTCGTGGATTAACGGGAGTGAGATGGCCTGGGTTTTTATCATAGTGCGTTTTTGTGGGTATGGTATGGAGTTGGCGGTATAGGACAAAATCTGATTATGTTTGGTGCCAGAATAGTTTAATGATAGTCTTTGATATTAGAATTGTGCTACTTATTTTAGCGGTATCAAATATTTTGCCATGAAAAAATCACTTCTGTTAGTTGTTGTACAACTATATTCTCTTGCCTCTTTTTCGCAGTCCGCTGCATGGACACGATCTGATAAGGAACTCGTTTATAATGATTGTCTGGCGTATTTGTCTTCAACTCACAAACAGCTAAGTGAGCAGGCTAAGGAAAATATAGCTATCTGTTATGTCCAGGAGTTCACGAAAAAGAATACAAAGGAGGACTATCAGTCTATGATAGAACCGGTGTTGAAACGCCTTAGAAGTGCAACGATCACAGAGTGTTCAAAAAACCTTGGAATAGACCTTGCCGCCGCACTAGCCCCAGCACCAGAAGTGAAAGATGCAGATGTGCCCACTAAGGAAAACCTGGTTGGGCATTGGAAAGAAAAAAGTGAGGACCGGGAATTTGAACTTTCATCAATGGGTACGTTTACGATGATGAATGAAGGTAAGCGCATGACCGGCAAATGGCAAGTGGATGGTATGAAGCTGACTTTATTTTACGACCGCTTTCTTGGCGCGAAAGAAAGGGTATATGATATTCAGATCTACAAGAAGGATAATTTCCTTTACACATCATCGAAGGGTAGCTATTATAATGTAGTGAGGGTGAAGTGAGTTCGGTAATTATTTAATTTTATTTTTATGGGTTTGTTTTTTAAGAAGTTATCCGAAGCACCTACCGAGGTGAGTTCTCATCCTAGCACGGCAAATTTTTTTATCGGTAGCCCTGAGGCCGAGGGCGAGACCACGCATTCCTCAAAAATTCAATTAGGAGAGGTGTTTGCTGACTTTCAGAATATTTTTCCACAACTCGAGTCGGAGAAATTTATTATAACAGGTAGAAAAGGATCTGGTAAATCTGCTATTGCTGAGTATATTCTTTATTCATCAAAGAATGATCCGAATTCCTTTTGTGATTTTATAAAAACCAGAGATTTTGATTTATATAAGATTGTCCAGTTAAGTAAACAGCAAGGATTAGAAGTAGAGGAGAAGTTATTGTTTGAATGGCTGATACTTGTGAAATTTATTAAGCAATTTACTGAAGATCAGTCGTTGCAGGATATTAGTGAATATAAAGACTTGAAAAAGTTCTTGAATAAGAATACTGGTTTTGTTGACATTAAAAGCTATGAAATAGCTGACATTGTCAGCAAACATTCATTGGAAGTAAATACAGAGCACTTTAAAAGAGCATTTAAAGCCTTATTCAAAAGGGAAATTGGGATCACGTCGCACAAGGCACCATTTTATAAGCTACTTCCACATTTAAAGGAAACAGTTGTCAGGTTGCTAATGAATAACAGTAGGAGTGGTAATGAGTATATTCTGATATTCGATGACTTAGACATCGGATTCAAAGAGAAGAATGTACACAGTATCGAGTCAATAATTAATATTTTAAGGGTCGCTAAGGACTATAATATTGACTATTTCGGCAAGGAGGGATTGCCCGCAAAAATTATTGTTTTGTTGAGAGATGACATAAAGCGAATACTTGTCAACTGCGATGCAGATACAGCAAAAGTGTTTTCATCGTATGAAATTCCAATTGTTTGGTACGAGCATGATCGTTTCAAAACAGATGAAAATTCCGTCGGATTGAAAAAGCTAATTAATAAGCGAATAGCATTCAATTTTAGAAAGCAAAATTATCAATTTAATGAATCAGACCCATGGTCATCTCTGATTTCTAGTGCCGGATTTACTAATGGGAGTAGTTTTAAGTGGGTGATAGATCATACTTTTTTTAAGCCTCGTGACCTCATTTTATTTTTTAAGCCATTAGCCGCTTCTGCGTATAGGATTCCATTGACATACGATAACTTGAAAAATCTATTAAAGGCATATTCGGATGAGTGCGTTAGTGAAATAAGAAATGAGATGGCTGCAATTTTCGAAAAAGAAGATATAGACATCATTTTTGCTTCATTAAAGAGGGTTAGGCGAAATGGATCACCCAACTATTCAAGAGCAGAACTAATCAAAGAGCTTGAACGGAATAGGTTAGGGGTTGATCCAGAAACAACGATTGTTCATTTATTTAACTACTCGCTCATAGGTAATATTGATATGTCCGACTTTTCAAAAAAAGTGTATTTCAAATACCGTGAAAAAGGCGATGAAAAGTATGTTCTAAATGAACAATTTCTTTTGATGAATCACAATATTGTGAATTTTCATCTAGAAAAGTGGTAGTGGTTATTGGGTTGTTCCGGTGAGATTATGATTTTTCAATCAATTGGGGTGGTTAATATGGTTGTCCTTGGCACACTATTTGCCATGAATTGCAACATAGCCAGGACCTTATGAAAAAGATCTCAATTGTTTTGTTGCTACCTGTATTGTTGTGGACTGCGTGCCAGCCTGAGAAACAACAGATACCTGCATCTGTAACCGCCATTATTCCCGAGGGGTCGCAGGTGGTGGGTTACAAGACATGTTTTAAGGCAACTACTACCGGCGCTGCGGCTTATTTATGGGAATTTGGCGATGGTGCCCGCTCGTCGCAGCCGGAACCGTGCCATGTTTATTCAACTGCTGGCACTTTTACCGTTCGCCTGACGCTGAATAATGATGCTTCGGTATCTATGATGAAGTCGCTGGTAATAGGTACTGCGCCGGCGGCTATGGAAATGACCGATGGTGCGATGAACTGGCACCTGATGTTTCATAATGAACTTAGCTCGGGGACGTCAACCACCGCGGTGGCGAGGCCCGATACCGTGATGACCGTTTACTTCCCTGATGCAGTGACCGCTATTGTGGCCGGAAAGTTATTGCTGTATGCACCCGGTGCTTTGCAGAATGATAGTGTGCGCACGTTTTATAAGGAGGAGGATAACGATCATGGCCACTCTAATGCCTATACGCTTACATACCGGCATCACGCGACCGGTGATACGATCCTGTACAAGGTGCGCGAGGGCATCAGTGCCGGTGGTGCCAACGTTTATGACTATGAAACGCCGTAGCGGTAACTAGCCGGCCAGTTGCAGGTAAATGAGTGCCACTGCGGCCACCGTCATGATGATGAGTGCCGCAAACCCCAGAATATTGGTGCCGCGTTTATTGGTGAACTCGCCCATGATGCGCTTGTTGTTGGATATATGTAGGATGATGGCGATGAGCACCGGTGCTGTGATGCCATAAAGTATGGCAGTATAAATGAGTGCCTTGATGGGGGAAATGCCTACATAGTTGAGCGCCAGGCCCAGCAGCAGCGATATAGCGATGATGACATAGAAACCTTTGGCCTGACTGAACTTCTTGTCGAGGCCCTGTTCCCAGCCGAATGTTTCGGTATATATATAGGATAGCGACCCGCTGAGGACGGGTATGGCAATAAGCCCTGTGCCAATGACGCCAACAGCAAACAGGAGGTAGGCGAGGTTGCCGGCAAGCGGTTTGAGTGCGGTGGCGGCTTGCTCGACCGTGTCGATACTATGCACTCCACCATTGAAAAGGACGGTGCCTGTGGTGAGTATGATGAAATACATGACCATGCCGGAGAAGCCCATGCCGAAATCAACATCCTGCTCCATATTGTTTATGTGCCGTTTGTCGACGATAATGTGTTTTTTGTGTTTGCGCATTTCCTCTACTTCTACCGAAGCCTGCCAGAAAAACAGGTAGGGTGAAATGGTGGTGCCGAGTATGCCAACGAGTATGGCAACAAAATCTTTGTTGAAGGAGATAGTGGGGATGAAGGTTGCCTTGACAATGGCGCCGAGATCCTGATGCGATAGGAAGGGCACTATGAAGTAAACCAGCATGACAATGCAGAGATACTTGAGTATGGCCGCGATGCGCGCATAGGGCAGATAAATGATGAGTCCCAGCAGCATGACGGTGAAGAAGACACTGAAGAATGACGCATCGATAGCGGGGAACAGCAAATTGCCGACGGCACCCATGCCTGCGATATCGGCACCTATGTTCATGATGATGGCGGGGGTACTGAACAGCAACATGAGGTATAGTACCGGGCGGGGGTAATGTTTTTTGAGCGCACCTGTGAGTCCCTGGGATGTGACCATGCCTATGCGTGCACACATCTGCTGAATGGCCGCCATAAGGGGGAATGCAACAACTGATGTCCACAGGGTGCTGAGGCCATAGGCTGCACCTGCCTGTGAGTAGGTAGCGATCCCTGACGGATCGTCATCGCTGGCGCCGGTGACCAGGCCGGGGCCTAGTAGCTTCCAGAAACGTAGCAGCTTACTGCTCTTCTTCTTTTGCGTCATATTACCTGCCTCTGTTGCTGAATGTCGTTTTCTGTAATGAAAGATAGTGACAAGATGGCAAATGCGGTAGCAAAATAATCAGCTATTGTGCCGGAAGGAGGTGATATTGGTCATAAAGATCTAATTCGCGTTGGCCAGAAAACCCCGGATAATTGTATGAGGGGGCATTCCCTATGTCAGCAAAAATGAAGTGATGCTGCAATTTGCAGGGCCATATGAACGAGGGGCGCTATATGCAACATATGTACGATAGCGGGAGCGGCCGGCAGTATTTCTGTTGCCGACCGATCTCGTGTAGTATCCCTTAGTTTTCCAGTGCTTCCATTAGTTCCTTGTGCGACTTTCGTACTGTGGCGCCGATGGGGGTGGGCGATCCATCGTCGTCAATGCGCACAAAGGTCATGTTGGTAGTACACACAACGGCTTCTTCGCCGCTATACAGGTTGTATTTACGAACCTCGATTTTCAGTGTGATGCTTGTATTGCCAAGGGATACCACTTCGCCATATATTCGGATGTGATTACCGGTCTTTACGGGTTTTTTGAAAAGCAGCTCGCCTACGCGCAGTGTGACCATATTGGGCGTATAACAATATTCGGTTGCGTAGGCGGCTGCGGCTTCATCTATCCATTCCATGAGCGTGCCGCCGAAGAGATTGTTGTGCACGCCTATATCGCGTGCCATGCATATTTTTCTGCTTATCAGTTTCATTGTTTGTGGTTTTTTGTTTCGTTTGGGTTATCAGTAGTTTGTTGTGTTTCGTTTGTTGGCCAGCGGGGCGACAATGAGGTCATAGACATAGCAGCCTACGCAAACACTGAATGCGCTTTCGAGCAGGGCACATGTGAGCAGAATGCTGCCGACGCTGTATGCTGCAATGTTTGCATTGAAGAAAAGCATTGCCGATAGCGTGAGTGCCATGACGAAGCCTATGCCGGCCGCAAACTTTTTAGGCGCAGCGAAAACGGGCTGTTGTTTCCAGGGAATCGCACGTCGCACTGCCTTTACCATCAGACCCACCGGAGAGGGGAAGTAGGTAAATGCACGCAGCGCAAAGTCGAGAGAGAGCAGCCAGGCAAGCCAATAGCTATGTGTAGCAATAGTTGTGACGCCGATGAGAAAGACGAAAAGTGCTGTGAGGCGGACGGTGGTCTTGTCGGTATAGAATCTTTTGAATTGTTCGCTGTTCATTTTGTTGTTGTTATGGCTATTCATAATGCGGGTAAGGGGCTGTTAGTCGTTGGTTTTGGGTTGCGGGGTATAGCGTAGGTAGGGTTTTATGATGCGCACGCCTGCGGGGAAGCGTGTTTCGGCCTCGTTGGAGGGTACTGATAGTGCCACTATCACGTCCTGCCCCGGCTGCCAGTCGGCGGGAGTAGCTATAGCAAATTTCTCGGCCAGTTGCAGCGAATCCAGAACACGGAGCACTTCGGTGAAGTTGCGCCCGGTGGATGCGGGATACGTGATGGTGAGTTTCACTTTTTTATCGGGGCCTATAATGAAGAGTGAGCGTACTGTAGCTGTTGCAGACGCGTTGGGGTGTATCATATCGTAGAGGTCGGCAACGACGCGGTCCTCATCGTCGATAATTGGAAAGTCGACGTGGGTATTCTGTGTCTCATTGATGTCAGCGATCCACTGTTTGTGCCTGTCGAGCGGGTCCACACTCACCGCAAGGACGCGGGTGTTGCGGCGAGCGAATTCGTCTTTCAGTTGGGCCGTGCGGCCCAGTTCGGTGGTGCATACAGGTGTGAAGTCGGCAGGGTGAGAGAATAGAATGCCCCAGCTATTGCCCAGGTATTCATAAAAGTCGATGGGGCCGATAGTTGTTTCGGCGATGAAGTTTGGAGCGATATCTCCGAGTTTTAGTGACATATTTTTGGTTTTTAAGATTAAATGTAATTGTTGATTTATTGATCTCAGGCGGCTGCTACATTGGTGAATGTGAACCTGCCTGTGGCTACGGGGCGTGTCTTGCGGCCGGTAGTGTACATTTCTATTACGAGCTGCACCGCCTTTCCCGGTGTGAAATTGACGGAAGTCTCAATTGCTACTGTTTCTCCGCGCCGCGCCTGATGCAGGAAATCGATAGAATAGGACGATGCCAATGAGCGGTAATAGCCGAGATCGCCGAAGGTGAGCAGAATGGCCTGATCGGACAGGGCGGTGATCTCGGAGAGGATCTTGCAGGTAGTGAGTTTGCCGAGTGTGTTGACGTCTTTTTTGTTTACGGTGAACTGATCGGACAGGCGGGTATTGTTTATGTATCTCATGTTTGTTGTAGTTTTTTGAATTGGTAAAAGGAATTAAAAATGCCCTTTGAGGGGGAGCTCAAAGGGCATTGTTTGAAGAGGTGTGTCACTAATGACCGTCAACATCGCGCCTTTGAGCATGCAGGGGTGCAGCAGCAATGGTGTATGGCTGCTAACTGTCGCTGCTTCTTAATGTTGACTATGGTTGTCATGTTCGTTGTTGTGTTGGTTGAAAAAAAATACCCTCCGGGTTGCCGGAGGGTACAATGCTTATGATAAAGACATGTTGTTACCTGCTCCGGTGCGGGGCACGTTTATGACAACATGTATGTTTCTTGTTTTGGTTCACGCTGCAATATTATGAGGATTTTCTGAACTGACAAAAAAATCATTTTGACCGTTGTTCAGTTGTACTATTGCGCACGCAGTGAATCGGTGGTACATTTATGTGTGCAGCTGATAGGGGGCTGTAGAGATAGTGACGTTCGTCATCTGTTAGTGGTATGATTTTGTTTTTCTTTGATCTTTAATGAAGTGCCTATGTCTTCAGTTAATAAGAGTTTGCAAACGGAAGTAGATGCCGGCTATCTGTATGCGCGGCTTGCGGAGGCTGAGGAAGACCCGGCGGTGGCAAGTGTGTTCAGGCAGATGAGCGAGATAGAGCATGGGCATGCCAATGCGTTTCTGAAGAAGCAGGGTGGTGATGCTGTTCTTCCGGCCCCTTCCTTCCGGGCCCGTACACTAAATCGCATAGGGCGAATATTTGGTTACGACTATGTACTGGGCGTGCTGATGGATACTGAAAAAAGCATCTCGAATGCGGTGATACACACACGGAGGCAAAGTGGTGCGCCGTTGACAGGCAGCGAGACCAATCATGTGAAGATATTGCGGGCATTGCTGGACAACGAATCGAAGGTGAATGGTGCGAACATGGCGCGGTTTGAACGCAGGCATCGGTCGGTGGGCGGCAATGCGTTGCGTGCGGCAGTACTGGGTGGTAATGATGGTCTGGTGTCCAACTTCAGCCTAGTGATGGGTGTGGCGGGTGCCACTTCAGGCCAGAGTGGGGTGCTGCTGGCAGGTACGGCCGGGTTGCTGGCAGGAGCACTGTCTATGGCGCTGGGCGAGTGGATATCGGTGAAGAGCTCGCAGGAGTTGTATGAGAACCAAATGCAGGTTGAGATGGATGAATTGGAAAATAACCCGGAAGGTGAAGAAAAGGAGCTGGCGCTGATCTATATTGCCAAGGGAATACCCGAGGCGCAAGCCTATGAGATGGCTGCCGAAATAATGACCAATAAAAGTCATGCCCACGAAGTGTTGGTGAAGGAAGAGCTGGGAATTAATCCGGAGGAGTTGAAGGGGTCGGCGATGGAGGCGGCGGTCTATTCTTTTCTGTTGTTCTCTATAGGAGCAGTGATACCGTTGGTTCCGTTCTTCTTTGCAACCGGCATGATGGCGATAGGGTTGAGTGTTGCGTTCAGTGCGGCAGGGCTTTTTCTTATTGGTAGTGCCATTACATTGTTTACCGGCAAGAGTGTTTGGTTTTCAGGCTTCAGGCAGGTGTTGTTCGGATTGATAGCGGCGGCGATCACTTTTGGCATAGGCAAGCTAATAGGCGTGTCTATAGCGGGGTAATACTATTGGCGTTGTGTTGTTAGCTGCAAGCGTGATACATCGAACCCGTTGGCTTTTATTCGTTCGACGATTGCATCATACTTTGCTTTCTCCATGTGCGGAGTTCGGCAAAGGATCCATAGGTAGTCCCGGTTTGGGTGCCCTACCACTGCGTAGCTATAGTCGTCGGCAAGGTCTATGATCCAGTACTTGCCCCTGAAGGGCCAGAAGAACTGTACCTTCAGTTTGGCGTTGCCCGTTCCTTCGTCAATAAACGCCTTTCCTTGTATGTAGGATTCTTTTCCGTTGATGCTGTCTTTGTTGCAGCGGTTCTCTACTATTATATATCCTTTGTCGGTAGGCGTGTATTCTGCCGTGGTGCAATGGCAGCCTTTCTGGAAGCGTTGCGGGAAGGATGCTATCTCGTGCCACTTGCCTGCATATTTTGACAGATCTACCTGCGGTACGGTAGTGAGGGGTTGCGAGCGCATAGTACACGAATTTGTCAGGAGAAGAATGAAAAATAAAGCTGAAAATAACAGGGGGCGTTTGCTCATCACAAATTGATGCGGGATTGCGTCAGCATCAGTTAAAGTTATGATTTCTTGCCGACTATCGCTTCTCTATACGTTGCTTCAGTGCTTCGTTCATGAGCGAGAAGCCTTCTTTGGTTGTTTTGTCGAGCAACGTAGACAGGAATGGTATGAGTATGCCACGGAATCGTTCGAAGTGGTGGAACGTGGTAGTGTCGTCGGTATTCTCTTCAAGTCTGAAGACGTGTTCGCCGTCGAATATGTACGGAACACCGAGGCTGCCGATCCACCGTAGTTCTTTTTGTTGTTGGAAAACAAGTACCGTTGGTTTCATTAAGATGGGTTTCCCGTTGGGTGGCTGTAGTGTCACCTGAATCGTACTGCCGGGTGCGGGTTCGCCTTTGATGGACTTAATGAACGGATTCCATTGCGGGTAGGTGGCGAAGTCGGTGAGTTCCTTCCATATTGTGGCTGGTGATGCATTGATGATGATGGATGTGTACAGGAGTTTTCCGTCCTTTATCTTGACGCCTGTAGTGTTTGTGTTGGTCTGCATTTTCTTTTGATTTGTTGGCACAAAATTATTTCGCCTCGTTGGCGCCACACGATAACAAAAGATAAGAAATGGTGAGACCTTACTTTTTTTGTAAGCGATTGCGGATGCGGCTGAGGCTTACAGGGGTTATGCCCAGGTAATTGGCAATAAGATGTTGCGGGATGCGTTCCATAATCTTTGTCTTGTTGCTCTTCAGAAGGGCGGTATATCGCTCTTCGGGGCTTTGCGTGAGCAGCCCCACCATTCGTTCCTCAAGGCCCATCATTGCCCATTCGGCTACTTTTCGCCCGAAGCGTTCCCAGTGAATGTTTGAGGGGAATAACTCAGCGATGCGGGCGTAGGGGACGGTGAGTAGTCGGGTGTCGGCGAGGGCTTCGATGCTCAGCTGCGACGGGTGCCCGGTGATACAACTTATATAGCCGCTCACGAATGCATTTTCAAAGTAAAAGTAAGTGGTCTTTTCCTCGCCGTCGCAGGTGTAGAAATGCCGCATGGTGCCTTCGAGTATCAGGCCCACTTCTTTCGCTTTTTCGCCCTCTCTCACAAAACAGGAGCCTTTTGGAATAAGTCTTTCAGTGACGAAGGGTTCTATTAGTTGCCAGTCAGCATAGGGCATGGGTGATAGTTTGTCTATGGCTGCTTTGAATGGAGACGGTTGGCGGTTCATGCGTTTGCGTTTGCGGGAGCAGTGTAAAGATACATATTGCCATTAATGCGAAACCTGTGATGCCGGCTAAGTTTCGTAAATTGCGGTCATGTTCAGGGAAGTAAGGTCAATGATAAATAGAAGTGTGCTTGCTGTTGCGGCAGCCGGAGTGATCGTGTCATCCGTAGTGTTTCATTCGTGTGTGCATCAGCCCTATGTGATGCCGGTGAGCCAACAGACGGGCAATCCTGAGATCTGTTTTGAGCGGGATATTCTCCCGATATTTCAGTCTAATTGTGCCAAGAGTGGCTGCCACGATGCGGCCTCGCATGAAGACGGATATGTGCTGGACAATTATGCCAACATAAGGAAGAAGGGAATTGTGCCGGGTAATCCGGCAGCGAGTAAGATATTTAATTAGATCACCACCGAGACGGGAGAAGACTTTATGCCTCGTAACGCGCCTGCGCTTTCTGAAGCCAATGTGTCATTGATCAGGCGCTGGATACAGGGTGGGGCAATAGATAGCGGGGCATGTGCCACCACTGCTTGCGACACAAACAGCTTCAGCTATAGTGGTATTATTGCGGCCATTATGCAACAGTATTGCACAGGGTGTCATAATTCGGCTTCTGCATCGGGTGGTAGTCTTATGGACTATGCCAGTGTGAAGAATGCAGCTTTGAGCGGGAAGCTGACAGGTACAATTTCGCACGCATCAGGATATAGCCCTATGCCACAGGGCGGTGCTAAGCTGCTTGATTGCAAGATAGTACAGGTGAAGAAGTGGGTGGCTGCCGGTGCGCCGAACAATTAATTCAATGTGTCGGATCACATTTCCGAGAGGATCATTTCTGGTAGTTTCTGTAGTTTTTTCGAAGCCTTTCTTGACGGGGTGTATTCTTGCTTCGTGCCATTCGTAAACGTGACCATTCTGCAAGGTTTTCCCGAGTTCAGTTGGTCAAGGATGGCTTTGTTGCTTGCAGTAAGGAAATAACGATAGCCTTCGCTCTTTATGCGGATCGGTGGTGTTGTGCCCGGTAGTAGTGAAATGACATTATTGTCTGAAACCAGGTGGCATGAGTCCATTTTCTCCTTACTTGTAATATTGACCTTCGCGGCGAATGAGCTGTCAGTTTTGCCCCTGAATGTGAAGTCGGTGATCAAGGTGGACTTACCAGAACGGAATTCGAGTGGTTTTACAAAGAACTGTATCGTGTTGTTGGCAACAAGGTATGTTTCCATTACGTTGGTGATGCCATGTTTCGCACCTTTTACTTTAATGGAGCACGACGCGATAACAGAAATGCCGGAAATGGCCACTGCGGCCAGTATAGTTCTATTTGTCAGTTTCATTGGTCAGTCGTGCTGTGGTGTTGCCTTTTGAATAATATGTAGCGACCTCAGTGGAGTCTTTGCCGAAGAGCCCACCTACAAGAATCTTGTTATCTTTTGTTTTGACGATCTCCATCAAAATGAAGTGAGCGGAGTCTTTTGCGAAGATCTTTCCGATGCTGGTGTCGGGCGAAAGTTCTGCTGCGATGGTAATGGCTCGGTGCAGGAGCGCGTATGACTCGTAGAGTGAGTAAACAGACCCATCGATCGGTATTCCTATGAAGTAGGTCTGATTTCTGCTGAAGATCGCTTTGTTCAGCGGGACCTGAAATGCGATGCCTGTATTCAGGTATCGGTCATAGCGTGCGAACGAGAATTTGTCGAGTTGGTCGAGTGGTACGTTTTTTTCGCCATCTTTCAGCGAGACGTTGACGTTGTTGGCAGTTGTGACCTGTTTGCTGCCGTCGGTATTTTCCCCGCAGGAAAAAAGCAGGGAAGATGCGAGAAAAGCGGCAGAGAGGAGATTTCGGGTGTTCATTCTGAATGATGATAAAAAATAAGAAGGGCTGATTTTAGTGTATAAAACCAGCCCCTCGAAAAGCTGAGATAATTACTCGCCTGTTACGATTGTCTCGTAAGACTGCACAATACCCAGTACATCACTGTACTTGATGTCAACTGTAGATATCTTTGTGATGCCGCCGTTCTTAGCTGCTGTTTTGATAGAAGCATCTGCGCCAAAAGCAAGTGCGTGCAGGAACACCATTCCTTTTGCACGGCCAACTTTAGAGCCAACCGGGTTTGAAGTCGCGTTCACCGGCATGGTGATAGAACAGCTTGAAAACAGTGCAGTTGCTGCGATGCAACCCGCGATCATTAACGATTTTGTTTTTTTCATTTCGTGTGTTTTTTTAGGTTACCTACTCGTGTGGCTTTTCGGATACGCCTCCGTTTTGTGGACCGGACACCAACTGCCGCTAAAATTAGGGTCTTTTTTCTTAAATCAATGCAATGATGCCGGTGAGTTTTTTAAACAAATGTGGACAGTTGGCTGATCCTATTCCATATTGGTTGTACTGCCTAAAAGAGTAGGTGCTGCAAAGGTGTGCAGGTATGTGAGTAAAAAGGACCCGGGTGGCGTACACGGGAAGATATCTATTATTATCTTGTTACCGAAAATTGTTTTATGTATGACTCCCAGGTACATTGTATTATCCATTATGATGTTGTTGCCATTTAGTGTCAACGCGCAACGCTATCAGCGGGTGCGTGGTACGGTCACTGACAAGGAGTCAAAGATCGCGTTGCCGGGTGCAACAGTATCAGTTGCCTACCTTGTTCCACCTCCGGGTGGTGTTTGTGATGAGAACGGTGTGTTTCGTATAGACAGTGTGCCGGTGGGTAAGCATACAATCACGGTGTCTTATATGGGGTATGAAAGCCGCACCATCGCTGATGTGCTGGTAACGTCGGCAAAGGAAGTGATATTGCCCATAGAGCTGGAGGAGAAGGCAGTGAAGATAAATGAAGTGGTAGTGACCCAGAAACGTGAGCATATCAATGAGCTGGCATTGGTGAGTACCAGAACGTTTGATGTGCAAGAGACCGAGCGGTATGCGGGCAGCAGGAACGACCCGGCCCGTATGGCATCGAACTTTGCGGGGGCGCAGGGTGGCGACGATTCCAGAAACGATATTGTGATAAGGGGGAACAGTCCACAAGGTGTTTTGTGGCGGATGGAGGGTGTGGATATTCCGAATCCAAACCATTTCAATATACCCGGTACAACGGGTGGGCCGGTGAGCATGCTGAACAGTAAGCTGCTGGCCAATAGTGATTTCTTTATGGGGGCATTCCCGGCCGAGTATGGTGATGCAGTAGCTGGTGTTTTTGATGTGCGTCTGCGCAACGGTAATAACCAGAAGTATGAATTCACGGGCCAGTTCGGTATACTTGGTACAGAGGTAATGGCTGAAGGGCCATTCTCTAAGAAGAAGGGGTCTTCGTTCCTTATCAACTACCGATACAGTACGCTGCAGGCGTTCCAGGCAATGAATATCAAGATCGGTACGTCGTCGGTGCCGCAATATCAGGATGCCAGCTTCCGGTTCAATTTTCCGATGGGGAAGAAGGGGGATCTGGCGTTTTTCGGTATAGGTGGCACCAGCAAGATCGATCTCATTGTGAGCACGCTTACTACGTCCGAATCTCAGCTGTATGGCGAGTCGGACAGGGACCAGTATTTTACGGCTAAGAGTGGGTTTGTAGGCGGTACGTATAGTTATTCCATCAACGCAAAAACGTTCATGAAGTTTACGGTGGCACAGTCGGCAGGCGATGTGTGGGCCGATCATATAAAGGTGTTCCGAAGCGCGTCGTTTGCAGTTGATTCTATGAAGCGAGTGCTGGGTTATGACTTCATGACCGCAGCCACTACCGCTCATTGGTATATCAACAAAAAGCTGTCTGCCACACGAACACTGAAGTATGGTATTGAAAACAAGCTGTATCGGGTCAATTTTCAGGATAGCAGCCGCCAATACCCCACATCCCGCCAGGACTGGCAGTTGCGCGAGAACTACGTAGGTGGCACCAATCTGGTGCAGGCGTATGTTCAGTACAAGACCCGCCCGGGTATAAAGACCACTGTAACGGGCGGCCTGCACGCACAGTATCTTACTCACAACGGTTCGAAGGCGCTGGAGCCAAGGCTTGGTTTCCGCTGGGCCGCTACCGAAAAGGATGTGGTGACCGCGGGTTATGGCCTGCACAGTCAGATGCAGCCGTTGTACCAGTATTTCGCCATTTTGCCCAAGAGCGCGCCGGGGGAACATGTGAACGAAAAAGTGGGGTTCACTCGCAGCCACCATTTTGTTACGGGCTACGAGCATGTGCTGGCGCCAAAGCTGCGCATGCGTTTAGAGGCGTATGGACAGTATCTGTACAATGTTCCCGTTGAACTGCGAGTAGGTTCGTCTTACTCTTCCCTCAATCAGGGTTCAACATATAGCCGAACTTTCCCGGATACGTTGCAGAACACCGGTACGGGGTACAATTATGGACTGGAGCTGACATTGGAAAAGGGATTCAGCCATGGGTTCTATACATTGTTCACGGCGTCGGCGTTTGATTCGAAAGCGGCGGGGAACGATGGCGTATACCGCAACACTGACTATAATACCCGCTATGCGGCAAATCTGTTGTTCGGATATGAGAAGAAGATAGGTAAGTACAGCACATTCACGGGTGGTTTTAAGGTGACGACCATTGGGGGGAAGCTCTATTCACCTGTGGATATTGCTGCGTCAAATGCGTTGGGAGACATGGTGGTGGTGGATAGCCAGCGGAATAGTCTCCGGTTTGATCCTTATTTCCGTGCAGACCTTAAGCTGGGTGTGCGCCTGAATGCGAAACGCCTCACGCATGAAATATCTTTGGATCTGGTGAATGTGACTGGGCAGAAGAATGTACTGGCACTGACCTACAGCTCAGACCTGGCCTCGCAGGGTGTTGCTAATCCGTTCTTCACAACCTACCAGTTGGGTTTCTTGCCGATATTCTATTATCGGGTGGATTTTTGATTGGTGCCCAAATTCAACATTTATACTATCTTTCGGGGTTAAACGATATTGGTTATCTGATCATCCGGGCTTATCCGGTTCATATTACCGAAAATGGCAAAGAAACAACCCCAGGTACAACCACAGAATAGGAAGCCCGTTCAGGCTACTGCCCCGGCGGCACAGCCAACACAAGGTAACGGCGATAGTTTTGTAAAAAAGAATGTCCAATGGCTGATACTTGCCGGTATCGCGCTGCTGACCTTTTTAATATACAAAGGTTCTCTCGATAACCAGTTTACCAACTGGGACGATCTGGGTTATGTGCTTACTAACCCGTGGATAAAGAACAGCACCATCGAAGGTTTTAAAAAGTTGTTCAGTATGGATGCGCTGGTGATGGGTAACTATCACCCGTTCACCATTGTTACGTATTGGTACGAATATAGCAAGCACGGCTTGGAGCCTTATTATTACCACCTGCACAGTACCGTGTTTCATATCCTTTGCACTTTTACAGTGTTTGCATTTGCCCGGGTGCTTACGCGCAACATCACAGTGGCGGCGGTCACAGCGCTCCTGTTCGCGGTGCACCCTATGAGGGTTGAATCCGTTACCTGGATCGCGGGTCGTAAGGATCTGCTGTATGGTATGTTCTATATGCTTGCCATGGTGACCCATATATGGTATGTGCGCAATCAGGCAGGCAAAAAGTGGCTGTGGTATGTGGCAACAATCGTGTTGTTCGCTACTTCGCTCATGTGCAAGTCGGTGGGGGTGACCTTGCCGGTGGTGCTGTTGCTTGTAGATTTCTATGAACGACGCAAATTGGGATTTAATCTGATTATAGAGAAACTTCCGCTCTTTGCCTTGTCGGTAACCTTTGGCCTTATTTCTATATACGCACAGAAGGATGTGGGAGCCCTTGGCACTTTGGATGTGAGTTTCAAATTCTACGAAAGGATCGCATTGGGTTGTTATGCCCTTACCACCTATATATGGAAAGCTATTCTGCCGGTAGGACTCACCAATTTCTATCCTTACCCGCTGAAAGTGAATGACGCATTGCCTGCTGTGTTCTATATTTATCCGTTACTGGTTGTGGCCGGTTTGTTCTTGCTTGTGAAGTATGGCAGAAACAACCGCTTGGTGGTTCTTTGTGTTTCGTTTTTTGTCGTCAATCTGCTGTTGCTGCTGCAGTTCATGCCGGTGGGCGGGGCTATCATGTCCGACCGTTATACGTATATTCCTTATGTTGGCATATTCCTGCTTGTGGGTGCTCTTGCGGCATGGCTTATTGAAGAAAAGAAGCAGGCGCCTGCAGTTGTTCTGGGAACTTTGGTGGCGGTGAGTCTGGTGTATGGCTATATGACCAACGAGCGCAACAAAGACTGGTATGATTCTATTAGTCTGTGGAACAGCGCCATAGAGAAGAACCCTGAATCTCCGATCGGCTACTTCTACCTGGGACAGGACTATTATACCCGTTTCGAGACATCGCTCACTCAGCAGGACAGGCAGCGTAACGGAGACTCGGCATTTTATTATTTCACTAAGTCGGTGGAACGTAAACCGGATTACACCAGTCCCATTATCTGTATTGGTGAATACCAGCGCAGTGTAGGTCTGGTAGATGATGCCAAGTCTACTTACCTCAGGGCACTGTCTATTGATGATAAGCTTGAAAGTGCATATCTGGGATTGGGTGTGGTATACAGTATCCGTCAGAAATTCGATTCTGCCGGTGTAGCTTTCAGAAAGGCGTTGTCGCTCAAAAAGTACTTCCCGGAGGGGCATAGTAACTACGCCAACTATCTGGATATAATTGGTAAGACAGATTCGTCTCTGATAGAATATCAATATGCTATCAATCAGAATCCAGATGCGTACATACCGTACATGAATAGGGGACGCATTTATCTCCGCATCGGTAAACTGGCAGAGGCATTGAAAGACTACGATCGCGCTAACTACCTGAAACCCGAGAATCCCGATCCATATTACATGCGCGCTCAGTGCTACCTGATGATGGGACAGAAGCCCAAGGCCCGGCAGGAAGCCGAGGAGGCCCGTAAGAGAGGTGGCCAACTTGATCCGGCATTTTTACAGTCGCTGATGTAGCGTGTATTGTGTTTTCTTTTAACATATCTCCGAGCATTATTGAGTTATCTTTGTGCCCATGAAGAATCTGCGTGAGATAAGTCTGCCGGAACTTGAAGCGATGTTGGCAGCTGCCGGAGAGCCGAAATTCAGGGCAAAACAGGTGCATGAGTGGGTGTGGCAAAAACACGCCTCCGACATCAACGACATGACCAATCTGCCGAAGGCGCTCAGGGAGAAACTCTCAGAACAGTATTTTATTCCCAAGGTGGCCATGCACCACAGCCAGTACAGCAGCGACGGCACCATAAAAAACAGGTTGCAGTTGCACGATGGGTACTATGTGGAGAGTGTGCTGATCCCCACGGAAAAACGCATGACTGCCTGTGTCTCGTCGCAGGTGGGGTGTTCGCTATCTTGTAAGTTCTGCGCCACGGGTTACATGACACGCAAGCGCAACCTTGAATTTGATGAGATCGTTGATGAGGTGACCCTGCTCAACGAATTATCGATGAAGCACTATAACAAAAAGCTATCCAATATTGTCTTTATGGGCATGGGTGAGCCGCTGCTCAATTATAAAAATACCCTCAAGGCGATAGAACGTATCACATCGCCCGATGGGCTGGGTATGAGCCCGCGCCGCATCACGGTATCTACGGCGGGGGTGGCTAAAATGATAAAGCAGCTGGGCGATGATCAGGTGCGGTTCAAGCTGGCATTGTCGCTGCACGCGCCTACAGATGAGAAGCGCAATGAGATAATGCCCATAAACGAGACCAATAATCTTAAGGTGCTTATTGATGCCCTCAACTATTTCTACAAGGCTACCGGAAACGAGATCACCTTTGAGTATATTCTCTTTAAGAACTTCAATGACAGCCAGCGGGATGCTGAGGATCTGATAAAGATCTACCGCCAGGTGCCTGCCGATCTGATAAATATTATTGAGTACAATCCGATAGAGAATGCCAAGTTCGAAAAGCCTGAAGAAGAAAAGGTGAACGAATTTATGGCGTTCCTTGCCGCAAACAAGGTGAATGCCCGCCTGAGGCGCAGCCGTGGCAAGGATATAGACGCAGCTTGCGGTCAGTTGGCCAACGTGGACCAATCGGGCGCAAAATTGTGATCTGATACATTGAAGATCATTTAGTTAATTCGGAACAACCAGCTATTTTTACAAACATGAATGCAACTGCTACCATACTGGAGATACTTAAATATACCATTCCCGCAATTGTTGTGCTGATAGCGACGTCAACAATAGTTAATAAGTTCATTGTGGCTCAGCACAAGCGCAAGCAACTGGCCGTGTTTGAGGGCGCCCAGGATGTGACGCTGCGCCTCAGGTTGCAGGCATATGAGCGCCTTGCTTTGTTTGTGGAACGCATCAGTGCCCGTCAGCTTATCCCGCGGGTGTATGATGGCGATATGACCGTGCGCGACCTGCAGTTGGCCATGACCATTTCCATTCGCACCGAGTTTGAACACAATCTTTCGCAGCAGATATATGTTTCTAAAAATGTGTGGGAGACAGTAAAAGGAGTGAAGGAGCAGGAACTGAACATGATCAATCGTATCTCTCAGACGCTGAACCCGGAAGCGCCAGCTCGCGATCTGCACGCTCGTATTCTGGACGTGGTGTCCCGCTCTAACGACGACCTGCCAACCGATGTGGCATTGCAGATCATAAACGCTGAGGTGAAGACGGTGCTGCATTACGGCTCATACTAAGAGCGGACGGACTGATTTTTGTAATTTAGAGTTGGAATTTTTCTACTGCTATGAAAGTGTTCGCATTATCATTTATGGTTGCAACCTGCCTTGCTGTGAGTGCATCGGCACAGGTGAAGAATGATCTGAAGCGTTGGAAGCTGAAAGGTCCGGTGAAAACGGTGACCGAATATGAATACTCAGTAAACGCTACGGCTAAGGAGGCGGTAAAGGATGTTCTTAAAGTGAAGTCCGTGTGCCGCTACAACGATGAGGGCAATAGGGTAGACTTCGTAACCTACTCGCCCGATGGTACAATGTTGTCACGGTCAGTATATAACTACAACGACAGCGGGCGCCTGGTGGATGTGAAACGGTACCGGGGAGATGGAGGATTGAACGTTACCACTACCTATGCATATGATAAGCTGGGAAATGAGTCGGAAGAGAATAATTATGACCCATCGGGAACGCTGTTCATGACCGGAAAGGGAAAGTATGATCTGAACGGCAACCGAATTGTCTTTGACCGGTATGACGGCAAGGGACACCTGTTCCTGAAGTCGAACATCCGGTATGACCGCAATGGCAACGAGACCGAAGAGCGCGAGTATGACTCTCATTCCAGCCTGCAGTTTACCACTGCATACGAGCACGGTAATTACGACAAGAACGGTAACTGGACCTTCAAGGCCGTTTATAAGAATGATAAACCGCGATCGGTATTTGAGCGTGAGATAGAATATGGTGGTAAGTAATGTTCTGCCGTGGACGCAAGAATATGAGGTCTGCAAAACAATGAGTAGTTTAGCCGTGTAGTCATGAAAAAACTCGTCCTGTCTTTATCGTTGGTTTTTGGCCTGGTCTCTTCACGGGCTCAGGATGTGGTGACCGATGGGTTCAGAGGTCGTGTCAAACAATTGACCGAGTATAACTACAAGGCTATTGGTGTGTCGGATTATGAGACCCGAAGCGGCTACAAGATAGTGACCAAGTATGATGAGCGTGGTTACAAGCTAAAGGAATATTATTACAACGCCGATGGCACATTGGCATCGAAATCGGTGTTTAAGACCGACGATGCCGGGCATATCATTGACGAGCGCAACTACGACGCCAATGGCAAGTATCAGTATGCCAACCTTTATAAGTATGATCGACAGGGCAATGAGGTGTGGCGCAAGCAATATTCGCCCACCGGCCTTATCTCGCTGAAGACGGTGTCCGAGTACGACGATAACAACAATGTAATAAAGGAGGAGGCTTTCAATATTGATAATCACCTGCAGAACCGCGCCATATGGAAATATGACACCGCTAACAGGCCGATATTGGAGGTGACGTATGATGCCGATGAGGTGGAAACGCGCCGCACCCGGTATAAATATGATGCCGCAGGGAACCTTATAGAGCAGCGAAATACGATTTACGGCATAACGCTGGTGACGGTGTATAAGTATGATGCAGTTGGCAACATGACGGAGGAGGCCAACTACAATGCCGAGGGGAAGCTGGATCGGAAGTCGAAGTACAAGTATGACGAGCAGGGCAACGAGACCGAAGAAGAGCTATACTCGGCCGACGGAAAATTGCAACGAACTGTACTATATAGGAACGAATATGATTCAAACGGCAACCTCATAAAAAAGACACAAACAGATTACGGACGTGATGTAGTGATAGTGCGTCGTGAAATCCAATATTTTTGATATTGTATTGATTAATAATTTACTGTTTAGTTGATTGATAATGTGTCTGATGCAGTTGATGAAAAGAGGTTACAGGACATTTTTTAAAAATTTTCTGACAAAATAAAATAATCCTTTCTCATTATCTCAAAAAGTATATTTTTGCAGCATAAAATTTAAACGCACTACTATGTCTGAAATTGCAAATCGCGTTAAGAAAATTATCGTAGACAAATTGGGAGTTGACGAATCTGAAGTTAACCCGGAGGCAAGTTTTACTAATGACCTCGGAGCTGATTCTCTTGACACCGTAGAATTGATCATGGAATTCGAAAAAGAATTCAACATCTCTATTCCTGATGAGCAGGCTGAAACCATCACAACTGTTGGTCAGGCTGTTTCTTATCTTGAGGAGCACGTAAAGTAATTTAGTCCCAAACCACTTCTGTAACTGAAAATCGTTAGATGAGCTTAACGTTAAAACGAGTTGTCGTTACGGGTCTCGGAGCCCTGACGCCATTAGGCAATGACATACCCTCTTACTGGGATGGGTTGGTTAATGGCGTTTCGGGCGCCGGATACATCCAGCAGTTTGATGTGACCAAATTCAAGACCAAGTTCGCATGCGAGTTGAAGAACTTCAACCCTGAGAACTATTTTGAACGCAAGGAAGCACGCAAGTTGGATAGGTTCTCTCAGATCGCATTGGTAGCAGCTGATGAAGCTGTGCGCCATGCCCGTCTTACAGAAGATGGTATTGACAAAGACAGGGTGGGCGTAATCTGGGGCTCTGGTATCGGCGGTATGATCACCTTCATTGAAGAGATGAAGAATTTCGCGACCGGCGATGGCACCCCCCGCTTCAACCCTTTCTTCATTCCAAAGCTTATCCTTGACATTGCCTCGGGTCATATTTCTATGAAGTATGGTTTCCGTGGTCCGAATTTCTCTACTGTAAGCGCTTGTGCTTCTTCTACCAATGCGCTCATCGACGCACTTACTTACATTCGCCTGGGCAAAGCCGACGCGATAGTTTGTGGTGGTTCTGAAGCAGTAGTAACCGAGGCGGGTATAGGTGGTTTCAACGCCATGAAAGCCCTCTCTGAGCGCAATGACGATTACGCTACGGCAAGTCGTCCATTCGACCTGAACCGCGATGGTTTTGTATTGGGCGAGGGTGCGGGTGCTGTCATTCTGGAAGAGTATGAGCACGCCAAACGCCGTGGTGCCAATATCATTGCCGAGCTCGTAGGCGGCGGCCTCAGTGCCGATGCCTACCATCTTACCGCTCCTCACCCCGAGGGGCTGGGTGCCTACAATGTAATGAAGAATGCCATTGCTGACGCTGGTATGAAGCCTGAAGACATTGACTATATCAATGTTCATGGTACATCAACGCCACTTGGCGACATCAGCGAGATCGCTGCGATACAGCGCGTATTCGGAGAGCATGCTTACAACGTGAACATCAGCTCTACGAAATCAATGACCGGTCATCTGTTGGGTGCTGCTGGAGCTATTGAAGCGATCGCGAGCATCCTGGCAACGGTTCACGACATTATCCCGCCGACCATCAATCACTTTACCGATGATCCGGCATTCGATCCAAGGCTTAATTTCACATTCAATACGGCTCAGAAACGTGTGGTGAATGTGGCATTGAGTAACACCTTTGGTTTCGGAGGACACAATGCGTCGGTGATCTTCAAAAAGCCATCCGAATAATTTGCGTCGGCTGATCAATCGCATCTTAAAACCTTCTTTATCGTCTTCTGACAAGCAACTATTGCTGCAACTGGAGCATGTAGTAGGCTTCACGCCTGTGCATATTGAGTATTACAGGCTGGCGCTGATGCACCGTTCCAAGCCCGAAGAGGTTACCAGCAGTAATGAAAGGCTCGAGTTTTTGGGCGACGCGATATTGGGCGCCATCATTGCTGAATACCTTTTCAAGAAATATCCTTACCAACCTGAGGGTTACCTCACCGAACTTCGTTCGCGCATTGTGCGACGTGAGACTATGAATAATGTGGCGTTGCGTATGGGGCTGAACAAACTTGTACAATACAACCAGAACGACAAGGGCCTGAGCCGCAGTCATATCTTTGGCAATGCGCTGGAAGCACTGATAGGTGCGGTATATCTGGATCAGGGTTTTGAAAATACCCGCAAATTCATCCTTAATCAGATCGTTCGTGCTTACATAGACCTGGACACGATGGAGAGTACCGATACCAACTACAAGAACCAACTGCTCAGTTGGGCGCAGCGCAGCGGCAAGGTGCTGGTGTTTGAATCGGTAGATGAAAAAACGGAGGGCACCCGCAGGTTGTTTACGGTGGGCGTGATGATCGACGGTGAGTTGTATACCACAGGCACCGGTTATAACAAGAAAGATGCAGGCCAGGTTGCCGCCCGTAGCGCGCTGGAAAAACTGGGCATCTGATTTTATTCCCTTTTCGTATTTGTTCGTATCATTGCCACGCACTACCCAAAACAAAGTGTGCCGTACTTGTGAAATATATTTTACCCGCCCTCATTTTTCTTTCATTATTTGCTTCATGCGCCAGTTCTAAGAAGTATGCAATCTATGCCAACGAGGCATACAGTAAAGGCGATAAGACACCCGTGGCCAAAGCGCCCGGAATTGCAGTGGGCTATGCAGGCCCCGATCAGAAAGGGTCAAATGTAAAGGTGACCAAACTACGTGGAAGCTTTGTGCCTGCTGTGTTTTACTGGCGCGTGCGGGACAAACAGGAATGTAGCATGAAAAGCGACCTGCCGATGCTGGCATTTGAGCGGCAGTTTTATGCAACAGCCGATTCGTTGAAAATGACCACGAAATTGAACGGCGGTCTTTTGAATGTTCGTGTGAATTCATTTCCCTTAAAGTTCACTTATTACCGTTGGGCCGATCTGTATTACTTCCTCTTTATTTACTTCCAGAAAGCAGACCAGACACTACAACTGGCGCACACCGATGTTCAGGTCTCCTATGAAGTGACGGGTGGCGATAACCCTTTAAGTGGCGGGAAAGCAAAAGTGCCTGTTGAGGTTGCCGAGTATCGTAATGTACATGCCGGAAGAAAAAAGGTGACGCATCTTTTCATGAAGAAGTACTATTCTTTCTCGGCAGACCTGGGAAGGCAGTGCGCACTGCAGATATATGACCAACTGATGTAGGGGCAGGCATAAAAAAAGAACATCTTCCGAAGCGGTGGACGCCGGAAGATGTTCGGTTGTATTGTTACTACGATCGTCAGACTGCTACTGCAATGCGCGACTCAAGTTTTTCAAATCTGTTGGCTGGAAGCACCTCTTGCGCCATAGCCATTAATCCGTCAAATGCCTCGGGTGGCACGCCCGCTTTCATGCCTGCAAATAGTTTTGCGAGTTCGTTGTCGCTGCCACTGCGCAGCATCCAGTAGGCGCTCTGCTGCGCTTCGTCGGGCGTGAGGGTAGCTACCAGTCTTCTATTGGCCAGAATAATGTCCATATCTGTGTAGTGTTTCCAAAGCAACTCATTCACTTCGGTCTCCTCTTTGTGCAGGTGTGTGAGATTGAAGACAGTAAATGCGTTGAATGTATGGCACAGGCGCGTACCAATGGCATATTTCTCTTCTGGCGAAGTTGCTTGCCTCAATTCCAAGATGAGGGAACGTAGTTCGTTGCTCAATGCATGGTCGGCCACATGTTCTGCTTCCATGGCGGCAACAAATTCGGGCTCGTATTGTTGCAACATGCTGAATACGTGGGTGTCTTCATGGTGGGCGTGCCCGTCAAAAAAGTCGAGGGTGTCGGCAAGTTTTTTCAGGGCCGGATGATCGGCGCCGGCTGTTTCCAGATCGGCTTGTTGCAGGGCAGTAGAGGTGTCATAGAGCATGACGCGCAGACCTTTGTGTATCTGCAGGAAAACGTTGTAACGTTGCATGGTTATTGGTTTTTGGTTTGAGGTGCAAAAATACAAACGGGTTACAAAAAGACCTGTTAAAAACGCCGGTCGAAACGCACTGGTGGTCTCTTTAGATAAATATTGGTCTTTACAATTGTTTTCAACCCGATACGGGTTGGTAGCGCTATTGGATGAAGTCTGATTCGGTAGCGGCTTCCTCGCGTTCTACCCTGCCGCAACCTGCAAAGCGGCGATTCCAGTACTTTTCGTTCAGGCTGCTGATCATTACGCCACGAGAGCGCGATGCGTGCACAAAGTAACCATTGGCGAGGTACACACCCACATGCGACACACGTACACGATGAATACGGAAGAATACCAGATCGCCCTCTTCGGCTTCTTCGTAGTTCTTTACTTTCTCCGCATTGCGGTGTTGCTGGCGCGAGGTGCGGTCTATTGGCGTGCTATAAATGGAGCTGTACAACTTTTGCGAGAAGGCCGAGCAGTCTATGCCTTTTTCATCATTGCCGCCATACTTGTACTTTACACCATACCACTGGTCAATGAACTTGTACAGATACAGGTTGGTCACCTCATCGCTGGATACATCCATCATGTATGCGTATCGCTTAGCCAACTGATCTGTCTCTCCTTCAAAAAGGGTTTCTTTCGATGTGGCCTTTTTTACAGGAGTAGGTTCAGCAAATGCGGTCGGCTGTTTGGTTGTCAAGTCAGAAGGTTCGTCGGCCGCAAGGTCTTCGGTGCCGGCAAGGCTGTCTGTTGCAAGGTCTGCCGGCGGTGGCACTATCTTTATGCCTGTCATTGGATTGGCCGTGTGCAGCTTGGGTAGGTAGAGGAGTCGGTAAATAGGTTGCAGTTTCTTATCGGGCGTATCTCCGGCGGTTGCTTGCTGTGCACTTACCTGCAGTGCTGCCGCGCAGCAGAGCAGAGTAGTAGCGATGACGCGACCAAGGACAATATGTATTTGTGCCGGTACCCTCATTGAAAAGAGCTTTAACTGTTTAAAGATAGCGTTCCGTTTTGAAAAAAGAAAGGTTGTTGGAAGTTAAATTTGGTTAATGTGTTTGTCGCTTAATTAAACCTACTTTTGAAGGCGATTTAGTTTGTATTGGCTAAAAAGATAATACCATATCTCCTGATTCTGCTAGTCACTGTTGTGGCTTATTGGCAGGTGGCGCTCATGCAGCATTCCCTCATCTGGGATGCCCGTGATATTTTTCTGCCCTGGCGGTTCTTCATCAGCGATTGCCTGCGCAACGGGGTGATGCCGGTGTGGAATCCGTACCAACAGTCCGGATATCCGTTTTTTGCCGATCCGCAGAGCGGAATGTGGTATCCGGTGGCGCAACTAATGGCCTTGTTCGGGCGCTATAGCGTGTATCTCTTCAATGCCGAATTTATCCTGACGGTAGCTGCCGGTGGCTGGGGTATGTACCGGCTGGCAGGTAGTTTCGGGCTGTCGCGGCACGCTGCCCTTTTTGGTGGTATCACGTTTGTTGCCTGCGGCTTTTATGTAAGTAATGCAGAGCATCTGAGCTGGGCCATTTCGGCATCGTGTATTGTATGGCTGTTCTGGGCTTATCGTATGTTGCTGAGCACAGGCAGGTTGGGCTATGGCTTGTTGGGGGCACTGTTTCAGTTTCTTGTGCTCTCCGGAGGCTACCCGGCGTTCCTTATTGTAAGTAGTTATCTGCTGGCTGCTTTTTTTGTGTCTTCACTTATAACTGATAGAACGCAGCGCGCTGCTGTGGTGCGGGGCAATATTCTGTTTGCTGTAGCCTTTTTGGTGCTGGCCGTTCCGGTCATTTATGCTTTTACCACTTCAATGCCCTACATGACACGTGGCGCAGGTGTGACCTTGCAAAAGGCCAATGGTTCGCCCTTCTCGCCTCAAAGTCTTTTGTCGTTGCTCACGCCCTTAGCTACGCTGAAGAACGATGAATTCTACAGGACCGACATATCGATGCGTAACGGCTACATGGGCCTCTTAGGACTGGCGTTTTTGCTGGTGTCGGTTGTGTTGCCGGGCATGAGGCGTTGGCGGGGTATTGCGGTTGCTGCCGTGGTCTGTCTGCTGGTGTCCTTTGGGCCGGCTTTGCCGCTCAGGGCGTGGTTATTTCATTATGCGCCGCTTATGGATCTGTTCAGGTTTCCGTCTTTGTTTCGCCTGTTCTTCCTCATTGGTGCTGTGCTCATCGCATCTGGGGCATTTCATGTGGTCACTGCTACGGGTAGGGTATATCTGGGCAGGGTGCGGTTGGTGGTGCTTTCGTTGCTGGTGGTGACGGGAGCGCTGGTAGGTTATGCCTTGTACAGGAATAGTGGCGCAGGTGACAATTACCATGAGTTGTTTGTGAACATGGGCGAGTTCATCCACAGCGCAGTGTTCCGTCAGCTGATCATAGTGCAGGGTAGTGTGCAGATGTTGTTGCTGCTGGTGATACTGTTTCTGTTGTGGTGGCAGCAGGGGCGCTACTTTACCTCTCGTGTGGTGCTGGTGTTGACCGTTGCAGACATGGTCACGGCTACCCAATTTAATATGTTCGGCACGGTAACGGACAAAGAACGATGTGCCGATATGCAGCATGCCATTGATTCGGCCCCCGCAGGCTTCCCGTTGCCCGACATGGCTGCAGGCGTCAATACCCGCAACGACGATGCCATGCGCCCCCGCATGAAGCCGCTCACCGCAAACCTCAATAACTTTTGCAAAAACATAGCTACCGACAGCTATAGTCCCTTTATCCTGAGCCGTTTCGATATGCTGGCCGAAAGTGTTGTGCGCGACTCCGCCTGGGTGAACCCCGTGCTGTATCTGACCTATGGTGCCGTGCCCGATTCTCCGGGTGTGGTGCTGCCATCGCGCAGGCATGTGGCAGTTGACTCAAAGACTTTTCAGCGTATTCCGTTCAGTTACGATGCGCGCGATGCAGTGCAGCTTACGTCGTTCCGCCCGGGACACATTACCGCAAGCGTGCAGGTGGCGCATGATGCTCTGTTAGTGTTGCAGCAGGTTGCATTCCCGGGTTGGCACATTGAGGTGGACGGACGAAAGGTAATGCACCTCACGGGTAACTATTGTTACCCTGTGATACGCATACCTGCAGGCAGCCATACGGTGGTCTATCGCTTCGCGCCTCGTTTGCTTCAGGTGATGTTGGTGTGGTATGTTGTTGCTTTGATAACTCTGACTGTTGTGCTGGTGGCGTTCCGCAGGCGTTTGTTCTGATGCAGCGTTATTCCTGCACTCTTATGATCTTCACCGGACATGCCTCGGCAGCCATGCGGTTTGGGGTCAGTTCGTCGGCCGATACGGTCACTTGCCACACTCCTTTTTTCTCTACGCCGCCTACCAATGTGCACTTACCATCGGCCCGCGACATGCGCCACCGCAGCGGCCATATCTCATGACAGATGTTGCAGCCAATGCAGCGCCCTCTCTGGTGCAGTATCTTAGGCATATTCTGTGGCTACTATTTTATAGATCTTATCACCCGGGCGCACCTTGCGGGCCACCGGCACTGCCACCGCATTGCCTTTCTCGGCACGATCCACGGGGCCATTGTTTACGTGTATGCGTTCCACCTGCTGAGAAATGATGCCTGTTACAGGGCCTATTAGCATTAGCTCATCGCCCACGGCCAGTGCACCCTGCTCCAGCACGAACTCAGCTACCGACAGGCGCGGGTAGAACTTTACTGCCTTACCCAACAGTATCTTCTTGCGCGTAGCCGCCGATCCGTCCACGTCGCTCCACTCGCCCAGTTGCCGCCCCATGTAATACCCATCCCAGAAGCCCCGATTGAACACCGTGGCCAGCTCTTCTTTCCACGCCAGCGCCTTTTCGCGGGTATAGGTGCCTGCTTCCAGCGCTTCGGCAGCGGCTTTGTAACACTTCACAGTAGTGTACACATAGTCGGCAGAGCGGCCTCGGCCTTCAATTTTCAGTACCGATACACCCGCATCTGCTACCCTGTCCAGAATGTCAATGGTGCACAGGTCTTTCGCGCTCATGATGTATTCATTGTCTATCACCAGCTCCTTGCCATTGTCCAGGTCTTTTACCTCGTAACGGTGGCGGCAATTCTGCACGCATGCACCCCTGTTGGCCGATGAATTATTGGAGTCGAGGCTCAGGTAGCACTTGCCCGACACTGCCATGCACAAAGCTCCGTGTGCAAATACTTCAATACGCATCAGCTCGCCCTTCGGGCCGCGTATATCGCGCTCCCGTATCTGGTTCACCATACTCTTTACCTGCGTCAGCGTCAGCTCGCGCGACAGCACCACAAGGTCGGCATAGGCGCTGTAAAACTCTACAGTGTCTATGTTGGTTACATTAGCCTGCGTGCTTATGTGCAGGCTCATGCCCTGCTTGCGGCACTCGTTTATTACTGCGAAGTCAGCGGCAATAACCGCGTCGGTACCGGCCGCTTTTGCCGCAGCAATGATGCCCGACAGTAATTGTTTGTCGTGGTCATACATGGTTGTGTTCAGCGTCAGGTAGGTGCGCATGCCATGTTTGCGGCACTTGGCCACAATGGTGGGTATGTCTTCAGTGGTCAGCGATGCCGCCGACTTCACCCGCATATTCAGTTGCTCCACCCCGAAGTAGATAGAATCTGCACCCGCCTGTATGGCCGCTGCCAGGCTCTCCCAACTGCCCACAGGGGCCATTACTTCCATTCTCATAATATTCGCTCAAAAAAATCGGGCAAAGATATTTTTCAGGAATGGTAGTGAAGGTGACGGTGGTCAGGATGATGCATAACAAAATAAGCCGGGGAGAAAACCTGGCTCACTTGTTATGCATCAAAAGTGCTACTGAAACATTGTGCTGAATGAGTTGTTATTAAGCCCCTTACCTGTAGTATCATAGTTCACGATATTGGTGGGTGTGCATTTGCCTGAGAAGAAAGGTGCATCCAGGTTCAGCACTCGTTGTGTGGCCCGCTGAAAGGAATCAATGCCAAAGAAAACTGCATAAGCAGGTACGTGTTGGTATAATACTTCAGTAAGGAAACCGACACTATTTTTTGTGGTGTCTCCCGCAGGGTTGTAATAGTTGGAAGTAAATCCTATGACACGCGAGGGGTACAATTGGGTCAACCGTTCATTTGTTGCTACAGTGTCAACTTTCGGAAGCAGCTTTTTCCAGGGGGGCAGCACGTCTGAAAATGGCTTTACATAACTGTCGCTGTCATAAAGATTTGGGATCTGCACCAGCATATCCGGTTCAAAGCCATGGGGTACCATATCGAGGGTATTCCAAACCCTAAAGGTGTTGTTGCCAAGAACTCTGTTGTAGTATGCTGAGAAGCTGTCATTGCCGGGTGTTGCACCAGCCATAGCCAGTACATTGATGTTCATTGGGATTTTGATCTTTTTTGTGATGTTGATCATGTCGCTAAGCAGCAGTGCGTACGTAGGCGATAGTGCGCCACCCAGGCTATGACCGGTAACCCAAAGATTTAGCGGGTTTCGATAAACCCACTTTTGGAATTCGGATTGGATGCCAAGGAAAACAGCTGCAGGCATCGGTGTGCCGGCGGTATTTGCACCTAATCTGGTTGCAAGTATAGCCAACCCCGTTGCAGTGCCCAGCGTGATACGTTTCGAAGAGTCAACATCATTGTTGGTAGCCCATGGTATCGTTTTGAGCAGGTCAAAGTCTTCAAACATCCAGTCTGCTATTGACTTTTCATTGGTTCCTGCAATTGCTACTACGTAGTTGTTTGTGCTGTCCTGTCGTGCGATGTACATTGTATTAAGGGCCTTCTTATCTATTTTAAAGACGATTGGCCCCCAAATGAGCGTCCAATTTCCTATGAGTCCTCGCACACCGGCATCTCCAAGTACGCTGTCAATAGCCTGATGTGTGAGCACCTGAATCTGTGGGGTATCTATTCCGTTATACTGAGAACTGAAGGTAGATAAAATGCTATGACAGAATATCTGTTGCATAGGTGTGTATGCCGCTGTTG
>CAZZCR010000026.1:0-66346 GCA_964652995.1 uncultured Flavipsychrobacter sp. | reverse complement strand
GGTATTATTCTCCCACCCGTTTCTCGGATTACTTACGCTGCTTGTCTGTCCCGTTGAGCTTAGGCTTATTACTGATAACAGTAAAACAGGTACTGACTTAGCGAGGCGATGATACATTATGATTAAGAATTAGGTTGAGCCCCTTCAATAACATATTGGGGTCGGCAAATATCTTACTTTTCAATTTGGTGGCAAAGTAAGGGGCATCACCGCCCGTTAAGATGGCGTTAAAATCGGGGTAGCGCTCTTCATATGCCTTTATCATGCCGTCTATTTCAGCAGCCATACCGTTTACTGCACCGCTTTGCAGGCAGGTCTCAGTGTCGTAGCCCAGCAGCAGTGGTTCGTCATCCACCGCGGTTATCTCAGGCAATCTGTCGGTAAATGTGCTCATGGCTTTCAGGCGCATGTGCATACCCGGAGATATAGCACCGCCGCGGAATGTTTTGTTCTTCTGCACCAGATTGTAGGTAATGCACGTCCCCACGCTGATCACCAGATTGTTCTTGTCCGGAAACTCGAAGTGGGCGGCGTTCACCAGAGCCAGTCGGTCTGGTCCCAGCGTATCTGCCGAAAGGTAGGCATTATTGATAGGCACATTTGTATGTCCGGTCATCAGCAGCGTGTGCGGCAGCTTTGAGCGCAGCAATGCTGCCACTTCATCGCTATTGCTCACCACCGAGCACAGAATTGCCTTCACCGGCTGGTGGGCTTCCAGTAACTGGGTCACCTGCTCCAGGGCGGCGTCTTCTGAAAAGACGATCTGTTTTTCAATTCGGTCGCCGGCAAAAAGTGCTGCCTTTACGTTGGTATTACCCCAGTCGATGCAAAGATTCAAGGACATTGTTATTGTGTTGATGTGTATATAACTGGCAAAATAGTAAAAAATGCAGCCAATTCCAGTATATCAGAAAATTAATTTGTGTGTAAAATTGATAAACCTATCCTCATAGTGCATATTCGGTTACCGCGTCTGTCATTGATCCTCAATAAGTTTTGCGCTTCCGCAGATTGATTGCCGCAGATTCTATATCAAAGGCAACTCAGCAATGTTGCACACGCATGGCGTATCTCTTCTTCGGTTATGGTAAGTGGCGGCGCTATGCGGATGCAATGTGGTGCAAACAAAAACCAGTCTGAAAACAGTCCCTTGCCCAGGCAAGCCTGAAGGGTGCTCATCACCTTTTCGGCCGATGAAAGTTCCACTGCTATCAGTAACCCCTTACTGCGCACCGCCACTATTTCGGGGTGCACCAGCAGATCATGCAACAGTTTTTCTTTTACAGCTACCTCGTCTATCATATGTTCCTCTAGTAGCGCCCGCATACCCGCCATGCCTGCCGCGCAGCACACAGGGTGCCCGCCAAAGGTGGTGATATGCCCCAGCACCGGATTGTCTGTCAGTGTCTGCATCAGGCGGTGCGATGAGATGAAGGCTCCCAGTGGCATGCCACCGCCCAGCGCCTTGCCAAGTAACAATATATCAGGTGCTACGCTAAAATGCTCAAAGCCCCACAGTTTGCCTGTACGACCAAAACCACATTGTATCTCGTCAAATATCAGCAGCGCTCCGGTTGCGGTGCATTTGCTGCGCAGTGCATCCAGCCACCACTGTTCAGGCACTTTTATGCCGGCTTCGGCCTGTATGGTCTCTATGATCACGCAGGCGGTGTGTTCATCTATGGCGTCGATAAGTTCTTGACTATTGTATTCAAAATGCCCTACACCCGGCAACAGGGGCCGGTAGGCATTACGCCAATACTCGTCACCCATCACACTTAGTGCGCCCATAGTGCTGCCATGATAGCTATGATGGCAACACACCACATTGGGCCTTCCCGTCACCCGCCGCGCCAGCTTCAGTGCTCCCTCCGTTGCCTCAGTGCCCGAATTGGTGAAGTACACACAGTCAAGGGTAGGGGGCAGGTGTGCGGCCAGCAGGGCGGCATACTGCACCTGAGGGCTCTGCATCAGTTCGCCATACACCATTACATGCAGGTAAGCATCTGCCTGCTCCTTTATTGCGGCAACCACTGCCGGGTGCCTGTGTCCTATATTACAGACACTGATGCCCCCGATGAGGTCCAGATATTTCGTCCCTTCGCTATCGTACAGATAGTTGCCTTCTGCCCGCGCAATGTCCAGTCCCACAGGTGCGGGCGACGTTTGGGCTAGGTGTTGCAGGAATAACTGGCGGGTATTCATCAGTGCTTTTTTTGTGTCAATTATTATCGTTGGTATAGCTGCACACCTTCTTTGGAAGCATACAGGTCGTAATTCTCATTTTCGAAGCACACAAATATCACGTCATCAAGTGCAGTCGGCTGTTCGGCTATAAATTCCCTTATTGTGCTATAAGCTATGTCAGCAGCCTTGTCTTTCGGAAAGTGGTACACACCTGTACTGATGTTGGGGAAGGCTATTGTGCGTAGTCCGTTCCGCATCGCTATCATCAGGCTGTTGCGGTAGGCATTGGCAAGCAGTTGCTCTTCGTGGCCCCCGCCCCCGTGCCACACAGGCCCTACAGTGTGTATCACATGCCTGGCTTTCAGCCGGTAGCCACCTGTTATCTTGGCCTCTCCGGTGGGGCAGCCGTTCAGGGTGCGACATTCGACCAGCAACTCCGGTCCCGCCGCTCTGTGTATGGCACCGTCCACACCTCCGCCTCCCAGCAGCGATGTGTTGGCTGCATTCACTATGGCATCTACATCCATATTAGTGATATCTCCTTTATGCAGGCTTATTCTTGTCATGGTTCACCGGCGACAATTTTAGTTCACTTGCTTTCTCCAGCAACAGGGCATAGGCGGCGTCATGTTCGTTCGGGATAATGCCATCCAGAATGGCCTCCCGTATAGTCGTCTTCAGTATTCCCACCTCTCGTGAAGGTGCCAGCCCAAAGATGTGCATGATATCATCTCCGCTAATAGGTGGTTGCCAGTTCCTGATTTTATCCTTCTCCTCCACCACCTTCAGCCTTATTTTCACCAACTCAAAGTTTTCGAGATAGCGTTTCACCTTCACTTTGTTCTTGGATGTGATGTCGCTTTCGCACAAGATCATCAGGTCTTCCAGGTCGTCGCCGGCATCAAACAGCAGGCGGCGCATGGCCGAGTCGGTTATGTCTTCCTTGGTCAGGCTGATAGGCCGCAGGTGCAGTGCTACTAACTTCGCCACATACTTCATCTTCTCATTCTGCGGTAGTTTCAGTTGCCTGAAGATCTTGGGTGTCATGCGTTCGCCCACCACTTCATGCCCGTGAAACGTCCACCCGTGGCCCTCCTCATATTTTTTGGTAGCCGGCTTACCTATGTCATGCAGCAATGCAGCCCAGCGCAACCACAGGTCGTCACTTTTTTCGGCGGTATTATCTATTACCTGCAGCGTGTGGTAAAAATTGTCTTTGTGACCCTTGCCCTCCACAATTTCCACTCCCGCCAGTGCGGTCATTTGCGGAAAGAACTCATGCAGCAAACGGCTGCGGAACAAAAGGTCTAGCCCTACCGATGGTTTGGCTGCTGCCATTATCTTATTTAGTTCGTCCGTTATGCGTTCCTGCGAAACGATCTTAACACGCTCGCGGTTACGTTCAATTGATTCAAATACTTCCGGTACTATCTGAAAATTAAGCTGGGTGGCAAACCGTATGGCGCGCATCATGCGCAGAGGGTCGTCCGAGAAAGTAGTGTCGGGGTCGAGCGGCGTTTTGATGATCTTGCTTTCCAGATCGGCCACACCGCCAAAGGGGTCCACCAGCTTGCCGTAATCACCCTCGTTCAGACTTATAGCCAGCGCATTGATGGTAAAGTCACGACGGCGTTGATCGTCTTCAATAGTGCCGGCCTCCACCTGCGGCTTGCGCGATGTGAGTGTGTAAGATTCCTTCCGTGCGCCTACAAATTCCACATCAAGTCCATGCAACCGGAACTGTGCGGTGCCAAATGTTTTGAAAAAACTCACATGGGGTTTGTGGGGAAAGGTGTTGGCAACCGCATGCGCTAATTCTATGCCGTCGCCGGTACAAACTATGTCCACATCCTTGGTGGGGCGTCCCAGTAGTTTGTCGCGCACAAATCCACCTATCAGGTAGCAATCCACCTTTAGCGAGGCGGCTGCGGTGCCAATAGTCCGAAACAGCTTCAGTTCATCTTCAGAGCAAACAATATCCATATGGTGCGGCAAAGCTAACAACTATCCCCTCAATATCTCTATTTCGCCCATATCGTCGATTCTCACCAGACGAGAAGGTTGTTTCACGGCTTCGTCATCCTGGCGATAATTCACCACATAGTCCACTCTTTTTTTTACTGATTCGACAACTGATCGATAAGTAGGTGCTGTAGGCTGTCCGCTTATGTTGGCCGATGTAGATACCAATGGCACCCGCAGGCGTTTGATGAGTGCTTTGCAGAATGGGTCATTCGTCACTCTTATCGCTATGCTACCGTCTGCATTCACCACATTGGGCGGGAAGCCCAGTGCGTTTTCATAGATAACGGTGGTAGGTCTGTCAAACTCTTCTACGATGGCTATTATATCGGGGTGGGGGGCAGCCACATACTGCAATATGTCCTTTGCCTCTGCAAGTAACACGATCAGGCTCTTGTCTTTCGGCCGTTGTTTCAGGTCAAATATCTTGTCCACGGCTGCCTCGTTAAGCGCGTCACATCCCAGACCCCATACCGTGTCGGTTGGGTACAGTATGGTGCCTCCGTTTTGCACTACACTAACGCAGTTCTTTATGTCGTTTTCGAAGTCCACCATAGCAGTTGTTCATTCGTGATCTCATAGGCGCACTTAAAATGGCCTTGCGGGCATGTTTTGTGTCCGTGCAACCCGCAGGGGCGGCAGCTCACGTCTTCTTTAGTCTCCACAATACAGCCATTTTCACGCACCGGCCCGAACCCGAATGATGGCACTGTGGAGCAGAACACCGCCGTCACCGGTGCGTTTATGGCAGACGCAAAATGCAATGGTGCCGAGTCGTTTGTATAGTTCATTACGGCGTCCTTCATCAAAGCCACCGATTGCAGGAAATTCAGCTCGCCGCACAGGTCATACACGCGTGGATGATGGCTGTTGCCGATTACTTCCCTGGCCGTAGCTTTATCTGACGGCGCACCTATGATATAAACAGTAATATCATTCGGCAGATCGTCTATCATTTTCGACCACTTTCCGGCCGGAAACTGCTTGGTGTACCACACCGACGAAGGAGCAACGCACACATACGGCCCTATCTTGTGCCGTTGCACGTGGGCATAGTCGGCATCAGAAGGGTAAAGCGCAGGCATTGCCGCCTTAGTACCGGCAATGTCAGCTATCAATAACTGATTGCGTTCTATCTCATGTGTCGGTTTTTCTGTCCCAACTGCCGAAATGACATGTTCTATTTTTCTGGTATAACAGAAAGAGAATGGATTTTTGGTAAACCCTGCCCTATTGGGCGCCCCCGACAGCAGTGTCAGCAGTCCCGACGAACCGAACCTGTGCGGATTGATGACGTGACTATATCGCTCCCGCCTGATCTGTCCGGCTAGCTGCAGCAGGTTTCGGGTCTTATTGGTCTTTTTATCCCACACCAGAACGGCTGAAATGTATGGGTGACCGGCCAGCAGCCCCTCATTACCCTTACGCACCAGAAAGTCAATCCGGGCCTCCGGAAAGCAGTCATGCAGTCGCTCGGCTATTGCCGTAACCAGCACCACATCACCTGTAAAAGCGGTCTGAATGATCAGGAATTTATGCATCCGCGGTAAAATTACACCCTATTCCTTTTGTATTGTTTTAACAAGAAAAAAATCTGTTTTTCTGATTTTTGGTACTAAATTTGTTTCTACTTGTAAATAAAACCAAACATATTTAGATGAGAAAGGTGTTTTTGATGTTCAGCATCATCCTGTTATCAGGCGGAGTAGTGATGGCTCAGGGAAAAAAGAAGAAAAACCGCGATAAAGGCAACGAAGCACCCCTGGTGATCGAATCTGCCGCCAACGTGACCCCCGCCACTACCGGTGCAATTGCTCCAACGCCAACCACCACACTAAAGCCTGAAGATCTGGCGTTTACCGATGTGATCCACGATTTCGGAACTATCCAGGAAGGACCTGATGCGTCTTTTGTGTTCACATTTAAGAACAACGGCAACGAGCCTATCATTATCCAGAAAGCACAGCCGTCATGCGGTTGCACAGTGCCTTCATTCTCCAACGAGCCTGTCGCCCCCGGTGCTACCGGAAAGATAGACGTGTCTTACCACACAAAAGGTCGTCCGAACGCGTTCTCTAAATCTATTACTGTTGTCTCTAATGCCGGCACCAAGGTGCTTACCATCAAGGGTACAGTAGAAAAAGCGCCAACCAGCTCGGTGCCTGAGAATACCTCTATGATGAGGACCAACTAAGCATTTACCTCTAACATTCAATAATTAACCAACAATCAATCAATAAGTTTCATGAAAAAAGCATTCATAGCCTTCGTTTGCATGTCGTTCACAGCGGCAGTTGCTACAGCTCAGGATCTTAAGCCGGGTGCTCCGGTTCCAACTCCGGCTCCCCAATCAGTAACTCCTGCACCACCACCACCGGCTGCTCCAAAGGTGAATCCTAATGCGGGTAAGTTCAAGTTTGTTGAAGAAACGCACGATTTCGGTGAGGTGCCTGAAGGTCCGCTGGCTGAGTACGATTTCGAATTCAAGAACGTAGGTAAAGAGCCGATCATCATTCAGGAAGCGCATGGTTCATGCGGCTGCACTGTGCCTAAATGGCCACAAGAGCCTATCCTGCCTGGCAAGAAAGGTGTTATCCACGTAGCATATACTTCTGCCGGTCGCCCTGGTCCTATCAACAAAGATGTGACCATCAACTCAAACGCACAGCAGAGCCCTATGGTGCTGCACATCAGGGGTACAGTGAAACCAAAGCCGGTTGAAGCTGTTCCTGCAGATTCAAAGAAATAATCAGGGTTATCCCCTCACAAATAGTTTCTAAAATAGTTGGCACTTGCCAACTATTTTAGAAATAGGCAAGGTCTGACCATAAAAACGAAACAACGATGAAGAAATTACTGATAGCATTGTCTTGTATGGCATCGGTAGCGGCAACGCAAACTGCGGTTGCTCAGCCATTGTTCAAATTCCTTGACGGCGAAACGCACGACTTCGGTGTGGTAAAGCGCGGACCGGCAGCCGGTCACACGTTCAAGTTCAAGAATGTGGGTACAGAACCCATCATTGTGATGAACGTGACACCATCTTGCGGTTGCACCAACGTAGACTGGAGCAAGAACCCCGTTCTGCCCGGTCAGGAAGGTTTCATCCACCTCGATCTGAAGACGGAAGAACAACATGGTACCTTCCATAAAGAAGTATACATCCAGTCGAACGCCAAGACACCAAAGGGGGAGAAGCGCTATACGCTCTACATCAAAGGAGTGGCCAAAGACGAAGTGACCGAAGAGGACATGAAAATGGAAAAGAAGAAGAAAAGCTAATTGCTCTTCCTGATGATACCATATTGAGGGCTGCCAAGTGGCGGCCCTCTTCTATTATCAGTATTGCTCCTTATCGTTCGGGAAGTCGCGGCTTTTCACGTCTTTAATGTACTGAGCCGTCGCGTTCGATATGTCCTCATACAGGTTCAGGTAGCGGCGCAGGAATCTCGGAGAGAAGTTCTTGGTGATGCCCAGCATATCGTGCATAACCAGCACCTGGCCATCCACGCCACCACCGGCACCAATGCCTATCACCGGTATCTTCAGGCGTTTGGCCACTTCGGTGCCCAGTGATGCAGGTATCTTCTCCAGCACCAGCGAGAAACAGCCCGCCTCTTGCAAGGCCTCGGCATTCCTCAGCAGCATTTCGGCTTCTTCCTCTTCTTTGGCGCGCACGGTGTACGTACCGAACTTATAGATAGACTGCGGCGTAAGCCCCAAATGCCCCATAACAGGTACACCGGCACCTACTATACGTTTTATCGATTCGCACACCTCTTCGCCGCCTTCCAGCTTTATGCCATGCGCACCCGCTTCTTTCATGATGCGGATAGACGAGTTGAGCGCCTCCTTGCTGTTGCCCTGGTAGGAGCCGAACGGCATATCCACTATCACCAGGCACCTGCGGCAGGCACGCACCACACTCTGCGCATGGTAGATCATCTGATCCAGCGTGATGGGCAGTGTCGTTTCGTGGCCCGCCATCACATTGGAGGCCGAGTCGCCCACCAATATCACATCTATGCCTGCATCGTCGAAGATGCGCGCCATAGAGTAGTCGTAGGCGGTAAGCATACTTATCTTTTCGCCCCGCTGCTTCAGTGACTGCAGCGTATTGGTAGTGACGCGTTTTATATCGCTGTACGTAGACATGTGTCTTATTTAAGAGGTTCTGAAGACGGGATTACAGTCGTTTGCTATGTAAAAGTAAGCAAATAACCACCACATAACCCGTCACTCAACGTCACTGTGCCAGCCAGTATTTGCGCAGCAGCCACTCGGCCACCGCTACCAGCAGTATGATGACGAAATACCATTTGCGCTCCACCAGCGGCACCGTTTCGGTATTGGTGCGTATCACCGGGGTGATGGCCTTATTGGCCCTTATGCTGTCGTAGAGGGCTGCCACACCTGCCGACGGTACAAATGCACCACCGTGGCTGCGTGCCAGATTGTACAGCATCGCATAGTCGGCGCCGGTCTCCATGGCTTCCAGCGGTATGCTTTCCACCACAAATGCCCCCGACGCCTTCAGTTCTTTATTGTTGAAGGTGGTGCGTGCGCTATAGGTATAGTTGCCACCCGCCCTGATACCTATGTTAATATTGTACCCCGTGCCCGACCGCTCGAACGAATACTCCTGCTTGCGGCCAGCACTGTCGGTGATGGTGAGTTGCACATCGGCAGTGTTTACCGGCTCATTGTTGGCGTTCAGCAAGATGGCGTTCAGCGATATAGGCTCCTGGTCGCTCCATATCCTGCGCGGCATAGACACCGATAGCGGCTGCTTACCCGTGTTGGCACACAAGAACGCCACCGTTTGCCTGATGCCCTCATCAATCACATTGTGCTCATCAAAGTGGCGATACTCATACAAGCGCCAACGCCATATCCCTTCGCCCGCCAGCACTGCCGTGGGCACTGTGCCCTGCTGCATGCACCAGGCCGGCATTACCCCAGCCGTTGTGCGTTGTGTGAAGAACACATTGCTGCCCGGCGCGGCTATGATGTTGCCCGTGTAGCTCGTCAGTGGCGGCATCTTGTCGGCCACTACTTGCGTACGCTGTGGAACCGTAAAGGCGTTGAACTGCTGGTGGAAAGTGGCCGCCATCTCATGACCCGGTGCTGCTGCCACGCCTGTATGCGTCAGTCCCTTCAATCCGTTCATGGCCAGTATATCCGTCTGCGCCGTCAGCACAAACCACATGGGCTTCTTTGCCGCCTCCAGATCGGGCGCTATCCTGAACCGTGCCGAAGGCAGGCCGTGCAGTATCAGCGCATCATATCCCTCTACCGACCTCGGGAACGTCTCGCCCGTGCACACCGTCACCTCATAACTCTGCAGATCGCCCAGTGCCTCCTTCAGCGCGTTCACATCGGGGTGGGGGGCTGCGGCAGCTATCAATATCTTCTTCTTTTCGTCCACCACCTCCACAAACACATCGCGGCGGTTGTTGGCAATGTTCTTCTCGCTGCCCGCATCAGCCAGCGAAATGGTGTAGTGGTGCAGGCCCGTCTTGGTGCCCTTCACCACAAATGCCACACTGCGGTCGAAGCGGTCGTTGCCGATGGATACCGGCACCGAGGCCAGCACCTCATCGCCCTCCTTCAGCACCGCGCTATTGTCGTAGCCGCGGCACAGCTCGGCCACAATGTCCGCGCGCACCTCAAACGTGCTGTTCAGCATAGCCGTGCGGTTGGCATACGTGCGGGCAATGCGCAGATCCTTTTCGCGCGTGCTGTCGCCCAGCCCCACAGTGTACAGTGCATACCTGCCACCTTCCGACCGGTATGCCGGGTGCACACCCTGGTTGAACCTGCCATCAGTGGCCAGTATCACCCCGCCCAGGTTCTGCATACCATACAGCTCCTCGGCCCGCGTCATGGCTGCCGATATATCGGTGGCCGGGCGATCGTAGCGAAACAGCGTATCGGGTTGCACCCCGTCGCCGAAGCCCCACTGCACCACGCGGTAGTCTTTCGAGAGTCGCTCGGTGAGCGCGTTCATATTGCGGCGATAAGTAGCCGTATCGGCGCCCAGCGCCACCCCTGCCGACGATGAATTGTCTTGCAGCAGCACTATAACCGGCTGTTCCGTCACATGACGGTCTATAATTATATCGGGTATCAGCACCAGCAGCAACGCCGCCAGCACCACCAACCCACGCAGACCCGCTGTAAGCCACGGGTAGGGTACTGCCCGGCGCCTGTCGGCCCGCCATACCCACCATGCGGCACCCGCCGCCACAGCTATCGCAATGAGCCAATACATCAATTGCATAAGAGGTGGCAAGCTAATCAAAATTTTTAAGTTCAGCTTGTTAAACCCGCTCTCACCTTTCACCTCTCACCTTTCACCCGCCGTAGCTTTTTCAGCGAAGGCGGGCGCTCTCACCTTTCACCTCTCACCCGCCGTAGCTTTTTCAGCGAAGGCGGGCGCACTCACACCCACACTCACACTAATTTTTCACAAATCCCTTTATCTCCTTTTTCTCAATTTCCCCTAATTTCACACCACACAACAACATCCGTCGGATTATGATACGCAAAGCCCTCCTCTTCCTCTTGCTGCTGCACGGCGCCGCCTATGCGCAGGAAGGTCTCTTCGGACCCTCAGAAGGACGCGGCGCGCGCCACGGCTTCATCCTCGGCGGATATGCCGGCATAGACCAGCCCGGTGCCGATATGGCCCGCCGTTTCAATACCTCCTTCCGCCTGGGGCCCGCACTCCTGTACAAAACAAAGACCAACTGGATCTTTGGTGGCAAGATCGACTTCATTGTGGGGCGCAACGTCTATGAAGACTCCCTCATGATCAACATCCGCGACCGCTACGAGACCTACAGCCGCAACCTCTACGAGTTCATCAATATGGACGGACAGCGCATAGGCGTGCCCGTTTACGAGCGCGGTTATGCCGCCGGCCTCTCCGTGGGCCGCATCTTCGCCCTCAAAAAGGCCTACCCCGACAACGGCATCATGGTGCTCACCACCGCCGGCTTCATGCAGCACCGCATCAACATCTTTGACAAGGACAAGTCCGTTACCTCCCTGCGTGGCGACTATATAAAAGGATACGACCGCCTCACCAATGGTGCCTTTGTAGAGCAATATGTAGGTTACGCCTTCTTCTCGCGCAATAAACTCATCAATTTCAACCTCGGGTTCGACTTCCTCGCCGGCTTCACCCAGGGCCGCCGCGACTACCTCTTCGATGTTATGCGCCCCGACCACGCCAAACGCCTCGATATCCTCTACGGCCTCCGCGGCGGCTGGTACATCCCCATGTTCAAACGCAAGTCTGAAGAAATGATGTTTGAGTAGGAGAGGGGGTAATTATTTTGTAGCCGACTTAATTGTTTGTGGCATCGGTAGTGTGCCTGTCCCGCCGCTTTGCGGGATCACTCGCTTGTACGTTCGGGGCCAATTGCATCAGTAATGTGCCTGTCCCGCTGCTTTGCGGGATCACTCACTTGTACGTTCGGGGCTGCGAGCAGCTATTCTTTACAACATAACCCAACTTACACATTAATACCGTTGATAAACGTCTCTACAAATGACTTTATCTTATTCAGTATCCTGTCCCCTGTCTTTTTACGCTGCAACAGTGTCGGTTTCTCACCTTCTATCAGTTCCAGCACTTCGTCGCGTAGTGGTTCTCTTTCCGAGAACAGATAATCCTCAATTGTTTTTTCGGTTTTTTCCGTGTTCAGATTTTCTTCCTTCACCAGCTCGCTGAAGGCGTTCTGGCGTTCCTTCGACCAGAAACTATCAAACTCACCATTCAGGTCTTCCGTGCGCTCTATTACGGGCAGATTTTCTCTTATGAACTTTTCTATCAGTTCGCGCTTGCTGCGCAGGTTCGCATCTGTGTTCAGCAGGTTGAATATCTCCTTCTCTGTCTGGCTCACTTCGCTCTGCGTTTTCGATTTCAGCTTTATCAGTAGCTGAATGATGTAGGATACATTGATCTCATCTCTGTGAATGAGTTCCAGTTCAAAATCCACATCGTCCAGTATCGATACCTTTTCTTTTCGGTGGTCGCCCTTCACTTTCTGCCACAGGTCCAGGTACTTGCTTTTATAGTCCTCAAAAAGCTGCTCACTCATAGACAGGTCCTCCCATTTGAAGTCAGAGAAAGCAGTGAGTATGTTCTTTATGCGTAGTTGCTCCCTGAACGCCTTTATAAACGCCAGCTCGTCGTCCTCTGTTTGCAGCTCGTTCACACTGTTCACTGTAGGGGCTATGCCCAATACTGCTACGTAGGCATCGTTAAATTTCTTTACATAGTCGTCATAGGGTTTCATCACTATCACCTCTATGGCTTCTTTGTTGCTGAACAGAGTAATGGCATCGTCTGTGGCATTTTTCAGGTTGCGGAACACTACAATGTTCCCCTGGCTTTTCTTCTCGTCCAGTATTCGGTTCGTTCTGGAGTAGGCCTGTATCAGCCCGTGGTGTTTCAGGTTCTTGTCCACATACATCGTGTTCACCTTCTTGGCGTCAAAGCCCGTCAGAAACATGTTCACCACCAGTAGTATATCTATCCGGTCATCCGGTGCTTCAGGGTTGCGCTCGCGGTCCTTCAGCTTTTTCGATATGTCGTTGTAGTAATTATAAAAAGACTCGCTGTCTTTTGTCGAAAAGCGCGTGCCGTACTGCTCGTTATAGTGACCTATAAATTCATCCAGTTTGTCGCGGCTGTGCGCCGTCAGGCCATACAGCGCCTTCGGCTCTTCCACCACCACCGGCTCATCGGGCAGCAGGCCGTTGGCATCAGCATCATCTTCGTTGGCCGCATAACTGAATATTGTGGCAATACGCAGGTCGTGCAGTCCGGCCAGCTTCTTCTGCCTGAAGAGGTCGTAGTATTTTATCAGTGTTTCCACACTGCTCACACAAAACATAGCACTGTATTCCCTGTTGTGCGTCTTGCGGTTGTGGTTGGCTATAATGTAGTCACTTATCATGTCCAGCCGCTTCGGCGACTCCATCAGCTCCTTTGTGTCTATGTCCTCTACTTCTATATCTATTTCGGTGGCGGTGTCTTTGCGCTTGTAGCGGCCCACATACTCCACCGAGAATTTCAGAACGTTTTCGTCTTTTATTGCATCCGTTATCACGTATTTGTGCAGGCATTCGCCAAACAGTTCTTTGGTGGTGCGCTTGCCCAGGGCGTTCTTCACCGCATTATCTTTAAAGATGGGCGTACCCGTAAAGCCGAATAGCTGTGTGTTATTAAAGAATGCCTTTATGCGGTTATGCGTCTCGCCAAACTGAGACCGGTGACATTCATCAAATATGAACACTATCCGCTGGTCGCGCAGGTCGGCCATTTTGCGCTCATACTTCAGCTTGCTTATGGCTGTGTTCAGCTTTTGTATGGTGGTCACTATCAGCTTCGTGTCCCTGGGTTTTCCTTTCTTGTCGGCATAAGTGCCCAGAAACTGTTTCACCAGATTCGATGTATTGTCGGTACCGTCTATGCAACCGTCGCTGAAGCTGTTGAATTCTTTGGTGGTCTGGAAGTCCAGGTCCTTTCTGTCCACCACAAATACCACCTTGTGCACCTGTGGCAGTGCCATCAGTATCTGGCTGGCCTTAAACGATGTCAGCGTCTTGCCCGATCCTGTTGTATGCCATATATAGCCGTTTTTGGTGCTGTTCTTCACCCGGTCTATCAGTGCCTCCACAGCATAGAACTGGTAGGGGCGCAGCACCATCAGTGTTTTGTTGCTTTCGCTCAGCACTATGTATTTACATATCATTTTGCTGATGTGGCATGGCTCCAGAAAATCGCTGGTAAAGCCGTTCAGTATGTTCGTAAGGCGCTTGTTCTCTTTGTCCGTCCAGTAAAATGTCTGTTTAAACGACTGATTCCTGTTGTTGGCATAGTACTTGGTGTTCACACCATTACTTATCACAAACAGCTGTATGTACTGAAACAATGCCGCACCTGCGCCAAACGAGTGCCGCTGGTAGCGGTTCGTCTGGTTAAATGCCTCCTTTAGTTCCAGTCCGCGGCGTTTCAGTTCTATCTGCACCAGCGGCAGTCCGTTTATCAGCAGGGTCACATCATAGCGGTTCTTGTAGCTCCCCTCCATGGTCACCTGGTGGGTCACCTGAAAGCGGTTCTGGCACCAGTGTTCGGTATTTATAAATTCAAAGTACTTATTGTCTCCGTTATCGGCGGTGATGTGGTGTTTGCTGCCACGCAGTGTTTTGGCCTTGTCAAACACATTGCCCCTGCTCAGTATGTTCAGCACCCGCTCAAACTCGGTAGCCGTAAAGCTGATGCCGTTGTGTTGTTCCAGCTGGTATTTCAGGTTGGCTATCAGGTCCTGTTCGTTCCGCACTTCCGCCAGCCCATAGCCCAGCTTTTGCAGCTGTGCCACCAGTTGTTCCTCCAGTACTTGTTCGGGTTGCTTAGGCATCTTCCAGTGCGAATTCTACATCATTGTCAAACATGCCCTGAACATTAACAACAGGCAAGATAAAACGGCTGAACGGAGTTCCTTCTGTTTTGGCAAATAGCACGCCACGGGTTGTGCCAACTGTCATCATTGCCAGGTGAATAACAAAATCACGTGGGAATACGACCGCTGATTTATCCACATTCAAGAGGTGCTCAAAGTCGTTAGGCTCGATGATAAAATGACAACTTACAGATATTTTGATGAATGCTCTCTGGTTTTGTTCCATCGTGAACGTTGCAAAACACCCTAGCATTCTTTCGTCTGTGTTGAGTTTAAGTTCAAATCCTGCTTCAACTTCTGTTGGGTCTTCTTCTTTAAAGTTTTCAGGAAGTAAAGCGAATTGCTCCGTTTTAATGTGAGCCAAAACAAAACCGATAATCTTTTTCTCTGTTGTCATCAGCTTGCATGTTTTTCTAAGTTAAAGTGCTGTACCTCGCCAAATGTGAGGTTTATCTCATATTTTCTGCCCTCCGACTGTTGATACACACCCTGTACCAGAAACTTCTGCGGTAGGATATGAATGGTTTGCGACCGATGGAAAGATCGTTGAGACTCGTCCTTTTTTTCATACCACGATGCAAGTAGTGGTATCTGCAACACCTCCTGCAGCCGCACAAGTGTGTCAAGAGTCAGGTTTTGCTTGCCACGCACAATCTTGTTTATTTGTTGGGGTGACACATCCAACGCAGCGGCCAGGTCTTTTTGGGTCCATTTAAGTTCACTCAGACGTGTCAACACTTTAATGCCTATCATAAATGACTCCTTCAGCCGTGCCCGATCTTTAACACGTCGCTCTATCTCGTGTAGCAACGTATCATCAGACTCTTTCACCAGTGCAAGGAAGTTTTTTTTATTTTGTGTCATTGTTTTTCAGTTATAAGTTCAAAGAAAGAGTCTGCATCAAAAACGCCGTTTGAGTTAAGGTAATCGCGGCAACGGTTTAGCATCGCCAGCTCGTCTTCAGTGTGTTTCCTTTCCTCCATAAAGTGCGTAAATTTTATGGCACCCCCGGTTATCACAAAACAGTTTTCGTCAATTTTTAGTGCATATATCCGCAGATACCGGTCTCGTCCTTTTTGCAGAGATAGTACTCTTACGTTTGTTTCATTGTTGTTCAGTGGTCTGAAAAATTCCTCCAGTTGTTTTGTAGGGTCATGGGCCAGTTCCATGAGAATATCTTCGATTTCATAGGCGCTTTCTTGAATGACTGATGCTAATTGTGGAATCGTTTTGTTTTTCGGCAGATCGGCAATGTTTGCGTTCAGGAAATCAAATACATACTTGATGTCTTTCCACAATTTCAACAATCTGCGCAATTCGTTTGTTTGCCGTCCACGGTGTCGGAAAGCATACAATTTGCCGTCAAAGATAGTAACAACTGTCATTAAATCAACTTATAGGTTTATTTTCTGGTGTTAAATGACTCGTTTCTGACTGTAGCACAGCCCCAAACATTGCTAAAGATACATAATTCCGCTATTTATATATCCTGTCCACATGGTTGCGCTTGCTTTCCGAGTTCAGCAGATCTTTGTTTTTGTGTATCAGGTGGCTTTCTATTTCCAGCCTTCCAAAGTTTACCGCTTTGGTCGAAAACGTAATGTTGGCAATGCAGTATTCATCCAGTTGTCGTTCTGTTGCCGCATCAAATTTCCCGTTTATCAGGTTAGCGCCCTCAAAAAGTTTCCTGCCCAGCTTCCGTCTGAAGGAGTGGTTCAGGGTTCGTTTCACATCCTTCATTCGCTCGCGCAGGTTGGCCGTCTCGCCCAGATACACCAGTGTGCCGCGGTCAAAAATGGCATAGATACCCGCCGCTTCTGCAAAATCTTCAGGCCTGTTAGCTTTTAGGGTGTAGGCAACTCTTGGGCTTGTTTTCAGGTATCGGTCACACTCTTCTACAATGTGTGTTATTTCTTCTGTTTTCAGTGTCATAGTTAGCAAAACATTTGTTGCAGCAGTCCTTTTTTATACTGGTCCGTCTTCTCTATCTGTAATTCGGTTTGTCTGATCTTTTCATCAAGGGCAGAAAGAAAATTGGCGATTTTGGTTTGTTCGTTCAATGATGGTAGTAAAACGGTAACAGATTTCACGTCTGAGCCATTAATTGCGGTAAAAGTACTTCCCTGTTCCAGTCTTGCCCATTTAGGTTCATACTGAAGTAAATACTGGTATATGTAATCTGTAACACAAACGGCACTGCATCTTATTGAACATACACCTCGGCCAATACATGCCCTGTGTAAACTTCGAGCAGTTGCACCAACGGGTGCTCTAACCGTAAGGATAATGTCGCCAGCGTCACATATTTTTGTCGGCGATTCGGTGAAATTTCTCGGCCGTGATTTTCTATTTTCAATATCGGCATTTCCTTGAATTAACGGCAGACCAAGGCCAGCTGTGTTATATGTTTTCGAGTCAGGAGATTGGCCCATATTTATTTCTGCCACCTCCCCCAAAGTCTTTTCCTCCCAATCCGGAAACTCTCCGCCATCATCATCTTTAAACCGCAGTTGCTGAGAGAAGATCTGTTGCATTATCCCTTTTTTGTATTGCTCCAGCAGCGTTTTCTTTTTCTTTAACGCCTGCAGCCGCTCATCAACCGCCGTAAGAAATGCTGCTATCTTTTGCTGCTCTTGAACTTCAGGAATTGCAAATGCTAGCTTCTCAAATTCCTTTTGGCCAAGTGTTTTATTTCTGCCCGCTCCCCCGGGAGATGCAAGTTCCAGTAGTGCTTTGCCTTTTTTCGTAAGAAAAAAGTACAATAGATAATCAAGATTCGATTGGCCTTCATTAGGCATATACATGGGGAATCTATGCGACGCTACCATGCCTTTTTCTTTGTCCGTAGTTTTGGCAATAGCTTGTTCCCAGGCAAATACTATATTAACTACAAGTGCATTTGCTTTAACCCAGAATATCCGTTTGTTTCCAAGTGATCGGCCGTCAACAAACTCTTTGTGAAATATGCCCTTACCATGCGATCGAATGCCGATTTGCTGGTACAAACTATCATCCGCGACCGCAACGGGGTCGGATACACGTGTGGTAACACTACCGAATGTCTTTAACTTCCATTTCCCTTCGAAATTAGGAAAACGCAATTGAGGTATGTTCATTAGTTTCTCCATTATCAAAAAGGTGTTGAGATATTGAGCTCTTTGCAATAGTTGGCAATGGCTGCGTCTGTATGCATCATTTTTTTGTCCAACTCCCTAATCTCATTCGCCATTTCAAAAATGTCTATGGAGTTCTCGGCTTCAAACGTATCTATATAGCGGGGTATATTGAGATTATAATCATTATCCGCGATTTCCTTTAGAGAAACCCTTTTGCTGTATTTTAATCGTTCTGTTCGAGTTCTGTAGGTGTTTACTATTGTATCAATGTCCTGCGGCCTTAACACACTTTGGTTGGTGGCTTTTTCAAAATCTTGGCTTGCATCGATGAACAAAATATCACCGGGCTGTTCACGGCATTTTTTGTACACCATTATACAAGTAGGGATACTTGTACCAAAGAAGATGTTAGCCGGCAGGCCTATCACGGCATCCAGGTAGTTGCGGTCTTCTATCAGGTAGCGGCGTATGTGCTGCTCGGCCCCACCGCAGAAAAGCACCCCGTGCGGCAGCACTATGGCCATAGTGCCGTTCTCGGCCAGGTGGTGTACCATGTGCTGCACAAACGCAAAGTCGGCCTTGCTGGCCGGTGCCAGCTTGCCATACTGGCTAAAACGGTCGTCGGTCATAAACAGTGGGTTGGCGCTCCACTGTGCCGAGAAGGGTGGGTTAGCCACTATCGCCTCAAACTGCCTGCCCGTGTGTTGTGGCCGTTCCAGCGTGTCTTCCTGTTTTATGTCAAACTTGCGGTAGTGCACCCCGTGCAGTATCATGTTCATGCGGGCCAGGTTGTAGGTGGTGCGGTTCATCTCTTGTCCGTAGTAGTCGCTCACCTCCTTCACCTCGCGTGCCACCCGCAGCAGCAGCGATCCCGATCCGCACGTGGGGTCATACACCGATTTCAGCTTGCTTTTGCCCGTGGTCACTATCTTGGCCAGCACCGTGCTCACCTCCTGTGGGGTATAAAACTCGCCCGCCTTCTTGCCGGCACCGCTGGCAAACTGGCCTATCAGGTATTCATAGGCATCGCCCAGCACATCCAGTTCAGTATCCTTCAGCTTGAAATCTATCTTGTCCAGGTGCGACAGCACGCGGGCTATGATCTCGTTGCGGGCATCAGGTGTTTTGCCCAGCTTGGTGCTGTTCAGGTCCATGTCTTCAAAGAGGTTGTCAAAATCCTCTTCGCTTTCGGTGCCCATCGTGCTCAGCTGGATGTTGGTAAGTATCTTTTGCAGGTCTTCCAGTATAAAGATGTTCTTACCCTCGGCCGTCACTGTCATACCTCTTTTGGCCACCTCTCCAAACAGTTCCGATGGTCGCAGGAAATAGCCCAGTTTTTCCAGAGCTTCTTCCTTTATGGCCTCGCAATATTCGTGGCCTGCGGCAGTATGCTCGTCTATAGACCTGAAGGTCATTTTGTCTTCCTTCAGAATAGAGTCGGCATACAACTCTATCTTTTCCGATAGGTATTTATAAAATATGAACCCGAGTATATAATCGCGAAACTCATCCGCATTCATTTTTCCGCGCAGGGTATTGGCAATGTTCCAGAGCTGCTGCTCCAGAATTCGTTTTTGATCTTCAGACATGGTTTGGTATTAGTTCTGCAATTTAGCAATAATGCCTCGTTTGGCGCAAGTCTTTTCCACTTGCAAACCTCCCAAACAACTTTCTGTCATACTGCAGAAATCGCACTATCATAGATTTTCTTTTTGCCCTGTTGCACCACCATTTGTAACTTGTATTGAAGTTGCAAAAAATGGGGCAAATCAGCACATATAATTACTTTGTCGCACTTCTCGGGCTGCGCAGAACTGCGCAGAAGTGGGAAGTTTTTGGGAAGTTTTGGGAAGCAAACTGCACAGCCGCTTCCCACTTTTTTATTGATAATCAATGGATTAGTTCAGAATTGCGCACAAAGAAAAAATTGCGCAGTTGGGAGAAATAGAGTGGGGTGTGCTATTTGGAGGTGGTGCATGCATTGGGGAGATTTACTTCGAGGCATGATGTCTTTTTCAGTTGCCTCAGTGAGAAAGTTCTCTCTACGCTCGCGCACTCGCTCCGTTCGAAATGACGGGTACTATTGGGCGGTTTCTATTGTCCCCGAATCCTGCGAAGTACTGAGACGATATGTTGGTAAACCTGATGAAGGATAATGTTGAATAATGGCAACTAAGCCTCAGCCAGCGACACCATAAGATTGAAAAATATACTCACGGTGATCACAAGCAGTGCAAAAGAGCTCACAACACTCAGCACAATAAATTTAACTGCAGTTTTGAACCACGACTGCCTGTAAAAGCGCAACATTGCCAGATATAAATAAACGTATATGCCACCAAACACCGCAAACAGCATCACCAACATAGGCGTGGAGGCAGGGCCGTCTTCAAATGCATAGAGCTGCGCAATGGTGATGAGCAACAAGGAGAAGTAAACAAAGCAGTAGTACTGCAATGTGAATACGGCATGCACCGAGAAATAGAATTGTTTTCGGCGGGCATATAGTAAGCATAGCAATAAGACAAACAACGGAAGCGAAAAGAAGAACACCTTTGAAAACGAGTTGAGAAACCTTTGATTCAGTTTTTGCATAAATTCATTGGGGTCCTTATGATAGGTAGTGGCAGTGGCGGCTATTTTCCGGCTGAAATACCTGTCAATAAAACCATCCTTTTCGTCCTCAGGCAATGATCGTTGAATGGAATCGTAGGCATGAACCCCGTTTGTTGCGTACATCTTCGGGAATTCCAAACCCGAGATCTTTTCATCGGTGCCGGGTACATCGGTTGTGTACCACGATACCGTACCGCTGTTTGCGTTTTGTTCTATAGTGTCTCTGGTGTAGGCAGCCCGGGGGCTTACATGTTTGGTGCCGCCGGACAAATAGGAGATAAGAATGAATATGAGTGCAGAAGTGAACAGGTACATCCGCACGGGATTGAGGTAACTGACCCTGCGGCCCTTCATATACTCGGTAGCCAAAAAGCCGGGACGTGTGAACAGGTACTTTACAGAATTGAAAAACTTGCTGTCGAAGTGGGTAAGATCTTCAGCAAAGTGGCGCACCATGTGGACAGCAGTTTCTTTGGGTTCCAGGTTTTCCTGTCCGCATTGCTGGCAGAATTTACCCGGAACTTCGGCACCACAGTTCAGGCAGTCTTTTTCGGCGCGATGGTGATGACTCATTCATTTATTTTGCGATAAAAATAAAACATTTATAAGAGTATAGTTCTTCACTTTATGGTATTTCTTAGTCCGTCAGCCCCCGGTTTGGCGCAAGTGGTCGGCACCGGTGGCTGCCATCTTACAAATATTCGCCAACCTGTAAATCGCCCACACGCACACTCCTTTCACCTGCTGTGGCTTTTTCAGCAAAGGAGGGGGCAGAGACCACTACCTTAGTGCCAGCACGTCCACCACATTGGCCTTGCCGGTGTGGTAGGCGCCTTCGGCCAGGGTAGGTTCTTCCTCGGCTATGCGCAGGATGTGGAACTGAGCGAGGTCGGTCTTAACGGCAGTGGCATCTACCAGCATATCGGGGTCTTTGGGGCCGCCGCTGGTGTTGGCCAGTTGTGCCGGGGTAAAAGCCTCCATCAGGAACACGCCGCCGGGGCTCAGCCAACGGTGCGCATCGGCATAGAAACGGTGCCTGATGGCGGAGGGCAGGTGAAAGAACACCGAGGCGATCATATTGAAGTGACCGTCGGGGAAGGCCGCATCTGTAATGGACTGCACATCGTAATGGATGGCCACACCCTTCTCGGCAGCCAGCAGCATGGCCTTGCGGCGGCCTTCGGCGCTGAGGTCCAGGCAGTGCACCTCCCAGCCCAGGGTAGCGGCATACACAGCATCGCGGCCCTCGCCGGCACCGGGCACAAACAGGCGGCCGGGGGGCAGCTTGTCTATCACCGAGCGGAAGTACTCGTTGGGCTCCTTGCCATAAACATAGGCATCCTGCCCGAAGCGTTCGTCCCAGAAGGACCCTATCTGTGTGTTCTGGTTGGTATTGGTGGTCATGCTGTCAGTGCCGCCGGGAATGAGTACTGCGACGGGTGCAAAGGTCGGCATTGTGGGCGTAACCTGCAAAAAGCAGGGGGCAAAGCAGCGAAATAAAAGAATATGCTAAAATGATATAGAAGAGGCACAAACAGAGATAAGAATCAGGTCATTGTCAGCGGGTTGATGTATCTTTGCGCACCAAATAATTGATTATTTAACTCTAAAAATACAAGTAAATGAAAATTACGGTAGTGGGCGCCGGTGCAGTTGGCGCTACTTGCGCAGACAACATTGCACGCAGAGAACTGGCTGAAGAACTGGTGATCCTGGACATTAAAGAAGGATTCGCGGAAGGTAAGGCGCTGGATATCAACCAGACATCTTCACTGTGCGGCTTCGACACACGCGTGAAGGGCGTTACCAACGACTATGCGGCCACTGCCGGCAGCGACGTGGTGGTGATCACATCGGGTATTCCCCGCAAGCCGGGCATGACGCGTGAAGAGCTCATCGGCACCAACGCAAAGATCGTTGAGACTGTGTGCAAAAACGCGCTCGAGTACTCTCCGAACGCCATCATCGTGGTGATCTCTAACCCGATGGACACTATGACCTACCTGGCCCTTAAAGCTACAGGTCTTCCGAAGAACCGCATCATAGGCATGGGTGGCATCCTGGATAGTGCCCGCTTCAAGACCTACCTGCAAAAAGAACTCAACTGCTCTCAGAACGATCTGCAGGCAGTAGTAATAGGTGGTCACGGTGATACTACCATGATCCCGCTGACAAGGCTGGCTACGCTGAACGGCACACCCGTATCGAACATGCTTAGCGCCGACACACTGAAGCAGGTTGCCGCCGACACTATGGTGGGTGGTGCTACACTCACTAAGCTGCTGGGCACATCGGCCTGGTATGCACCGGGTGCTGCAGGAGCTGAACTGGTTGAGTCTATCGTGCGCAACCAGAAGAAAGTATTCCCTTGTTGCGTTTCGCTGGAAGGTGAATATGGCCAGAACGACATCTGCCTGGGCGTGCCTGTAGTTATAGGCAGCAACGGCTGGGAGAAGATCATCGACTTCAACCTGAACGAGGAAGAAATGGCCGCGTTCAACAAGTCGGCAGAGGCGGTGCGCAACATGAATGCCGTGCTGGATACACTGGTTGCATAATCAGCCGGTACAGATCAAATAACACAACAAGCGTCCTGCACCCTGCGTGCGGGACGCTTTCTTTTCCCCGCCCGGTAGCGTACTTTCGTGTTATGAAAAGGGTACTGATATCGGTGGGTATATTCGTAGGATTGCTGGCAATAGTGGCCGTGGTGATGGAGTTCACCGCCACTGCCCGGCAGCAGGCCATGCGCTACTTCCGCACCCGCAATGTGTTTCAGTACCAGCCCGGCAATGTGGTGTACGATCCCGCACTGGGCTACCGCCTCACCCCGGGACTGGATGTGGCCTTCACTAATGCCGAGTTCAGCACACGGGTACGCACTAACACCATAGGCTTCCGCGATGACGATGCCTCGCTGCAGGGCGCACAGGTGTGGTTCCTGGGCGACTCTTACTCCTTTGGCTGGGGCGTAGACGAGCCCGACGGCGTGGAGAAGCAGTATGAGCGGGCCACCGGCAAGCGCGTGCTGAATATGTCGGTGCCGGGTTATAGCAACATACAAGAGATGCTGATGCTGATGAAGTGGGCACACGCCTCACCGGTGACCAGGATAGACGTGTACCTCTTCCTCTCCTCCAACGACTTCATTGACAACGAGAACACCTCGTTTGATGCGTTTCCTTACTTCGTGGAGCAGGGGGGCAGCATAGCCCTCGCCAAGCCGTTGGAAGCCTCGTTCAGTGCATGGCAGGAGACGGTGAACCGCTGGATGATCACCGGCACTGCGGCCCGCAAGTCTATGCTGGCCTACTATGCAGCCGCCGCAGTGAAGAACCTCTCGGTGCGCGATGTGTACAGCGGCTACCTATCGGGCAAGACGGCGGTGCAGGGCAACAAGGCGTTCCTGCTGGTGGCGCAGCAGTTGGCACAGTTCGCGAAGGAGCGACAGAGCCGTGTGACGGTGGTGTACATACCGCCCACCGCCGGCAACAAGGCCGAGCAGCAGTTGCCCTTCCTGCGCAAGGTGTGCGGCACGCTGGGGCTACGCCTGCTGGACCTCTCGCCGGTGCTTACTGCCGGCGACTACTACCCGCTGGATAAACACTGGACGCCCGCGGGGCATGCAAAGGTGGCGGCGTGGCTGGTGCAGCAGCAGTAGCTGCCAGACGACGAAAGCCGCTCTGAGAGCGACTTTCGGGAGGTATTTGAGTGGGGGTGTGCCCCGATGTTTGTTTGATTATTTCAGCTTGAAAGCTTTCTTCACTTTGGCTACGTAGTCGAGCTTTTCCCATGTAAAGAGTTCCACTTTCATGTTCTTGGTTTTGCCGTCGGCGCTCTTGAAGGTTTTGTTCACGGTAACCGGAACGCGACCCATGTGGCCGTAAGCAGCACACTCGCTATACATAGGCTGGCGCAGTTTCAGGCGCTCTTCTATGAAGTAAGGACGCATATCGAACACGGTGCTCAGGATCTTAGCGATCTCGCCATCGGTCATGTTCACTTTGGCGGTGCCGTATGTGTTTACGTACAGACCCATTGGCTGTGCCACGCCGATAGCGTATGACACCTGAACGAGTACTTCGTCGCAAACGCCGGCTGCCACGAGGTTCTTGGCTATGTGGCGGGTTGCGTATGCCGCAGAGCGGTCGACCTTGCTCGGGTCTTTACCGCTGAATGCTCCACCACCATGCGCGCCCTTGCCACCGTATGTATCTACGATGATCTTGCGGCCTGTAAGACCTGTATCGCCGTGCGGACCACCTATCACGAATTTGCCCGTTGGGTTTACGTGATACTTGATCTTGTCGTTGAAGAGGTGTTTGTATTGCGGATAGCTTTTGAGGATGCGTGGGATGAGGATGGTCTTCACATCTTTAGTGATGCGGTCCTGCATTGGTTTTTCCTCTGCAAAATCGTCATGCTGGGTGCTGATAACGATGGTGTCGATACGAACGGGTTTGTTGTTGTCGTCGTATTCGAGGGTCACCTGGCTCTTAGCGTCGGGGCGTAGGTACTTCATCTGCTTGCCTTCGCGGCGGATAGCAGAAAGTTCCAGCAGGAGGTTGTGTGCCAGATCGAGTGCGAGTGGCATGTAGTTGGCTGTTTCGTTGGTAGCGTAGCCAAACATCATACCTTGGTCGCCGGCGCCCTGGTCTTCTTTCTTTTTGCGCTCCACACCCTGGTTGATGTCGGCGCTCTGCTCGTGAATAGCAGATAGCACACCACATGAGTGGGCTTCAAACATATATTCGCTCTTGGTGTAGCCGATGCGCGCAATCACTTCGCGGGCAATTGTCTGCACGTCTATGTAGGTGTTACATTTCACCTCTCCTGCCAGTACCACCTGGCCGGTTGTTACGAGTGTTTCACAGGCTATCTTCGACTGAGGATCCCAGGCGAGGAAGTTATCAACCAATGCGTCTGATATCTGGTCGGCAACTTTATCGGGGTGCCCTTCTGATACCGATTCTGATGTGAATAAATAAGGCATTTTAATTGCTATTTTTTAATGAACGAATATGTGTTTTGTAAAACAGGTGGCAAATGTATGAATTGTTGTGGTTATTATCTAATGGGAATTCTGCCGGTTTGCAGGTAGTTTGGAGTTGGGAATCTGGCGTGAATTGCGGTTGGCAGAAGTGGAAAATACCCGGGCCAAACCGGGGGCATAGATATCTCTTCTGCTGTTCTTTTGCCTTGATGCAAAAGAACCAAAAGATCAAGGCCGCAAAAGGTGAGTGCGCGCCCGCCTTCGCTGAAAAAGCTACGGCGGGTGAAAAAGAGAGCGCAGAGCGTATGGCACGCTACTTTGGGCGGTGTTCTGCGCAATTTTTTGTGTACGGGCAGTTTTTTTCTACTACATTGATTATCAATGAAAAGGTGGGAAGCAGCTGCGCAGTTTGCTTCCCAAACCTGCGCAAAACCTGCGCACCTCTTCCCACCTGCTTCCCATCCCGAATGCCTCGGGACAGGCCTGCTTCTCACTCCGAGAAGTAAAATAAAGTTTTTATATGTTCCCGGTTGCCTCATTTTTTGCAACTTCAATACAAGTTACAACGGGTATTACAACCGGGCAAAAAGAAAATCTATGATAGTGCGATTTTTGCAGTGTGACAGAAAGTTGTTTGGTGCGTTTGCAAGTGGAAAACACTTGCAAGAATGCTAATTCGTTTGTAAACCAGTTCCTTTAATGCTGCTATTGCATAAATTTGTAGTATTCATCAGTACAATAGTATTGTATCGAATGTTCAAATTGTCATTTAAGGAATCATAATCGAATGTTATATGAATGATGCAACGGTAATACAGTATACAGATGATGGCCGTTATATTTTAGAGTATTCTGAGTCGATAATTTTATTTAGTTCTGCCTGCGAGTTTTCTGTTGATTTCAAACATGCAAATAGCTTATCGTTGCCGAAGGGTAATAGGCTAAACAATTGGCGTTTCAAGTTCATTTTCACTGATACAGTATCGGAAGATCGACAAGTGTTAACCTCATCCACCGACGTAAAAAATGATACAGTTACGATCACATATTTTCGATGGTATGGAGACGGAGTAGAAAATATTGATCCATTGCTGATCGAATCGAATGATGGGAGAGTGAAATTTTATGTTAAGATGCAAACCAAGGCATATGAAAGCAAGCCTTATCGTCGAACCGTCAATCTATCGATATGGAGGGTAATACCAAACTAGACGAACATAATTTTCCAAACAGCCGTGGATCAAACAGAGCTACAGCAGACTCATTATCTGGAGAGGAAGATATTACATATGCAGTCGATAAGTTGAATACTGCTTTTTTTGCTGTTCGAGATACATTTAAAGCCGAAATTGAGTCTCTTAAAAAACGATCAATAATCTTTTTATCGATAGCAGTTGGTTTGATTATTTTAGTATTTATTTTTTATTCCCTCATCATTTGCGACTACTTAAAGCCAAATTTTGAGAGTGTGAATGACATCGAAATAGCGTTTGATATTGGGGTTCGGATTACGATAATATCTCTTGTAATTACTCTGATCTATTATTGTTTAAGAATGCTAAAGATCTATCTCTCGTTGTACGAAAAGGCTCGCCATAAATATGCAATTATTGCATCTTTACCAATACTCGTCAATGGAAGCGGAGACTCCGAACTTTATAGGACAACGTATAGTAAGATTGTGGAAATGATGATCGAAGTTGGAAAGGACACATCAAAAGAGAAAGAAGAAGAAATCAAATTGAATTCCTTGCTTGATATTATAAAAAAATAGAATGCGTTTTGCGAATATTATTTTATTTCATGGTGTCAGTGTCAAAAGTACCCGATGATCTTCGTGTCTACTGCCGTCTTTGGTTAGACCTTGTTATTTACGTTCGATAATCTGTAAAAGGATAAAACGGATTCGCAAAATATAGTTAATTATTCCGTTGTTCCCAGGAAATATATTGCTTGAAGTGGTAGTAAATTTTTTTGTTCGTCCGACATTTTATTGTAATATTCTTTCCACATTCTTACAAAACGGTCAAGATCAATAAGTTCGATATGCCGGTGTGAGCTTCTAGCTTCTTTGACAGCAGGGGAAGAGAATTGGCCAGACGTAACAAATATTCCCACGTCTGTCACTCGCTTTAACGTTCCTAATAATTTTTGTACGTCTTCCGAAGTAACGTTTTTATCTGGTCTATGCTTTACTTGAACTATCATCCTCGGTGCTTTTGCGCCAAGAGGATCATTGTAAGCAATCACATCAATTCCGCCATCGGGGCCTTTTTCTGCGACATGGGCAATATGGTAGCCCATTGCAGACAGGAGGTCAGCAACCATGCCTTGGAATTCGTACGGTGTTTTCGCAAGGATATGATCCCTTATCCCTGCGGCAGCTTTCTCTTCAAATTGTTCAATTATGGCCTGTTGTTGCTGCGTTGGTGAATGGACAGTAATGTCAACTTCGTCCGTGTCTAAAGCTGCCCTATTTTCATTTTTGGGCACCCGAGTAGCATTCCATTCTCTGTATTTTCTTCCGGCTTCAGTTAAAAGACGTTCTGGGCCGGATGTCATTGCTTTTTCCCCCTCTGGAGTCAAAATCCACATCCCATTGTTTTTTACTAGGAAGCCAGCTTTCATGCAGTCAATTGTGTAGAGATGAAGCACCGATTCCCATCGGACATATCCCGTTTTCTCGTAATTCTCCTTTTCGTAATCAGAGAAACTTAGGGTTGTTCTTATCTTATCTACCACATCCTTCCCTCTCATTTTTCCGCCAGCATCTTTCAATATTTTGAAAGTCTCGTAAATAGTTTTCTCTGCAATTATTCTGGAAGGTGATTTAGTCTTCATACTATAATTTTTTAAGATCGTTAAGCGTTGTAGTGTCCTTTCCCAGGTATCAAATGCCTCACTCCTCCGGCTGGGTTCTCTACGTCGTTTTCACGCCTCGGAATTAAATGCGTGTGACAATGGAAAACAGTTTGGCCAGCTACTTTTCCACTATTGATTCCAATGTTAAATCCTTTGATGCTATTGTCTTTGCCTGATACAATCTCCTTTCCCTTCATTAATAAATCCTGAATTGCATTTAGTTCAGGTTGGAAAATGTCAAAATACTCTCCGAAATGACGTTTGGGTATTATCAGCATGTGATGATGCGTGACAGGAAATTGGTCAAATATCAGGTACGCAAGGTTGTTCTCGTGGACAATCCTTTTTGAATCGACATTGCAAAAAATACAGTCCTGCATTCGGTGGTCATATTTCTTGCTTATACCCCTAAAGTCTACATCGTCATGGTCTCTTTTCATCGCGTTACATGAAAAACACAGTGCCTGATAATTATTAATTGAATCTGCTCCACCGTGATTCTTGGGAACAATATGATCTACTTCTAACGCGCGCTCACTATCCATGCATCCGCAGAGTTCGCAGCGGAAATGTGCCCTTTTAAGCACTTCGTATTTTATTGAGCCAGGAATCGCTGATCTACTTTTGCTTCTATGTTGCCAAATGGTACTTCCCCTTTTCCCAATGTAGGCTTCAAGTTTTTCGTTACATATATTTATCAAGGCCGTTATTTCGCTCTCAGAAAGTTGATCGAAACCACTAAGCCGATATTCTTTTTTCTCTTTGTCAACTATAGAGTGATTTCGAAGAACTCGGCCTACCATGTTATTTGTGATATTCTGATAGTATTCAATTTGCGACGGGTCTTGCATAGATATTTCTTTCGCAATATCTATGTCGGTAGCAACTCCCTTGTTACGCAACAAGCACTTTATCATCACAGGCTGATAAATGTGCGACATTTTCATTTTTTCTACCAGAAAGGTCCTTAATGTACCGTAGCTCATTGTGTATGATTTCCCAATTCCCTGTTTATCATGATTTAACGGGTGTCAACACGAACTTATTTAATAGTCGAGAATGAAAATAGTCAAGTTGTCAGAATCTCGTTAATTGCTCTCTTAATTCATCGACCTTTTGTTCAACATCTTGCAAATGACTTTTTGCATTACTAAGGCTGGTCTCCAGTCGCGTAATTACGATTGTTTGGTCGCTTATTTGTTGTTCTCTTTCAGCCGCTGTGCGTAGCACCTTAAATTGTTTTATTCGTTCGAGGCGATCTATGGCTACTTGTAGTTCGGCAGTTTCGGTTTCAATTCTTTGCCTTAGCGTAACTACCGTGTTGCGGGCTGCTGTAAGTTCGGCTTCAAGCGCCTCTTTTTGTTCGAATTTACGTTGCGTTTCAGCAACCGCGGCATTTCTGATTGAATCGTCCCTTCTGAGTTGGAGGGCGGCTTCTTCGGCTTTGTTATTGCCACATGATACTACAAACAAAGAAATAGCAAGGAGAACTATTCTCATGGTCTTTTTTGTTTTTGAGGTGAAAGATGGACTACCAAAGTAGTGAATTTTTAAAATCGGAGGTAGGGAATTGTAATAAATATTATTTCATTTACATTTCTAATTGCTGAATGAGTTTGAGAAAATTTTATGCCATCGTGGTTGTTGGTTTGAAGTTGTTTTCCTGCCAATCTTTTTTTTATCGCACTACCAAAAACGCACTATCACAGATATTTCTTTTGCCGGTTTTGTGGTGCGGTTGTAACTTGAATGGTGGTTGGAGGAAATGGGGTGTTTCTGGCGTATATGATGAATTTATTTTCCCCGTCTAGCTTGTCCCGAAAGCATTCGGGATGCGCAGAAAGTGCGCAAAGGTGGGAAGTTTTTGGGAAGTTTTGGGAAGCGAATTGCGCAGCTGCTTCCCACCTTTTTATTGACAATCAATGGATTAGGTAGAAAGTGCGCACGAATAAAAAATTGCGCAGTAAAAGAGAAAAGGGTGGGAGTTCTATTTGGAGGTAGTGCCAAATCTCAGGAGATTTCTCCTTACGTCGAAATGACGGGTACTATCGGGCGGTCGCATTTGGTCAGGAGATTTACTTCGAGGCATATTGTCTTTTCAGGTGCCTCAGTGAGAAAGTTCTCTCCACGCTCGCGCACTTCCCGAACGTTTTCGGGATTCGAAATGACGGGTACTATCGGGCCGTTCGATAAACTCACGGTGACAGTAATGCAGTGGGAGAGGCATACGCCAATTCCATCCCGAACGCAGTCGGTACCAATTCCTAATTCCTTTAAAAAAGGGGTTACTCCACCGTCACAGACTTGGCCAGGTTGCGGGGTTGGTCTACGTTGCAGCCACGCATGATGGCTATGTGGTAGGCCAGCAGTTGCAGCGGCACTATGGTGATGAGGGGAGAGAGGATCTCTTCGGTCTCGGGCACCTCTATGATGTGGTCGGCCAGTTCGCGTATCTGTGTGTCGCCCTTGGTCACCACGGCTATGATCTTTCCTTTGCGGGCTTTTACTTCCTGCACGTTGGATACGATCTTTTCGTAGGCGCTTTTGTTGGTGGCGAGGAACACAACGGGCATGTTCTCGTCTATGAGGGCTATGGGGCCGTGCTTCATTTCGGCAGCGGGGTAGCCTTCGGCATGTATGTAGGATATCTCTTTGAGCTTCAGCGCGCCCTCCAGTGCCACAGGGAAGTTGTAACCGCGACCGAGGTAGAGGAAGTTGGTGGCGTTCTTGTAGATAGCGGCTATCTCTTTGATCTGCGCATCGAGTTGCAGGGTCTCTTCGATCTTGCGGGGGATGTTCTCCAGTTCGTAGAGGATCTCCCTCATCTTGGAGGTAGATATGGTGCCCTTGGCCTCGGCCATGCGCAGGGCTATGAGGGTGATGAGGGATACCTGTGTGGAGAATGCCTTGGTGGACGCGACGCCTATCTCGGGGCCGGCATGGGTGTAGGAGCCTGCATGCGACACGCGGGCTATGGATGAGCCAATGACGTTGCAGATGCCGTAGATGAGTGCCTGGCGCTCCTTGGCCAGGTTGATGGCGGCAAGGGTGTCGGCGGTCTCGCCGGACTGGGATATGGCTATGACCACATCGTGCTCGGTGATGATGGGGTTGCGGTAGCGGAACTCGGACGCGTATTCTACCTCTACGGGTATGCGGGCGAGGTCTTCTATCATGTATTCGCCAATGAGGCCTGAGTGCCATGAGGTGCCACAGGCGGTGACAATGAACCGCTCGGCATTGGCAATGCGGTTGATGTATTCGTTGATGCCGCCGAGCTTGATCCAGCCCTGTGCGGCATTCATGCGGCCGCGCAGCGAGTCTTCGATGGCCTTGGGCTGTTCGTAGATCTCTTTGAGCATGAAGTGCTCGAAGCCGCCTTTTTCGATGGTCTCGATAGTGAATTCGAGTTTCTTGATCTCGGGTGATTTTTCTACGTTGCCCAGTGTGCGGATCTGGTAGTTGCCGTCGCGGTTGATGACGGCATACTCCTGCTCGTCGAGGTACACCACGTTCTTGGTGTATTCGATGATGGGGGAGGCATCGGAAGCGATGAAGAACTCATCTTCGCCAATACCTATGACCAGCGGGCTGCCTTTGCGGGCTGCAATAAGCTGGTTGGGGTTGCTTTTGTTGAGCACCACAATGGCGTAGGCACCCACCACCTGGTTGAGGGCGATGCGCACAGCATTGTCGAGCGAGGTATTCTCTTTCTTCTGCACCTCTTCAATGAGGTTGACCAGTACTTCGGTATCGGTATCGGAATGAAAGACGTAGCCACGGCTGATGAGCAGTTCTTTGATGGCGGCATAGTTCTCTATGATGCCATTGTGAATGATGGCCAGCGAGCCGGAGTGTGATATGTGGGGGTGTGCGTTGCGGTCGTTTGGCTCGCCGTGCGTGGCCCAGCGTGTATGGCCAATGCCGATGGTGGCATGGGTGCGGGCTTCATCAACAACGGTCTCGAGGTCGGACACCTTGCCGGCCTTTTTGAAAACGTTCATATCTCCGTTCAGCAGGGCGATGCCGGCGCTGTCGTAGCCACGATACTCGAGGCGTTTAAGACCTTTAATGATAACGGGATAAGCCTGTTTGGAGCCTATATAGCCAACGATTCCACACATAGTTTCACAGATTAATTGAGCTTGGAATATACGACAAATAATTTTGCCTTGTATAGGGAATTTGGGTGATTGCCACCACCGAGGATGGCCCGATAGGCACCTACATAGTCCTGGGTACCGGAGATGCGCAGGTGCAAAGTATCTTGTCCGGCGGCAATGCAGCCCATGATCTCGCGGGGGAGACCGATGGAGTACACGCGCACGTCTTTGTTGTCGCGTTTGAGGGTGTAGAGCTGACCGTCGAGAATAGAGAACGGTGTGAGGCTGGTGGTGGGGTAGCGGTCGTTCACTTCCACCACGGCTCCGGCGCTGGTGCCTGCCGGGTACACGCCATTGCTGACCTTGCGCGGGTAGAGGCGGCTGAGCGGACTGTAGTTGAGGTCGTTGTAAACGGGCAGCATGGCCAGTTGCAGCTGGGCTTTGTTGATGACGCCCTTTGGCAGACTCTTGATGCCGGTGATCTTGACATCGAGGCAGGCACCGGGTTGGTTCTGGATGGCTATGATGCTATCGCCGGGCTGCGTAGAGGTGAGGAGGGCATTGAGCGGGGTGCCGGCATATGCCTTGGTGACGTTGTTGAAGAAGCCGCAGGCCTCGCCATTGAAGAAGTATTGCTGCACGGCAGTGTCGGAGGTGCTGCCGTTGGTATGGTAGTAAACGGTAATGCGGGCGGCATTGGAGCTGTTGCTGCCATTGAGCCTGAAAAACGGATATGCCTTTGTGGGCGTAGTGCCAACGGGGCGCACCACCAACCCTTTGAAGAAGGTATTGAAGGCCGAGTTGGGTGTATTGGGGTTGTCGGTTGCCGCCTGCAGGGCAGGGTTGAGGCGGGCAAGCAGTCCACCCAGATTGAGCGGCATGCGCAGGGCAGGGGCGTAGTTCTTGCCCTTGATGGATAGCGAGTCGGACAGGTCGTTCACTTTAACCGTATATGGGTTGCTGAGCGGAGTGGCCTCGTCGATCTTTTTGGTAGTGTAGGAATAATAAGCGGTGTTGGCGGTGATGTCCTCGTCGAGGAAAAACGCCTGATAGGTTTGGGTGAGTGACTGATCGGAAGTATCGCCGTAGGTGTAACCGGCATAGGGTAGTACCAGGAAGGCCGAATCGATAGTGGCGTTGTTGTAAACGGCTATGGAAGGGTTATCGGGTATGACCTGAAAGGCAGTATAGCCGGTCATGGTGCCGAAAAAGGGATCGGTGATGTGGCCGGCTCCCTGGTAAACGGGCAGGCCGGAGATAAAGAGACCGGAAACGGCGGTGTCGTCGTAGTAGGTTCGGGTGACGCAGCCGAGTTCGGTGCTGTAAACGCCCAGGGCGGTATCGGAAGGCGATATTTTCGCATCAATGATGGAGCCTTCTTTACAGCCCGTGCCGGCAATAGTAAGTGCCAGCAGAGCTACCAGTGCCAACAGGCTGAAACGGTTGTTCAAAGCGAGAAATTTGTGGGCTAAGATGGTGAAAGAAAATCTAAGACTCTGTTAAGCTTTTATACAGCTCGAGCAGCGGCGTTACATCTTCCTTCCAGCTTGGTTCATACTTGAGTACTTTCTTGTAGCGGCTTGGTTTCAGTTCGTCTATTACCTTTTTGTCCATGTCTTCAGAACCGAACACGACCACATCGGCACTTTTGCCACCGCCAATGGTGAGACCCCTATTCGATCCGTCCTTAAATGGATCGAGATCTTTTTCCTTAATCTCGGCGCTGATGAGCGCCTTTTTGGTGAAGTTGGGGTGGAGTGTTTCGTTGAACTGGTCGGCCTGTGCGGTGTAAACTACTTTGGAGTAGCCGAATACAGGTTCTTTCTTATAAGTGGTTTTGAGGTAGAGTGGCACGAGCGAGGTCATCCAGCCGTGGCAGTGAATGACGTGGGGCGGCCATCCGAATTTCTTAACGGTTTCGAGTGCGCTTTTGCAGAAGAAGATCATGCGTTCGGCATTGTCTTCGAAGAAAACGTCCTGATCGTCGCGGAAAACAGCTTTGCGCTTGAAGTAGTCTTCATTGTCCATGAAGTAAACCTGAAGGCGCGCGTTGGGGAGGGATGCTACCTTGATAATGAGCGGGTAGTCGTCCTTATCTATAATTACATTTATACCCGAAAGGCGAACGACCTCGTGCAGCCTGTGACGACGCTCATTTATGAGGCCGAAGCGGGGCATGATGACACGAATCTCGAGACCTGAGTCAAACGTCTTTATGGCCAGTTTGTTGAGAATCTGGGCGAAGTCGGTAAACTCAGTGTAAGGAGAAAGTTCGTTGGCAATGATTAAAACACGTTTCTTTGTGTCTGCAGACATGCTAAGAAATTGATTATTAGTATAAATAATAAAATAGTCTGCAAAATTACGAAAATATTGAATTCCAACCGTAATTTGCGTGTTGCCAACCTAAAAATAGTTGTATGGTCATCCTGAAGAGGGTAAATGATATAGAGGAATATTTAAATCTGAAGAGGGCGAAAGGAGACCATATCGGGTTTGTGCCAACGATGGGTGCGCTGCACAGCGGGCATATTTCATTGGTGGAGCGCTGCAAGGCAGAAGGGGGGGTGAGTGTGTGCAGCATATTTGTGAATCCTACTCAGTTTAACGATAAAAGTGACCTGGACAAGTATCCGCGGTCAGTAGAGGGGGATATAGAATTGCTGCTTGAGGCGGGATGCGATGTCCTATTCCTGCCGGATGTAGCCGATATCTATCCGGATGGGGAGGCGGCGATGCCAAGCTGGGATTTTGGTTATCTGGAGACGGTGTTGGAGGGTTCTTCGCGCCCGGGCCATTTCAGGGGTGTGGGTCAGGTAGTGGCCCGGTTGCTGCAGGTAGTGGGGCCGCACAGGCTGTACCTGGGCAGTAAGGACTACCAGCAGTGCATGGTGATAAAGAAACTCGCTGAGCTGACGGGAATGAATGAACTGCAGGTGGTGATATGCCCCACGCAGCGTGAGGAGGACGGGTTGGCGATGAGTTCGCGCAACAGACGGTTGTCGGAAGGGCAGCGGGCAGTGGCAGGGCTTATTTACCAATGTTTAGTATCGATACAGGCTAAGCAGGGTAGCGCGCCGTTTGCCGTGGTGCAAAAGGAGTGCGACGAACTGATGCGGGCGAAGGGTTTTGTTACGGAATACATTGCGCTGGCACATGCCGAGACGCTGGAACTGCTGACTGACTACAAGCCGGGGACGCCGATGGTGGCGCTTATTGCGGCGAAGATCGGTGAGATCAGGTTGATTGATAATATGGTGCTTTAGTTTTTGGGGAAATCAGGAATTGGGGATTTTTGACTTGTGTAGCTATTAATAAATGAAAGAGTGCTGAGAGATAATCACGGGAGGGTAATCAACTATTTGCGGCTGGCGGTGACGGACAGGTGTAACCTGCGGTGTTTCTACTGCATGCCGGAGGAGGGGATAGACTGGTTGTCGCGGGCAGACCTGATGACCTATGAAGAGATGCTGCGCATTTGTGGCGCATTGGTGAAACAGGGCATCAATAAGATAAGAATAACGGGCGGTGAACCTTTTGCCCGAAAAGATATAATGAGTCTGATGGCGGGTCTTGCAGCCATGGACGGTCTGCACGAGCTGACGCTCACTACCAATGGAACTATTACGGCACCTTATGTGCCCGAGCTGAAACGCCTGGGGGTGCGTAGTGTGAACCTGAGCCTGGATACGCTGGACGGGGACCGCTTCTTTGCTATTACCCGCAGAGACGAGTTGCCGGCGGTGCTGCACACGATGGAGACATTGCTACATCACGGAATAGAGGTGAAGCTTAATGCAGTGGTGATGGACGGCCGCAATACACAAGATATTATTCCGCTGGTGGAGCTGACCCGCGACCTGCCGGTGAGTGTGCGTTTCATAGAGGAAATGCCTTTCAACGGTGCCGGGGAGATACACTCTTCTATGTGGGATCATGTGCGCATCATGCAACACATCCGCGACCGTTTTCCGGACCTGACTAAGGTACCTGATCCGTTGTTTTCTACTTCTTATAATTATACCATTCCGGGTCATAAGGGCGGGGTGGGTCTGATAGCTGCTTATACCCGTTCTTTTTGTGGTACGTGCAATCGCATCCGCATTACGCCGCAGGGAATGCTGAAGACCTGTCTGTACGATAACGGAGTGCTGAATGTGCGCGACCTGATACGTGCCGGGCGCACCGATGAGGAAGTGATAGCCTCAATAACAACAGCCATAGGGCAGCGCGCGGCCAATGGCTTCGAGGCGGAGAAAAATGCCACGCACGAATCGATGGCGGCGATAGGGGGGTAGTCCCATCTTAAGTTGAGCGAAAAACAAGCGGAGCCATCAAAAGACGGCTCCGAGTTTTCAAGGGGTATATTGTGTTGTTTCTCTTAGTTGATGTTCACCATCCTTACGGCTGCCAGTTCTTTTATGAATGCATACTTTTTGGTGCCTTGCATTTTCAGATCTACACGGTAGGGAACGATCTCCAGCATAGCAGACTTATCGGCAACGGCAGGGAATGCAGCCAGATCGGCGGCAGAAACAGAGATGGAGGTTGCTGAGCCTGCGAATGTGCGGGTGAGGGTGGCATTGTCCTTCACCATAAACAGAATGATACTGTCGGCATTAGATACGGTGCTACCTAAAGAAATTGACAGGCCGCTGGTGCGGGTAACAGACTCGGGGATAGTGCCTGAGAATGTAGGGAAGGGAACATTGTGGCTATATGTGAATGCGGGAACGCTGCCCGCTCCGCCTACACTCCAGCTGCTGTTGGTGCTGTTGAAGCCCATGTCTGCGGGAGTCATGCCGGTTGTGGCAGTTTTGTAGTAGGTATTGTTGGTCTGTTTTTCGAGGTTAATAGCGTTGACGCTAACGGTACCGGCATCGGCAAATGTGGTGGCGCCGGTAGCGGTATAAAAGCTGGCAACCGCATTCTCTGTTGTGAGGGTGATGGGGTAACCGGCAGTAACCGTATTCATGTCTATACGAAGGCTTACCAGCACACCATCAACACTGCCCACAACGGGTGATGGCGTGGATGTTGCGGTTGTGGTAGGAGTGGGGGTAGGCGTGGGCGTAGGTGTCGGGGTAACTTCCTCTGCCTTTTTACAGGAGGTGAACATGCTTGCTATTGCAAGGCATACACACACTGAAATGTTGGTTATTCGTTTCATTTTCGGTTTGTTTTTTAGTGTGAACGATGATCTGAGTGCAAAATTACTTCTACGTTCGAGGGTGGGTATCCGTGCTATCGGGTATTTTCAAGTGCGTGGTGGCACGGATTTGTGGCACAGGAGGCGATTGGTAGGAAGGGCCTGTATGTGGAGGTATGGAAATCCGCGCGTAGCGGGTGCCGTAAAAACAAAGGAGCCGCCCTTTTGGGGGCAGCTCCTTCAAAATGATTGAGTATGAAAAAGTTAGATAACTGTTACGTTAACTGCGTTTAGACCTTTTTGACCATTTTGAACATCATACGATACTGTGTCGTTTTCACGGATCTCGCTTAAAAGACCTGTTACATGAACGAAAACATCTGCACCGCCGTTTGATGGAGATATGAAACCAAATCCTTTGGTATCATTGAAAAACTTTACTGTTCCTTGTTGCATTGTAATTATTTAAAACATTAATAAAGACCAAAGGTACATAAAAAAATTAAAAAACCTAATAATATTTATTTTCTCTAAAGTTTTTGGGCTTGTTTTTCAATTTATTTTACAGGTGAAAGTGGTACTGGGTAAGGGTATGAGGGGTATGGCCGTTCGGCGGAAATATTTTTTGGTAAATGGAATTATTGATGTGAATTATGCGGATAAAAGTCTGTAGCTAAGTGAAAGATTCATATTTCACATTGCTTGGGAAGATATGATCAGCCGTTTCTATGCCGGTCTTATGGGGCTGCCTACCCACTGGGTGTTACTTTGCAGGTTCTCGCCCTTCATTACTAGAGACAGGGCGTCAACGTTTACATCATCACCCATTTCGCTGTCGTAGAGAATGATGCTGCGGGCACCTATGCTGCAGCGTTTACCGATCTTTACCTTGCCCACCTTCATTACACGGTCTTCGAAGAGGTGTGTCTGGGGGCCGCAGTCTTCGTTGAGGGCGGTGTCGTCGCCAATTTCCACCATGTCGTGCTCGGTAATGTCGGTTGTGTTCATCCATACACGTCGGCCGATCTTAACACCAAAGAGGCGCAAGAATATTGGTAGCCAAGGAGTGCCCTTCATATATTCCAGGAGGAAGGGTACTGCCAGTGATTCGTAGGTGGAGGTGATGGCCTCGCTCAACCATACCCGCGGTGTCCACATGGGTTGTTGCTCGGGTTTGTGGCGGCCCACTACCAACCATTTTAGGATTAGGGTTACGAGGAAGGCCGGTATGCCCATGAAGAACAGGTAGTAGAAGGGGAGTTCCAGCAGCATGCGCCACCAAGGTTTGTCGACAACCAGGTTGTGGGCATAAGCGATAAAGAGGATACTGCAGATGATGATGGTGGTCTCGGGCAGAATGATGCGGGTGAATTCTACCAAGCTACGACCCAAAATGCGGGGCGGTGTAGGGTTGGAGGTCTGCGTGGCCGGGAAGGTTCGGCTTTCCTGACGACGAGGCAGGGCAATCGCCGGCGAACCGAACCAGTCGGCAGCTACGTCTTTTTCCAGTTGTTCCTTTGATGGAGGGGTAGACAATACGCCGATCAGCATACGCCCTGGCAGGTTGTAGCCCTGAGGTATGAGCGCACTGTTGCCCACAAAACTATTGTCGCCTATGGTGGTGCGGTCGAGGATGAGCTGTTGTCCGCGTACATCCGATTCGCCCAGTGTCACTGCGTCGGCTACGAAGGCATCTTTGCCAATCTCTAAAAGCGGGTGGGTAACACTACTGGCAGTAGATATCTCGGTATTGCGACCCACCTTGGCGCCCAGCGCCCTGAACAGCAGCGAAACATATACGGTAGCGTACATAGGGTGCAGCACGATGAGCGACAGCGACATGAGCTGGTCGGCAAACCATTTGCGTACATAGAACAGGCTATATATGGGATACTTGCCGGGTTTTATGCCCCATTGCAGTAAGCGGGACAGCAACACCGTGGTGAGCGTGAATAATATGATGTAGCTGAGTGCCAGCGACGGAGTGACGGTGAGGTAAGAGAAGTCGTAATCGGGTGTGGAGTTGTCCAGATTGTGGATGATGATAACTGTGGGTAGTAACGGCAGCAACACCACTACGGGGAAGATGAGCAGGGTCAGTGTAAACAATAGCGTGTAGGCACGTCGTTTGGTGTTCGACACAGGTAGTGGCTGAGGCAGACTCTCGATCGGGCGTGTCTCCTTAAGTGTGGCGGGGCTGCCTTGCCATACCTCGCCACCCTTTATGGTGTTGCCGGGTTGCAGGTAGCTCAAGTCCATCAGTTCGCCCCAAGCGTCTATTGATGCACCGGCACCAATGACAGCACTACTACCCACATAGGCGTGATCACCCAGGTGGACACGCCTCAGTTTAAGCATACCATCTTCTACAAAGGCGTTATTTATGACAGCCTGCGAGCTGATACTCACGTCGCTGCCAATGGTGACCAGATCTTCGGCGCCAATAATAATAGTGCCCAGCTGTGCGTCTTTAGCCACTTTTACCCCCAATGACCGCAGGTAGCCACAGTATAGCGGCGTGCCATTGAGGAACTGTGAGGGCATTAACTGCTGCATTGTCTTCACGAGCCACCAGCGGAAGTAGTAACTGCCCCATAGCGGGTAGTCGCCCTCCTTCATTTTGCCAATAACCAGCCATTTGATGATGACACTGCACAGCGCAAAAAAAGGAGCGATGAACAAGTAAAGCCCGAGGGCAGTGCCGATGGCATAGGGGATATTGTTGGTCTCTTCCTTTACTATGTAGTAGCCCAGATAGGGGAAGAATATCTGCACGGCAAACAGGCCATACATCATGAGCAGCGAAACCGTTTGTGCCAGCCAGCACAGGTAGAAGCGTTTTTTGGGTATTTCGTTGAATACACGTTTTGCCTTCAGCGGGTCGGCTGTTTTGCTTTCCCAATGCGTTACCACCTGCTGAAGCGGACGGTGCATATAAAGGTCCTTCAGCGATGCCTGTGGCAGGTTGGCGTCTTTGCGCAGGCGCGACACAACAGCGGCAGCCAGCAGTGAGTGCCCGCCGAGATCGGTGAAGAAGTCGTTGGTGAGGGTGATATTGCGATTGGGGAAGAAGCCCTTGAGCACGGCAATGACGCGGTCGCCCACCGGAAGATCTATGTCTATGACATCATCGGTGATGGGCGTAACATTCTCCAGCAGCATGGCCGGCACCGGTAGTGCCTTGCGGTCTATCTTGCCGCTGGGCAGGCGCGGCATCTCGGGCAGCTGCACGATGACCGAGGGTACCATGTAGGCAGGCAATACCTTGGCCAGTTCGGCACGGATGCTCTGCTGGTTCATGTGTACCGGGTCGTCGCAAACCACGTAGCCGGCAAGGTGGTCTATACCATTAATATCTTTTTTTACTGCTACAGCAGCAGCGGTGATATCGGTGAGGCTGCTCAGCCTGTTTTCTATTTCTCCCAGTTCTATACGATAGCCACGCAGTTTCACCTGATCGTCGAACCGACCGTGGAAGTCGACCGTGCCATCGGCATTGATGGCGGCTGCATCACCGGTGCGGTAAATGCGGCTGCCGGGCAGTTCGTGCAATGATTCGGGTTTGGTGACGAATTTCTCCGCGGTCAGTTCCGGGAGGTTAATATAGCCCTCGCAAACGCCCGGGCCGGCTATCACCAGTTCGCCTTTTTCACCCCAAGGCAGGGGATTGAGTTGAGGGTCTACCACGGCTAGGCCATAGTTCGGCAACGGCAGACCGATGGTGATATTGTCGCCGGGGCCGAGTTCGGCCAGTGTGGCAGTTACGGTGGTCTCGGTAGGTCCGTAGGTGTTAAAGAACCTGCGCGGCGGTGCCGACCAGCGTGCCAGTACCTGTGTGGTGCAGGCCTCGCCACCGGCATTTACCAGTCTCAGCGTCGGTATATCATCGTCGGTAACAGCAAGCAGGCTGGGTACCGCGTGAAGGACGGTAATGTTATTTTGACGTAGTACATCTCCCAACTCGTCGATTGACTTGGCAGTGGCAGCATCTGCTACCCAAACTGTGGCACCTGCAAGGTAGCTGATCCAGGTTTCCTCGCACCACATATCGAAGGATACCGAGAAACCCTGGTACACCTTGTCGTCAGCACGAACATCCAGAATGGACGCTTCTGAGCGTACAAAGTGGCAGATCTGCCGATGGGAGATGGGTATGCCTTTTGGTTTGCCTGTGCTGCCCGATGTGTACAAGACATAGGCTCGGTCATCGGGACGAGCGCCTTTGGAAGGGTACACCAGTTCATCCGGGCGCGGAGGGGGCACCACCTCAAAACGATGGCATGCCAGGTTCAGGTTTTCTTTGCTGATGTAGCCTGACGCACCCACCTCGTTCAGCACGGTCACCACACGCTCGGCGGGCATCTCGTGGTCGAGCGGCACATACGCAGCCCCAGCCTTTACGATGCCCAGGATCGCCACGTGCAGTTCCAGACTGCGGGGCCACCATACGCCGACGTAATGTCCGGGTAGGATGCCGTTCTGTGACAAGTGGTCGGCAATGGCATCGCTCCACTTGTCTAATTGGGCATATGTAAGGGAGGTGTTGTTGAAAATGAGCGCTGTTTTTTCGGGATATTGCCGCACTGTGGTACGAAAGATGTCCGCGAGGGTCTCTTCGTGCAACAGGTCTGGGCGATATGGTCCGAGCAGGATGCCTTGCGTCATTTCAGGTAATGGCAATTCAGCCCGAAAAATACGATAATTATTCAGTCGTTAGTGGTTGCACCATGTCCCTGCTCAGGTCGTGGTCTTCTTTTGGGACATTGTTAACGTTTCTTTTTTGAAACAAACGGATCGCTGAAATTGGGGTCTGAGACAAAAAGAGAGTCCGATAACGTTTGCAGAAATGCAATGATCATTCTTTTTTCTTCATGGGTTAGTCGTGCGCCACCCCGATGGACATATTCCATCTTTGAGTCGATAGTCGGAGACATTTTTACACCTTCGCTGTAGAAATCAATTACCTGCTCTAGTGAGCGGAATCTTCCATCGTGCATATAGGGTGGGGTAAATGCGAGATTCCGTAGTGACGGTATTTTGAACTTTCCATTGTCAAAAGACGAATGGGTGATATCTCCTCGCCCGCGGTCAACGAAATCTTCAGTGGCTTTGATCAAATCGAGGCCGTTATTGCTGAAAGCAAATGTGGAGCCCAAAGGGTCGGAGTCGGTAGTGTGACAGTGCAGGCAGTCTCCTTTTGTCATGTCATTAAAGAGCAGAAAACCTTCAGATTCATCTTTCGTAAATGAATCGCGTCCGTTGATCACACGGTCGTATTTTGATCGGTAAGACAGCAGTGTTCTTTCAAACTGACCGATGGCGTTTGAAACCATAACACTGTCGATCGGCACTTCTCCAAAAGCAGTTTTGAATTTTCTTTTGTATGTTGGATTTCTGTTCAGGCGAGAAACGACGGTGCTCCATGAAAGGTTCATTTCAAGATCACTGTTTACCGGGTGAAAGACCTGATCTTCAATCGACGATGCTTTGCCATCCCAAAAGAAGGCCTTGTGCCATGCCAGATTAAATATTGGGAGTGTATTTCGCCTCAGCGCAATCCCTTTGTTCCCGTCGCTGAACGCTTTCGGGGCATCACTGAACGCATATTCCTGCTTGTGACAGGAGGCGCAAGACATGTTGCTGTCGCGACTCAGGATAGGGTCATAGAAAAGGTGGCGACCAAGGTCTACGCCTGCGTTAGTGATGGCGTGGTCGGGTTTTGGCATTTCAGGGAAAAAAGTGAGACGCGGGAATCTGTATTCGCTTCCTGATTTATTCCTTACAAATCCTGAACATAGGATAGCCAGTAGAATAGAAATGACCAGGTATTTTGTCATGTTCGTTCCTATCGATGCAATGTAATGGGATACGTTCCTGAGAACAGGTTGGTTTTCACTTTCACGAAATATGTGCCTGGCGGCTGGTCGCTGATGTCGACCCAGAATTTCGGAGGACATTGTCTGTAGTCCTTCACTACTTTGCCTGTTGAATTTATAATGTATAGCGATTCGATAATGTGGTACTGCTGTACCGTTGGTGCTTCTATATTCACTATGCCTGTGGTTGCTGTAGGGAATACTTTTATATTGTTGTTATGTGCAGGATCTTTTGCAACGGTGTGTGCAATAGTGTAATCCATTCTGAAATTGTCCATCATCCACCCGTCCTTCATACTGTCCACGCTGTCGGACTTCAAAGAGAATCTGAACATGATAGAGTCGGTTAATGTTAAATAGGAAAAATGGAAGCAGAGCCAGATATCTTTCCAAGTGCTGTCGGTGCCGCTGAATGCAAATTCGCCGGAAGGGAGTGTGTCTCGGTTGGATGAGTCGAAGCCATAGAACTTGTACACGTATGGATTGTTAAAGACGTTTTTCCATGTTTTCCCTGTATCCAGCGAATACTCTACGATCCCGCCGTCATGTTTTTTGTCAAGATCAAGGCGTTGCATCCACCTCAAAGCCATGATTCCTGACGACCACATTGGGTGTTGCACCGAGATAGTAAAATACGATGAGTCATTTGCCCGATAGGGGTTTACAGTATCTGTTACGATCACATTGGGGTAGGTTGCCGCGCTGGTGAATTTTGTTTTCTGAGGCTTCCCGATCTGCCAGGTGTGAGCACTGGCGGTGTCTATGTTCATTATCAAAGACGTGTAGGCGGTGGTGTCATTACCATCAAAATACTGGACTTTATATTGCGACCAGGTTTCATGTGAAATGAGGACAAAACTCAGGAGGATAAATAGATTTTTGATCATAACGGTGAGTATATTAAAGGTATAAGTATGAAAGGAAGTATGAATGCAAAAACCGCGCCAATTTTAACATGTTATTCGGAAAGCCGGCCCACCGGTTCATCGATGCCGGAGTTTCCGGTTTTTACTTAACATACATTTATAGTCTCACGGCAGCCTCAGATTCTTTTTTTCGCTACTTTTGTAGATTGCCTTTTTTGACCGGGAGCATCTATTAATGTCATTACCACCAATATTAAGACACGTATATAATCATGGAACGGAGGAAGTGATCCGGCGTGGTAAGAAGATATTTTACACTTCAGGCGTTCAGATGCTTGATGTGGACCACTTGCTGGAGCAGATCCGCTTCAGGGTCAGGAACGATCTATACCAAAATTATTACACGGTTACCGTAAATAAATATTTGCAGCCAAAGGAAATGACTGTGCGCTGCCAGTGCCCATATAACCTGGGCGAGATATGCAGGCACGAAGTAGCTGCGCTTTTTCAGCTGAACGACATTCTACAGAGCGGTTTTTTCGAGAATGTGAATATTGTGTATGAGCAGAAGCACACAGTGGTGCGTATGCGCCAGGTGAACCGCCAGATGTTGCAATTGTTCACCTCGCCTGAGTCGTTGGAGATAGCCGAGAAGATAGCCAATGGAAGCAGGGCCGAAATTATCACCAACAAAAACGGCAGCATTGAGGCCAACGTTCCGGATGAGGATAACACCTATCGGGTGACATTGCGCCAAAACGAAGATCGATATTTCGATACATCTTGCGGTTGCTCAGAGCATACACATCCGTTGTGTGTGCACAAAGCTGCGCTGTTTTTGCAGGTATTAAAAAGTCATGGTGCCGCCCATTTCCAGTCTATGCAGAACTGGGATGTGCAGAAGAATAAGTTGTTGGAGCAGTATGGCTATAGCCTGAAGGACGACCTGACCAACAAGTTTGAGTTCATTTACGAAAATAACAAGCCCTTTTTGCGGGTGCTGGATCCATCTATCAAAAAGATTGACAGTAAAGCACCTACACGTGCTGTGGCAGTAGAAGAAGCACCCGCTGTAGTGTTGGAGGAGAAACGACTGGGTATTGTTGTGGATACTAAAGTAGCCACATTTCCATTTGTTGAGATCACGTTGGTGGCCGGTGTGGCCGATGACGATGCAAATGCATTTGCAGGCCCAATTGAAAAGCTGGAATTACTGCAATATGTGAATCCCACACGATTTCATACCGACGACCGGGATATGATACCCGTGGTGCGTAAGTTTCTGAATGACGAGTTGCTGAAGTACCTGAAAAAGACATTGCCGTTCGGCGATTTTCTGCACGACTATGACAGTGTGCTGAAGGATATACCTCAGGATGAAGTGCGCGAACAAGCATGGGAATACTTGCTACCCAAGTACCAGAAACTGCTGGACCGCTACGCCAATCATCGGTTCGTTTATGAAAAGAAAGCAGGCAAAGTACTGTCTTCAAAGAGTATAGATCCGATAGGCTTCTCAGATCAGCAGGCGCATCCGCAAATGGTGGTGCGCAAGAAAGGTCGTAGCCATGAGGTGCAGTTGGAATGGAATATCGCCAACCGAGCCGTTCCACATAAAGAAGTCCAGGTAATAAATTCGGCTTTATTGCGACATGATGGTGTTTTGTATGCTTTGGGCAGTGTGCAGGAGATCCAAATAGCTGAGCAGTTGCTACCTACGGGTAGCATCACGGTGAAGAATGCGGAGTGGCCTGATTTTCTGAAATCGAAGGTGATGGGCTGGAGCAATCAGGTGCATGTCCATTTCTCTGAAGAATTGGTGGAGCATATGAACATTGCCCGTCCGGGATACCGTCTTTATATGTATGAAAAGGACGAGACACTGGTGCTGCAACCCGCCTTTATGTATGGTGATACAGAGGTGAAGCCCGGTTATTTCGGCGATGTGATACAGCCGGTGGGTGGAGTGGTAACAATAATGAAGCGCAACGAAGGAGCAGAAAGGGACTACCTGGATCTGCTGCAGTCGTTGCATACAGATATACAATTCAATAAGCGCGAAGGATTCTACCATCTGCCCGGCACATCTGTACTCGCCAATAACTGGTTTTTCAGGTTCAATGAGCTGATGGCCGAGCATAAGGTGGAGCTTATGGGCTTTGAGGGGCTACGCAACCTAAGGGTGAATGTCCACAAGCCACAGACCCAGATACAGGTGAGCAGCGGCATAGACTGGTTTGACGCTTCTGTGGAGCTGAAATTCGGAGATCAGGTCGTTTCTATTATAGACGTGAAGAAGGCGCTGGCAGCCCGTCAGAACTTTGTGCGCCTTGGCGACGGTTCCATAGGTCTGCTGCCCGATGAGTGGCTGAAGAAATATACCCTTCTGCTGAAGATGGGTGAGACAAAGGGCAATAAGGTGCGATTGAAGAAATATCACTTCAGCGTACTTGATGACCTGTTGGCGGAGATAGATGAAGACAAGTTGCACGAGGAACTGGAGGAAAAGAAGGAAAAGCTGGAGCGTGTGCTCAGCAATGACTATTCGCTGATCGATCCGCCTACGCATCTCACTGCCACATTGCGTCCTTATCAGTTGGCCGGTTTTCAGTGGCTCATCTTCCTGAATGAAGCAGGGTGGGGTGGCATACTGGCAGATGATATGGGTCTTGGTAAGACGGTGCAGACACTTGCATTCTTCCAGCACTACAAAAATCTGAATCCGAAGGCAGTATACATGGTCGTGTGTCCAACCACGCTAATGTATAACTGGGAGAATGAGATCAAAAAATTCACGCCCGAGCTGCGCCATGTGATCCATCATGGGCCTAAGCGTACCTCATCTCCGCTCAATTACAAGGACTTTGACGTCATCATCACTACTTATGGCACCATGCGTAGTGACATAAAGGGATTCAGAGAGATAGAGTTCGACTATGTAGTGCTCGATGAATCTCAATCTATTAAGAATCCTCAATCGCAGGTGGCAAAAGCATCGCTGTTGCTGAATGCGAAGAACCGCCTGGCACTGAGCGGTACGCCGGTGCAGAACAATACGTTCGACCTCTATGCGCAGATGAACTTCCTGAACCCTGGTATGCTGGGCAGCAGGGAGTTTTTTATGAGTGAGTTTGCCACGCCTATCGACAAGTTTATGGAAGATGAGGTGAAGCAGCAATTGCGCAAGCTTACCCAGCCTTTCCTGTTGCGCCGCACTAAGGAACAGGTTGCTAAAGACCTGCCTGAAAAAACAGAGACCATCCTTTATTGCGAAATGGGCACCGAGCAGCGAAAGATTTACGATGCCTACCGGAATACTTACCGTTCGCAGATATTGGGCATGATAGAAGAGCGTGGTATGGAACGGTCGCAGATGCACATTTTACAGGGTCTTACCCGTTTGCGTCAGATATGTGATTCGCCCGCCATCCTTAATGAGGAAGAGCGTTTCCACAACTATTCGGTGAAGTTGGACGAACTGAGCCGCGAGATAACCGAGAACGTGGGCGACCACAAGGTATTGGTGTTCTCACAGTTTTTGGGCATGCTGGCACTCATCCGTACAAAATTGGAGGAAGATAAAATTCCGCACGTTTATTTCGATGGTAGCAGCTCCTCTGCCGAAAGGGAAAGGGCTATTCAGGAGTTTCAGAACAACCCTGACTGCAGGGTTTTCCTTATCTCGTTGAAGGCGGGTGGTATCGGTTTGAACCTTACCGCGGCCGACTACGTGTATATAGTTGATCCGTGGTGGAACCCGGCGGTGGAGCAGCAGGCGATTGACCGTACGCACCGTATCGGGCAAACGAAGAACATCTTTGCCTACAGGCTTATTTGTAAAGACACACTTGAGGAAAAGATGCTGCAGTTGCAGGAACGCAAACGCAATCTGGCCAATGACCTCGTGTCTGACGATAGTGCGTTCATGCGTCGCCTCTCTAAAGACGATATTGCATTCCTCTTCAGTTAGTTGTGTATCATCTATTACCTTAATGGTATGTGCTGCCCGGTGGCTGCCGGAAAATGAGTAATTTTATACCTTATTCCCGGCCTATGAGCATCCGAATTACCAGTTTGTTGTTTGTGCTTTTCTGTTCTTTGCGTGCTCTTGGTCAGGGCGATAATGTGCATTTGTTGGCGCAGAGTCCCGACGGACATACAGTGAAGTTGGTATGGTCTATGAACAGCCTTCCGGCGGGTTTTACCGGTTTTGAGATCAGGCGCAAGGATGGCATCGGCGATTGGCATACGCTCAATAAAGTGCCGCTTTTGCCGGGTATCTCGCAGAAAAAAGACCTCAGTCCGTTTGAATCTGATAATACGGAAGTCACCCGCATCAGGGAGAAGTTGCACGATCTCGTGTATGCAGGAAAACTGAAGGAGTATGACTTTACCACCTTCGCGGAGAAATGGGCGGCGCGAGACAAAGACGTACTTGACGTGTTGCAGATGGCCTCGGTTAATTTTGATATTGCGGTGATCAGTGGTTTCGGTTTCGTGGATCATACCGTGACGCAGAAGATGGAGTATCAATATGGCTTGTTTCTGAAGGGAGGTGATAAGCCTATCGCAAAAACAAAATGGAACTTTGGTGCCATACCAGACCTCGATGCGGTAAAGGAGATCACCTCAAAAGCACTGCTCAGTACTAAAGGGATCCAGCTTTTATGGACCGCTGATCTGGCCAGGGTGCGCAGCGGATACATCTCAGGGTTCAACGTCTATAAACGCGGCATTCGCCTCAACGACCGGCCCATTCAGCCCTCCGGAGGTAAGGAAAAGGCCGAATATATCTTTTCAGATGCGGGTGCCGACCCGGCTATTGCCGATCAGTATAGTATAAGCGCAGAATCGCTTTTCGGAATTGAGGGTAATATCCGTACATATGAATACGATCCGGCCAATCACCCAAAAGAATATGTTAAGCCGGTGGTAACCAAAATAACCTCACTCGGGTTTTATTTCAAGGAGGGTATTGAGGTGAAATGGACTTTCCCTAAGGATCAGGAGCGGTTCATTAAAGGCTTTGTGGTTGAGAAGGACAATATGCCTGCTGGTTACACTGCAGTGTCTGATGTGCTGCCCGAGGACGCACGCATATTTGTAGATGAGACCTCATCACCAGTGAGCAGTGCACTCCGGATCCGTGTCAATGCTGTTTATTGGGACAAGACCATCATGAACGGAACAGAGCTGTTATATAGTTACTTCCCCTTGCTCGATCCGCCTCGGCCTATTAATACAAAGGCAATAGTTGCCGGCCGGAAACCGGCTGTAAAGATATCCTGGGATCCTATTATAAACGGAGACAGTGTTACCCGCAATTACCACGTTTATATGTATCCGGCGGCTGGTGGCAAGGTAGAAGCATTGACCGATAAGGTGCCGGTCAGGCAGAATTACTTCAACTATCCAATTCCCCGCGGACTAAGTACTGTTCTTCGATTTTATGTTGTAGCCGAGGGGCGTTCAGGCAGTTTCAGTATTCCGGGCGATACTGTGCAGGCGGTTGCGCCAACTACGGTGATGCCCGCGGTGACGGTTACAAAGGCGGTTGCCGAGGGCAATGATGCCATGTTGCAGTGGCAGTTTGGAGAAGTCTCGGACCTGGCAGGGTTCCGCATCAGCGATGGTAGCACATTGGTAGCCGATGAAAAGGTATTGACGGCCGGAGTGCGGCAATACGTGATCAGAGATGCTGCATCGGCCGGAGCAGAGCATAATTACACTGTGAGGGCCGTGTCGGCGGATGGTGTTGTCAGTGAGGATGCCGTATCTATGCACGTGGTGTTTCCGCCTGCGAAAAAGTAGTTGCCAAGCTATTTCGCCCTTTCTATTTTGATGGTCACATCGCTGGAATAAAATGCGAGGAAGACCGTAACTGCCGTACAGCCAAGGCCCAGCAGACAAGCGGCAACTGCTCCGATAACGAGATTCACATTCTTGCGCCTGATGCCGGCGAATAACAGAACCACAAACAAAATTAGCAGTGCAATTCCCATGCCGCCTAAAAGGTAGATATTGCTCATTGTCTGATGATCTTTTTGGGTTCTTTGCCGGGAGTGCCTGAGCCTGTTGGGGCATGTAAAGTCAACGCGTCGGTGATCTCTTTTTCTGTCTTGTGTTTTGCTTGAAATGGCTTGCCGTCAATTGTCCCGTCAAAGCCACCTGCTATCTTTGCGCTGGCCTCATCCAGTCTTTTAATTTTGCCCGGCAGAGGGCGGGGTAGGTTATCGTACACTCTGTTCATGTACATTGTGCCATTGGCATGATTGTCTTTCTGGTTACTGGTGGCCACTATAACCAGTTCTTTTTCCGGGTCGCTGTCTGCATTCGTGAAAAATGCGGTCGCAATTTTTGTGGGATAGTCACCATTGGTAAAAGTGTCGATCAGGATGCGCTTGTAGGTGTCTTTCCCATTGGGTACGAACACATATGCAAATGTGCGGTAGTTGTCTTTGGGAAGTGCACCATCTATATTGATGTAAAATTTCTGTGTAAAGAAGGCAACGATAGAAGGTTCTGACGACCATTCTTGTGTTTCTATGACCTTGCGTCCCATTTCTTCGGGAAACTCAGTGTACAGCGGGCGGGCTCGTACGACAAATTGCCTTGCTTTTTCATCGGGTATGCGCTTCACTGTCTGACCGGGATTTTTTACAGTTTGCACCACCGCTTCCGGGCTGGTATAATATTCTTCGGTATTGTTTTCCAGGCACTTCTTTATGCGCATGTCCCACAGGTACTGCTTCTCTTTTTCATCTCTGCCGTCCGGGTTCACTTCGTGGTCATATGTCTCCTGTATCTTGCGGTATCGGGTGTACAGGTCGTCATAAACTTTGTCAATTTCTTCGTTGTACTTGGTGGCGCTGTAGTCTCTTGATGACAGCTCATATTGCAGTCGGTTGGCGAAAGTAAGAGCTATATCGTAGTGGTCCTGCTCATGGATGAGGATATAGTTGGAGTGTTCTTTTTTTGTTGATTCGCGGGCAAATGCACGGCTTTGGAAAGCACATTTTACCTTGAATCTGAATTTCAGGCGCCCGTTATCCATGCGCACACCGCTGTCCGCATCAAAATAGATAGCCGGGCTCACGTAAGCTGCTGACTGAAGGTTGTTGTCAGCCATTTTCTTTGCATGGTCTTTGTCTTCGATCTCCTGAAAATCGTTCCAGTTAAGGGTGCGGAAGTTGATGATCTTCCCCTCCGGGGCTATCCAGCCGAGGTCTTCTCTTTGAGCCGGGGCAATTACCGGAAGGGTCAGGAGCAGCGTAGCTATGATGGTAGTGCGCATTGACTTTGGGTATATTTCTGATAGCTAAAGTAGGAAGTAATATGATAATATAAACAAAAAAGTGGCCTGCATAAAGCAAGCCACTTTTTTGTTATCATTTTTGAGGCCTTTTCTACTAGTACCTGTACATTTCAGGCTTGTAAGGACCATATTTAGGAATACCAAGGTATTCTGACTGTGCGTCGGTCAACTCGTCGAGCTGAGCGCCCACTTTCGAAAGGTGGAGGCGAGCCACTTTCTCATCCAGGTGTTTAGGCAGCACATACACTTTGTTCTCGTAGTTGCTGTGGTTGTTCCACAATTCTATCTGAGCAAGTGTCTGGTTGCTGAATGAGTTGCTCATTACGAAGCTTGGGTGGCCGGTAGCGCAACCCAGGTTCACCAGACGACCTTCAGCCAGTACGATTACGTCTTTACCGTCGATGGTGTACAGGTCAACCTGTGGCTTGATGGTGTCTTTAGTGTTGCCGTAAGCACCGTTCAACCATGCCATGTCTATTTCGATATCGAAGTGACCGATGTTACAAACGATAGCCTTGTCCTTCATAGCACGGAAGTGCTTTTCTGTGATCAGGTCGCGGCAGCCTGAAGCTGTTACAATAATGTCAGCTTCTGCAACTGCATCCATCATGCGTTTTACTTCAAAACCGTCCATAGCAGCCTGCAGTGCGCAGATAGGATCGATCTCAGTAACGATAACACGTGCACCTGCACCACGCAGAGACAGTGCGCTACCCTTACCTACGTCACCGTAGCCACCCACAACTGCAACCTTGCCGGCCATCATCACGTCTGTAGCGCGACGGATCGCATCTACCAGACTTTCCTGGCAACCGTATTTGTTGTCGAATTTAGATTTTGTAACAGAATCGTTCACATTGATGGCAGGCATTGGCAGGGTGCCTTTAGCCATACGCTCATACAAACGGTGAACACCTGTCGTTGTTTCCTCGCTCAGACCTTTAATATGCTGGATCAGCTCGGTGTAGTTGTCCAGTACTATGTTGGTAAGGTCACCACCATCGTCCAGGATCATGTTCAGCGGGCGATCTTCGCTACCGAAGAACAGAGTCTGCTCGATGCACCAATCAGCTTCAGCAAGGCTTTGACCTTTCCATGCGAAAACACCGATACCTGCTGCAGCGATAGCGGCAGCAGCATGGTCTTGCGTAGAGAAGATGTTACAAGAGCTCCAGCGCACTTCAGCACCCAGTTCCACCAGGGTCTCGATCAGTACAGCAGTCTGGATGGTCATGTGAAGGCAGCCGGCAATGCGTGCGCCTTTCAGTGGCTTTTTAGGTCCATATTCTTCGCGGATCGCCATCAATCCGGGCATTTCGGCTTCAGCAAGCCTGATCTCTTTGCGGCCCCACTCTGCAAGGCTGATGTCCTTTACCTGGTAGGGAAGTTTGAAGTCGATCTTAGAACGAGTCGTTGTGCTCATATAGTGATTTAATTGAAATTTTCGCAAAGGTAGAGCAATTATCTGAATCGTGAAGTCTTATCATGGTATCGGTGCATTTCTTTTATTGATAATTTGACAAACAGATGTTGCATTCCGGGTTTTGTTCAGCGCCACCCCTCCGCACTGTGCATAATTGTCAACAAGCGTAGGCAGCGGCTCGTTTTGTTTCATATTTATGCTGCTATTGTTTAACAAGGTGAACCGACTCAAAATTCAGTGTTTGTTGCGTGAGGCGTAACTATACTGCGATAGGTGTTTTTATTTTTTGAAATATCCCTTACATTTACGTTCCAAAATCAGATATATTATGAAAAGAATACTGCCAATCGTTGTGCTCCTCACGGGGACCTTTTTAGTTGCATCCTGTAACAAAGGGGACGACAATCCTTATGGCGATTGGAAGTGCACTTGCTTCGTAACTAAAATGGGCAAATGGAATCCCGGTGACACAGTGTTCACCCCCCGTTTCGACACCGTATATCTCATGGCCAACGATATGGACAAGAATACCGCTAAAAGTTTCTGTGAACAGGCGAAGACAGGCTATGTTGACTCGGCCGGCAGCACAGCAGCCTGCAGTCTTAAATAGCTTACAATCAACTTTTTTATAACAGAAGGGCTCCCGATACTACCGGGAGCCCTTCTTATTCAGGTTACGTTAAGATCATTTCTTGTTTGCGGGGCGCGCAGTAGGGCGGGGACCGGCAATAGCAGGCTCAGCGACCTGTTTTGACCGGGCCTCGCGTTCTTTAAGGAAGTCGGAAATGCGCGTGATAAGTCCGCTATTTGTGTAATACATCAGAATAAGCGGTAATACTTTGAAAAGGCCGCGTTTGGTGGTGTTCATCACGTCGAACAAAGGCAAAAGGTAACCAAGCAGGGCCAGGCCGAAATACACCACAGCAATCCCATATAGTGCCATGCGTGCCTCCTTGTTGAATTTTCTGATCAGCACCAGATCAGCGAGCAAAATGGCAACGAAGTAGTAGAAGAAATAGCCATATACAAGCAGGCCTTTGTCTGATAAAATGAGGTCGTTGTTGATGGCCGATATGCGGGTGAAGAATACCGAAATGTCGCTCATATTATGGTTGATCTGGGCGGCGGTATCCATCTTCACAGGTACGAAGTTGGGTATGAAAATGTTCATACACAGCACATAAAAAAACACCGGACCTGCCATCAGTAACGAACCATTTATTATAATGTCCTTTATCGGTTTTTTGGCTTTGAACTGTGTATAGGCAGGCATGAGCGCCACCATTGCCACAAGTACCAGTGTCTCCACGCGAATGTAGGTAGCGATACCGAACAACAGGATCGAGAAAGCGAAGTCGTTTCTGCGCTGGTGTGTCTGGTATTGCATAAGGAAATAGAACCCCGTGAAATAAAAGATCATGTTGCTGTAGTCGTACAGGATGATGTATGAATATGCAAACGCGTCGGGGATGCAGAAGTACAACAACAGAAGAACGCAGGCAATAAGGCCGTGCACCCGCTCTTTAAGGACTGTATAAAGCCACCACACGAACGGCACAAAAATGGTAGTGAGCCATACCTCGCCGAACGGCGAGACAAATAGCTTGTACACCACTTGGAGGCAGGTAATGTAGGGCGATTTGAAATGGTTGTTGGTGGTGTGCAGGTCGATGCTGAAAACAGAATTCAGCATGGTTTTCTCCCGAACCGTGAATTCGGCCAGTAACTCTCCGCCGGCCAGCACGTCGCGCGGGGTAGGGGGGAAGTAATAACACCTGAATGCGCTGGTGATAATGAACGCGAGGAAAACAAGGAGGAAGGGTATTTCATACAGTTCCGGCAGGGCGAAGCCACTGAAGTTCGGTTTGCGGAACATCACCACCAATGGAATGCTGCAAAGTGCTGTGATAACTGCTATTGCTATTGCCGTGTTGCTGCCGGTTATGGGTATGTGCCCCAGTTGCAGCAATGCCGGTGCCAGCGATATAAAAAATACGCCAACGATCATGGAAAGGCAGATATTGGCTATCGCGCCGATTTGCAGACGGAAAAGACGTACTATGCCGCTTCCCGAGAGAAACTGCGCGATGATGAGAAGTAGGAGGCCTGTAACGTTCATCGGATCTAGTCTATTTTATATTTTTTAAGGTCTGCGAGTATCATGTTGAGCTCATCTTTGCCCGAAATGCGTTTCAGCATCACTTTGCCATGCCCGTCGGGTATGATAACTGCATTGGCTTTTTCCACACCGGGACTGTTGGGCCATACGCCCCTCATTCCGGTAAAGTAGTAATAGATAGCAGGTTCTACAGTGGCAAAGTCGCGCACGCCTTGTTCTTTCAAAAAAGCGTCAGGTGGCAATAGTAGCACCGGACTGTCCATTTTGGCCTCTTTGAAGATTCTCCCCATTTCGCTGTATATAGCATAAGAATAGCCGTAGCGGTTGATCTTTCTTTGCTCTATCTCGGTTTGTTTTGATAGCGTGAATATGTCGAACGATGGGCTAAGGAGGTTGGTATTGAGCCAATTGTTATAGAACGGAATGTTGAAATACAATACTATTACCAGTATTGATATCAGCGTTAGGTTTATTTTAAAATGCATCCTGTATGGTTTGGGATAATATGCTTGTAAATATAATAGAATCTCGGAAATTCTAACGTTTCCGACCATTCGCCTCTATCATGCTCATTTCTTTGGCTTTGGCGAGGAATTCTGAGGCGAAAATGAAGGCATTGAGCCTTTCGTCCTTGCTAAAGACAATGTCGCGATTGCTACCTTCCCATTGTTTGTGTCCCTGGTACATGTACATAATGTAGTCGCCGCTTTCCATTACGGTGTTCATGTCGTGTGTATTAATGACGGTGGTGATCTTGTATTCGTGAGTGATCTCTTTTATCAGCTTATCGATCACCAGCGATGTTTGCGGGTCCAGGCCTGAGTTAGGTTCGTCGCAAAACAGGTATTTGGGGTTCTGGACAATGGCACGTGCCAATGCAACCCTTTTTTTCATACCTCCGCTTATTTCGGCGGGGAATTTCTTGTTGGCGTCTTTCAGGTTCACACGTTCCAGCACTTCGTTTACGCGCTTCAATTTCTCGGCATGAGACGACTTGGTGAACATGTCGAGCGGAAACATTACGTTTTCTTCTACGGTTTTACTGTCAAAAAGTGCGCTTCCCTGAAACAGCATGCCGATCTGTTTGCGCAGATCCTTCAACTCTTTTTCATTCATGCGGGTGATGTCCTTACCTTCATACAGCACGGCGCCGGAGTCGACCGGCATCAGGCCTATCATGATCTTCATTAGCACCGTCTTGCCGCTTCCGCTGCTTCCGATAATTAGATTAGCGTTCCCGGCTTCCATGCGTGCCGATACGTCGTGAAGGACGACTTTTTCACCAAAGCTTTTTCTGATATTCTTGATCTCTATCATGCAGGCAAGCTGTTTTCTTGATCTAAGCGATAGTAATATTATCGGGTGGCGCTTAGGACTGCAATTTGCTTAATTACTTCGTAAAAATAGATTTAAATTATTGAAACGTGCGACCCGGCGGCAGTAACAACGCTTCCTGTGGGTGCGAGAGGTAGGGTAGCTGACAAAGATTATTACCCAATTGCAGCAACAATTTCTTATAATTGTGGCGTTAATGGCAGATAAATTAAATACAGGAAACACAGAACAGGTATACAATGTGCGCGAGGATGAAGCGATCTCGTCGGGCGTGGCATTGGTGCTGTGCGTGTTGGTGCAGCGTGGTGTATTTGTTGCCGGTTTCAGCATTACCAAAGAACTGCTGACCATACACTACTCAGAGTATTCTTCGACCCGACCGGTATGGGAGCTCGATTTCTTTGAGCAGGTATTTGCAAGCGAGCCACTGCTGGCCGTGCGAGAGAAGGTGAAAGGGGTGTTTTTGGCAGGCGATAAAAATCTTGTGGTTCCAGACGAGTTATATGCTGCGGCGGATGCCGAGGCATGGTTGCGCAAGATCCATTTCGTGGAGCATTCCGACCGCGTTGCGGCTTTCGGTATGGAGAATGACAAGGCTCAATTCATTCAGGCGTTTCCGATGAACATCGTTGAATTGGTAAAGATCAATTTCAAACGTGCCACAGTGCTGCCGCTTCAGGAGTATCAACTGGAACATAATAATACCCAGAGCCTGCATTTGCAGTGTTTCATTACCCGTGATCAGGTTTTTGCCACCCTGCACAATTATAGTCAGCTGCTTTGGTATCAGGTATTCGACTATGCCGGCGCTGAAGATATAGCCTATACTTTCAAAAATCTTTGCAAGGAGAATTATATAGACGCGGCCAAACTACATCTGGCTTGTACAGCTGTTTCCGGCAGCGAATACGATATCATCAATGAGTTGACCCGTTATTTCCCTTCAGTAAAATTGGGCAACGGTCTTTCCATCCACTCGAGGTGGGACCCGGCTGTGTGCCTTGCCAATCAATTGTTAGCATGCGTATTGTAGGAGGAGAGTTTGGAGGGCGCAGGTTCAATCCGCCGACAAAGATACCCGCCCGGCCCACTACTGAGGTGGCCAAGGAAGGTCTGTTCAATATGCTGAACAACAGCCTGGACCTGGAGGGAATGGTGACACTCGACATTTTTGGTGGGACGGGTTCTATTACCTACGAGCTTGCGTCTCGTGGTGCTGCAGACCTCACTATTGTGGAGCGCGACGGGGTGACGATCGATTTCATAAAAAAGACAGTAAAGGAACTGGGCATACAGGATAAGGTACACGTTATAAAGAATGATGTGTTCAAATTCCTGAAGCAGCATACCGGAAAATATGACTTTATTTTTGCCGGCCCGCCCTATGCTCTTGAGACCATCGACGACCTGCCTATACTGGTCTTTGAAAAGGAACTGCTGGCGCCCGGTGGTACATTTGTATTGGAGCATACGCCTCGAAACGATTATCAAAAACATCCGCGGTTCTCGCGTATGAAGAACTACGGTACCACAGTTTTTTCGTTTTTCACTCAACCATCTTAACGAATGGAACGTATTTGTTTGTTTCCCGGCACCTTCGATCCGGTCACTCTGGGTCACGTAGATGTGATAGAAAGGGCGGTATCCATGTTCGATAAGCTTATAATAGGGGTGGGTATCAACTCGTCCAAGCAGCCGATGTTCACCTTAGAGCAGCGCACCCAATGGATCAGCGAGATATTTGCCAATGATCCCCGTGTGGAAGTGACCGGTTATGAGGGGCTCACCGTTGATTTCTGCCGCAAAGTAAACGCGCATTACATCCTCAGAGGCATCAGGTACATTGCCGATTTTGAGTATGAAAAGGCCATTGCCGACATGAACCGCATGCTGGCCCCTGATATTGAAACGGTGTTCCTTACATGCTCTCCATTATACTCAACCATATCATCCACCCTTGTGCGCGATGTGATCCGCAACGGCGGTAATGCGGGCATGTTCCTGCCCAAGCAGGTGAAGTACTGAAAATTCAGATCTTAATATAAGAAAACGGGGCAAGTTAACTTGCCCCGTTTTCTTATATATGATGTGCTGTTAGAATTACCACTCTTTCTTAGAGAACATCGGGCTCACCACCAGGTCTTTGCTGCCTGCGGTATATTTATAGAATCCTTCGCCCGACTTGGCTCCCAGATAGCCCGCCTGAACCATATTAACCAGCAGGGTAGCGGGAGCATATTTAGGGTTGCCTATGCCGCTGTGCAGTACGTTTAGGATAGAAAGGCATGTATCCAGACCGATGAAGTCGGCAAGTTGGAGCGGCCCCATCGGGTGCGCCATTCCCAGCTTCATGATCGTGTCGATCTCAGCAACACCGGCCACGCCTTCCTGCAGCGTGATGATGGCCTCATTGATCATTGGCATCAGGATACGGTTGGCAACAAATCCGGGGTAGTCGTTGGCCACACATGGCACCTTGCCCAGCTTCTCAGACATATCATAGATGAGGCGCGTTACCGCGGCCGACGTACCATAGCCATTTATTACCTCTACCAGCTTCATTACAGGTACAGGATTCATAAAGTGCATGCCTATCACCTTATCGGCACGTTTTGTAACTGAAGCTATCTTGGTGATGGAAATAGAAGAAGTGTTAGATGCCAGTATGCAGTTTGCAGGGCAAAGTTCGTCCAATTGGCGGAAGATGTTCAGTTTCAGCTCTACATTCTCAGTTGCAGCTTCTACCACCAGATCGGCGTTTTTTACCGCCTCGGCCATGTCAGTAAACGTGGCAATGCGTCCCAAAGCCTGCTGTTTCGCTTCTTCCGTGAGGCCACCTTTTGCAACCTGCCTGTCCATGTTCTTGCCAATGGTAGCAATGGCGCGGTCCAGCGCGTCCTGCTTTATGTCCATCATGCTCACATTAAAGCCGCTCTGCGCAAATACATGGCAGATACCATTTCCCATCGTTCCCGAACCTATTACCGTAACATTAGTTATCGTTGTCTGCATATAATGATATTATTGTTTTATGGGTGGCAAAAGTACACATTGTTCACCAAACGCCAACCCGCCCTTATGTTACTCTTCATCGGTATAGCCCACGCTGTTAGTCACCATGAAGGTCACTTTGTGCTCTTCAACCTTCATTTTCAGAGAGTAGTCGAACATCTTACATAATGCCTTACAGATATAGAGGCCAATTCCCAATCCGTTGAGCGATTCGTCTTTGTGAAACTTGGTGAACGCACTCACATTGCCGAGCGTGAACTGAGGCGCAAAGGCGCTATGGTTCTCGGCGCTGAAATAGAAGTGATTACCCTCTGCATATAGCCTGATCACTGGTGCCTGCCCCGGTGTGCTGAATTTGATAGTGTTATCTATCAGCTCCGTAAAGAGCACACTGATCAGCTCTGTGTCGTGTGTCAGCACGTCCACACGCTCTATCTCTCTGAATAGCATCATTTCATTGTTTTCCAACGCCACATCGTAGTATGACATGATGTCTTTGAGCACAGAATTCAGATCGGTGCTGAAAAGCGTATTCTCGTGCACTAGCTTCTGGCCGGTATTCATCATAGAGTACAGCATCAGGTTTCTGGTGTCCCGATACATCCTGAAACTCGAGAAGTAGATGTTCCGCATTGTGGTGCGGAACGTAGCCGCGTCAACAGGTTGTTGTGTGTTGCCGAGGAAGTGGGTTGCATTCAGAATGCCATTGAGTGGCGTGTAGAAGTCCTGCCTGAAGTTGGTATTCAAAATTGAGATCCAGCTCTTATTGATCTCCTCACGGTATTTCGATTCTTTTATTGTGCTCAGCTCTATGCGGGAGTTGATCGCATTGATAAGATCCTTAATGGCGAATGGCTTTGTGAGGTAGTCGTCGGCACCCATATCCATTCCTTTGCGCACCCCTGTTTTGTCGGCAAATGCCGTAAGGAACACAAATGGTACTTTATACAGGGTGGGGTGGGCCTTTACTTCGCGCAATATGTCGTAGCCGGATATATCCGGCATATTGATATCGCACAGTATCAGGTCTATCTCTTCCCCACGGTTGTGCAGCAGGTTCAAGCCTTCAGTACCGTTTGCTGCTGTGAGCGCAACGAAGTTATTTACTTCAATAATGAGCTTTATAGACTCTCTGAGAGCCAGCTCATCTTCTATCACGAGTATTTTCTTCATTATTTACTTCTTCTTGCTTGGTAAGTATTATTGAGAATACCGAACCCTTACCCTGTTCGCTCGTAAATGCTATTTTGCCACCGTGCATATTCACTACGTATTCTACTATTGTCAGCCCTATACCTGATCCGTGTATCACCCCTGTGTTGGATGCGCGGAAGAAGGTAGTGAATAGCTTTTCCTTATCCTCTTCCGGTATACCGATTCCATGGTCCTCAATGTCGATACGTGTCTCTGAATCGGTCTGTGACAAAGTGAGTGTAGGTGCCTGTTTCCCTGTAGAGTACTTAAAAGCATTGTTCACGAGGTTCACTATGGCGTGCCGCATCAGCTTCGGGTCAATTTTCTGTTTTATCGTTTCTGCGGGTAGGGAAATTTCCAGCCGTCTTCCGTCACTGTGTGGCGAATATAGCTCCTTATTGATCTCGTGAAGATAGAAATTCAGGTTCACCATCTGGGGTGAGTACTCTATTTTGCCGTTCTCGATACGGCTTATCATCAATAGTTGGTTAAGCGTCTCCGTCATGTGCGTCACTTCTTTCGCCATACGCGAGAGCATCTCATCGTCTTTGATCTGCATCGCTTTCTCCGGCGGCAGTGTTTTGGCCAGCTGTAATATCTCCACATTTGCCTGAATGATGGCAAGCGGTGTGCGTAGCTCGTGCGATGTGATCCGGATGAACTGAGACTTAGAGTTATTCAGCTCGCGCTCTTTCTCGATCATCTGGTTCAGATTCTTCTCTTTGTTCACCCGCTCTGTCACGTCTGTTATCTTGCCAATGTAGAGGTTTGCCGCAGTCTCAAGCGCTTTCATGAACGAGATTTCAAGGTATTTCCTTGCTCCCGATCTTGTAATGGAGACATTGCCTGACTGAATGTCCTCTGTGCCGGTAAGCGAGCCCAAAAGGTAATGAATGACCTGTTTTTCATTCTCACCCAGAAGATCCTTAAGGTTCAGACGTGGGTTTGTCGGGTCATCCTGAACATCAAGTATTCGTGCGAAGGACGGGTTGAAAAACGTGAGGTTAAGGTCGCCGTCGCACGTGAAAATGCCGTCGCTGGTAAAGTTCAGCAGGTCACGCACACGTTTTTCCTGCAGCTCAGCGATTTTTTCATTTCGCACTTGGTCGGTAATGTCTATGCCATAGCCTATTACCTCTGTTATAGTGTTGTTCTGTGTAAGGAAGGGAGAAAGAACCCTCAGTATATACTTTTGTGTGCCGTCGGGGTTGTTGTACACATCTACAGTAGAGGTGCTTTTTTTCGTTGATAGTACCTCCGCGAACATAGCCGTTCGTTTGTCTACAAATGCACGGTCTATCTTGCGGAACTGGTAGTACTCATACATCGTTTTGCCAATGATCCACTCACGCACATCGTCGTTCTTCACTGCGGCTTTGTTGGCGAAGACGAACCTATGCTCCGGCGTCAGGATGACGATGTCGGAAGGGAGCTCGTGCAATATTCTGTGGTAATACTCTTTCTGTTCCACCAGTTTCCGGCTGGCTTCAATAGTTTCTGTAATGTCGTCATATACCCATAGGAATCCCGACTCTTCATTGCCGGCTATCACCGGAATGAACTGTCGTTTGTAGGTTCTTCCAAACCTGTCTTTAAGCAGGTCGTTATTCGACGTTTTTTTGTTACGAACCAGTTCTTTTACGCGCTCCACCTCGTTATCCGGGTGCTCAAAGAAATTCTTGAACTCGTCCAGCAATGGCATCGATTTTTTTCCTACAATGTCGCCGCTTAGGCCGCCGTTTGTAAGGAAACTCCTGAAAGTTTCATTCACGAAAAGTATAGTCTGGTCACGGTCTTCAAACATGATCGCCTGGTTGAAGTTGTTCATCAGCGATGTAAGACGCGCTTCCGACGTGCGCAATTGTTGTTCCAGCGTTTTTCGGTCGGTGATGTCTTTATACTTCCACAGGTGGCCGTAATACTCATTATTTACGTATATCGGTATGTAGTCGCGTTCCAGAATGCGGCCGTCCGCCATATACATGATCTCATCAAATACGGCTTTTCTGTCCGCCAGCATTTCTTCTATCCGCGCGGCAAATCTGGTCTCCGGTTTAAACAAATGAGCCAGATCATTTGCCAGGTTAGAGCAGTTGTATCCGATCAATTGTTCGGCAGGGTAGGGTATCGGGAAGATGTCGTATACACCGTTGCTTATTAGTGCCAGTTCCCTGTTCTCATTTTCGAGGATGATGCCATAGTTGATTGTTTTCAGCAGGGCTTCCATTCTCGACGCTGCCTTTTGCAGCTCAATGTCCTTTTCTTTTTCTTTGTTGATGTCGGTTAGCGTGCCGAAATAAAGTATCGGCGTTCCCTCATCGTCAAATTCCATTACCTTCCCCCTGATTTTGTAGTATCGGTATTTGCCCTCCTTATTTTGCAGTCTGCAGTCAAAGGAGAATGAAGGATCGGTGGTGGTGAGTGCCGGTATAATGTTTTTGCTGTAGCGTCTGTAGTCGTCAGGGTGCATCTTATGGGCCAGGTCATTGAAGCTTATCTCATCCTCGTCTTCCATGCCGATCATTTCCCTGAACTTCAACGAGGTTTTCATGCTGTTGTTCTCAACATCAAAAGCCCATACCTCATCGCCCGACGAGTTGATCGCGAATTTCCACATATCTATGCTGTGGCGATACGCGTCTTCGTTCATTTTATATTCAGTAATGTCTTCAAAGGTGTAATAGCGTCCGGTGATGTTCCCTTTTTCGTCAACTATGGGCTGTACCGTTGTTCTGAACCAATACATACTTCCACGTCGGTTGTAGCCTATGTTGTCAAATGAAAAAGCTTTTTTCTTCTTCACCATATCATCCACATAGCTCGAAGGAATGTGGGTAGATGCCTGTCCGTACACTACGTCCCTGGGGCGTTTTCCCAGTATCTCTTTAAGGTGGTAGCCTGTAGATATTTCGAAGTCCTTGCTCACCCACTCTATTGCGCCGGCCGCATCGGTGATGGCCATGCCTTTAATATTATTCGTAGCTATCCGCTCGTCTTTCTTTGGGCGATTGTTCGAATTTTGGCCATCATCAGACGTTGTGTCGCGCACAGTATGCAATGCGCTTCTGGCGCTGCTTGTAGGTAGGGTATTTTCGACCGCTGAATCCGTTTTGAACGCATTGAATGTAGGTGTGCTCAGAAAGATAATACCGCCGTTGTCCTCGAGATACAGCATGTCTCCCTGCAGAATAAATGGGCTTTCGTCCGCGATCTTCGGTTCCATTACCAGTTGGTAATTGCGGCCATTCAGTTCCTGAAATGGAGTCTGCAACAAGCCTTCGGGCTTCACGCCGAAAACGTCAGTAAGGCTACTGCCGATAGGTAAAGTGATGATCTTGGACAGGTGCTCTCCGTAAGAGATGATCGTCTGGTTCGCGTCTATATGAATGTAGAACGGGAATAATCGATTTAGTTGTTCTTTAGTGAGCAGGAATTTGTTGGACATGGCGTGGTGGCGTTTTACATCCTTGGTATTTATTGACAGTGTTAATATATCAGATATCCTGCAGCACTCTTTCCATCATAAAGGGTTTCTCATAGTATCCGGTCACCCAGTCTGTATTCAGTCCCCTACGCGTTGCATTTCCATAGAACTCAGCACGGGGAGAGCATGAAGTTATGTATATATCGGCTGGGCTTTCAGCGTACTTTTTTTGAAGCGCTTCAAGAAAATCATACCCGTCCATTTTCGGCATATTCAGGTCCAGAAACACGATCGAAACATCGCCGTGCGTAGTCACTGCTTCTATTCCGGTACTTCCGTTTTCCGCTTCCACCACAGCAAAAGATGTATCCAGATACAATCGCATCATCATCCTGCTGATTGCATCGTCGTCCACTATCAGAACTTTACGTTTCATTTCCTGCATCGATCTTCGACGTGTCTTTTTTGTTTTTGGTTTGATTCTTTAAGGCACGTTTTCATGTCCGCGGCTTATTGTAGAACAACGTTGTTGGTTGCCCGGCGGTAGATTAGTCCAGATACAGACTGATCAATTCAGCTTTAGATTTTACATCCATCTTGTAGTATATATTCTTCAGGTGGAAGTTCACTGTATGAAACGATATGTTCAGGTCCTGTGCCATTTCCTTGTAGGTCAGTCCCTTCTTTACGAGTTCAATTATTTTCTGCTCCATCGGGGTAAGATCCTCTTCAGTTCTCAGGAATTTTTTGCCCGATGAATGCTGCATCATGGTCATCAGCTTCGTCAGCGATTCCGGATCCAGAAAACTTCCTGTACTTTCCACATTGGCTATAGCTTGCTCCAGTTTTGCGGCGGAGAATGGTTTGTATACATATCCGTTCGCGCCGTTCTCGATAGCTTTCATTATGAAAGCGCTGTCGTATTCGCCCGTAATAATGATAACATCTGCGCCGGTGAACATCCTTTTGATATTCTGTATCACGTTCACACCCTTCACATCATCCAGATGGATGTCCAGCAATACCACCTTAGGTGGTTTTATGCGCCCCACATTGTCTGTAAGTTCTTTGAAGCTGCCATAAGAGAAGGCTACTTCCTGACCTCTTATCAGTTTTACATAGTTTTCAAGCGTCTGGCGCAGATTGATGTCGTTTTCTAAAATTCCAATGGTAAACACTGTGATATATAATTTTATGCAAAATTACTCAATCAGCAACAATCAGTAGCTACTAATATTAGTAGCTGCTATCTGGTTTTGTAGAATGGGAGGGGTGTGGTCAGCGTAAGATGTCTTCAATGTTCTTGCTAATGTTTTCACCCATCTTTTTCATTGGCAGGTCATTTTCGTCATTGCCAAACGGGTCTTCTATTTCCTCGGCTATCATTTCCAGGCTCGCCAGTACATAGAATACCAGTGCCACCACCGGTATCAGCAGGTAGTGGAGTGTGAAGACCATACCTATGGGAAGTGTTAGCGTGTATACAAAGATGAACTTCTTGATGAACACACTGTACGAGTAGGGGATGGGGGTGTTCTTTATTCGCTCGCATGCGCCGCATATATCCAGAAACGATTGCAATTCTGCATTCAACGTTATCAGTTGGTCGCCCGTTATTGTTCCTTCCTTATAGAGCAGGTTCACTTTTGTAAACATCAGCGACGCTATCTGGTTAGGCACATGCTTGCTTTGGTCAAAGTCAGGTATCTCAGGGTGCGGCTCCGTGTCCAGTTCCAGGCGTGTCTTCTCGGCCTGCAGGTGTTGCTGCAGCGCCACAGCAAACATTGGTATCAGCTTCATGAAGAATGCGCGGTCCTTCACATTGGCCCTCGGTAGCATCGCATTCATCTTCACTGCAAGGTTGCGGCTATTGTTCACAAGCGCGCCCCATAGCTTACGGCCCTCCCACCAGCGGTCGTAGGCTGTGTTGGTCCTGAACACCAATAGCATTGATATCACAAAGCTCAGCAGTGTCTGTAATATCCCAAAGTGTTTCACCGGTGAGTTCTCGGGCAGATGTAGAAATGTTTTCTCCGCATAGATCACCAGACCGGTGTAGATGCATACAGCAATTATCTTTGGGGCCAGCTGGCGCAGCGTATCCGAGCGCTTCATCATAAAGATGTTTGCCAGCCACGCTTTTGAGTTGTAGTTGATCATATAGTGTTCACGCAAAGAAATGCAAACTCAGTTGTTTTTAAAATAAATCTGAAAATGATTTTGCTGAGTCAGAAAGGTGCTCTATATTTGCACTCC
>CAZZCR010000025.1:0-68631 GCA_964652995.1 uncultured Flavipsychrobacter sp. | reverse complement strand
CACCGACCTCGGAGATGGTTGGGAAGATAAGGACGTGCACCACGATGCCCCCGAAAAAAGACTTGCCGCATTGCAGATGGGCGCCAATCTGGTTCAGTATGAATTCACACTGAATGGTGATAACGGTAAATAGTTCCCACTGCGTTTTACATAAATAAGAGAGGCAACCTGAACGGGTTGCCTCTCTTAGTTTATCTATTGTCCATCGTCTATTTCACTATGGTCACATCTCCTTTGATATGTACATCCTCTCCTGTATAACATACAGCCTCAATGAGGTACACATACACGTCGGGGCGCGGCTCTTCGCCTTTATGCGATCCATCCCAGCCATTGGCTGCATCGTTCAGGTTTATCGACTCACGTTCGAACAGAAGATTGCCCCATCTGTTATATACCCTGAATGACTTGATGGTCTTTATACCCATACCCCTCGGATAGAAAATATCGTTCTGCCCGTCTCCATTGGGAGTAAATACATTGGGAACGAATACCATGCTGTTATCACAATACAGCAATATGCGCACCGAATCGGAAGCGCGGCAACCCTTGTCAGACACAGCGTCTATGTAGTACGTTGTATTCATGGTCATGCTGGCCACAGGCGCCAAACATTCAGTACAACTCAGTGTTTCGCCCGGCCACCACTTGTAGGTGTCCATGTTTGTACCCGATGCCTGCAAATAGGCTATGGAACCGGCTACAAGCCGCTGATCGGGACCGGCATCCACTTTCGGCAATGGCCATATGGTTACCGTCACCTGATTGGTGTCGGGGATACAGCTACCCAGTCGGGCTATCACCGTATAGATAGTAGTGTATGGCGGTGTTGCTAACGGATTGTATGCGGTGCTGCTGTTAAGCCCGGTGGGTGGCATCCATAAATAAGAAGTACCACCTGTGTCAAAAAGCTGCACCGTCACGCCTTCACATACTGCAGTATCACCCCAGGCCTTGCTGATGGTGTGGGTTCGCAGGCCCACAGTTACCGTTGCCGAATCCACACAGCCATTAGCATCGGTACCTGTGACCGTATAGGTTGTCGGCACATTTGGCGTAGCCAATGTAGGGTTGCAGGTAGTGCAACTGAGGGTGGCCGGCGGCGACCATGTGTAGGTTGCTGCGCCGTAGCCACTCAGCGTCGCAGGATCTGTAACACACACCACGGTATCGGGGCTGGCAGTCACATCAGGTGGCGGGTTGATGACAATGTTGCTGCTCAATATTCCGAAACAGCCCCATCCGTCCGTCACCTTCAGTGTAATAGGATATGTACCCGGTGTGTTAAGAATATGCGATGGTGAAGAGAGGGTGCTTGTATTGCCGTCATAGGTCCACTCCCATGTTTTGATAGTATCCCAGAAGCTTGTTGAAGAATCTACCATTGTGAACGGAATGCCGATACAAACGGGTGACGGGTTGGTGCTCATCTTAGGGAACACTGCATTCACCTTTATCGTATCCAAACCGGTACTTGATGTTTGGCATCCCGTATTATCACTCAATATCAGCTTAGGCACATAGGCCCCCGGCGTAGTATATATATGTACTACTGTATCGGTATACGTCAGACTGGTGGTTACACCGTCAGAAAAGTCCCAGGTGATGAACGGAACATTACTGAGCGTGGCTGAGAAGTGCACCGACAGCGGCGCACAACCTTGCGTGGGCGAATAGCTGAACGCACCTGCATAACCAAAAATGTTCACCGGATGAATAACCGTGTCCTTACAGCCATAACCATTGGTCGCTATCAGCCTAACCGGATAAAATCCTGATGCGATATACATATTGCTTGGCGAAAGTACCAGCGACGTGCCCCCGTCGCCAAAATCCCACTCATATGATACGGCTCCCGTAGTTGTGTTGGTAAAGTTCACAAACAGCGGCGGACATACTGATACAGAATCGCTCATAGTGAATCCCGCATCCGGATTGGCAACTGTGATCAATCCAGTAACTGTGACAAGGTCTGAGCAACCATGCGAATCATATACGGTCAGTTTCACTGTATAGGTGCCCGATGCAGAATAACTGTGTATAGGCGAAGCGATGTTCGAGGTGTCCCCATCTCCGAAATCCCAATGCGAGTACACGATGCCTCCCGTCGAAGTATTAGTGAACGTAACCGGCGAATATCGGCATGGATGGGTGTTGCTCGCTGTAAAAGATGCTACCGGATCGTATGCGGTAATGTAACCCGGACGTACAACCGTATCCTTGCAGCCTATGTTGTCGGTCACAATCTCTCTGATATCGTAAGTGCCGGCAGCTGTATAGGTATGAAAAGTCATAGGTGTCGTCACCGTAGAAGTGCCACCATCTCCGAAAGACCATGCATAGGACGAAAGTGTTGTGCCGGCAGCCGCAGAGCTACCGTCAGAAAAAACCACATTCAGCGGCACACAACCCGACAATGGTGCAGCTGTGAAATTAGGCACCGGCTTACCAACGGTAACATAATTGGTACGCATAACAGTATCGAGACATCCAAGCCCATCTCTGATGATCATTCTTACCGTGTGCTGGCCCGAAGTGGTATAGAAACGATAACCAAATTGCCCCGATCCGTATATTGTTCCTCCGCTTAGCGGTGTTGTTGGATACGGATTATAGATGCTCCAATAATACTCTGTGGCTGAACCTACCGTGATGATAGGAGATAATGTCACCGAATCATACTTACATATAGTGGTATCATCAGCAACAAATGAAAATACAGGCGGGGTCAGGTCAATGACCATTGTCGCCGTATCTCTGCAACCGCTGTTGGCATTGTAGGTTGCTAACTTCACCGTATACACTGTGGCAGACGGGTAGTTGTGCAATGGGTGATCTGCTGTTGACGTAAATCCGTCACCGAACATCCAGACGTGACTATCATCTCCCAAAGAGCTGTCTCCAAACTGCACCCTTGTGCGCGGTGTGCAACTTGGCACATAGGCTATTATAGACTTGGGTGAATCGACTGTGATGTAATCGGTAATGGTAAACGGAGCGCCGGGACATCCATGAAAATATGGTCTGACAGTCACGGTAAACAATCCTGGTAATGAATAAATGTGTGTCGCAGTTGCAGCAGTAGTATCCCAAATGGTTGTGCCACCATCACCAAAGTCCCAGTCCCACCTGTCTATCGGGCCATCTGTTATCACCGGCGTAAAAGTAATTGGTATATGCGCACCATAGCAAACGTGCAACGGGCTGGCTGTAAACGTAGCAGCAGGGGGTTCTCCCACGCGTATCTGTATCGTATCAGACGCGGGGCATCCGTTTGATGTCATAGCAGTAACAACTACATTGTATATACCCACGGCAGTAAATGTATGGGTAGGTGCAGGACCGGAACCCAATCCTGAGCCATCAGCAAAATTCCACGAGTAGGAAGCAAAGGAGTAAGGATAAGGAGCATAGCTCGGGCCGGGGACACTAGTCAGGGCACTGGTACTGAAGCTCACTGTCAGAGGTTTACAACCCTCCAACGGTGTGGCGTCGGCAGTAAAGTAAAGATCGTAAATGGTTGTGGTGTGCGTAAAGGTATCCCTGCATCCCGTTGATGGATCGATCGTTATTAAACGCACATTTTTCACCCCATTTGTAGAAAACGTATGCGAAACCGGACTACCCGCTCCACTTCCCGAACCGAAGTCCCATGCGAAAATAGTTCCCGCAGGCGCACTGGCTGTGTATGTAATAGCCACAGGTGCCGGACATGGCTGTGCCGGTGATTGTGTGATTGTTGCGGTTGGCCCGTCCACCACATGCACCACGTGCGTCACCGTCTTGGTACATGGCGGATTACTGATCGTCAGTGTTACGGTGTACACACCGGTAGAAGAATAGGCGTGCCCTCCATTCAGAAGTGTAGTAGTAGGGCTGCCGTCACCGTAATCCCACGTACGGCTGGTGTGTGGCGAACTTGTATTGGGGAAGGTCACATAAGAGTACCTGCATATAGTATCTGAATAGGTGAACTGTGCCCTGATAGTATCAACGATCACCGGACCGAGCGTAGCTGTGTCTTTACATCCGTTGGCATCGGTAACTATCAGCCTAGGATTATAACTGCCCACCGCCGTATACGGGTGGCTGACCGGAGACCCTGCGCCGGCTCCGGTCATATCCCCGAAATCCCACGAACAGGTAAGTGGTGCCGCACCTACACTTGAACTTGTGAACGTAACGCTTCCCGGCGGATTACAGATCGCAAATGGCGACCACGTAAAATTCGCTATCGGCGGATTGTATATATGGATATAAGACGATCGCACCAGCGATGCCACACAACCTGTTGCATTGGTAACAAATAATGTAACAGTATAATAGCCTGGTGTACAATAAGAGTGTGTTGCTGTTGCGCCGGTTCCTGTAGGCGAGCCGTCTCCCCAGTTCCATGAATAGGTCATCGGGCCGGGCACACTACCTGTACTGGTGCTTGTAAAAGTTATTGGTGTGCATGGACACACTGCTGTATCGTCCGCATAAAAGCTCACAACAGGAGGTGGATAAACCGTCACTGCAAGCGTATAGGTACTTACCGCCGAACCATTGGTCGCGGTCAGTGTCACAACGTGTGTCCCGGGTGTAGTAAAACTCGTTGAGGGATCGGTTAACGTAGAAGAACTGGACGGACCGAACGACCATACATAGGTCGTGCCACTCGAAGGACTGGTGGTATTGGTAAAATTCACCACCAATGGCGCACATCCCGATGTGGGAGTTGCTGTAAAACCTGCTGTAAGCGCAAAAGATTTGGCACTAAAACACAGGCAAAGCAATAAATAAAGAAACCGTAGGTATAATTTCATAGGTATTATAGCAATATGACACAGAACGTTTCACACAATTGTGTGATGCATTTTGAAAAGACGTAGAATTTTATGATTACGTTGGGAAAATTTATTATTTATTTCAACTTTTTGCCAATAAAAGCTGATGATTTTCTAACGTATTAATGTAATGTCTCCCTTCACCAAAACCGGTTTTCCTGTAGTGCACACAGCATCAACCACATACACATATACATCAGGCCTCACCGTCTCTCCCTGGTATATTCCGTCCCATGCATACGACTCATCGTTTATCTGGAAGTTGCTCCGCTCAAAAAGCAATTCTCCCCACCGGTTATAGATCCTGAAAGACTTGATGAGATTGATACCGGTTCCTCTTGGATAAAATACATCGTTCTTACCATCGTTATTCGGCGTGAATACATTCGGGAGGAACACCTGCCTTCCATCACAGAACAAATATATGTTCACAGAATCTGATGCGTGACACCCGTGCGACGATAACACATCTACCACATAGGTGGTTGACTCCAAGGCGGTCACCTCCGTCTCCTGACAATCCTTACAGCTCATCCCTGCCGATGGGCTCCATAAATAGGTAGCAATGTTCTTCCCCGTTGCCGATAACTCTACCTTGGTTCCAGCAAGTACCTCCTGATCTTTCCCCGCATCAACTGTTGGTGCAGCAAATACCTCCACATGCACATAGTCAGTATCGGGCACGCAACTGCCCAGCTGCGCCACAACCGTATAGGTAATGCTTGACGCCGGCGAGGCAATAGGGTTGGCTACTGTGGCGCTGCTCAGCCCGCCGGCCGGTATCCACAGGTATTTATGCGCACCCGAATCAAATACAGGCACCGACCCGCCCGAACAGAAGGATGTATCGCCACCTGATACGGCAGTGGTATGTGTACGCAGGCCCACATTTACAACAGCTGTATCCTTACACCCGTTTGCATCAGTCCCCACAACCGTATAGGCGGACGGAACGACCGGAGTTGCAGGCGAAGGATTGCAGGTAGGGCATGAGAGCGTGCTCGCCGGCCCCGACCAAGCATAACTCACCGCACCAAAAGCAGTGAGCGATGCAGCGTCTGTCACACAAACGATAGTATCTGGTAAGGTAGTGATGGTAGGTGGCGGGTGTATGGTAATATTTCCGGTCAATGTAGCAACACATCCCCACGAATTGGAAACCTTCAGCGTCACCGGATAGTTGCCCGGTGTATTTACTGCCGGATACACCGGAGAAGCGAGACTGCTCGTATCGCCCGCAAAATTCCAGAACCACGCATTCGGTGGCATCCACATATATTCCGAAGAGTCTACCAGAAAAAACGGCAGACCGATACACGATGATGGATATACGCCAAACTTCGCCTTCATCTCATCTACCTTTATCGTAAACGGACCCACGCTCGAATTCTGACATCCGGTGTTGTCGCTCAGTATCAGCTTGGGTACATAGGCACCCGGAACGGTGTACAAATGGGTTGCGGTATCAACACCCGAGTAGGCAACCGTGCTTCCGTCTCCGAAATCCCAAATAATGTTTGGCACATTGGTGATCGCCGCATTGAAACTCACCAGCAACGGAGCGCACCCGAACAGTGGCGTATAGGTCAGCGAGCCCGAATAGCCGTAAAGATTCAGGTGCCCGTCCGCAGTATCTTTACAACCCCAACTGTCTGATACGATCAGGCGCACCTGATACAACCCCGGAGTCAGGTACATATTGGTGGGCGACACCATTGAAGAAATATTACCATCACCAAACTTCCAGTCGTTGATCGAGCCTCCGGTGCTGGTATTGGTAAACGATACAAGCAACGGAGCACATATCGAAAAGGTGTCACTCATAGTAAACGAGGCAGATGGCTTGGTCACATTTATATAAGCGAGTTGTATCATGGTATCGGTGCAGCCGTTAATATCGGTCACCACCAATCGCACTGTGAAACTACCGGTTGTACTGTATACATGTGTTGGTGTTGTTCCTGTGGAGGAGCCGCCATCACCAAACGTCCAGAAACAACTTACATATCCCACCGATGCATTCGAGAAATTGACAGGATCGTTGATACACGGATGCACATTCGATGCTGCAAAATCCGCAGTGGGCCTGTGCACGGTAACAGTGACGGGTCCGCCTGAATCAACACAGCCGATAATATCGGCTATCCAAGACCGAACCAGGTATGTTCCCGCAGCAGTGTACACATGCGTTGTCGTCGGTACACCTAACGATGCCGTACTACCATCTCCAAAGTCCCAAATGAAACTGCTCAGTGTCGCCCCGGGCACATCGGTTGAAGTATCCGTAAACACCGCCGTTAGCGGCCAGCACCCTGACGGAGGGGTGATCCTGAAACCCGGCCGCGGATCACCTACTATCACATAATTATTCTTCGTAACAGTATCCCAACACCCCTGCGCAGTGAATGCGGCAAGTGTCACCGAGTACAATCCGCCCACCGTAAATGTATCGATCATTGCAGTGTCTGTCCAATACGGTTTATGAACCCCATTCACATACCATCTTATAGTATCTGGCCGGCCACCCGGGAAAACCCCGTTAAAGAACACAGTGTCGCCTACACACACTGCTGTATCATGTGCATAAAAATTCATGGGTGTCGTCACCATCGAAATGATGGAATACGCCGTGTCCCGACACCCACTTGTGGCATTATACGTGGCCAAGGTCACCGTGTAGGTACCAATGGCAGAATAGGTATGTATCGGATCATCAAGTGTGGACGTTGCCCCGTCTCCAAACATCCATAAGTGGCTGTCGTCACCTAACGACTCATCTTCAAACTGTATGGTTGTGGGCATGTGGCACACTCTTCTATACCCTATCAAGGCTCTCGGCGAATCCACCGTAATGATTGTACTCAGCGTCACCGGTGCTCCCGGACAACCGTTGAAGTATGGAGTGACTGTTGCCGTAAAATATCCCGGTATTGGATAGGTATAAACAAGTACCGGCGCAGATGTTGCTGCAAATCCGGCACCCAAAAGCCACTCATATCTCGTTACAGGACCCGAGATGACGGTTGCGGTGAACGTGACCGGGTCTCCGTAACAGACATGGGTAGGTGAAATAGAAAAAGTGATGACCGGAGGTGCTCCCACCCGTATCATTAATGTGTCCGAGACAGTGCAGCCATTAGCCGTCGTAGCCGTAACTGTTGCTATATAAATTCCAACAGCCGTATAAATATGTGTGGGCGCACTACCAGACCCCATTGACGATCCGTCCCCGAAATTCCAGCTATAGGAAGAGACCGGATAGGGATAAGGGTTCGCACCAACCAATGTGTCAGGCCAACGGGAGAAAAAAAACGTATTGAAATTTACCGTCAGCGGTACACAACCCTCCATGGGACTTGCAGTGGCGTTAAAATCAATGTTATAGATAGTGTCTTTTTTCACGAATGTATCAATACAGCCCGCCGGACTGATCACGATCATTCTGGTGGTCTTTATACCATTCGTCATGTAGGTATGTGACCCGGTCGGTCCGCTCCCTGTTGCACCGCCTTCATAGAGCCATCCTACAGTACTACCCGCAGGCACTGTTGACGAATAAGTGATTGTGGCCGGAGCCGGGCATGGAAATGCGGGTGCAATGGTAAAATCGGCAACCGCCGCCGGATGGATCGTGATAACATGCGTCACCACCGACGTACACGGCCCGTTCACAATAGTAAGCGTTACTGTGTACGTGCCCGCAGCAAGGTAAGTATGGTTGCCGTTATACGTCGTGTCTGTAAAGCTGCCGTCGCCATAGTTCCAGGTACGTGATGTATGTGGCCCGCTGGTATTGGGGAAAGACACGGGTGTGCGCATGCAGGCTGTTGCCGGACAGATGAAACCCGTTGACATTGACCCCACATAAATGTAGGCAGGACGTGTCAAACTGTCCTTGCAGCCATAACCATCCGTCACAACCAACTTCACGTTGTACGTGCCGGGTATGCTATAAGTAGCCGTCGGCGTAGCGAGTGTAGAAGTAGGGCCGGTACCAAAATTCCATAGATAGGACAATGGCAATGCGCCCGAAGAGGTATTAGTGAATGAGACCGTTCCCGGAGGCGTGCAGATATTCACGGGGCTCCCGGTGAAAAAGGGCATAGGACGTGGGTATACTTCGATATAAGACACCTTCGTCCGGCTTCTCTGGCAGCCCTGAGCGTTGGTAGCCAGTAGTGTTACATTATAAAATCCCGAGGTACTGTATGCATGGCTCGGACCGCCCAGCGTTGACGTGGCACCGTCGCCGAAATTCCAGATATAGCTGAGGGGCCCCGGTACTCCACCCGATGTTGTGCTGGTAAACGTTACAGGCGTTCCCGGACAAACCGTTGTGTCACTTGCAATGAAGTTCACAGTTGGCAACGGGTACACCGTTATCACCATCGTTTTCACGCTGGATGAAGCCCCGTCGTATGCTGTAAGTGTTACAGTGTATGTACCCACCGGAATGTAACTGGTGGATGGGTTGGTACTGGGGGTAAGCGTACCATTGCCCAGATCCCATGAATAGCTCGTAGCCCCGGTAGAAGTATTGGTAAAATGCACTACCAATGGTGTACATCCTGCATTGAAGTCGACCGTAAAATTGGCAGTGACCGCATGCGTGGCGGTTTGACCAATTAGGAAAAATAGGATAGTGTATAGGTAGCGCATAGGTACATATTTCAGAAATGTCTGGGAGGTGTACCTATAAAATTAAATAATATTTGCGTAATATCAACAATTACTACTGCCGCTATTTACACATATTATTATTCAAATGCGTGTAGTTTAACCGCAAGTTATTAGTTGCCCTACCCCAGCATTTGTTCCAGCTCTTCTTTCCGCAACATCACAAATGTCTTACGTCCATCCGGCGTCAGTTCCGGTTGAGAACATGCAAACAATTCGTCTATGAGCGCCTGTTGCCCCTCCGGTTGCAGTACGGCTTGTATATTGGTAGACAGTCTTCTTGCCATATTGGCCAGCAACATATCTGTTCGCCTGCCTATTGCGTCCGGCGATTCATGCTTCAATTGCTCCACCACTTCATCCAGCACATTCTTTTCATCGCCTGCCTGCAATCCGGGTGGCACTCCCTGCACTACAAATGAGTTCTTTCCGAATGGTGATATATCAAATCCCATCCTCACCAGATCAGGCAATGCCTCCTGAAGCAGGAGCGCATCCTGAGGGGCTAGCTCATACGACGCAGGGAATAAGATCCGCTGCGACGCCGCACTCTCATTGTTCCATTCGCGCAGCAATCGCTCGTAACAGATACGCTCTTGCGCACGTCTTATATGTATCAGCATCATACCCGACTTCACCGTAGCCGCCAGCATATTGCCATGCACCAGCATCATGCTGCCCTTGCCCTTACCCTCTGTCTGCGATCCGCTCAGTATGGTTGCCTGTACCTGTGTTTGTTCTTCTTCTACCGGAAGATTCGACGCAATGTTTGCCGCGGCCGGTGTCTGAGCTATCTCATACAACGCCTTCCAGTGTTTCAGACTGTCGTTGCGCTCTATGGCATGTGCCTGTCCTTTATCACTGAATGTATTGAACAAATATCCTTTTCTGGTCTCGTCCTGCTGTTGTTCGGTAAACGGCATGCGCACCGCCGGCATCTGCTGTATCTCCGCATTAAGGGTAAAATCGAGAGACGGGGCGATGTTATACCGCGCCAACGAGTGTTTTACCGCCGCCATCAGGTAGGTGTACATCAGGCGGTCGTCCTCAAACTTCACTTCCTGCTTGGTAGGGTGCACGTTCACATCCACTTTAGCCGGGTCTATCTCGAGAAACAACACATAGAACGGAAATGAATCTTTCTCTATTAACCCTTCATAGGCCTGTATCACAGCATGGTTCAGATAAGAATTCCTGATGAACCTGCCATTGATGAAGAAAAACTGCATTCCTCTTGTACGGGTGCTGGCCTGTGGTTTACCCACAAAACCGTTTATCTTCAATATGTCAGTTTCCTGTTCCACAGGCACCAGATTCTTCTCATAGGTATTACCCAGCAAACCTACAATTCTAGCCTTCAGCGTGTCGCCATCCAGGCGGTACTGCTCCGCACCATTGTTCCACAATCGGAACGTGATCTGCGGATGAGCCAATGCCACACGTGTGAACTCGTCCAGTATATTCCTGTATTCTGTTGTATTGCTTTTAAGGAAGTTGCGGCGAGCAGGCACGTTATAAAACAGGTTCTTTACCATGATGGTAGTGCCCGGATTGAACGCGCAGGGCTCCTGCGACTTCACCTCGGTTCCTTCAATTACGATACGTGTACCCGTTTCGCTGATGGCCTGCCTCGTCTTCATCTCCACCTGTGCCACAGCTGCAATAGACGCCAGCGCCTCACCCCTGAAGCCCATAGTCCTGATCTTAAAAAGATCTTCTATGTTCCTAATCTTGGACGTTGCATGACGCTCAAAACTCATACGGGCATCGGTAGGACTCATACCCTTGCCGTTGTCGGTCACCTGTATCAGTTCTTTACCCGCATCCTTTATGATCAATTGTATCTCGGTGGCACCGGCATCAATAGCATTCTCAAGCAATTCCTTCACAGCAGAAGACGGGCGTTGCACCACCTCTCCCGCTGCTATCTGATTCGCAATATGCTCTGATAATAATTGTATTTCGTCTGCCACCTCTGCCTGTTTGCGTGCAAAGGTAATAGGTTGTCTTGATTGCTGTTGTCTGGATTTACCGTCGCTACAAGCGAAATGATTAATAATTTATTCTTATCACTTAGGCCACCATTCGCTAATTTTGCCGTGCAACACTAAAAGGATCGACCTTGAACACACTCGAGTTTATTGAAGCAGCCCTGAAAGAAGACGTAGGCGCCGGAGATTTTTCCACCCTTTCCTGTATTCCGCCAACTGCCCGGGGCAAGGCGATCCTGAAGATCAAAGAAGACGGTATCCTGGCCGGTGTCACCATGGCACAAGCAATCTTTCACTACCTGGAACCTGAAGCGGTATTCACACTTTACAAAAAAGATGGCGATGTGGTACAGGTAGGAGAGCTGGCTTTCGAGGTGGCAGCAAGTGTACATACCATCCTTAAAGCAGAACGCCTGGCACTCAACTGTATGCAAAGAATGAGTGGCGTGGCTACCCTGACCCGTCAATATGTTGATGCGATCAGGGAGTACCGCTCCGAGATACTCGATACCCGCAAAACCACTCCGCTCTTCCGCATGCTGGAAAAAGAAGCTGTGCGCATAGGCGGCGGTTGCAATCACCGCATGGGATTGTACGACATGGTGATGCTCAAAGACAACCATATCGATTTCTGCGGTGGCATCGAAAAGGCAATTGAAACTACCAATCATTATCTGGCCGCCAACAACCTGGACCTTAAAATAGAAGTGGAAACACGCAACCTCGACGATGTTCGCCGTGTTTTAGCAGTAGGTAAGGTGCACCGCATCATGCTGGACAACTACTCACCCGACATGATCACTGAAGCGGTAGCGCTCATAGATGGGCGGTACGAAACAGAAGCATCAGGCGGCATAACGCTGGAGAATATCCGTGCATACGCTGCTACCGGTGTAGACTTCATCTCAGTTGGTGCCATCACCCACCATGCTGTCAGCATGGATCTCAGTCTGAAAGCGCAGCTCTCATGAGCCTGAAAAATATTGTTTTCATTGTCAACCCGAGATCGGGTACCGAACGGCAGAAAGAGATAGGCAACGCGGTTGCAGCTCACCTCGACCCAACCCTGTACGCTCATGAGATACTCATTACACAATATGCCGGGCACGGTGCCGAGCTAGCCCGTGATGCTGCAACCAATGGTGCACACGCCGTGATCGCAGTAGGCGGCGATGGCTCAGTGAACGAGATAGCCCGCGGCCTTGACGGCACAAACTGCTTTTTAGGTATTATCCCCAAGGGCTCCGGAAACGGTATTGCCCGTACCCTGAATATTCCGCTGAGCGTAGCAGATGCAGTGAAGGTCATCAACAAAGGCAACACAACAACTATCGACATAGGCTATGCCAACGAAAGACTCTTTGTAAGTAATGCTGGGGTTGCTTTCGACGCATTGATCGCACAAAAGTTCGCCACCAGTCACAAACGGGGCTTTCTGGTCTACAGCTGGCTCGTGGCAAAACATCTGTGGCAATACTCTTCCCGCAACTATACCATCCTTGCCGACGGGAAAGAACTTAATGAGCGTGCGTTTATGGTCAATATAGCCAACGGAAAATACTTCGGTTACTCGTTCCGCATTGCGCCTATGGCCAACTGCAGCGACGGCAAACTCGAGCTCATCGTCGTGCGCAGCTTTCCTAAAATACTGGGTGGCCTCATTGCCATGCGTGCCATGCTCGGCGATATCACTACCAGTCGCTACGTCAGCCATCACACCTGCACGTCTATCACCGTTTCACATCCTGACCTTTCCGCAATGCAGGTCGACGGAGACGCCGTGCCGTGTAGCAACTCTGTAACGTTTCGCACAAAACCACTCGCTCAGCGCATTCTTGTTCCTTAGTACGTATCATTGCATTATGGCGCGTCGGTGGTGGTTTACCGTCCTATTATTTGTCCTGCTTTTGCCGGTCCAATCCTGCAAAAAAAAGCACCATGTAGTCAACCGGAGTTTCTATTACTGGAAGACAGTTTATGCTCCCACTCAGTTCGAATCTGCGACCCTTCGCAATCTTCGGGTGCAGACCATGTACATCCGCCTGTTCGATGTCGATGCGGCCAACAACCACATTTACCCGGTAGCGCCCGTGCGCCTGCCCGCTTCACCCGACCCGTCATACAAATACATACCGACCATCTTCATAACACAACGCGCCCTGCTGGCGCTCACGCCTGGCAACATCTCCTCCGTTGCAGCAAGCATCAGCAATATGGCCGCAGGTATATGCGCCGGTGGCAATATCACCCCCTCAGAGATCCAGATAGATTGTGACTGGACGTCTTCTACTCGCACACGCTATTTTGAACTGCTGCGTGCATTGAAGAACACAGACTTCTTCAAAAGAACACTGCTTTCATGCACTATCCGGATGCATCAGATCAAGTATACAAACAGTAGTGGCATTCCGCCGGTCGACAAAGGCCTGCTTATGTGCTATAACATGGGCAATATGAAAAAGCCGGGCACCCACAACTCTATCCTGGACCGGGATATCGCCGAAAGTTACCTTTCAGGAATAGGCGCCTATCCACTTCGTCTCGACATCGCACTGCCCATATTCTCCTGGAGCCTGTTGTTCCACGGTCAGCAGTTCGGCCGCATCCTGCGCGACGTGCCCAAAGACCTGCTCGAAGGAAACCAATTGTTCCGCAAACGGAACGAGCGGATGTACCAATGTCTCGCAGATACTATTTGGATGGGTTACCACCTTACGCCAAACGATGTGATCCGCGTAGAAGACTGCGGCCAGCAAACGCTGGAATCTGTTGCAGCATATACTGCAAAACGCGTTAATAACGATTCACTCAATGTTATCTTCTTTTCATGTGATAGCATAACTTTATCCAAACATTCTGTAAATGAACTGGAAACGATTTATGATCGTTATAGGTAGTCTGGTAGTTCTTGCCGGCGGTGTTCAACTCGTTATCGCCTGCGCCGGCGACGAGCCGGACATTACCACCGAACCGACCTTCTTTATGAACTCTATCAATAACAGGCCGGAATTCACTCCGTTATTTTACGATCCTTATTCCATTTTCTACAACAACAAATTCTACTCTGACACCGGTGCGACAGACTACATTCCACGCGATGAAAACGTCCGCTCATGGAAAAACACTGCAGGCAAAAATGTAGATGATTCAGACATCTCCGCTCTGCTCTATCGTACCGACAAACAATACATACATAGGATATACGAGCACATCCGCAAAGACTACACATTATCTGTTCCCAACAATATCGCAAAGAACACCTTTGTCAAATGGCTCATCAAGAATAACAAGCACGAGCAAGTACTCTATCTCGAATTCGCCAAACAATGCGAACCATACGCACAGTCACTTGAAAGCTATTGGGACGACAAGAAGAACGAATGGGCCTCTCCGGTAAGAGACTCAGCTGCCATGCAAGAGCTGGTGCACGAGGGGATCAAAAGACACGCAGCTACAACCGATGCCGACCTTCGTATGCGCTATGCCTATCAGACCATGCGCATGGCATTTTATAGTCGCGAATACCCGCAAACGCTTGCGCTGTTCAACGAACTCATTCCGCCGGGTACAACACATTATCTATTCGATCGTTGCCTCGCGCTGAAAGCGGGCGCATTGTTCCGTACAGAGCGCAAGAACGAAGCTGCCTATCTGTATAGTCTGGTGTTCGACCACAGCGACGAGCAAAAGCAAAATGCCATGCTTAGCTATCTCTGGGCATGCGGCAACAAGCCCGATAACATTCTTCAATACTGCAGGAACGATCACGAGCGCGCAGTGTTATACCTCATGTCAGGTATGCATGAATCGACATACCTCGGCGAGGGAAATGATTACAACTCCGGTCCGTCCGGACCCACTGCCATCCTTGATCAGCGCCGGAAAGCAACTGCTTCTCTATTGGCATCTCTGAGCACTGTATACGGCTATGATCCCCGCGTTCGGGGGCTCGACGTCCTCATGACAAGGAACATCATCAGACTAGAACGGTCATTTCTAAACGACCTCTATATTGCACCCGGAAAAAGCAACGATGCGGCAACACCATTGATCGCTTTCGCGCAAAAGGTTGCCGCTGAGAACAAAGCAGGCAATAAAGCATTCTGGCTCCTTTCTGCGTCTTACCTTTCTCTGTTGGACGGAGACCTTGCAGGTTGCCGTAAACTACTCGATGACGCCGCATCGCAAAAGATGTCGCCGATGGAAAAACAACAACACTACCTCATCAATACGCTGCACACCATACGCAAACACAACTTGCTCAATACCGCGGCAGAACAGGAACTACTGCCCATGTTGCAGAAGTTAGAAAACACAGCAGCAAAAGATCTCCGCTATCAAGTGTTCTTCAGCACCATAACCGGCGACATCCTATATAATCAATACCTGCGACAGAAAGACACGGTAAAAGCTCTGGCAGCCTACTCCCGCTCTCTTGCTATCTCAGGCAACGCTTCGGCGAATTATTATTCAACCGGGCTTGGCAGCAAAGTGGGTGAGATGATGATAGCCATGCACCCGTCGCAGCTAAGCACGGTCATCAACTTCAATCGCCGAACCGACCGCACTCCTTTCGAGAATTGGCTCGTATCTAATACACTCTACACCGACAGTTACGTGTACGAACTACAGGGCACTCGCTTCCTCTCGCGGCTCAACTTTGCCGCAGCCGCCTCGTCTTTCAGGAATGTTGACCAACGCACTCTTAACGAAACGTTGCTCCCTGATATGTTTGTCAGCCACCTTTCCGAATACACAACCTGGAACCGGTCCGATAGTGCTGTCAACTACAACAAACTCACTTTCGCGCAACGCATGTATGAGCTGGAACAGAAATTGGAAAAAGACCCCAACAACGATCGTGCTGCATATCAATACGCCAACGGCCTGTACAGCATGAGCTTCTACGGAAAGGGGAGCCTGGCATCGCAATACTACCGTGGCTCAACTGATGACGCCGCATATTACCTCACTAAAGCACGAAAAAAAGTACCTGCTGCCGATGCAGAATTCTACAGTGTCGAAAAAGCCAAGAAATATTACATGATAGCTTTCAATAATTCCACAGACCCGGAGGTGAAAGCTCGATGCCTGTTCCTCGCTGCAAAATGCTGGCAAAAGAACTGTCCTGTAAAAGACGAAGGCGATTACTTCTCAGGAGATGAGAAGGCTTATTATCTGAACTCAATGAAAAACCCCTATTTCCGGCAGCTTCGTGACGAGTATGCTTATACATTGCTCTTCAAAAAAGCAAAAGGAACGTGCTCCTACCTGCAAGATTATTGCGACACCAGGAAATAGTCTTCGGATGGAACGGTATTACTAGAATTCACCCGTCAGATCGTATATCTTCTGAATGTCCTGCAGCACCTGTTTGAAATCGATCTTCAGATCTTTCAGTTCACCTGTCTTCAGGTCAAACACCCAGCCGTGCACTATAGGGTACCGATTTTTAAGATAACTTTTCTGCACAACCGCTGTCTTTATAACATTTATGGCCTGCTCCTGCACATTCAGTTCCACCAGGCGGTTATACCGCTCGTGGTCATCTTCTATCATATCCAGCTCGTTCTGATGTAACCTGTACACATCTCTTATATTTCTCAACCATGGATTGAGAATACCCATATCGTGCGGCATCATGGCGGCTTTAACGCCTCCACAATTGTAATGACCACATACAATTATGTGCTGTACGTGCAGATTTGCTACCGCATAATTGATCACAGACATCGCATTCAGATCGATATTGGCAACAACATTGGCAATATTACGGTGCACAAACACTTCACCGGGTTCCAGCCCCATTATCTCGTTTGCAGGTACCCTACTGTCCGAACAGCCTATGTACAGGTACTCCGGGGTCTGATCTTTGGCAAGCTTCTCAAAAAAATCTACATCCCTGGCCTTCATCGAGGCTATCCATTTCTTGTTGTTCTCAAACAACTGCTCATATGAAGTCATGGCTGTTTCTTTGGGCAAAATTACGCAAATATGGACTGACTGCTAATAATCATCCCACATACCGCACAGATACTATATTTTTGCAACCTCTAAAACTTCATACGGTATGAAACTGGTTACCTTTTCTGATAATGGCCGAGAGCAACTGGGCATCCTTGTCAACAACAACATTTATGCAACAACTGCTGTCAACTCCGCTTTTCCCGCAACTATGACCGATCTGTTGCAGAATTGGGAGAAACACATTGATGCGCTGAAGGCCGCAGATAACGATATCAAAAATGGTAACACTTCCGTTCAGTCAGTACCCTTTGCGTCAGCTCATATCCTTGCACCGGTGCCACGCCCGTCTTCTTGCCGCGATGGATATGCCTTCCGTCAGCACGTGGCCGCTGCCCGCCGCAACCGCAAGGTCGATATGATCGCCGAATTCGATCAGTATCCCATTTTCTATTTCACCAATCATAATGCCATTCAGGGTCCTGGGCCAATTCCTTGTATGCCCGATCATTTCAAAAAGCTCGATTTCGAATTAGAAGCTGCGATAGTTGTTTGTAAAAAAGGGCGTAATATCAAAGCTGCTGAAGCCGATAGCTACATTGGTGGTTACATGATCATGAACGACATGAGCGCGCGTACCCTGCAAATGGAGGAAATGCTATTGAACCTCGGGCCGGCCAAGGGCAAGGATTTCAGCACGGTCATCGGACCAATGCTCGTAACCCCCGACGAACTGGAACCGTTCAAAGTACCCGCTCGCCCCGGCCATACCGGCAATAACTACAACCTCAAAATGACCTGCAAGGTCAACGGTATTCAGGTAAGTGAAGGCAACATGGGCGACATGGACTGGACTTTCGCTGAGATCCTCGAACGTTGCGCATATGGTGTCGACATATTGCCGGGTGATGTTATAGGTAGCGGCACAGTAGGTACAGGCTGCTTCCTGGAGCTGAACGGAACCGGCAAGTTGCACGATCCGAACTACACAGAACAATGGTTACAGGACGGAGATGTAGTAGAGATGGAGATCGACGCACTTGGTCACCTCTCCAATACTATCGTTGCCGAAAAAACTGACTGGAGTATTCTTGCCGAAAAGAAACTGGCTTAGCACTATTTCATAGCCATTTCCGGCCCGAACTGGTCCATCCAGTTGTTGTGTTTCAGCACTACTGAGTGTCCTGTTATCACATCTACCGCACCGTATGTCATTGGCGTCGTAGCCGTGGTAGACGGGCGGTCCACATTGTCTATAAGTATCACCGGTACATTCTTTATAGCCGAGAACATTGCTGCGGCGCGTACCGCTGTTTCAATCGCTATGTCATATTTTCCGGTCGCTTTTGCCAATGCTCCCGATTCTGTACTCAGTATCGTTGGTTTCACAACCTGCTTTGCAGCAAATGCCATGGCCGTCTTTCTTTTAGCGGCACTGCTCACTTTGTGCTTCGTTGCTGCTGCATAAACGTACTGCATTGTTGCCGACTTTGAAGCGTGCGGCATTCTTGCTACTGCCACGTCCGTTTTGTGTACCGGCACGCGCGAGATAGCCACCAGCCTCTTTTTTATATCTTTTGAAGACCTTTCTGCTTTGGCAATACTTCGGTTATTCTTCTTCTTTTCAAGCATAGCCACTTTCTCGGGCGCCTGCTTTGTGCCACCAAACAAGAAAGCCATATCTTTTGAAAGCTGTTCATTATAACGCATATGAGCGGCTACTGAAAAATAGATGTTCTGCTTCTTCTTTCTGGTCGCTATTGCGGTATAAACCACCTTTCGGGGTGCAGCTACGCTTACTTGCGGCGTCACCGTTTGAATGGTGCTGAACCTGCGCGATGGCTCTTTCACCACTATCGCCGGGCGCACTACCGGAATGGTCATTTTGTTTGCTATCACTCTTGGAGCGGCCGGCTTCGCCACATGCTTTTTCGTCAGCCTCCAGTCCAGCACATAGGCAGGGGCATTGGCAATGGCTTTCCGTTCATACCTGAAATGGTGCGTCTTTATAGTGGCTGCAACCGGACGAACCGCCTCACTTTTCAAAGCGCACGGTTCAGTTTTGGCTACACTTTTCGATTTTACCACCACAGGGATACCCGACATCCGCGCTGTCATATGGACAAACGCCTTTGCCTGAATAGATGTAAAAAACAATATTGCGATGAGTATGCGGACTATATTGAAATTTTTCATAACTAATATTTTTTGAGTGAGTTTGTTATTACTGTTATTGTTTCTATGGGCTTCTTTGCAGAAGCTGCACGTTTCATTTCACTTCAATCCTTCATTTCCATAGGCCAAATATTTATAAGCCAATAAATAAGTAGTCACCCATTAATTAATTGTCGTTCACTTAAGGCACTTTTTTGTTATCCGCTTCCGCGACCGGTTTGCACTATCTGAATGCAGAAGACCAAGAACTTCTGCGCACTTGCTATTACAATCAATATGCCAATATCACAAAACAATGATTATCAATAATTTATAAATAATCATAGAAAACGAAATTCCGCCATTTGGAAAATATTTCCGATCTCCGGAACAACATAGCCGTCCATATTCAGGAAACACCCCCCACATCAAGTCAAGGGTTTGGTGGAGTCATACCACTACACTTATCTTTACAAGGTCATTCTGCTTTTTTCCGGAAAGCAAGCGACCGCTAAACAAATACACATATGAACTATACGATAGGCGTTATCGGTTCGGGTGCCATGGGCTCAGGTATAGCCCAGGTGGCCGCTATGGCCGGCCATCAGGTAATTATATATGATAACAATGCCTCCGCATTAGAGAGATCAAGAGGAAATCTGGCCACCACACTCCAAAAGCTGGAAGAAAAAGGCAAGATCTCTTCATCTGATGCCCTGCTGGCAAAATTCACTTTTGCCTCCGAATTGTCGGCCTTCGCCACGTGTGGCCTCATTATAGAAGCAATTGTTGAAAAGCTTGAGATCAAGAAGAGTGTATTCGCAGAAGTTGAGAAGGTAGTATCAGATGAATGTATTCTTGCAAGTAATACATCATCATTATCAATCACTTCTATTGCAGCTGCCTGCCGTTTGCCTTCGCGTGTCCTTGGTTTGCATTTCTTCAATCCGGCGCCGCTTATGGCGTTGGTCGAGGTGATACCAGCCATCCAAACCGCCACACACCTCATTCCATTGGCTACTGAGCTCATGAAAAAATGGGGCAAAATGCCGGTCATTGCCAAAGACACACCCGGTTTCATCGTAAACAGGGTTGCCCGTCCCTTCTATGGCGAGGCAATAAGAATATATGAAGAAGGAATTGCTGACATCGCCACTATCGACTGGGCAATGACCGAAGTGGGCGGTTTTCGTATGGGGCCCTTCACGCTTACCGACTATATCGGTCATGACGTGAACTATGTAGTTACAGAAACAGTGTTCCAGTCTTTCTTCTTCGACCCCCGCTACAAACCTTCATTTTCTCAGAAACGCCTGCTCGAAGCAGGCTGGCTCGGCCGAAAGACCGGCCGCGGTTTCTACGACTACACTGCCGGTGCATCCTCACCCGAGCCCGTTAAGGACATGGAACTCGCCCGCAAGATCGTTGACAGGGTAGTGGCCATGCTCATCAACGAGGCGGTCGATGCCCTGCATCTGGGTGTAGCTTCCGCTGCCGATCTCGAGACCGCAATGACGCGTGGAGTCAACTATCCCAAGGGTCTTTTGGCCTGGTGCGACCAGTGGACAGCGCCAAAATGTCTCGCCATTCTCGACGATCTGTATGCCGTTTACCACGAAGACAGATACCGCGCCAGCGCATTATTACGGAAACAAGCTATGGAAAATAAAAATTTTGTTTAATTTTCGGAGATGAAACCAATACTTCTGGCCCTTTTATTGTCTATTTCAGCTGCAGGGGGCTATGCCCAGAAGAATACTATATTCGGTGTGTTTGCCGGTGGTGGAGTGGCTACAACCAACAATTACGATGTAGCCCTCTCAGGCGGCATCGACTATGCAAAAGGTCTCAATCTGCGCTCCTTTGTTGGCGTGGAGATCTTCTACCAGCAGTTCTCTTTATTGTACGATAACGAGATCAATTCAAACAAACACGCTACTGGCTCCGAAGGTGAGATCATCATGCACAAGACCGCATACGCCTTCATCGCTCCTAAGTTCCGTTTTTGCCTCGGCCGCCGTCAGAACAATCACTTCTACATGAGCGCAGGTCTCGGCATGAACATGGGCGGATACGACTCCCTGCGCAGGTTTCAGACACTCTCCACACCATCAGGCATGGTGCGCTTAGACACCACGCTCGACAAATCAAAGAACATCAACAGCATGGTGCTGCGTGTAGGCGTTGGTGCCACACAACATCTTTCCATGGGGCGTCATTGGCGGTTCACCTTCACCGAAGATTTTGGCTTTCTACCGGGTAGTCTCACCAAAACAAGCAACTTTGAAGATGTTACCCGTAGCGCTTACAGTGTAGGAAAACTAAACCCTACCTACGTATCCATTCGTCTGGGAATAGCACACACCAAACTACCGTAGTAACACGCGGCAACTCAGGTACCTATGAAAAGAAACCTTCTTACTGCGGTCTTCTGTTGCTTCAGCGTTTTTTCCTTTGCTCAGGGTATGTTCGGCGCACAGGCCGGCCTTGGCTTCACCAGTGGCGATTTTTCATCAAAGCTCACACCTTCGGTCGAAGGCTATTACCTCCACAAGATCATACCGCATCTCTATGCTGGCGCAGGCTTGCTGTTCCAGCATCATTCCATTTCAAAAGACCTGAATACAGGCAGCAGCATTTCGTACGGCGATGTCATCAACATCTCCACCAAAAGCTCCTACCTGTTCTTTTCTCCCAAAGTTGATGTAGGCATAGACTACCGCCAGTATTTTCATGTCCATGCGTCACTGGGCATAGGCGTATCTATGGGCGGACAACAGATCTCGCAGACCCATTCTCCCATTTGGACACCCCCGGGCGGACCGCCTTTCGGCGCCGATACTATTGGGGTCAACACCTCCTACAACATACCTTCCTCACTCACCCGCTTCGGATTCGGCATCTCCGAGCGCATTCCCACCGGTCGCTACTGGAACATTATGCTGTCTCAGGAATTTGGTGCCATGCCCGGTGGTCTCAGCAAAGGGCCCACCCCCATGGCGGCCTCTTATTTCTGCTTCACCATAGGCATCATGCACAAGTACCCCATGGTTTTTGTGGAATATTAGCCGCCGCCCATGTATACTTTCAATTTTTCTGCTCCTTTTTGGCTTTCTACCCACTACTTTCTACTTTTGTTCACTTCTTAAATAACTGAATGAGTACACTTTCCATTGTCATACCTGCCTACAACGAAGGGCCTACCATCCACCGCATACTGAATAAGGTGAAGGATGTAGTGCTACTTAACAATATGCAGAAAGAGGTCATCATTGTGAATGACTGCTCCCGCGACAATACAGAGGAAGCAATTCTCGCCTACAAAGCAGCCAACCCCGATCTGCCTATTTCCTACTATAAGCACGAGGTAAACCAGGGAAAGGGTGCCGCCCTCCATACCGGTATCGAAAAAGCCACAGGAGAATATGTGGTCATTCAGGATGCCGACCTCGAATACGACCCGGAAGAATTCAATGTACTGCTCAAACCCATGATCAATGGCTTTGCCGATGTGGTTTACGGCTCTCGGTTCATGGGTGGGAAACCGCACCGCATTCTTTTCTTTTGGCACTCCATCGGCAACCGCTGGCTCACCATGGCATCCAATATGTTCACCAATCTGAACCTTACAGATATGGAAACATGCTATAAAATGTTCCGCCGCGAGATCATTCAGGGCATCAAACTAAAGGAAAAACGCTTCGGCTTCGAACCCGAAGTGACCGCCAAGATCTCCCGCATCCCCAAGATCCGTATATACGAGGTAGGCATATCTTATTATGGACGCACCTATGAAGAAGGTAAAAAGATAGGTATGAAAGATGCCTTCCGGGCACTCTACTGCATCATCAAATACAACTTATTCAGCTAACAAAGACTTTAGTGGGCCTCCACGCGGTCTCGCAACAGATTTATTTCTAACGCCAAAACTGGTGTTTTGAAATTAAAACCCATATCTTTGCGCAAAATTTCGAAACGGTAATGAGTTTCAAACGTCTCTTTCCCTTATTGATACTGGCTTTCGGGCTGTTGGGCTTCACAAATTCCACTTTCGCTCAGGAAGCGGAAAATCATGAAATTGCCCACGTTGAAGGCGCTGAAGGTGGTCGCGAAGAAAAAAAAGGTATAAATATAACAGAACTGGTTTTCGGCCACGTATCAGATTCTCACGAATGGCACCTTTTCAGCCTCGAGGGCGAAAACGGCCATGAGACCGAGGTGGCTTTGCCGCTGCCGGTTATCGTTTACCGTCCGGGAAAAGGTCTTTCCGTATTCTCATACAGCAAATTCCATGGTGGTTGGTACCTCGATGAGGCCGGCAATCATATCAGCCACACCTCCTATGATGGTCTATATGTTGAAAAGAACATGAAGGAAAAGATCAAGTCTGAAGACGGTTCTCCGGTTTACGACTTCTCCATCACTAAGAACGTACTATCTATGATGTTCAGCGTTGTTATCATCCTCATGCTGATGACATCTGCCGCTAAAAAATACAAAAAAGGTGTTGTTGAAGCCCCCAAAGGGTTCCAGAACGCACTGGAAGTTGCTATTATCTTCATCCGCGACGAAGTTGCAAAGCCAAACCTCGGCAAGGGATATGCAAAGTTCATGCCTATGTTGCTCACCATATTCTTCTTCATATGGGTGAACAACCTGTTGGGTCTGCTTCCGGGCGGCGCCAACCTTACCGGCAACGTAGCGGTTACCTTCTGTCTGGCTATGATATCTTTCGTAGTTATGATCATCAGGGCCAACTCACATTTCTGGGGTCACCTCCTCAATCCTCCGGGTGTGCCTACAGGTGTTAAATTCCTGCTGGTACCTATCGAGGTTATCTCTCTGTTCATCAAGCCGGTAGCATTGACAATACGTCTTTTTGCAAATATCCTTGCGGGTCACATCGTTATACTTTGTGTTATATCAATGATATTTATCTTTGGTGCGCTTAGCAAGGGTGCAGGTATCGGCTTCGTACCGGTATCACTCGCCTTTTCTCTGTTCATGTTCATGCTCGAATTGCTGGTTGCAGCCATCCAGGCATTCATCTTCACCAACCTCACCGCGGTGTTCCTCGGTCAGGCTATTGAAGAAGGACACGAACATCACGATGAGGCACATGCTGCTCACCACTAATATAGTGGCTCGGGAGCAATAGGAAGCGTCAGAGTTGAGGAGTGTTTAAAAAAGTGAAAGATTACGTTCCGAAAGGAATGATATATAAAGAGTGTTTTTTTAATCAAAAACCATAATAACATGTCAGTTTTAATGAACACAATTATGTTGGCCGGTGACCTGGCTAAAGCTGGTGGCGCTGTAGGCGCTGGTATCGCTGCACTCGCTGCAGGTATTGGTATTGGCCAGATCGGTAAAGGTGCGGTAGAATCTATCGCTCGTCAGCCAGAAGCTGCAGGTGACATCCGTGCAAACATGATCCTGACTGCTGCGTTCGTGGAAGGTGTTGCGCTGTTTGCGGTTATCGCAGGCATCCTCGCTATCTTCGTATAGTAGTCGGCCAAAGAAAATATAACTGCATCCAACGCACAGGGCAGAGGATGCAGTTATTTTAAATCAAAAATCTTTAATCAAAATAAAACGGCTGCCTTGCTTACGCTATGTATGCCGATTACCTTTTTAACCATTTAACTCAATAAAAAATGGATCTGCTGACCCCGGAACTCGGTTTATTCTTCTGGACACTCGTAGCGTTCATCGCTATCTTCCTTATCCTTCGCAAATTTGCATGGGGCCCAATCCTGAGCTCACTTAACGAACGTGAGAAAGGTATTGCCGATTCTATCGCTACAGCTCAGAACGTGAAAGCTGAAATGGCGCAAATGAAGGCTGAGAACGAAAAACTCATGGCACAGGCTCGCGAAGAGCGCAGCACCATGCTGAAAGAAGCTAAAGAGATTAAAGACCGTATGATCAATGAGGCTAAGGAACAAGCCAAGTACGAAGCCAATAAGATCATCGCTGACGCTCAGCTTCAGATCCAGCAGCAAAAGAATGCAGCGCTTACTGAAGTGAAGAACGAAATAGGCAATCTCGCTGTTGAAGTTGCCGGTAAGATCCTTCGTCAGGAACTCGCTGCCTCTAAAGGCCAGGAGGCATACATGCAGCTGTTGTCCGAAGATATTAAACTGAACTAATACCCCTGCGCCCTCCGTGCGGAAAAACTGCACATGGGCCGGAAAACAATAAAATATAAACAATGCAAAATCCCCGTCTTGCGTCGCGCTATGCGAAATCGATACTGGACCTCGTTGTTGAGAAAAACAGCCTTGAGGCCGTACTTAGCGACATGCGCACGCTGCACCAGGTATGCAAGATCAGCCCGGAGTTCACACTGATGCTCGAAAGCCCGGTGGTAAAAGGCGACAAGAAATTGGCCGTCCTTTTCGCTGTGCTGAAAAGCCAGAACCTCAACGAACTCACTAAAGGCTTCATTACTTTGCTGGTTACCAAAGGACGTGAACAGAATCTCCCAGAGATTGCTGAGGCGTTTATTGAACAATACAATATCCTGAAGAATATCCGCACGGTGAAACTTACCACAGCGATTCCAGTCAGCGATTCTGTTAAGAACAACATAGTTGCCAAGGTCGCTACCTACATGCAGAATGACACCATGAACCTGCAGACTGCTGTCGATTCAAGCCTCATAGGCGGTTTCGTTCTCGAGGTGGGCGATAAACTTTTTGATAGCAGCGTAAAGAAAAAACTCAACGACGTACGGTCACGTATCATTGACCATACTTACGAAACAAAAATGTAATGACCTGCAGGCGGTCGCAAGTCCACCTGCTGAGAATAAAGAAATTGTACTTTTAAACTTTTGAATCTTTAGTATATGGTTGATATCAAACCGGATGAAATATCGGCGATCTTACGCCAGCAACTGGCCCAGATAGACGGTGGCGCCAGCCTTGAAGAAGTAGGTACCGTATTGCAGATAGGCGACGGTATCGCCCGCGTGTATGGCCTCACAGGCGTACGTCAGGGTGAACTTGTTGAGTTCGCGAACGGAGTTAAAGCTATCGCCCTCAACCTTGAAGAAGACAACGTAGGTGTCGTACTCATGGGTGAATACATAGGCATCCGCGAGGGCGACAAAGTACGCCGCACCAACAAGATCGCGTCTATTAAAGTAGGCGATGGTATGGTTGGCCGCGTTGTAAACACACTTGGTGAGCCTATCGATGGTAAAGGTCCTATCGCAGGCGACCTGTACGAGATGCCACTCGAGCGTAAAGCTCCGGGCGTTATCTACCGTGAGCCGGTTAAAGAACCACTGCAGACAGGTATCAAGGCTATCGACGCCATGATCCCTATCGGTCGTGGCCAGCGCGAGCTTGTGATCGGTGACCGTCAGACAGGTAAAACTGCTATCTGTATCGACACCATCATCAATCAAAAAGAATTCTACGCTGCAGGCAAGCCTGTTTACTGTATCTACGTCGCTATCGGACAGAAAGCTTCTACAGTAGCAGGTGTGATGAAGACACTCGAAGACAACGGCGCTATGGCTTATACAACCATAGTTGCGGCTTCTGCATCAGACCCTGCTCCACTTCAGTTCTACGCTCCGTTCGCAGGTGCCGCTATCGGCGAGTTCTTCCGCGATACAGGCCGTCCGGCTTTGGTTATCTATGATGACCTTTCTAAGCAGGCGGTGGCTTACCGTGAGGTGTCTCTGCTGCTCCGCCGCCCTCCTGGACGCGAAGCTTATCCCGGTGACGTGTTCTACCTCCACAGCCGTCTCCTCGAGCGTGCTGCAAAAGTGATCGCAAACGATGACGTTGCCAGCAAGATGAATGATCTTCCTGAAAGCATCAAGCATCTCGTGAAAGGTGGTGGTTCTCTTACCGCTCTTCCTATCATCGAAACTCAGGCAGGTGACGTATCAGCATATATCCCGACAAACGTGATCTCTATCACCGACGGCCAGATATTCCTTGAATCAAACCTCTTCAACGCCGGTATCCGTCCGGCCATCAACGTGGGAATCTCTGTAAGCCGCGTGGGTGGTAACGCTCAGATCAAATCCATGAAGAAAGTAGCAGGTACCCTGAAACTAGACCAGGCCCTCTACCGCGAGATGGAAGCGTTCTCTAAATTCGGTGGCGACCTCGATGCTGCTACAAAGAACGTTATCGACAAGGGTAGCCGTAACGTGGAAATCCTGAAACAGGCTCAGTTCAACCCATATTCAGTAGAGAAGCAGGTTGCTATCATCTACCTGGGTACTAACAACCTCATCCGCGAGGTTCCTGTTAAGAATGTTCGCGCATTCGAAGAAATGTTCCTGCAGCAGATGGAACTGAAGCACTCTGACGTTCTGAAAGAGTTCAAGAAAGGAAATCTGCCTGAAGATGGTATCGCCAAACTGGTGAAACTGGCTCAGGACCTCATTCCTCAGTTCAAGAAATAATCATTTTATACGCATATTCAAAGCCCCCGGTCTTTATCGGGGGCTTTGTTTTTTCAGCCCCTATGGCTACGCAAAACAGCCATAAATCATTACTTTTACAACCCTAATTAAGCTCAATGAGTACTGAAAGGAAACGCCCGGTCAGGGTATTGGTTGCCAAAGTGGGTCTGGATGGCCACGACCGCGGCGCAAAAGTTATCGCAACAGCACTCCGCGATGCAGGTATGGAGGTGATCTACACAGGTCTGCGCCAAACACCTGAAATGGTAGTGAACACTGCCTTACAGGAAGACGTGGACGCGCTGGGCATCAGCATTCTCAGCGGTGCCCACATGACGGTATTCCCGCGTGTTATGCAACTAATGAAAGAAAAAGGCCTTAACAACGTACTGCTTACCGGTGGTGGCATCATACCCGATGAGGATATGAAACAGCTCAAAGCAATGGGCGTTGGCGACCTTTTCCCTCCAGGAACTTCCACGGTAGATATCGCAGCATATATAAACAACTGGGTATCAGAACACAGAAAAGAACTTTTATAAACATTCAACATCAACAAAGATGTACAACACTATACTTACAGAGCTGGAGAACGGTACGCTCATTATCACCATCAACCGCCCCGACAAAATGAATGCGCTCAACCGCGATGTGGTGGGCGACTTGGGAAAAGCGCTTGATGAAGTGTACACCAACCCTGAAATACGCTCCGCGATCATTACCGGCTCTGGCGAAAAAGCTTTTGTGGCCGGTGCCGATATCAGCGAATTCACTTCTATTGGTCCCGATGGCGGCGAGGCGATCGCCAAACGTGGTCGCGAACTTGTTTTCGATAAGATAGAGAACTGCCCGAAACCCATCATAGCGGCGGTCAATGGCTTCTCGCTGGGCGGTGGTTGCGAGCTGGCTATGGCATGCCACTTCCGCATCGCCTCATCAAATGCCAAATTCGGTCAGCCTGAGGTTAATTTGGGTCTCATTCCTGGTTACGGTGGTACACAACGACTCACCCGCCTTGTGGGAAAAGGAAGGGCTATGGAAATGCTCCTTACTGCCGACATGATAGGTGCCGATGACGCGAAAGCCGCAGGACTGGTGAATCACGTGGTGGCACCCGCCGACCTGCTGGCTAAAGCTAAAGAGATTCTACAGAAAATACATACCAAATCACCGTTGCCTGTAGCAGCAATCATTGCCTGTGTCAATGAATGTGCCGATGGCGACCACCACGGCTTCGACAAAGAGATCAAGCGCTTCGGCGAGTGTTTTGCCACTGAGGATATGAAAGAAGGAACATCTGCTTTTCTTGAAAAAAGAAAACCTGTGTTTAAAGGAAAATAATTTATATCTTCAACCTTTAAAATCATCTATAAATGCAGGCTAAGGTTATCCGTCTTTTATCGGTACTATGCGTTGCGGTAGTTATGAGTATTCCCGCTACAGCGCAAAAATTCAGGCCGTCTCGCGTATACATCGAACCCGATGGTTGGTCTATCGGTACCAACATTGGTAAGACTGATATGTGGGGAGATGTGGGCACAAAAGGTCCTATCGATCACTATACCAACAGCAAATATTTCGATAAAGTCTCCATGATGGGCGGTTTGTTCGGTAGGTATTCATTCCACCCTAGCTTCGCTACCCGCTTCCAACTCAATTTTGGTAGCCTGTACGCAACAGACGAATGGAACTATGATGGTGTAAAAGGCAAAAACCTACTCGAGGGAAAAGACTACGTTCAGCGCTATCTCCGTGCACAGAACGCTAAAGCGATCGTAGTTGAGGCATCCGCAATGTTCGAGTACACTCCGCGCCGTTTCAACCTGCGTGGAAAAGCATACAAACGCCGTCAGCCATATCTGGCAGCAGGTCTCGCAGTATTCCATTACACTCCGTACAGCACCGTTGGTAAAAGCCCTACTTGGGTAAAGACCTACGATCTGTCGCTCGAAGGACAAGGCTGGGAGGGTGCTTCTTACCCTAAAAAGAATTCACGCTGGCAGCCGGCAGTACCACTCGCATTCGGTTATCGTTGGGATCTCGGCGACCACCTCAACCTCGGCATCGAATACATGTACCGTATGACCATGTTCGACTACCTGGACGGTGTAAGCGGCAAGTACGTCAGTGCGTTTGAATTCAACCAGAACCTCGGACCAAAAGAAGCAGCAACTGCAATTCAGGTGGCCGATAAAACGCCCTACTACAACAATTCCTTGTCCAACAAACCGGGCTCTTTGCGCGGCAATCCGGGAAACAATGATGGGTACTCAACGTTCACCATCACTTTCTCTTACAAAGTTCCTTCAAGAAACCGCATCTGGTGGCAGCCTAAACAGTTCTGATCCGGCGCACACGCAACCGGATAAGGCCTGACGTAAATAGAATAGGTTCAATATTACATGCCTTATACGCGTGCCCGCCAAGGTATTTCAGCAGCATTGTTGATGTGGCTGATGTAGCGCGATAAAACAAAAAGGAAATCTGATAAGCGGTTCAGATACTGAAGCACTATCGGTGGTATCTCCTCGTTCTGTTCCTGCATCGCCACACAAATGCGTTCCGCTCGGCGGCACACACAGCGGGCCACGTGGCAGGTTGAAGACGCCAGATGGCCACCAGGCAATATAAATGAGCGCATCTCCGGCAACACTTCATTCATGCTGTCAATCTGCTGCTCCAACCAGGTTACATCAGTGTCATGCAGGTCTGGCAGTTTCATCTTCACCTCCTTCCCCGGGTCTGTTGCTAATACCGAACCTACCGTAAATAACCGGTCCTGGATCTCTCGCAGCCATTCACTGATCTTTTCATTGCCGGCCATGTCGTTTACCATACCTATGTACGAATTCAATTCGTCCACAGTACCGTAACTCTCAATCCTGATATGGCTCTTCGGCACACGCACGCCACCTATCAGGCTGGTACCACCCTTGTCTCCTGTCTTTGTATATATCCTGAACACTATCGCTAATTTACTGGTATAATAAATCAGGCATGAACTGCCTGCTTGTTCTTTCTGATGTCTGTTTCCACCACACCGTCCCTTATCCTGATCACGCGTTGTGTATAGTTGGCTATATCCTCCTCATGGGTCACAAGTACCACCGTGTTGCCATGGCTATGTATGTCGCCAAACAACTCCATGATCTCTACCGATGTTCTTGTGTCAAGATTACCTGTCGGTTCGTCGGCCAGCAATATAGATGGATTATTGATCAATGCCCGCGCTATAGCTACACGCTGGCTCTGTCCACCCGATAGCTCATTGGGCTTGTGATGCGCACGCTCACTCAGCCCCACCTTATCCAACATGGCTCGCGCACGCTCTTCGCGCTCCTTGCGAGATGCGCCGGAATAAATAAGCGGCAACGCTACATTCTCCCACGCGGTCAGGCGCGGCAACAGGTTGAATTGCTGAAACACAAAGCCTATCTCCACATTGCGCACATCGGCCAGCTGATCGTCCTGCATATTGCTCACATCCTTACCATTCAGAATATACTGCCCGCCCGAGGGAGTATCAAGACATCCGAGAATGTTCATCAATGTAGATTTCCCCGACCCCGATGGCCCCATCAGCGCCACATAGTCATTCTCCATTATCAGCAACGATATCCCCTTCAGTACTTGCAGTTCCTGCTTTCCCATGAAATAACTCTTGCGTATATCGTTCAGCCTGATTACTTCTTTCATCGGTCACGGCACATTAGCTCCGCTTAATTTCAAAAATACGCATAATTTCACCCTCATAATGATTTGCTTTCCAAATTGTAAGATCAACCTCGGGCTGTTCGTCACCGCCAAACGTGCCGACGGATACCATGATCTCGAAACTGTTTTCTTTCCAGTTTCAGACAATATAGCGTTTACTGAACCATATCAAAGCATCTTGCACGATGTACTTGAAGTAGTACCTGCAACAACCACCTCGCAAATGCACCTCAGCGGCCTGCCGGTTCAGGGCGATAACAACAATAACCTTGTGTGGAAAGCATACCAAATACTTAACGCTGCCTACCCGGGAAAGATTCCTCCCATAGATATCTATCTGCACAAGGTGATTCCCATGGGTGCCGGCCTGGGTGGTGGCTCAGCAAACGGCGCATGGATGTTGCGCATCCTCAACGACATGTTCTCATTGCAATGCACTCCGGAACAACTTGCGGCATTCGCATTGCAACTCGGGTCCGATTGTCCGTTTTTCATCTACAATACCCCCCGGTTCGCTGCCGGCCGCGGCGAAAAAATGTCACCGGTCACACTCTCGCTTGACAACTATGAGATACGTGTCATCTGCCCGGGTATTCATGTATCCACCCGCGACGCATTCTCCATGATCACACCAAGGCCAGCTCCTTTCGACCTCCGTACAATTGCGGATCTGCCTGTCTCAGAATGGAAACACCACATCAGCAACGACTTTGAACAAACGGTTTTCCCTATTCATCCGCAACTGGCCGAGATTAAAAGTAAGCTGTATGATGATGGTGCATTGTACGCTTCTATGAGTGGCACAGGATCGGCCGTTTATGGCATATTCCACAAATAAGGTTTATTTATATCTCGCCAAAACCACCATTAACAACCCGCTTTTGGCGAGTTATACAAATTCTATATTTCGCCAGAACTCACTCTTTTTTACTACTTTTGGCGAAATATAATATCCCATAATATGGAAGTATTGGCTGGAAGACATGAAGAAAAATTACTTCTGCAAAAGATCTCTGGCTCCGGCGAACCCGAACTGGTTGTTGTTTATGGCCGCCGCAGGGTTGGCAAAACATATCTCGTTCGGCATGTGTTTGCAAAGCAGCTTGCCTTCGAGGTTTCCGGCATGCACAACGCCACGCTGAAACAGCAGCTCCTCAATTTCTGCATGGCACTATCGGGTAAAAGAACCAAACTAAAATTGGCTCCCCCCGAAAACTGGATGGAAGCTTTCGAACAACTTATCGCCCACCTTTCCCCTATCATAAGGAAACAACGCAAAGTCATTTTTTTCGATGAATTCCCCTGGCTTTGTTCTCCCCGCTCTGGCTTCATGCAAGCTTTCGAGCATTTCTGGAATACATGGGCATCACGTCAGAAGAACCTCCTGGTGGTTATATGCGGATCTTCCGCAGCCTGGATGATACAAAAGGTCATCAACAACAAAGGCGGCCTTCACAACAGGGTCACACGCTGTATCCGGTTACAACCGTTTTCACTCAATGAGACCGAAGAGTTCCTCAAAGCAAGAAAAATAAACCTCGACCGCTATCAGATACTGCAGTTATACATGGTAATGGGCGGAGTTCCGCAATACCTAAAAGAGGTTGAAAAAGGCGAAAGTGCTGCACAGGCCATAGATCGCACCTGCTTTACAAAAGACGGACTGCTGCACAACGAATTCAAAAATCTCTTCCTGTCGCTGTTTGGAGAAGCTACGGCACACATAAACATAATCCGGGCACTGGCGACACACGGCTCCGGCCTCGACCGAACCGACATTATCAGAACATGCAAACTAACCTCCGGTGGCGGCACCTCACTCATTCTCGATGAGCTTACCCAGTCGGGGTTTATCACACCCTATATCCCATTTGGCAAAACAGCAAAAGACTATCTCTACAAACTTACCGATGAGTACTCCCGATTTTACATGAAATTCATAGACAATAACCGTATCTCCGGTGCCGGCTCATGGATACGCTTTTCCACCGGGCAATCATGGAAAAGCTGGAGCGGATTTGCGTTTGAAAGCATTTGCATGAAGCACACACAACAACTGAAAAACGCACTCAGTATCGGCGGTGTCTATACCGAAACTTCGGTCTGGCAGAGTAAAACCTCCGATAAAAAATCTGGTACCCAGATCGATCTTGTCCTCGACCGGCAAGATCACTGTATCAACATATGCGAAATGAAATTCGCAAACTCCCGTTTCGAGATCACTAAAGACTACGCGAAAACTCTTGAAAATAAATGCGCCGCTTTCCGTGAAGAGACCGGCACTTCAAAATCGCTCCTTATTACAATGGTAACAACTTTCGGACTTAAAAATTCAGACAAATATTCCGGGCTCATTCAAAGAGAAGTCAGTATGGACGGGCTTTTCAATCCATTATAATATATTATATCTCGCCAAAACTATCATTTCAACCCCACTTTTGGCGAATTATACCCCTATTCCTACCTGCTCTTATTGAGTGTAAATACTCGTCAGCTTATCTTTCCCCAATGCGATTGTTTGCCCTGCTGAGACAATACATACCGCAGCGGCTGGTGCTGAGCTGATGTAAGCCCGGGATCATTCGTCAGCATGTTCAGTGCAGCAACTCTGGTCTCTTCCAGTATTCCGCTATCCTGCACTATGTCTGCCAGCTTGAACTTTATAAGACCGCTCTGCTTGGTTCCATACATATCGCCGGGGCCGCGCATAGCCAGGTCTTCTTCCGCTATCTTGAATCCGTCATTGGTCGACACCATTATCTGCAGGCGTTTGTAACTCTCGTCCGATACCTTAGACCCTGCCAGCAATATACAATACGACTGTTCCGCACCCCTGCCCACGCGGCCGCGCAACTGGTGCATCTGAGAAAGCCCGAACCTTTCCGCACTCTCTATCAGCATCACCGATGCGTTCGGCACATTCACACCCACTTCTATCACAGTTGTTGCCACCAGCACATTCGCCTCACCCTTTGCAAACCGTTGCATATTGCGCTCTCGCTCTGCTGCTTCCTGCCGGCCATGCACCATCGCTATCCGGTACTTATTCTCATCAAACCATATCTTCACTTGCTCATATCCGGCCATCAGGCTTTCATAGTCCATCTTCTCCGACTCCTCTATCAGCGGATACACGATATATGCCTGCCGCCCCTTGTCCACTTCACTCCTCATGAACTGCATCACCCTTGCACGCTCCATATCGCGCGCCAGAATTGTCTTTATCGGATGTCGACCCGGCGGCAACTCATCTATCACCGACACATCCAGATCGCCATACATGGTCATGGCCAGCGTTCGGGGTATGGGTGTAGCGGTCATTACCAATATGTGTGGCGGCATCTCATTCTTCTTCCACAGCCGCGCCCGCTGGCCCACACCAAAACGGTGCTGCTCATCTATCACAGCAAGTCCCAGATTTTTGAACTGCACATTATCTTCAAGCAGCGCATGTGTGCCCACCACTATCCGCAGCGACCCGTCTGCAAGCTGCTCCAGTATCTCTTTTCTTGGTTTTCCTTTTACGTTTCCCGTAAGGAGCCGCACCTCTATACCCATGTCACGCAGCATACCCGATATGCTGAAATAATGCTGCTGTGCCAATATCTCTGTCGGCGCCATGATACAAGCCTGAAATCCATTGTCCAGTGCCAGCAACATAGACATCAGTGCCACTATCGTCTTTCCGCTCCCCACATCTCCCTGCAGCAGGCGGTTCATCTGCTTGCCGGTACCTGTATCCTGCCTTATCTCCTTCAGCACACGCTTCTGTGCATTGGTAAGTGGAAACGGCAGATGTTTGCTGAAAAACTCATTGAACGTATCTCCTACCTTTCCAAAATGCCACCCCTGCTGTGCAGTATGCTGCAACCTCAGTCTACCTATTTTCAATTGAGAAAGGAACAGCTCCTCCCACTTCATCCGGTGCCTTGCGGCTTGCTCGTGCTCTTCAGTATCCGGAAAATGTATCCACCTCAGCGCCTGAAACCGACCACACAACTTGTATTGGTTCCGCAACTCTTGCGGCAATATCTCCATCACATCGCCCGGCTGTAGCTTCTCAAACAATGCTTGTGTCAGCTTCGCAAACGACCGGTTGGTCACACCTCTCACCTTTAGCTTCTCCGTTGTCGGGTACACCGGTTGCCTGCCGGGTATGGAGGTCTCCGCATTCAGCAGCTCCATCTCCGGATGCGCAATATTCACCACTCCATTGAAGTAATTCAATTTCCCATACACAATGTATCGGACATTCTCCTTTAAGGACTTCTTCATCCACTGTGCACCCTGAAACCACAACAATTCTATCCGACCGGTGTCATCATAAAGAGTAGCTATAAGTCGCTTCTTCCTCCCCTCACCTTCCTCAGAAATATTCACCAATGTGCCCACCAGCTGCACATATTCTGTCTTAGGGTCTATGAAGCCTATCCGCGTCACCTGCGATCTGTCGGCATACCGGTAAGGATAATGATACAGCAGGTCCTCAAACGTGCTTATCTCCAGTTCTGTGCGCAGCAATTCACCGCGTTGCGGACCAACTCCTTTCAGGAATTCTATGGGCGACTCTAATATGGACTGATTACTGCTGATACCGCAAAAATAACTGTTTGTAGCAAAGAACATCCGCTACCTGCGCACAACAAAAAAGCTCCCCGTTCGGAGGAGCTTCTCTGCTTGGAAAATATGGAACCATTACGGATACTTTACACCCGGATATTTGTTGGCGTCAGTAAGCGGAACAGTCGAGTGGTAGTAGGTGTTGATCGTGTTCAGAACAAAGTTCGCGATCAGCGCATTACCCCTTGCGTTCATATGAACACCATCAAGAGAGAATGCACCACCTGAAATATATTCTGCTGAATACTTGATGCCGTTGTATGGCATACCCGTAGCCAATGTCTTCATGAACGCATTGATGTCCACATATGCCAGCTTGCGGCGGATACACTGCTGACGGATGTTCTCGTTGTACTTGTCCACCATTGTACGGATGTTCTGCAACTCATCGGTTGTAAGCACGTACTCTTTAGGAATTGGTTTCACACTTCCCCAACCTGCACAAATGATGGAATCGCGCGGAATGGTCATCAGGATCAACTCACCAGGCACCGACTGACGTGTTTTGTCGTCATTGTCCTTGATCACGTACTGATTCTTACCCTCCTGGAAAACGATGTCAAAACCCCTGCTCTTGTACAACGCCTGCAGGCTGTCTGCCTGCGACTGACGTGTGATCACCAGTCCATTTGATGGTACTGCGGTAAAGTATGGGAGTGCAGTAATGTCCGGAACATTCAGCAATGCGCCCGACGCCGATGTGCTCGATACTGCCGTAACTACGCTATCGTAGTAGTCAGCAAACACCTGGAACGGAGTAATGTCATTTTGGTTATAGTAGTTGCCCAGAACCGGCGTAGCGGTGCCGGTACCATTGCCCTGACCACCTGCAAGCGCATAACCCAATACATCTGTTGCTCCCAACCACACGGTGAAGAAAGTAGGGTGCAGGTTGAACACACGTGAATACAGTTCATCCAACGGACGCTTGTTTGCATCGTAGTAAAACCTCTTGGCCAGCATATTGTGCTGATTCGCGTAGCCTGCAACAGCATAGTCGGCTACACGAATGAACGGTACAGCTATGTTGTTGATCTGCCCATTATTCACCGGGCTAGTGTAATGCCAGCTTCCGTTAGAGTCAAGCGGCAGTGTGCTCACCACCGGACCTATTGAAGATGTACCATCGCAATAATACTTGGTGCCTGCCACAAGTTTTGGTGTCGGATATCCGTTGTCACCTGTAACCAGTGGCTGTAAGAACGGACCTGTAGCTCCGTTGCCCGACTTGATAGTCTCCATCTGCTCAAACAAACGCTGAGGATATGAGTTCAACTGACCCGAAACTGTAAGCGCGTCATCAGCATAACCCGAGGTGAACGAACAACCCACAGCCAGATAGTTGGTGAACACCGCGTCCCCCGATGTTGGCGGGGTAGTAACGTTGGCACTTGGTCTGCATGCCGAGAACAGTACTGTAGCGAGCGCACCTATGGTATATAATTTTTTCATTTTTCGCTTTTTATTCAATTTTTTAGAAACTATAGTACAGACCTATTGCCGGTGTGGCAGCTGCTGTTTTGTAAACACCATTAAAGCCTGCATATACATACTCCCCGTTACGCTTCACAGAGTTTACACCCTCAAACGCGCCCATGATGGTAAGACCCGGCAATGGCTTTACTGTGATACCACAAGAAAGCACGATACGGTCTGCATCAGGAAGATCAGGAGAAACGATGTCGTTCACAACAGGAGTAGGATCATAAGCACCACCCGCCATCAGCGCCACTACGCGACTGATCTTGTAATGCATACCCAACCTTGGTGTGAATGTGTTGCGATACAACCTTGGCGCACGCATGTTTGTAAGCGATGTTGTTGTCTGCTTGAAGTCTATGCGCAGCGAATCGTACGCACTCCATGCTGTGTAGCTGAAGTCCATCTGCAGCGTGAAGTCGCCACGGCGCCAGCCGAAACCTGCGGTAGCTACTGCAGGCATTGGCAGCCTCGCACTGAATGTTGTACCCGGGAAAGAATCTTTCAACGAAGTCGGCACCCTGAACTTAGCAGCTCCGCCATCTATGTCCATATTCACCTGCGAACGGTAAGTAAGACCCAGCTGCAGGTTCTCGCTCATCTTTACCTGTGCACCTACGTTGAAACCAACGCCGGCTGCATTGCCGTGCAGGCTTGCTTTTCCGTCGTCAAGACCCGGTCCTTGTGCACCATGCACAGGCAGTGCGCGCTGCATATCCAATGATCCGGTACCTACAACGAATCCTGCGCCTACCGACAACCAATCAGTTGCACGGTAGCTTACAGTAGGCTGGAAGAAAACGGTCTTCAATTCAACTGACTGAACGATGTATTTACCCATCCAGTTGTCATTCCATTTCATACCTGTTCCAAACGGACTGTATATACCCAGACCAACACCTATCCTGCTGTCTTCATGCACCGGACCTCCTATGTAGAGGTTGAACGGCATAAACGTTTGCTTTGCAGTCTGTTCGTTCGACGATACCACACCGGAATTATCCCTGTTGCCATATGCTGTTGTCGGCATGATCATTGATGTGCCGGCATATATCTGGATTCCCTTCAGGCGCGAAAGACCACCCGGGTTGTAAAATATAGTCGAAGCATCCCATGGCCAGGCAGTTCCCGAACCACCCATTGCCATTTGCCTCAACCCCTGAAGGTTGAGTTGGTAACCGCCACCAAATGTCGTCATCGCTGACAGTAACAATGATGCCGTAATTACGTGTTTCTTCATAATTGGTCTGTTAAATATTCAATGAATCCTTCTCAGGTTTTCAATAATCGGGTATTAAGGTATAGTGAAATATCTATAAAAACAAATACCAGAGCCAAAAACCTCCGCAAATATAAGTGTTACCCAACGAGGATAAAAGCATCTGCCACACTATGTATAAGTTTTTTTAGGGCCTTTGAATCCTTTCACATACACGATAAGCCACATATGCCGGTGCGCCCGCTACACCGTTATCCCGATCGTGGCAATGCTCACCCTGGCCCCCGCGGCTTCCAAAATTGCTAATGCGCAGGCTTCTATGGTAGCCCCCGTGGTCAACACATCGTCGACTATCAAAATGTGTTTGCCTTCCATCCACTTCGTATCGCTTAACGCAAACGCCCCGGCCATGTTCGCCGTTCGCTCTGCCCGGTTCTTGTTGGTCTGGCTCTCGGTAGCCCGCACGCGCACCAGTTTTCCCTCGGTAACCGGTTTATGCAGCACCTCACCCATTGCCAAACTCAGCAGATGACTCTGATTATATCCCCTTAAAGCCTCCTTATATGGGTGCAGGGGCACAGCTATTATTTCGTCAACCGTTGATATCCAATTAGTTACGGCCAGTTGCCGCGCAAAACGGCTTCCCAAAAAATCGCCAATGTCTTTTTTGGTGGTGTATTTCAGCCCATGCAGCAAGTGCTGCAACAAGCCGTCTTCAGTAAAATAACAGTACGATGTGGCCCTCACAAACGGGAACCTACCGGCAAATCGCTGTTCGGTCTCATTCCCTGCAATGGCATGGTACCCGGTTTCAGGCAATTCTGTGGCGCAGCCTATACACAACACCTCCTCACCTTCCAGCAATTGACGGTTGCACCCCTCGCAAAGGCGGGGATACAACAGATGCATGATGCCCTGCTTCAGTTCGTTCAGTGTCAGCACTCCCAATTAAAAGAAACTATATGCGTCAAACGCCATTAACCTACACTCTTTCAACAGCACCCCCTATTTAGGCTGCTTCAGATAGTACTTTACACCACTCTCCTCAAGTATCATTTCTCCATCCTGGCAGCGAAGCACTTTAAAGGTCCTTGGTCTGCGACCCTCACAAACCAGCGATTGACCGCCGCCCAGTTCCCGCACCGTCCACGACGGGGCATTGTCTGCATCGGCACCGCTATACACAAAACCCTGCTTCCCATCTGTCGATGGACCGGTTATATAAACCGATCGTATGTTGTCAGCAGCATCCAACGTTCCCGGACCTTCAGTTTTTCTTTTATACACCGACCAGCGCCCTATCATCTCTTCCAGGCTGTTCACTGGTCGGGCAGAGTCTTCTTTCTTTATCACAATGGCCGCGGCTGTGTCGCTCAGGTCCGGCCCGAAATGGTGGATACCTTTCTGGTTCATCAGCACCATCTGCTCCCCTTTGCGCAGCAGCACCTTGAACCGCACGGTTCCCATGTCCAGAATGCTGTCTTCACTTATTCCGTAAACACCCTCATAAATAAATCCTTTCCTGTAATGATAGGAAAATGAGTCTTTAGGAAGAAAGGCTACATAAAGTGTATCATCATATTCCTGCACCGTACTGTCAGGTGTCATCCGCTTCACTTCCTTCCACCTCCCCGGTATGATCAGCTTTTTCTTTTTATCAATACCATGCACCGCCGCCGGTAACAGCAGTAGCAACAGAATGACTATTTTTGATCGGTGCATTGTTACAAATGTAAGGAAACCAGCTAATTGCCTGTTAGCCTTCGCTTTTGTTCATTTTTTAAGCTTCCGCATGTCCTCACAACTACATATAACGCTCATTCAGCCCCACATAGTATGGGAAGACAAAACCGCCAACCTGGCGCACTACGAAACACTGCTCAACTCCATCACTGGTCCGCGCCATGTAGTGGTGCTGCCCGAGATGTTCAGCACGGGCTTCAGTATGTCTCCCGAACGCCTTGCCGAACCCATGACCGGCAACACGGTGCAATGGATGAAGGACATGGCAATGAAACACCGCTGCATACTGGCAGGTAGCCTCATTATCGAAGAAGAGGACAATTACTACAACAGATTCCTTTGGGTACAACCCGATGGCACTATCATCCGGTACGACAAACGCCACCTTTTCGCCTATGCCGGCGAAGACGAACACTATGCCGCCGGTAGTCACCGTGTAATAGCACAGGTGAATGGCTGGCGCATAAACCTGATGGTATGTTACGATCTCCGCTTCCCCGTATGGGCACGCAATAAAGATTCGGAATACGATGTGGCCATCTATGTAGCCAACTGGCCACGTGTACGCAGCCTTGCATGGCGCACGCTATTGCAGGCACGCGCCATAGAAAACCAATGTTATGTAGTGGGCGTGAACCGGGTGGGCACCGATGCTAAAGGAAATGATTACAGCGGCGACAGCAGTGTCTTCGGCCCCCTCGGCGACCTCATATGGCAACACACAGAGACGGAGGCCGTGCGCACCGTTACACTCGAAAAGGGCAACCTCTCACAGATACGCGAGAAATTGCCCTTCCTGAAAGATGCCGATAAATTTATGCTGCTGTAACGATACGCCGGGCAACTCCCGGCAATATCAGTTGTTTACTTGATATTGATCGTGTATACCGTGCTGCCAATGGCGGTCTCCCCTGTGGCGTCCTTCACAATCACTTTAAACTTGATGATTTTGCCTGCGGCGCTGCTCATGATGGTTCCGCGCACAATACCGGCCGATTCATCTACCGTCAATCCTGCACCGGTAAGATCAGAGCTACCTGCATAACTCGCATCCAGCAGCCAGGAGTAGGGTGGTGTGCCACCGGTAACATACAACGATGCACCGTAAGACTTTCCCGCTACGCCATCTACCAAAGTAAATGGCGCTCCTATCTGCTGCAACAATGCCGCCGGGCCAGGGGTATATCCTGTTATCTTCAGGTCTATCGATCCTGTAGCTGTGCTTGTCCCGTCACTTACTTTCACTTTAAACGTCTTTGTACCCGTACTCAAACCGGTTGCTGCGTGACCCGAACGGTTCACAACTCCTGTAAGTGGCGTTATTGTAACACCTGACGGCGGCGTAGGGCTCAGCTCCAACGACCACGTATAAGAATGCAGCGGACTTCCGCCATCTGCCATCAACTGCTGTGCATTGAAATTCACATAGCCGTCAGCATCAATGTTGGCACTCATGGTCTGGTTTTGTCCAGTCGGGCTTTTTAATACCCTCAGGGTGCTACCGGCGGTGGAGCTGGATGAATTGCTATCTTTCTTCTTACAAGACACGCCCAACAGCGTTGCGGCAAGCATCACTAATACTAGAGTCTTCTTCATATTCCGGGATTTTGCACAAAATTAACCCGGCACACCCGCAAGCTCCGTGATGGCTGTCATTACCCCGAATGATGCTTGTCACCCCTTGCCCAACCCCTCCTTATACACTTTCAGGCATCTGTCCCGCGCCATATCATGTGCCACTATCGGGCGTGCATAGGTCAGTTGGTCATACTCTGGCACCCACTTACGCACATACCTCAACTGTGGATCGAATTTCTGTGTCTGCAACTCCGGATTGAATACCCTGAAATAGGGTGCCGCATCGCAGCCGCAACCGGCCGCCCACTGCCAGTTGCCATTATTGGCCGACAGGTCATAATCAAGCAGCTTCTGTGCAAAATATGCCTCACCCCATCGCCAGTCCACCAGCAGGTCCTTCGTCAGGAAACTGGCAACTATCATACGCACCCTGTTATGCATGAACCCCGTTTCATTCAGCTCCCGCATCCCGGCATCCACTATCGGATATCCTGTCTGCCCCTCACTCCATTTCCTGAACTCATTTTCATTGTTGCGCCACACTATGTTGTCATACTCTTTCTTGAACGCGCCATGCACCACATGCGGGAAATGCCACAAGATGCACATAAAGAACTCCCTCCATATCAGCTCGCTCAGGTATACAGGGTTAAGCGCCAGCGCTCTTGCAGCAAGGTAGCGCACACTCACGGTGCCAAACCGCAGGTGAATGCCCATCTTTGTTGTGCCGTTTATGGCGGGCACATCGCGTGTCTTGTCATAATCTCCGGCAATGCGCTCATCCAGCACCATTGGCAACATGCCGTGAGGCGCCGGTTCAAAACCTATTTCGGCAAGTGAGGGCATATCCTGCCGCTCCATCTTCAGAAAGTGATCAAAGTACTTCTCAGTAGGGTAGGGCTTCAAATAAAAATCATTCAGCCTCTCTTTCCACTTCTTGCTGTAGGGCGTGTACACGGTGTAGGGCGTTCCATTGTCCTTCACCACTTCATCCTTCTCAAATATAACCTGGTCTTTGTAAGTATTGAATCCCACGCCCCTGCTAGCCAGCACTTGCCTCACCTCGTCATCTCTCTTCTGTGCATACGGTTCGTAGTCATGGTTGGTATACACACCTTTCACATCATATGCCTGCATCAACTGCACGAAAGCTTCTTCCGGGGTGCAATACAGGACCGTCAGGCTGCTCCCCATTTGCACCAGTTGCTCTTGTATGCCGGTAAGCACGTCATGTATGAATTGTACGCGCTTGTCTTTTTTGTCTGTAAGGTCATTTAGTATGTTCTTGTCAAAAATGAAGATCGGCACCACTGGTACTTCGCTCTTCAACGCATGATACAATCCCGCATTATCACTCAGACGCAGATCGCGCCTGAACCAGAAGATATTGACACTCTTTTGCTGCATAGGGTAAAACTATGCAAGATTTCCATTCGCCAACTTTAACAATTTCAAATACGCCTATCATCCCTATCTTTACTGTAATACCTTCTTATGCGTAAATTGACTTTGGCAACCGCTATGTTATGCACCCTTCTTTTTGTGGAGTGTACCAACGCGCAAAACAAGAAAACAATGAACACAAACAATCCATACTACTCCCGCACAGACACCAACAAGTTGCGGGTATCAAACAGCGAATGGCGCAAAATACTCTCTGCCGGCGTTTACAGCATAGCCCGCGAAAAAGGCACCGAATATGCCTTCTCCGGTAAATACTGGAAAACCGATGTGAAAGGGATGTACTATTGTGCTGTATGCGGCAATCCGTTGTTCCGGTCGGGCTCCAAGTTTGCTAGCTCGTGTGGCTGGCCCAGCTTCTACGAGGCCATCCGCCCCAACAGTGTCATCTACCTGCCCGATGACTCCCATGGCATGGAGCGTATTGAGGTGCAGTGCGGACGATGTGAATCTCATCTCGGCCACATCTTCGACGACGGGCCACCACCCACCGGCAAACGCTTCTGCATGAACTCAGCAGTTCTCGACTTCGAACCGGACTCACAATAGACAAAACAAAAACAGGAAGCCCGATCCGGACTTCCTGTTTTCACTTTTATGAATATGGTATCTGCTACCAGTAACCTCCGTTGTGATTACGCGGACGGGCACCATGACTATGCCAGAAATGGTAGCGTTGTTTAGACTTCACGTACTTGTTGCTCTTATACACCTTGCCCCTGTAAATGGTGCGGCCGCAGCCCGATGCTATGATCAACACCGCCAATGCTGCCAATAAAACGATCCTGTTTTTCATACTTATGCTATGCAAAATACTTTATTATTTAATATTCAGGTAGTGTCCGGCATATTTTTCTTTTACCGCCGCCCCTCTTTCCATTCATGCCGAAGCAATCCCGTCACTACCACATCTTCCAGTATACCATTACGCATAGCACTCTGCCTTATCAGACCCTCTGTCACAAATCCCAGCCGCGTAGCCACAGCCCCGCTGCGTTTATTCGCCACTACATAGTGTATCTCTATTTTGTTCAGCCCCACCGTTGAAAACAAATATCCAATAAACCCCTCCAGCGATCGGGTCACAATACCTCGCCCCTCATGGTCCTTACTTACCCAGTAACCTACCTGAGCTCGCTTTGTATCATGCTGCCACTCGTGCATGCCCACACCTCCTACCAGCTCACCATCATAGAACACACCCATCACCAGCGATTGTTGGTCGTGCAGCTCCTGCATAGATCGCTGAATGAACTCCATCGAGTGCTCTGGTCTTGTGGTCGCGGCCACCCATGGCAGCCACTTGCTCAGGTGCTGGCGCGAGCGGTCCACGGCTGCAAACAACGCTTCAAAGTCTGCCACCTCATAGGGCCGCAGTATCAGATGTTCATCAATAGCGATCATCACCGGGCATATAGGGTATTAAATGTCTTTATTTCCATACACCTTCTCCCACAATTCCGGTATGCGTTTGATCCAGGCCAGCTCTTTCATCTTGGGCCGCGCCTCTCCCACCGGAGACCCGAAGTACGACCTTCCACCCTCTATGCTTGCCGGCACACCGCTTTGTGCCATTACCACGGCACCCTTGCCCACTACAAGGTCTTTGCTAACGCCCACCTGTCCCCACAATATCACTTCATCTTCTATAATAGCCTTGCCGCCTATGCCCACCTGTGCAGCAAACAGACAGTTCTTGCCTATTACCGCGCCATGACCCACATGAATATGGTTGTCCAGCTTGGTACCGGCTCCTATTATGGTATCGCCGCTCACACCCTTGTCTATCGTGCAGCCTGCACCTATCTCCACATTGTCCTGAATGATCACCCTCCCGCAGCTCTCCATCTTATCATACTGCATCTCCCTGTCCTTCCGGCGCTTGAAGTAGAACGCGTCAGCACCAAGCACGGTTCCGGCATGAATGATAACATTGTCACCAATTACCGTATGGTCATAGATCGTCACATTCGGGTGGATAAGGCAATTCCTGCCTATACGCACATTGTTGCCAACAAAGACCCCCGGTTGCAGATGTGTTCCCTCGCCTATAACCGCTGTGTCGCTTATCATCTTATTGGCGGGCTCAAACGGACGGAAATGCTTCACCAGCTTCACATACGCGCTGAAGGGGTCTGCTGTTACCAACAACGTCTTACCCTCCGGGCAATCAACCTCTTTATTGATGATAATGATGGTCGCCGCCGAGTTCAGGCAGGCGCTATAATATTTCTCAAAGTCTACGAAAGAAATATCCCCGTTCGTCACCTTATGTATCTCATTGATGCCGGTAGCCATTTGGGTAGCATTTCCTACCAACTTGGCTCCGGCAAATTCAGCCACCCACTGCACGGGCACCGCTTGTTCAAACTTCATATCCCTGGTTTATAAAATTGACTTCAATTGAATTTCGTTACTATTACTTCACCTGCTGCATCTCCACAAGACGTTTATAGATACCACCTGCCTCCAGAAGATTGTAGTGCGTGCCTCGCTCCACTATCCTGCCCTTCTCCATCACTATGATCTCATCAGCGTGCTGCACCGTAGATAAGCGATGAGCTATCACTACACATGTCCTGTTCTTCATTAGCGTGTTAATGGCATCCTGCACAATACGCTCACTCTCCGTGTCCAGCGATGAAGTGGCCTCATCCAATATCAGGATCGGCGGATTCTTCAACACCGCACGTGCTATCGTTATCCTCTGCCGTTCACCTCCGCTCAGCCTTGCGCCACGGTCGCCCGCATAGGTCTGATATCCCTCTGGCTTTTGCTGAATGAATTTATCTGCATGCGCTATCCTGGCAGCTTCTTCCACTCGTTCCTGTGTGGCACCTCCTGTCCCCAGTGTTATGTTATTATACAACGTATCGTTGAACAATATTGGGTCCTGACTTACTACTCCTGTTAGCCTACGCAAGTCTTCTATCTTGCACTGCTTCACATTCACACCGTCTATTAGTATCTCTCCTCCGCTCACATCATGAAAGCGGGGTATAAGATCCACCAGTGTCGACTTACCCGCACCCGATGCGCCCACCAGTGCCACAGTCTTTCCCTTGGGTATAGTCAGGTCTATTCCGTCCAGTACCTTGCGTTCGCCATAAGAAAAGCTCACATTCCTGAAGGTGATCTCTCGCTCAAACGACTGTATCTGCCTGGCATCAGGCGCATCGGTGATAGCGTTCTCAACTGCCAGCAGTCCTTCTATCCTGTCCAGAGCCGCCGTACCTTTCTGCACATTAGAGAATGCAGACGACAGGTTCTTGAACGGCGCTATGATCATCCAGAACATACCAATGTAGGTAATGAATGCCGGCCCCGAAAAACCTGTGCCGGAAAACACGATGCGGCCGCCAAACCACAATATGATGCTCGCAACTATAATACCCATCGTCTCCGACAGCGGCGAGGCCAGTTCACGACGGGCTGCTATCTGATTCCGGGTACGGAACAGATTATTGTTCAGCTTCATGAACTTCAGCTTCTGATGCGTTTCCGCACCAAACGCCTTCAGCACGCGCATACCCACCAGCGACTCATCTATCACTTCCATAATGGAACTGAGATGCTGTTGTGCCTCATTCGACGATTTGCGCAGCGACTTACTGATCCTGCCAATTATCAATCCCGCCACCGGCAGAAATATGAACAGGAACAACGTAAGCTGATAATTCGTCACCAGCATCATGGTAATGTAAACGATGATCGTCAGTGGTTCTCTGATGAACACCTCCAACACACTCATGATAGACAGCTCCACTTCGTTGATGTCATTTGTCATCTTCGAAATAAGGTCTCCCTTGCGCTCTTCTGTAAAAAAACCTATCGGCAGCGATAATGTCTTAGTGAACAGGTCGTTGCGCAGCCTGCGCAGAACGGCATTGCGCAATGGGTTAAGGATGTACACCGCTATGTACAGGAACAGGTTCTTCAGCACAGTGAACACCACCACCGCAATACACACATACGCAAGAGCAGTCATCTTGTCCTGCTGCATGACGATGTTATTAATGTAGGCGGTCACCTGCTGCTGTACTCCTGTCGAAGCTCCCGGCTTCACGTTCGGCACACTGGCATTGAACAGCACCTGCAATACCGGACCTATCATAATGATGGTGAGCAGACCAAAAAGAATGCCCAGCAGGTTTGCCGCGAAGTACAGTAATATCTTCCCCTTATACTCTGAGAGATATTGAAGAAGCCTTGATATTTTTTTCATGTATTACGAGGCAAAATTACAGTTAATCAGCATAGCTCCGCCGTGTATTTCCAATGTGCAGATATTCTTCCCGGGCCGATTTCAAATTGGAAACGTCCTTATTCGGCTCACATTTCCCAATTTTATGAGCCGAATAACTACTCTATTCGGCTCACACCTTCTAACTCTGCGCCCCCCTCAGCGCCAGCCACACCCGTTTAAAGTAGTCTTTGGCCCGCTTCAGAAAGGGTACATTGTTGTCCATGCCATTGCCACCCATATTCAGGGTATATTTCATAAACGTAGAGTTGGACATACCCCACTTGAACAGGAAGGTCACGGCACCGTTGTTGCGCTTCACCCTGCTGGTTGTCTTCGACATAAAGTGGTATGCCCTTGCCTTTGACACACCCTTAAAGGTACGCACACCATAGTGCCACAGCTTCATCATAAAGTCAGGGTCCGAGTACATTCCGGGGCTGAACTCCACACTCAGACCGCCTACGGCACACCACAATTGCCGTGGCAACACCATAGGATACCAGTTCGATCCCTGCCAATCGGCAAACTGTATTTTGTCAAACTCGCGCAGCAACTTCTCCTCATCAAAATTGGTCTGGTCGGAACCAAAGTTGTACGGAGCGATCACGCAGGTATTCTTCGTCACTTCGCGTTCTATAAGTGTACCCGATACGCACCACTTTATCCCTTTCTGCTTTTGCACCTCTTCATACAGGTACTTATCCCAGCCGGGGCAGAAGTAGTTATCGTCATCCGACAGCACCAGATATTCGCAGGTAGCCAGAGACGATGGCAAATTGAATCCATAACAAACACCAACATTGCCTTCAGAATGGGTATGCAGAATATTATTTGCCCGCACCCAGTCCAGCGTGCCGTCGGTTCCTTCGTTCACATGCACGATCACCTGATGCGGATAAACCGAGTTCTTACGGATGCTTCCAAGGGTGATTTTCAATATTTCCAGATTATTCCACGATGGGATCAGGATGCTGAATAGGGGTAAACCGGTGGTTGGTGCGTTCATTTAACAAATGGTTTCTCTTAACAGATGGCAAAAGTCATAAATTTGCCGTTACTAAAAAACGATATTAGTTTTTTCATGAACAAAATTAACCCGGCCAACGATCTGCCACTTATGGCCACCGGCGATGGTATAGTGCTTTTTCACCCGCACATGCCCAAAAATGCCAAACAATACGTTTGCGACGTACTCGACACCCGCTGGATCGGTCAGGGTCCCCGCGTTGAACAGTTCGAGAACGAATTTGCGCAACAGTTTGGCGGCGGTTGTGCGCCGTTGGCAGTAGGTTCCGGTACCGATGCCTTGCATCTTGCCTACCTTCTGGCCGATGTCAAGGAAGATGACGAGGTCATAGCGCCTGTCTTCACCTGCACCGCCACCAACATTCCCTTCCTCTACATGGGCGCGAAGATCCGCTTTGCCGATGTTGAAAAGGACACCCTGAATATTGATACCGACCACGTAAGGTCACTCATCACACCCAAAACAAAGGCTATAGTTTGTGTGCATTATGGTGGTCTGCCCTGCAATATGGACGAGCTGCACCAGATGGGCCGCGAACACGGCATTCAGATCATTGAAGATGCCGCGCATGCACTGGGCGCTACCTACAAAGGCAAAAAGGTCGGGGAGATGTCCGACTTCACCATGTTCTCTTTTCAGGCCATCAAACATATCACTACAGCCGACGGGGGCATGCTCCTCATCAAAGACCGCGAGCTGCTTGAGAAAGCAAAACGCCTCCGTTGGTTCGGCATAGACCGCTCTGCCAAACAAATGGGCATCTGGGAGAACGACATCCGCGAAATAGGTTACAAATACCAGATGAACGATGTGGCAGCAGCCATGGGTATTGTCGCGCTTGAAGAGTTTGAAGAGACCCTCGCGCTGCGCAAACGCCTGCTGCAACGCTACTTCGACAACCTGAAAGGTTTTGATGGTGTGCATTGCGTAGGTGCCGGTTATACCGACCGCGAACACGCCGCCTGGATGATGACCGTACTTGTTGAAGACCGCGCCCGCTTCCAGACCTATCTGCGCAGCCACCGCATAGAAAGCGGCCAGGTACATTACCGCAACGACAGGTATTCCATATTCGGAGGTCGTCAGGAAGGCGCTTTCCCCAACATGGACAAGATAGAGAACAACTACCTGGTCTTGCCACTACATACTAAAATGAATGAGGCCGATGTTGACTACATCTGCGAAAAGATAAAGATGGGCTGGTAACAGCCCTTTTTTATTGGGCTACGCGCTCGGCTTCACGTCCACCACCCGCACTTGTAGTCGGGTAGTGCCATTGTATTCGTTCTCTTCTATGTTGTACAACATATCGAACGGACCACCACGCACGATGTCTATTTTTTCGCCCAGACCAAAACCAATACCATCCACAATGGAGCCGTTGCGCTGATGCGCCACCAACCTCAGGTGCTGGTCCTTCACCACCGACGATGAACCCTGGTAGTCATACATGCGACGGGTAAGGAACACCGGCTTCATATTGGCCGGACCAAACGGCTCAAACTGCTTCACTATGTTGTAGAACGCAGGCTTCACCAGCGACAGCGGTATCTCTGCGTCTATCTCTATTTCCGGTTGCTGCTGCTCTGCAGTGATGCGCTCTGCCACTATCTCTTCAAACTTGTCTATGAACTCGCCTACACGCTTTTCGTCAAGGGTCATGCCCGCGGCAAAAAAGTGCCCGCCATAATTCTCCAGTATGTCGCGGCACTCGTGTATGGCCTCATATATATTGAAACCCGACACCGACCTCGCCGACCCCGTAGCCTTACCATTGGCCGATGTCAACACTATCGTCGGACGGTAATAATGATCTATAAGACGAGATGCCACAATACCCACCACTCCCTTGTGCCAGTGCGGCCTGAACAGTACAGTCGATTTTTTCAACCGTTCGTCCTTATGGTCATTCAGTATGGCAAGCGCCTCTTCTGTTATACTCTTGTCTATCTCCTTGCGGTCGTCGTTGTCTGAGTGTAGTGCGGCTGCCAGCGCAGGTATCTTTTCAGGGTTGCACTCTATAAAGAACTCCACCGCCTTCTTGGCATCGTCCATGCGGCCGGCTGCGTTCACACGCGGACCTATCACAAACACAAGATCCGAAATAGACAGTGCTTTCTGAACGCCACCCAGTTCCTTCAGTGTGGCAATGGCCAGACACGGCGACTCGTTGATCTGCTTCACACCAAAGTGCGCCAGTATACGGTTCTCACCGTCTATCGGCACTATGTCGGCGGCAATACTCGTGGCCACAAGATCCAGGTATTGATATACCTTCTCCATCGGCTGCTTCCACTTTATCGCCAGTCCGCTTATCAACTTGAAGCCGATACCACAGCCACTCAGCTCTTTATAAGGATACGGACAGTCACTCTGCTTGGGGTTCAGTATGGCGTAGGCCGGGGGCAACGATGCATCGGGCAAGTGGTGATCGCACACGATCACTTCTATACCCAGCGACTGCGCATAGGCTATCATCTCCACCGACTTGATCCCGCAGTCCAGCGTTATCATCAGTGTGTAACCGTTGCGGTGCGCATGGTCTATACCGGCTTTAGAGATACCATATCCCTCGCGATACCGGTGTGGTATGTAATAAGAAAGTTCGCCTTTGTAGTTATTCTTCAGGAAGCTGTACACCAGCGATACGGCGGTGGTGCCATCCACATCATAATCGCCATATACCAGTATGCGCTCATGCCACTCTATCGCCTCGCTGATGCGGTCCACCGCCTTCTTCATCCCCTTCATCAGAAACGGATCGTGCAGATGCGACAGTTCGGGGCGAAAGAAAAGTCTGGCGCTTTCGTAGTCCTTTATACCACGCACAGCCAGCAACCTGCATAGTGCGGGCTGCACCTGCAGGGCATTATACAGTTCGTTCACCACTGCCTCATCGGCCGGCTTTATCGTCCATCTCTTATCGGGCTTCATTCCCAAAATCCAGTTGTTGCACCTCTGCGTGATAGGCTGTTATCCATTGTCCCAGCGACTCGCAGAAACTGCTGTTCTCTATATTCACAAAATAATCACCCTGCTTCATTATCTGTTCCAGCAGCTTGTCTTGTGCCTGAATGCACTGTATAGCGGTATTATACGGTATATGGCTGAACGATACCATCTCATACACCGATATAAATCGGTCGGGATAACGGTTGCCCAGCTCTTTTTCTATCTTCTTGCGCTCCAGGAATTTCGGATCGGCCACCTTGTCGCGCATCTCTGTAAAATTGTTCAGTGCGAGGTTGGCAACAGCGTCTCCGTTGGGTTTCCGCTTGCGTTCATATTCTTTCAGTATCGTTGCCCAGTCGTCTCCGTATGTTTCTATAAGCGAAGCCAGCACTGTGCAGTCCTCAAAACCCGCGTTCATACCCTGTCCGTAGAAAGGTACTATGGCGTGAGCGGCATCGCCTATCAGCGCGCTCTTGTCTTTATAGTGCCACGGGAAGATGTGCGTGGTGATGAGCGATGATGTAGGATTGGTGAAGAAGTCTTCTATCAGTCCCGGCATCAGCGCCTTCGCGTCGGCAAACTGTGTGTCGAACAGGTGATGCACATCCGCTTCGGTCTTCAGCTTTTCAAAAGACACCTCTCCTTCAAACGGCATGAACATCGTACACGTAAATGTGCCGTCTGTGTTAGGCAGCGCTATCATCATGTACTTGCCGCGCGGCCAAATGTGCAGCGCTTCTTTCTCCATCATCCACTCGCCGTTGTTGCCCGGCAATATGGCCAGTTCTTTGTAGCCATACTCCAGGTAGTGCTGCGAACTGTTCACACGGTCCATGTGGCTATAGCTGTTGCGCAGCGCCGAGAAAGCGCCGTCTGCACCAAACAGCAGATCGGCATGTACGGTCTTTTCTTCTCCGTTGTGGTTGAAGCGCAGCGTATTGGTTGCCACATCCACATGCGCACACCGGTGCTCAAAATGGATCTTCGCACCATGTTCCTCTGCCAGAGTCATCAGCTTGCGGTTCAGCTCACCGCGACTCACCGAGTAGATGGCCTCATTGTTTCGGCTATACGGCTGAAACGCGGTATGACCATCGGGCTGATGCAGGTAGCGACCATACATCGGTATGGCCAGTGGTTCCATTTCCTGCCTCAGTCCGGCAAGGTCCAGTGCTTTCCATCCGCGGGCACTCATGGCCAGATTTATGGAGCGACCCGCCGAGATCGACGCCTTGCGCATATCGGTGCGGCGTTCATATACCGACACCTCATAGCCCTTCTTCCTCAGTATTATTGCAAGCAGCGACCCTACGAGCCCTGCACCTAGTATTGTTACGTTCCGTGACATATTATCAGTTGGTAAAAGTATAAAAAATCAAGGCACCGCACGCACAACACCTGCCACCACACACATATATACTGTGTCTATACAGGCAGTGCGTCTGTTTTAGGGCACATAGGTATACGTTGCATAGATCATGGGGTTCAGAAAGTAGCCGCCCTTGCGGGGTGCGGCAGCATCGTCAAACCATTCCCACTCTTTGGAAAAGGGCTTGCGGCTATACGTGCGCGATGGTTTGCCATAGCCGGTTGTAAGGCCCGGCACCTGTCCGTTATAGGCGGTCACCTCAGGGTGCTTCTCCGATCCCAGCACCTGCTGTGTATTGCCATGACCCGATATCCACTCCATAGATATGAACAGACCTTCGTTTACCGGTATGCGCAGCGCCGACAGGTCCACACGCACCCACGAATCCGGCTTAGTGGCGGCAACAATTATGTTGCTGTCGGTCATCTCGCGGCCCGGCAGCGAGTCCCACTCATATACATGCACCCTGAAGCTGGTACGCCAGTCGCCATCACCGGTTATGTATACAAACACCTCCTTCAATATGCCATCGTGCGCGGTGTCCGCTTTCAGTTTTATGGCCGTCTCGGCACCATAGTTGCGGTAGCACTCACCATCGTGGTGCAGTTGCCTGCGGCTGTTGCCCAGCGTGGCGGTGCGCGCCTTTCCCTTGCGGCCCGTTATGGCCACTTCACGCAGTGCCGTCGCCTGGCTGTTCAGCGTCACCATTATCGAATCCGCCGGTAGGCTTGCCACCAACAGCTCTTTCTTTTCATAACCCATGCAGAAGAACACCAGCGTCTGCACCTCTGCCGCATCAGCCGTGAATGCAAAGGCGCCGTTCTCGTCGGTATATACGCCCTGCGCCTTGTCCTTTACCTGCACTATGGCAAAGGGTATGCCCCTGTGCTGCCGGTCGGTGATGCGGCCCACAAACGCCCTCGGCTGCGCAGTGGCAGTAAAAGCAAGCATCCACAGACTGATAATGAGGAACGTACGCATCATAAAATTGTATGGTGTTGATTGCCGCATCACAACTGTGTGCGCATATCGGCCAGGCGTTGGCGGGCCACCTGCACAAACGTGCTGCCCGGATAATCTATCACCAGTTGTTCGTAATAGTTTTTCGCTTCCTGCGGTTGGTGCAGTTCGGTATCATAGATCTCTGCCATCTTAAAGACAGCATCATCGCCCAGCACATCCTTGCCATACTTGTTCACAACCTCCCGCAAGTAGGTGATAGCCGTAGGGAAGTCGCGGTGTTTTATGGCCAGGCGGGCATGCATCATCACTATATCATCGGCCAGCGGATGTTTGGGCCATGCCTTGGCTATGCTGTCTATCAGCGCCGCGGCCTGTGTATCCTTGTTCTGGAACATCAGCAGGCCGGCGGTGGCAAAACGTTGCAACGGTGCGGTATTGCTGTCTTCCACATTCTCGGTTATCAGCACCGACAGGTCTATCGCGTCATTGGCTATCAGGTTCGATGTGCCCGACTTCAGTATGCCCAGCAGCTTCTGCGCCAGATCGAAGTCGCCGCGATAAAACGCCAGCCGCGCGTTGCGGAAGCGGGCATCCTCGGCCGCCACGTCCTGCTTGTAGTCTTTTTCCACCTGGCTATACGTCAGCGAGGCGTCCCATATCTTGCCGTCCAGCAGGTAGTAGTCGCCCAGTTGCAGCTTGAATACCGACATCATGTTGCGTCGCGTATCCGGCTCGGCCACACTCCGCTTCAATGCCTCTATGGCCTTTTTCACATTGTGTCCATACAGCGCCAGCAACTTCGCGTAGTCCGATGCCGTCTTCATCGTGTAGTGTTTCGGATAGTCGGTCAGGAACGTATCATACATCGCCGTCAGTGCTGCCACGTCTTCGGCAGTACGAGCCTCGTTCAGCTCCAGACGGTTCAGTGCCGCAGCCAGCTTTTCGCTCCGTGCCATTATGAAGTATGGCGCCTCCGTGCCCTTGGCAATGATGCCGTCAAACGCGCGGGTAGCAATATCAAACTGACGGGCGGCAATTGCGGTGCGTGCAAAATCCATCACCCTGCGGCCTCCCTCCTGGTTACGTTCGTCTATGGCCTCTATCTGCATCAGCGCGCCGTCCCAGTCGTCTTTCTGTGTATATACCCACGTCAGTATCTCGCCATAGTAGCTGTTAGATGGCTCCTTGTTGATCTTCGCCACAATAGCTTTCTGCACCTGCTGCAGTTTCTTCTGGTCAGTGCCTACTATCTCCAGCAACATTTCCTTGGCCTGGTCGGCGGTCATGAACACACTGGGACCACCACGCAGCAACGACTCCACCGTCTTTTCCATGTTGCCGGTTTTAGCATACAGCATGGCCAGCGGCCGGCCATACATCGGCGGATTGCCCAGCAACTGCAACGCCCGCTCGTAGGTGAGAATGGCGTAGTCGTCGCGACCTATGTCGGTAAACAACTTCGCAATGTTACCCGTGAAGATATCATCACCGTTCAGCATATTGATCACGCTGTCATACTGCACTTTCGACTTCTCGGGTTTGCCCGCCTTGTCATATACCTGCCCCAGTTCCAGGTTCATCTCCGGATTGCGGATACCCCTCGGGTACATGGCAGCCTTCTTTTCCACCAGCTTTTCAGCCTGTTTGAACTTGCTTGCCTCCAGCAGCGTATTCAGGTAGTCGTGATATACCGAATCGGGTATGGTCTTATACAACTCGGCAAAAATCCCGATGGCCTCATCATACTTCTTTTCCGCGGCATAGCGGCGGGCCGTTTCAGCATCCTGCTGCGCCCACGCACTGCCGCCCGAAAGCAGCAGCACCCACACACATATCCCTATCCATTTTGCTATGTTACCCCTGGTTGTCATACCTCGTTCTCAAATGTAGCATTTATTGCCATTGGTGTCTCTTAGCGAATTTATAAATATGGTCGCCCAACCGGCGGGGCAACCTAAAAAACTCCCGTTTTTAAAAAAGTGTTTTTGGGGTAAATATGCCAAACCTGCTTTGAAGATCAATGCCTTACACAACTCCCGTTGCTACAAAAACTCTCAAAAAACTCCCACGCTTCCAGCGGTGTACCGCATGCGACCCCGGGCCACAAACGGCATATGCCATGCCTGCGCGCGCTAAAGGTAACTCCATGCCTCAAAACAGGCAATTCAAATATATGTGATAGTGCGAAAAGTGCCATGTCATAAACGGGTGGTTTGTCTGTTGTTCAACCACCCCTATACCCTCCCTGCCTACCGGTCAGGCAGGCTTCGCAGTAGGGGAATGGCAGAATGAGCGCGGTTGTGACCTGAATGTGTAGGGATGCAGGCGGGCCAACCTCCGGCAGGCAAGCTGCGCTAAAAATAATTGTCCGTTACTACGCCTTTGTGTAAATTTATATTTGTGCGCATTCTTTTAAAACTCTACCTCACTATTCTGCCGGCCATATTTGCCTGTATGGCGCATGCACAAGTGAATATTATCACGACCATTGCAGGGAAAGATACTTTCGGTTACAGCGGTGATGGTGGGCCTGCGACTAACGCAAAACTAAAGGCGCCGTACAGAATCTGTCCCGACCAATCAGGGAACATCGTCATTACAGATGCACTTAATCACCGAATACGCAAAATTTCAAAAGCTGACGGATATATTTCAACGATTGTTGGCACTGGATCTCCCGGCTTCTCAGGTGACGGAGGGGCAGCCACCGATGCAAAGCTGGAGGTTCCACAGGGTATGTTCATCGACGATAATGGCAATTTGTTTATTTGCGATGCAATAAGCGAGAGAATTAGAAAGGTTGAGTTGTCTACCGGTATCATTACATCAATTGCAGGAAACGGTTCAATTGGAAACGGTGGCGATGGCGGGGCGGCAACCAATGCCGAATTTTACTATCCTGAGGGTTTGTTTGTTAATAAGAAAGGAGAGATTTTTATTGCTGACTGGGGCAACAAAAAGATAAGAGTCATTAATCCCACTTCAGGCGTCATAACAACCTTCGCGGGAACAGGGATTGGGGGTTATTCGGGTGATGGAGGTCCCGCAATTAATGCGACAATAGATGCACCATTGGATGTATATGCAGATACTAATGGCAATGTGCTGATCTCAGATCAATATAACCATCGAGTAAGAAAGGTCGATTGTGCTACAGGGATTATTACGACAGTAGCCGGTAATGGAACCCCTGGATATTCAGGTGACGGTGGTTTAGCTGTTAATGCACAACTCAATGAGCCTGATGGGCTTTTTGTAGATAGGTATAATAATTTGTTTATAGCAGACTACTTTAATGGTGCAGTTAGAAAGGTAGACGCAGTAACAGGAATAATTACCACTGTTGCCGGAACAGGCGTAACCGGTTTTTCCGGAGATGGTGGGCCCGCAACTAATGCGAAACTGTTTTGTAGTGATGTATTTGTAGATAGTTATGGCAATCTGATCATTGCAGATTATGAGAATAACAGAATAAGGAAAGTGAGTAGCGGTGTTGCCCTAACTGACATAGATAAAGCTGTTGAGGCGACGTTGTTTCCAAATCCTACTACCGGTGTGTTTTCTGTGCAGGTACCGGCAGGTATTTCGTTGCTTACTATTTACAATATAGGAGGCGTGGCCGTTCTTTCACAAACGTTAACGACCGGAACGGCTGAAGTAGATCTCTCAGGTTTTCCTTCCGGCATCTACCTGGTGTATGTGCGGAGTGGTGATAAACTTTACGTGAATAAGGTGATGAAACAATGAGTAGCCCCATTCCCCATTAATACCTCGTTGCGGCGAATACCACCCATTTTCACCGCACAATGTGCGGTGAAAAGAAGCGCATGCGGTGAATAATCCGTATATTCGCCGCACAATCTGCGGAGAATGTTTATCCATGAACTAAAAGGCTGGCCGGTTTTTGAATGGGACGACCACCACATCACCACGCTGCTGGCACGTGTGCGGCACCGGCAGGGACTGCTGTGCGGCCGCATGAGCGCGCTTGGCTTCGACCTCAGGCAAGAAGCAACACTACGCTCGCTGACCCTGGAGGTGGTAAAATCGAACGAGATAGAAGGCGAACTGCTCGATAAAGCACTGGTGCGCTCGTCTATAGCGCGCCGCCTGGGCATGGATATAGCAGGGCTGCTGCCCGCCGACAGAACGGTGGAAGGAATTGTAGAAATGATGTTGGACGCCACCCGACACTACGACCAAACCCTTACCGATGACAGACTCTTTGCCTGGCACGCAACCCTTTTCCCCACAGGTCGCAGCGGATTGTACAAAATAACCACCGGCCAATGGCGCGACGGGCACAACGGGGCCATGCAGGTAGTATCGGGGCCTATGGGCCGAGAGCAGGTACACTTTACCGCACCCGACGCCCACCGACTTGCCGGCGAGATGAGCGCATTTCTGCATTGGTTCAACACTCCGTCTTCTCAGGACCCGGTGCTGCGTGCAGCCGTGGCGCATCTGTGGTTCATCACCATCCACCCGTTCGATGACGGCAATGGCCGCATAGCACGCGCCATAACAGATATGCAGCTGGCACGTGCCGATGGCGACCCGCAACGCTTCTACAGCATGTCCGTTCAGATAGAAAAAGAGAAACAAGCCTACTACAACATTCTGGAGCGCACACAACGCGGCACCCTGAACATAACCGATTGGGTGGTGTGGTTTCTCGAATGTCTGGACGTTGCCCTGCAACAGGCCGAGGTGACATTGGCATCGGTGCTGAAGCGTGCCGCATTTATGGACCGCATTGCCGGCATAGTGCTCAACGAGCGCCAGCAACAAATGATCTTGCGCCTCACCGACGATTTCTTCGGCCGACTGACATCATCAAAATGGGCCAAACTGACAAAGTGCTCACAAGACACCGCGTTGAGGGACATTCAAGACCTGATGCAAAAAGGCGTTGTGACAAAAGACGACATGGGCGGCAGAAGCACCGGATATGTGCTAAAGGATTTTTAAATCCATCTACCGTTTGCACAAAAATAATTGTCTGTTACTACGTGTTTGCGTAAATTTATATTTGTGCGCATTTCACATGAAAAGCCGCTACTATTCACAATGTTGTTTCGTTACCACAACCACACAAGCACCATGAACAAATTTCTTCTCAGGCTCCTAATTGTTTTTATTTCCTATCTGGCAATTTCGACAGTCGTTGATCTTGGTATCAGAAAGATGGTCCCAAATGCTGATCTTATCAGAAACTGGATTGTTGTCGGACTGTTCTTTTCCGTTACAAATGCCTGGTTTCTTGGCAAGCCTTTAAAGTCCATCATCAACAGGGTCAACAATAACAATGCGGGCGGGTCAAAGTAGTTTTCGGTGAGTCCGGCGGGAACGATAAACTTTATGTGAATTAGGTGATGAAGCATTGAGCACCCGTCACTTCCCCCGCAACACAAAGTGTTGTTTCTCTCTGAAGGCGGGGCTGTTGAAGATGAGGCCTATGCCGTAAATATCAATACTCATATACACCTCAGGCAGTGCGCAGATGGCACGCCAAATGGCTGTGCTTGCTGCCTTGCTGTGTATGTGGGGTATCACTATCATGCCGCCATCGCTCAGGGCGTGTAGCGCGTCTTGCACCAGCTGTGTGGTACAGTCTTTCGCATCGGGCAGCACCAGCACATCAAACGTTCCTTCAAACTGTGTGCCCTCGGCTACCCGCAATACCGAGTTGTAGTGCCTCCATGCGGCTATGCGCTGCAACAGGTGTGCATAGCGCGAGCCCGGCAGCGGATCTATGGTGGCCGGCGCGTAAGTGGCGCGGCCCTCTATCGCATCCTCCACCAACTCATACACAAACGGCGAGTGGGTGCCATGCCTTCCCCGCGCCTTCCATCGGTAGGCTATCCAGGCAGCTATGGAGTGCAGTGTCATGTTGTGGTTATTACATTTCTACGCGCTCGTAGGTCTCGAACGTATAATCGAATTTGTTCTTTTCGTCGGCCTTGTGTTCTTCCTGAAACTTCAGTGTCCAGTGTGTGTGGTCTACGGCCGGGAAGAAAGTATCGGCACCTGCTATACGTGTATGCACCCGGGTGATGTACATCCTGTCCACCAGCGACGCAGCCTGGCGGAATATCTCGCCACCGCCCAGCACCATTGCCTCTTCGGCGTTCAGTGCTTCGGCATGTGCAATAGCCGTCTCCAGTGTGCGGCACAGCACCACGCCTTCGGGCAGTTCCATATTGCCCCGCGACAGCACTATGTTGGTGCGGCCCGGCAGCGGCTTGCCCAGCGACTCATACGTCTTGCGCCCCATGATCACCGGCTTGCCCAGCGTGGTGCGCTTGAAGAATTTCAGGTCTTCGGGCAGGTGCCATGGCAAGGTATTGTTCACGCCTATGGCATTGTTTTCGTCGGCTGCAACTATGAGAGACAGTATCATGCGCCAAAGGTAGAAAGTTACAGCTACAAAACAGGTAACCCTCGTCAGCCGCATTTGTTGCGCATGCGGCAGAATGCCGTTACTTTGCAGCATGTTCGCCGACATCATCCTCCCGCTCAATCTGCCCCAGGTGCTCACCTATGGTGTGCCTGTAGATATGCAGGACCGCCTGCGGCCGGGCATGCGTGTGGAGGTGGCATTGGGCAAGAACAAACAATATGCCGGCATCGTAGAGCGCCTGCACAACCACAAACCCGATAGCTATCAGGTAAAACCCGTGCGAAACATCATAGACGAAGAACCTGTGGTGAGCGAACGGCAACTGCAGTTCTGGCGCTGGGTGGCCGGTTACTACATGGCATCGCCCGGCGAGGTGATGCAGGCCGCACTGCCCGCCCACCTCAAACTGATGGGCGAGACCCGCCTCGAGTGGGCCGGCGACGAAAGCGTGGTATATGACTGGACCGATGCCGCATGGCATGCCGCCGATGCCCTGCAACTGCGCAAAGAGATAACCATAAGCGAGCTGCGCGCCCTCACCGGTGCCGAACATTTTGCTGCCGTACTCAACGAGCTACTGGAGAAAGAGGCCGTCATCATCAACGAAACGCTGGAGACCGCCTACCGGCCCCGCCGCGAAAAGGTGGTGACCATGGCAGCCCGCTACAAAGAAGAGAAAGAACTCATTGCCCTGTTCGATCAGCTGGGGCGTGCACCCCGCCAACTGCAACTGGTAATGGCCTATACCGAACTGAAAATGAAGAACGGCATCGTGCGCCAGACCGATCTGCTGGAACGCGCACAGGCCACTGCGGCGCAGGTGAACTCGCTGGTAGACAAAGGTGTTTTTGTCATCTCCGAGCAGCAGGTAGACCGATTGCCCTATACCGGCTCAGAAGATGTGCGCGACATCCGCTTCACACCGGCACAGCAAACCGCCTTCGAAGAACTTAACAAGGGCCTTGCCGAAAAGAAAGTAGCATTATTACATGGTGTCACCGGCAGTGGTAAGACACTCCTTTACATTCAAAAGATACGCGAGTGCCTGGCACAGGGCAGGCAGGCCATTCTGCTGCTGCCCGAGATTGGCCTCACCACCCAACTGGTGAGCCGCCTGAATGCCTACTTCGGTGCCGAGCTGGGTGTGTATCATTCGCACTTCAGCAACAACGAGCGGGTAGAGATCTGGGAGAAGGTGCGCAAGGGCACCTACAAGGTAGTGGCCGGTCCGCGGTCGGCACTGTGGCTGCCCTACAACGACATTGGTCTCATCATAGCCGATGAGGAACATGATTCTTCCTACAAACAGAAAGACCCTGCCCCCCGCTTCCATGCGCGTGATGCCGCCATATACATGGCTCGCCTGCACGATGCCGGGGTCATACTCGGTTCAGCAACACCCGCTGTAGAAACGCTATACAATGTGCAGCAGGGCAAGTATGCCTATGCCGCGCTCAAAGACCGCTACCAGGGCGTGAAGATGCCCGAGATAAGGATCATAGACGCCCGCTCGCTGAACGCTGCCGGAAAGGGATCGCAACAGATGCTGACACCCGAACTGCAGCAGGCCATCACCGAGGCGCTGTCCGAGAAAAAACAGGCCATCCTCTTCCAGAACCGCCGCGGTTATTCACCGTTCCAGCTGTGCACCACCTGTGGCTGGTCGCCCCGCTGCAAGAACTGCGACGTGTCGCTCACCTACCACAAGAGCACCGACAAGCTCCACTGCCACTACTGCGGCTACAAGGCACCTGTCATGAGTGCCTGCCCGCAATGCGGCAGCCAGAGTGTCACCAGCAAAAGCTTTGGTACCGAACGCATTGAAGAAGAGGTGCAGCAAATGTATCCCGATGCCCGCGTGGCCCGCATGGATGTGGACAGCATGAAGGGGCGCAACAGTATTTCCGAACTGCTCACCAAGCTGGAGAAACGAAAAATTGATATCCTCACCGGCACACAAATGGTGGTGAAAGGGCTGGACCTGGAAGCCGTGGCACTGGTGGGCATCATCAGTGCCGATAGCCTGCTCACCTTCCCCGACTTCAGGGTGAACGAACGCGCCTTCCAGCTCATGGAGCAGGTAAGCGGCCGCGCAGGTCGGGCCGATGGGGTGGGTCATGTGCTCATTCAGGCGTTCAACATTCAGCACCCGGTATTGCAGTGGGTGAAACAACACGATGTGCAGGCCTTCTACCGCCACGAGATCGCCTACCGCGAACACTTCTTTTATCCGCCCTTCAGCCGCATCATCAAGATCATCTTCCGCCATGCCGATGAAGACAAGACCATAGCCGCAGCGCAGCTCATGGCCGATGCGCTCACTACCATCTCCAATATTTCAGTCCAGGGGCCCGGCCCCGCCATTGTGCCACGCGTGCGCAATCAGTACATCCGCGAGATCTGGATCAAGTGTCCCCGCGACCAGCGCCTCATCGAGTCGGTCAAGCAGTTCCTGCGTGCGCAGCGCCAGCACATACTCAGCCTCAAGGGCAATACAAGTGTACAGGTGGTCTTCGACGTAGACCCCATGTAACAACAAAACAGCCGGCGGTTGCCGGCTGCTGAAAATATGATCTGTTATTGTGCTTACTGACGGTGCCAGCCACGGTGGCCGTGTGGCCTTGGCCCGAAACGCTTCTTACCCCACAACGCCTTACGCTGCCATATGCTCCTTTTGGCACCATAGCTCCTGTTGTTCCTTACAGGTGTACTCATCTTCTTGTAAGACGGCGCCTTGGCATATCGCATACGACATCCTGTTTCGGTCAACAGTATGATGCCCAAAAATGCGAACAGGAGGAATAATTTTCTTTTCATCAGCGTTTCGTTTCCTAAGAGCACTAAAGATATAAAAGTATTTCTTTAAAATAAAAGCCCTATGACCGTCACTGCAATGCATCGGCCATACTGCCGGGCACTTATTCTTCAGTTTTCTTTTTGCGGGCTGTCTTTTTCGCAGGCTTTTCTTCTGCAGCCTCTTCTGTGCTTTCTTCAGCAGTTTCAGCTTTTTTCTTTTTTGCTGCTGCTTTCTTTGGTTTTTCAGCAGGCTCTTCTGCTGCAGGTGCTTCCTCAGCAACTACTTCTTCAGCCGCTTCTTCTTCAAAGTTCAGCAGGTCGTTGCCGTTCAGTATCTCGAACCACTTGAGCATCTTTTTCATGTCGCTTACGTACACGCGCTCTTCGTCAAATTCAGGGAAGATGTTCTTAAAGTATGCCTTGATCGCTTTAGCGTCGTTGGCATTCACTGCAGCTGGTGCATGAGCGCCGGCATTGTCTTTCATTTTCTGAAACACTACCTGTAGGCGCACATTGTCGCCTGTTGTATATACTTCAATGCTCTCCAGCGGGGTCACATTGTGCTGACGCGCCGAGATGAACTTTGTTGTCTTGTCTGAAACACTGCGCACTATAGCGCCATCGCTTTTTGTGCTCAATAACTGGAACAATCCGCTGAGACCTGTTACCGCTACTATTTCTCTATATTGCATAATATGTTTTGAAAGGGCGACAAAAATATCATTTTTATGCAGAATCGCCCCACTTTCATCAAAAAAGTTGCAAGTATGCGGCCCGAGGCAAGGGAAAATTATATATTTGCCCCATGATACTGTCAGACTCCCGGATACTGGAAGAAATAGAAAAAGGCACCATCGTTATTGAACCGTTCGACCGCAAAAACCTCGGTTCCAATTCCTACGATGTGCACCTGGGCAAATACCTGGCCATGTATAACGACACTACCCTCGACGCCAAAAAACACAATAAGATCACCCATTTCGAGATACCGGAAGAAGGTTATGTGCTGCAACCGCACATGCTGTATCTGGGTGTTACGCTCGAATACACTGAAACACATGCCCATGTGCCCTTTCTGGAAGGTAAATCATCTACCGGCCGCCTGGGTATAGACATACACGCCACTGCCGGCAAGGGCGATGTGGGCTTCTGCAATGCCTGGACGCTGGAAATATCTTGTGTGCAGGCCGTGCGGGTCTATGCGGGTATGCCCATCGGCCAGCTCATCTACTTCCCGGTTGACGGCGAGGTGCTGAACGCCTACAACAGCAAGGACAATGCCAAGTACACAGGCCGCACCGACAAGCCCGTGGAAAGCATGATGTGGAAGAACAAATTCTGATAATTTCTCTTTATACCCACGTATGGCACTGAACATGCCCACATTCTACAAGCGCACCGGCAGCGCCATAGTGTTTGCCGCGGTGATGCTTACAGGTCTTCTGTGGGATAGCCCCTGGCCATTCCTGGCGCTTATATGCATCATTAACGTGCTGTGTATCAAGGAGTTTTTCGCCCTGCTCGAGAAAATGGCGGGCGACGAACCCTGGCCGGTTTGGCTGCATGTCGCCATGCAACTGCTCAGTCTGTTCCTGTTGGTGGCCCTATCGCTCCCCTCCGGTATCAATCCGGTGCAGCAACCCACCAACCTGGTCTTCGCGCTATTGCCGCTCGTTGCGCCACTGCTGCTTATGGCAGCTGCCCTTCCGACAAAAAATGTGCTGCCCCAGCTCTTAAAAGCGACCGGCGCTCTGTTCTACATCACCCTGCCGCTGATATTGCTGGCAAAAATGCGCCAGTTCGACTTACTGCTGCCCATGGCCATCATCGCCCTCATCTGGATCAACGATACCATGGCCTATATAGTGGGGTCGTTCATCGGCAAAACACCTTTTTCCCCCATATCGCCCAAAAAGACGTGGGAGGGAACCGGCGGCGGTGCCTTGCTCACCATCATCGCGGCGGGTATATATGGTTACCTGCCCGTGCTCTACACCATTCATGATAGCACGCTTACCGACTGGATGGTACTTGCCCTGTGCGTGGCTGTGGCGGGTACGCTCGGCGATCTGCTCGAATCTAAACTGAAACGCCTTGCCGATGTAAAAGACTCCGGGGCCATCATGCCCGGGCACGGTGGCGCACTCGACCGGTTCGACTCTCTGCTCATTGCCATACCGGTGGTGTACGTTTATTTTACTTTTTTCATGTAGGTTGCACCTATCCACATTTTTTACGTTCGTATTGGTGTTTGATTGCTTATGTCTACCTTTGTGGTATGAATTTTAAAGTAAATATTGATGCCGCTATAGAAGCTTCTGTTTATGTATTGAACAGAGTGCCGTCGTGCGATATCCATAAGCTGTTTAAGATTCTCTACTTTGCAGAAAAGTCTCATTTGGCAAAATATGGCCGCCCCATAACGGGAGACTATTTCGTGGCCATGAAGAACGGACCCGTGCCGTCTTTTGTTTACGATCTCGTCAAGTTCGTCAGAGGCGACAAGGCCTACTTTAATATTGGAAAAGATGTTGCCAAAGATTTCCAGATAGTTAATGGTATCTACATAGGAGCCAACAGAGCTGCCGACACCGACTACTTGGCTGCATCTTCCATTGAATGCCTGGAAGAGTCTATTGAAACCTGTGCATCTCTGAACTTTGACGAGTTGACAGAGTTATCGCATGATGATGCCTGGATGAAGTCTGACACAAACAGCGAGATGAATGTGTTGGATATTGCAAGTGCCGCCGGTGCCAATATCGGCATGCTCAGTTACATCCAGAGCAATATGGAAAATCAAAACTCTTTCTCATGGCGATAGATGATCGCCTTACATTAGGTTCGGTTCTTTTTGAGTTTGTTACTACCACCGTCCCTCCAAAGAACAAATACTACATTGTAGTAGGTATTTCCGAAAATGAAGTGGCATTAGGAACCGTTTACATTAATAGTGAGATCAACCCCAATATTTTCAACACTCCTCAATTGCGTGGTTATCATATTCCTATAAGCGCTGAAGAATACCCGTTCCTGAAATATGATTCATTTATTGATTGTTCTCACATCGAAGAACGGTCAGTGTCGGATGTGTTGCGATGTCTTAATAACGACAATAAGAGATACGGTTACTATGCCTCGATCTCGGCAATGGAGTTAGATACTATTATTCAGACGCTCGACAATGCGCATACCATTGCACCGGTTGTGAAAAGGAAATTCGGAATAAGGAAGTAACGGCTTTTATTCTGCCGGTGGTCTGCGGCGCCATTGTTTCTTGGCGGCATCGCGCCGCTTACTTTCCAGCCGTGCTTCTTTGGCTGCCCTGTTGGGTTTTGTGGCCTTGCGCACCTTGGGTATCACAAGCGCCCGCTCCACCAGGTGCAGCATATTGGCAGTGGCTATTTGTTTGTTCTCCAGCTGAGATCGGGTCTCGCTGCAACGCACATGCAAAAATCCTTCCTTGTTCATGCGGTGCGCCAGCTTCAGCGCTATCCGCTCTTTCTGTACATCAGTAAATAATGCCGATGTCGCCACATGCCACAGTGCTTCCACAAGGGTCTCCACCTTGTTCACATTCTGTCCGCCCTTGCCGCCGCTACGTGCGGTGCGGTAAATGATCTCTGAAGTAAAATCGGTCATGGCGGGTGCTTATCAGATGCCGAGCATGATAGCGGCAATAGTGAAATATATGACCAGACCAGTAACATCCACAAGTGTGGCTACAAACGGTGCCGATGACGTGGCCGGATCCAGGCGGAAGCGTTTCAAGATCATCGGTATCATAGATCCCGTCAGGGTTCCCCACAATACTATCCCTATCACCGACAACGATACCGTAACACCCACCATCACCCAGTTGAAGTGGGTGCCGTAGTTATACCAGCCCAGGTATTGCCATATAGCGATACGTATAAATCCTATGATGCCCAGAATGGCGCCCAATGTGAGACCCGACAATACTTCTCGGCGCATCACATACCACCAGTCGCGGTAAGACAGTTCTTTCAGTGCCATCGCGCGGATGATCAGCGTTGCCGCCTGCGAACCCGAGTTACCCCCGCTTGAAATGATCAGCGGTATGAACAGTTGCAACACTATGGCCTTAGACAGCTCCATTTCAAAGAACGCCATGGCCGTAGCGGTGAACAGCTCGCCTATGAACAGTACGATCAGCCAGCCGGCACGTTTCTGTATCATGGTAAAGAAACCCGTCTTCACATACGGAAGGTCCAGCGATTCCACACCACCAAACTGTTGCATGTCCTTGGTGTCTTTCTCTTCCGCCTCATCTATCACGTCGTCAATGGTCACTACCCCCATCACCACATTGTTGCTGTTGGTAACAGGTATGGCCACACGGTCATACTCTTTAAACTTCTGAATGGCGTCGTCTATCGAATCTTGTATTTCCAGTTTCACATAGAAACCGTCCATTATGTCTTCAATCTTCTTGTTCTGGTCGTTCAGCACCAGCCTGCGTATCGGCAGATCGTCCACCAGTTTCCCGTTGTTGTCCACCACAAATATCACGTTGGCATCGGGCGTGTCCGAGTAAAACCTGCGGATGTGTTCCACGGCCTGCCCCAGCGTCCATTCTTTGCGTACTGTTGTAAAGCGGGTATTGATCAGTCGGGCCACACTCTGCTCCGGATACCCCAGCAGGTCATAGGTAGCCAGGCGGTTCTTATCGCTCAGCAGGGCCAGGTATTCGGTCACCTCCACCCCGTCCAGCGAGTCGAAGAAAGACACCCGATCATTCGATTCCAGATTGTTCAGGATGTTCGACCGCTGCGGACCCGGCAATTCCTCCATGATACCCAGTTGTATCACGTGGTCAAAAAAGGAAAACGTCTTTACTTTGAGATCATCGGGCAGGGCTACAAACACATTGATAGCCTCCTCGTTGGTGAACGATTGCAATAAACGGGCTACCTCAGCCTGAAAATCTTCATCTCCGCTGTGGCGCAGCAACTCGGTATGGTCGCCCTCCAGAATATTCTCCCTCAGTT
>CAZZCR010000024.1:0-70290 GCA_964652995.1 uncultured Flavipsychrobacter sp. | reverse complement strand
CCACTATAACCCATATTTACCTTGATTTCTATACCCCAGCAATTACGGAAGAGCCAAATTAAATCTTATTATTATTAAAGTGATACATATAAGTAATAAAGTATTGGATAATTCATGATATTATAGTATAATATCATGCACTGAAGGTACGTATCAGTATTTGATAGTTTATTAAAAACTATCCGTCTTGTAAGACGTTAACGTTCTGTAAATCACACTGTGGTTTGTTTGGTAAAGTCTAATAAATTACCTGTCGCTACATGACAATAAAAATGTCCTATTGAATATTAATTCTCTTGGAGATTTGGATTAGCATAGAAGTTATAGGCATCTTAAATATCTATATATCTCCAAGAGCAATCTAACGAATTTATTTATAAGGAATTATTATGGCTTATGGAGTTAATGCTCCGTTTGGCTTACGTCCTCTACAATCAATTTCAGGGGGAAGCTGGACGGAAAAAACTAATGAATATCGTATAGCGGCTAATGCTGCTGGAGACGCTACATATGGAGTATCTATATTTGAAGGTGATCCTGTAGTTTTTAATCCTACTGCTGCTAATATGGGTACAATAGCTCGTTATCTACCTGTGTTTAATGACAATACCCCTTCTACTTTCTCAGCGCTACCATTATTAGGAGTGTTTATTAGTTGTGAATATTTCGATGTTAATAATAGATTAATACAATCACCGTTTTGGCCTGCGAATACGATAATTTATCCTAATTCAGTGATTAAAGCTTATGTATTAGATGATCCTGATGTTGTGTTTGATATACAAATATCTACTCACGTTGATGCAGCAGCTAATGTTTTTCAATCACCTCCGGTATTTCCTAATACAAATGCTGATGCTGCTCTTAAAGGTAGTTTTGGCAGTAACTTTGCTTTAAATTTTGGAGGAGGTGCTAATTTTAATACAGTACCTAACCAAAACGGTGGGCATTATACTCCTAATCCGGCAACAGGTAATACTATTACCGGGCAATCTGCTTTTTACTTAGATGTTTCTACTTGTGTAGCAGGTGTTGTAACGCATGACTATAATAAAACAGTTGCTACTTTGCCGTTAAAGGCAATAGGTTATTCGCAAAATTCTCAAAACATAGCGGCTCGTGGTTTAACAATGGCAACAACGCCTTTTTTAAATGTTAGAGTAGTGATAAACAATCACGTGTATAGAGCTGGCACTGCTGGCACAACGTTAGCATAAATATAGGAGTTTAAATAAATGATTAATACCGGACAAATAGCCCAGTTGTTAAGACCGGGGCTAAAATCAGTCTTCGGGATGATGCCTGCATATCCTGAACAATGGACTGAGATTTTTAAGACTTATCAATCTGATAAATACCAAGAGATTGATGTTGAAATGAAGTATCTTGGAGCAGCGGATTTCAAGGCAGAAGGTTCGCCTATTGCTACTGATTCAATGGGACAAAGAATTGTTACTAACTATATTCACAAAACAGTTGGTCTTTCTTTTGCCATTACTCAAGAAGCTATCCAAGATAATTTGTATCAAAGTCAGTTTCCTCAACAAGCTGTTTCGCTAAAGAATTCTTTGCGTTTTACTAAGAACGTATTAGCAGCAAATATCTTGAATAATGCGTTTGATCCTGCCTATCCATTAGGTGACGGTCAACCGTTATGTTCTGTATCTCATCCAATTGATGGTGGTGTTTATTCTAATAAAATCGGCGGGGATGTTCCGATAGATTTTAGTGAAGCAGGAATTGAAGCAGGAATTATTTTGATTCAGCAGTTCCCAATGCAGAGCGGGATTTTATCTCAAACAATGCCGGTTAAAATTGTTGTTCCTAGAGATCTACAATTTACTGCCGTAAGACAACTTGAAAGTACTTTTAGAGTAGATACGGCTAACAACGATGTAAATGCGATTTATAATCGTAGTTATATTCCTAAAGGTTATAGTGTAAACCAATTCCTAAATTCAGCTGTTGCTTGGTTTATTACTACTGATGCTGACAATGGATTGAAGCATTTCCAACGTACACCAGTGGAAACTGATACTTATGTAGATTTTCCAACAGGTAATGTAATGGCAAAAGCGCTAGAGCGTTATTCTTTTGGTGTATCAAACGTTCGTGCTATTGCAGGATCTGCCGGTGCTTAAAGAATAATATTTGATAAGTAGTAAAAAGAATAGGCGTTATTAGTGAAAATATAAACAATCATTAGTAACGTCTTTTTCTTAGAAAATAAAATATAGGTAAATATGAGTAGAGCATTAAGAGACTTGAGAAATGCTATTTTAAAGCCAAGTGCATCAAAGAAAATTCTTGAAGCAAAGGCTGATGATAAAACACCTAAAAAAGAATTAGAGAAAACACTACGTAATATTAGGAAAAAATAAATGGTTGCCACATCCAATTCATATAATTTTCAATCAATTACGGTTGAAACTTTAATTAGAGAAGCTTATGAGCGTATTGGATTAATAGAAAATGTGATAGTGACACAACAATTAGAGGCGGCTACTAGATCGCTTAATTTTATGTTAACTGATTGGTCTAATAGACATATAAATCTTTGGACTTTAAATACTGCATATCTTGGATTAGTGGGAGGTAAACCTTCTTATACTTTGCCGATACCTTTGGCCGATGTAATACAAGTTAATCTACGTACTTCTAATAGACAAAATTTTGGAGGTGTTGCAACTACTACCGGAGGGATAGCAGCAGGAAGTGTGGGATCATTATTTGATAATGAGAATATTGGACTCTGTACTTTGAATGCTGAAAACGAATCTATTGCTTATGATTATGGTGTGAATAATTCACAAACCTTAACTTTTTTGGGTATCAAATCACAAGTAAATGCTACTTGGACTATTGTTTTTGAAGGATCTAATAATGATATATTATGGAATAATATTATAGATTTAGGAACTGTTGCATACACTGCTAATACAGTATCATGGTTTGATGTATATAACATTAATCCATATCGTAGATATCGTATTCGTCAAACTGGGGGCGCTACTGCTTTAAGCTTGCAGAAATTATTTTTTAATAATAATATCTCTGATACTTCGATGTCGGAAATAAGCAGATATGAATATTTAACTTATCCGCAAAAACATCAAATAGGAAGACCAACTACATATTATGTAGATAGGCAAATAGAGCAAAAGATATACCTTTGGCCTGCCCCATCTACTTATTACAATTGTATTAATTACTCATATCAACAAATGATGCAAGATATAGGTAATTATACTAATACGCCTCAAGTACCATCAATATTTTATGAGCCCTTAGTTGCTGGATTAGCATATAAACTAGCTATAAAATTTAAACCTGAATTAGCCGGTCAATTAAAACCGGAATATGAGAATGCTCTTGCAGTAGCAATGGCAATGAATACTGAAAGTGTACCATTGAGAATATACGGCAATTATACTGATGAGACATATAGATGAGTTGGGTAAGTAGGTGGCAAGGTAGACATCTTAGAGTAAGTGAGAGAGACTCTACTGCTGCAGCTCAATGTGATTATACTGATTTCACATTTAATCATACTGATCTGGTGAAACAGATGGAATGGCGAGGGGATCGTCTTGTATGGACAGGTTATATGGTAGGTCGTCCATATTTAGACACTCCTAATGAAGCATTAAGACCTCCTCCAGTGAAAGCTGATCCATACCCGGTGCGTAATCCACGTTTGCCGCAACCTTATGGTGCAGATTTATCGCAAGGACCTGAGTTGTCTACACAACAAATTGTAGCACAATTGGAAGAGTTATCATGGGGGCCATTTGAAGGCAATGCAACAATACCTAACCCTATACCGGTAAGCCCGCAAGTTGCAGGAGCTATCCCGGATGGATATCCCGCGCAATCAACGGCGGATATAATAAATAAATTAAATAAATTCAATTGGAGTTCTTAAATGTCGAATATTATTAATGCTATTGCTAGTGAAATGGAACAAGTGAAAACTAAAATACGTTCTATGGTAGACGAATATAATCGTGTAGATCAACAAAGAATGCAATTAAGACAGGAAGTTAGTAAATTAGAAGGTCAAATAGTAGGTTATAATAATGCACTCACTATACTGCATACACAGGGAAGTAGCTTGAAGATGCAAGATGATGTAGCAGAAAACTATGAAGACAATCAAAATATTCAATTAGCTTAATGACAATAGTCAGTGTTGATTGGCCAAGTATAAGTGCCTCAGTTTCAGCGATAGTTAATAGTGGAACGGTAAGTATATTATCCCCGCAGGGGGTTTATCAAGAGCAGTTTTTTTTTCCATTAACTCTAAATGGAACATATTCTGCGAATAATAAGGGAGTGCCGCAGGCTTTTGGCATTTCTCGACAACTTGTTTTTTATGCGCAAGCAGATCCATATCCAGATCCACCGCCGGCATTGACTTCATATCGTATCTTTCGTTGTAGTATTACAATTAAAGGTAGTCAGAATAATGTATATATCTCTGAGGAGATTGATGTTGACATCACATTTGATCAAGTTACCATATATCAACAGATTGCGGTAAGTGTAAATAGTTATAGTACTATAGATGAAATTATATTACATCGACATAATCACTATAGTACAATCACTCTAAGAAATATGTCTTTTCAAGGTTTAATTCAAGTGGGATTTTGGCGGAATGGATATATTGGTCCTTTAGATATAATTGGTGCTAGATCTTCAAATAGTACGGGTTCAGCATTATTATGCAAAACAAGTCCATCTGCAATTTCATCTGCAATAAAATATAATTTTTATCGATCTATTATTGCGCCAATTAATGTTTATTATGATCAATTATTCAAGGATAAAATAATATTTCCTATCGTTGAATTGCCTATAATAGAAGGGGTGGGGAGTGGGTATGACGCTTCTCAGTTAGTGCAAGTGCCGAGTAATTATAGTTCATTAGTTGGTTTTGTAACAACTGATGATAATGTTGATAAATTACTAGCTACATTATCAATTCAAGTAATGGTTTTATAAGATGCAATTGCAGTATTTTTGGGATCCTGTTAACAATAATGCAGTGTGTTTATCGCAAGCAATTGATGTGAATACTTTAGTCCCTATACCTATAACTATTAACGGATCTTTAGCAAATCAAGTTAATGAAAATAATGTAGTGGATTTTAGTAGGTTTGGTTATTCTCGCGCTTTAAAGATTGTTATAAGTGATATTAGTGGTGAAGCTGGTGTAACTCACTTCTCTTCTTTAACATTAACAATATCAGGAACACAGAATCAAGCTGCTGCTTCTTTTATAGTTGGCGGAGATTATGGGATAGAATGGCCATCGCGTGTGAGTGGCGTAATAACAGTCATTACATCTAGTTCTTTTGACGTTGTGAATACCGTTACCATGACGGGGGTTAATCAATCTTTAGGTGTAAAATTCACAATAAAGATAGGCACTGCAAAGAGTGGATATTTTAATGCAATAGATATTGCTAATAACGTTGATCCTGCTTCGCATGTTTATAGTTTGGCATTTAGATCTACAGGACTACAAGGAGTTACTTATACTATATATGAAGCGGTTGAAGATATTCTTAATGGTAATTATGATGATTTGATAGCTACGGGAACGTTTATGAAACCTAACATTAATAATAATCCAAATCCTATTGCTCCAAATCCTGTTACCGGAGTAACTAAATTAATGCAGCTTAATGATATATGTAGTTACTTATTAGTACGAGTTGCTAGTCAAGCTGATGATGATACTTTAGCTTTAGATTTCTTATCATTGCAATAAGAAGAAAACCGAATGCAATTAAAATATTTTTGGCCTCCTGTTGATGATAATGCGGTTTGTTTAAATCAAGACTATACACTAGCCTCTGCTACAACAATTATGTTAAATATTAATGGAGACAAGGCTATCCCTTTACCGGAAGGGAATATTGCTAATTTTAGTGCCGCTGGTTACTCTCGTAATTTACGAATTACAATCCAAATAACAAGCGGTTCACTCTTAGGGGTGGTAATGATTATTAGCGGCACACAAAATAATAACGCTGCTTCTGTAGTAGTTGGCCCTGATAATTGGGGTTCGTATACAGGTACTGTTACGATAAATACTATTGTATCGTTTAGCACGGTGAATTCTATAATAGTTACAAATACCAATCCTGCTCCTGAAGAAGGAGAGCCAGACGAGCATATCGTAATTTTTAAGATTAGAATAGGTACAGGACTTATTGGGTTCTTTAATGTAATTAATATCGTTGATAATATAAATGCTGCATCGCATGTATATAATCTGTCATTTGCAACTGATGGATGTAGATATACTATATATGAAGCGGTATCTGGAATATTAGATGGAACATGTGATGAACTTATATCGTCAAATGTTTTTATGAAACCTGATTCTATATCCGATACTAATAATCCTAGTACAATTGATCAGCTATTCATTCAATTAACTGATGTATGTAGTTATTTGTTGGTAAAGGTAGAAACTGTTACTATTTCTGAGCATGTTTATGGTACATTGAATTTCAATTTTTTATTATTAGAATAATGGCCGTTGTAGACGTACGAAGAATATTAAGTTTAGACGGTGGCGGAATGAAAGGGCTGTTCTCGGCTCATTTTATGAAGCAATTTTGTATAGATGCAGGTATTCCTATCCGTGATCAGGATGGTACGCTAAATGTAAACGGTAATTATAGTGATTTGAATCAATATTTTGATTTTATTTGTGGCACTTCTATAGGCGGCATTAGTGCATTGGCATATGCTGCGGGTTATTCTCCTAATTATGTGATTAATTTCTTAAGTACATATGGGCCACAGATATTTACATCAAGTTTTGGTACTCCGATGCCGACTTGGCAGAAAATGAATTGTTTTATTAATACATCACTATTTGGTGGAGTTGATTTTTATTTAGGCGGTAGTCTATACGGTTCCGGTTCACAAGGTGATGGACCTAATCAAGTGATGTTAACGCAATTAAATAATGCCTTTGGTTCGTTAAAAATGGGTCAGCTGCCTACTAATGTTTTGATACCTTCGATAGAAGTTAGACCGCGCACAGATCAATCACCTATATATAGACCGCTTATATTCTCTAATTTATTATTACCTGGAGTCGAGGGGCAAAGATTTAAAGTTGTTGATGTTGCATTAGCGACAAGTGCTGCTCCTATATATCTACCGCCTGCCTTTCCTGAAGGTGGCGTAGAAGGTTATTATTACATTGATGGTGGATTATATCAAAACAACCCTAGTGCTTTAGGATACGCCTTAAATCAAATATTAAACCAAGGTATTAATGGTCGCACTTCGGTATTATCCGTGGGATGTGGTCTAGGTACTGTGGGCTTCTTTAATCCAGATGAAAACCCTACCTCTGGAGAGAATGCCGCTACTAATTTACAAGATAATTTTAATTATCTAAATGATATTATCAGTATTGGCACCGGTGGACCACAAGAGGCAATCGACAGACAATTACAATGGTTTAGTAAAGCCGTAAGAAATTTTTATTATTTTAGATTTAATACAGTGTTTGATCCTAATGAAAATACTGAGTTAGATAATTCCGATGCTCGTTTTCAAGTTTATATGCAAAGTGCGGCAGTTGGTCAGTATGCAGTAGATAAACAGAAGATTATAGCGTTTATTCAAAATTCCGGGTTCTAAATACAATAGGTTACGTTAAACGTAACCTATTGATTTGTAGTTTAGCGAATGGCACTAAATCTAGGAGTAGCATAATCATCACTTACTCCACGTAGATTTCTTATCTGATCTCGATTTTTCAATTTTAGCTGTTCTCTTTCGTAATTAGAGTATTTACTTGGTCTCTGCATTAATAATGTATCTTTGTATGTAATAAACTCTTTGCTCAGAGGATTTCTGTTTAACGGATCAGCTGTAAATTTTGGAGCTTTTGAAGCTGGAACTGGCGTCCATCCCTGTAGACTAAGCTCTTCTATACGAAAATCATCTTGACCTTGTGTACTCCTTCTTGCCCACCTGTAATCCATACCATCTTCTTTGAAACGATCTACTATTGCTAACGGTGATGAATAATTCATTACAAATTCTTCTCTTGTATCATCATCGCGGGTGATTCTTTCTTCTCGTGAGGTATCTACTTTCTTGCTCATTATCTATTACTCCCTTGTTTACGCATTTCTTCTATTTTATATTGTAACCATACTTTTTCCGGAACGCCGCTATTGGCTGCCATTCTTTTTTCGTCAGCTGTTAATATGATTTTATTAGTAGATAAATTAGTACTGCCGTTTACATTTCTGCTCTGCCCTCTAACGCTACCTACATAACGAGATGACTCTGGTTGGCGATTAGTTTTGTTGATTTGAACATCATGAATAAAACGATCAAGAATATCGAAATATTCTGGAGTGTATAATGCATGACTCTTACCACTACGAGCTATGCGTTGATCTAGATCGTTAACAAAAGTAGCCACCTTCTTTGTTAGAGTAGGGTTATAATACTCCGATTGTTGATTTAATTCTGGATGCTCCATTATCCAATCACTTGCTAGTTCATCTTGTATAGATGTCTGGCGTTCATGTTGTGCAGAGTAAGTCTGTTGATGTCCTCTATCTTCTCTTTCTTGCGGTACTAACTTCTCTAACTCATTTATTTTATTAGTAGCATTGGTTACGGCACTAATACTTGTAGCAAGAGCATCTGCATCACCATTGTTAATAGCTTGTTTTACTTGTGCTTTTGCATGCTCTAATTCAGAATATACATTCTGACTATAATGATATGTACCTGAATATACAGAATCTTCTAATACTTGTTTAGTTTCTTGTAATTGTCTTCTTAATGCTTCATTCTCAGTAAGAAGGCGATATTTCTCTCTACGAACATCATAAGATTTCTTCTTTCTAGGACGTTCTGATTCTTCAGGCTCTTCCTCGGATTCCGATTGTTCAGTTTCCTCTTCAGCTTCTGATTGCTCAGTTCCTTCCGTAGGTTCTTCTATTTCTTCACCTTGTTTATGTTTTTCAATCTGATCAAATGCTTTTTGCATCTCATCAAGATTAGTTGCTTCTGAGGTTTCATGTAGTTCTAAATCTTCATTCATCTGGTAATTCTTTTTGGATTATCAATTACATTTATGATTTTATCATCCGGTACATTAAGCACTAATGCATGGTCATATCTATATTGGACGCCATTTGCTCGTGGAAAAGATACCCAGTCTCCTACTTTACACCAAGGACCTTGAGTAAATCTTTCTCCTTGATAAGCTTCCGGTCCCATATTTAATACTAAACCGACTGTAGAGCGGTATTCATAATCTAACTCTATAGCATTGTCAGGTAATAATAAATTACCAGCTGTTTTTGTAATAATCGGAGGTTTATAAATAAATATAAGAACAAAATATCCATTTACTTGGAGGCCTTTGTATTGCTCTATTAATTGATCAGCATCAAAATTATCTAGATCTATTACATTTGCAATGCTTCTTTTAAATTCATCTGTATGTTGTATTTCCATGTTTTCTTCTTTAAATTATATTAGTATCGTTATTGTACCATTTTTCTATTAAAGTGATGGCACGACCTAATCCTCTTATTTCACCCCGATACCTTTCTACTTTTTCCATAGTATTTATGGTATCGGCGGTTATTAAAATATGTTCTCTTTGACGAATTTCTTTTTGTAATTCATCTATTAATGGAAGAATAGGCTTCATACTATCGGTTTTTTCTGAACTACTTTCTTTTGTTTACCGTCTTTTGTTGCTTGTTCATGTCTGATCTTACCTACACCACCCATAGCAAAACATTTGGTATCCTTTTTAGGCTTTTTTACTGCACCACCTTTATTATACATACGCATCTTTTGTTTATCTGCGTTAAATGCAGGAGCGCTTTGAATTACATCAGCCGCCGTCCCTGGGTTACTCATTAGCTTATCCGCTAAATCTCTCATTGCATCAGGTTTATCTTGGTATCCTGCTCTCATAATACTTCTCCGGTTTGTTGTGATTTTAATAATTCTATTTCGGCTTTTAATTCAGCTAATTGTGTCTCAGTTTCTAATTTTAACTTGTTTTTCTCAAATTCTAATTGAGCTCTAAATATATCAACTTCTGCCTTTAAATTAGCAATACGCTCTTTTGTTTCAGTCTCTTGAGTACGTTGATCTATATCTGCCATCAATAGCTGATTAGGATCTATTGGTGGTGGTCCTTCCTCTGTAGGAGGTGGATTAAGAATAGCATCTATATCTTGTACTCCAAGAGCCTCATATACCTTACGATATACTTCCTCCATATTATGTAATTGAGGTGCACCAGAAGCTATTTTAAGCACTGATTCGGCTCTCATAATACGTTGAGTAGTGGATTCTACTGATGGATCAGATACCGGTGTAATCATTAAATCATCGGTGAAATCTTCAGCAGTTACAAAACTATTACGTCCATTAATAGAGAATTCCTCTGCTGTAATAGTTTCTTTAAACATTTTATATAATAATTGTAATTCAAAACTTAAAGAGGAATGAATTCCACGTAATACAGCTGATTGAATACGATTTGATGTTTCTAATAATGCTAGAGTAGTCCCAACCGGCTGATTAGGATTACTTTCTGCTAAAACAGTTTCGCTAGTAGAAGCTAATTGAGATGTTTTTGTAGCAATTATTTCCATTAAATTCATTAGTGACTGAGAAGGTTCAGAGTACGGTAAAGGCATTATTGAATCTTTTAGCGATAGGCCACCTGTATCTACTTCTATAAATTCACCGGGGCCAACCATTAAATCATTTTGTTGGTTTTGCATTCCTTTAACTCTTAATCCACCTGGTAAATTTTTAAAGGCTCCGGCATCTAATAACATTCTTAAAATTTTTGTTAGACTTACTGCGTTCGTTCCTATTAGATGGGCTAATCCTAAACCGTATATGCCAAACCCCGGTAAATAATTATATTGAATAAAATAATTAGTTCTGTTTCTTAATTCATCTTCCGGCTCCCAATTTCTTCTAATAGATAGAATTTCCATCGAGTCTTTGCACCAGGTTACTATGTAAGGTAAAGGTACCGTTAATTCATCATCATTACTGCTTTTGTCATTATAATCTTCTAAATTTAGGTAAGCATGTGTTTCGTAAATAGGAAAAGTAGAATGTTCAGTATATATATTAAGATTAATATCATCAGCAGCAGATTTATCTGATTCACTGCTATTAGAAATATTAGTATTTTTTAAATAATCCAATTCTACATCTTCTCGATATATACCATTCTTTATATTTAGAATGATGTCACGCTTTGTTAAATGTTGAATATGCGTGAGTCTACTAGACTCTAAAATAGAAGCGCAATCATTGTTCACTACAAAGTCTTTGGGTAATATAAATCTACTAATCGGACGATTTAATATAGGATCAAAATAAACCTTTCTGAATACACTGCCATATAATCCTAGGTATAAAAGAAATCTCTCCATATCTGCGTAATATGGTTGATCAACAACTGTAAGATAATAGTTGATCCAATCTTTGATATTCTCTCCCTTCAACTCAAGTTCTTGTTCATTGGAACCTTTAAGCTTAAATCCTGCAGGTCCGGTAGGAGGGAGTAATTCAGTTCTAGTTGAGGCATAAAATCTTATTAATGCAGTAGAGAAAGTGGTGTCAAAAGTTCTAGTAGCCTGTTTAAAAGGCATATCCTTTAGATCTTCTAAAGAGAAACCTAAGTATTTTTTTACTTCTTCAACAGAATCAATCCAATCTTTACGAGAGGTAATATCTTCATCGGTTACATTAGCGAGATAACTAGCCAATTTCTTAAGACTAGCTTCGTCCATATCTTCAGCTAAGTTATGATAGAAATTTTCTTCCTCTTCTTGTTCTTCTGATGTTTCTGGTTCACCAAACTCATAGACCGAATCTCCGTTTGGTAAATCTTCTATTTTCTGCAACAAAGAATCATCAAAAGGTTGAATTTTTTCATCTAAAATATTTTGATCTTTCATTATTGAATATTATTATTTTGATAAATTTTTATGTAACACTATAATTATAGTATATAGTAAAATATAATTATTAAAAATATAAATTTTATTACATGATTGATAAGTTATACCATCTTTTGAAGAAAGATGCGGCATTCAAGCTGATTGCTGTGGGAGAAAAACAATACTTAGTATTAACTAAAATTGCAATACGAGAACATAAGGAAGTGTTAACTAGTGTATTCCAACCTTACAGTAGCGTAGTTGATATTAAACTACCTATATTCTTTTTGCTTACTAATTCAGATAATATTATTAGAGATGAGTATAAGAAAAAGAACTTTCCTATATTAGACTTACGTAATACCTTTCTACGTACTAACTCTTCTAAAAAAGATTTTATAGATGTTGTAAATAAGTTTATAGAGAAATTAAAGAGCTAACGAATATCTTCCTATTCTTTCTAGTTCACTTAATACAGCATTATTGTATAATAATACAATAACCAGGAAATATTATGAATCAGCTGTCAAAAAAACGGTTGAGAGACAATCAGCTTGTGGTTATTTTAGTACTAATTTTGTGTAAAATATGCAATTCGTTATTTACTAAAAATAGAACTTATATATTTTTATAATACAGTGAACTATCAAAGGTTGAAATATGAAAAGTAAATGGTATCCGTTATTAGACATTAACAAAGAAAAATTAACTAAGTATATAAATGATGTGAAGACTGTGTTAAAAAACGAGCCTACAACAATACAAACTGTATTGAAAAAAATATTATCTTCACGTACTAATTCAAATGTAGCTGATGAATTAAATCAATGGGTGTACAAAACATATGATAACACGTTATCAATAGGGGATTACAACAAATTACTAGCTGCAGTAGGGGTAACATGTTTGTTACTACAAGCTCATCCTGAAGTAATGGCTTGTGAATATATAGATACTTCTTATTTTGATAAAAAAAGCATTAATATATGCGGTGATTTCATAGCTGCATTACAAGATTCTATGACACATGAATTTGTAGTATTATCTCAATTACCAGTTGAGGAAATCAAGTCTCTTGGAGAAATATACGAGAATTTTATTTAGAGAAAAGCTATGAAACAACAATATCTACAGAAGTATTTGGATGGGCAGACAAAAGCATTGTGGGAAGATTATGAAAATCAAGGGTTAGTACCTATAGATAGAAACCCGCAATACAATGACCAACTACCGTATAATATGGACAACCAAATACTAGATCTCACTAGAAACTATCAATTACGTGATGAGTTATTTCCTCAAACTTGGAAAGATGATAGTCAAAAAAGTCCTATAAATGCGTTGTCACAGCAAAAACAAGAATTGCTTAATTTTTTATTAGAAGCTTCTAAAAGTAACCAAGATAATAAACCGTTTACAGGCTTTAAACCACTGCCGAATGCAAATCTTATAAATGAGAAAAATATAAAATTGGCTCAGCAATATGCAAACCGTCCTGCTAACATTTCGGAGAACGACTGGAAAGAACAAGAGAAACAGGAAAGAAAGAATTTTGCTCAAGAGATTTTTCCTCGTAAAAAAGGCATAACTGAAGACAGAGATATGTATAGTAATGCAATTATGAATCCTTTATCTATAGCATACATGAAACCTTCTACAAATTCTGACAGTGCTGCGGTGGTATATGACTTACCACGATTAAAGAATTATAATAATGAAGTACAAAGTGGTATCACGCATGAACTTGCGCATCTTTTGGATTTCAAAGGCAATAATTTAGATAATCGAGTGCAGAACAAACAAGATTTCCTGTATACCACTAATAAAATGGCTGATCACATGCAAAATTGGAAGCAAAAAAATCAGCAGGATCCTGCATGGCAACAAAAACATAGAATTCACGATCCTCAAATGTTTGAGAATCAACTTAATAATATGGGTGGATATATGAAGGTTATTTCTGATTTAGCTACTAATAGCCGTATGCCTTACGATCAGCTAGTACGAGAAATAGTTGGCTATACCACACCAAAATTGTTTGATAATTGGCTTAAACCTGATGTGGAGAATGTAGATCAAACAATTGCTCTTCAACAAGAGATTGGACGTAAGATATTAAAACGTAATTTAAAAGACACAGCTAACAATTGGAAGCGCCAAGGGTTAACAAAAGAAAGAAAACCAAATGGAGAACTTAAATATAATCAAATAATACAAGCCTTCAATAAGCAGATCGAACATTTACGACGACCTAATTCTGCAAAAAAAGATAAGGGGATAAAATATTTGAATGTACAAGAATATATAGATCCAACATTTACTTATAAACAACACTGGAATACTTATAAACAACACCAGGATAATCCTCAAGGATTAGCTAAAGATTTAGCTGAATATTTCAGAAATAAAGGATGGTAATTCATTACAAAATTTATACATTATAATATCACAATATAAAATATTAACAGTAAAAGTTAATATTTTTAGATACTTCACCAACCGGTAATAAGTTTATGCAAACGACGTATAATAAAATTACACTCATTGATGCAAGTTATATTGCTAAGCTGGCCATTTCCGCAAACAGTAGGTTTAGTGATCGCAGATTTTAATGATATTACTGCTAATCAAGCTGATTTAGGTGTTAGATTGCCGAACGCTACTTTGCAACCACCTGGACAATCAATTATTTTTAATAATATCGGTACTAATCCCGTATTTCTTCGTGATTTTACTGGGAATAGTATAATCAAGGGTGACGGTGGTGTTGCTGCTCCATTACTCTCTGGTAAAATAGTACAAATATATCTTACAGGTGTAACTAGTGCAGGAGTATGGCAAGTAATTCCGTATGGCAGCGGAGTAAGTACTATTAGTGCTTTAAGATTTCAAGCCACTAATGATTCTATACTGGTTAATGATGGAATTATTCCCGTAGACATTAGCCCACCAGGCGGTATTATAGATTTAATCCTAGGAGATAAACTAACCTCTCTTGACGATCAGTTGGATACTACAGATGGTTTGTAGTGTTTGAACGAAATAATGATGCATTTACGTGGTCTACAAGAACTTTTATCAATAACGACGGAAATGTAAGTATTATATATCTTAGTGGTGTAGAAGATAATACTGCTATTAATTTATCCGCCAATATAATTATTGATCAGAGTATTCAAGTCGGTAATACCAAGTTAAGTCCAGGCGGATTATTTAATACTGACATAATTAATATAACTAGCGATATGGATGTCGTTATTAATGGTAATATTACTTCCAACGCTGGAGATTTAGCGATAACTGGTGATTTTGCAGTAGCAGGAATTATTGATTATTTCCCAATCCCAAAAGGTTGGTACTATTTTGTTGATATTCTTACCGGACTAACAAGTAATATTACTATCAATGCCAAAAGTAGTATTATCAATAATGTTACCGGAACAAACGGTATAGGCCTTCTAGCCACAACCCCTCCAAATTTCCGACAAAGTGTTTAGGCGTATAAGTCAGTGTTCAGTTAAGCAATATATCTTCTAGCATTTTATCGATGTCTATTTTTCTTCTGTTGTCATAAAAACTAAAGTAACCGGTAAAGTAGATATGCTGCCAAGCGGCGGGGGATAACTTTCTAAGAAATTTCAGTACCTTTTTGTTCTTTGGATTATTGTTGAGCAGGTGGGAATGACTTTCTTAACCGTATTTTTTGATATATTAAGCTCTCTGGCAATCGCTTTTATTTTCTTGCCGTCCACATGATACATTCTTCTTATTCTTGCTATTGATTCCACGATAAACACCCTCTAAAAACTCCTTCAATTAATAACAAAATATTAATTGTTTCAGGAGATATTGTTACTTTTTTAGGGGGTCAATTTTGATTACAATTTTTGCCTTAAAGGGGTCAATAGTTGGTTACAATCTACATATCAGCCAACAAGACATAAATTCAAAGGTTACATTGACGCTTTTCTCATTGTTTTCTGAGTTAGAACGAGACTTAATCAGCTTGAGAACAAAAGAAGCATTGGCCTCCAAGAAAAGACAAGGACAAATTTTAGGAAAACCAAAAAGAATAATTCAAAAAAGTAAATTTGATAAACATGCGGAAAAAATTAAAAAATTATTGGACTATGGTCTTTCAGTCCGTAAAATTTCTAGTGTGCTTGAATATACCAACCATATCGCACTTAATACTTATATTAACAAGAGAAACTTAAAGAAAAAATTACAAACCACTTAACAAACACTTTGTTGGAAATTTGGAGGGGTTGTGGCTAGAAGGCCATAAGGAGGTGTTGACTAGTGTGTTTCAGCCATATACTAGCGTTAATATTGTCAATATTTCTGTATTCTTTCTGCTGACTGATTCTGACAGTGTTATGAGGAGTGATAGATAAGTTCATGCAACAATTAAAGAGCTAAACTTGTACAATCTTAGCTAATTTAAGATCGTACAAATATTAAGCTTGTTTAGGTGTTATTACTCATGAAACTCGGACATAATTTGTCCATGTAAAGGCGTATCAAGCGTTATTAGATCTACCATTTGTGGTTTAACCAATTCTAACAAATCACTATCTAAATTACCTTCTTTGTTTTTATCTTGAATTTTTTGAAGATATTGTTCATCAATAACTTCTATTACCGGTTCAGTTCTTTTTATAGTTGTAAGAATCGATGGTGTCTTAATGTTATGAACAATCTTCAGATATTCTTCTGGAAGATGTTTTGCTTCATCGATATTATCAATGATTTGAGCACTCATTCTATATCCACAAGATATTCCGTAGCCACCAATATTTCTATGACTTTGTGCAATAACCATAACATAGTGGTCTACTTGCCCTATAGAATCACTCCACGGTAAATAATCACATCGAGAATAAATAATTTTTTGTAAATAATCTGGAGGAACTTGAATAAGACCATCAATATTAGCGCACTTAAAAATACCTTGAGTAACATCAATAAGTTCAAATTTTCTATTAAGAAGATCGGTGAAAGTAGTAATTTCTCTTAAAGGTTCTTGATTCTTAAAGTATATTAATTCTTCTATATTTACACTACCTGCAACATAAATACGTCCTAATTTATCTTGAGTTAAGATTGTGCCTAAATTCTTTGTATCAGTATGAACTGTTATGTGATTTGGATATTTTATCTCAGCAGGTGTATAATAAACTAATTTGCTATCTTTAAGAAGATTCTTCTTAGGATCACAATAAATCTCTATGTCACTTATTTTTAATCGATGTGGCGGAAAATACTCTTTAGAATCTTTATTTTGATAATATAAATTTAATTCATTAGTTTTCATATTGCTTTCCTCGTTGTTGTGTTGATTATTGTATAGTAGGTCTCTGATTTGAGATAATCTCCTCAGCGACCCCCTCGTTAAACCGTGCGTAAAGTTTTCCCTTACAAGGCTTTCCGATAACTTTCACCGGTAGTACGATCTTTCCAATTTAATATAACTTTGTTCAACATAGCATTCTCCTTTTTAATTATTCATATGCCCGATTTAACCATCCTGTTAAAAATACTTTTTGGGACGGATCTTTTTTTGTAATACCTCGATAATATCCTGCTGCCTCACTTCTAAGACCGACAATGATTTTTGAATTATCAATGTTATTTATAGCTTCAGTGGTTTTATTCCCATAAATACCATCATCTATAACTTCATAAGCACCACACGCTCTTAATGCTCTTTGTAAGAGTTTTATACTATTCTTTGACCCTGTATTAACAGCAAGATCTAAAACCTTTGTTGCAAGATCTATATCTTGAATTACGCAATATCCTTGTTTATCCCAGTAGTCTTGTTTGTATAAAGCTTTTGCCTGTTCTAAGCTAAGATTCGTTATATCTATATTGGGATATGATGCTTTAGATATACCATATTTAGTCTCTCCGCCTTTATCAAAAGGATCATTTACATAATCTCCTTCGTTTGCTAATATTGTAGAAATAATGGAATTGAATATAATATCTGACATATTGCTTCCTATGTATGTGCTGGGCTAAGATCAACATCAATATTATATTCTTTCTTGATAATTTCTTCTACACCTTGTTCTATTGGATTGTCAGGACCAAATATAAATTGTGATAATATACCGAGTCCTACTATTATAATTATCCAACAGAAACGCTTATGCCAATCCATATTTGACTACTTATGATTTTTAGTGTAAAAAGCAATTAAATCACAATATTTCATAGTATTAAGTCTTTTAGATGTGTATCTACTTGTTTAAAAAACATATCTACTGATACGTTTAATTGCGCTATTATTCTCATTAATTGATAAATATTAGGAGCAAAATTACCGCGTTCATATTTGTAATACATTGGCAAATGCATATTTAGTGCCTTAGCCACTTCTATGGCTGTTAGGTTTAAGGTATTACGAAACTGTTTAATAGTTATTCCTATACATTGATAATAAATTATTTTATATTTGTTATCATCCTTATCATTCTTCATATTATCTTGTGTTTTAATTCTGTATTTTAACATTAATAGATAAAATAAGAAAATAATATTTTTAATATATATTAAATATGCAAACTACATATAACAAAATCATTGCCGATGGGATAAGTCCTGTGTTGAGCTGGTCATTTCCGCAAACAGGTGGAATCGTAATGGCCGATTTTAATGATATAGTCTCTATTGGAGAAGATTTAGGGATAGTTTTACCTAATGCTACTTTACAATCCGCAGGTCAATCAATCATATTTAACAATATTGGTGAAGATGCCATATTTTTACGTGACTATTTAGGTCATAGTATTATTAAAGGCGAAGGAGGAAGTGACGCTCCACTGTTAGTAGGCCAAATAGTACAAATATATCTTACTAGTAATGCAACTGCCGATGGTGTGTGGCAAGTGATTCCTTATGCTAATGGTATTAATTCTATAGCTAGCATAAGTTTTACATCTACAAACAACACTATTTTAATAAACGATGAATTCTCTGAAATTGTTGGCCCTCCTACTGGAGCTATAAATTTAGAACTAGGTGAAAAACTAACTACATTGGATAATCAATTAGGAGACAATAATGGATATATAGTATTCTCTGAACTCAATGGAGTGTCTACATGGTCCACCAGAACATTTATAAACGGCGATGGTAATATAGAGATTTTGTATACAGATGGAGTATCTGCTAACACTAGCATGAATTTGGCTGATTCAATTACTATTGCCGACACTGTTAGTGTGAACGGTGTAGTAATTAATAATCAAGGAATCACACAGAGTAGCGATGAGGATATATTAAACATTAACGCAGCTGCAGGTGTATCAGTCAACGGTGTAGTTATAGAATCTACCGGAAATATAGCTTTAAATAATCTTGTGGTTACCGGAGCATTTGACTATGGGCCAATGCCTAAAGGTTGGTGTTACTTTGTTGATACTATTACAGGTATTACTAGTAATATTACTGTAAACGCAAAAGCAGGGATTATATCCAATGTAACAGGTACTAACGGTATATATACTGTTTCATTTAGCCCAAGTTTAACTAATAATAATTACGCGGTATTTCTTACATTAGGTAGGAGTCCTACATCATCAATTGTGCCATTTAATGGCTTTGTATCAAGTAAGAATAATTCAAGTTGTGTGATTTACGCTATGGATTCTTTGGGTAATATACTGCCTGTGGAAGGCGGGATTAGCGTAATGATTATGTCATTGTAAGTTATTTAAACCTTGGTCTAATTCCAAAGAATTTTCATTATTAATATTACCAAACCCAATATCAGAATAATTAAATTAGTTCCTATAACAGCAGGTGCTTCAAGTAAGATTCCATAACACACCCAAAAAACTTCTCCGATACTAAATATAATATACATCGGCAAGGAGATAGCCTCTGCTGAACGTAAGCGATATATTTTTATTATTTGAGGTAAAAAAGATATTACCGTACATAATCCTGCTAATATACCGATTATTTCCAAATAATTCTTTAAACAAGCTAATAATTCAAGCATAATTTACTCTCCCGTGAAAACAGCATACCCTTGAGTGGGGTTGATTAATTTATATTCATGGCGATTAAGATAGATTTGTTCTAAAAATTTAGATGTAGAGGTATAAATATAAACACATGATTCTTTGTTTTGTACCTTGGGTGAGTCCAAAAATAACGGTAATTCTCTTAAAAAATATTCTACTGCTATTAACAATGATGTTTCGGTAATTTCGTTTTTTTGACGATTATTAGCATTTAACACCCATTTAGAAGTTTCAAGACATCCTTGTCTAAACTTCGTATTTAATTTAAATTCTTCTTTGCATAATTCGTACAGTTCGACATAAGTATTATTCTTAAGCAATTCCGAAGCAAGAATAATACTTGCAGAACTAACATTAATATTTTTAGCAACTAAATCTAATGCTTGGTCTATTTTACGTTTTAATTCCTTATCATTTTTTTTCATTGTGCGGTTAGCATCAACCTCGGAATAACCTAATGCCTGCAAAGTATAAATAGACATCCCATCAGGAACATAAAGACCAAAACTCTTAAAATTTGTTGTAGCGAATTCTATTAATTTAGCAATATTCTGCACAGAGAAATAACTATTGAGCGGGCTTATACCAACTATAGCAAACTCCCTCTTTGATAACACGTTCTCGCAAACCGAGCTTAGAGCAGTTAATTTTTCCATGTTAAAATATCGGTAAGTTCATAGGGATAACAAAATTCAAAGTACAACCTTTGGTTAGATTATTTTCTGCCCAAATTTCACCGGCATGTGCTTTGATTATTTCCCTACATACAGCTAATCCCGCGCCAACACCACCAGTGCTATTTTTGATTTTACTTCCTTGTATAAAAGGTAAGAATATTAAATCTAGTTCACCTTCTTCTATTCCAATCCCTTCATCTTTAATACTGCATTGTACGGCTGGGACGTAATTACCAATTAATGTCTCCATTAACCGCACTGATATCGTTCTTTCTACTGGCGACCACCTTTTTGCATTTAATAATAGATTCATCAATACTGATGATATTTTTTCTTTATCACAAACTACTAAAAAATTAGTATTGCCGGCTTCCAATTTAACTCTACAATCAAATTGTTTGCTAAAAGTATTTAGGTATTCTGTTACTACCTCAGTTAGAGAAACTTTCTCTAGCTTTAAAACTGCTTCTTTGTTTACAAATTCTGATAAATCAAAAAGATTATTAATGAGAGTACAAAACCTGCTCATGCTATGATCTGCTTCTTTGGCCAATGTTAGTCTTTGCTCATCAGTATAAGAGTTCCATTTACTTACTAGTAGACTTGATGCTACATGAGCCGCTTGGATAGAATTTCTGCTTTCGTGATCTAGATTTTTTAAAAATTTTTCTTTTACTATTAAAGAATCTTCTAATGATTTATTTGAGTTAGCTAATAGTTCTTCTGTTTTTTTCTTTTCAGTAATATCTATTGAAACTCCCATAATACCTATGACTTTTTTATTTTCATCAAACATAGGTTCTTTGGAACTTAAGAATATATGCAATATGCCATCAATAGTAACAATTTCTTCTATTAATGTACTAGGCTTAGCAGTACGCATTACTAATTCATCAACTTCACGAAGCTTATTAGCTTGTTCTTTCCATAGCATTTGATAATCGGTCTTACCAATTATCCACTCTAATGAACAACCAGCTAGCTTACGTAACATGTATGCATTACAACCTAAATATTTACCATCCATATCTTTCCAGTAAATACTAGCCGGAATTATGTCTATTAATTTAAGCAAATCAATCATACTTTTTTATTATTTTTAAGTTATTTTCTCAGAATATCAATAAAGTGTTATAATTTAGTTAATTTAAACCATATATTTTATATGACACCAAAATTTTCACACAAATTTAAAGCTATACAATCTGAGATTGATAATATTAAATTCTCATCAAAAAAAGAGAGAGAAAGATACTTGGAACTAAAAATATTAAGGCAACAAGGGGAAGTTGTGTTTTTTTTACGACAAACCCCCTTTCATTTACCTGGTAATGTAAAATATCTATGTGATTTTATGGTGTTTTGGAAAGATGGTACAGTAACTATAGAAGATGTAAAGGGGTTCAAAACCCCAATGTATATTTTGAAGAAAAAACAGGTAGAAGAAATATACCCTATAGAAATAATTGAGATTTAGAATCTCATTCTTATTCTTTTGTTTTCTCTTAATTTTTTTTGATAAGATTCCCAATCAACATCATCTCTATAACCTATAGTTTCATTACCTTTACAAACGAATTCATATATCTTTTCTGCTGTCTCAAGTACAAAATCAAAATTTGTGTCATCACAAAACTGTTTTGATGCTAGTTCAAAACAACGCAATCTAATTTCTTGGTCGGTCATTCTGTTATTTGTCTTTAATCATGTTAATTTGCGACATTAATGTACATTTGCATCAGCTTCAAGAAATTTTTCTTTTAGCGAAGTGAAGTTAGCTATCCCTTTAGCCACTGATTCAAGGTTACTACTATCAATACCATGGAACTTAGCAAACTCTTTAGCATCTACATTTTGATCACGACAAAGTGCTACAAAGGATTTTACTATGATCAGATCTTTCTCTTTATCATCCTGATAATTCTTCTTAGGAATACTCTGAGCATCATCATCTTCTTGCGCAAGTCCTATTATAGCAGAAAAAGCATAACGTCTAGCGTAGGTCAATCCAGCTCCTAACTGTTGTAATGAATTACACTGTTTCATTACAACATTTTCTATAGAAAATACTGACTTTAGCCATTGTCCAGACCCATGTAATAACATGGTTACTAATACATGTTTTTCACCTTCTTGTGACACTAATTGAGCTACTGACAAACCATTGTCAGCCAGAGGTTTTTTTACCGCGTGTAAACAACTGGCTAGGTCAGCATATTTGTAACCATAAGCTTGTTTATCTTTACTAACATTCTCTATTGCAGCTTGTGCTTTACTTAAAGCTACAGCCAACTCATCAATCTTCTCACTCATTAAATTATTCATATTTATGTTCTCCATTGCCATTTTTCAGGAATATATAGATTGATCTCCTGGCTAACTTTTGTAAGAGTCCTAGGAGCTTTAGCCAGCGGCTTATCTTCAGTGTTCAGTATCTTTATTAACTGTATTCTCTCTTCGGCCGTAATACTAAAGCTACGATCTTCTTTTAAATTGCCGTGTTTTTTTTCGGTATTCTTTCGCATAATTTAATCTATATTAAAAAATAGGATTCCCTTTGGAACCCCCTATACTAAACATCAATCATGTATAATGTTTCTTTCCATTTTTCCTTAAAAGCATCACTAACATCAGTTGCAGAAGTTATGCAGTGACTAAACATCAACAGAGCATCTTTAATTAGTTGTTTCTCTACTACCGTATATTTATCATTAGTTGTAGATTCAAGCCATTTAGCAAAGTTAAATGCGCTTGGTTCAAAGTCAGAATAAGCAAATTCTTTTAACTCATGTTTAGAGCATATTTCATCGTGCATGATTATACCCCCCTTGACATTTGGAACACATTTCTAATACTGACTACGTAATTGCGATATTCTGCTTCTTCTAAGTAAGTAGCATCGTCTATAGCTTGCTGTAGACCATTCGGGTCGTAGTTAGAAGTATCCCAGTCTATAAGCTTATTGCTAGCTTGATCTAGTAACCATTCATAGTCTTCAACTTCATGACATAGTTTTGTCATATCTAAGTTATTCATAACCACTGGCATATTGTATGCTATGGCTTTTTCAATAATTAGCTTCTCATATTCACCGATATAGTTATTGTTAGCGATATGTTGTTCTTGCTGGATTTCAATAGTTCGTTGGCTCAACTCTATCTGCTCACATTTATGAGCTTTTATTATATCATAAATTGATTTAACGTTATTTTTTTCTAGATCTAATGGAAGGCTATATAATGCAGCTTGGGCAAGTAGGGTACTCTTGTAGGTATCATAAAATGATAAAATATGTGGATTTAAATTATTTTCTTGGCTTATGTGTGATTTAGTCATAAGATATAATTCTCCTATTAAGGGATTATACAGTAAATCGAACGTAAGCTTTCTCAAAAAATTTAGCGTTCGGTTTACTGTGTTATTAAATTCTTCAAGCTCTTGTTTCTAGAGCCTATTCTTCAGTTTAACGATTATTATTTGATGTGTCTTTGAAATATAGCCTCATTTTTGTTCATGAGGACTATTGTAGATGTTATTTATTTTATTGTCAATAATTATTGTGTGATATTTGTATATTTTTTGTATACTTCTACTTGTTTATTATAATATTGAATTATTTTATTTAATGTAATAGCTTTTAAAGCTATAAAACTTATTTTTCCTTTTGCTTGTTTTACTACCTCAATTAAATTATCTTGCTCCATAACATTAAAGGCTTGATAAATAGTTTCTCTTGATAATAAAGTTAATTTACTTAACTGTAAAACACTTATGTTAACAATGTCATCTATAGATAATTCAACTAACGTCTTTAATATCTTACGATAGCTAGGACTATAAGCCTCGTAATGATCAATAGCTTCTATCAATAAATTTTTGTCATTCATAAATCTTTCTGCAACACGAGCTAATGCTTTCATGTTCTCCTCTTCTTAGTTAACCTAATTATCTATAACCTAACACATTATTTAAAATTTATCAACCAATACAAATAATATAAACTATTTATACAAGTGATATTGACATTTAGAACTTTCTATATTAATAATAAAAATATAACTTTTCAAGGATTAGAGAACAAAATGAAAAAATTACTTTTAAGTACAACGGTATTAATGTTATCCACTTCTGCATTTGCAACAGATGGCAAAGATAATAGAGCAGGGGTTTATCTTAAATTGAATGTTGGTGCTAATAAATTAAATACAGCTAAAGAAAAAATAGAGGATATTAATAAAACCATTACGTCTAAAGCAGAAATATCACCAATTTTTTCATTAGGATTAGGTGGTTATATTAATGAGTTTGTAAGAACAGATCTAACATTTGATTATTCAAAAGTCAATTTTGATGATGGTAAAGCTACTGGATTTATTACTCACCCACAATATGATTATGAGTATGATGAATATTATCAAGATACAAAATCTTATAGTATCTCTCTAGATCGAAAAACTTCTATATATTCAATAATGCTTAATAGTTATGTAGATTTACCAGTCACAAATAATATAAAGTTTTTTGTTGGTGGAGGTGTTGGTTTGGCAAAAATTAAAGAAAAAGTTAGCTGTACATTAAATGTTATTGGATATAATCCTATTATTGAGTCTTCTACTACAAAGAATAACAATAATTTTGCTTACTCTTTAACCGCTGGTACCTCAGTAAAAGCTTCCACTAATACAACTCTTGAATTTACTTACAGTTGGAAAGATTTTGGTAAAACTCATCATAAGAAAGATAAGGATGGTAATAAGGCAGATAAAAATCGTTACAGAGGACATATTTTAACGGCTGGAATAAGGTTCGATATATAAACCATGACAATAATAAACACACATACGTTATTTAAAGAGCTTGTTGCAATATGATAAACCCAGAGACGCTTGATACAGTGGTAATTGTTTCTAAAACTTATGTAATATTAACGCCATTAATGATAGTTTTAGCGTGGCTAGCTATGGGTCCTATTATGAAATTGACAACTTATCTGCGTAATAGGTATAAGCTCACCGTCGATCAATTTATGCTAAGCTTGTTAACAATAATACAAATATGCCTGCTCTATTTTTCTTATCGACTAGGGTGGCTACAAATCATAATCAAGCATTTCTTTGGATAAAAAGGTTAAAATAAAAGGTTTATATGACTAGATTAAGTATAGAAATACCAGTTGAATTAAATCAAGTATTAGCAACAATAGCAGAAAAGTTACATGAACAAGAAAATGACATTGTGGTTAAAGCGCTGAAACTATATTTACAGGAAGCTCAAGAAGATATTGAGGATGCCGAAATAGCTTTAGAAAGGTGGAACAATCCAAATAAAAAATTTTATACTTCTGAAGAAATGAAGCAAAAGTTAGAAGAAAGATATCGTGTAGAACATGACCTATAAGAGTGTATGGGAAGAACAAGCAGACTGTGATTTAAAGAATATACCATCTGATATTGCACTAAAAATATATAATAGAGTTGAAAAATATTTGACAATAGCTCCAAAAGAACTGGGTAAAGCATTGACTGGAAATTACAATGGATCATATAGGTATAGATATGGAGATTATCGTGTTATCTATAAAATCTTAGATAAAGAAAACACAATAGTGATATTAGTTGTTGGTCATAGAAAAGATGTTTATTAGGAAACAATATGTACGCACTATCATTCGATATGGAAATAGCAAAGTTGAAAGAACACTACGGCGAACCTTATAACAAAGCTTATGATGAAATCAGAGTAACAATGAGTGAATTAGGTTTCGATTGGACTCAAGGTAGCTTGTATATCTCCAAGAGTGATAAAAATAATCTGACTAGCGTTTATAAAGTCATTAATAAGCTTTCTAGTATTAAATGGTTTAAAGAGTCAGTAAAGGATATTAGAGCGTTTAAAGTTGAGGACTGGTCTGATTTTACGGAGGTAGTTAAAAATAGCTAATAAGTCTACTTACCTTTGAACCAGTAAGTAGACTTAAAGTACTTAGAAAATTTTCGAGTTTGACCGCTCCGGAAGTTTTTCTATTTAGAACACAAGACCCTTTTGTTGAGGAGTCTAAAACAAATACATGTTGCGTTATGCTGTTGTTATTACTAACAACGACCAACCAACAACGCCCGCCCCCCCTTTTTTTATTCAGAGAAAGATGGTGGTAAATGTGTGTCCATTAGTTTGTAACATGGAAATTTTAGGTCGTCAATCAATTGTTTTTAGGTATAGAAAAATTAGTAAGTTTAAGGGTAATTATGGCTCTTTTTAATCAATAAGTACTAATTTTACTAAATAGTTAAAATTAAACATAGCAAACGGCTTGTATCCCAGTATTGGTAAGGGGTTGAAAAAAGTTAAAGGTTAACAACATTCACGGTGAATATAATCTAGAATTGATATAAACTTCTGCGTCATTGAGTGATAACTAAACAATCTAATCAATGATAAGAGCTAAGAATACTCGTAGAGTTTTTGAGATATACAATCGTTTATTTAAGATTCAAACATTAAAAAATAAAGAAGATCAATACGCTATGTGGATTCCTTTAAATTACACCCATGTAATATTGGAGACTAATTTTTGCAAACGAACTATTCAGAAAATTAATGCTACCTTAAAAAAACAAAAACTCATTGAGACAAGAATAGAAAACGGAAAGAAGTTATATTTTACTATCATATGAAGGAGAAGTTATGAGTAACAAACCATTAAATGACAAAGATCCTAAATCGTTAGAAGCATTAGAGCAAATATGGGCTGAATATAAAAAGATGAGATTTGGTGGTTATTGGAGAGCAAAGATTTATGAGGAGTTACAGCAATGATTCAACATATACGTAATTTAATAAGTGATTCTTATAACTTATTTGATTCTAGTCCTGATTTTGCGGTTATTAGAGCTGCTACGAGCAAGATGGGACATATCGACGATGATTTCCTAAAGCTAACTAAAGAGCTAGCTATACTAAGAGCAGACTTAAGAAATGAACTAGGTAAATTGTCGGGAATAATCGAAGAGGTGGACGGAGTAGTTGGAGAATTAAAACTACTGATTAGCCGTAAAGAAGAAAACCTAAGAAACTTAAGAACAAAAATTAATTAAAAATATGACCAATAAAATTGAATATAAGACCAACGCTGAGATGGTAAAGATTATGCTGCATTTAATGAGAGCTAAGGAAGCTGACGTAATAGTTGATGCATTTGCTACATATAACGAACTGCTAAAACCGATTAATGATCAGGTAATGACTGCTAAGAGGAATTACGACGAACTAACTAGACAGATTGAAGAAATTGAAAGTGGTGAAGGAACCACTTTCAACTAAACAAGGTACTTAATATGAAAAATAGAAGTAACCACACAAATTAACTAAATTAACCAAAAATGGAGTTACACAAATGAAGTTATTCTTAATTAAAAATGAAGTTACCTCTATGCATAAAGATAATAAGGTTATTTCTGAATGTAAAGCAGAATTTTCAATGAGAGGTGTAGCATGAAAGCACAAGTTATACCTCTAAGAAAAAATTTTAATCTTTCAAGATTTAATGTAGCTCCTGTTGAATGGCGTAAGATTAGAACTAATGATGATAAAAAGCTGAGTAGCTCTGAGATAGAGCTACTATGGACTATTCATCGTCTTGCTATGCATCACCACACTAATAATTTAGAGTTAAGCTATTCTGTACTTAGCCGTGAGTGTGGTTTAGAGGTATCTCAGCGTCAACTTAATAGATACCTTCATAAGCTTTCTTCAACTAGTATTATTGATTTTTATACAAGAAGATCTGTTGTTAATTACGATAAAAAACTAATTATAAAAATAGATTTTGAAATATTAGAAAACCTTATGACTGTCAGGTTTGACAGCCAAGTTTGTCAGTCAAATATGACAGGATATAATATAGATAAGAATAAGCTTAAGAATAAAGAAATAGAAGATAGCTCTTATAGAGCTATATCTTCTATTTCTAAAAAAGAAAGAATTAAAAATAAGAAAGAAAAAGTCCCCAAGCAATCGAATGACTTGACTTGCCACCCTGAGAGGGCAGCAAGTCATTCTGATTGCTCGACAGAAAAACCGAACGAGGAAACCATGAAAGCTTACGACTGGGAAGACCCGGCTAAAAAACTTGACCTTGCAATATCGAAGAGTTTTGATACTCAGATGGTTACAACGCTAACGACAGATATTAATTATTTGCACATACCGAAAAGGAATACCCTGCAACTTATACTGAAGAAAAAACTAGCGATAAGTGAACAAGACCAAACCCGTCTAAAGCAGTTGATAAGAGACATCTACGGTAATGACATCAAGACAGCTTTAGTACGTTTTTATGATAAAAAAGCAAAAGTTGTAAAAATACCACAATTAACGGAAAAAGTTGCAAACAATAATCACGAACCACCTAAAATAAATAATCCTACTGAAAAACCATTAACTAAAAAAACAATAGCAAGTCTTGCTGAAAGATACGAAATAGCCTTAATTGATTCCTGGTTTAACCGAATGCAAATAACTGAAGATATAAACAATATAACTTTTGAGGCGTCAGATACTGTTATTGATTATGTAACCAATAACTTTTTATCAGGGTTGACAAAAGCTAGTGATGAACTAAAGGTAATATTTACTTTTCTTGCTAAAAACAGATTTGGCGAAATCAGACTTACAGAAATTAGTGAAAAAGGAAAATTTTAATTTGATGAATTCGAGAAGGAATTATTGTGGAAGCAAAAATTATTATAAAAACTATACCTGCATGTCCTAATGCTGTTGACGTTGAAATAGTAGAAGGTGATACCGATACTTTATAAAAATTCTCAATCTTGCAATTTGTCACCTATTACGAAGAGAACATAAGGAACTACCACTAGTAATAAGATATTACACAAACGATCCATATAAAGATGATGAAATACCATTTTAAGGAATAACAAAATGCCGAATTTAGCTAAACTAATACTTATGGGACATGTTGGACAAAACCCTAAAACACCATCAGATCGTAATCCTGAGTTTATTACCTTCTCTTTTGCTGTAACTGAAAAATGGAAAGACAAAGCTACCGGTGAAAGAAAAGAAAAAACTGATTGGTATGAATGTATAACCTCTCAAACTTCTTTATCTAGTGTAGTAAAAAACTACGTAAAAAAAGGTAATCCTTTATATATTGAAGGTACTCCTAAATACGGTACTTACCAAGCAAAAGATGGACAAATTAAGATAAAAGTAGAAGTGAATATTAGTAAGTTAGTATTGTTAGGTGATAAACAAGATAATCAGCAAACAACACAACCTGTTAGTAATGTAACTACAGCAGCAAGTTACACAGACGATCCATTCAGCTCAGACGAAATACCATTTTGAGTGGAATTATGACAAAATACAGAAAGAAACCTATAGTAATTGAGGCTATACGATACCTAGGTGGTAACTATTGGGGTGCTGATCATAAACCACAATGGTTATTAGCAGCTTTTGATAGCGATCTTATTTATGAAGACATTATGGATAAATATTGTGTAATAATAGTGAAAACTGGAATGCGATTACTCCAAGGCGATTGGCTTATCTGTGGCATTAAAGGTGAGCTATATCCCTGCAAGGATGAGATTTTTAAAATGAATTATAAGATGGTAGAAGATAAGAACAATATTGAAACTATTGCAGCATTAGAGGAAGAATGAAAAAAGTAATATTAAGTCCTGAAGTTATAGAAGATATAATTTCAATGTATAATTCAGGCGCTAAAGTAAGTGAGATAATAAGAAAACATAAATTATCTGATATACGTTTTTACAGAATACTAAGGGAGTATAAAGTTGTTCATCGTCCTAGAGGAATTTACAACGAAGTCATGAGTAAGATAGACGTTAATAAACTAAAAGATTTATATAATTCAGGAATGACTCAGGATGAAGTAGCGGCAGAGTTTAATGTTGTTCGTTCAACTATTAGCAAATGCATGACATTGCATAATATACCGGTTAGAAAACGTGAGAAGAAAGGGTGAAAACGATCAATAAAGAACAGCTGCTAATCTTTGCGCAATATATGGAAGACGAGATCCCTGTTACGGTAATGGAAGAGTTTATTAAAGCTAAGGCTAGAGTTAAAGAGTTAGAAGTATTAGAACTGTTTAATCTTGCACCGATAATAGTAGAATGAAGGTATATCTATTAGACGAATATACCTTTGACTTTTTAGGTACTCCGAGCTTGTTTTATGAGATTGAAGAGGAAAATTTGTCAGTAGATAAGAAATGTAGTAATATTACTAATAAATAATAAGAAGCAATATGGATAATAATGTCGTTAAAAGACCAAGAGGTTTTCAGAAGGGCGTAGTTACAAATCCAGAGGGACGTCGTAAAGGAGAACTAAGTGAGAATACAAAACGTTTTGCACGTATTAAAACTTTGGCTGCAGAAAAGTACGAAGAAGCTTTTAGAATATTGTGGGAAGCTGTAGAAGCAAAAGAGTCATGGGCTCATCAATTATATTTTAAAGAACTAATGCCTAAGAAACTTAATCAACTAACAGTGTTTGTTGAAAAGAAAGATGGCACTTTGGAAGAACAACTAGACTCTTTAAGAAAGGGGTTAGCTGAGTTCACTGAGCATACAGAAGAGAGTATAATCAATGCAATGAAAGCTCTTAATAGTATAAAGGCTAATGAGGCTATTATTCAGAATACTAATGTTGTGCAGGCTAGTAGAGAAGAGTTAAGTAGTAAGATTGATCTGATACAACAGTTGATAGATGCGAAGAAGTCTAATTAGTATATACTAATATAAAGCTTTGCATATATACTATAATTAGTATATACTAATTCACAGCAACTAATATATTAGTATATTGAAGATAATAGCCCTATTAAATCAAAAGGGCGGTTGTGGTAAAACTACAATCGCTATCAATTTAGCTCATTCATTTCATAAACAAGGTTATAAAACCTTACTCGTAGATAGTGACCCTCAAGGGTCTGCTAGAGATTGGAATGAGGTTAACAATGGTCAACTTATCCCAGTAGTAGGATTAGATCGCGAATCTTTGGCAAAAGATATAGAGGGCGTCAAGGGTAACTATGATTATATTATAATTGATGGAGCTCCATCAATAGCTAAACTCTCTGCTGCTGCTATTAGAATAGCTGATTTTGTACTAATACCAGTCCAACCTTCTCCTTGGGACATTTGGGCTACTGCTGATTTAGTAGATATAGTTAAAGCACGCCAAGAAATAACTGAAAATAAACCAGATGTTGCTTTTATAGTAAGCAGAGTTATTAAAAACACAAAATTCTCTAAAGAAGTTTTAGAAGCTTTATCACAATACAATTTTCCTATTCTTAAATCATTTACTACTCAGAGAATGATCTACCCAACTACAGCTAGTGAAGGACAGACCGTGTATTGTGACTATCCTAATGAAGCAACTAAAGAAATAGATAATATACGAAGTGAAATAATTGGATTGTTGCATGGCCTTACGAATTAAAGCTAATAATAGAATCAGTAACCATAAAGAGAATGCTATTAAAGAAGTAGAAGCTGATGAGATGACTACACTGACGATTAATATTCCTAAGTCAATGCATTCAGAGCTTAAGATGGCAGCTGTTCGTCACAATAGTAGTATGACTGATTTAATGATTAACTTGATAAAACAGTATATACTAAAATAAGTATGTTAGTATGAGCTTAATAAAAGTGGTTCTGTCGCATCTGTTATCGGTATTAAACCTGCTATAAAGGCTTAAAAAATATTTGAATGCCGTTATTATATTGCTCCGAAACTACTCAAGTACTTCAAGGGATTTTGTTCATCGCCTGAGATAATAATGCTCTTTGTTTATATAAAATGTAGATTTTCTTTAAGTTATCGTGATTTAGAAGAAATGGCTAGCATTAGAGGGGCTAAAATAGATCATGCTACTCTGCATGGGTAATAAAATATGTGCCGCTGATAATAGATAAGGCGGTAAGGAAAAGTAAAAAGCCCGTGGGTAAAATAGCTGGAGGATGGATGAAACATATATAAAAACAAATGGTGCTTGGGTCTATTTATATCGAACCGTTGATTCACTCGGTAATACCATAGAGTTTTTGCTTAGGAAACACAGAGATGCTGCAACCGCTGTTATTGCTAAGTAGAAAGGGACCATTGAATTGCACGAAAAAGGGATCAGTAAAAATGGTATAACCCGAAAGGCTTAATGTGCAATAATCGGTAGATATTTTAAGTAAATAAATATCTATTGATACAATGATAAAAAAGCTATGTATACAACAACAATCACCCTTCATAAGCAAGGCAATAGTCAAAGGAATATTGCCAAATTAACTAAACTAGACCGCAAGACAGTCAAGAGAATCATAAACCACTATCTCGATTAAGGAGTAGAATCTCCGATCAATTATACAAGACGTCTGTTTTAGAATCATGGCACGAAAAGATAGTTGAATTCCTGGAGAAAGACTTAAGTTATGTACGGATAATGGAAGAACTAGTAAGCCAAGGTTGCAAAAGTAGTTATACGGCTTTGACTCGCTATATTAGAAAGCATAAAATTAAAGATAGCAGCTGTATACGTTTTCATACTAAAGCCGGAGAGGAGGCACAAGTAGATTTTGGCGATATAGGTTTACAATATAACTCCAAAGGACGTAAGGTAAAAGTATATGTTTTTAATATGCGTTTAAGCTATAGCAGGCTAGACTACTATGAGGTAGTATTCAAGCAAACTAGAGAGACTTGGATTCAATGTCATATAAATGCCTTTAACTATTTTGCCGGTAGTCCTAAGCTTATTAAGCTTGATAACTTAAAGGCCGGGGTATTAGATGCAAACTTTTATGAGCTGGTATACCAGAAAGAATATAAGCGTATGGCGGATCATTACGGTATTTTACTGTTTCCGTGTCGAGTATATCAACCACAAGAAAAAGGTAAGGTAGAGTCAGGAATAAAATATGTAAAAAACAATTTTTTTGCCGGTCGTAAGTTTGAGAGTTATGAGGAGCTAAGTTGTAGTCTGCAACGCTGGTTAAATAGGGCTAATACCGTATCACGGTACAACCAAGAAAGTACCTACGGAACTATATGAGCAGGAAGAAAGAAACTATTTGATTCCTTTACTTACAGAAAGCTTTGATTTATCACTGTGGTATCATCGGAAAGTAGCCAAAGACTATCATATTACCCTAGAGAATAATTATTATTCAGTTCCTGCAAAATATATACTTACCGAGGTAACAGTACAATTATCATCGAAACTGGTTCAGGTGTACATCACTGAAAACGAGTTGATAGCTAGGCATGCAATAGCTGAAGAAAAAGGAATATTTACGACCAATCCGGGGCTCATTATAGTGAATATAAACGCTTATGTCCGGGCTTTACGGAATATAATGAACATTATCAACAGCAAATGCATAAGATAGGCACTAATTGCAAATTGTTATTAGAATATTTGCAAATGGAAAAAAAGAAAGATTGGCATCGTTGTGCAAGAGGAATAGTTGCTTTACGTCAGAGTTACAGTGATGAACTGATTAGACCAAGCCTGTTACCGGGCACTACATTACGGAGTAAGTTCTTATTCTAAGGTTAAAAGTATCTTAAGCAGTAATGCATTAAATTTGCCATTACCGGAATTTGGAGGTACCCATGCAAAATCTGCTTAATGACCTCAAAAGCTTTAGATTGTCCGGTATGATTGGCGGTATCAATGAGAGATTGGTATATGCCCATAAATAATAAGCTGGGATTTAAAGAATTTCTGTCTCTGTTATGTGAAGATGAAAAATCCACTCGTAGGGATAATAATTACCGTCACGGTAGAGCAGCAGCCAAATTACCGGCTATTAAGAATTTGGAGGATTTTGATTTTAACTTTCAGCCAAGCATTGATGCCAGAGTAATAAATGACTTATCTGTATGTGTGATTTATGTATCTTGTTACAATTCAATTATCCGAGAAAGTTAAAACTAACTGTTAAAAACATTAGTAGAGTTTTAATAGAAATGCTTCAAGAATGATTTTAAAAAATTAGGTTATGTGGTAGAATATGTGGGGTTGTGAGTAACTTGTTAAAGTTATCCATCAAACCCACATATTGGAATAGGAGCCATAGTTAATCTTTACTTGACCCTATATTTTTGTTGTAACGATGTATATGAATCATACAGTTAATGGCTGTATAACATCCAAAATCTCAGTTTTGTTGCTTCAAGCAGACCTTCAATTATAGATGCGACAGAACCGATTACAATACCAAAAACAAATAGTTGAAGAAATGGATCGATATAATCTAAAGTTAAAACTCATCTTGTTGATGATCAATATCTCCACTTAATTTATTATAATTTTCTCCATCGCCAAAATTATTTGGATTCTCTTTTACTGTTTTTTTTACTTCAATTTCTTTTATTAAATTTTGTCCATTTAATTTTTCTAAAGTTAAATGAGTATTTAGAAACTTAATCCCACTATCCGCAAAATAATGGATATCTAAATATAATTCTTTTAAACTGGTATTCTTTGATATGTATTCTGTTCCTTTATTAGTAACGTTATTTAAGGAATAATTTAACTTTTCTAAAGTAAAATTGTTTCCAATAAATTTTAAAGCTTCATCGGTTAAATTACATTCTACTAAACCCAAAACTTTAATTGTACTATTGTTTCCAATTAATTGAGCTATTAACTCACTAGGAATATAGCAGCCATGGAGGTTAAGATCAATAATAGTTTTATTATTGATAAAAGCATTAATCATTCTTACAAACTGTTTATACTCTTCATCAGATTCTTTTTTATAGATAATATTATTATCTTCTAAGCATAATATTTTTAAATTACTACCAGCTAACGCAGTAGCTCCTATTACTCCTATGCTATTTTCAAATAAAATAAGTTCCTCTATAGTTTCGACTCCAGCCAACGCAGTAGCTCCAGTGTCTCTGATATCATTAAATCTTAAATTAACCTTGGTGATAGATGGATTTTTTTTAAGAGTCTCCGCAAGTAAAACAGCTTTTTCATCATTAAAACTAAATTGACCTTCGATAATTTGTCTATCAACGTTTTTTGTTATTATAGTTAACTCATTACTAATAAAGGTCTTATTCTCAATGCTTTGTAATAGTTCATTAAATTCTTGTTCTATCATGAATACTCACCATGTTATTGATTTATTTTTAATTTAATCTAAAATACTACAAGTTGTAAACCTAATTCAAAGTCAGTATGAAAAGATATAATAACGGAAATGCGTATGAGACATTCGATAACCTTTTTGATGAAAATGGTAGAGCACCAGGATTAGCCGAAAAATTCGCTAGCACCAGAGCCAAATATGGCAGGGTTGATGGGTATAGTAATGTAGCAGCTGGCGCTCTTTATCAAAATGGCAAACCACTATTTATGCGTCGCGCTATGTCAGAGACCCCACCTGGATTAGAAAAGCTCCAATATAATAATCCAGCTGGACATAGCGAAAGAGTATTATATCTTAAGTTACTAAGCAAAATTCCTAAGAATTTATATGACCAAGTTAAACTTCAGCGCCCAGAAATTTTTGATACTAATAAACCATTTAGTACTCAAAACATACGAGGTAATTATACACAGCTAGGTCACGCTGTCAATTGGCTGAAAGATCAGAATAATATTCCAAAAATCAATAAAATGTTAAAGGATAATAATTATGATGTAAATATGCTTTCAGAGAGAGATGCTTGTAATTATGGTGGAAGTACAACAAGTCAAAATTGTAATGAATTTTTAAAGGGTATCTCAACTCCTAATAGTAAATTTGGCCACCTACTTAAGACAGTCAAATATGAGAAAGCTGATGAACAAGCAGCTAGATTAATTAATAAATATAATTTTGGTGCTCCACGGTTCCAATATCAACAAGATCAATTCAAACAATATAGTCCTGGTTATAATCTACAGCAACCAAACATAAATATAGGTAGTAATCAGCAACTGCAAATGCAAAATCCAAACTATCAACAGGGGCAAGTTTACTATTCTCCACAACAGCAATATCAACAACCTGTAAACGCATTGAATCAGCAGCAACAGCAACAAGTTCAATATGGATATCAACAACCGTTACGTCCTCAGCAATATCAGCAGCAACAGTCCCAAGGATTTGGTGCTCAAATGAATCAACAACCTGTAAACGCATTGAATCAGCAGCAACAGCAACAAGTTCAATATGGATATCAACAACCGTTACGTCCTCAGCAATATCAGCAGCAACAGTCCCAAGGATTTGGTGCTCAAATGAATCAACAACCTGTAAACGCATTGAATCAGCAGCAGATTCAGAATCGTGATTTAACGACTAATAGCCAAAGTTCCTCAACTCCTTGGAGCTTAATAAATCAAGCACAATTACCATCTCAACAGCAGCAACAGCAATACTCAAATATAGATGAGAATAGTAATGCATTCAATTTTGACAATAATCCTATGTTACGTTTTCAATTATTACGAAGTCAGATGCCATCACAGTCTCAACATTCGCAAAGCGATACTATGGAAGAAGAAGAAGAAAAACGAGCAAAAGGTGGGTATATACGTCCACGCTTCAAACATGAACTATCTCATTACTTGAAAGGAAATACAACTACTTCACAAAGTCTTCTAGCGCAACAAATGAGGAGACGCCGTCAACAAAGTAACAATCCTTTGGTTAGGCACTTCCTTGGTTTAGATTAAACTTCTCTAATTTTTAGCCTTAAAATTTGTACATTATGCAATTAATTAATAAACCAATTACAATAAAAAGAACTAAGCGTCGCTCTGATTTTGAGGATCAGAGAATAGCTAAATTAATACAGTTTTATCGCTCAATGATGGGAGTTGCTTACAAAGAATTAGCCGAATATCTTGATGTCTCAATTCAATAACTGCAAAAATATGAAAGCGGTACTAACAGAATTTCAGCAGGTACCTTACAAAAAATTATAACTAAGTTACAGATTCCATTAGACCAAATCTGAGAACCCCAACTCTGGATTAGATGAAGGTAAGAAGGTGATGTTTACAAGGGATTAGAGATACTCTATACAAGTTTTAGCAATAAAACCAAAAGTATCCAAGTAACTTATATTTACTGATTAGTAGAAAACTCACTAGAACGTCGGAGATAAGCTATTCAGAGATTTTGACGATTGTATTGTTATATCATCGATCTCCTTGTAAAAACTTTAAATATTTTTATATAAGTTACTTACAATTATATAAAGCTGAATTTAGAATGATTCCTTCGTATAATCGCTTTATTGCGCTAAAAACAAGAGTTTTGAGCTATCTAGTTTTATTACTTGAATGGTATTTTATTCAAGTGGAGACTACCGGTATCTCTTATATAGACGCAACCTCTTTAGCTATTTGTCATCTGAAAAGAATTTCTAGAAATAAAACCTTTGCTAGCTTAGCCGCATTAGGTAAAACTACAAAGGGTTGGTTCTTTGGGTTAAAATTACATTTAACGAAAATGGAGAGATTAAAAATCTTAAATTAACTAAATGGAATGTAGATGATAGAATGCCTGTGCCAGCAAGGACTAATAGTATTACCGGTCTACTGTTTGGTGATAAAGGTTATATAAAACAGGATCTTTTTAATGAGCTTCACCAAAGCGATTAAAGCTGGTTACCGGTATAAAGAAAGGTATAAAAAATAAGTTGATTCCTATATTCGGAAAAATTCTATTGCGTAAACGCTCAATTATTGAAACTGTTTTTAGTGTATTAAAATATTCTTTTGAGCTCGAACATACTAGATACAGATCAATTTGGAATACATTCGTTCATATTCTCTCTACTTTGGTTGCTTATTGTATGAAACCTACCAAACCAACTATTACAAAAAATTATTTAATTTAGAACTGAGGTTAATAGTAGAGTAAGTAACCATAAAGAGAATGCTATTAAAGAAGTAGAAGCTGATGAGATGACTACACTGACGATTAATATTCCTAAGTCAATGCATTCAGAGCTTAAGATGGCAGCTGTTCGTCACAATAGTAGTATGACTGATTTAATGATTAACTTGATAAAACAGTATATACTAAAATAAGTATGTTAGTATATACATAAAGGAGTATATTAGTATGAGCTTAATAGAAGTTAGATTACGTTGTTTAGAGCTGGCCATTTCAATGGCTCAATGCGGCTTTATTGAATATACTCAGATTGAGGAATACGCCAATCGGTTTTATAAATTTCTAAATTTGGAAGATTCTAGCTTAATAGGACAATTACATGAACCACTGAGTATTGATACAAGATATTAGATAATGGATAATCATTTTTATTGGAAGAAGGACACGAAATATTATAAGCTGGTATTCCAGAAAGATTTGTTTGGTGGTACCAGTATCGTTTGTGTTTGGGGAAGAGAAAATACTAATCTTGGTGGATATAAGATTGTTCTATGCGAAACCGATAATGATGTAGATGTCGCAGTAGATACTATAAAGAAGAGAAGAAAATATAGGGGATACGAACAAATCCAAAATTAAATTAAGAAAAATTAGTCAGAGTTATATAAATGTGTTATAATAAGTTGCAGTTATTAAAAATACATAACTCTGTTGAACAGAGCCTAAAACAAATTATATTTGTCCCCCGGTTAAAGAGTCACTATAATCGAAAGATATTAAGAATCTAATAACACCAATCATAGATTGATGTTATTTTAATTATTTTCTTTGTCTTTTGCAAGATTTTGAACTAAGTCAATAATCGATTGTCTAACGGCTTCGTCTTTGATATGAAAGAAAGATTTGGATAATGATACAGCGGTTTTGTATACTGGAGTTTGTTCAAATTTTACCACATAGTCTTTTCATCATCTTTGAAAATTTGTTCTATTGGAATTTGTAGCTTATTTACAATTTTTTGTAGGGTTTCGGTTGATATTCTGTTGCTGCCGCTTTCATATTTTTGTAATTGCTGAATTGAAACATCGAGATGTTCAGCCAATTCTCTATAAGTAACTCCTCGCATTGAGCGATAAAACTGTACTAATTAATCTTGCTATTCTTTGGTCTTCGGGAGTAGCGCGTTGTTTGGTTTTTCTGGTCATAACTTTTTCATCGATTAGTTGCATAGACCATACTATATATTTATTAAGATGCAATTTCTTTAGCTAAGAATTAGATGAGTTTACTGTAAACCTAAAATATAGTTGATTACGGGGTTGTTGCTACGTTGACGCTTGCGAGGTAGTATTCTCTCAGCTAGAAGAGAGCTGGTAACATGTCCTCCGTGAGCATATTGCGGTAAATGACCTGTAAATGTAACAGGATACCCTTGTTGCTGTTGCTGTTCTATAACAGGCTGATATGGTTGAAATTGATTTTGATGTGGCAACTGTTGCTGTCCTTGCTGTGAAAATTGTTGTGGATTAGGTAGCGATTTACCTACGATTGGAGCTACATATGGTTGATTCATGTCATGAATTATATTACTAAATCCCTCATTTACCAATGGATGATGTTCATAATTAGCCGATACACCAGGTAATTTACTAAAATGATTTTGCATTTCTTGAGCAACATGCTGAACTAGACCATTAGCATGTTGCTTAGCACTTGATTTTATAGAATACGGCAGATTAGCCAACATATGAGTGTTTGCTTCATCAGGCGAATAAAAAGATCCTAATTCACCTGGTTCTTTTTTATTCATAGCATGATATGTTGCTATTTCACTAAGAGCAGTTCTATCAGCAGGATAGGACTCTGCATATGAACCAGAAGGCTCTATCATCCTTTGAGCCTCTCTAATTATTTCAGTAAAACTTGGGGGTAATTTTCCTAACAATGCAATCTTCCCTAATTCTAGGCTACTATTGTTACCTAATATACCTTTTACGTTATCATGTAAATAATCGTCCATTGAACTATAAGGAGGAGCATCTGTATTAGAGTTTAACGCAGAACTTCCATGCATTAACTCATGATTTGTAGTTAACAATGGATTACGAGATTCCATAACTTTGGGATCAGTAGATACAGTAGCTGTACCTTTATGATATTGACCTCGTAATACAAGATCTTTTTGCTTTTCATCAATTGGCTTAGTAGTATAATTTAATTTTTTAAATTTCCTATTTTGAGCTAAACTACGAGTCAACATATCCGAGATTTGTCGTTGGGTATTATTAAGTACCTTATAATTTTCTTGAAACGCATTATATTTTTGATCCATTTCGTATTGTGGATTGCGATAAACCATATCTGTTACTATTGATCTTTTTTCGTTGTCAGATAGATTCTTATATTTCGCCGGATCGCTGTGTACACTTTTAGCTTCAGCAGCTCTAAGTCTCTGTTCTTGAGTATTATTAGCAGTTTCAAGTCGTTGTTCTTGAGTTCTATTATACGGTATATCGTCAAATGATATTTTGCCCGCTTCTCGCAACGGTCTTAAAGGAGAAACTGCTCGAGTAACTTCATAATCACCTGGAAGCCAATCGTACTTCATTGGCAAATATTTATTTTTCATTGACAATTATCTCCTAATAATTCAACTGAGATATTATTAAAATTTAACATCTCTTGCTCTAATAAATTTCTGAATTCATACTGTTCTTCTATCAGCATCTCTTTTATAGATACAGGAACCACAGAGGATTCTAAACACAAAAGTTTAATGAGCTTTCTGGTATTTTGTAATAATATATAACCACTCTCATAATCTAATAATTTAGGATATTCTGTATATATCAATGACTGAATATTATCCCAATATATACCCTTACCTACTGACATACATGATTGTATTAATTTTATATAAAAATCATTGTTATCACCTAAGGATGCTTTAATATTTTCTACTATAGTTTTAAGCTCTACTTTAATTGTATTTGGTATAGTAATTTGCTCAGGCATCTTCGTATTTTTCATAAAATCATCCCCTATTTACAACTTATGATATTGTAGATTAGAATTTTAAAAGAAGCAATAAAATGGTATAGTAAGAGATTATTTAGGGGATCTCATTAGTTTTAATATGGGATTGGTAGATGTAACACGGCCACCTCGGGCATATCCTGGGGGTTGTTGTTGTTGATCACCTTGTTGCTGTTGCTGATTTAACTGGTTATTTCCTTGCTGCTGAAATTGATTGTTAAAAAGTTGGTTACCTTGTCCTGTAGGCGATAAAGTTGGTACTTGCGACACATCTTGGTACTGAAAAGTAGGATTTTGTTTTAAATATGCTTGTTGACCAGGAGTTAATTGTTGTGACTGCTGTTGATATGATTGCGGCAGTATGTTGCTTTGTGTTTGTTGTTGCTGCTTTTTTCGTTTTTGAATTGACTCCACCGCTGTTATTTGTGTTGGTGATAATACATTAAATAATGGTGTCAATAAATTCTGAGTAGCTGGTTTTTCTATGTTTTGCTGCTGCTCTGGTAACGACGGTTTTTTTAAATGCTCTATTTTTTGATTTAAAGCATCTAATATCGATTGATACTCCCAGCGCCCTAGGCCTTGTCGCATAAGATTGCCGCGTGTATCTTTCATGCTTCTACGTAGAATCTTGCGAGCTCCTTCCATCCTATGATCATCATCTAAATTGGCTTCGTTTGGATTATAATATTTCGGTTTGTTCCAATTTTCAAATAATCGTTGCATACTATAAGCGTTAATCTCATCTGGGTTTGTTCCGCTAATATTAGTATTACCGGTAATTCTTCTTATCTCCGGAAAAAAATTATCAATTGTATGATTTTCTTTAAATATTCCTGGATACTTTTGTTTTGCGTGTTCTAAATATGTGTTGAGTACATTTTGTGATCTGGTAGTACCTCCCATTGTTAATAATGGTGACGTTGGGAAATCTTGCATACCTTGAAATCCCGCGTTATGAGTTAATTCATGTTGAAAGGTAGTACGTAATCTTTGTGGATCGTTGTTGGCACGAGGTATATTAAAGTAAACATCTGAATAAGATTGACCGTTTCTATTTTTGCCCGCTGTAACCCCCTCTCGTAAAGGGTTTAGAAATTTTTTGTAGTGATCAAATGTATAATTACGTTCGTCAAGATTTTCTATAGGAGATAATTTATCCCAAAGTTCCAGTTTTTTTTCTTGGTCAGTTTTTTTACTATTCGCAATAACATTAGTGATATTCATTCCATTAGGATAACCCAAACGCATTGTAGAATTAGGATTCTTCCCCACTGTATTCAGAAGCAAATCATTTAATGCTTGATGTTGTTTAGCGTTTGGTTGAGATGGATTGTAAACATCAGTTTGTAATTTATTAACATAAGTATTATCACCTCGAACATTATCACCATTTACAATAGCTTCAAAACTCAAAGGTTCATCGTAAAAAGCATCATTAATAAGTATTTTATCTAATTCATGCAATACTTCCTTTTGTGCCCTCCATCTTTGAGTAGCTAGTGGTATTCTTTGGGTAAGATGAGGTGTTGAGAAAGATCTGTTCTTCATATGCAATATAACTTATATTAAAGATTGATAGGCTTCGCCTAATGCGTACACTTCTTCTGTAGATAGTTGAGAAAGTTCAATATATTGATGCATAATAGACTGTTGTATCGCAGCAGTATGGGCGCTATATGTCGTAAACTCATCATGATTACTGTTATGAACTTCTTCAGTGACTAAGAAATCTGTACCTTTTACTAATCTAGGTATTGTAGCAGTGGCTGATAATAAGTTATTATAATCGTTTATATTTAAACTAGCATCATATTTCTCATGCACCCAGTGGTTAAGTTTCTCATCTATCCAGTGCTCTGTATACGCTGAGAGCAATTGTTTCAACATAAAATCTCTCGATCCTGGATCGTCTTTAAGTATGTTTCGTATATTGTGAGTATGCGTTTCTAGTTCGTTTGTGATAGATTGTGGCAATTCATACCATTTTTTGATTTCATTATTTACTTTTTTTTCTTTCATAACAACCATCCTATATACAACTTATGATATTTTATACTAAGATAGTAAAACAAAGCAATAAGATGATATAATGGAGGATTATTTAGGGGAGTTTTAATATTTAATATTTAGTTAAAATTTTAACGTTAATCTATGTAAAACAGTAACAATTTTACTACATTTTCCATAACAAAGATTATAGAACAATTTGTGGATAAGTTTTCCGGTAATCTTTATTTCAGTTTTTTGTTTTTGAGGGGAAAGAAGAAAAATATTTTGCTGGCAATCTTAACTCTTCTCTGAGCAAGGATTAATATCTTCGTAAGGATCTTTTATATACTGAGATATTATTTTTTCCAAGTCTTCCTTTTTTAAGTAAAGTTTAGGATTTTGCATTTGAGAGACTAAATCTTTTTCCATAAAAAATTCATATTTTTGTATATTTTCCCTTTCATAAGTTCTTTGAGCAAAATTATAGGTATATAAGTCAAGATTCTTACTGAAGATTTGATTCTTCAAATGTTCAAAACATAATTCAATATCACTGCGTCCATTTTTCATCCATTCTTTTACATTTGGTTCATTAAGATAATTAGTTTTCTCATTAAATTGTTGTGATGCATTGTTTAAAGATATGTATGGTGAGTGTATATAGTATTTCCTCCATAAGCATATAATTCCTGAATGTAGCACAAGGCCTAGCACAGTACTTAACGCTGGTAAAAACACTTGGTAAATTTTATCCTTTTGTTTTTATGAAAGCTTTAGAAAAATAGTAAAAGCACTTTTTCATTGATGCAGTAAAAGTGCTTTTACTAATATTTAGGCATAAGGGTAATATGAAGAATAGACAATACAATTAAGACATCATCTGTAAATAATAATATAAATATTATTATTTTTGTCAATAGTTTTTGCAGTAAATGCCGTAATAATCTCTTAACGTACGAAGAACTTGACTAAAAAAATACTCTCTTTTCCTCTATCTCTTTACTTTATTAACCAGATCACTGTGTGTTCCGGTACGTTCCAAGCCTAAAACTTCATCATTTAGATAGTAAATTAATACCCAATCTGGTTCGATATGACATTCCCAATAACCGCTATATTGTCCCGAAAGTTTATGTAGACGATATTTTTCTGGTAATAACAAATGATGCTCCATGCCTTTATTGATATTATTTACCAAAATATCTAATGTTTTTTTAAATTTTGTAGAGTCTTTACCACGTCTAAGTGCTAAATCAAATTCTTTTTTAAAGAGTTTTGTCTGTTCTATTCTTAGCATCAGATACCCAAATCTTTATATAATTCTTCTAATGATGAAAAACTTTGAATACCAATGCCTCGTCTTGATTCTTCTAATGCTTTTATAGTTTCTTGATTTAATGTATAATTATGATTTTTTTCATTATCCTGTACTAACTTAGTAAAATATTCCTTCATTGTCTCAATTAAGATAATATTTTGTGAAGGTACATCAGAAGGTAAATCATTACGTGCTTCAATCCACGGCCATTCTTTATGCGTCATTAACTCTAATGTAAAAGCTGTTTCACCTCCGTAACATTCTAATACTTGCTCAATATGTTTTATTAGATGCTGCTCAAATCGAGGTTCTTCAATTGAATTAGTTATAGGACCTCCACTATATCCTTGATATTCCTTCCAAACTTCATATTGTACTGGACCATGTACCCAAGCTTGAAATTCATCTGCAAAGACTGGGATACCATACAAACCTAAATGCCAACCTTGTACATAATACAAGAGTTTCTGCACTTTCATATTAGTTATCAAATCTTCTGAAGCATGGAATTCAGCTATTATATAGCTTGCAACTTCACTAGCTGTTACTTTCATAAAACCGCCTGTTTTAATACTAAGTTAAATATATTATCATTAGCTCTATTATTATATCTAAAACAAAACTCATTTATATAATTTTGAACATACTTGCTTGAAATACTATGGTATACACCATACACACCACGTTTTAATATAGACCAAAAACCTTCAATAGAATTGGTGTGTAAGTCATCACTTTTCTTAAACTCACCTTTTGAGTGATTAACAGCAACGTGATGGTATTTACTATGCAAACGATAATAGGCTCTATGCTCATCTGTTATTATCTTGCTATCTTTTTCTACGTTCTCAATGATTTTATTATAAATGGTTATTATTTTAGTATCATCTAACTTAAATGCTCTAACTTCTTTTGCTCTTTCAAGCATTCCAAGCGCTATATCTTTTTTGAACTTTCCTTTAGCTTTTATTTTTTCATTCATATGTTTATTTTCAGCTTTGCCGCCTAGATAAGTTTCGTCAATTTCAATTATACTATTCATAAAGTTATCATCGTCATCGTTATTTTTCTTATTACCCATAGCTTGTCTTATTTTATGTAGCATACGCCACGCTGTCTTGTAAGTGACACTTATCTCTCGTTGCAACTGATAGCCAGAGATACCTTTTTTACTATTCAATAATAAGTGAATAGCATATACCCATTTTCGTAAGTCTGTATCTGATTTCTCAAATATAGTACCTTTAAAGATAGAAAAAGTGTTATGACATTTTGAACAATCGAATACCTTCGGTGTATTTTTTCTATGACTAACTTTATCGCTTCTGCAATGGTTGCAAAGTACTTTATCAGTATATCGAATTTTGATAAAGTACTGAATGCATGCGAGCTCTGTTGGAAATTTTTTATTGAATTCAAAGAAAATCATACACTAATCCTTATTAAAATGATTTAGTGTATGATTTTATATAACGTATGTCAAGGGATGATTACCGTAAATGCAGCTCCCAATATGTTTAATATTGTTCAAATATAAAATAAGGAAGCTGCATGAAATTTATATCAGAATTTCTCTCTCTGATCAAGGGTATTGACATTATTATAGTAAACGCATCTAAAAATTTCTTAAGTCTCAGAAATATCCTATACTATATCTTTTGAATTAAATACTCATCTCTTGAAATGATCTCAGAATCTATCTTAGAAAAATTTACTTTAGATATGGAAGAGTTGCAACAACTACAAGATATTCTAAAAGCAGAGTTATCTCTACACGAATTTCTTAGGCAAGCGTGGAAATATATAGAAGGTGACAAAGAATTTACTGATGGATGGCATATACAAGCTGTTTGTGAGCATTTGGAAGCTGTAGCAAATAGACAGATCAGAAATTTATTAATTAACATGCCGCCTCGGTGTTCGAAGTCTAGTTTAGTATCAATTGCTTTTCCAGCTTGGGTATGGATACGAGCTCCTCATGAGCAATTTCTTTATGCTTCTTACGCTTCATCATTAGCTCTTCGTGATTCAGTAAAATGTCGTAGACTTATCTTATCGCCTTGGTATCAAGAAAGATGGGGAAATAAGTTTAAGTTAGTTGGTGATCAGAATACTAAGGGTAGATTTGATAATACCAATAAGGGATATCGTATTGCAACTAGTTCTGGCAGCAGTATTACAGGTGAAGGTGGCAGTTTTCTTATTACGGACGATCCAAATAATAGCCTTGAAGGTGAGTCAGAAGTAAAGAGGGAGCGCACAATTGATTGGTGGACACAGGTTTGGTCAACTAGATTAAATGATAAGAAAAAGGATTGTCGAATTGTAGTTCAGCAACGAATTCATGAACGTGATGTCTCAGGATTTATCCTAGCTCATGATGATTTGAATGAATGGACTAAGTTAATCCTACCGATGGAGTTTGAAGAAAAGCGTAGATCACGAACTATTATTTTACCTACTACTAATAAAGAAGTGTGGGAAGATCCTAGGCAGAAAGAAGGTCAATTATTATGGCCGGAGCGTATTGGACAGAAAGAGTTAGAAAGTCTTAAACAAGCATTAGGATCAGAGTATACAATCTCCGGTCAATTACAACAACGTCCTTCTCCTGAAGCCGGTGGTATCATTAAGAAATCATGGTTTAAATATTGGAAATATCCAACATTGCCTCAGATAGAATATGTCTTGCAATCATGGGATACTGCTCTTACTGCTAAAGAAATGTCTGCGTATTCAGCATGTACAACATGGGGTGTGTTCTATGATGATGACAATATGGAAAGCGTCATTCTTCTTTCTATGTGGCGCGATAGAGTAGAGTATCCGGTATTACGTACCATGGCTAAAAGACTGTACTATGATTATCGTGATGTAGGAAAAGAACATAATCCTAAATGTCAAGGAATGCAGCTTGATATGTTCTTAATTGAAGCTAAAGCATCAGGAGATCCTCTGATTCAAGATCTAGCAATGGGTGGTATTAGAGCCACTCCGTTTGTGCCAAATAAATATGGAGATAAGATCCAACGAGTACGATTAATAACTCACCTATTAGAAGGAGGGGCCGTATATCTGCCAACCAGAGGACCTACATATGATAGGTTAACTGCTTATGCGGATTTATTCGTAGAATCTGTAGCAGCGTTTCCTAACGCAGAATCTCGAGATTTAGTAGATACCATGACGCAAGCGCTGCTAAAGCTTAAAACTGGTAGCTTCTTGCGTCCTAGAAGAGATGATAGACCGATACAACCTAGTGTTAAGACTATGCGTGTGTATTAGTGTCTTGACAATAGCTGTAGTAATTCTATTAGTCGTGGACTAACTCTGCTTTTGATACTGCCGCCGTGACTAAAATGTTCTTCATCTGCTACCTCTTGATTACCGCCGTAATCTGCTGGTATACCCATATTACCTCCAGATATTCGCGCACCCTCACTGTTACCCAAGTATCTGTCGCGTTGAGGTTTCATAGCATCAATTTCTTCTCGGGTATAAGGATGATTATTATTAAATTGCAGCCCGCTAAGATCTATTTCTTGCACAGGATTCTGAGTTGTATATCCATCAAGACTACGTAACAATTGATCAACATAGCTATTGTTATCTCTAATAGTACGTAACTGCTGTTTGTTCTCAGGATTATTGCTTGTATTTAGCTCATTATCATCTATGTAACTATCTTGTTCCCTTAAGTAGTTACCTAGGTTACCGCGCTGATCAATGCGAGTCCTTTGCTGGGGGTTGATACGTAAGTTAGGATTGATTTTACCTTTTAGGAAATTATCTATTCGTTGATGAGGATAATGGCGTAATTCTGGCATGTCTGCGGATTCTTGAAACAATATTTCTTGCTCGCGATGACCCGGGGTGTGTTCAGGAAGCTGTGGATCATACATTCTATTGTATTTTGGATCACCATGCCCATCTAATGCATAACCATAGATTCTTATATCATCTGCTAAATTCAATATGTTATCTCTTAATTTAACATCTGTATTAGCGCCGTTAAATGAGTTACCTACTAGTGCCGATGGTGATTTTGTTAAAGAGAGAAGATGGCTGCTTAAACCAGCATTGCTCTCTTTCTTGTTCTTAGTAGCATGATCACTAGCAAGTTGTAGAGTGAGCTGTTTTGCTTCTTGTGCTGTATTTGGCAGTTGATTATTTTTCCTAGCTTTTGAATAATCATGTGCATCCCCTCTTCCAGAGAATCTGAAGTATCGGCCTCGATTATCTAAGTCCTTTGTTTGATCTATAAATTCTCGAGCTTTCCTCATGCGATAGTCATCGGCATTCTCAGTGTTAGCAGGATCGAAAAAACTATCCCCTAATCTAAGTTTGTTCGCCATATTCTTAAGTGGCATATTCTGATAATAGTCAGAATCCTCATCACTGCTATTGCTTTTACTTTTCATATTCCCTCTGAAATATCTTTGCCTATAATTGGCACCATTATATCATATATCTCAGCAATGCATGTACTACTAAATGCTACAAACTCTATTCCTCCAGTATATTCTGCATCTTTTACAAGATTCTCTATTCCCATTTCTTCCAAAAATCCTTCAAGAAACTCTTCTATACTTAACAACAAATCGTATGATTGTTTTTTCAAAGTAGTATAAGAAAAATACTCTTGCGCAGCGAAAGCAAAATCTTTTATTTGTTGGTAGTTGTCTTTAAAACGTCTGATTTCCACTTCTTTGTCCCTGTGATAATAACGTTTGTCGATATATGGACTGTGTTCATAAGCCACGTTCTGACCTACATAATACCAATCAGCCACCTGAACAGATTGTTTTGTTAATAGGGGGAGTAAGAACTTTTGTAACTTCTTGTTAAGAAACTCATCTTTGATCATTGTGTTTTCTTTCATATATCCTCTGATACAATCCTCAGATTTTAAAGTCCAAGGTTCATGTTAGCTATGCGCAGACTATGCATGCTCTATAACTAAATCGTTTGCATTATCTCCCATTACTATAACCATATCCGGGTGATGCATTAACGGGTCTAAGTTATTTTGTTGAATGACTACATCTTCAATATTAACATTTTGTTCCACTACTTCGTCTGGAAATCTGCCTACGTCTACTCCAAAACATGCTTTACAACATTTGTCTAATGCTTTGCTGAGACCATTACATATAAAACAACAGCATTCTCCTATCGGTTTAATTATAGATTCGCAGCAGTTCTTTAGAGCATTACAGCACATATTCACATACGGTTGTATAGGAGGACAACACACATATATACAATCAAGTACTCCCCCGCCGGCTAAAACTATAAGAACAATCAATACAGTTTCCATAAAAGCTCCTTTTTATTGAATCTACAATTATACAAAAGAATAAAAAGAATAAACATAGTAACAAACGAAATATTTGTAATTTGAAAATTATTTATAAAAAACAATACATTTATGCATCAATATATAATTAAGATCATTGTTGATAGCTCTATAAATGTTATAATAGTGAGCGCAATATAATAATTTTTACAGGAATAATATAATGGCAGATAAACCGATTACAAAATTAACTTCTCTTGCGATTGACGGAGGTGACAAAGGAACATTTACATTAGGAAAAATGACTACTGCACAACGTGATGCATTAATGGATAGCGGTGACTTTCCCAATGGTACCATCATATATAATATTGATGATAGACAAATGGAAATAATGCAAGATGGTGCGATAGTAAACATGCCTCAGAATCCTGGCGGCGGAAATGTTAATACTTCAGGCAATCCTGCGGCTACACAAGTGCCGATTTTTACAAATGCTGCAGCGATTGGAGGATCAGCTGGGTTTACTGCTGTTGATAATAAGGGTGTAGTTGCTCTTACTCTTGCTGGTGGTTCTATTGCCGGAGCAGCTACTATAAGTGCTACCGGTATAGCTGCGGGCGGTAATGTCACGGTAGGAGGTACTATTACATCAACAGATGCTATAACTGCAACAGCGGGAGTTACTACACCACTTGCTTTTACTAGTACTGCGGCTGCTAACACTAATGCATTCTTAGCTGCTAATGGTAACTTAACTCTTACGGTGGGTACTGCAACAGCTAATAAACTAGTTTCTACTCTAAGTACCACGGTAGGGAACGGCTTAACTGTTACAGCAGGCGGCGCTACAATTACTACTGGGGATGTGACGTTAACAGCTGGGGATTTGAAGTTAACAGCTACTCATAAAATAGACTTTGGAACAGTTAATGCTAACACAACAACTTTAGCTTCTGCTGCCGCTCCTACTACCAGCGCAAACTATATACTGCCGGCTGCCGTGGGAACTGCTGGTAATGCGTTAGTATTATCAAATGCAACAGGTACTATGGAATGGAGTGCAGTGGTCAAACAAGGTACCTTAACGCCAAATCCTACACCTGTACTTGGGTTAAGCATTGCCCGTTGGACTAATGATGGCGTAAGAGACTTAACTGATTCAGAAACTTATATTGGTGATGGAGGTGAGCTATACGCCCCAACGATAAACTCTCCGTCATTTGGGTTAATAAACACTAATAACGAAAGTATTCCTGCTACTTTTCTTTCTGCTTCTTCAGATTTAGCTATACCTTATAGGATGGAATTGCCGGCTAATAGTGATGATACTGTTATTGGTAAGTTCTTAAAGGTAGTGGATATTCAAAGTGGTCCTGTGGATAGCGTACTACTTGGATGGGGAGCCGGTGACGGAAGCGGCACAGTAACATCTGTTACGGCTGGTACTGGTCTTAATGGTGGAGAAATCAAAACTAGTGGCACGATTAGTTTAGCAAACACCTCAGTGACAGCAGGTGCTTATACATATGCAGGTATTACTGTTGATGCTCAAGGTCGTTTAACTGCTGCATCTAACGGAACTGCACCGGTTACATCTATTACAGCCGGAACTAACTTGACTGGTGGAACAATTACCGGTGTGGGGACAATTAATTTAGCTACAACTTTAACTGCATTAGATAATGTTAATACTAAGGGTGTAGACTTAATAAGCGCTGCGAATAGTAGTAATACGCTGACATTAAAATACAATACTGCAACCACACAAACTTTGTCATTAGACAATGTTATGGCGGCTAATAGTGTGTTAGGCGTTGAATCATTAAGCGGTAGTACTGGGGTTGTAAAATGGCTTGCGCAACCTCAGCTTAATAGCGTACGTTTTACATCAGGTACTGGATATTTACGTCTTACTACTGTTGGAGGAGGAACTGCTAATAATGCTTTAACTCTTCCTAATGGTGGTACGTCTGTTGCCGGTAAATTCTTAACTGCTCAAAGTGGAGCTTCTGTTGCTGCTACTACTATTGATTGGTCAGCGTATTTATTACCAACTGCAGTCGGTAATGCTAAGGAAGTGTTAACTGTAGATTCAACTACAAGTATTACAAAATGGGATACTGTTGACAATAGTTTAGCCAACACAGCTGTGACTCCTGGATCCTATACATATGCAGGTATTACGGTCGATGCTAAAGGTCGTTTAACTGCAGCGTCAAGTGGCACAGCTCCTGTTACTTCTGTTACTAATAGTGGTTCGAACATAGTTGTTGCCGGAACTTCTACGGCTCCGACTGTGGCATTAAATACGACCCTTAGTGGACTAGTATCAATAGGTGCGGGATTAGTTACTGCGGCTGGTGCAGTAACTGCTGCTAGCTTTAAAACGCCTGCTAATGGACATACGTTAACTCTTACCGGTAGTGCTTCCCAAGAAGCTGATATTACATTGACATTTCCTGCTACAAGTGGGAGCGATGGTCAATTCTTAAAGACTAATGGTAGCGGGGTATTAAGTTGGGTTGATGGTGACGGTAGTGGTACGGTGACTTCAATTACAGCTGGCACAGGTTTAGACGGCGGAGAAATCACTACTACTGGTACAATTGATTTGGCTGATACTGCAGTTACGCCCGGATCGTATACATATGCCGATATTACCGTTGATCAACAAGGTAGGTTAACTGCAGCATCAAGTGGCACAGCTCCTGTTACTTCTGTTGGTGGAACTAGCAATAATATTAGTTCTACAGGAGGTACTACTCCTGTTATAGATTTAGTTAATACTGCTGTTACACCTGCTAGTTATACTAATGCTAGTGTTACTGTGGATGCTAAAGGTCGTATTACAGCGGCATCTAGTGGCACAGCTCCTGTTACTTCGATATCAGCTGGTACGGGCGTTGGTGTTACCGGAACTACAACACCAACAATAAATTTGGCTAATACAGCTGTAACTGCCGGATCATATACATACGCAGGTATTACTGTGGATGCCCAAGGTCGTTTAACTGCAGCGTCAAGTGGCACAGCTCCTGTGACTAACGTAGCCGGAACAACTAATCGCATTGTTTCATCGGGTGGTGCTGAGCCGGTTATTGATTTAGCTACAGTGACAATCGGTGGAGACGGAGCAGGAACATATACGGCGATTACAAGTATTACTGTCGATGCATATGGCAGAATTACTGCTATAAGCGGAACATAAACTAGATTATCTAATTACTAAAAACATCAAAGTGTTTTATAATACCCTTAGTAGATTTCTATTAAGGGTATTTTTTTATGTCTGTTGATCAATTCATTAAAACTTTCAATCCAAAACGTTCATTCATGAACTTGGCCAATAGCCGAGGCGGACTTGATCTAATAGATTATCTTAATGCCACTGAAGTTAATGCCGACATTATGGATGTTGGGAATTTTTCAGCTACCTATGGTCAATTTTATGCATTAGAAAGTGATGCTATTATTACAGACGATATAACTGCTGTAGTCAGTCGTAACGGGAGAGTATTATTTCAGGGCGAAAACTATGTTGCAATGGGTTATTATGTTGGTTTTAAGGCTCCTACACTAGATCATAATACATTATGGACATTGCCTCCTGCAGATGGTGCTGATAAACAAAGTTTGACCACTGACGGTAAAGGTAATTTATATTGGAACACCGCTGCGGGAGCAGGTACGGTTGTTGGGCCAGAAGAAACTACGGTTAATGCAGTAGCGTTATGGGCAAATGATAAAGGTACAGTTCTTGCTAACTCCAAGGTAATCGTTGATGAAGAAGGAGAGGTTAGTGGAGTAAAAACTCTAACTGCTACCGGGGATATTGTTACTGAGGGAGCAATCACTGCGACTAAAGCGGTAAAAGGTACTGATCTAATTCTTGCTTCTGCTACTGATCCATTCCCTACAATTACATTTAAAACAGCTGACACTGAGTTTACTGGTTACACATTAACGTTTCCAGAAGATGTAGGTGAAGAAGGCCAAGTATTGGTTACTAATGGCGAAGGTATTCTTAGCTGGTCATCAGCGGGAGGAGATGGGAAAGTAACATCTGTTAAAGCTTTAGATAGTAACGTAGTGGTTGATCCAAATATTGGTGAAGTAGTAATTGGTTTAGGGGATGCTCTCGACATTAAAGCATCGGTTGCTGCTCCTAACTTGATATTAAATAATACCGGTGATGGTACCACTACATTTGAAACCAATTCTACTACTCCTCAAATATGGACTTTTCCGAGTGAGTTACCTACAGAAGGCACTAAATATCTCTTAATAGATCATGATGGAGTTATAGGCTATGGAGATGGTGGTGAGGGTGAAAGTGCAGTAAATTCTGTAGAGAATAACGATAATAACTTAGTAGTTACCCCCAATATAGGTGATGTCACCATCAATATGGCGGAAATAGTGCAGATTACTACTTCCATTGGTGCACCGAGTTTAATAATAGATGCTGACGGGTTTGCTACCACATTTAAGAGTGTTGCAACTGTTGATCAAACTTGGACTTTTCCGAGTGAATTACCTGCTGCAGGTACTAAATATCTGGTGATAGATAGTAGTGGTGCTGTGGCTTATGCAGATGGTGGCGAAGGAGGAAGTGCTGTTAACTCTGTTACGTCGACTGATCTTAATATATTAGTTGCTCCGAACATAGGTGAGGTAGAGCTTAGTTTAGCTAGCGCCATAACATTAGCTACATCTGTTACTTCTCCTAACTTAATACTAAGTAATGTCGGTAAGAGCACTACTTTTAAAACTTCTGCCACAACTAATCAGACTTGGACCTTCCCTTCTGCCCTTCCTGATGCTGGTACTACTAAATATCTTACAGTTAGTAGTAGTGGCACTGTAAGTTATGGTGGTGCGGCGGGTGGGGGAGCCCCTAGTGATGCCACTTATATTCTACAAACTCCTAGTGCTGCACTACCTAATGCTCAGTCACTAAATGCTTTGAGTAATGGTATTATGATAAAAGATACCAATGGTAAAATAAAGACTGTTGATCAAATAACATTAGAGCAACTACCATCATTGCATTTAACTGTAGTGCCAGAACCTACCGGTTTTTATCCTCAAGTATTTGCGGGCACTGCAACTGGAGATGTGGAGGCGTCAAATGTGTTAGGGGCAATAGGAGCTGATTTAACTTTATTAAATGTATGGAAAATTGCCGGTAGTTTTATTGCGGCTAGTGGTATACCGGGAATTACCTTTCCTGGTGGGCAAAGACTTGAAGCATTACCTTATGGTTCTTTGTTAAGAACTGTAAGAGAGCTAGAGGTAAACCCTTATGGACCTAGTAGTAAGGGGTTTATTACTGAGGCGACACTTGAAGATCTTGGCGCTGGAAATGTCCAATATAAGAATAGAAATTTTTCAAGCGTTGAATTTGGAAGGATGGTATGTGCTGATTATGCTATACAGAACAAAATTCAGGAACTATACAATGTAAATTTTTGGTTTGATAGCACTGGGAATATGATTGCTAAATATCCTGGACAGCCCCAGGGTACAATCAGTGGTTTAGCTAATATTACTAGTGATCTAGGAGCTATAACTTTCCTTCAGGTTGATGATACAGCAACATTTTCTACTATGTTCAGCGGTCAAGATCGATTTGTAGGATCAAGGTTGAATAAAGGGGTGGGATTTTGCGGTCCTAGTAAAGACACCGCTGGGCTCGTTTATAGTAGAGCATGGGCGCTGCCCTTTGATGCAGGAGAACCCGGACAATCTTTCATAAGAACCGGAGTAGTTCATCCTCCTGTAGGAAAAGTCAAATATGGTATTGCCGATCTAGAATGGTCTGAAACAATATTGACCCAATCTGATTCAATCGGCGTTATAACATATGGTTCTGGAATAGGATTCCAAACAAAAGGAACTGGCGGAATAAAGCATTACATCGGATTTAACGCTCCTACCATACTGGATCCTGCTGTTACTAAAGATATACAATGGATATTACCAACTACACCAGGGAATAAGAATCAGGTATTGGCTCGTGATGACACTGCTTATGTACCTGGTGAGAACAACCCGCATTTAACTTGGGTTGATAACCATGGTGTGCCAATAGTAGGTCATCCTAAGAACCAACAATTAGTAATCTGGACAGGTGCAATTGCAGAAGGGGATGCGAACAAGGCCACAAATTCAACCATAGAGGCGTATGATGCAACAGTAACAGCTGCGGCAGGATTATCCTTCTATCCTGGTACTATAGAACTACCGAGCATTCTCAAAATTAACATTGAGGCACCTGCTAAATTAGCTGCTGAGCAAATCACTAGTTTCACAATGATACTTCCTGATAATGCTGGATCAGTGGAACAGGTACTTACACGTGTATCAACATTAGAACCAGCTCTTAATACGGTTAGATTAGGTTGGAGCAATGCTGGTAATGTAAGCGGCCCTGCTGCAAAAGAACCACCGGAGCAACTTACTAGTATTGGTACTGTTGCTGTGTGGAACGACATATATGGGCGCAAAATAGGGAACTCTTCTGTTAAAATAGAAGAGGGTGATATCGTAGGAGTTACAAAATATGGATCATCTGTTCTATTAACTACTAACGGTAAATTGGAATTTAAGTATATAGGATTTCGCGCTCCTAACACTGCTCTTACTAATTTATCATGGATCTTACCTGAGGGTATAGGTTCAGATGGTGAAGTGTTAATGAGAGATGGTATATCTTCTATTGTAGGTGTAGATGGGCAGATTGCATCATTAAAATGGGGAGCTGCTGCTCTTATCTCAGGCCATCCTAAAAATAGACAGCTTGCGGTATGGACAGGTGCAATTGCAGAAGGGGATGCGAACAAGGCCACAAATTCAACCATAGAGGCGTATGATGCAACGGAAACAGCTGCAGCTGGATTAACTTTTTATCCCGGCACTACTGTACAACCTAGTCTACTTAGGATTAATATTGAGGCTCCTATTAAATTAGCTACAACTCAATCACTTAGTTATACATTAGAACTACCTGATAATGTTGGTGCATTTAATCAAGCACTTATTCGGTTGCCAACTTTGGTGCCTGAATCTCAAACTGCTAAATTAGGTTGGGGCGATGTAGCTTTTACTAAAGGTAAACATAATGTTAATGAAATAGCTATTTGGACTAAGTCATCGGTTGAGGCATCAACGGCAGATACGATTGATAGTAGTAATATTACTACATATGAAGCACTAGATCTTACGCGTGGAAGTGGAATTACTTTTCCTGATACAGGAATTGCTGAGGCTCAAAATAATGTGAGTGTGGAAGCCCCTCTTAAGGTAATACCAGTAGGAGGAATAACATTAGTATTGCCGAATACTGTCGGTACTATAGGACAAGCATTGGTAGCTGGAGGTGGTACAAATTTGAGAACAGCGCATCTTGCATGGGGTGATATAAAAGGTGGGGGGATTACAGGTCCGGAAACAACAGCAGTAGGCAATTTTGCATTATGGGATAACGTAACAGGTACCAAATTAAGCAACAGTACGCACACTCCCGTTGGTTTTAACACGCGTATTACCACAGCGCAATCAACGGCCGATACAGCTATAACTGAAGCAGGAGCAGCTGCGGGAGCTGCGGCAGCCGCTTCAGCTGCAGCGGCTGCCGCGACAGCAGCTGCGGGAGCCGCTTCAACATTAGCTCTAGCAGCTCTAGCCGCTACAGCTGCTGACACGCTAATTGGTGCTATTGGTAAAATATTTGGGGGAGATCCTGTTGCAAAGTCTAAAAAAGAAGCCAAGGCTGCAGCTAAGTCAGCTGACCAAGCCAAAACCAGCGAAAAGAATGCTAGTAAATCAGCTAAAGCTTCAGAAAAATCTGCGAGCGCAGCATCACGTGGGGCTTCGCTCGCTCAAAGATCTGCAAGTGTTGCCGCTATTTCTGCTTCTCAATCCTCCATTTCTGCTTCTCAATCTAAGGGATCGTCTGAAATTGCTATAAAAGCTGCTAGTGATGCGGCTATTGCATTAGGAAAGTTTGATACTCGGACTTTGATTTTTGAAGGTGGGGATGTGAGAGGAAGAGGTCAAGTCAATGAGTCTATAGTATTAACCTATTATGGGGGCGGAGGTAGCGGCACCGGAAATGTAATCGGAGACGGACAAGGCATTAAAAATAGTCTTTCGGTATGGGCGGCTGGAAACACATATTTGTTACGTGATACTGAGGTGATTATAGATGATGCTGACAACATATCTACCCCCGGTAATATTACTTTTATGACTACGTCATCGGAGGAAGGAGGAGGCGATATATTGTTGACTTTAGCATCCGGTGCAACTGAGACTTACACATTTACTCTTCCGATGGATGGAGGTGTGGACGGCAATTTCTTACAAACCGACGGTAACGGTAATACTAGTTGGGTATCTGCTATAGGAACAGGCACTATTACTGAGATAAAAACGGGTGCTAATTTAGTCGGTGGTCCAATTACAACAACGGGAACTATAGCATTAGATACTAAAATTGGTGGGTTAGAAAGTATTGCTAGTAAATCAATTACTTATAACAGCTCGAGTAATAATGGAGGAGTAGTTATAAAATGCGTTGATGATATGGTTGGTTATCTTAATTTAACGTTACCGACTAATATTGTTAATAATGGATATTTACAAACGGACGAAGCCGGTATTTTAAAGTGGAACACTATCACTAGTGGCAACGGTAATGTAATAGGTAAGTCTGATAGCAGTGGCTCTAGGACTCTTGCTGTATGGTCTGCTAATAGTTCTAGTAGTTTAGCTAATACTAATGTGCGAATTGATGCTAGCGATAATCTAAGTACAGGTGGTACTATCAGCGCAACTAGCCTTGTAATGCGCGCTGGTGTTGATAGTTCAAAGAAAATATATTTTGTGGGTGGATCGGCGCAAAAAAATGATCTTACTTTAACCTTTCCTTCGACTATCGTTTCCGGGGGTTTTTTATCTACGGATAGTTTAGGTAATTTATCATGGGCGCAAGCCGGCACTGGTGATGGTAATGTAGTAGGTAGGTCTACAGAAGATGGTAAGTATACTATTCCGATTTGGGCAGACAATAATTCGCATACTCTTGCTAATTCAGGTGTAAGGATAGAGGACGGAAATATTATTAACAGCGGGGATATTACCGTTAATAATGTTATTATTCCGGCTAATGATAATTCTAATAATAATTATACATTAACACTAACTAAGAGTGATACGGAGCAGACAAAAAATCTAACTTTGAAGTTTCCTGCTAACACAGGAAATAGTGGTCAAGTGTTAGCTACCGATGGAGATGGTAATCTATATTGGACAACAGTTCAGGGAAGCACTAACTATATCGTAGGTCCTGGAATTAGCACTGTGAATGCAATAGCTACATGGGGTACTAAAAATGGTGCTGTTGTTAAGAATTCTTCGGTTACTATAGATCCGATTACTCAGGATATTATAACTCCGGGAATAGTTACATGTAGGAGTTTTATTTTCAATGGATCATGATATAATATAATGATTGAATAATTAGGAAATAATAATGGCTGATGATGGTGATTTCGTTATAGGACCTAATACCAGCGTAGTAAATGCGGCGGTAATATGGGACGATGAAACGGGGACTAAAGTAAAGAGTTCTTCGATAAAAATAGACCCTCCTACAGGTAATATTGAAACAACAGGCGATATAAATGCAAATGGGTTAACTATGAGCAATGAAGGAAAAACTTTAGCTATGAGCCAAAGCCCAGCTCAAGCTGTTGGTGATTTAATTTTTGTACTGCCGCCAAATGCTGGGACAAATGGTCAGGTGTTAACTACCGATGGTTCTGGTGTTACTACATGGCAGACACCCAGTGGTGGAGTAAGCAAAGTATCTTCTGTTGATAACAATATAACAGTTAATCCTAGTGGAGGCACTGGTAATGTAACATTAACATTATCTAAAACCATCAGTGATATAAGTTTAATCAATTCAGGTAGTTTTAGTGGCAATATATACACTGTATCGTATAAAAATGGGACTTCTGGATTTACATGCACAACTGATATTTATGCTTCAAAAGTCGTAACATCAGATACTCATACCACTATAACATTACCTTCTACTCAAGGAACGAACGGCACATATTTAAAAATGGTTAATTCTTCAACTGGTCAAACTGAATGGGCTGTTGTAGATAGTAGCAGTGGAGTATCGAAGGTTAGCGGTAGCGCTAATATAACAGTTAGTCCTACTGGCGGTACCGGCAATGTAGTTGTTACACTAGCTTCTGCACTTTCCGGGATACAGAATATTTCGCTTCCTAATGTTAATATAGCCGGTAATGCCGGTGTAATCTCGGCACTTAATCATAATGTATATTATACAGATGGGACGTATTCTCGATATAACTATATTACTGCGTCTGCCGCTGCTTTGACAAAAGATGTAACGAATCACATAACATTGCCGCCTACCCAAGGAAGTGATAATACATATTTAAAAATGGTTAATTCTTCAACCGGCGAGACTCAGTGGGCAACGGTTACAGCTAGCGGCGATGTAACCGGTCCAGACACAAGTGTTCCTAACTCTGTAGCAATATGGGGAGATGAAGTTGGAGAGGTGCTTACTGATTCGCCTGTTATTATATCACAAAGTGGGTCATCGGGAGATGCTAACAGAAATACTACTGTGGCTATAACTGCCAAAGGCACAGGGTTAAGTACTTTATCGCTTAATAACGCGGTTACTATTGGTAGTGCTACTACTAAGGGTAATTTAACTCTTAAAACTCATGATGGAAGCGGTAATGTGGTCGGTGTCAGTCTTTCTGCGCCAGTTTCTATGTCTGATGGGGATTACACGGTAAATTTACCTAGTGCAAAACCTACAGCAGTTGGACAAACTTTAATTGTAAACAATGTAAGTAGTAGTGCAGGTTATCCATTGCAATGGGGTTCACCGACTGCTACCGTTGGGCAAGTAGATGTTTTTACTACAGTTGGGGCAAACACCTGGACAAAGAATCCGCAATCTAAGTTTATTCAAATAATATTAGTTGGTGGTGGTGGTGGCGGCGCAAGTGGTAATAGAGGCGATACTGATGAGCTTCGAGCGGGAGGTAGCGGTGGCAGTGGTGGATCTTGTTGTGAAACTCCAGTGTTACCGCTTACCCAATTTAGGGCAACTGAAGTAGTAACAGTAGGACAAGGTGGTGCAGGTGGTGCTGCTGCTGGCGGCGCGAGTATTAATGGGGACAATGGTAACACTTCTTCTTTTGGTGATTGGTATAGGGCTTTGGGTGGTAATGGAGGAAGTATTACTCCATTACCAACTCCGGGTTGGCCTAATGTTCCGCAAAATCAAGGAGGGGCTGGTGGTAAAGGATATAAAAAGGGAGTTGATGGAACTGCACCAGAATGGAGTTCTGGATTAGCAGGAGCAGGAGGAGGAGCTGGATTTGATTCTCGGGGAGGAATGGCCGGCTCGGCATCATGGGGTGGGTTAGTTACGGCTTCTTTGAATTATCCAAATTTTGCACCGAAAGATTTCAGTGGACCTATTCATACCATGTATGGTGGTGGATATCCGGGGGTCTCACAAAATGGTGAAGGATGGACTTCTGCGAATCATATTATCACAGGTGGTAGTGGTGGTAGTGGTGGGATGAGTGACAGTGTTAACAACGGAGGAAATGGCGGCCGCTTTGGAGGAGGAGGTGGTGGTGGTAGTGGAAGTACAACTAGCGGCACATCTACTCAAGGCAAAGGTGGTGACGGTGGCGCTGGTGTAGTAATAGTATATCAATGGTAATTTAGATGGCAGCAGTATTAACTTACACTACACTTTCTGATTTAATAAAAGCTTATGCTAATCGTACGGATGCTTTCTTTACGGAGCAGATTCCCTATTTTATTGAGAATGGACAATATAGAATTGTTCAAGATGCAAAAGATCAAGGAGAGATTCGAAGAGTAACAGGGCAATTTACGGCTAATAATCCTATATTAGTTATGCCTGATGGATGGAGTGAAACATCTGTGTTTTCTTATACAATAAATGATGCTGAACAGGTGCTGCAAGCTAGATCGTATGATTTCTGTATAAGCTATTGGCCTACAATAACAGATACAGCAGCTCCTATGTTTTACGCTACTTTTGGCGGTCCTGATGTAGTTAATAAGCCGAATGGATATGCTTCATTTTATATTGCCCCTACCCCTTCCGAGGCATATAATTATACATTAGTATATAAAAGTTACTCACCATCCCTAATAGTACAAGATGATAATGTGAATTGGATTAGTGAGCGTTATCCTAATTTGTTATTATATGCATGCATGATTGAAGCTATGAATTTTACTAGAGAAGATCAGAGAGTACAGGTATTTCAAGCATTATATGATCGTGTATTAAATACAATAAATACTCAGACAATTAATAGACATACTGATCTTTCTAGTAAACGCGATACTATGTAATCATAATATATGGTTTTGATATGGCAGGTAAAATATATCCATTAGCATTTAAACCAGGAATCAAAAGAGACGGTATAGAGTTTCAAGGTGAGTATTGTACTGATGGTCGTTGGGTTAGGTGGATTAGGGGTAATGTAAGAAAAATAGGAGGCATGTTATCGTTTTCCGGTCAAGACGGTAATATTATTGCTAATAATATGCTAATTATACCGACCACTAATGCTAATTCTTTGATTATTGGATCTGCATCTAGCCTTACTACTTATAGATTTACTGATAATATGGTAGTGCAAGGCGATCGTAGAGATACAAATGCAGCAAACAAACAATGGTATTTTTTAGCTCTTACTAATGTTGCTATTAATGCTCAGGGTGTTGTGGTGGTAAAAGAGCCAATATTACTTGCATTAGGCGCAAATAGTTCAATGAAGAATTCTGATGCAGTATCTGTTCTTTATACTAGTTCTATAACAGAGCAAATTCTTGCCCCGGTGATAAATAATTCAATTGCTGGTATCATCAATGCTAACGCTGATGGAGGTATGTGTTTTGCTAATCCTTATTTATTTTTTTATGGAAGTTACGGTACTGTAAAAATAAAAAACACTAAAGCAAATGGTTCAGTAGGTCTTGTTGAGGGGGTGGATTATTACACTACTAATACCATTGGTAATGATAATAGTAAGGTTATTTACGGCACACAAATTCGTGGTAGTGCAGTTACAATATTATTTTGGACTACGACTTCAGTAATTAGATATATTTTTGAATCTCAAGTTGCAAATGGTAAAACAGTGCAGTTTAAGCAAGATATAGTTACTCAGAGTTCTTCAATAATATCTCCTCGTTGTGTAGTAGAATATGACAATGTATTTTTTTGGGTGGGGACAGATAGGTTCTATTTGTACAATGGAATAGTACAAGAACTGGCTAACACTATGAATCTAAATTTCTTTTTTGATAATGTAGATATGACCAGACAAATGCAAATATTCGGAGTTAAGAATATGTTGTATGGAGAGATATGGTGGTTCTACCCGGTGAAAGGTGTGAATGGTGCTAATTCTCATGCTATTATATATAATGTTCGTGAGAATACTTGGTATGATACTGAAATATCTCGAGATGCTGGTATGTTATATGAGCAAAACGGTAATATGTATAGTTGGGGAGGAAAGCTCGAAAATCCTCAGCCTACTAGAAGAACCTTATGGCAACAGGAAGCTGGCGTAGCTCAAAACTTTAATAATGATATACTTCCTATACAATCTTATTTTGTCACACCTGCCTTTGGATGGCCGTCTTTTAATCCGTTAAAACAACCTACCGGAGAAGACAAATGGACTATGTGCTATAGATGGGAACCAACTATTAAAGTATTGTTAAACATAGCAGGAAATGAATATAACAATGCTACATTTGCTATACAAGCAAAGAAATATCCTAACGAAGTTTTTGCTGAAATTGCTACTACAACGTTCACTAGTACTACGAATAAATTAGATTTCCAGGTGCAAGGTAGACAAATGCGTTTTAAAGTGACTTTTTCCGGATACTGGGAATATGGCACATCCTTTATGCTTTTAGATGTAGGAGCTTCTCAATAAAGTATAAACTTTATCATTCAACAAGCATGTACAATCATTGAATAATAAGGCTTATACTTAGAATAAAAATATATTAAGACTATGATAAGTAAAGTAAAATTGGTTGTTTTATGGTAATATATCCTAAGTATATTAGCCTAAATATGTGGGCAGCTGATCTTTATAATTCATATCCCGATTCTGCATGGCCGGTGCTTAGAGATGAGAGTAAGTGGCAAGAATGGGCAGCAACTGTATGTAAAGTTGGCATTTTCTTTGAAGCTAATGTTCCTGTCCCACGAACTAGAGACAGTAACCTTCAAGTGAATAGTTTTAATCATTGGGAAGAATGGGCTACTCAGGCCTTTTTGAAAATAATAGAACATGAGATATCACAATCAATTGTTAGTGTAAGAGGATTTTAAGAATGAGTAATTTCTATCAGGGAATTCCTGGATTTGGTAATGATCAACAGCAATTATCTGAACAATTACCTCAAGATCTAAGTATGGGTGTTACTGAAGAAACATTGAATCCTTGGGGTAATATAGCCGGTAATACGAATGTATCACAAGTTTCAGGTTACAAAAGGGGTGGTAAGATACATATAAAAGAAAAAGCTAAGCGTCAACGTCATAAGATGGCTAGTAAGTTGCGTAAATATGGAAAGAAGGGCGATACTATTCTGGCGCATATTAATCCTCTTGAGGCAATGATTCTTAAAAAATTAGGCGGTAGCGGTACAATTAATGAAGATACGGGGTTACCTCAATTCAAAGGTGGAATAGGTAATTTATTTCGTAGCCCGATAAAAACTATTAATAAAATTTTTACTAATCCTACAACTGCTCGACGCGCAGTGGGAGATGCAGTAGGAACAGCAGGATCAATATACGGTGCAGTGACAGGTAATCCTTATATTGCAGCTGCTGCTGGAGCTGCAAGGACAGGAATACGTCAAGATAAAGGAAGGAATTCATTTAAAGATTATTTAATAGGAGCAGCAAAACATGCTGCTTATGCAACAGCAGGAAACTATGCGGCTAATAATTTAGGAGCGAGTGCTTATGTTGCGCCAGAGATGAGTTGGACAACTCCTTTTTCTGTATCTGGTCCAGCAGGCATGAGCGGCGGGATGCCTATGGGTGCAGGTAGTGCCGGTGGTGTAGGGGCTAGTTCTGGTACAAACACTGCAGGTTCTTATTTGGGAAAAGTGGGTAAGAGTACGTTTTTATCGAACTTTTTAGGAGGAGGCGGCGGTCAGCAGGAAATGGGAGCCGGTGTATCTGCAGGAGATGATTATCCGTCTTATGAAGATTGGAGAGAGGGATACTATAAAAATAAGTACGGTAACAGTTCTAAAGACGAAGAATCATGGTTTGATAAATTTACTAGAAAAACAAAAGATTCTCTTAGTGATCCTGCGACTTTATTAAAAGTTGCAGATTTAGGTATGCAATATGTTAATAAACCTAAAGCTGTAAAAGAGAAATCACCGGAGCAAATAGGGGATGAAGCTAAGAGAACTGAAAAAGCTAGTAGACTAACTCCTGCTGAATTAGCTGAATTAGAGAAATACGATCTGAATAGAGCGCAAGCATCTCGTAGAATAGAGCGTAATAAATACTTGCCGGAAGAAAGAATTGGAGCAATCCCTCCTAGATATGTTAAATCTCATACTCCTGATGAATATCAAAAATATGGGAGATGGTTAAGTTATTATGATAATCCTAATTATCAGGGTGATCCTGTGGGCTTCAAGCATGGTGGAGTTATTGAGATAGATATAATGTCTTTACCTGGAGGGTTTTTAGATGGTGATACTGGGGGTTTAGATGATGCTATAGAAGCATTGTTGACCGATGGAACCCATACTCAACCAGCTCGATTAGCAGATGGTGAATATGTTATTGATGCCCATACAGTAAGTATGCTTGGTGATGGTAATAGTAAAGCTGGTGCTAAGAAATTGGATAAAATGCGTGAAGCAATACGTTTTGATAAAACCGGAAATAAGAAGATACCTAAAAAAGCTAAACCTTTAACTAATTACATGAAATAATATGGCGAAAGTGCGTAATAGAGACCCTGCAGAATTAGAATACACTGCGCAGCAAATAATGGAGGCTTTAGAAGATCCTTCACAGGCTTATCGATATCAACAATTATATGACGAGAACCCTGTTTCTTTTGTTGCTGCTGAACGTAGATTGATGGATAAAAGAAGGAATCCTGAGCCTACTGCTCCTTCTCTTCCTCCTATTTCTGAAAGAAGAGGTAATGATCTTGCTTATCCTGAGCTCATAGAAGAGGCTAGTAAGTTGCTTGCTAGAGATCGTCAGAAAATAGCTAATTCTAATTTACCTACTTACCAAGGAGAAAAAGTATCTCCATTATCGGGTTTTACTCAAAAGGCACGTGAACTACAATCATTGTACGCCGGAAAAGGTGCGCCTTTTCAAAATAAGGTACAGAAGATTGAACAAAGAAATCAGAATGCTGGATTCTCTGCTAATCAGAATCAAGCTATTTTAGATATGCTTAAATCCGGTGCAACAGGATTTCATAATAATGTAGTTGATAAAAGACTTAAGAAGAACTTTGGAGATTCTTATAATTATATTGGTAATAGGGTAAATACAAAGCATGCTAAGGATCTTAATGCATTATTAAGAGATGCTACTGCTAATTTAGGTAACTTCAACAAGGATGTGGCTCAAGGCGCTGATCAAAAATATAACCAAAAAATTATTGAATTATTTCGTAATCTCGGAGGGGCTAAAAAGTTACGTAGAGAAGATTTGCAAAAAACTTTAGAGGATTTTGGCAACCAACGTCATGCTTATAATAATATGGGTATTGAGGCGAAGAGACAAGCGTTCGATAGAGAGGCAACAGAACCTGCTCGCAAAGCAGCTATGTTAGAGCAATTACTTCAAAGTACTGGCAATGCGGATAATTTACATCCTGATGTGGCTAGTGCTAGAGCATCCGAGCTTTTAAACGGATTACGTGCTTATGGAGTAGACCCCACTAAAATTACTAGGCAATGGGATAGAACTGCATCTGATCCTCAATACCAAGGACAACGTGTTGCAGGTGTTAATCCTACTCTTGGTAGGAGCTATTCTCAATTGGATATGGTTGGTCCTAAGACTAGAGATGTAAATTATGATCAGACTAAAGGACAAGTAAATTCTTTATTGTCTCAAGGAAATTTAAGTCAACAAGTGTTTGATAGATTGCCTGAGGTGTTAAAAACTTCTTTTGGTGAAAAAGAAAAGGAATTTAAACATAATTTAAAACAAGAACTAGGTCGTTTAAATAATTATTATATTACTCGTGGTCAGGCTTATGGTGGTAGTCATATGAAGGAGGCTGCTGATTTAACGCGTAAATATGAGCAAACATTAGCTAAAGAGCGTGAGCAAATATTAAGAGCAGGGTTAGGACAGCAATTTGATACTGGAGCTACTGCTGGTAAACGTAACATCATAAGCACTGCTCAATCTGCACAAGGTGGTATTGAAGATAATAGAAATATGATGAACCAAATCCGAGGTACTAATAAAATTGGGCAAAGTATATTCTCAAATCAACAAAATGACCTTGATAGACAATATGATGAATTCCAAAATGAAGATGCTGCTAGATGGCCTCAGAATAAAATCTCTGCATTGTTTGGAGGAGCTGGTGCACGCGATCAAGGTGGTATTAGACTAGGATCTCAACAATATCAACAACCGCCATTAAACCGTAATAATATTGCTGCTAATGAAGAAGTGAGAGAAGTTATTCCTCCTCAAAATCAGATAAAGAATATTGCCAATAACTCGCAGCAAGTACGTCAGGCACCGATAGATAATTCATGGTTTTTTGATAAACCGGTTGTTCAATCTCAACCAGTTGCTCAACGATCACCTATACAGGTCATTAAACCTAAGTCTCAACAGCCGCAACAAGCCCAGCAGCCAGTATATGATGTAAACAACAGAACTTTTAAGCAATTAATACAAGATACAGATCTATATCCTGAAAATAAGGCTGCTATTATAGCTAGAATGAAATACTTAAATTCAATAGGACAGGGAGCTAACTCAGGTGACTCTTATAAAGCTCCGGGATTTGGTGTGTCTAGCAATGGACAGCATCTTAGAGGATTTAGATAATGAGTAATTTAGAAATTTACAGTATAGAACTTTGGGTAGGTATTCTCTCGATTGTAAGCATTGTTAATCTTTGGTTAGTATTAGAACTTAAAAAACAAGTTACATATTCCATTCAAAGACTAGAAATACAACAAAGAACTACCCAAAAAATATTAAATGATATTTATACATCTTTGAACAAAAGTAATGAATATTTGTATAAAATAGCTTCTGCACAAGCTACTTCACAGAATAATGAGATAGAAAGAAGAAAGATTATATGACAAATCCTTATCTAATTAATGCAATGCAGCAGCAGCAAGGGCAGCAACTTAATCAGCCGATGGAAGAGCCTATGCAACGGCAGAGACCATCACAACAAGCTATGCCACAAGAGCGTTATAATCCATTTGACAAAGGAATTCGTGCAGCTATTGAAAGCGCTAGAACTTCAATAGCCATGAGTGAACCTCAGCAACAAAGAGCAATCGGGCAAGGATTAGATGCTTGGAGGAATGTAGCGGCACAACAGCCTAGACAAAGAGGATTTTTAAATAATTTAGGTTCAATAATAAGCGGAATGAATGCTGGAATGCAGGGTTATCAGACAGCTGAGGCGGCTGCACAAACTGAGAATCAAGCTATGGCTGAGAAACTTTTAGCTTATGAAGCTCAAGAACAGGCACGACGCGCAAAAGAAGAAGATCGTGCTTGGAATAGAGATTTTCATGAGAGACAATTGGGTGAGCAGGTAAGAAATAATAACTTACTGGATCAATTTAGAAGATCTTCATTAGCACGCAAAAAATATAATGCTGCAGAAGAAGGTGGAGGCCATGGACATAATGGTTCTCAACAACAAATGGATAAATTACTAGATATTGCTGATAAACAAATAACTGGATTAGGTTCACGTGGTGCAAGAGGCACTACCAGACAATTCTTTGATAGATTTACTCCGCAAGGAAGGAAATTTGACGAAGATGAGGCTAAAATTAATACATTAGGCGAAGTATTAAAAGGTCAATTATTTAGAGCGTGGGGTTATAGAAACCAAGCAGAATTTGAACATGTACCTACTATTTCTGCTGATAATCCTCCTGAAGTTAATAAATCTATTATCAGAACGATGAAAGCGTTGCAGAAGGGTGTGAGTTTTGAAGAAGCCATGGGCTTCTTAGGTACTCCTTTAGAGGAACACGAAGGGATGTCTCCTATGCATGAACAACCTATGACCTCGTCTGACATGGTGTTAATGAGAGATCCTGAGACTGGTGAAGAGGATTATGTGCATTCTTCTAGAGTTGAGCAAGCTATGCAACAAGGTGGGTTACAGGTAGTAGAATGAGTAAGTTTGATAAGTACAAAGAACCTCTGCGTGTAAGTAAGTTTGATAAGTACAAAGAGCCATTGATGGTTACATCTGAAATACAGGAAGGTGATGATATTGCCGGTAGTCTAATACCTAAGGCAATAGCATCTGGTGTTCTATCAATAGCTGATTTGCCACAAACGGTATATGGGTTAGGAAAATCAGCGGCTAATTACGTTTCAGATAAATTATTTGGGACTGACTCAGCTGCTGTTGAACAAATGAATAATGCCGTATTACCTCAGATGCCTATGATCTCGGACGTAATAAAAAAGGGTGTTAATAATATAACATGGAGTAGTTGAGATTTGATCTTACATTTGATAAAATCTCAACTACTCCATATTAGAATTATAATTAAGTCAACCTAACAACGTACAATTCCGTAATAATTTAGGCTCTTCCGTAATTGCTGGGGTATAGAAATCAAGGTAAATATGGGTTATAGTGG
>CAZZCR010000023.1:73523-75257 GCA_964652995.1 uncultured Flavipsychrobacter sp. | reverse complement strand
AAAGCGCCGCCTTTTGCCCTACCGCTCCGCGGGGCAAAAGGTTAGCTCTACGCTGTTTCGCAGTTCGCTATTCTGGACTGTGGCGCTGCCATCTTTCCTATCGTCTACCAGATGATTGGACAATTTTCCAAAGGGTGACTGCGTGGTCCTTATCGGAGCACGGTAACCACATCTACGGAAATATGAAGGCGCCATCAAGGGCTGAACTTCGTCGCTCTATTGATCGTTTCTCAATTTTATCACTTCCCGGTGCGGAGATTTTTTTGATTCTCTGCCTCACGGGTGGTGACCATTGATAATCAATGACCTACGTTGGAACGGGTAAATATTTCGCAGGAAAACTGCGCACCTACCTAATCGGCAGGCAGGAAAACTGCGCACTTGCTTCCCAAAAACTGCGCAAAAACTGCGCACCTGCTTCTCACTTTCTGCGCACTCGCTTCTCAAAAACTGCGCTGCATCGTCCTGTGCATCGTCCTGAAATTGGTTCACACCGATGTCAGATAATCCTGAAATAGATTTACAAGTGTTGGTTAAAGGTGATGCGAGCTGATAAAATTAACCGCGCGGGCGTAAAGGTATGAGGAGGCTGTGATTGGGCAAAGAAGAAAAATCTATGATAGTGCGTTTTTCGTAGTATGACAGAAATCTGATTCAGCGGCATCATGGTGACTAGGTTGACAGAACGAGTTTAATTCGGGTTCCGGATGCCCTTCGGAACTTCCCGGAATAAGGAGGGAGCGCGGGACGGTCTCCGGAAGTTTACTTTACAGGCATTTACTATTTTTGGAGCACATGAACCGATCGACATTCAAGATCACAAAAATGGATTGCCCGTCGGAGGAGCAACTGATCAGGATGAAACTGGAGCCTCTTACGGAGGTGAGAAGAATAGATTTTGATATACCCGACCGGCGGATCGTGGTGTTTCATGACGGGGACAGCGGCTCTATTGACAGCGCGCTTGCTGCGCTACAACTCGGGTCGACGTTGGAGTATACCGAGACCACGCAAGAACTGACCAGCGAAAACAAGGATGCAGGTGATAAAAAACTGCTGCGTATGGTACTGGCCATCAATGCTGCTTTTTTTGTTGCAGAAATGGCGGCAGGTCTGCTGGCCAACTCTATGGGGCTGGTGGCTGACTCGCTGGATATGCTTGCCGATGCCATTGTATATGGTATGAGCCTTGCCGCAATAGGGGGCGCCATGACCCGCAAGAAACTCATTGCCAGGTTGAGCGGTTACTTCCAGCTGGTGCTGGCTCTGGCGGGACTGGCAGAGGTGGTGCACCGGTTTGCCACCAATGAGGGTGTACCACAACACACCACCATGATCGTGGTGTCTTTTTTTGCCTTGACGGGTAATGCGGCCTCGCTTTATCTGCTACACAAACGCAGGAGCAAGGAAGCGCATATGGAGGCGAGTTACATTTTCACATCGAACGATGTGATCGCTAACATTGGGGTGGTACTTGCCGGGGTGGTTGTGTATGTAACGCAAAATGCATTGCCTGACCTTGTGATAGGCACGTTGGTGTTTTTCCTGGTGGTGAGGGGGGCGGTACGTATTCTTCAGTTGGCCAGGTAGTGGTTGCTGCTGTACCGAAATAAACAAGAATCTCTTTGGCGGAAACGGGCGTTACAAACCTACCTGACGGCAGGCAGGCACCGCACCGCCGCATCCTTCCCGAAATAATCGGGACAGGCTGTTACAGACAAGGACAAGTGAAGA
>CAZZCR010000023.1:0-73423 GCA_964652995.1 uncultured Flavipsychrobacter sp. | reverse complement strand
GGGGCGTTACAAACGCGGCACCACCGCATCCTCGTCACAGACGAGGACGAGTGGGCAAGGACAAGTGAAGAGGGGCGTTACAAACGCGGCACCACCGCATCCTCGTCACAGACGAGGACGAGTGGGGCATCCTTCCCCAAATAATCGGGACAGGCTGTCACAGACGAGGTCGAGTGTAGCTTCAGTTAATCTTTTGAATTGCATCCAGTACTCTCTGTTTATATGCAATCACCTCTGGCGACTGATCTGCTGTATTGGCTAGGTCGATGTGATACTTCTCTCTTGATTCAACCTGAGTTTCGATGTACATGCCGCCTTGTCCTGCACAGTCGGGGCAACCAAATGTTCGGTTATCGTTCTTCAACAATTCTCCCGGGATGTTATTTAAAAGGTCGGCAACTTCACTCCTTTTCGCGTCACTCAAAATGCGGGTTGCGGAATACTCGGGCCACTTACCTGCAAGTTCGGTTATCAGCTCATCGGAGCTGAGGCTACGCTCATCAAGGCAGTAGAGTTTTACACAATCGCCGGAACAGGTCTTGTAATAGGTCCCAAATACAATGCGGGTTACGGAATCTCTGTTGAGCTTCCTGCATGACGATACGCTCAAGCCCATAACTAAAAGTAAAAAAACACGTAACTTCATGATGATAAGAATCTTTAATACCCTTCAGTTAAAGTTCGGAATATCAGTTGGAAATCCCTAATGAAAACAACCATTCGTTATACCTTATTTTTTTGTTCTGCCTTCGTCTTTTGCAGTCGGACGGCATCAGCAAATGCTGACACGCTCAAACTTGGCCGCATGCCTGAAATCATCTCCCACACCGCCACGGTTGGTTTATCCATTTCGAACTTTTCAATAGCTGGCATTACCCCGTTCGATCATCTGATGTTCACCGGCTACATAGCCAATCAGCTAGGTGGCTATGCTGAATACGCACTGAATAACGGACCGAGACCATTGAAAGTTTACATGGGTTACAATGAATGGAATTTGCATCCCTTCTTCGACAAGATATTATACGAACCTGCACCTTACACCTCCTACCGATTCGTCAGACAGTATGTGCAGTCATCAAGAAATTTTAACGAACCGGGCGCACTTCGCTACCGAAAAGGCTACAGAATGATAGACGCTGCCGCTAATACCGAGTATAGGATAGGGAACCATTGCTTTACAGGTGGAGTAGGCGCATCGCTGACATGGGGAACCAGCTATTATCTGGAGCAACGGTACTTCAATACGTCCTGGAACAGTTTCATGTATGTGATGCGGGAAGAGAAGGAGATATACTTTGGAATCTTTCTCCCGGTCCGGTATGATCTGAAATTTATTCGTGACAGGTTTTCAGCAGGTATACAGTGCAGTGCCCGCAAATATTTTGGACTTCAGTCTGTGCAGATAGACTATGGTGTGCATCTGGCCGTAAATGTCCTTCCTCCTCATTAGCCCGAATTGATCGGGTAGCCCCTACGGGGCAAATGGTGCTGAAATGATAACGCAGGCTACAAAGCTGTTGCCCCATACGGGGCAAAATGGGTGAACGTATTGGGTGAACGTATTTCTCGAGTGATTGACTGGAGGTTGGCGATGCAGAAAAAATCATGTTGCCTTTTCGGGGTTTTGTGTTTACTGACCGGCGGCGATAATAATGGCACCCCTTCTGGGTTTAAGCATCATGTTGGTTAGCACGTCAAAAAAGACTTGCAGAAGTGTAGACACAAGTCGAAAAGACTTGCGGCAACTTGGGCGAGTGCCTACCAATTTTGTTCTTACTTTATCAACCTATGTCCCCTCCATGGCTATGGGCTTGGAGAATGGCTCCATTTCTGTGAGTGGTTTGCCGAAGGCTATTTTGGGGTAGGTATTGGTGTGCGGATCTATCATGACCTGCAATAGTTGCGGGCGATTAGCGTTGTCATCGTTCCACAACCATTGTGCCGCATCGGCTATCTCGTCTTCGCGTTCTATGGTGCGCGCGTCTATGCCGTAGGCAAGGGCCACTTTGGCAAAGTCGGGCGCGGTATATCCCCACCAGGTGCTTTGATAACGCGAGCCGAAGTAGGAATCCTGGAACTGACGGATCATGCCGAGGCTCTGGTTGTTCATGACAATGATCTTGATGGGCAGGTTATTGCGCACTATGGTCTGCAACTCCTGAATATTGAGCTGCATGCTGCCATCGCCAATGATGGCGGTAACGGGCTTGTCGCCCATGGCAAATGATGTGCCCACGGCTGCAGGCAGGGCATAGCCCATGGCCCCCATGCCGGCAGAGGTGATGAACAACTGATCTTCGCCCAGCTCGAGCGACTGTGCCGCCCACATCTGATGCGCGCCCACGTCTATAGTGTAGGAGGTGGTGGCACCCGAGTGCTGCGACAGGGTGTGCATGAAGAAGTTGGGGTTGATGCCCTTGGTAACGACCTCTTTAATATCGGGCCATTCGGCCTTGAGGGTGGCTATCTGCTGCAACCACGCATCGGGGCGCGGGTATTGCTCGCCGGCACACAAGGTATTGAACGCATTGAGGAAGTCCCTGACATCGGAAATAATGGGAACACAACCTTTGACGCGGTTGTTGATCTCGGCCTCTTCGCAATCGACATGATAGATGGTTCGGTTCTCGAAGAAAGCGACATCGGCACCGGTCTGGCGGATATCGAGGCGGCTGCCCACAACTACCAGCAGATCGCAGTCGCCCAGGGTGATATTGGCCCAGCGGTTGCCATAGGCACCAATGAAACCTACCCGCTGCGGATGTGCAAATGGTATCGCATCGACGGCGAGCAGTGATGTAACCACAGGCAGGCCGGTCTTTTCTATAAATTCATTGAGCTGCGGAATGGCAAACGCTGCACGCACGCCACGACCCACGAGGAGCAAGGGCCTTTTAGCCCCTTTGATGGCGGCAGACAACTGCTGCACCGATGCCGCGAGTGCGGGTGGTACTGATGCGGCGGCAGGAGCGCTGTACTCAGGCTCGGCCACATCGATATCGGCACGCTGCACATCCATAGGGATGTCTATGAGCACCGGACCGGGGCGGCCTTCTACTGCTATTTCAAATGCTTCTTTGAGAATGGCGGGTATGTCCTCGGGCTGCTGCACGAGGTAGCTTTTTTTGGTGATATGCTGCGCCATAGAAACGATATCGGTCTCCTGAAAGCCCAACTGGCGGATGTTGCGGTCGCCCTTCTGCTCGTGGCGGTTGACCTGGCCGGTGATGAACACGGCAGGAGACGAGTCGAAATAACAACTGCCTATACCTGTGAGCAAGTTGGTGGCGCCGGGGCCGCTGGTGGCCATGGCCACACCGGGAATGCCTGTGACACGACCGCAGGCATCGGCCGCGAAGGCGGCTGCCTGCTCATGATGTACCGTTATGATGCGGACGTCGGTGTGCTGGAGAAACGAGTCGAGGAGATGCGTGATCATGCCTCCTGTGATCTCAAAAACACACTTAACGCCTCTTTTTTCTATATATTTAGCTATATAATCGGATACCTTCATGTATTCGTCGGGGTTTGCCTGTGGTAAAGATAAATAAAAAACAATAGGTTGCTTGCGCCGGTGGCTGTTTTACAGGTGGCCGACCGAGGGGGTAATCGTTGCATTTTATGAGTACTTTCGCCCTGCTGCCCCGGGCAAACAAACAACACCAAACAGACAACCATTGATAGCGGAAAAAGACCTGCAACATATAGCGGCACATTGCCGATCGGTTTGGGAACAACTGAGGGGCAAGACCATTCTTGTGACCGGGGGCACGGGCTTCTTTGGCAAATGGATGCTGGAGAGTTTTGCCTATGCTAACGATACAATGGCACTGAATGCCACCATACTGGTGCTGAGCCGGGACCCGGACAGATTTGTAGCCGCGCACCCGCAATTCGGGAAGGCGTGTTTCAAGTATGTGCAAGGGGATATCACCTCTTTCGTGGTACCGGACGGACCTGTGGACCTCATCGTCCATGCGGCCACCGACATGAGTGGATACGGGCAGATGCAGCAGGCCACACGGCTGTATGACAGTATAGTAGACGGCACACGCCGGGTGCTGGACCTGGCGAAAGAGCGGGGAACGACATCGGTACTGCACACGGGATCAGGCGCGGTATATGGTGTGCAGCCGCCAGACATAACCCACATCAACGAAGACTACAAGGGCGCACCCGACCTGTACTCGGCAGGCGCTGCATATGGCGAAGGAAAACGGGTGGCAGAACTACTGGCCAACATTTACTACCACAACAACGGAGTGCCGTCTAAAATAGCGAGGTGTTTCGCGTTTATAGGTCCGTACATACCTATGGACGGCAGTTTCGCAGCGGGCAACTTTGTAAAGGCTGTGTTGCAGGACGTGGATATTGTGATAGCGGGCGACGGAACACCCTACCGTTCTTACCTGTACGCAGCCGACCTGACGATATGGCTGTGGCATATATTGCTGCGGGGAGAGAATGTGCGACCATACAATGTGGGATCGGACGAGGAAGTGACGATAGAAGAACTGGCGCGGCTGATAGCGGCACAGTCGGCCACGGGCAAAACACAGGTGCGGATACTGACACCACGGAGCAACCAGCCGGCTCAGCGCTACGTACCCTCTGTGCAAAGAGCGAAGGAAGAATTAAATTTGAATATTCACACGAACCTCGCTGATGCGGTGAAACGCACCATGGAGTTCTATACCAGATAAATTGCGACTGTGACAAAGAAACACATATCTGTAGTGACCCCTTGCTACAACGAAGAAGGAAACGTAGCCAACCTGGCAAAGGTGGTAGCCGGCATTTTTGCGGGACTGCCCCAATATACCTATGAGCACGTTTTCATAGACAACTACTCGACCGACAACACAGTGAAGATATTGCGTGAGCTGGCAGCCGCTGACCCGAATGTGAAAGTGATACTGAATGCACGCAACTTCGGGCACATACGGTCTCCGTTCTATGGCATGCTGACGGTGAAGGGGGATGCGGTGGTCTCGATCGTATCGGACTTTCAGGACCCGCCGGAAATGATCACACAATTCCTGCAAAAGTGGGAGGAGGGCTATAAGATAGTGATAGGCGTGAAGAAGCGCAGCCGCGAGAACCCGCTGATGTTTGCGATAAGGAAGGTATTCTACAACCTGCTTGCCAAGATGTCGGACAGCGGCGAAAGCCCTGTGAAGAATTTTACCGGATTCGGGTTGTATGACCAGAAATTCATGTCGGTACTGAGGACACTGGATGATCCGTATCCGTACTTCAGGGGTATGATCACCGAGCTGGGTTTTGAGCGCTGCGAGATAGAATATACACAGCCGCAACGAGCAGCCGGGAAAACCAAGAACAACTTCTTTACGCTCTATGACATGGCCATGCTTGGTTTCACCAATCACTCCAAGTTGCCGCTGCGCCTTGCCGCATTCTTCGGGTTCTTCTCAGCCATAGTGAGCCTGATGGTGGCTATCGCTTATTTCATATACAAGCTCATCTACTGGGACTGGTTCCAGGTGGGACAGGCGCCATTGGTGATAGGTGTGTTCTTCTTTGCTTCGGTGCAGTTGTTCTTCATAGGCATCATAGGCGAGTATATAGGTGCCATCCACACACAAGTGCGCAAGCGGCCACTGGTGATAGAGCGGGAGCGCATCAATTTTGATAAAGAATAGCCTTAAGGCAGGCCACCAACACACAATACAGGCACACCCTGCAGGCCGGGGCGAGCCATACCAAACTATTGCACTAATTTTGCATCATGTCGGAAAGCTATAAATCGGGCTTTGTCAATATTTTCGGTGCCCCCAATGCGGGCAAGTCTACCCTGCTGAACCTGATGCTGGGAGAGCGCCTTGTGGCCATATCGCCCAAGGTGCAGACCACGCGCCACCGCATACTGGGCATCCTTTCGGAGCCGGGCTACCAGATCGTTTTCTCTGATACGCCGGGCATCATAGAACCCAAGTATAAACTACATCAGAAAATGATGATGCAGGTGAAGAGCGCGCTGGAAGATGCCGACGTGGCGATACTGATGCACGACATAACCCGGCCGATTGAAGAATTTGACATGATAGCCGCACCACTGAAACTGAAAGTGCCGGCCATCATACTGCTGAACAAAACCGATACGGTGAAAGACAAAAGCACCATTCCGGCCATTGTGAAGCAGTATGAAGAGCAATACAAAGGCTGGACAGTGCTGCCGGTATCGGCCAAAAAACAGACCAACACAGACAAGATATTGCCGCTGGTACTGCAACTGCTGCCGGAGGGCATGCCGTTCTATCCGGACGACAGTATATCGGACAGGAACGAGCGCTTCTTTGTGGCAGAGATGGTGCGCGAGCAGATCTATGCCCTGTATGATGAAGAGATCCCCTACCACTCGGCTGTGCTGATACAGGCATTTGAAGAAAAGACCACACTCACGGTAATCAAGGCCGACATAATAGTGAGCCGCGAGACACAGAAGATGATATTGCTGGGCAAGGGCGGCAGCATGATCAAACAACTGGGCATCAATGCGCGCAAGGCCATTGAAGAATTCCTCCAGCGCAAGGTGCACCTGGAACTGTTTGTGAAGGTGCGGCCGAAGTGGCGCGATAACGAAAACTACCTGCGCGAATATGGGTACAATTGATGAACGGCTGGCCGCCATTCAGCCGCTGAACAAGGTGTGGTATCAGGGCAAGGTGGCGGCGTTGGATATGCTGCGGCTGGACCTGCTGCACCCCGTAGTATCGGGCAATAAGTGGTATAAACTGCGCCTTAACCTGTCGTATGCGCAGGATCACGGATTCAAGACCATTGTAACTTTCGGAGGTGGCTATTCCAATCATCTGGTGGCTACCGCATTTGCCGCACGGCAGTTCGGGCTGCGCTCGGTGGGTATTGTGCGTGGGCACCATGATGCGCTGACCCCTACCCTGCAAGACTGTAAGGACTATGGCATGGAGCTGCTGTTTGTGTCGCAGGAGGACTACTGCAACCGGCATCAGCCATTGTGGGCAGAACAACTGGTGGCGCATTTCGATGAGATACTGATAATACCCGAAGGGGGTGCGAACGAACGTGGCCGCAAGGGTGCAGGACTGATAGACCGTTTTGTGAACCGGAGTTACACGCATATAGCCATGTGCGTTGGTACAGGCACTACGCTTGCAGGGCTGCGCGGGCAACTACCGGAAGAACAGCACATACTGGGATTTGTGCCGATGAAGCAGACCGACGAACAACGACATTATATTAGCGAACACCTGCCGGGCATTAGCCAGTACTCGTGGTCGCTGGTGCCTGATCTGCGCTTTGGCGGGTTCGGGAAGTGGAAGGACGAACTGCTCGTATTCATGAACGAGTTCTACAAGGACCACAAGATACCATTGGACATTGTGTATACCGGCAAGATGATGTATAACCTGAAAGAAATGCTGGATGACAACTTCTTCTCCTCATCAGACCGCATCCTGTGTATACACAGCGGCGGCTTGCAGGGAAATGTATCGGTAAAGGATCAACTTATCTACTGACGAGCAAACTATCGTTTGTCTTTCTTTTTCTTGGTTGGGTAACGGCCCTGTGGTTTATCGTCGACAAACTCACCTTCGAAGATCATCTTTCCCTTTCTGTTGTAGCAACGACCAAAACCACTTTTGTAGCCGTCTTTCCATTTGCCCATGTACTTTTTGCAACGAGGACAATAACGAATGGTAACGCTTGCTTTGGGTGATGCTATGAAGTAGTTGCCATAGCCATTCTTCACGTCATTGTCGAACTGGCCATCGTAGCGGTCGCCATTATTCCAGCTAAACACACCATTGCCCTGCTTTTTGTCATTTTTCCAACCGCCTTCGTACCGGGCACCGTTCTCGTAATAAAACGTGCCTTTTCCCGAGCGCATATTGTCAACAAAACGGCCCACGTACTTGTCTCCATTCGGCCAGGTGTAGGTGCCCTCACCAGTGCGGTTGTTTTTTACGTACTGTCCCTCGTATTTTTCCCCGTTTGTCCAGGTACAGGTACCCTGACCATGCATCATATCGTTGAGGAAGTCACCTTCATATACGTTTCCGCTGCTCCATGTGAATTTGCCCTGGCCATTGCGCATCCCGTTCTTCCATTCGCCCTCATATTTTCCGCTGTCGGCATAGTACATAGTGCCGGTGCCTGACATAGTATCGTCAGCAAATGCCCCCACATATTTATCGCCATTGGGCCAGATGCATGTACCCTGTCCCTGCTTCCTGCCGTTGGCCCTTTCGCCCTCATAACTGTAGGTTCCTTTAGGCACAGGTTCCTGCGCAAATAGCCTACTAAAAGAACACGAAACGATAAGAATCAGAAAAAAGCGAACGGTTATATGTGTCATCTTCAAGTCGGGGATGGATGATTTAGCATAGTGCTCAAGGCACTGCGGGTAAAATTAGCGAAAAAGCTGACATATAGACCACCCCGACCGACTGCATCTATGGGAGCATCATATCGATATTTAGCCTGTTACATCTCTTTTCGCTACCTTTGCACCACTTTAAAAAAACCGCGATGAAAGAAGTATATATCATATCCGCTGTGCGTACCCCGATGGGTAGCTGGGGCGGTGCTCTGAAAGATTTTTCGGCTACGAAGCTCGGTGCTATCGCTATCAAGGGCGCTCTGGAGCGTGCAGGTGTTGCTGCAAGCGAAGTAAATGAAGTATTGATGGGTAGCGTACTGCAGGCCAATCTGGGTCAGGCGCCTGCGCGCCAGGCAGCCCGCTTTGCCGGCGTACCTGACAATGTACCTTGTACTACTATCAATAAAGTGTGTGCCAGCGGCATGAAAGCAGTGATGCAGGGTGCGCAGGCAATTATGCTGGGCGATGCCGATGTGGTTGTAGCCGGTGGTATGGAGAGCATGAGCAATGTGCCTTTCTACAATGAGAATCTGCGTTGGGGTAACAAATATGGTAATGTCACTATCATTGACGGTCTGGCTAAAGACGGTCTGACTGACGTTTACCACAACTACGCAATGGGTAACGCCGCTGATATGTGCGCGAAAGAGTGCAACATCAGCCGCGAAGCACAGGACGAGTTTGCAATTGAAAGCTACAAGCGCAGCCAGTCTGCCTGGGACGCCGGTCGTTTTGACAATGAAATAGTTCCGGTAGAAGTGCCTCAGAAAAAGGGCGACCCGATAAAAATATCTAAGGACGAAGATCCGTGGAATGTGAAGTTTGACAAGATCCCGGGACTACGCCCTGCATTCTCTAAAGAAGGAACAGTAACTGCAGCAAATGCCAGCACTATGAATGATGGCGCGGCAGCACTGGTTCTGATGAGCAAGGAGAAAGCTGACGCTTTGGGTCTGAAGCCGATAGCTAAGATCAAGGGTTATGCCGATGCTGAGCAGGCACCTGAGTGGTTCACTACTTCACCATCTTTGGCAGTACCTAAGGCTGTTGCCAAGGCAGGTCTGAAGATGGAAGATATTTCTTACTTCGAGTTAAATGAGGCGTTCAGCGTGGTGGGTATTGTGAACGCGCAGAAAATGAACCTGAAGCCTGAACAAGTGAACGTGAACGGCGGTGCAGTAGCACTGGGTCACCCATTGGGCTGCAGCGGTGCACGTATCATTGCTACGCTGATCAACGTACTGCATCAGAATAACGCTAAGTATGGTGCGGCAGGTATCTGCAACGGTGGCGGTGGTGCCAGCGCTGTAGTTATTGAAAAGTGCTAATCAAAACATACTTACAATAAGAGAAGCGGCCGGTCGGAAGATCGGCCGCTTCTCTTTTGGGGCGGGCAAAAAAAATCCCCGGCGAGTGGCCGGGGATGTAGTGAGTATCTATCTGATTATCTGAAGTTGTAGTTGTTCAGGTCTTCGAAACGAGGACAGTAGATCGGGTCGCGAGGGTTCTTGCGGTGAGCGTAGTTACCGCGCACATACAATGTAAGCTCTGTTGCACTTGCACCGGACACGGCAGAAGCGAGTTTAGAGTTGGTAACGTCGTGAGAGAAACCTACGGCAACGTCTTTGTAATCTATACGCACCATTGGTATGAATGCATCCTGATAACGATAGAAGGCGCCGAAGTTAAGCGCGAAGATACTTGGCAGACCCACCGGCACACTGCGCCAAGTGAAGAAACCACCGAGTATAACGTTGGTGCTTGGCTGCTGATAGCTGTAGTTACCATGAACTGTGATACCGAACTGCTCGCTGAACGAAGAGTGGAAACCGGCATTGAACTGCCACTTCATCTGGCGGCTCACCGGATCGCCGGTGCCGTAGAACTCTTCAGTAGGTGTGTTGATATGGTAGGCACTTACACCCAGGTAGTAGTTAAAGATACCGTTTTGATCAAGTGAGCTATTGAGGCTGACACCCGCACCGATATCGTAGTGGTTCAGGTTCTTGAACGTGGCATTTTCCCCTGTAGAAGTTGAAGGATCGTACACTCCGTTCACGTACTGGTTGCTGGTACGGAAACGGCTTTGGTCAACGGCCATAGAGTTGATGCCGCCGCTCAGACCTACCGAGAGGTAAGTGTGGTAGATATCATCCATCGCCTTGTTGTAGGCAATAGACGGATATACCTGCGTCTTAGACATCCTGATCTCGCCGGCCTTATCGAAGTTGGTAGCAAGACCAAAGCTCAGATAATCGTTGATCTCTCTATTCACGAGGATGCGTGTCTCGCCCGAGATCATCACCGTGCTATATGGATTGGCTGATACCGCAGACCACTGGCTGCGATAGTCCATGCCGACCTTGTAATCGCCGGTGAAGATGCCCGTCAGCGCAGGGTTGCGCTGCATCGCATTTTCGTAAAACTGCGAATAGTGAATGTCCTGAGCACTACTATGCAGGCTAACACCTACCAGCACACCCGCCAACACCTTACTAATGATCCGCTTCATTTGTTCCTTATTTATGAAATTAACTCAATTATCTTACTATCGAAATATCACCCTTATACTTAAACACTTCACCCAGGTTACAGTTTGCCTCTATCACATACATGAATACATCCGGAGGTAACACCACACCTTTGAACTGACCATCCCATCCTTCTGCTGGGTCGTTGGCAGGAATATTGTAGCGCTCGTACACCAGCTCGCCCCAACGGTTGTAGATGAGGAACTTAGTGATCTTAGAGATACCCTTGCCGCTGATGTAGAAGCGATCGTTCATACCATCTCCGTTAGGAGTGAATACGTTCGGGATAAATACCTGAGAGTTGTCGCACGATATATTTATCGTTACCTCGCGGGTTGTAGAACAGCCGTAGATAGACGTAGCAGTGAACGTGTAGGTAGTGCTAACCGTAGGTGTTGCTATGGTTGTGTAGCACGTGTCGCAAGAAATAGTACCGTTCTGCGTCCATGCATAGTTCGAGATGATCATCTCATTGTTGATGGTTGCAGTGAGCGATACACTTGTACCTGATGCCACATTTGCTGACGGCGGAGTGATTGATATGTCCGGGAAAGGCGCAACAACCACGGTAGTATACAAGGTATCAGGCCAGCATACATTCGGAGTGATGATCACCTGATAAGTTGTGGTAACCGATGGGCTCACTGTAGGGTTATGCACCATGTTGTTGCTCATCGCAACAGGGTTGGTCCACAAGAAGTCAGACCTTGCACCATCAGGATTGATACTCACCGCATTTAGTTGCGCTGTACCACCAATACATATAACGGTATCGCGGTTGATGCTGTTGAATGCGCTATCAAGGACAGTCACAGGTACTTTCAGTGAATCGTAACATCCGAACGGAGTGATACCTGTCACACGATAAACGAGATTGAATGTGTTAGAAACAACCGGATTAGCGCATGTATCACAAGAGATGAACGCATTAGGGAACCATGCAAACTTCGTCGGATAACCTGCAGTAGCCAATGTATCTTTTACATTGAGCTGAGTGCTGCTTCCGTTACATACAATTGCCGGGTTTGGCAACACACGCATCACAGGCAGCGGCATCACTGTTACAGTAAAGAACAGTGAATCACGGCAGCCAAGCGAGTCAATAGCAAGCATGTTGTAAGTAGTTGTATTGAGCGGGCATGCAGTTACTGTATCACAAATAGTGCATGAGAGGCCAGGTGCAGGCTTCCAGCTAAAGAAAGTACCCTCACGGCCACTAGCCATCAGCACAGTGCAATCGCCACGACAGATGCTGTCGTTTCCTGTCACTTTAATATCATTCAACAGAGAGTCGATCCATACTTTAACCTGTGCAGTGTCCTGACAACCGTAGATAGTTGTGCCGGTAACTACATAAGTAGAAGTGATCGTCGGGCTGGCAACAACAACAGGACCAACGGTAGTGTTCAATCCGGTTGACGGACTCCAGCCATATGTATCTGCACCTGCGGCAGTCAATGTGACGCTGGCGTACTTACATACTATAGTAGGCGCGTTCACAGTAACAACCGGAAGCGGCCTGACGTTGATGAGACGTGTTTGGAAACAACCTGTAATAAGCTTGTACGTGATTGTGACCGTACCTGCACTTACACCGGTGATAACACCGGTAGCCGGGTCGATGGTAGCTTTTGTTACGTCGCTTATGCTCCATGTACCACCCGGTGTAGCATTGGTTGCTGTGATGGTGTATGTTTCACACACATTGATCGGACCACCGATAGCAGCCGGAAGCGGATGAACAGTTACAGAACGCACCTCTTTACAACCGTAATCGAGGGTGTAAGTCACATTCACCACACCTGCAGAGATACCTGTGAGGACGCCTGTGAGTGTATCGATATCGGCTACTGCTGGGTTGCTTACTGACCATTTACCTGTTGCTACGAATGGTGTGCTGTTGAGGGTGATCGTTGAACCAACGCAAACAGTATCAGGACCTGAGATCGGTGCAGGTACAGGATGTACGTGCAATTCTACAGACCTGAAGCAACCTGTAGGGAGTGTGTAAGTAATATTTGTGGTACCAACAGCCAGGCCAACTACACGAGCAGAGTCGAACGTAGAGCTGATAGCTGTGACGCTGGCAACAAAACCACCACCGCTCCATGCACCACCACCCGGTGATGACGAAAGGATGGTATCGCCGCCGATACAGATATCTGTTACACCAACGATGGTACCCGGAAGCGGATTCACGGTAACAAATGCTACTGTTTCACATCCGGTAGAGGTGAGTTTGTAAGTAACCAATGTAACACCCGCGCTGATGCCGGTGAACACACCTGTAGTAGAGTTGATAGTACCTATTGATGGTACACCGCTGCTCCATGTTCCGCCCGGTGTTGCACTGCTCAATGCAGTTGTGTTGCCTTCGCACAATGACAATGCGCCGGTGATTGCTGCAGGAAGTGGATTAACGGTAACCTGAATGAATGTATCGCAACCTGTGGGCAGTGTATAAGTGATATTCGTTACACCGGCAGTGTTTCCGGTATATACACCTGATAGTGGATTAATGGACGCTATGGCCGGGAACTGACTAGACCATGTTCCACCCGGGAAGGCCGAGTTGATCAGGAACGCACTTGTTCCCACACACACCTGCCGGTTACCGACGATGGTCGTTGCCGTAGGTAGCGGATTGATAGTGACATTGGTAATAGCAAAACAGCCTGTAGGCAATATGTAGGATATGGTTGCCGTGCCGACCGCCAAACCGATCATTTGTCCCGTTGGCATGAATATGAATGCAACAGACGGATCGCTGCTGCTCCATGTGCCACCCGGCGTACTGCTGGTGAGGATTGTTGTATCACCGTTACAGATACTGAGCGCACCTGAGATCGGAGCCGGATTAGGATTAACAGTAAACTGAACTACACGTGGACAGCTTGAAGGGAGCGTATAAGTAATGAACGCCACACCCGGAGCTATGCCCGTAACAACACCGGTTGCTGAACCTACAAATGCCACCGCAGTATTACTACTACTCCATGAACCTCCGGTTGTGATATTGCTGAGTGTTTGAGAATAACCCTGACAAACAGACAATGTGCCCGTGATCGGCTGAGGGATCGGGTTCACAGTCATCACCTTGGTTGTATAACAACCTGTAGGTAATGTATAAGTGATCATCACTGTACCAGCAGATACACTTGCAACAAGACCAGTTGTTGGCGGCGTAACAAATGTAGCGATGAGGATGTTATCGCTTGTCCAGATACCACCCGGAGTTGCGCTGCTGAGTGTTACAGTGTCATTCACGCAGATATTAAGCAGTCCCGTGATGGTATCAGGCAGTGGATTCACTGTAACGATGGCAGTAGTGAGACAGCCTGTTGCAGGAAGTGTGTAAGTAACTGTGGCAGTACCACCTGTTGAAGACACAGCGCTTACCAGACCAATAGAGCTGATAGTTGCTACAGTTGCCGGGCTGATGCTCCACACGCCTCCCGGTGTTGAGCTGCTGAGGAGTGTAGTATAAGTATGACAAACAAACAATGCACCTGTGATGGATGCAGGCAACGGATCTACAGTAACAGAGAAGTTGGCAAGACAGCCGGTAGGCAGTGTGTAAGTGATCTGCTCAACACCGGCAGTTATACCTGTTACTACACCCGTTGCTGAGCCGATAGAAGCGAAAGTGCCGCTGCTGCTCCAGGTACCACCCGAACTGGCGCTGCTCAATGTTATCGTTGAACCGACACAGACATTGGTAAGACCTGCAATTGGCGCCGGCAACGGATTGACAGTGACCGTAGCAGTAGTGATACACCCAGTGACTGTTGATGTAAATGTTATAGTTGTCACACCCGCACTGATACCCGAAAGTACTCCGGTGGTAGCGTTGATGCTACCAACTGCAGGCGTGCTGCTGCTCCACGTACCGCCACCTGTTGTAAAGTTGAGCAGCGTGATCGTTCCGCCCACACACACCTGTGTAGGACCTGTGATGGCTGCCGGTAGTGGCTGAACTGTAACAACTGCAGTGCTGCGGCAGGTGGTCGCGAGTGTGTAAGTAACGGTTGCTGTACCGGTAGCAACACCTGTTACCGAACCAGAAAGCGATCCTATAGTTGCAATCACTGACGGCGAGCTAGCCCAAAGACCACCCGCAGGTGAGCCCGTGAGCGTAGACGCTACACCCGGACAAACTAACACAGATCCGAGGATAGCAGGCAGCGGATAAACCGTTACGATAGAAGTTACGCCACATCCTGAAGGAAGTGTATAACTGATCATAGCAGTGCCTGCTGATATTCCGGTAACCAAACCGGAAGTACCCACAGTTGCTATTGAAGGAGCCGCACTTGACCATGCACCACCGGGGAACAGGTTTGAAAGTGTTGTTGTATTTCCCTCACACATATAGAGTGTACCGGTAGATGCAGGAGGCACCGGATTTACTGTAATTGTAGTAAACGCTGTGCAACCTGATGAAGTAGTGTAAGTGATGTTGGCTGTACCCGCTACATGCGCTGTAACAAGACCTGTACCAAGGAATACAGTTGCAACAATTGTGTCGCTGCTGGTCCATGTGCCACCAGGGATGGTGTGAGACATTGTTGTTGTTCCGCCGACACACAAGCTCAGCGTACCGGTTGGAGGTGCAGGGATAGGATCGACAGTAGCGATCACATTCCTTGCACAACCTGTTGGCAGAGTATATGATATTATTGCAGTACCGGGACTAACGCCACAGAGTGAACCGCCTGAACTGATGGTAGCAACAGAAGGATCGAGGCTTGACCATGCACCACCCGGAGTTCCGTTTGTAAGCGGCGTACAGAAACCGATACATGTGCGTGGGAATCCTGTAATTGAAGCAGGAAGCGGATTAACTGTCACAACGATGGTTGTGCGGCAACCGGTAGGCAGTGTAAATGTTATCAGGGCAGTTCCAGCAGAAACACCGGTAACAACGCCGGTAACAGCATCTATTGCTGCGATAGCAGGATTGGCACTGCTCCATGTTCCCGGACCACCCGGAGATGAATTGCTGAGTGTAGTTATTGAACCCACACATACAACCGGAGTTCCGTCGATCGGAAGTGGGTTCGGATTCACCGTGAATGTTGCTGCAACTGTACAGCCGGTAGGCAATGTGTAGTTAATAGATACGAAACCGGGGATGTACGCAGTTACAACACCCGTAGTCGGATTGATGTCCGCGATCGGAGGAACACTACTTACCCAGGTACCACCTGCAGTAGTATTGCTGAGTGCTGAAGTGAAACCGACACAAGCCTGAAGGGTACCTGTTATAGGTGCCGGATTCGGGTTAATGGTGGCAACTGCAGTAGTGCGGCAACCGGATGCAAATGAATAACTCACAATGGTGCTTCCCGCACTTACGGCAGTGAGCAGTCCACCCGCGTCAATATTGGCGAGGGCAGTATCACTAGTACTCCATGTACCGCCGGTAGATGTGGTACTCATCAATGATGTCTGACCAACACAAAGAGAAAGCGTACCCGAGATAGGAGCAGGAACTGCTTCAACCGATACGACTTTTGTTGCAACGCAACCACCAGGTGTAGTGTAGCTGATAGTAGCAGTAGTGCTTACTGTAACACCAGTTACAACACCTGTACTTGAGATAACCGAAGCATTACCGGGATTGCTGCTGCTCCACGTGCCGCCGGCAGTTCCGTTTGATAATGTTATTGTCTGTCCCACACACACAACACTTGAACCGGTGATGGCGGTAGGGGAAGACAACACTGTAACCGTGGTCACCGCAAAGCAACCGCCCGAAAGTGTGTAAGTAACGATAGCCGTTCCGGGACTTGTTCCGCAGAAATTACCCAACGTACTAACCGTTGCAACTGATGGAGGAACAACGCTCCATGTACCACCGGCAGGGCTGCTTGATAATAATGCGCAATTACCGTCACAAACGGAAGTAGCACCCGTGATAGCTGACGGAACAGTATTTACTGTTACAACTGCTGTGATCTGACAACCACCCGGAAGCGTATATGATATTGTTGCAGTACCGGAACCGGTACCGTTAATAATTCCTGAAGAGATACCTGCTGTTGCTACGCCCGGATTACCACTCACCCATACACCACCTGCCGGCGTTGCGCTGAGTGTTGTGGATGTACCGACACACAAAGACATCGTGCCAGTAATCGGAGCCGGTGTAGCATTTACAGTAACAACACGGAATGTTGTACATCCGGTTGCAGTCTCGGTGAAAATGACAGTATCGATACCAACGGACAGACCGGTGAAGACACCTGATGTGCCGTCTATTGTTCCTACTGTTACATTACTTGTGCTCCATGTACCGGCAGCCGCATTTGTGTACGTAGTAGTGTAACCCGCGCACACAGTGCCCGCACCTGAAATTGAAGGTGGTGCAGGTGTGATAGTTATAACCGCACTACCGGTCATTGTCTGGAAACATGCACCACGAGTGCCTATTACTGTGTATGTACCCGCAGCTGCCTGAAGGCCGAAACTCAAAGGACCACCTGTACCAGCAACAGACGTACCAACCGGACTACCCGTATTGTATAACTGGTAGTTGGTACCGGTCTCTGAGTTTGAGAGACCTACGTTGATACCCAAGCCACCTGCACAATAGCTGCTTGCACCTGCAGGTGTAACGTTGTATAAAGCAGGCTGTGCATTCACAGTAACAGTGAGTGAAGAAGTACAGCCCGATGAATTTGTATTTGTAATAACGGTTGTGCCGGCAGCAATTGTTGTAAGGACACCAGTCACCGCATCGATAGTACCTGTGGCAGGAGCACTGCTCGTCCATGTGCCGCCGAATGGTGGCGCTGAAAGACTATAACCAGAGGTTGTGCCCGCACATATACTTGTAGCACCCGTAACAGGGGCCGGCAATGCAGAAACGGTAATAACGCGGGAAGATGCGCAACCACCTGAGAATGTGTATGATATTGTTGCTGTACCTGCACCAAGGCCGGTAACAATGCCTGTTGTACCTATGCTTGCAACAGTAACTGGTGCACTACTGCTCCATGTGCCGCCTGTTGATGTAGTAAGCTGAGTGATCGTTGAACCTACACACACCTGAGTGGGACCGGTGATTGGATCAGGTTGAGGACAAACCCTCAAAACCGCCGTGGGCGTGGTTATTGCTGTACCCGGACCACAGTTATTGGTGATTCCTGTAAGCCTGAAACGGTAAGTAAGGTTGTAACATGAAGTAGATGTAAGAACGGGAGTAGTGTAAACGAGAACAGGCGATGCCGCATTGATAGTGCCTGACGCTGTACCCGATGGTGTAAACCATGTGGCACCTCCGTCAGAAGATGAGTCAAGTGCATAGTTCGCGCTCCAGTCGGGGTTTCCGTTGGTACAGGTTGTAATGTTCAGGGTGATGGTTCCTGCATTACCACTACATACAAGACCCGGAGCCGAGAACGAAGGAGTGGGAACAGCGCTGGAGATACCAAGACCCGCATAAGAACCAACAGGAGATAATACAGCCATCAATGCCACCAAACCACACAACAATCCTACACCTGGCTTCACTTTATGCTTGATAGAGTTGATCGTCAAATGCCTGAATTGCGCTCGTAAGAAATTATTCATACTACCGTTTTTAAAAAAAATAATTTTTGCCTTTCTGCCTGCTTTCGCAAACGTTACAATAAATCCTTTCAATGCTTCTCTCTATAGAAAAAAGCATCTCTTTTCATCTGAAATCACGTACAAAACCACACACTCTACCCTTTCTGAATCCTCTCTTTTGTTAAAAAAGGACTCGGGAAACAGTGAGTAAACATACTAAAAATAATATGCAGACCGAAAAGTACGTTATTTTTTTCGAAAATTCATAACGAAAACACAAATTTTATAATATAATCAATTAATTTTATTGGTGCTAATATTTCAGTGAATTTCATGAGTAAATTTCACTAAGCCCACATATTATTATTTCCACATACAACTGTCGTTTGCTGCATTTTCAATTGCTGAACACGGCTACGATTTCCTCTCAGGCATGCCAACGCAAAAAACGCAATACAGACAGCAGTTTTAGGTCAGTTGTTCATTTACAACCTTCTCCAAAATAGGCGTTGCAAACACGGTTATTGTTAGAAAAACAGATGGTTTTATACCTGTTCCGCCTTGGCTAATAAAAAATGAAATCCCTGCACCGAATGGGGAAAACAACAAAAACGCAATTACATAACGACAAAAATTATGCGATATTGACGCGGCGAATATCTGCACCGAGGGCATTCAAGCGTTCATCTATCCTTTCGTAGCCACGGTCGATCTGGTGGATATTCTGAATAGTACTCTTGCCGTTGGCCGATAATGCCGCTATCAGCAAGGCCACCCCCGCCCTGATATCCGGTGACACCATGTTAATGCCCCTTAGAGCAACCTGTTTGTCCAAACCGATAACAACCGCGCGATGCGGGTCGCACAAAACGATCTGAGCACCCATTTCTATCAGTTTGTCCACAAAGAACAACCTGCTCTCAAACATCTTCTGGTGTACCAGTACAGTGCCTTTTGCCTGAGTAGCGGTGACAAGGACAATACTGAGCAGATCGGGTGTGAAACCCGGCCACGGGTGGTCGTACACGGTAAGGATAGATCCGTCTATGAACTTCTGTATGCGGTAGTGCTCCTGCGCGGGCACATAGATGTCATCGCCTTGTAAATGGAGTTCTATGCCCAATCTGCGAAAAACATCGGGTATCATACCCAGTTGTCTCGCATCTACATTCTTGATGGTGATCTCACTTTGTGTCATAGCAGCAAGGCCAATGAATGAACCAACTTCGATCATATCGGCCAAAACCCTGTGTGTGCAGCCTTTCAACACGGACACACCTTCTATGGTAAGCAGGTTGGAACTGATGCCCGATATGCGCGCGCCCATACTGTTGAGCATGTGGCACAATTGCTGAACGTAGGGCTCGCAAGCTGCATTGTATATAGTAGTAGTACCCTCGGCAAGCACGGCCGCCATTAGCATGTTGGCAGTGCCGGTTACAGATGGCTCTTCGAGCAACATGTTTGCACCGGTGAGTTTGTCGGCCTGCATAGAGAACAGTTGGTTCTCGCTATCGTAGGTACACGCAACACCCAGTTTTTCGAACCCGAGAATGTGTGTATCCAGCCTGCGGCGACCTATCTTGTCGCCGCCGGGCTGCGGTATGTACGCCTTTCTGAAACGTGCCAGCATGGGGCCGGCAAGCATGACCGTGCCACGTAGCTTACCTGACTTTTTGCGGAATGTTGCGGTATTGAAATACTCAGGGTCGATATTGTCGGCCTGCAGAATAATGGTATTGGGCTCGGGGCGTGATATACCCACACCCATATCCTGCAACACCTCTATCAACGCGTTCACGTCGGCAATATCGGGTACATTCTGCAGCGTCACCGGTTCTTTGGTAAGCAACACCGCACAAAGTACCTGTAAAGCTTCGTTCTTGGCGCCCTGAGGCGTAATGGTGCCCTTAAGTGAGCGACCACCGCGAATTTCAAATGCGTTCATAGCGTGCAAGATACAAATTCCCGCACACAGCACAGACTGCGAGCCACGATGAGCGTGATGCCCTCAATGATGTTATTGTAGTACCTTTACTACCTAATTCGAACAACTATGAGATCGATGATCGGGATAGTGCTGGCAGCTTTGTTTCCAATGGTGCTGAATGCCCAGGAAGTTGCTGTCTCAGAATCTTCTGAAAAAATGGGCAAGGAAGAAATGTGGTGTTTCTCGGCCCGCTACGACCATGACGAAGACATAACCCGCGAAGTGTTGGGCCAGCGTATAATGGAAGCCGGCATCAAGAAAGGAACAGAGAAAAAGGGAGTTTCGATATACAAAGGTGCCACCTGGAACGACATCAGCACGGCGAAATGCGACTACTACCTGAAAACACGCAGCAAGAAACACAAGACAACTGTGTACCTGTGCGTATCTAAAGGCTACAACAACTTTGTAACAACCGCCAATGACGCAGCCACCGCGGCAAACATCACAACATTTATGCAAAAGCTGGAGGGTCAGATAGCAGCGGCAGCAGCCATTAAACAAAAAGAAGCCGAACTGAAGGCGATAGAAGAGAAGAACAAAGAAGCCCAGCGCGAACTGGAAAAAGCCAGGAAAGAACAAGCTGAAAAGGCAGGGCAACTGGAAGACATGAAAAAGGGACAAAAGTAAATACGGGCCCGCCCCTTCGGATTATGCCGATAATTGTTTTAATTTCGTTGTAATGAGTACCCGCATAGTAACGCTTTTCGGAGAGGAAATTGTACCGGAGCAGCCAAAAACTGCCGGGAAAACTCGTGGCCGTAAGAAAGATCAGAAAGAGGAAACACAGGAACAAACTGAGGCAGAAGCCGAGGCGACGCCTGAGGTACCGGAAATGACGTTGGAAATAGAAGCAGCTTCTATCCCCTCAGATGAATTAGCCGAAGCAATCATTGAGACTGCACCATTTGACACTGATGGCACTCCCGGCGCGCTTCTTATCATCACGCACGAGGCTGATGCCGAGGTGGAGATCCCGGCAGATACCGTTGCTGTTAGTACAGACGATAATGAGATAGTTGAAACCGAAGTTGCTGAAGATGAAATAGTTGATGAAGAGCCTGTTGAAACGATCAACAAACTCAACGCCGAGCCGGTAGTGATGGAACAAGTGGCCGACGATGTGATAGATGAACCGGCCGAAGAAATACATGTGCCCGAAGCACCTGTTGACGCACCTGTGGCAGACGCGCACGCCCCAACGACAACGGAAGCTGAAACACCGTCGCCCGCACCTGCCAAACCAAAGAGCACACGTGGCCGCAAACCGGTGAAACTGGAAGGCGAACATGGCACAGAAGCAGCTGCAGATATCATTGCGGAAGACTGGAAGGGTGAAAAGAAATACTACACCATCGGTGAGGTAGCAGAGTTCTTTAAAGTGAAGACATCGCACATACGCTTCTGGACCAACGAATTCAAGATGAAGGTGCGCACGACCCGCAAGGGCGACCGCCTGTACACACCCGAAAATGTGAAGGAGCTGCGCGCCATATACCACCTTGTGAAAGAACGCGGCTTCACACTGACAGGAGCCAAAACAAAGCTACGCGCACAGAACAAACGCGACGTAACGACAGTGGATCTTAAAACATCGCTGACACAGCTAAAGAACAAACTGCTGATCTTGCGCGAACAGTTGATCTGACCGCAGCAGTAGCTACACACAACACAATGACGATGCTTCGTTTTGCACATGCAATGATGGCGGCGGCTGTACTTACAGCAAGCACCGCATCAGCACAGATCCCTCCGGACAGAAACAAACCGGTTCTTATGCAACCTAAGGATACACTAAAACAATTTTTCGCTTCGCCAACGCCCGACTATGAAGTAGGGAAAGACCCAAAAAATGAACGTGTAGTGTTCAAGGGATTGTTTGCCTATGCAGACATGATAGATGAACCGACCTTCTCGTGGCTTACCACCGGCATGGAGGAATATTCACCCAATAAAGAAGCAGTACAATTCCTGAAAAGCAACCTGAATAAGTACACAATATTTATAGCGCTCGGTACCTGGTGCGGCGACTCAAAAGACCTGCTTCCCAAACTCTTCAGGGTGCTTCAGGATGCGGGCTTTTCTCATGAAAACATTCTGATGGCGGGCCTCGACCGGGACAAAACCACCCTAACCAAGGAAGGGAAAAAAGCGGTGCGCAAATACAAGATAAAACTCCTGCCCACATTCGTTGTTCTGGATGGTAACGGGCACGAGGTGGGGCGCATAGAAGAATCGGTGAACAAAAGCGTGGAAGAAGACCTGGTGGAGATCATCGGGAAGAAGTAGGGGCAAAAAAAATCCCCCGGATAAACCGAGGGAATTCTTCATCTTATAATTCAAAGAGGTATTAGTACAGTCTGTAGCGGATACCCACTGTCTGCGGGAAGTGCATGATGTGGTATTTTGAATTGGCTGCCGCATAATTCATGTCGGTTGTCTTCACGTTCACGTAGCGCAGGCACAATTCAGCCGTTACACCCAGGCGCGGCACAATGTAGTAAATGAAACCTGTTTGCAGACCCAGCGAGTAGCCCATGCCCGGACCGTAATTGTAGCCGGAAACATAAGTGTAACCCGAATCGGTAGCAGACATGTATTTGCTATACTGGCGTGAGCCATCGTTCACGGTCTGTATCATACCAACCTGTGCACCGAAGTAAAGGTTAGCACGGTTGAAGTTGCGGAACTGTGTGTAAAAAGGTATCACATAGTTCATTTGTACAGTCTGATTCAGCGCATGATCTGCAAGGAGGAACGGCACCTTCACTGGAGTAAGTGCTTTGCCGAACTTATCGTTAAGCTTCCACTCACCGAAAGTTTCCCAGCGGCGATTGCCGAGGTCGAGGGAGATCATCCAATTGGGGCTGAAATAGTAGCTGGCACGAATAGAGATATCCTTCACTATATTGGTAGAGGTGCCGCTGTAAACAGCCGGCGGACCAACAGGCCTTGTAATAACACTATAGCCACCATTTGCACCCACTTCCCACCTGAATTCAGGCGGCAGATTCTGTGCAAATGTCCCGCCCGCCAGTGCCAGCAGAGTGGCTGCGGTGAGTAATAATGACTTCATACCAGGGCAGTTTTTAGAAATTAAGTTTCAAATCTAAGCAAAAATTCTGCGCTAAACGAAAGAAAACGCAGTAAATGCCAAAATGCGAGCGATTCCAAAGCGAACGCTTTATCGCTGTGGAGCCAGGCAGTCAGGCAGCGCAAGACCACCTACCACGCGCGGCCGGCCTTCTGATATTTGTATTTCGGCGGACGTTTGTTATCAGTCTGTACAGTAGTGATGCACGATGCAAGTTGCATAATAAGCAACAACAAAGCGGCTGCACGCAATATAAAATTCCTGTATTTCATCAGCAGTACTAGTTTAGTCGCCCGCACAATAGGTGCGGTTTGCGCTTAAAGTTAATAAAATCTTCTGTTTTGCAATACCGCTATCAGTTTTAGAGCAACAGACCGGAATATGTACCGACAGACTGCTTTCTGCCATTCACTTTCAAAGCGTTAAAACTGCATAAAGGGGCATCATTTATACTAAAAACACGTATTTTAGCACGCGAATGCATCCTGATATTTCCATTGTAATACCGCTGTACAACGAAGAAGAATCGCTCCCCGAACTGGTGGAGTGGATAGACAGGGTATGTGCGGCCAACAACTACACCCACGAAGTGATAATGGTGGACGATGGTAGCACCGACAGGAGCTGGGAGGTGGTGCATTCCCTTTCGCAGCAGTTCAAGGCGGTGAAAGGCATACGGTTCCAGCGCAATTATGGCAAGAGTCCGGCATTGTATGTGGGCTTCAAGGCAGCAACCGGCAACGTGGTGATCACGATGGATGCTGACCTGCAGGACAGTCCGGACGAGATACCGGAACTATATAATATGATAACGCGCGATGGCTACGACCTGGTGAGCGGCTGGAAAAAAGTGCGTTATGATAATGCCATTACCAAGAATCTTCCCTCAAAACTCTATAACGGAGTGAACAGGTGGCTTACCGGCATCAAACTGCATGATATGAATTGCGGTCTGAAGGCTTACAAGCGCAAGGTGATCAAAAGCATCGAGGTATATGGCGAAATGCACCGTTTTATTCCGGTGCTGGCCAAGCATGCAGGCTTCAAGAAAATAGGCGAGAAAGTGGTGCAGCACCGCGCCCGCAAGTATGGTTCATCTAAGTTTGGCTGGGAACGGTTCATCAATGGGTTTCTCGATCTGCTTACCATACAGTTCACCAGCCGATTCGGCAAAAAACCCATGCATTTCTTCGGGGTGCTGGGTGCGATAACATTCCTAACAGGTTTTGTGTTGGTGGCACAGCTGATCATAGACAAGATCAGATTTGCAGAAAACATGGGAGTGACCAACAAACCGGCATTTTATATATCGCTCACCACCATGGTGATAGGTACGCTGTTTTTCCTGACAGGTTTTGTAGCCGAGTTGGTGGTGCGTAATGCCGCCGACCGAAATGACTACATTACCGAGGAAAAGATAGGGCTGTAAAACGGTTTTCCCCACTTTATACAACATTCAAAAAATACAATCAGCCGGAACTACCTATTAACCGTTCCTTCGGCTTACTTTTGCGCATGGAGACGGGTACACGAGCTCCAAAAACATTTCATTATTCTATATGTTGCAGGATATACAAATACTCAATGAAAAAGAGACCCGCGGTGGTTTTGGTGAAGGGATTCTGGAAGCCGGACGTCGCAATCCGAATGTAGTGGCACTTACTGCCGACCTTGCCGGATCGCTGAAACTCAATGCGTTCATTAAAGAATTCCCCGATCGTTTCATTCAGTGTGGTATTGCCGAGGCCAACATGATAGGTGTTGCTGCAGGTATGACCATTGGCGGTAAGATCCCGTTCACAACAACATTTGCCAACTTCTCTACATCCCGCGTGTATGACCAGATCCGCCAGTCGGTGGCATATAGCGACAAGAACGTGAAGATATGCGCTTCTCATGCCGGCCTCACGCTGGGCGAAGACGGTGCTACCCATCAGGTGCTTGAAGACATAGGCATGATGAAGATGCTGCCGGGCATGACAGTGATAGTTCCTTGCGACTTCAACCAGACAAAGGCTGCCACCATTGCCGTTGCAGAACACAATGGCCCGGTATATCTGCGCTTCGGTCGCCCGAAGTGGCCAAACTTCACTGCTGAAGACCAGGTATTTGAAATAGGCAAAGCACAGGTACTGGCCGAGGGTACCGACGTAAGCATTTTCGCTTGCGGTCACCTTGTATGGCTGGCGGTAGAAGCTGCCAAAGAACTGGCTGAAAAAGGCATCTCTGTTGATCTGATCAACATTCACACCATAAAGCCACTGGACGAAGCAGCAGTTATCGCTTCCATCCGCAAGACCGGTTGTATTGTAACCGCAGAAGAACACCAGATAAATGGCGGACTGGGCGACAGCATTGCCAATGTGGCTTCACGTGCGTGCCCGGCACCACACGAATATGTAGCAGTTATGGACACATTCGGCGAAAGCGGAACTCCGAAACAATTGCTCAGCAAGTATGGCCTAACAAAGGAGAACATTATTGCGGCGGCGGAAAAAGCTATCGCGAGAAAAAACAAATAATAGCATATCGACTTCTATACTAAGGGGCTTCTAAACGGAGCCCCTTCTTTTTTTAGGCTTGCCGTTCATAACATTCATGTTCTTTTGGATACATTTGCCCCATTAAGAACCATATGCCGAAAGTGGCCCCGCTCGATAAAAAAGAACTGCTCCACACTTTTCTGTTGGTGATGTTGTATGGCATCGGGTTCTACTGCCTGCAGATAGTCCTGTATCGCATAGGCATGTTTTCCGGCTACCCTACGCACGACAGTCTTATATCGTGGGATGCAGGTTGGTACCGCGACATAGCACGCCGCGGATACGCATACAGCAATATTGGTCAGAGTAATTCCGGATTCTTCTATCTGTTCCCGGCCATCTGGAAACTTACCGGGTTTAACGGTGTTGCCATATCGCTGCTCAACATGGCTTTTTTCGCGGCGGGCCTCAGCATTCTTGCCGGCATGTTCAAGCCCGACGTACACCACAAAATGCTGTGGGTATCCATGCCCGCGGTAATGTTCGCCTTTGTGCCCTATGCCGAGGCGGTGTACTTTCTGCTGGGTGCGGTTTGCCTCTATGGCATCAGCGCGCAGCGGACCTGGTTGATCGTAAGCAGTCTTTTCCTGCTTTCCCTTACACGTGCGACAGCCATTTTTGTTGTGCCCGCCTTCCTTTGCATGGAAGTCCTTTCAGGCAGTCGAAAAGATATTCCGCGTAACATAGGAAGGTATCTGCTGTTGTATATTCTCCCATCGGCTGCAGGTCTTGCAACATTTGTGTTCATCCAATACCAGGCAACAGGTGTTTGGTTTGCCTACTTTATTGCACAGTCCACATTTTGGCGTCGCATCTACTCCGCACCCATCCTGCCATTTTATAACGGCGTTGGATACCACACAATACTATTAAATGCACTGGCGATCTTTGCGTGCCTCACCGCATTTATCATGCTGATCTTCAGAATAATAAGGTGGCTAACCCGGGGCGACCAACAAGATAAGGTACTGATAGTGTCGCTGGCTTACCTCACCACGACCCTCTTTTCATCACTGTTCTATAGCCCATTGTGGCTGAATGGCGCAACGGACGTGATTGGCACATTCAGATACACTATGATGACACCGTTCTTCTATGTTTTTCTCAACCACGTGACCCGCAACACCACCTACAAATGGCCGCACTATGTGATAGTGTTCCTTTTTGCTACCGGTGTTTGGATGGCGTTCGGCGCTTATGTGCACCTGCAGGAGCTGTTGTTCTTTACGTTCAACACGGTTTTGATACTCCTGTTCATGGCGTGCAGCAACAGAAAACTGGCCTGGCCTGCAATAGCAGTTACCCTCATCAACTTTATGTTCCAGATGCTGTTGTTCCAACACTTCATCGGCCGTACCAGCCTTGTCGATTAGGCTACATCAATTTGCCGACCAGTGTTTGAGCAACACTTCAATGCCCGCTGCCAGCACCAGACAACCGGTGACCCTGCGCACAGCCAATTCGCTGAACTTTAGCGCTCCGGCCCGGCTACCCAACTGACCACCGATAAACACTGCTATAGCAAGCATGCCCAGTCGCATGGTATCGATGGAGACACTAAGGGATGACAACTGCCCTGCAATACCCGATATGGAATTAATGAGGATAAATGCACTTGCGGTTGCAGCAATGCGACGCGGACTATCCCACCCCATCAGGTTCAGAATGGGCGACAAAAAGATGCCCCCGCCTATACCCACCATACCCGAAAGGAAACCCACAGCACCACCAAGCGCACCATCTCGCAGGTAGTTTGCCTGTTTTACTTTACCATCCTCTGCAGCATTTTTTGTGCGCACCCACAGCAATATACCTGCAACGATGAGGCACAAACCAAGTATCACAAAAAAAGTGTGCTCGCTTATCTTGAGCCGCGCACCCAGAAATGCCATAGGCACACTCACCACCACCATGGGTATGATCTTTTTAAATGGCAGTTCACCCCTCTTCCAATAAAGCAATGTGCCACCGGTGACCACCACTATATTGCACACCAGCGCAGTAAGTTTCATCTCCTGAAACGGAAGCGCATACAATGCCAACAGAGCAAGATAACTCGACCCACCGCCAAAACCGACAGAGGCGTATATGAATGAAATGATGCCAAAAAATAGGATCAGTTCGTAGTGCATGGCGCTAAGATCACGGACATAAAAGATCCATACTCTCTGAAAGTAGATTGTCTTTATTGATCGCCACCACTCCCGCTTCTTCGCACACCAGACCTCCGGCTATATTGGATATTTCTGCCATCAGCTTCACGTTCTTTGATATAGCGTACACAAGCGTAGCGGTAGCCACTACTGTATCGCCCGCCCCCGAGACGTCGGCAATATTGCGAATATGCGATGGCAATATTGCGGCCTCGCCTTCATTGTTGTAATACACGCCTTTCTCCGAAAGTGTAATGAACGTAATGCGATGATTCAGCGCCTTGTGTAGCGCCTTGTGTGCCTCGCCAAGGTCGTGCAGATCTGTACGGTGCATATCCATGTGCAACCCTTCGCGCACTTCCTTCAGGTTGGGCTTGAATATGGTTACATCTTTGTACGAAAGGAAGTTTCTTTTTTTGGGATCCACAACCGTTACAATGCCAATCTCTTTGCAGTGAGCGGTGATATGCCTGATCACATTTTCCTTCAGCACCCCCTTGTTGTAGTCTTCAAATATCAGCGCATGTGGCTTTACCTTTTGCAGGTACTTCAGCACCATATCAATGAACGGGTGTTCCTCCTCGGTATGTAGTTCGTCGGTCACCTCTTCATCCACCCGTAACATCTGCTGATTGCGGCTCAGTATGCGCACCTTGGTTGTTGTGGGGCGCATAGTGCTCTTCATCATCAGACTTGTATCTATACCCGCCTTACCTGCCAGCGACATCAGCAGATCACCATCACTGTCTTTGCCCACCACACTTGCCAGGGTCACTTTTGCACCCAGTGAAATGCAGTTAAGCGCAACATTTGCCGCACCTCCCAGGCGACTTTCACGCTTGGTTATTGCCACTACAGGCACAGGCGCCTCCGGCGATATACGATCCACACTACCCCACCAATAATTATCCAGCATCACATCGCCCACCACCACTACATGCAGGCCGGCCATCTGATCGAATATGTTCTGCAATTCTATCTTTTTCATTGTCACTTTCTTTTAGTTCCGCCACATCACTGCCTGGCCGCACGTCTTTGCAGCAGGTAATAAATAGGCAGTCCCATTATCACAATTATCAGTCCCGGCCAGGTGTAGGTCGGTTTATATTTCAACAATATCACGCACACAAACGCTGCCATAGCAATATACAGCGCGGGTATCACCGGATAGCCGAATGCCTTGTAGGGTCGCGGATGGTCGGGACGGGTGCGGCGTAGTTTGAATATGCCTCCTATCGTCAGGATATAGAACAACAATACTGTGAAGATGATAAAGTCGAGCAGGTTACCATACTGACCACTAAGGCAAAGCACCGATGCCCAGATACACTGCATCCACAAGGCACGGGCAGGAACACCTTTGTCATTGAGCGTACCGGCTGCTGGCAGGAAGAGACCATCATTGGCCATGGTGTGGTACACACGCGCTCCGGAAAGTATCAATCCGTTATTACACCCGAACGTTGACACCATGATGAGCAACGCGATTATAGTTGCTCCACTGTCGCCGAATATCTTCAATGCCGCGGCAGTTGCCACGCGCTTTGCCGGCGCCTGCGCTATCTCAGACACCGTCATCACATTCAGGTACATCAGGTTCATGCACACATAGATCAGCGTCACCACAAGCGTACCAATAAACAGACTCAAACCAATATTACGCTCGGGACGTTTCATTTCTCCGGCTATAAAAGTCACGCTGTTCCATGCATCGCTGGAGAACAATGCGCCCACCATGGCCGTACAAATAGCTATGACCAGTGTGCCACCTGACAGACTCTGGTGCGTGATGGCCGCAGCACTTGTAGTGATCTCTTTGGCCCACCAACCGTCCTCCCAATTGGCCTGCCAGGTGCTGGCCCCTGAGAACAACACAAATCCGAATACGATGAGCGCCGCCATAGCACCTATCTTGGCAATGGTAAAAAAGAACTGGATCCACTTCCCGCTCTTCACACCCAATGTGTTGATGTAGGTGAGTAAGATAACTGTGACAATACCCACTATCTGCGCCGCGCTTATATGAAAACCGGAAGCTGTGCCCATGAGGATATTATCGTCGCCGAGCCGCGGATCGAGGTAGCCGGCGAACTTGCCAAATGCCACACCTACCGCAGCGATAGTGCCAGTTTGAATGACAGCAAAGAACGACCAGCCGTAGAGAAACCCGTACAGTTTTCCGAAAGCCTCGCGCAGATAAACATACTGACCACCTGCCTGAGGGAACATACCGCTCAGCTCGCCATAACTGAGTGCTGCAGTGAGTGTGATGAAGCCCGAGAGCAACCACACCACTACCAGCCAACCGGCACTACCCACCGACTGGGCTATATCAGTGCTTACTATGAATATTCCGGACCCGATCATGGACCCGATCACCAGCAAGGCGCCATCTAAAAGATTCAGCGTGCGTTGCGGTGCTCCTTCCCCGGCATGTACCGGGGTTTTATTGCTTTCCAAATTCAGAACGTTTGCAGAAAAATACTATTTATTTCTTACACTATTCACTTTTTGTACTCGCATTCATGCCGTCAACAACATCGTTGGTGATGTCGCGGGCAGGGTTGCCATACAATATTGCAGAACCCGAACCTGAATAGGACATGATGAAATCGAACTGATGGGTCTTGTTATAATCAGTAAGGAACGAATCCAGACGCTTTTTAAGGTCTATATTGAATTCCTCCTGCTCCTTCATCAACTGCTGGGTCAGCGACTCCTTGCGCGACTCCAATGTCTGCTGCATCTGCATCAGACGTTTCTGGGCAGCTTCATACTCCGATTGTGTCAGCGTATTGTTCTGCATCTTCTTCTGCACCTCATTGGCGTCGTTCTGCATCTGTCCGTAAGAACGCTGCAGCTCGCTTTCCATTTGCGCTTGCTTCTTCCTGAACTCTTCGCGCTTGCTTTTCAGCAGCTCATACTTCGATTCCAGCGAATCGATGTTCACATAAGCGATGGTTGCACCGCCGGTCGCATGTACAGGAGCAGGTGCGGCAACTTGCTTGGTGCCGGCATTTTGCATGAAGAACAAGGCACCTACGCCGGCAACAGCCACTATGCTGAGAATCAGTGAAAGATTTTTCATATCAGAAACGTTCGTTTGTATTCAGGGCATAAAAATAACAATGCTCCGGTAGCATTTCATATCTTCCCTCTCATAAAGTTGTCATAATATACCGGTCGGCATTAATGTGCCGCTGATCTGCTAATACAGGCTACAGTTCCATTTCTCACCAACAATTGTGGTGTCGTAGCTGCTACATTTATTCTTCGCGTCTTCTGCAGTCATTGAACCAAGATCCTTCGAATACACCACTTTGTTGTTGTAGGAACAATTGCAATTATAGACGCGCTTGCACGACACCATAGAAGCCATTACAACAAAAAGAACAGCAGCAGAATAAACGACTTTTTTCATCTCTCGGAAAGGTTGAATAAAAAGCGAATTTAGTTTATTTATCTTTGAACCGGAAATCTATTCGTTCGTTTTTTTCATTCAAACGACGCTTTTTTTACCCAAATCAATTCAATTGAACATCTTCAAGGCCAACACTTCACACATCCCACTTATCCGCGATCTAACCATGCAGGTCTGGCCTCAGACCTACACCCCCATCATAGGTGCCGACCAGGTGGCATACATGCTCGATCGCTTCTACAATCCCGATTCGCTTACTGCCCAAATGAACGACCAGGGACACCAGTTCCTCATTGCCGAAGCCGATGGAGAACCTGCCGCGTTCGCGTCTTATTCGGAGGTGGAGCCGGGAGTATACAAACTGCATAAACTTTACACCACACTTGCCGCACAGGGAAAAGGCCTTGGGCGTGCCCTTGTAAACTACATAGTGGCAGACATCCGTGTAAAAAACGCAACAATGCTGCGCCTGAACGTCAATATTCACAACCATGCCGCCAAACAGTTCTATGCACGCTACGGCTTCAGGCATCTGCTGGACGAAGACATAGATATAGGCAGCGGCTTCTTCATGAACGACCACGTACTTTGTCTGGATCTTTAACACCGGATCAAATAAAAAGACGAAGGCTGCACAAGGGCAGCCTTCGTCCATTATGATCAGATCTTCTGTTACTCTAACTTGAACTGGATCGGCAATGTGAAGTAAACCTTCACCGCCTTACCATTTTGCTTACCGGGCTTCCATGCCGGCATCGCCTGCACTACGCGCTTCGCCTCTTCATCACATCCGCCGCCTATGCCGCGAACTACCTGCACTTCGCTGATGTGTCCGTCTTCGTTCACAACGAACTTAACTACCACACGTCCTTCGATATTGTTCTCACGCGCTGCGTCAGGATACTTGATGTTCTTGCCCAGATAAGAAGGGATATCGTAACCTGATACCGGCATCTGCTCCACGTAACTGAACACCGTTGGCGGTGCCGGCGCATCTACCACCCCTGTACCTGTGCTTGGTGCCACAATACCCGGATCGATACCGTCAGGATCACCTTTCTCGTCTTTAGGACCTGATGCGGTGATCTCCTTCTGTGGTGGCGGAACCTCTTCTTCCTTCACCTCCTCATCCTTCTTAATGATAGGAGGAGTGAATTTCACCATCGGCTTCACTGGTGGTGGTGGCGGTGGTGGCGGTGGCGGTGGTGGCTTCTTCGGATCGATAGGCGGGGGCTCAGCGAGTGTCACCTGCTTCATTACCACCACTTCTTTCTTCACAGCCTTGATACCGCTAGACAGAATAGTGTAAGCAGCTATACCTACCGCAACACCCACAAGCACAATCATCGCACGGCCCACGCGCTTCGGATAATTCTTGCGCAGCTCGTAGCCTCCGTATGATTTATTACGACCATCAAAGATGATGTCCAGATAGTCGCTGTTGAGTATTTTATTAATATCCATCGTTTACTTTACATTTTTCGTTCTGAGAAGTGTTTTTCACTATTGCGCGCCGCTCGCGGCCTCAGTTTCCATAATGAATCCCTGCTCTACATCAGAGATGTCGATGATGGCATACACCTTGACATCGTTAATGTTCATCTCATCCAGCATATTCACCAGATCGCTGTAAGTGCTGGTAGTATCAGGTTTGATCAGTACGGTCATCTCATCCTTTGCAGTCAGAGCACCTGCACGCTTCATACCATCAACCATTTTCTTCTTAGCTATTATCGCATCACGGATGCCATCTTTTGCCTTAAAGCTGGTCACTTTCAGATCGGGAGCCTTATTAGGGTCATCACCTATTCCTTCATAATAATATACCCTGTGGTTCTTGCTCAGCAATACGGTGAATGCCACACTCGCCTTCAGCTTGTTCTTCTCAGTATCTGTAAGCTTCTCGTCCTTGTAAGGCATATTGATCTCCATGGTCTTTGGCTTGGCCAGTGTTGTTGTGAACATGAAGAATGTGATCAACAGGAAGCCAAGATCCACCATCGGAGTGAGGTCGATACGCGTACTTAGTTTTTTACCTTTCTTGACGCCGGGGCCTTTTTTATGCCCCCCGCCGGACGAGGTATCTAATTCTGCCATGACTATGGTTTTTTATTGTACAGAGAACGGTGTTTCCGTCTTCTTAAATATTGTTTCAATTCACTTTATTCGCTCGCTGCCACCTTATTCTTTGCCTCGTAAGCTGCCGTACCCGCAGGCACCGCCTTAAGGTTTGTAATGAGGTTGAACTTGAATATCTTCCATCCCTCCAGTGTGTTGATGATCTTTTTAACGTTGGGATAAGAAGCGTCACCATCGGCCTTGATACAGATACGCAGCTTGGGGTTAGTGTTCCTCGCACTCTTCACCCACTGAGCCAGCTCGTTGTTGGGCGACAGTACCGAAGTATCCACCGGTATACCGGATGCAGTTCTTCCCGATTCAGCCTGTTCATCAGGCCTGAGGTCAAGGAAAGACTTTATCTGAGAAAAGGAGATACCGACTGATCCACCCAGTGCGAACGCGTTCTTCTGAGCTTCTGACAGACCCAGTTGACGCTCGGCGTCCACGTCGTCTATCAGTGCCTTCCTCTTCAGCTTGTTGTCGATAGAGAAGAATATGCGTCCCTTTTCGTCAACAGTGAGCAACATGATATCCACGTCAGGCAAAGGAATTTCGGAGATGGATGAGGGCGTCTTTACTACTACAGGCTCTTCAGGCTTGAACTTTGTCGCCAACATGAAGAATGTAAGCAGCAGGAACGCCACATCACACATCGCCGTCATGTCGATGTTCGTGCTTTTACGTGGGAGTTTTGCTTTAGGCATTGTATTTTTCTTCTGCTGTTAAATTAATAAGATACTACTTCACAAAAATTCCATAACCACACTTATATAATTATTATCAGCAGGTATCATGCACCCTGTGTTCGGGTGCATGATACCTGTAACAATTATTTGTGTGTAGAAGCAAAGCTCTGTGTGAGTGTGAACCCGCTCTCGTCGATAGAGTAAGTAACTCCGTCGATGATGGTAGTGAACAGGTTGTAGAAAAGGATAGAGAAGAATGAAGTACCGATACCGAGTGCGGTATTGATAAGGGCCTCAGAGATACCTGCAGCAAGTGCAGCAGCATCAGGAGCACCTGCGTTCGCCATCGCGGCAAATGAACGGATCATACCCAATACCGTACCGAACAGACCCAGGAGGGTTGCGCTCGAAGCGATAGTAGAAAGGAACACGAGGTTTTTCTCCAGCATAGGCAGTTCCAGTGCAGTAGCTTCTTCGATCTCTTTCTGGATGCCTGCTATTTTCTGGTCTGTATCCAGATCGGTAGCATGGATCATTTCTTTGTATTTCACAAGTCCGGCACGCATTACGTTACCTACTGAACCTGCCTGCTTGTCGCACTCTGCAATAGCTGCATCAACGTTTTTGTTGGCCAGGTGGAACTGCACTTTACGAACGAATTCGCCGCCATCCATTTTACCTTTTGCCTTAACAATAGTAAGCGCACGCTCAATAACGAAAACTACCAGTGTGAGGAATGTAGCCATAAGAATTGGCACCACAAATCCACCCTGATACATGGTACCGAGGATGCCCGCCGGTTTTTCTCTCGCTGCTCCATCTTGGAAGTTTGCTTCCGCACCCAATACAAATTTCCAGATCAACTCGCCCGCCGTGATACACGCCGCAACTATAATAAGATTGAGCCAAAAATGATTTGAATTTTTTGGTTTACCTGCACTACCCTGAGCACCTGATGGTTTTCCCGCGGCTGTTTTTACGTCTGCCATAATCTTGATTTTAGTTTTTGTGTTTGCTTAATATAGATTGGTTATGATTTTTATTTAAATCAGAGGCTTGCAAAGATAGAAGTACCACTCAAAAAAACAATTTTGGGTGGGAAAATATTTCATAAACATAACACAACCATCAATTTGACTGTGTTACAGTTAATGTTTCTCCGCAAACGTCTCTTGGTGTAGATTTATTGCATGCACGCTGAACTTTGACAGGTAGGATACTTTTCTGACGTAATTCCTTCAATATCAGGCACCACGTTTCTATCATAGACGTACTTACACCGCAATTCCTTTGTAGATTTGCAAAATAATTTTCAACAACCCAAGATAGTAAGATGAATTTTAATCCGTGGCATGACGTATCGTACGGCGATAACGTTCCTAACACCGTAAACGCAATTATTGAGATCCCCCGCAACTCGAGGGCAAAATATGAACTGGATAAGGAGACCGGCCTGCTGAAACTGGACCGCGTATTGTATTCTTCTGTCTACTACCCTGCCAATTATGGCTTCATTCCCCGTACCTATTGCGATGACAATGACCCGCTGGACATTTTGGTATTATCACAAATAGACATGCAACCCTTGTGCCTGGTGGAGGCTAAAATAATAGGTGTGATGCGTATGCTGGATCAGGGCGAAGCCGACGACAAGCTGATCGCTGTATGTGCCAATGACATGAGTGTGGCCCATTTTAATGACATTAATGAGCTTTCTCCCCACTTTATTGAAGAACTGAGGCACTTTTTTGAAGAGTATAAGACTCTGGAAAAGAAAGAAGTTAAGGTTGAAGAATTTGAAAATGCACGCCTTGCAAAAAAAATCCTGCAGCATAGTATCAACGACTACAGGGCCAAATTCACCAACAAATAGATTAACTATCAATAAGTTATAAGGTATTTTTATTCCTGTATATCATTCCTGCATGTGAGCTACCCCGCCCCGGGCGTCACATGCAGGAAATTACTATTGTAATTTGTTCAATTATTGGTATCTTTAATCGCTCTATTATTGAACATACACATGTGTATGCAGGACATCCTGCGCATCTTGTGCGCCTGCAATTATTAGTAGCATAAACGATCATTAAACCATACGGAGATATGAAAAAACTACTACTTCTGGTAGCTGCAATAGCCGGAATAGGCTCATTCAAAGCAAGCGCTGCAATTACTGTTACTCCCGGCGGCGGCGGCATCAACATTTGCGCCAATCGGGCTGTGGGTGGCGTTGCGGCAGGTTTTACCACGCTGGGCAACATCGTAATTACTGAAGGAAACCCCACTGACATTACCAACGGTTTCCATGCTTTGGTCTTGAATGCACCTCCGGGTTGGCAGTTCAATACCGGTGCCGCACCTACTTTCACTTCCACCGGTAGTGACATCGTTGCTGTCAACAGTGGTGGCATCTCCGCTACAACCGTAACAGTGAACATTTTGAGTTTTGGTACAGCTAACATCAATACCATTACTATAATAGGTTTACAGGTTCAGGCAACCGGAGCAGGGTCGGCTGCAGGTGCAGTAAGGCCGTCTTCTGCACCGGGCCTCACCGGCATAACAACAGGTGGCGGAGGAACAGTTTTTGCAAACCTCTCGCTGCAGGCAACTGTAACTCCGTCTGTAACTATTGCCAAGAATCCTGCAGGCAACATCTGCCCGGGCACAACAGTAACTTTCACTGCAACGCCTGCCAACGGAGGCACCCCTACCTACCAGTGGCGTCGTAATGGGGCTCCTGTAGCCGGCGCAACCAATGCCACATGGGTAACAAATACACTCACAAACGGCAATACAGTATCCGTGCTGATGAATGCAACCGGCTGTGTATCTCCGCTGGCTGCAACCTCAAATACAATCACGGTCACGGTTGAAACACCACCAAATGTTGACGTAACAGGAGAAGGAACATTCTGCAGCTCCACAACGATCAACGCGGCATTGCTGGGCACAGGTACAGTTTACTACCAGGGCGTTCAATTCAACGGCACGTCCACAGCAACTCCTTCTACATCACAGGTCATCACCAATTCAGGTACTCATACGTTCTATTTCCGCGCTGCATCTCCTGCCGGTTGCTGGGGCCTTCAGGATAGTGCAAAAGTCACCATCAACGTACCGCCTACGGGCATTACCATCACTCCTGCCACAACAGCCATCTGCAACGGCGACAGCACTATGCTTGTCGCTACCGCTACACCGTCTGATATAGAAGTACTGCACGAGGACTTCAACTCCGGTGCTCCGGGATGGGCTATCACAAACCTTTCCGGCATAAGTAACAGCTATTTCCAGATCCGTCGTTCTCCGGGCTACAACGGTACAACCCCGGGTGATGGCTCTCCATACATGCAGGCTGCACCCGATGCTACAGGCGCAGGCGTTACCACAACTACCATGGTCGTATCTCCTGTCTTCTCTCTGGTAGGTTATACAGCCGCCTCTCTCTCTTTCAACCAATATGTACCTACGTGGGCCGGCGACAGCTCTGTAGTAGTTGAATACAGCACAGACGGCCTTACATGGACTACTTTCCTTGACCAGACGGGCCTGCCAGGTGGCGGACCAACATGGCTGTCTACAACACCATCTACTACGGTAGCACTTCCTGCAGGTGCCATTGGTATGCCATCGGTACAGCTCAGGTGGTACTACCGTTCTACATGGGGCTTCTACTGGGCTATAGACAACATCGCGGTAAACGCAACTCCACAACTCACATTCGATTGGGCCGGTCCGGGCACTCTGTCTTGCACTACCTGCGACACGGTAATGGTAACACCATCAACTATCGGCGCAAATGTGTATACAGTCTCTTCAACAGTTGCAGGATGCACTGTAAATACAACCGCTACTGTGACGCTGAATGCGCTGCCTACTGTATTTAACGTAACCGGCGGCGGCGCTTATTGCGCAGGCGGAACAGGACTGAACGTATTGCTCAGCGGCTCAGAAGCAGGAGTGGACTACGCATTGTACAACGGTGCAACTCCTGTAACTACGCTGCCTGGTACAGGTTCGGGACTCGACTTTGGTCCGCAAACGGCAGCCGGTGCATACTATGTGTACGCTACCAATACAACAACAACGTGTATGGCAACAATGGCCGATTCGGCTGTAATAGTGATCAACCCTACGCCCGATCCTATCACCGGACCTACATCAGTGTGCGAGGGCAGCACCATCACGTTGGTGGAAACAAGCACTGGTGGCACATGGTCAAGCAGTGATATTACAATCGCAACCGTTGACACAACCGGCGTTGTTACCGGCGTCACCGGTGGCACCGTTGATATCAGCTATGCATTCGCAACAGGTTGTAATGCTACCTATGCGATCACAGTGAACGCACTCCCTGTTGTTGCGCCTATCACAGGTTCAGCTAACGTTTGTGTTGGTGCCACTACTGCACTCGCGAACGCTACTGCAGGCGGATCGTGGACCAGCTCAACAACAGCTGCAGCTACGATTGATGCCGCTGGCTTAGTTACAGGCGTTGCTCCTGGAACATCTACGATCAGCTATACGGTTACAGATGGATTCGGCTGCTCAACTACGGTTACAATGAACGAAACTGTATCGGCTCCACCGGCTGCTACCATTCTGCCGGTAGGTCCTAATGTTACTATGTGTCACGGAAACCCTGTGAACCTTGTGGGCACTACAATCCCCGGTGCAACCTACCAATGGTCGTTGGGTGGTACAGCTGTTGCCGGTGCTACAAATGCGAGCCATATGGCGACCGTAGCGGGCAACTACACACTCGAGATCAATAACAGCGTGTGCACATGGACACTTGCTGCGCGCACAGTGCTGAACGCACCTAACGCGGTAGCCACCTACAACACAACGGGCAACTATCTGTACACAGGTTCTTTCAGCAGCTACCAGTGGTTCCGCAACGGCGTTGCAGTATCCGGTGCTACTTCCAGCATCCTGATGAGCCCGACCAATGGCGACTACATGGTAGTAGTTACAGACATCACCGGATGTACTGATACTTCTAACACAGTCACTATCGGTACCACAGGCATCAACACTCCTGCCACAGAGACATTGGTTTCTGTTTATCCGAATCCAGCAACATCTGTGCTGCACATAGACGCACCGGTTGCGGTACACGCAGTAGTGCTGGCACCTGATGGTCGTGTGGCACTCACTGCCACCGGAAATGAGGTGAACGTGAGCAACCTGGCGAAGGGCATGTACCTTATCCAGATCTATAACGAGCAGAATGTGCTGTTGGGCACGGCTCGTTTCTCACGCATAGACTGATTGTAAAGAAACGGTTTTATACAAGCCCCCTGCCACACCGGCAAGGGGCTTTTGTTTTTAAGTACCGGTTGTTGTATGCACAATGCAGCTATCATATTAAAAAATAGATAAAATAAATTTATTGCGGAAAGAATAAGTAGTTTTATAGCACCTGTATTATTGTATTTTTACAGCGATTTATCGCCCGATGGCTACAAGCACAAAAAAACAAAAAACACCACCGCCTCCTCCGCCACTTCCCGAAGAAGTGATAAAAGCCAACCTCGAACGCAAGCGACAGCTTCGTTTGGCCACCGGCTTCTTCTTCATAGTGGCCGGCTTTTTTATTAGTTTGTCTATCATCAGCTATTATTTCAGTTGGTCTGCCGATCAGGATAAACTGATGTCGGCAGCAGGCATGTGGAAATTTGTGTTCAATCACGACAGTGCTTCTGTGGCCAACTGGGGTGGCCGTTTTGGTGCAGCTATTTCGCACATACTTGTATACAAAGGCGCAGGCATCGCATCGCTGGTCATAGGCATAGCTGCGGGCGCACTCGGCCTGCACATCGTTTACGACTCCAAGGTGCTGCCCGTACTCAGGTACATGCGTTGGATATCCATCCTCTTGCTGTTAGTAGCGCCGGTGCTGGCATACCTGTTCCCTCATAGTTCTTTCCCCTTGGGCGGTCGCCTGGGCAATGGCGCAATCGACTACCTCAATGGCTTCCTTGGTGTTGCCGGAACAGGCATGATCCTTTTGTCAACAGTACTGTTTTTTGTCTTTGTCATCTTTGCACTCGACATTCGTCCATGGGTAGACAAAATGCGGGAACGGGCGCGGACCATGGCGGCATCGGTTGGCCCGGCTCCTGTTTTCAACGAACCGGTGCCTGTGGAAACTCCCGAAAATCTCAACACAGAACCGGAAGCGCAAATGGCCGAAGAATCACAGGCCGAAGATGAGGTGGCTCCATTTGAAACTGACGAAAAAGACGCAGCCAAGTGGAACCTGACGCTCAGAGAAGAGGAAACAGATGAGACTTCGGAAGAAGAAGGCGAACCGGAAGAAATAGAGGAACAGGATTCAGCCGAATATATGGAATACCAAAAGTTTCTCGCAGAGAAAGAAGAAGCGGCCCTTACCGGACGTGCTGCGGAAACCAAACCTGAGGGAGAACCCGAATTCTCGTTCGAAGTGATACAGCAGGAAGAGAAACCTGCCATCAGCCATGGCGCGCACATCTCTATTGCCAGCAACGAGCCTTACGCACCCGAACTGGATCTGCCCGACTATAAGTTCCCCACCATCGACCTGATGGAAGAACGAGCCACAGAGACCATCTCGCTGGACAAGGAAGAGTTGGAGAAAAACAAAACACAGATCATAACAACGCTGCGTAGTTTCGGTATTGAGATCCAGCGCATCAGTGCTACCGTAGGTCCTACGGTGACGCTGTATGAAATAGTACCGGCCGAGGGTGTGCGCATCTCCAAAATCCGCAACCTGGAAGACGATATAGCCCTGAACCTTGCCGCATTGGGCATTCGTATCATAGCGCCTATCCCGGGCCGTGGCACCATTGGTATCGAGGTACCTAACGCCAACAAGCAGATCGTTTCTATGCGCACGCTTATCTCCAGCGATAAGTTTGTGAACAACAAAATGAGCTTGCCTATAGCGCTGGGTAAGAAGATCGATAACGAGAACTATATAGTGGATCTGGCCACCATGCCGCACTTGCTCATGGCGGGTGCTACCGGTCAGGGTAAGTCTGTAGGTATCAACGCCATTCTGGTTTCCCTGCTCTACAAAAAACATCCGTCACAGCTCAAATTCGTGATGGTTGACCCAAAGAAGGTGGAACTGTCAATCTATCGCACCATTGAAAAACACTTCCTTGCCAAACTGCCCAACGAAGAAGAAGCTATCATCACCGACACCAAGAAGGTGATCAATACGCTGAATGCATTGTGCATTGAAATGGACAACCGCTACGAACTACTGAAAGAAGCCGGAGCGAGGAACATAAAGGAATACAACGAGAAATTCATCAGTCGCCGACTCAATCCGGAGAACGGCCATAAATACCTGCCGTTCATCGTTCTGGTGATCGATGAGTTTGCCGACCTCATTATGACGGCAGGCAAAGAGGTGGAAATGCCTATAGCACGACTGGCACAGCTGGCACGCGCCATTGGTATACACCTCATCATAGCTACCCAGCGTCCGTCAGTAAACGTGATAACGGGTACCATCAAAGCCAACTTCCCTGCACGTATCGCATTCAAGGTATCAGCAAAAGTCGACTCCCGCACCATCCTCGATGCGGGCGGTGCTGAGCAACTGATTGGTCGCGGTGACATGCTCGTATCTTATGGCAGCGAATTGCTGAGGTTGCAGTGTGCTTTCGTAGACACACCGGAGGTAGAGGACATCGTAAACTTCATTGGCAAACAACGTGGATATGCATCTGCGTTCGAGCTACCGGAATATGAGGGCGAAGATGGCGAGAGTGTGAAAGAAGTGGACCTGTCGAACCGTGACAAGTTGTTTGAAGACTGCGCGCGACTGGTGGTACAGATGCAATCGGGCTCTACTTCCAACCTGCAGCGCAGGCTGAACCTTGGTTACAACCGTGCGGGTCGCATCATGGACCAGCTGGAAGCAGCAGGCATTGTAGGCCCTGCAGTAGGCAGCAAACCACGCGAAGTGTACTTCAAGACCGATGCCGAGCTACAGGAATTCCTGCAGTCATTATAGTCCTCAATGGGGGCTGATCCGGCCTGCCACCTTAACAAATCGCACACATTTATTTCTATTACCTTTGCCCGCACGAAATTGAATCACTAAAAAAGCTAATAATGAGATCACTGCTAACGCTCAGCTTTCTTGTCCTTCTCGGATGGTCGAACAACGCAATTGCACAGAACGACCCGAAAGCGAAAAGCATACTTGACGGCGTAACGAAAAAAGTAAGCGCGCTGAAAACAATGAAAGCGAACTTTTCCCTGAAACTTACCGGTGGCAAGGGTGGAAACGTTACAGATACCCGCAAAGGAAGCATAGCACTGAAGGGACAGAAGTACCATGTAGTATTGGGGAATCAGGAGATCATGTGCGACAACAGCACGGTGTGGACCTACAACAAAGAAACCAAAGAAGTACAGGTCGCCAAGTACAATCCGGGAGAACAGTCTATGTCGCCTGCTAAATTGTTCCAGCCAAGCTTCTTCGACAAAGAGTATACGTGTGCCTACAAAGGCGAGCGCAAAGAGCAGGGAAAGAACTGCGACATCATTGAGCTTACGCCCCGCGACAAATCGAAACCAATTGCCCGCATCGAGATTATGATAGACAAGGCAACATCTATGATCGCCGGTGGTAACTACTGGGAAAAGAACGGCAACAAATACGCCATCACCATCAGCAACATCGTTCAGAACGCAGAGATCCCTGATGGTATGTTCTCGTGGAACCCGAAAGAACACCCGGGTGTAGAGGTCGTTGACCTTCGATAATTTCCAACCGATCCATTTAATGCAACAACTGCAAAACACCTCGCTGCTCCCGTACAACACATTCGGTATTGATGTGACAGCAGAACATTTTGCAGACGTGAACGCTCTGGCAGACCTGCAGGACATCCCTGCAGGTCTGCCACTTCATATATTGGGTGGTGGCAGCAATATTCTGCTCACCGGCCAGGTGCACGGCCTTGTGCTTCACAACAAATTGAAGGGCATTACCGTGTTGCGGGAGAATGACGACCATGTGTGGCTCAGCGTAGCCTCGGGCGAAGTATGGCACGACTTTGTTCTCTACACCATTGAAATGGGACTGGGTGGCATTGAAAATCTTGCACTTATTCCAGGTACTGTAGGCGCGGCACCAATTCAAAACATCGGAGCCTACGGAACCGAAGTGAAACAAACGATAGAAGAGGTCTCTTACTGGCATCTCTCCGAACGAAAGCTCATTACACTATCAAATGCCGATTGCCACTTCGGCTACCGTGATAGTATCTTCAAGACGCAACTACGCGGGCAGTTCTTTATCACCTCAGTCACCTTCCGGCTGAACAAAAAACCGGTGCTCAACACCAGCTACGGCGCTATAGAACAGGAACTGAAGGAGATGGTTGTAACCCACCCTACTGTAAAAGACGTGGCACAGGCGGTCATCAGGATACGAACCAGCAAACTGCCCGACCCGAAAGTAACCGGCAATGCAGGCAGCTTCTTCAAGAACCCCACCATACCGCTGGCCCATTACAAACTATTGCAGGCGGCATACCCCGCTATTCCGCATTTCCCGGTATCTGACGACACTGTAAAAGTGCCTGCTGCCTGGCTGATAGAACAATGCGGCTGGAAAGGACACCGCACCGCAGACGCCGGCGTACATACCAAACAAGCGCTGGTGCTGGTAAATTACGGCCATGCTTCCGGCAAAGAGATATGGCAACTTTCCGGTGATATCATCGACTCGGTAGCCAACAGGTTCAACATTTCTCTGGAGCGCGAAGTGCAGGTTTGGTAGCCGATAGTAGATGTATTAACATTTATTTATCCTCCTATTAGGCTATTTTCGTGAAATTCACTCATTTTTGCCGCTTATTGTCGTTTCAATGCACACTTCTTACATAAAATATTGCATAAATATTTTCATTTTATTGCTTGTCGCTCCCGTAGCCTTTTCGCAACCCACAGGTGGTGTTGCCGGCAAGGTTATTGATGCCGAGAAAAAGCCGGTCTCCTATGCCACTGTCACCGTCCTTAAAACAGACTCATCTGTAGTGAACGGCAACCTTACCGGTGAAGACGGTTCTTTCACGGTAACACCTGTTGCCGATGGCAATTTCCTGCTAAGGGTTGAGTCCATAGGCTATGCGACAATGTTTCAGACCGTAGCAGTGACCAACGGCAAAACAACGCGTGTGGGCACCCTGAAACTTACACAGACATCCAAACAACTGGACGAGGTGAGTGTGACCGCCGAAAAACGGGTGATGGAACTGAAGGTTGACAAGAAGGTATTTAATGTAGAAAAGAACACCACAGCCACCGGCGGCAGTGCCACCGATGTACTGCAGAACGTACCATCAGTGTCGGTGGATATGGATGGCAATGTGAACCTGCGCGGCAAGGGCAACGTTACCGTACTTATAGACGGCAAACCTGCCACTTTGCTGGGCACCGATGTTACATCAGCATTACAGAGCATGCCTGCCAGCTCCATAGAAAGTGTAGAGGTCATCACCAATCCCTCGGCAAAATATGACGCACAGGGCACCACCGGCATCATCAACATCATCACCAAAAAAGACGGGCGATTGGGCATTAACGGCAATGCCACTGTGGGCGCCGGCACCCGCGATAAGTATAATGCCAATCTGGGCCTGAATGTGCGTAAAGGGAAATGGAGCACGTTCGTGAATGGTAGTTTCCGCCAGAATCTCACCTTCAATAATGTCATCACAGATCGTCAGGACATGAAAGACGCTTCCAACAAAGGTCAGTCTTACTATACCTACGAACACGTGCCACGCCTATTTAATGGCTCGTTCAACTCAATAGGTGCTACCTACGACATTAACAAGAACAATTCTATAACAATCACTGAGAACATCAACTTCATGCAGTGGGGTTTCAGAGACAATTCAGACTATTACGAATACGCACTGCCTGACAGAACAGGAAGTCCATTCACCTATCGCAACCGCTACTCCTCCGCACTCGGCGAGCCGGTCTCTGTTTCATCAGCATTAGACTACCGCAAGAAATTTAAAAAGAAAGGAGAAGAAATGAATGTGGACGCCACCTATGCATTCACCAACATGGTTCGCACTCAGAACTTCGAAACCGTTCTGGACACCAATAATGCACGCGCATATAGCATCACATCTCGCGCACCGGGCAGCGGCGGCAACAACAGTCTCAATATATGGGCCGATTATACGAATCCATTGTTCACTGAAAACGGCAAACTGGGCCTGGGCTTTAAATCTCAGTTCTTCAATTTCAACAGTACCAACAACCCTGAGATAGACACAAACGGAAAAGGCTTTAAAATGGATTCGTCCCTCTACACCGTCTATAACTATAGCACCCAGATCCATGCAGCTTATGTAAACTGGAGCGATCAGAAAGGCAAAGTTGGCTACCAGTTAGGTCTGCGTGCGGAAGATGCAATCTATGACGGAAATGGCAGTATGCCACGCCCGGCCAAGTTTCATAACAGGTTCACCAACCTGTTCCCTTCGGCATTCATCTCATACCAGTTGCCTTCTGACCAGAGTGTGTACATAAACTACAGCCGCCGAACCAATCGTCCGAGCTTCTTCCAGATGATGCCGTTCAAAGACTTCTCCAATCCGGGAACAGTATCAATGGGGAACCCGAACATCATCCCCGAATTCATCAACAACGTTGAATTCAGTTACAGCCGAAACACGAAGAAAGGCCATACCTACATCATGAGTACTTACTTCGCACAAACGCTCAATCTCTCTGAGCGCGTATTGCGCCCGATCACCGGCAGTGCCACCGATACTGCTCTGGGATTGGTGGATCAGGTGGGCCAGCTATTGTCAATGCCGGTTAACATCGCCTCGGGTACTACCTATGGTCTTGAAGGTACAGGGCGCTTCCAACTCTCTAAAGCATGGGATGCGACGGTCAACGTAAACTTCTTCAACAACCAGTTGACCATTGGTGATCTCAGCAACTACTACACCGGACTCATAGCCAACAACAGTGGTTACGGCTGGTTCGGCAAACTGAACAGCAACCTGAAGTTGCCAAAGAACTTCTCTTTGCAACTTACTGCCAACTACGAGTCACCAAAGGTCATCACGCAAGGCCGCCAGCGCGAAAGTTACTGGACCGATCTGGCACTGAAAAAGAACCTGTGGAAGAACAAAGCTTCGCTTACCATCAACTGTTCTGATGTATTCAAAACTCGTCGTTTCATCAACGACTACACTACTTCATCCTACGTACAAACTATTAACCGCATCAAAGAAACCCGCATAGGCAACATCTCGTTCACTTACCGCTTTGGCAAGAACGATGCACCGAAAGGTCCGGGCATGGGCGGCGGACCGGGCAAGGGTGCACCACGCCAGGAAACCAGGAAGATCGAGAAACCATCGGACGAAGACAGGGGCAAAAACCTGAAACAGAACGACGACGACAACAACGGCGGCGGCGGACAGGGTGGTGGTCAGGGCGGTGGCCAGCGTAAGGAAGGTAGCCGCTAATTACTTTCACCTTTTTGCACCATTTAATGTTTACTTAACTACGCGGTAATGTTCGCATTATAGCAATTGGGTCATTTTGTGAAACCAAAACCTCACAAGGGACGCAATGGCCAAACGCGAAGTGGATATAGTAGTACTCTCAGACATTCACCTCGGCACCTATGGCTGCCATGCCACCGAGCTGCTCCGATACCTGAAAAGCATAAAGCCACGAACAGTCATTCTCAACGGAGACATTATTGACATCTGGCAATTCAGCAAACGCTACTGGCCTGCCACACACATGATGGTGGTAAAGCACATTGTAGGTCTCATAGCCAAGGATGTTCCTGTTTATTTCATTCCCGGCAATCACGATGAGATGCTGCGCCGCTTCAAAGGCTTCCACCTTGGCTCTCTAAAGATCACCAACAAACTGTCGCTGAAGATTGATGGCAAACGTGTATGGGTATTTCACGGAGATGTCTTCGATGTGGTAATGCAGAACAGCAAATGGCTGGCAAAGCTCGGCGCTATTGGCTACGATACGCTCATCCTCATTAACCGCTTTGTCAACTTCATCTCTCAGAAAATGGGGCGCGGAAAACTCTCCTTCTCGAAAAAGATAAAGAACACAGTTAAGAGCGCAGTCAAGTTCATCAACGATTTTGAGGTCACAGTGTGCGACATTGCTGCCGAGAACCGATACGACTATGTGATCTGCGGTCACATACACCATCCCGAGATAAAGAAAATGAACACGCGCCACGGCGATGTTACCTACATGAACTCAGGCGACTGGATCGAGAACCTCACCGCACTTGAATACCACGACGGGCAATGGTCGGTATATAACTACCACAACGACCCGGTGGCACAGGCCATAGACATCAACAAGAAGAAACATAAGGGCGAAACATCGAGCGCCATGCTGGCAAGCCTGCTACAGGAGCTCAACATGAAACAACCCGCCGGCGCATTCACAGAGAGGGAGACGGTCCTTACCCAAACGCTGTAACAAGATGAAGATACTTTTTGCGATACAGGGAACAGGCAACGGCCATCTGAGCCGTGCACGCGACGTATATCCCGAACTGGCACGCTACGGAGACGTCGACGTACTGGTGAGCGGCATACAGGCCGATGTAGATGTACCCTTTCCCATTACCTACAAGCGGTACGGCATGAGCTTCATTTTCGGCAAAAAAGGCGGCGTGGACATCATTGATACAGCCCGAAAATTGAGAGTGCCGCAACTTGTGTCCGACATCCGCAAACTACCGGTTGAACAATACGATCTGGTCATCAACGACTTTGAACCTATATCTGCATGGGCGTGCAAAATGAAACGCAAACCCTGCATCTCCCTCAGCCATCAATACGCCGTGCTGCATCCTGCCGCACCCAAACCAGCCTCTACCGACCCGATGGGCAAACTCGTACTGCAACGATATGCCCCCGTCACTGCCGGATACGGATTCCACTTCCGTTCCTTCGGCGAAAACATCTTTACACCCGTCATCCGTCGCGAGATCCGTGACCTTACACCTACCAACAACGGCCACTACACCGTGTACCTGCCTGCCTACAGCGACGAGGCCATCGTGCATCATCTGTCACAATTCCCCCGGATGCAATGGAGGGTATTCTCAAAACACAACAGGCAACCTTTCACACAGGGCAACGTTTCTGTAACCGCTATAAACAACAAGGCCTTCATCGAAAGTATGGCCTCCGGGGCAGGTGTACTGTGTGGCGCCGGCTTCGAAGGGCCTGCAGAAGCTATGTACCTGGGCAAAAAAGTGCTTGTCATTCCCATGCTCACACAATACGAGCAGCAATGCAATGCCGCAGGGGCCGTTGCTATGGGTGCCACGTCTGTCCCCACACTCGACGCACGCCACTACCGTACCATCCGCAACTGGCTGCACGAAGGCCAATCGGTCCACGTAAACTACCCCGACATCACCGCCGACATTGTAAGGCATATTGTGAATACTCATGCGGTAAGCTGACAGATTCAGGGCATTCGCCGCCCCGTTAACACCGCATTTCACCTATTCTCTATAACTTGACACCCGAAAATCAGGTTATATGAAACACATACTGCAGTACTCCCTGCTGCTGCTTGCGCTGGTCAGGGTGTCCGCTTCTGTTGCCAAAGACGGCGACGACATCAGCAAATACAAGTGGTCTTCCGACCGTTCAGGTGGTTACAATTACCGCTATGTGACGAACGACCCCACCAAAACGCGCTTTTATAAACTGGGCAATGGCCTTACCGTCATTTTAAGCCCTTCAAATAAAGAACCGCGCCTGCAATGCTACATAGCTGTGAAGGCCGGCAGCAAGACCGACCCTGCCACTCATACCGGTCTGGCGCACTACCTGGAGCACATGATGTTTAAGGGAACCAACACCTATGGTTCGCTGAACTACGCTAAAGAGCAACCGCTACTCAACATCATCAATGGTCTTTACGAGCAATACAACAAGACCACCGATGAAGCCGCCCGTGCAGCCATCTATCGCCGCATCGACTCTGTCTCGGGACTGGCAGCCAAGTTTGCTATTGCAAACGAGTACGATAAAATGATGAGTGCAATCGGCGCCAAAGGCACCAATGCGTTCACATCCTTTGAACAAACGGTTTACACGGAAGACGTACCTGCCAACGCGGTCGACAAGTTCTTCAAGGTGCAGGCCGAACGTTTCCGCAATCCTGTCTTCCGCATTTTCCATACGGAGCTCGAAGCCGTGTACGAAGAAAAAAACCGGGGACTGGACAATGACAACCGTAAGGTGTCGGAACTGATGCTGGAAGAACTGTTCAAGAACCACAACTACGGCCGTCAGACAACAATAGGCACAGTAGAGCACCTCAAAAATCCGTCGCTGCTCGAGATCCGCAAATACTATGAGACGTACTACGTACCCAACAATATGGGTATCATCCTCGCCGGCGATTTCGACCCCGATGTAATGATCAAAAAAGTAGACGAGTACTTCTCTTACATGGCGAAGAAAGACGTGCCCAAATATACCTTCCAGCCTGAAGCACCCATCACTGCTCCTATAGAGAAGGACGTTATGGGGCCCGATGCTGAGTTTGTGACCATTGGCTACCGCATGCCGGGCATACACGAAAAAGACGCCCTGCTGGCCGACCTCGTGAGCCAGGTGCTTACAAACGGCCGCGCCGGTCTCATCGACCTCAATCTCGTAAAGAAACAAAAGCTCCTCCGCGCGTTCGCCGGCACCGACATACTTATCGACTACGGCTATATGAACCTGCGCGGCAACCCTACACAGGGTCAGAGCCTGGATGAAGTAAAGAACCTGATGCTGGGCGAAATAGAACACCTTAAAAAAGGCGAGTTCGATGATGCCTTGCTTACCTCTATCATCAACAACGCTAAGAAGGCACTCATGGAGCAGAACGAGAAGTACGGCTCACGAGCCTATGCCCTCATGAGCATATTCACATCAGAAGACGACTGGCGCGACAACGTAGCCTATGCCGACCGACTTTCTAAACTCACCAAGAAAGACATCATAGACTTCGCCAACAAATACTTTGGCAACAACTATGTGGTTGTGTACAAGCGCAAGGGCGAAGACAAGAGCATCACCAAGGTACCCAAGCCGCCTATCACAGCCGTTGAGACGAACCGTGACGCGCAATCTCAATTCGTTAAGTCGGTCATCAATGCGCCTACCGAGGCCATCAAGCCTGTTTGGGTCGACTACACAAAAGACTTCCAGCGAGGCTTCATTGGCCCTGCCGAGATCCTGTATGTGCACAACACCGACAACGACCTTTTCCGCATGTCATACCGCTACAAGACCGGCAAGTGGAACGACCGCCGCCTGGCAGTAGCTGCGCAGTACCTGCAGTTTCTGGGAACGGATAGTAAGAGTGCTGAAGACATCTCTAAAGAGTTCTACAAACTGGCATGTAGCTTCAATGTACGTGCCGACAACGAATACACCACTGTGCAGCTCGAAGGTTTGCAGGAGAACTTTGACAAGGCGGTAACCCTGCTCGAAGACCTGCTGGCCAATTGCCGTGCAGACGAAACAGCGCTCGCCTCACTCAAGGCCAATCTCAAAAAGAGCCGCACCGATGCCAAGAACAACAAAGGCGCCATCATGCAGGGCCTTGTAGCATATGCACGCTATGGCGAGAAGAATCCGTTCAACCACGTGCTCACCGATGCCGAACTGGAAGCGCTCACTGCCACCCAGCTTACCGATCTGCTGCATGGCCTCGCTGCCACCAGCCACCGTGTGCTTTACTATGGTCCGGCTACTTTATTGGGCCTCACTGCTTCGCTAAAGTCAATGCACAAGTTGCCTACCATGTTCACGCCCGCACCGGCAGCAACGGTATTCAATTTCGCATCTCAGACACGCAACGAAGTGCTGTTTGCCAACTACGACATGGTTCAGTCAGAGATACGCTGGGTGCGTAGCATTCCGTCCTACAATCCTGCCCGCCAACCCGTTATCGACATGTTCAACAACTACTTTGGCGGCAACATGGGCGCCCTGGTGTTCCAGACCATCCGCGAGAGTAAGGCACTCGCCTACTCAACCAATGCATACGTAGCAGCGCCTGAGAAGCGCGAAGACCCTTACTTCATTTCAGCATACGTAGGCTGTCAGGCCGACAAGCTGTCGGAATCTGTAGGCGCTATGAACGAACTACTCAACGACCTGCCTGCGGTAGAGAACAATATTCAGGCCGCCCGCATGGGACTGAAAAAAGACATCGAAACAGAACGTATCACTCAGGACGGCATCCTGTATAACTACCTCGATGCTGAACGCAAGGGCCTGAGCGAAGACATTCGCAAAACAGTTTATAATGCAGCAGACAAACTGAACTATGCCGAACTGAAGAAATTCCATGGCGAGTTCCTGGCATCCAAGCCATACACCTATTGTATTGTTGCCAACGAGAAAAAAGTAAATATGGCCGAAGTAGAAAAATGTGGCGCAGTAAAAAAACTGTCGCTCAACGAGATATTCGGTTACTAAGCAATCGATGCTAAGATCACACAAAGAGACCCGGTCATTAGCCGGGTCTCGTTTTTTATTCGTGTAGTTGTGCAAACGGGCGCACTCTATTTTTCTATCCGTTTCCTTAGCGCCTCCAGATATTCCTTCTGAGACTCGTCAGACGGGTATTTGCTTTCGGGTATCTTCGCTTCCATTTTCTGATACAACAAACGCGCTTCCTCCTTTTTATTCTGATCGGAAAGTGCCAGTATCCCCTTAATGAAGTTATACCTCAGATTCAATATGATGAACAACTCAGCGCCACAGTTTGGATCAGCATTCTTCAGCAGCTCATAAGGAAATGTGTTCAGCTGGTCCCAGTAATACTTCTTGTATTCGGTCAGCTTTTCAGGCACCAGTTTACTGGCCAGAAAACGGTCCTCGGTATACCAGTGCAGCCCCAGCATATCCTCGGGTGCTGTGCCGGTCTCAAAGTAAATAGGAGTAGAGAAAGCAGCATTTGTTACAATGTCAATAAGCTGACTATTGGCCCGGGTGATGTATTTTTCATAATTGGTGGGCGCTATCTTCCATTCAAACTTCTTCCCTGTGGTACCGATTGGCACGTCAATAGTGTGTTCCGTCCACTCAAAATAGGGCGTCGTGTCCGCTGCCACTGCTGCCGATGAGTAGATGTTATGCCTTCGTCGGTACACATCCTCGCTCACCCACGGAATATCTATCGTATTTATGTGCACAAGGGCCACATCAGGCCTCAATCCCTCCATTGCCTGCAGATACCATATCAGCATCGTGCTGAAATCTCCGTAGGTGACGTAGATGGCATTGGGCTCAAAACTACGCAGCACCATTCGATTGAATTCCAACGCGAAATTGGGAAATCCCCCGCGCTTCTTGCCCTCAGCAAACGCCCATTTAGCCGAGTCGTTCCGGTTGCGCACCATATAAGAATACGCCAGGCAACCCCACACACTCGATAGTTTCGCATACGGATCCAGGGCAATAATGTCACCCGTATAGGAAGCATTTATTCTTATCACTTCCTCAAACTCCCGGCTGGCCTGTATTGTTTTGTCCTTCTGAGAATAACGAACCGTCGTAAAACTCGGATTATGGCTGTAGTCGTAGGCACTACCCAGGTAGTAATGTGCTTCTTGTCCGTTAGGGTTCATTTTCAGCGCCTCTTTCAGCACCACTATGGCCGCAGAAAAGTCGTTACCAAATTTCGCCCGTTCCTCCTTCACCATCTTCTTACCCGATGCCACAAGATTATCATACGTCTGCGCCGTCGTTGTTCGGCAGCATAAAAAAAGACAGGGAAGCAGGATATATTTCATATAGCGATAAAAGTAGAACAATAACCGAACACCACAATAAGATACGTGCCGGCACCTAACGCGATAAGTGTCCAAGACCGGCTCCCCCCACCTGATAGCTTCTCCGTTAAAATTGTGAATATCTTCCGCCTGCAACAGAGGCACTTTGGCATATCGTTTGTTCATTATTATCATTTTCACCAACCATCTCTATGACCCTAAACCAATTTAACGGCTTGTCACCGCGGGAGTTTTTTGAGAGTTTTTGTCCCATTTCCGCTCACCTAAAAAGATACAAGCAACTGAATATCAATACCTAAATAGGCAACTTGACAAAATCCTCACTTTTTTAAAATGAGAGTTTTTGCTACCACTTAGTTATCTTTCGGCTCGCGGCCCTTCCCCGGTCATTTAGGTAGTGGCCGCACCATCGGAAGCCGTACCACCCCATCCAAACAAAATTTTCCCCAATTGTTTTGTTACTTCTGAATTTTCAACATACCTTTGCACTCCAATTTCTCATATTGCTCTTATTTTAAGGTTGCATTGGGAGAGTTGTAATCCCCGTCAAACGGGAAAAATCAATTCGTTAACACCAAAAAAAGTTCTAAATGGCTAAAGAAATCAGCGGCTTTGTAAAGCTGCAGGTAAAAGGCGGCGCAGCGAATCCAGCGCCTCCGATCGGCCCGGCGCTCGGCTCTAAAGGCGTCAACATTATGGAGTTCTGCAAGCAGTTCAACGCTCGCACGCAGGACAAAGCCGGTAAAGTGCTTCCAGTAACACTTACCGTGTACACCGACAAATCATTCGACTTCGTTATCAAGACCCCTCCTGCAGCAGTGCAGTTGATGGAACTTGCGAAGCAGCCTAAAGGTTCTAAAGAGCCAAACCGTCAGAAAGTAGGTAAAGTTACATGGGCTCAGGTTGAAGCGATCGCTCAGGACAAAATGCCTGACCTCAACTGCTTCACCCTCACCAGCGCTATGAGCATGGTTGCAGGTACAGCACGCAGCATGGGCTTCACTGTAGAAGGAACGCCACCTGAAGGCATCACTGTTAAATAATAGCCGGCGGCTCTAACAGTATTTTTTACCTTATTTAAAGAACTGACAATGGCAATTACAAAGAAAAGAAAAGCTGCAGAAGCTAAACTTGACAAAAATAAAGTATATACACTTGCTGAAGCCGCAAGTGTGGTGAAAACAATTAACCTCACCAAATTCGACAGCTCAGTAGACGTTCACATCCGCCTGGGTGTAGACCCTAAGAAAGCTGATCAGGCTATCCGTGGCACAGTTACTCTGCCTCACGGTACAGGTAAAACAAAGCGCGTACTCGTTCTTTGTACTCCTGATAAAGAAGCTGAAGCAAAAGCAGCAGGAGCCGACTTCGTTGGTCTGGACGAGTATGTTCAGAAGATCGACGGCGGCTGGACAGACGTTGACGTGATCGTAGCTACACCATCGGTGATGCCTAAGATCGGTCGTCTCGGTAAGATCCTCGGTCCTCGTAACCTCATGCCAAACCCTAAAACAGGTACAGTTACCAACGATGTAGCTGCAGCTGTTACAGAGGTAAAAGGTGGTAAGATCGCCTTCAAGATCGACAAAGCAGGTATCATCCACGCTTCAGTTGGTCGCGTATCTTTCGAACCCAACAAACTGGCCGAGAACGCTCAGGAACTGATCAACACACTGGTGCGCATGAAGCCTGCTACTGCCAAAGGTACTTACCTCAAAGGCATCAGCATCGCATCTACAATGAGCCCGGGCCTGTCGGTAGATCCGAAAAGCGTAGCGTAATATTAAATGTGCGACAGCACAGAAAAGTAAAAACTATTTAATAACAATTTGAATCCGGAAAACAGAAAAGCGTAACATAACATTTTCGCATTTCCACACTTTCAAATTCTCAAATTTTTACAATGACTCCTGCTCAAAAAAATGAAGCAATAGAAGTACTCAAGGCGAAATTCGCCCAGTACAGCAACTTTTATGTCACCAATACCGAGTCTCTTTCGGTAGAACAGGTGAGCAAGCTCCGCAGGCTGTGTTTCGAAAAGAACATCGAAATGCAAGTTGCTAAGAATACGCTCATCCGTAAAGCCCTCGAGAGCTTCAACGATGACAAATACACAGGTCTTTACGACTCATTGCATGGCGTTACCGCGCTCATGTTCTCTGACTCGCCAAAAGAGCCTGCAATGATCCTGTCTTCTTTCCGTAAGGCGGGCAACATCGAAAAACCTGTTCTGAAAGCCGCAATCATCGATACTGCTGTATTCGTTGGCGACAATCAGCTGGTTGCTCTTACAAAGATCAAGACGAAGAACGAGCTCATCGGCGAAGTTATCGGCTTGCTCCAGTCTCCTGCAAAACGCGTACTGGCTGCCCTTCTTCACCATCACGAAGAAAAAGCAGAAGCACCTGCTGCAGAGTAATGCAAACCGGGAATGGACCACATTCCCACACAAATCCGGCTTCCAAGTCCAATATAAATTTTAGAGTACGCAGTAAACAATTTTAAAAAACAACAAACAAAACATAATACAATGGCAGACGTAAAAGCATTAGCCGAACAATTAGTAGCCCTGACTGTAAAAGACGTACAGGAACTGGCTGACATTCTGAAAAACGACTACGGTATCGAACCAGCTGCTGCTGCAGTGGTTGTTGCCGCAGGTGGTGGCGACGCTCCGGCAGCTGCTGCTGAGAAAACTTCTTTCAACGTTATCCTGAAGAGCGCAGGCGCTTCTAAACTGAACGTTGTGAAAGTAGTGAAAGATCTCACTGGTCTTGGTCTGAAAGAAGCGAAAGAACTCGTTGACGGCGCTCCTAAAGCAGTAAAAGAAGGCGTTAGCAAAGCAGAAGCTGATGATATCGCTGGCAAACTGAAAGAAGCAGGCGCTGAAGTAGAACTCGCTTAATTGACGACTTTACATACAGTAAATATTAAAGCCCCGGGAAACCGGGGCTTTACCTTTCTTATATCGTAACGGCCTTTGATTACAACCGCTCTGGGAGTTTACATTTTTTTGTAGTTAAGCACACCCTTAGACACGTTCATGATCTTGCCGGTAGTTGACACCGCCTTGAAGTAGAATACCCCTTTGATGGCATCCGTATCGTTGTAGGTCATTTTCAACCCGCCTGAGTTACCAAAGTAGCTATAATAGGCTCCTTCATTAAGGCTGGTCTTGTCGGTCACAGAACCATAGCGACCATAGTTTTCCCACTGAATAGGGTACACATTGTCCGGCCCCCAAACATCACGCAGATACAGTTGCAACACAATGTCGCTCTTGTCTTTATAACCGGTGATCACATTCGCCCCTGACGAATCAAGTGTGAAGGTAACATTGTCGGCCTTCCAGCCACTGCCGTTGATCTCAGCGCTGAGAATGTCGTCATTACCCCATGTATATTCTTTACTGGTGAGTGGCGTAATAGGGTTCACTGCACCATTGCCATTGCTCTGCGGGTCGGCAATATAGTCGCCGTTGTTGCACGACACAATACCGAGGACAAATACACCTGCCAGCAGGCTATAGAGTTTCTTCTTCATGACCGGAAATTATCAGGCTAAAGATAGGGCAAAAAATATAATTTTGATAAACTTTTTAGGCACCCGTCGCACATGCGTTACTCCCTCTTTTTATTGGTATTGCTGCTCTCACTCGTTAGTTCAGGACTCTCGGCACAGCAGCCCGCACGTGCCAGGATCATTGAAAAAGGCACTTCAGCACCTGTTCCGTTTGCCACCATCCGATATGGAACCGACAACCAAGGTGTGATAGCCGGGCTCGACGGTTACTTTGAGATACCTGCCGTATCTCCGGCTCCGTCTACCATAGAGGTGTCGTGCATGGGCTACAAAACACTTGTCCTTTCATTACCTCTATCATCCAATACTGTGTTTTTGGAACCCGCAGGCAAAGAACTGGCAGAAGTGACGGTGAAACCACCGTATGAAAAGATCCGCCGCATTCTCAACGAGACAATAAAAAATAAACCGGGCAATGACCCTGACAAATATGACCACTACCGGTGCCATATTTATTACAAAATGCTGGCCGATGCCTCCCTTCCCGACTCCAACAGAGCTAAAGACACTTCAGCGGACATAAAAGAATTCAAAGCCTTTTCAACTCGCCAGCACATGCTGATGTCAGAGACCTACAGTATCCGCAACTGGGAGCGCCCGGGCAAATTGCAGGAAGATATTCTCGCTACCCGTTTCTCCGGGCTGAAAAAGACTGCGTTTACAAGTGTTGTAACGGACGTGCTACCCTTCCATGCCTATACCGACTACATAACCCTGAACGGCAAGGACTACCACAACCCTGTGAGCCCCGGCTACAACCTGCACTACCGCTTCAATCTGTCCGACGAACTATTGGATGGTACCGACACCATCTGGGTACTGAGCTTCAGACCCAAAGGCATCGCGGGCAACAGCCTCACCGGCAAGGTCTACATCCACTCCGATGGCTTTGCCATATCACGGCTCATAGCTGCCGTAAAAGACCCCGGTATGGAACAGACCGTGCGAATAGAGCAGGAATACCAAAGGATTCCATTCGGTCCAAAAGGCAGACGCTGGTTTCCCGGGCAGCTCAACTACGTCATTGAACGCGTAATGAAAGCGGATAAGACGCCATATACGCTGCAAATGACCGGCCGCTCCACCATTGACTCCGTGTCGTGGGATGCCAACGATGTTCGTTTCGATAAACGACATACCGTTCGGCTTGCTGACGGGGCCACCGAGCATAGCGATAGCCTGCTGAACCGCCTCCGTCCCGACGCATTGGATGCAAAAGAACAAATGACCTACCACGTCATTGACAGCTTGGGCGCAAAAGTGAAGGCAGACAAGATAATGGACTATATGCGCAATCTACCCAAGGGACGCGTATCTGTGGCAGCAGTTGATATTGACCTGACACGCCTGTTGTCTTACAACCGATATGAGAATATACGGCTTGGGTTGGGCTTGCAAACCAATGACCGCATTCTGAAATGGGCCTCGGTAGGTGGTTGGGCAGGATATGGCTTCGGCGACAAGCGATGGAAGTATGGTGGCTTCGCTGAATTCTATTTTGACAAGTACAAAGAGTTTGTGCTGCGCGGTAGCTATACCGATGACCTTGGCGACCCGGGCCGCATCCAAATCGCCAAAGAACTGGACAAAAACTATCTGCGGAAATTCCTGCTTACACGCGTGGACCTTACCAAGACCTATACCGTTTCAATGAGCGGAAAATTCGGATACTGGGGCGCTGAAGTTACCGCCGAAGAACAACAATTCACCCCCAACTACAACTATGCTTTGCGCATTAATGGCGAAGATCATGCTTCCTTCCGATCCAGAGAGGCATCCATTAATCTTCGCTACGCATACGGAGAGCGGACGGCACCCATTTTCGGCACCTACATGCGCACTGACAGTAAATACCCTACATGGTTCGGGAAAGTAACCGCAGGCGAAATCACAGCTGGTATGCCCAATGAGAAGTACATAAAGGCGGTATCCGGCCTTCTGTGGCGCGGGCACCTCAACCGGATAGGGACAGAACACATCATGTTTGAAGCCGGAAAAATATGGAGCGATGGCCCTCTGCCAATCTCCCGCCTTTTTGCCGGCAATGGCTTCAAATATGATCCCCGCTATGCTTTCTCTCTATACGGATTTGGCGGGATTATGACCCTTTTTCCGTACGAAGTATATACCGACAAGTTTGCGCAGGCTGTCTTCCGCCACGATATGGACTGGAAATTATATAAACTTGAATCCCCCGATTTCGACCTCAGTTCGGCCCCCAACATCGCGCTCCAGTATGGAGTACTTTACGGAAACCTCTCAAATGCCTCTGCCCACAACAGTATAGACATTATGGTTCCGTCGAAAGGCTACCACGAAGCCGGCATGCTGCTGAACAATCTGATCCGCCTGCGCGCTAGCAGCTACTATCAATCTTTCAATATCGGGTATTTCTATCCACTCAACACACCCGGACCAATAGACCTTGAAAAGAAGGGCAAAATAGTCATAGGGGCATCCATAGAACTGTGATGTCCGGCTTACAGCGGCTATTATTCAACACTTTAAAGTAATTTTATCCAAATAACCAACCATTCTGATAATGAAAAGCAAGATGAGCCTTAGATGGGCTATCCCTGTTATGGCAATGAGCACACAAATACTGACAGGTTGCGGCAACGGCACCGCCGACAACAAAGCAGCCAAAGCAGACACGACAATGGTTGCCGACACTTATGACGAGAACTTCGTGACCGAAGCACAGTCTTTTGCCGACCTGCAACTGCTGCGCTACCAGGTACCCGGTTTCCGCAACCTCACGTTGCAACAGAAAAAACTGGCCTACTACTTGTATGAAGCAGCACTCTGCGGCCGCGATATCATCTATGACCAGAAGAGCAAAGACGGCATCATGTTGCGCAAGACCATTGAGGCCGTTTACGGCACCTACAATGGCGACAAGAACGCTGAAGACTGGAAAAAATTCGAAACCTACTGCGGACGCGTATGGTTCAGCAACGGCAACTACCACCACTACGGCAACGATAAGTTCATTCCTGAGTGTAGCTACGAATATTTTACAGGCATAGTTAAGGCCAGCGACACCGCCAAGCTTCCGAAGAACGAGGGTGAAAGTGTAGACGCATTTCTGGCACGCATAAAGCCTGTGGTATATGACCTGAAATACATGCCAAAAGTGGTGGACCTACGTCCGAACATCGACAACATCGTGAACTCTGCCAACAACTTCTACGAAGGGGTTACTCAAAAAGAAGTGGAGGCATACTACGCCAAATTCGACACCAAGGGCAATGCACCTTCCTGGGGCCTTAACAGCAAAGTGATGAAAGAAAATGGCCAGATAGTTGAAAAGACCTGGAAAAGCGGTGGCATGTATGGTGCTGCCATCGACAATATAGCCGGTTGGCTGGAAAAGGCTGCCGGCGTTGCGGAAGATTCGCTGCAGAAAGCTTCACTGGAACTGCTTGTTAAGTACTATCGCACCGGAGACCTGAAAACATTTGATGACTACAGTATTGCCTGGGCAAAGAATACTGCGCCATCAATCGATGCCGTGAACGGCTTCATAGAAGTGTACCTGGACGCAATCGGCAAAAAAGGAAGCTTTGAAAGCACTGTATCGCTCAAAGATATGGAGGGCACAAAAAAGATCGAGGCCATTGCCAAAGAAGCGCAATGGTTTGAAGACAACTCGCCCATCATGAAGGAACACAAGAAAGAAACAGTGAAAGGCATTACCGCCAAGGCAATAACCGTGATAGTAGAAAGCGGAGACGCAGCACCAAGCACACCTATAGGAATCAACCTGCCAAACGCTGACTGGATACGCAAAGACTACGGCTCTAAATCGGTATCGCTCAGTAACATTGTCCACTCATACAACGTTGTTGGTGCAAAAGGTGGCATGACCGCTGAATTTGCAGTGAACGACACAGTGCGCGAACGTTTGAAACAACATGCAGCGCTTGCGTCCGACCTGCACACTGATATGCACGAATGTATCGGGCACGCATCAGGGAAAATAAATGACGGTGTCGAAACAACAGACAAGACGCTCAAGAACTACGCAAGCTGCCTTGAAGAAGCACGTGCCGACCTGGTGGCTCTGTATTTCATCATGGATAAAAAGTTGGTGGACATTGGCGTAATGCCAAGCCTTGAAGTGGGAATGGCAGAGTACGATAGCTATATCATGAACGGCATGATCACTCAGCTCACCCGCCTGAAACCCGGAGACAAGATTGAAGAAGCACACATGCGCAATCGTGCATTGGTGGCTCGCTGGGCCTACGAAAAAGGCAAAAAAGATAATGTCATCGCTATGTTCAAGCGCGATGGCAAAACCTTTGTTCAGGTAAACGACTACAACAAACTGCGTGAACTGTTCGGCCAACTGCTGCGCGAGATACAGCGCATAAAATCAGAGGGCGACTACAAAGCAGGCAAAGCTCTGGTAGAAGGTTACGGAGTGCAGGTAGATCCTGTATTGCACAAAGAGATACTGGACCGCTACGCCAAGCTTAACATGAAACCTTACAAAGGATTCATTCAGCCGCGCCTGGTACCAGTTATGAACGGCAACGAAATAACAGACGTAAAGGTCGAATACCCTGACAATTTCTTCACACAGATGATGGAGTACGGTCAGAAGTATGCCTTCCTCCCGGTGAAGAACTAATAAATAGTAACTCACGGGAATGAAAATAGCCTGCCGACCGGCAGGCTATTTTCATTGAATAATGTATCAGATACTATCGCGCTTCGGCTGTACCATTTGCCTGCGCCTGAAACATGAGTTGCCTGTACTTCTGCGCATTGGCCGAATCGCCGAGGAAGCGGTAAACATTACTCATACTCATAAACACATTTGGTGGCTGCACCGGGCGCGCCTTCAGAGATCGCTGATAGAACTGCGCCGACTCATTGAACATGCCTTTGTTGCCATAAGAAGCACCAAGATTAGCAAGGGCATCCGCATTATTAGGATCGTAGGAAATAACGCGTGACAGCGTTTTGATCGATTCATCGAGCCTATTGGTGCGCAGGAACACACCACCCAGATTCACCAATGCCTGCGTGTTGAAGCTATCGAGCCTTATAGTGTTTGTGTACGAAACAATTGCTGAATCGATCTGCCCACCAAATTCATCGGCATAACCCTTTATAAGGTACACATCGCTATTATTGGGCAATATGGCTAAACTGCGGTTCAGACATTCATTGGCGTTCTTGTACAATTCGCGCTTCAGCAACGCATCAGGCTCCTTGCTGATCATGCGTGTATACTCCACGCCCATCAGATACTGTGCACGCCAGCTGTTGGGTGCAGTCTCCAGTCCGGTTTTGTACAACTCCAGATTACTGCTCCAGGCTTCATTGCGCGCCACCGTCTTGGCACCGTACAACACACTGATAACTGTAACCACAATAAACAAAGGTCTTGCCGTGGCAAACGACATATTTACTGTATCCACCTTCAGCAACTTAGACAATAACACTACAAGCGTAATACAGAACGCAAGCGAGCCGGTATAGATAAACCGCTCGGCCATTGTGGCACCTATGTCTACTAACAGATTGGACGTAATTACCACCGAAAACGCGTAGAACAGAATACAATATGCGAACACATCGCGTTTTGCGAAGCTTTTCACTGCGTAAACCGCCAGTGCTATAATGACAGCAACAGCAGCCAGCGCCTTGGGGTCTGAGAAACCAATGATCGGTATCTGATTGAACGAATAATCGTAAGAAAGCGGATGTGGAAACACCAGTATGATCAGATACTTCAACTGTATGAACAGAGTAGTAGCCAGCTTTTCAGCATAGTTGGTGGCAGCCATCAGGGCATTGTTATTCACAAGTATGCGCACCTTTTCTCCATCGCTTTCAATAAAGAGCGCACGCATCACCATATAACCCGCAGCTACCGCGGCATACGGTATCGCAAATCTGGCAGCCTTTGCTATCGGAATGTCCTTTCTGAAGAAATAGACGGTCATCGGCGCTATCAGCACCAATGCTATTGGTGTCTCCTTAGACATAAGTGCACAGAAAAACAGCACAGCTGATAAGATCATGTTCTTTGCCTTGCCATCATCGGCATACTTCATGGTCTGAAGCAATGCCAGTGCCGAGAACAATAATCCCATCACCTCATCGCGGCTTTTCACACTGGCAACGACCTCAGTGTGCATTGGATGTAATGCAAACAGTAACGTAATAAAGAATGGTACGAACTCGGATACTCCCTTGAACATCTTACGCAGAAGTAGGAACAACACAACTATCTGAATTGTAAAAAGTATAAGGTTGATGAGGTGGCCCGTGTGCGGATCAAAACCAAAAAGATCTTTCTCGGCAGCAAAACTCGTCAGCATCAACGGACGATATGAAGCATCATGATGCTTGAATACACCATAGTAAGCAGCGTGTGTAAAGAACTCACCTATCGCGGACAAGCCCTTGCTCACATTAGGATTGTCTTTTGTAAAAAAAGGATCATCCAGGGTATACTCATAGCCAATCACCCTGATATTCACTACGAATGCAACTACTGCGAGTATGATCAGCAATATCTTATTGGGTTTGGTGGCCGCCACTGTCAGGTCCGGCATCTGTTGCACCGGGCGTGGCTGCTGGCTACCCGCCGGCTGGGGTTGAGGCTTGACTTTTGTCTGTTTCTGTTTTGCCATATGGGCTGAAGATGTTATATAGATTGTTTAACAATAGTCAGAAGTTATCGCACACTAAACAAAATCGTAGGGGAGCGGCCTGAAATCTTCCTAATTTTATTGTCCAAACAAATATACACATGTCATCACACTTACTGTTAATCCTGAATTTCCTGTTTTTATTCGGTGGTGCCGCCAAGGCTCAGGTGCCCGCTAGTATTTACGATTTTAAAGTAGCTGGCCTGGAGGGTGGCACCGTAGATTTTTCAAAATTCAAGGGTAAGAAGATCCTGATCGTTAACACCGCTTCTGAATGCGGCAACACACCGCAATATGCCGACCTAGAAGCGCTGCATGAAAAATACAAAGACAAATTGGTGATCGTAGGTTTCCCTGCAAATGACTTCGGGGCTCAAGAGCCGGGCTCAAACGCCGAGATCGCGCAATTCTGTAAGAAAACCTACAAGGTAAAGTTTCCGATGGCAGCCAAGATATCAGTTAAGGGTTCGGAAATGGCGCCGATATACCACTGGCTAACAGAGAAAAAATACAATAAATACATGGACAGTGAGGTGAAATGGAACTTCCAGAAGTACCTGATCAATGAAAAGGGAGAATTGGTAGCAATGTTCGCACATCGCACCAATCCTTCCAGCCAGGAAGTAACATCTGCGATCGAGAAATAACCTGGTCTACGATACTCTTTTATGAAATGCCCGGCTGATGGCCGGGCATTTTTATGCCCATATTCTCCGGGAACATATTATGCCATTTTTCTTTCACAGAAAATTAACTGCGAATTACAACATTTGAACAATTGGTGAAGTAACTTGCACACATTCTCGCAATATTGAATGCAATTATTATTTGAACTATAAACCATTGATTTTTTAATACAAAAACACCCGTACACATGAATATCGGATCAGCAATCAAGTCAATCAGATGTAAATTAGGCATGCTTCAGTCGGAGCTTGCTGAGAAATGTGAGATATCACAGACTGCCCTATCACAAATTGAAACAGGTAAAAAAAGACCAAATCCTCGTACTCTGACGAAGATCTGTAATGCACTGGACGTTCCTACGTCAATCATCTACATAATAGCAATGGAAGACATTGATGTGCCGGTAACTAAAAAAGCAGCGTATGAACTAGTTTTCCCATCTATCAAGGCACTGGCATTGCAAATGGTCGACTCCTCACACAGAAGTCTGATAGAAGAAGCCACGGTATAACCTGAATCAAGGCTAATAATCAATATTATTGGGAGCCTGTTACTATAAGTAACAGGCTTTCTTGTGTTTACCAGTCAAGAGAGCCAAAGCGCGACATAGCCAAAATGAAGGGGCGTTGCCGATCTGCAGCAACGCCCCTTCACAAGTCATTCTATCCCACCTATTTTACCAGCAATACCTTGCCGATGTAGGACTTATTCTCAGTAGATATCCTGTAGACGTAAATACCTGCCGGTATATCCGCACCTTCAAGGGTTGCAGTGTATTCCTCGCCTGCATTAACGTGGTCATTGAACACTGTTGCCACTTTAATACCAGTTGCTGCGTTAAACACATCAACAGTTGCGTGCTTGCCTTCAGGAAGGTTGAACCTGATCACAGAACGCGTAGTGAACGGATTCGGGTGAGCGCCAAACGACACTCTTGCGCCTTCACCGTCACCTGAAGCAACACCACGCGCACCCAGTTCGGTAATCACAACTGATGCGGATGTCGTATCACCGAGGGCATCTGTAACGAGTACTGAATAAGTGCCTGCCGACAAGCCGAACAAGTTCTGAGTAGTAGCACCGTTCGACCAAAGGAACGTATATGGAGCCACACCGCCTACAACTGTCAACAGCGCACATCCGTCAGAACCACCAGGGCTCGATACATGCGATCCGTAGATCGTTGCATAAAGCGTAACCACGCTCACCACCTTTGTGCCCGATGCCGACCCACACACATTTGATACGGTGTAGCTGATAGTTGCTGTACCATGACTCACACCGGTTACAACACCGGCAGCGCTCACAGTAGCCAAAGAAGTATTGCTGCTGCTCCATACACCGCCTGTAGATGCACATGCCAATGAGATAGTACCACCAACATTAACAAGCGACGAACCGGCTACGGTAGCAACCTCAGGCAATGGATTAACTGTCATCAGCTTAGTTGCAAATGAGTAACCACAACCGTTATGCACCGCATATGTGATAGTAGCTGTACCCTCTCCTACACCCGTTACAATACCTGCGCTGCTCACCGCTGCACGTGTGATGTCGGAGGTAGACCAACTACCACCTGTAGTAGAGTTGAACAGAGCTGCTGTACCTTCCACACATACTGCAGATGCACCGGTTATTGAACTCACCGCAGGAGCTGTACCAACAGGAACCAGAGCAGTTGCTGCAATTGTGCCACATCCATTGGTCACAGAGTAAGAGATAACCGGCATACCACCAGCCACACCAGTAATAACACCAGCGCTGCTAACCGTTGCTGACGAAGGGTTGCTGCTGCTCCATACACCACCTGTGGTGGCGTTAGTAGCCGTGATCGTCCAGCCAACGCAGATGCTCATTGTGCCCGAAATTGGTGATACAGTAGGCAACGGATTCACTGTCATTACCCTGGTGATGTAAGACACACCACACTCGTGTGGAACAGTATAGGTAACAACCGCAGTACCTGCCGCCACACCCGTCACAACACCTGTAGAACTGTTGATGGTAAGTTTCACAGGATAGCTTGAAGATGACCATGTGCCACCTGTCATGCTGTTCGTCAGCGTTGTCGTTGCCCCTACACATACTGTTGACGCACCGCCAATAGCAGGAACTGTAACAGTAGAAGGATTCACTGTAAATGTCCTTGTAACCATAACTATGCCGCAAGTAGTATTATGCCTGTAGCTTATTGTCACTACGCCGGCCGAAACACCCGTAACATAACCACTGTCGATATGAACTGTAGCGATAGACTCATTGCTGCTATACCAGGCACCTGCCGGTGTAGCACTGAACAACTGTACTGTTGCACCCGCGCAAACACTTGTCGTACCAGTAATAGGACTAGCAATTGGCAGAATCTCTACAGTTACGTCCCTGAGGCCGTATGCAGTACCGCATGAGTTCGTAACTGTGTAGGTAATGGTTGTCATACCAGTATCTACTCCATATACCATACCTGCGCTGTTCACAGTTGCAATTGATGTATTGCCACTGCTCCATACGCCACCCGAAACCGGACTCATGTAAGGGATAGAGGTTCCACGACAAACTTTCGCTGCACCGATTATAGAACCGGCGTATGGCATTGGGTTGAATGTTACAACTTTTGTGGCAACAGATGTTCCGCACGCGTTTGTAACAGAATAAGAGACTGTGGACGTACCATAGCCTACACCCGATACATAACCGAATGAATCAACAACTGCAACTGTTGTGTTGCTGCTGGTCCACACACCACCTGTACCTGTAGTGATAAGATGCGTGATGCCGCTACCACAAATTGTAGTTGTACCGGAGATCGTTCCGGCAACAGGCGGCATACTTACTGTTACATTCACTGTGGTTAATGAAGAAGCAATACCGTCAGAGATACGAACCACGAACACGTCAGGACCAGCATAACCGGTTGCAGGAGTATAACTAAGACCTGATGGTGTAATTGCAGCACCTGTAGACGTTGAAGCGTATCCGGCAACCAAAGAACCATGAGCTGGTGCAGTTACAACAGACCATGTCAATGGTTGAGTAGTATCAAAGTCGATCACTGCCAGACGCGTATTCATAGAAATCGCACCGGAGCCATAACAAACATCGATGTTCTGGTTGTTACCCGCTGTGAAGAACGGAGTACGGTTGTACTCACCCAGGATACGCACCACATAGTTAGCATTGTCCGCTATAAATATGCGGCCTGCGCAGTCGCGCGACAGACCCATTGGCTGATTGAGCTGAGCAAGCAGTGCCGGACCATAATCCCCACTATAACCTATGGTATGATCACCCGCGATCGTACTGATGATACCTGCAGGATTAACTTTCCTTACAATATGGTTAGTATATTCGGAGAAATACACGTTTCCTGCACCGTCGGTAGTGATACCGTATGGATGATCAAGTTTAGCTGCAGTTGCAGGACCACCGTCTCCGCTGTACCCGGTGATACCGTTACCGGCAATAGTGGTAATGATACCTGCTGCGTCAACTTTACGCACCACCTGATTTCCCCAATCACTGATGTACAGATTTCCAGTACCGTCAGCATGAACATTCTTAGGTGAATTCAGCCTTGCAGCGGTTGCCACACCACCGTCACCTGTATAGCCAGGTATGTTGGTTCCCGCAATTGTGCTGATGATGCCAGCAGGGGTAACTTTACGCACCACATTGTTAGCATTATCTGCAATAAACAAGTTACCCGCACCATCAATAGTAAGACCGGAAGGATAAAAGAGACGCGCAGAAGTAGCCGCGCCACCATCACCTGCATAACCATTGGCCAGATTACCGGCGACACGCGTGATAACGCCTGACGTGCTCACCCTGCGTACCACGTGATTGTTGAAGTCTGTGAAATACAGGTTACCGGCAGCATCAAGTACGATACCTGAAGGATGAGACATTGTGGCACTAGTAGCAGGTCCGCCGTCACCGCTGTAACCTATCGTTCCGTTTCCGGCAACAGTAGTGATAACACCGGTAGCACTTACCTTACGGATAACTGCATTCTCAAAATCGGCAATGAACGTGTTTCCGTCGCAATCTGTAGCGATATTGTACGGGTGGCTCATTTTGGCAGCAGTTGCCGCATAACCGTTTCCGGTATATCCGTTTGTACCGATGCCTGCATAAGTGTAGATATTAACCGAAGTATTGAGTGTCACACTGAACGGCTGCGCAGGGCTGCTACACATTCCGTTGCTAACAGATATTGTACCGAAGTAAGTGTTCTCTGTTGCGCTCGACGGTACAGCAACCGACATTGGCGAAGACACCAACGTAGCTCCGGTAATATTGGCGAATCCAACTGACGACGCACCTGCCCCCCAAACAATTGTGTAGGTTGACGGAGCACCGGTAGTAGTGAACGGCAATGAGACCGCTGTTGTACCAACGAAACCAGGCGTCACTATGCCAGGCGTTACTGACGGCACCGGATTAACCGTTACCGGATACGTAGCATAAGTAGTACCACAATCGTTAGTAACCGCATAAGACATAATAGCTACACCGGCAGCAATACCCGTCACCTGGCCCGAATTACATGGACAGGTAGTAGCGATCTCGGGGTTGCCGCTGATCCACAGACCGCCTGTAACAGAGGCATGAAGCGCTATCACTGAACCGATGCAGACACTTGAAGTACCTGAAATAACACCGGGATCAGGAACGCCATTCACAGTAACCGTTGTGGTTGCATATGACGTACCACATGAACCCGTAACTCCGTAAGAGATGATTGCAGTACCTGTTGCAATGCTGGTCAAAGTACCAGATGCGCTCACCGTAACAACTGCGGTGTTACCTGAAGTCCAAACTCCACCTGATGTAGCTGATGAAACAAATGAAGGTGTACCAACACAGAACACAGGAGCCGAGACGCTGATAGGAGCAACCTCAGGCATAGGAGTCACAGTGACAACTGCGATGCGGTAACAACCTGATGAAAGTGTATAAGTTATTACGGCTGTTCCGGCTGAATGACCGGTAACATTGCCGGAGGTGAGTCCGATGGACGCAACTGTTGCGTTGTTGCTTGTCCATGTACCACCACCGGTTGTTGAAGAAAGTGTGATAGCAGAACCAGCACAGATCGATGAACCACCACCGGCTATTACAGCAGGCATAGCGCCCACGCTAACTGTAACAGACACACCGCAAGATCCGCCCAAAGAATAGTATATCATCGCGGTACCTGCATTAACACCTGCAACGAGACCAACTGAATTGACAGTAGCAACTGATGTATTACTGCTTATCCATGTTCCGCCAACTGTAGCGTTATAATGTGTAGTCGTCTGACCGGCACAAACATAGGTGGCACCGGTTATAGCAGAAGGCGTCTCATTTACAGTAATTGCCTTAATGGTGTAACATCCACCGGCTGTGCGGTAAGTGATCACTGCAGACCCAGCCGACACGCCGGTAACAACACCGGTTGTAAGACCGACTGTCGCAACTGACAGATTACCTGAACTCCAGGTACCACCAGAGGTCGTGTTGCTCAACGTAGTACTATTACCGCTACAAACCGTAGTAGTGCCGGTGATAGGCGTTGTTAGTGTGTTCACGGTCACAACAACGGTCTTGTAACAAGATGACGTCAATGAGTAAGTGATCACTACCGTTCCTGCCGACACCCCGGTTACAACGCCTGTTCCGGCAACAACGGTTGCACGCGCAGGGTTGCTGCTTGTCCACGTTCCTCCTGCCACAGGATGTGTAAGTGCGGTAGTGGTACCGGCACAAACTGAAGTTGAACCGGATATTGCAGCAGAATTAGAAATTACTGTAACCGAACTCACACTGAAGCAGGTAGCGACCCTGTAAGTGATATTTACAACACCGGCAGTTATACCGTTCACTACACCGGTAGATGAATTAACCGTGGCAATTGCTGCATTACCACTGCTCCATGTACCACCTGTTGCTGCGTTGGCAAGAGCCGTAGTCTGTCCTACACACACCGTAGTCACACCTGTATTTGCCGGCAGACTTGGATTAACTGTTACCGTAGTGGTCCTGAAACATCCGGTACCGGACGTGTATGTTATTACAGCAGTACCAACACTCACTCCCGTCATTACACCACCACTGGTGATAGTCGCAACCGATATATTACCACTGCTCCAGCTGCAACCCGGTGTTGCAGTGGAAAGTGTTGTTGAAGTACCAAGGCAGATCACAACTGTACCTGATATGGCAGCTGGGAGCGGATTCACAGTAACAGCTCTTACCCTGCGACATCCGCTAGGTAATGTGTAAGAGATATTAACTACACCTGCTGACATACCCGTAACCAGACCCGAAGATATGTTTATAGTGGCCGCCGAAACGTTTCCGCTCGACCAAACACCTCCTGGAGTTGCAGAAGCAAGTGTTGCCGTGCTTCCAACACAAACTGAAGATGGGCCGGTTATAGAAGCCGGTGTAGAATTAACCGTAATAGTTCCGGTTACGGCACACTGAGTGCCGGTTGCCCTGAAAGTAATTGTAGCAGTACCGGCACTAACACCATACATCGCTCCGTTCCCTGAACCAATGGTTGCTATTGCAGTGTTTGAACTTGACCATGTACCTGAAACACCGGCAGTACTGTACAACTGGCCCATATTTCCCTCGCAAACAACTGTATTACCGGTGAATGCAACAGGAAGACCTTTCACCCATATGTTAACCACTTTGTAGCAACCCTCAGATGAGTAGTAGGTAATATTGACTGTACCTGCTGCAACGCCTGTCACTATACCCGTTGATGGATTAACTGACGCGATTGCGGTATTAGCACTCAACCATGTTCCGCCCGAAGCAGGATGTGTAAGTGTGATCGTCTCACCAACACAGACGTTCGTTGTTCCGGAAATATTAGCGATTGCAGGATTGATGCTGATCGTCATTGTATCAAAACAACCCGATGGCCGTGTATAAGTGATACGGGTCGTACCGACTGTGAGACCGGTTACAACACCGGCTGCAGATACAGAAGCACGTGCGGGACTACTGCTTGACCAAGTACCACCGGCCGGGGCGCCAACAAAGTTGATAGCGCTACCCACACATACTATTGATGGTGCCGTGATTGTCACTACTGTTGCCGGATCTGAGCTCACCGGATAATCGTATGTGTAAGTGCAGGCATGCGCATCGGTAATGGTAACCGTGTAGTTTCCGGCAGGCACGCCTGAAATATCCTGCGATGTTGCACCATTGCTCCAGCTATATGTATATGGTGCAGTGCCGCCCGATGGTGTGATATCAACACCACCTGTGCTTGTTCCGAAACATGCAACATTATTGATCATCGCCGTTACGTCAAAAGTAGCCGGCTCCTCTACAACAAAAATGTATGGCTTGCTGCAACCCAATGCATCGGTCACAGATACAGAATATACACCAGATACCAGACCGGAAATTGACGAAGTAGTATCTCCGTTGCTCCAGCTGTAAGTAAATGGCGCGATTCCACCGGACACCGTAAGGGCAATTGAGCCGTTGCTTCCACCGTTGCAAGTAACATCATTTACCACAGAGGCAACTGACATATATACCGGACTCACAACCGAATAGGCTCCGCTTGCACTACATCCATTAGCATCTGTAGCAATAACTGTATAAGTACCTGTCATCAGGCCGGTATTGTTTTGCGATGTAGCTCCATTGCTCCACAGGTAAGTATATGGACCAACACCACCTGCAACTGTGAGGTATATTTCGCCCATTCCATGGCAATGAGCACATCCGCAAATAATATGATTTGTTGTCGCAGAGAGTGCGATCGCAGTCGGTTCAGTCAAACTATATGAAGCAGATGCAGCACATCCATTAGCATCTGTGACATTCACAGTATATGAGCCGATTGAAAGACCGACAGCATCCTGCGCTGTTGCACCGTTGCTCCAGCTATATGAGTATGGAGATGTACCACCTGAAACAGTGACATCAATTGAACCGGTTGAAGTACCGTGACAAGGAACATCGTTTACAGTTCCGCTTACTGCGAGAATAGCCGGCTGACTGATTACTACTGATTGTGTAGTAGTATATCCGTTCGCATCCGTCGCTACTACGCTGTATGTTCCTGCCGCAAGGCCGGTAACGCTCGCTGTAGTAGCGCCGTTGCTCCACAGGTAAGTATATGGAGTTGTACCTCCGCTCACTGTCAGATCAGCTGTACCGTTTGTACCACCGTTGCAGTTCACATTTGTGTTCGTAATTGATGACACAAGTGCAGAAGGCTGAGTAATAGTTACTGTCTTAACAACCGTACAGCCATTTGCGTCAGTTACAGTAACTGTATAAGTTCCTGCTACCAGGCCGGTAACGCTCGCTGTAGTAGCACCATTGCTCCACAGGTAAGTGTATGCAGTGGTTCCGCCTGCTGCAGTTACGCTCGCAGTTCCGTTTGCACAACCATAGCACAGTGCATTGGTTGATGATGTCGTAGCTGTAAGCGTTGTCGGCTGTGTAACAGTTTTTGTTGCTGTTGCTGTACAGCCGTTTGCGTCTGTTACTGTCACGCTGTATGTGCCTGAAGACAGACCGCTCAGGTCCTGAGTAGTTGCACCATTGCTCCATGAGTAGCTGTAAGCAGTTGTACCGCCTGTTACTGAAAGATCAATCGTGCCATTTGCACCACCGTTACAGTTTACATTAGTTGAGGTTGCTGCTGCAACCAATGTTGCAGGTTGTGTAACTGTTACCGACTGTGTAGTAGTATATCCGTTCGCATCCGTTGCAACTACGCTGTACGTTCCTGCCGCAAGGCCGGTTACATCTTGTGTAGTTGCTCCGTTGCTCCAAAGGTAAGTGTATGGTGTTGTACCACCGCTCACCGTCAGATCAGCTGTACCGTTTGTGCCACCGTTACAGTTCACATTTGTGTTCGTAATTGATGATACTAGTGCTGATGGCTGTGTGATCGTTACAGTCTTAACAACCGTACAGCCATTTGCATCAGTTACAGTCACTGTATAAGTACCAGCTACCAGACCGGTAACGCTCGCTGTAGTAGCGCCGTTGCTCCACAGGTAAGTGTATGCAGTGGTTCCACCCGCTGCCGTTACGCTCGCAGTTCCGGTCGCACAACCATAACACAATGCGTTGGTCGATGATGTAGTAGCTGTAAGCGTTGTCG
>CAZZCR010000022.1:0-75724 GCA_964652995.1 uncultured Flavipsychrobacter sp. | reverse complement strand
TCCTCACACTCCGCAGCGGAACAGAACAGAAAGTGTTCCACTTCGTGATGGAGCAGTAAATAGAATTCGATCAAAAAAATAAAGGCGGACCGTAGAAATGCGGTCCGCTTTTTATTTTCCCAACTAAAAACACCATTTACACGCCTATTATACAAACGTCTGCATCCGACAACTTATGGTGTGATAAATGGAGTCTTTCAAACAAAATAATATGTTTGAAATGCAAACATATATACCTATATTTGTTTACATAAATTATTCCCATTATTCATAATCTATACTCACTAATTGAAAATCTGTTCACTTACAACATAAACAGACTAAATCTATGAATACTAACTACTCTTCCAATAAAACGCATGTTAACGGTAACGGATCTTCGAACTGTCCGAACTTCACACTATTGAGAATATTTCAAATATTCTCTATTGTCGCTTTTATCATGCCCTCCAGGTTAACTGCACAAATAAACATTAAAAACAATAGCCTCCAAAGTGCAAATAGCCTATGGTCTAAAGCCCGGCCCGAACTATATGACGAAAACCCCGAGTTCAAACAAAATACTCAGGCTCAAGCAAGAGTGAACTCAGGCGGTAAGACGAAGGCCAACTTTACGTCTTTCTCAACCCCGAGAATAAACACAAACGACGAAGCAAAAGAAGTAAATAGAAAATTTTCCAGCCATCCGGAACTTGGAGTTTTGTATTCGAACGCGCCATGTACAGACTGTTATGAAATACTGGAAAAACGAACAGCCACACAAAAGTATTTTGTGAAAAACGGCACAAACCAACAGTCGTTCGCACTTCAATCCAGTGTATATCCAATTCATTACCGCGATGCATCAGGACAATGGATGACAGCATCTGAACACCTTGAAGCAGACAATACAACCGAAAAATTATTTTTTACAAAAGGCCGTTTGATCAATGCAACAGTAAACGTAAAAGATGGGTACTGTTCACTGACGGGTCCGGATGGCACAATAACCTACAACCACGATCTGGAATTAGTATATCAGAAATCAGACGGAACCGAAGAATCACTCGGCAAAGCCTCGTGGAAAAACTTCACAGCCGGGGACGATGGTGTTAAAGTTATAAACGCATGGACAGGAATAGACATTGAAATTTTAGTGTTGAACGGCGGTATCAAGACAAATTTTGTTGTTAACAATGCAATGCCCTCCTACTCATCCGGTAAGCTACTTATCCGTGATCATATCAAGAGTTCAACCGGACTGAAGATACAAAGCACCGGGCAACTGCAGGAGAAAGATGCAGTAAGGGTAACGACTGAAAGTGGTAAGGAAGCATATGTATTCAATAAGGCAATCGCCTACGAACAAACATCCGCAGAAAACACGCTTAGCGAGTTGTCATACAAAAGAGTGGGAAATGATGTTCTTGATATCGAAGTGCCAGGATCGTTGCTGAACAAAACAGTATCCCACTATCCCCTGGTGATAGACCCTTTGGTGACAGGAACTCTATCCTCAGGATTCACATATACTAGCGGCACGTTTCCACCTGCATTCACAAGCACAGGTGATTACTGTACCAATACTAACACCGTGACGATCCCGGCAGCGGCAACTCTGACCGACATACAGGTAACATACAACTACTATGGTCCGCCGGCGGTGTCATGGGCACAATCAAGACTGGCATTTCAAATAAATGGCGCCTGCACTTACGGATGGTTATCTTGTTCTGCCGCTGCATTCAGTAGCGGAATACCGGGGAATACATGTGGGCTAATGAACAGCTCTTTCTGGTCTGCTGGTCCTGCATGGGGAACCACATCCGGTTGTTTACCGGCATATAACTGCAGCAGTTACACCCTACCCTTCCAACTCTTGCTCACACAGGCTCAGACCTCAACAGCGGCATGTGCGCAAACGGTATACGCAACGGCAAGTGGATTTACTGTAACGATATCGGGGTCAACAGCAATGTTACCAACCATGAGCCCTTCAACACCCACTGTGCTTTGTATGCCATCTACCCTTTCCATCACCGGATCTCCAACGGGGGGTACGTGGAGTTCATCAACTCCGGCAGTGGGGACTGTATCGACGTCAGGGGTAGTGACCGGGATAACAAACGGCACTACAGTGATAACGTATACAGCGAGCGGATGCACCTCGACTCTGAGTGTAACAGTGGGTACTACACCAACTGTCACAGGCACTCCGGCGATTTGTTTCCCTGGTACGACAACATTAACCGGCACACCGGCAGGAGGCACGTGGACATCGTCGGCAACAGGCGTAGCGACTATCACTGTAGGAGGATTTGTGACGGGCGTATCTGTGGGAACAACCATCATCAACTACAATACAGGGACCTGTTCCGTTAATGTACCTTTTGATGTTAATAGCCCGACGGCAGTGGCACCAACAACGCAACCGACAGGACTTACGTTTACAGGAGTAACTTCCAGTGGTGCAACTATCAATTTTACACCAAACGGATCTACCGGTTATCTGGTGATTGCGAGTACAAGCCCAACGCTTTCTGCAACGCCTACCACATACACAACCTATGCGACCGGCAGTAGCTTTGGAGGAGGAATAGTTGTTCAGGGATCTACTTCGGGTAGCGCACCTTCATATACAACCACACTGCTTAACTCAAATACCTACTACTATGTCTTTGTATTCGCATTCAATAATAATTGCGTAGGGCCACAATACAATACTACGTCTCCACTCACAAATACCTTCAACACCTGTGTAGGCCCAACCAGCACACCGAGTGTAGTAAGTGCAGGAGTCAATTCGATCAACCTTAGCTGGACAGCATCACCGACGGGAGGTGGGTACATCAGCCCTATTAACTACACAGTGTATGCCTATTCGGACGCGGCATGTACCATTCTTGTGCCGGGCTATCCGCATGCCGCGGGCACGGGTACAACATTTACGGCCACCGGGCTTGGTGCAGGAACACAGTATTGGTTTAGAGTGTCGCCTGCAGACGCATGTGCAATAATGAGTGGTATTGCCACCGGACTAACTACCTGTTCGGCTGCAGGGTCAATTCCTTACCTGCAGACATTTGAGGTAAATACAACATTGGGGGATCGGGCACCTAACTGTATGACACACAACGTTCAAAATTGCGTGTTCTCCGGAGTACAAACCAATGTTACTTTCGCCGGAGTAATCAACACGAATCACACCCCGGGTGGCACAAAATTCTACAACTTTTACAGGGGTGGTGCATGTTCCAGTGGATGGGCAAACCAATGGCTACTCCTCCCGGGACTGGCAATGACTGCTGGTACTACCTACACGCTTAGCTTCTGGTATCGGACCGATGGCGTTATTCCCTGGCCATCCATTACAGCCCATTATAGCACTACAAGCACCGTGCCTGCTGTAACCGCAACTACAATGGGCGGCTCACCGGGCACTATAGGAACGGGTGTAACCAGCACAACCACTACCACCTATCTCCAATACATTCAGAACTTCACAGTGCCAACATCCGGCACTTACTATATTGGCCTAAACGCTTCTAGTGCCGTAGGTTTCGGCACTGCCGGGGGACTGGTTGCCATTGACGATATTGAAGTGTGTGCTGTACCCACCGTGACTGCTACCAACAGTACAGCACCCTACTGCGCACCGGACACAGTTGTTCTTTCATCAACAGGTACTGCATCTGCGGTAGTATACAATTGGTCGGGGCCATCAGGATATACTTCAACTGTTACTACACCGCCGGCACTTACCGGGCTCGGACCGGGTACGTATACATACACACTCACGGCAACAAACGATCCTACATCGGCGGGATTCGGTGGGTATTGCACAGCTAACGCTACAACAACATTTACTATTAACACACCACCAGGTGCTATTACCGGCGGTACATCGATATGTACCGGGCAAACGACAACATTGTCAAATGCGACGGCAGGCGGAACGTGGAGCAGTAGTAACACAGCAGTTGGTACTATCAGCAGCACAGGCGTAGTGACAGGATTGGGTGCGGGTACTACGACAATTACGTACAATATTGGTGGATGTTATGCAACGACCGTGGTAACGGTCACTGCAATGCCGACTCCAATAACCGGTATCCTGATCGTATGTCTGGGAATGACCACGACGTTAAGTAGCTCACCGACAGGAGGCACCTGGAGTAGCAGTAATTCTAATGCAACGTTCCCTTCTTCCTCTTCAGGGATACTCGCCGGCAACTCGCTTGGAACAACAGTTGTCACTTATTCAATGGGAGGTAGTTGTTACGTTACTGCAGTTGCAACAGTAAACGCCATTCCCTCACCAATTACCGGATCATTCAGTATCTGCATAGGATCTTCAAGTACATTGGGAAGTGCTACAACAGGTGGAATCTTTACAAGTAGCGCTCCGGCAGTGGCAACCGTTGGACCAACTACGGGAATAGTCAACGGTGTAAGTATAGGAACGGCAACAATATCCTATACAAAATCAGGCTGCAGAGTAACTCAGGTGGTAACCGTTGTAACATCTCCGGTTCCGATTGTTGGTCCAACCACAGTATGTACGGGATCTACTATCACTTTGACGAACGCTACGCCCGGAGGTACATGGTCAATGGTTTGTCCTACAATTGCAACCGTGAATCCTACTACCGGCGTGGTAACCGGGATTGGCGGCGGTACATGCACCGTAACCTATTCATTAAGTGCAGGATGTTTGACAACAACAGTGATCACCGTTACCGCAACTCCGTCAACAATTGCCGGAAACGTTCCACTCTGTGTGGGTCAAACAAACACGCTTTCTCACACTACCATAGGTGGCACATGGAGTATGGCCTGCCCTACTATTGCTACTGTTGGTATTTCAACAGGTCTTGTGACAGCGGTGGGTTCCGGTACTTGTACCGTTACTTACACGCTGCCTTCAGGTTGTATCGCTACTGCGGTTGTTACCGTTAACGGAGCACCGGGAGCAATAACCGGAACACTCTCTTTGTGTCAGGGGGCTTCAGCTATGCTTAGTAGCTCTACCCCATCCGGCACATGGACGTCGGGCACCGGTACGGTCGCTTCGATCGATCTGTCAACCGGTACCTGGACCGCACTTACCGGTGGTACTTCTACCATTACTTATACAGCACCAACGGGCTGTATCACTACTGCCGATGTGACTGTGAATCTGGCACCAGCTGCCATCACAGGACCGTCTTCGGTTTGTATCAGCCAAACGATAACGCTTGCCAGCGCTTCACCGGCCGGTGCATGGAGCAGTTCTGATCCTACGGTAGCTACTGTATCAGGCGCAGGTGATGTGTTCGGGGTATCAGTGGGTACAGCCGACATCACTTATGCTTTGGGCTCAGGTTGTTTTGTCACTAAAACAATTACTGTTAATCCCGGCCCTTCTGCCATAACCGGACCACTGGCTATGTGCGTAGGTGCATGTAATACTTATACCGTTTCAACTACGGGTGGTACCTGGAGCAGCAGTACTCCATCGGTAGGCGCTATGCTTAGTCCCGGTTACCTCTGTGGTTCTTCGGCAGGTACTACTACCATCACCTACCTCGTAGGTGCAACAGGTTGCTTCTCTACACTAAACGTAACAGTGAACACATTGCCCGGCACAATCGGCGGTACGCTTACAGCTTGTGTTGGTCAGTGTAATACTCTGACCAACTCGGCAGGCGGCGGTACTTGGAGCAGCAGCAACCCGGCTGTGGCCACGATTGACGCTACCACAGGCCTGTTCTGCGGTGTGGCTTCGGGTACAAGCACCATTACTTATTCGCTTGGCTCAGGCTGTATCACTACTACCACTGTTACTGTAAATGCGCTTCCGGGTGCTATCAGTGGTTCATTCAGCCTCTGTCAGGGTGGTACAACAACAATTTCAAGTACACCGGGCGGTGGTACATGGCTCAGTGATAACCCCACTACTGCTTCGATAGGCGTGGGTACAGGCATCATCACCACAGGAGCAACGTCTGGCACAGCTACTATATCTTATACATTGAGTACCGGCTGCCGCAGAACAGCAGTGGTAACAGTCAATCCGCTGCCTACTGCGATCACAGGTACTACCAGCATTTGTGCCGGTCAGTGCACTACGCTGAACAGTACGCCTGCCGGTGGTACATGGACAAGCGTATCAGCTACGGTAGGAACCATCAACCCGGCTACAGGCGTATTCTGCGGCGTGGGTGCAGGTACTACAACAGTTTCTTACACATTGAGTACAGGTTGTGCACGTACCACAGTAATGCTGGTGAACGGACTACCAACATCGATCACACCGGCAAGTGCACAAGTTTGTGAGGGCAGCACGATCACCATGACAGGCTCTCCTTCAGGTGGTACATGGAGTGCTTCCTGCCCAACCATCGGCACCATCGCCACAGGATCGGGCACTTATGCAGGCATCAGTGCAGGTACTTGTAACGTTACTTATACATTGGCCTCTGGTTGTTCATTGGTTTCATCACCGATCACAGTGAACCCGCTTCCGGGTGCAATCACCGGTGTGCTTTCAGTTTGTGTGGGACAGACAACCACAGTCAGCTGCACACCGGCAACGGGTACATGGTCAATCTCTGCGGCATCCGGTACAGCAACTATTGGTAGCACCACCGGTGTTATCACAGGTGGCGGAAGCGGAACCGCGACAATCACTTACACGTTACCTACAGGTTGCCGCAAGACCGCTGTCGTGACCATCAATGCGCTGCCGGGTCTTATAACCGGAGCTGCCAACGTGTGTGTGGGTGGTACAACGACACTCAACTGTACACCTGGAAGTGGCACGTGGAGCATATCCGGCTCTATTGCGACTATAGGCGTGACGACAGGAATAGTAAACGGAATAAATGCAGGAACCACCACAGTAACCTACACAGCAGGTGCGGGATGTTTCAGCACACGTACAATAACAGTCAATCCTTTGCCCGACCCGATAACCGGGACACTGGCAACCTGCGTGGGACAAACGACCAGTTTGAGTAGCCTGTCAACGGGAGGCACATGGAGTATAAGTCCAACTACAACGGCAACCATTGGCAGTACCTCGGGAGTCGTGACAGGTGTAAGTGGAGGCGGAAGTGCAGCAACAGCAACTGTAACGTACACCCTACCAACTACATGCCGCGTCAATCAGACCGTGACAGTGTATGCGTTACCTTCGGCTATAGGTGGTTCATTGCAGGTATGTCAGGGCGCAACCGGAACATTGGCCACTACAACTCCGGGCGGCACTTGGGCTTCATCAAACCCTGCGGTTGGAACGGTTGACGCAATGACCGGTGCTATTACAGGTTTAACAACCGGCACTACCACAGTAACCTATACACTGGGCACAGGTTGTTCGGTGACGGCTATAGCTACCGTGAACGCTATCCCCGATCCGATAACCGGACCACTGCAAGTGTGTGTAGGTCAGACAACCACTAGCTTCAGTGGTCCGTTACCCGGCACGTGGAGTAGCTCATTGACAGGTATTGCGACTATTTCAGCAACAACCGGTGTGGCTACAGGTATTGCCGCAGGCACCACCACAATATCATACACATACGCTACCGGCTGTTCGCGCACAGCCACGCTGACAGTACATGCATTGCCTGCTATAATAACGGGCCCTGCTCCGATGTGGGTATGTGAGAACAGTACCATCATACTCAGCAGTAGTCCGGGAGGTGGAGTTTGGAGCAGTCCGCACACATCCGTTTCAGTGAATCCGGTAACGGGTGACGTAACAGGAAACACAGCGGGAACCGCAACAGTGAGTTACACAATAGGCACCGGTTGCGTTAGGACCACAACAGTAACAGTCAATCCGCTACCCAATTCCATTTCCGGCAATCCTGACCTTTGTATCGGTAGCAGCACTACTGTAACAACAACAAGCAGCGGAGGGTCATGGATAAGCTCTAATCCGACCGTTGCGACTATAGATGCAAGTGGAACCGTAACGAGTGTTATGTTGGGGACAACCGTTATTTCATATACCTATCCAATGACCGGTTGTGCATCTACATTCATAGTTACCGTGCAACCACTACCTTCAACAATAACAGGTAGTGCCGGTTTCTGTAACCTTAGCTCTACAACCTACCTAAGCAGCCCCGGAGGAGGTACATGGACTAGTAGTGATACCTCTATACTTACCATTGACCCCGTAACAGGCGTTGCAACAGGTGTTAGTGTGGACACAGCAACTATCACTTATACGTTGCCTACGGGTTGTAAGACAACCAAAGATGTATTCCTGATCCTTGCGCCTTATCCGATCACTGGCCCGAATTCAACATGTATTTCAAGCTGCAGGACTCTGACGAATGTGATTTCCGGTGGTATCTGGAGTAGCAGTATTCCTGCAATCGCACCTATAGATCCCGTCACCGGCATAGTATGCGGTATATCTTTTGGCGTAACAACCATTAGCTATCAGCTTTCGACGGGCTGCTTCTCCACACAAAATGTTACCGTAAACCCCAATCCGGGTACTATTACCGGGCCAGCGATTGTATGTGCCGGCAACAATGCCACATTCGCAAACGGTACACCCACAGGAACATGGAGCACAAGTGATACTTCTGTCGCTACTATTGATCCGATCACCGGCATACTTACAGCAGTTTCAGGAGGAACGGTTACTGTATCATATATACTGGGTACCGGTTGCTTCTCTTCACATACACTCTTAATCAATGGTCTACCAGCAACATTCAGTGGTCCGACTCAGGTGTGCGAAGGGTCAACAGTTAGTCTGATATCCTCGTCCCCATTAGGCACATGGACATCAGCTGATCCGGGAGTTGCGCACGTAGACCCAATTTCAGGACTTGTAACGGGCATGTCAGCAATGACACCTGGTGTGCTGGGTACAGGTGTTACCATTATCACCTACACCCTCCCTACCGGCTGCTTCAGAACAACCAACATGACAGTGAATCCGTTGCCGAATCCTATCACAGGCCCTACAGACATCTGTGTGGGTGACGTAGCAATGTTCTACAACTCTACACCGGGCGGTGGCTGGGTGAGCAGCAACCCTGCTATCGGTACCATCGATGGCGTTACAGGCCTCGCGGGTGGTATCAGCGGTGGAAACACCATAATTTCATACGTATTACCATCAGCTTGTGTGGCTACACGTCCGCTGCAGGTTCACGACAACCCTGCTCCTATCTCAGGTACTCTGAGCGTATGCGCCGGCTTTGCAACCAACCTCATAAGTAGCCCTGCAGGTGGCACATGGAGCCAGAACCCGACATCAACGGTTTATGGTACCATCCATACGCTTACAGGCGTAGTGAGCGGTATCACAGCAGGTATCATCCCTGTTACCTATACACTGGGTAGCGGTTGCCGCGCGGTGAACGAAGTAACAGTGATCACACTGCCTGCAGTTGTGGGCGGACCATCACAGGTATGTGTGAACGACTCAATAGTAATGACCCATCCTACAGCAGGTGGGACATGGAGCAGCAGCAACACTGCCCGCGCTACAGCAGACCCGCTCACAGGCATGATACATGGTATATCGGCAGGAACAGCAGTCATCACCTACTCGGTGAGCACCGGTTGCTTCAATGTTCGCACCATCACGGTGAACGCACTGCCTACACCGATAACAGGACCACTGCAGGTATGTGAAGGCTCAACCATCACACTGGCCAGCACACCTACTCCGGGTGGCATCTGGGTGAGCGACACCACGGCAGCAGCCACAGTAGGCTTCCTCTCGGGCGTGGTCACAGGTATCGCAGCAGGTCATACCAACATCAGCTACATACTCGGGGCTACAGGCTGTCTCACAAGGGTACAGGTAACGGTTAACGTAACACCTCCTACCATCACGGGCAACCCGCACATCTGTATGGGATCTGCCAATACCTTCACCAACGCAATGGCGGGTGGATCATGGTTCAGCAGCAACCCTGCAATAGCGAACATCGACCCTGCAACAGGCGTGGCCACTTCAGTATCTCTGGGTGTGGTGACCATCAGCTACGTACTCCCTGTAACAGGTTGTATGGCCATCAAGACCGTTAGTGTTGATCCGCTGCCTAACGTATATAACGTGACAGGTGGTGGCAACTACTGCGCAGGTGGTACAGGTGTTACCATCGGCCTGGGTGGTTCTCAGCCGGGCGTCAGCTACGAGCTGTACCGTGGTTCTTCAGTTACAGGATTTATGCCGGGCACCGGCTTCGGTCTCAACTTCGGTCTGCACACTGCATCAGGTGTGTACACCGTACTGGCTACAGACGTGACCAGCGGCTGTCAGCGCAACATGAGCGGCAGCGCCAATGTGGTGATCAACCCGCTTGTCACTCCTGCGGTATCAATAGGTATCAGCCCGTACGACAGTGTTTGTCCGGGTCAGTCAGTAACGCTGACTGCAGTACCTGTGAACGGCGGCACTACTCCGACCTACCTGTGGAAGGTTAACGGCGTGAGTGTGAGCACAGCAAGCAGTTACGCCTTTGTGCCTGCTCACGGAGACAACGTTACATTGACCATGACCAGCAACGCAAACTGTCTGGCAACAACAACTGCAACAGGTGTGAGGACACTCACAGTGCTGCCAACGGCAACACCGGTAGCAGGCGTGCTGACCACACCAAACGACACCATCTGTCAGTTCAACCCGGTTACATTCACGGCTGCACCTTCTTACGGTGGTGCAACACCGGTATACCAGTGGTTGGTGAACGGCGTAGTGGTAGGTACAGGCAGCACATACAGCTACATACCTGTAGATGGCGACGTGGTGAACCTGCGCATGACGAGCGACTACCGTTGTCGCACGGCGAACACCGTGACAAGCGGAGATGTGGCCCTCAGCGTAGATTCAGTGCTGATACCTAACGTAACTGTATGGGCAGATCCGGGAACAACTGTAACAGCGGGCAAGCCGGTTACACTCCACGCTTCAGCAACTGACGCAGGTCCGAATCCTAAGTTCCAGTGGAAAGTGAATGGTTATGCAGTTGCCGGTGCAACCAACGACAGCTATACAGCTATCTTCAACGACTATGATTCCATCTCTTGTCAGGTTACCAGCAGCGGCGTATGTGCCAACATCGGTACACACGACTGGATATTCATCACAACAACTATCCTCGGTGCACAGACAACAGGTACCACACCATCAGACATCAGGTTGTTGCCTAACCCTAACAAGGGCATCTTCACGGTGCGCGGCACCCTGGGTACCGGCAACGAGGACGTGAACATCGATGTGACAGACATGCTGGGTCAGGTAGTATACCGTGGAGCAGTGAGCACTAAACAGGGACATCTGGAAACACAGATCAAACTGGATGGCACACTTGCAAACGGTATGTACATCCTCACACTCCGCAGCGGATCAGAACAGAAAGTGTTCCACTTCGTGATGGAGCAGTAATAAAACAGATTGAAATTGGCATAATGATTTAGGAAATAAATTATGTATAATCTTATATTGTGCAAGTCGAATTGATAGGCTAACTTTAGATGTTTTTTCAATATTGGTTCTAACTCGTACAATTATAAATACACAAACTGATAAAATGAGGAAAATTTTCATACTTATTGCTGCGTTTGTTTTTACAAGCATATTCAATTCTATTGCAGCTATTACTGTAACCCCAGGAACCGGAGGAACAAACATCTGTTCAAGCCGTGCTCAGGATGGAAGCACACCAGCTTTTAACACCCTTGGGAACATCATTTTTTCTGAAGGACTAGGTAACGATATCACCACCGGGCCACATACACTTGTACTTAGTACGCCTCCGGGTTGGGTGTTTAATACAGCAGCAGCAATAACTTTCAATTTCTTCCCCGGTCGCAACATCACCGCTGTAACACTTGGCGGAATCACCACGACAACAATCTCGGTTAACGTAACCACAAGCGGCACGACGTTAACTGACATATTCTCTGTTAATGGCGTACAGATCCAGGCAACAAATACGACCTCAGCTGCCGGCAATGTTAGACCAACCTCTGCAGCGGGCATGGCAGGATTATCTCCTGCCACAAACTGCGCTTCTTTGTCACTGCAAGCCGCAGCGGTACCATCTGTCACAATTGCAGCCTCGCCAGCAGGTGCAATATGTGCAGGAACAACAGTCACTTTTACAGCAACTCCTGTGAATGGCGGAACTCCTACCTTCCAGTGGGAATTGAACGGTAGCCCGGTAGCAGGAGCCACGAACACAACTTACGTAAACGGTTCCCTTGCAAATGGGAATACAGTCCGCATAAGAATGAACGCAACGGGATGTGTATCCACCCCTACGGTCAACTCTGCAACAACCACTATGACGGTCAATCCAATTCCAGCTTCAATAACGGGAGCATTCACGGTTTGCCCTAGTAACTCAACAAGTCTGTCCAGCACTACACCCGGTGGAATTTGGACAAGTTCCAACACTGCAGTTGCAACCGTTAGTTCAGGAACCGTAAATGGAATTACCTCGGGAACATCCACAATCACATATAGTGTTTTGGGTTGTATAACTACGTCGGTTGTCACCGTAAACACAGCACCAACTGCTTTCTCTGTTACGGGAGGTGGCAGTTTCTGCGCCAGCAGCACGACGGGTCTACCAGTTGGTCTATCGGGCTCAACTTCAGGCATCAACTATAGCTTATCTGACGGATCATCAACGGTGGCTACAATTCCCGGAACAGGATCTACTTTGAGTTTCGGAACATTTTCAGTTGCCGCTACGTATACAGTTTCAGCTACTAATCCTGCGAACACATGTACATCTGCAATGGCTGGAAGCGCAACAATTGCAATTACAGCACCTGTTACTCCGTCCATCACCGTAAACGCTCCGGCAACTACGATCTGTGAGGGAACAGTAGTCACATTCACATCCAGTAGCGTAAACGGTGGCCCTACCCCAGCTTACCAATGGTATGTAAACGGTGTTGCAGCCGGCACAGGTTCTTCTTATGCATATGCACCAACCGGTGGTGACGTGGTGTCCCTGATGCTTACTCCGGGTGGCATATGCACTGCACCTGTTTCGGTTACAGATGCATACACTGTAACGACTACCCCTGTTGGTACACCCGCTGTAACGATCACAGTTGGTCCAAATAATCCATCCTGCCTAGGTAAACCAGTATCTTTTGCATCGGTGCCTACTTTTGCAGGCACAGCTCCAACCTATATGTGGGTGAAAAACGGAATAAATGTTGCAACAGGCCCAACCTACTCCTATATTCCAGTAGAAGGTGATAGTGTTTACTGCGAAATGACGAGTAACTATGTGTGTCGTTCGTCTGACCTTGCATTGAGTTCTGCAATCATTATGCATACTCAGGCATCGGCACCGGCTCCTGTCGTAAGTATCTTTGCGACTCCGGGCACAACAGTACCGGCCGGTACAACAGTTTCCCTTACAGCGTTAGTAACCGGAACAACAGTACCTGTCTCTTACCAATGGTTGGTGAACGGGACACCTATCCCGGGTGCAACTTCATCAACTTTTTCAAGCAATACCTTTGTTGACAAAGACATAGTAACCTGTCAGGTGACCAATATGGATCCATGTGCAGTTATGACATTAAAATCTGTGTCTTTCACCGACCCAACTTCTGTAGACATTATCACAGACAATAATTTCACTATAAACGTTGTTCCTAATCCGAACAGTGGTGAGTTTGCGTTGACGGGCTCTGTCTTCACCGAAGGTCCTGTTTCAATTAAGATCACCAATATACTTGGCCAGGTTGTCCTGTCACGAGAGCTGCAGACAACTGACCATATCATTACCGAAAAAGTAAGATTGAACAATGTTGCTGACGGTATCTACCTCTTACACATCAATAATGGCTCAGCTGAAAAGACGATCCGTTTCGTAATCCACTAAAATTCCTTAATACGATCATACAGAGGGATCCTGATTTCAGGTCCCTCTTTTTTTGAATAAATAATGCTTATCAGCCAATGGGAGAATCTTTACCGAAGTTGGAACCGATAGCTTAACTTTGCACCCTCATTTTACGGTAACATTCATGTACACTATCAAATTCACATTCGAGCAGAAGGGTCTAGAGCCCATTACACTGGAGAATGTAGCGCCCGACCAGAGTATTCTTGAAGTGGCATTGGAAAATAATATAGAACTGCACCATAATTGCGGTATGGTATGCGCCTGCAGCACGTGCCACATCTATCTTCAAAAAGGCGAAGAATTTGTACCTGAACTTTCAGACAGGGAAGAGGACTTCATTGACAGAGCAAGAAATCCGAAGCTGAACTCCCGACTGGGGTGTCAATGTGTACTCATTAACGGATCAGGTGAGTTGGAAGTTTGTGTACCTGACCAGTCCCTTATACATGGGGAATAACATAAATGAACGATATATATTTCAATCAAGATGTACGAACCGCCAATAAAGTGGAATGATTACGAAGACATTGCATTAAAGCTTTACGAAAAGTTTGGCGATGATTTTGGGGAGAATAAGATATACAGGATCAGGTTTACTGACCTAATTGAATGGGTTTTGTCTTTGCCCAATTTTGAAGGCAAACGTGAAGACTGCAACGAAGGTCATCTTGAGATGATACAATCGTCTTGGGTTTACGAGTGGCGCGACAACCAGAAGTAGCAAGCAGTCCGCACCAACGATTAAAGTATTGCAAATTTGGGTATCTTTGCGCCCGCAATCAACAACATGAATTTTCGTAAAATATTTGTTTTTTACCGTATTCCTATCGCGATAGGACTGATCGCACTTGGTTTTGTATTAGGATTTGAAGTTACGTGGTGGATCGCCTGGATTCCTTTCTTGGTAGCCGCAATAATGATCACTGCCTACTTCCTCATTGGGCCAATGACGCTGATCCAAGGCTACATTGAAAGTGGAGACATGGACGGGGCTCAGAAACTCCTGAAACAGGTGAAATATCCTAACCTTTTATACAAGCCTATACGGTCCTCCTATTACATGTTGCAGGCCAACTTCTCTACGATGAGCGAAGACCTTGATCAGGCTGAGTCGCAATTGCGCAAAGGGCTTGAAACGGGAATGGCGGAAAAAGAATTCGAGGGTACTGCATATATGCAACTAGGCGCAATAGCGCAAAAAAAGGGGAACACGAAAGAAGCGTATGAGCACCTCAGAAAGGCTGTGCAGATAGGCTTGCCTGATAAAGACAACGAAGCTATGGCCTATCTTCAGCTATCAAGCATTTGTATTCAACGCAGAGATTTCAGAAACGGAAAGTTGTACTTCAGTAAAGCAAAATCATGCAAGGCAACTAACCCACAAGTGGTAGATCAAATTAAGGAAATGTCTAAGTACATCGCCCGCATCCCCGGCTAAACCGACCCGGCGATACTACTCTACTAATTTTGTTCCGGTTTGTGTAAACTCAATTAACCTCTTTTTATAGAGTGCACCAAGTATCATCTTGAAAGTCTTCTTACTCATTCCAAGGAATGTATAGATACTTTCCGGATCAGATTTGTCATTGTATGGAATATATCCGTTGTTGTTGCGAATAACTTCCAGAAGCCTATCCTCTTCGCTCATGACGCGCCCGTATCCCTTTACTCCGGGAGATACATCTATCTTATTTCCCGGCCTTATCTTTTTGATGTAACCACGAAGTTTGTCGCCCGTATCAAGGTCTTTAAACACTTCATTGTAATGAAGCACGCCGGTGTGCTTGCTATTGATAATTACCTTGTAACCGATATCGGTCTTCTGGAAGATCAATAGGTCCACCTCCTCCCCTTCTTTCACCGAGAGATCGAGATTAGTCAAAAACTGATCGATCTTTTCAGTGGCGGTAACTCTTCCTGTTTGCGCGTCAATAACCAAGATGACCAACCTCCTCTCGCCTTTTCGCATACGGTGCTCCATATAGGCTACCGGGATAAAGACATCCTTCATAATGCCCCATTTCAGAAAGGCACCATGTGGCGATACGTCAGCAACCTCGAGCATTGCCATTTCGCCTACGGCTGCAAAGGGTTTGTCTGTTGTTGCGATCAAACGACCTTCATTATCATGGTATACGAAAACTGTTATCTCGTCACCTGGTTTCAAACCTTCGGGCACATACCTTTTGGGTAATAATATTTCGTCCTTACCTCCGTCCAGATAGAGACCAAAGTCAACTTCTTTTACCACCTTAAGCGTATTGTATTCACCAACGAGCACCATATCAGTCAATTTATTAAATGAGATATTCAGATTAGCTATTTAGGAGAAGAATTAATTATTGAGTCTGTAATTGCTGTGTACACCTGCTGCCAGTCGGGATGGGCAGCCAGCATACCCTTTTGTTCATTGATAGTTGCCGTATCTCTGCGAACGGCCGGTCCGGTCTGAACGGCAGCGGGTGAAGCGTGTTTCAATCGCTCAAAAGTTTGAGTGATTATCGGCTCGAGCGCTGAAAAAGGCAAATTCTTTTCCTCGCAGATTCTTTCACAGATAGTCATGAGATGATTGGTAAAGTTGTTGCAGATCACTGCGGATAAATGTAGCCATTTCCGCTGTTCGTAATTTGCTTCAAACAACACATCCGTTAGTATGTGAGCCATAGTCAACGAGTATTTCTCAGCTTTGGGCGATGTAGCTTCCCAGGCTATCGGGATATTTCTGTGCGCAGGCAGGTTTTGTTTCGGGATAGAATAAACCGGCCACAATACGGCAAGATCAGGTGCAGCGTCCTTCAATACATCAATAGAAACTGCTCCTGCAGTGTGTATCAATACTGTCTTTTTGTATGATAATGTTTTTGCAATCTCTGCCACCGCATTATCTGAAACCGCAAGAAAACAGACATCAGCTTCTAATTCCTTTGCGGCTTTCAGATCGCCGAAATTGTTACACAACAGAGACTCAGCAAGACTTTTTACAGAAACAGGATTTCTACCAAAAACGCCCTTACAAAGATGCCTTGCCGCCACAAGTCTGTTGCCGATGAACCATGCGATATTTCCGTTGCCGATAATGGTAAATGTCATGAGATGGAGGTTAAGTGTTGGGTATAATATTCTTCCATCAAACTACGAATTTTTTCCTTAAGTCCTGCAACGTCGTTGGTTGTCAGTCCTTTTGTGTCGATAGGTGCCAGAAAGTGTATCTGTATTTTCTTCGGGCGCGCCCACGCTGTTTTGTTATGCGGCAGAATGACACCCGTGTTAAAGATCAATCCGGGAATAATAGGCTTCTGAGCTTTAATTGCGGTAAGAAATGCGCCGTCATAAAATGGTTGCATTGGTTTGCTCGTTTTGTTGCGGGTTCCTTCAGGATAAAGACAAAGGTGTAAACCTGTTTCCAATGCCTCCTGCATTTTTGCTATACTGTCGCGACGGCTCGATTCATTCTTCCTGTTCACCAGAATTGACCCTGATCTGTAAATAACACCAAACAGAGGAATTTTAGCCATTTCGGATTTTGCCAGTGTTTTGTTGGGGCCAGGAATCCATGGAGATGAGACTGGTATGTCCATGAATGAATTGTGATTCAGTACCACAACATAATTCTCACCTTCCTTGAAATGCTGTTTTCCTTTGCGTATCACCGGGCAAAAAATAGCCGGCATGTATATCCCCATCCACAAGCGGAATACTTTATGAAGCCACAATGATTTTACAGGTTCTTTCAAAAAGGAAATGATCCAGATAGAGGGCAAAACAAAGAGCATAGTGACTATGAAGACAACAATTGCGTAAACTGCAAACAAATGACCTCCTATTTTGGAAAACAACTTCATGCGTTGGGTAAAAGTAAAAAATGCTTGCGGGAACTCTGGTATGTTTCAGTTGGCTTTTTGTACAAAAAAACAAATGCCGCCAAAACGCAAGGTAGTGGCGGCTTTTGTAGCACGTACGGGAATTACTACCCATAACCACGATTTTGTTTAAAGTGAGCATTGACGGGCTTTTCAGCCCGCTTGTTTTTTTGACCAACTACCGAAATGACCAACTATTTGTCCAGCAGTTCTATGATAAAAGTGCCTCGATCAGCGATCGTTTTGTGCAGCTCCACGTTCTCAGCATAGATTTTTTTTAGTTCAATTTTCAATTTTCCATCCCAATCTACGCTGGTACCGGATAGTTTCTTTTGCTCAGAATATGCTTCATTTGTGACTGCGCCCCTAGCCCATTTTACAAAGGAATCAGCATCATAGCCCTTAAATTCGGCGTACTTACGCAACATTTCTTCATCCGGTTTCTTTGCCTCCAGCTTACGGTTTAAGTTCTGGCGGCTCATACCACTGTAGGTGGCAAACTCGCTCAGAGAGCCATGTTCAGCAAACATTAACCCTTTTAGTTCATTCCCCGACATTCTACCCATTTTTGGTTATAAAATAAAATATGTGTTGTTTTCTACCCCATTTGTAAACATTGTGTTTACAAATGTGTTTACATTTGTGTTTACAAAGCCGTTAGAAAGTTTGGCGATTTTACTGATGGCTGCTAAAAGAGAGTTTTATGGGGGTAGGAATCTTCAGTACGTACAACAAAATAGTTAGCGCTCCCGCGCTGGCTCTCTCAGCAGCCTGCAAATCGCCACAATCTGCACAGGCCTTGATAAGGGTGACCGTTCACACGGTTGCCCTTATTCATTTTTAACTCGGAAAGTTACAACATTTTATTTATGACCGGCAGCGAGATCGTCGCAAGGTTGGAATTGGTAGAAAAGATGCTTGCTGACATCCGCATCGGTGTGGGCCTGACCGCCACTACACCGGTGCCTGCCGGTCATAAATCAAATACACGAACCGTGCCAAGTGTTGACAAAGCCCTGTTAAAGGCTAAAGCTGCACAACAACTGTCCCGAGCACTCAACAGAAGTGATTTTGTAAACTATATAAAACTGTAATCGATGGACAAACTACAACAAGCTAACGCCTTGCAGGCGCAGATACATTCAGTTGAAAAAAGGCGCGAATTGGTAAAAAAGATACTTGAATTGTTCCTTTCAGTTCAGGCGCTACCCAAAGTAGGTATCCAAGTCAACCCCAAATACCCGGACAATGTTCTTTGGATCGACTTAGATGCTCTCCCAATCACCCAAGAGGATATGATCGATGGGATCATCAAGAAACTGAACCAAAAAGAGGCTTCACTTAAGATAGAATTGGAAAACCTACTAAAATAAACCATCATGCCACTACCAAAGGAACAAATCGAACTTGCAAAAGCCCAAAACAGCCCTACCGGACAGGTAGTGCGATTCTTCTGTTTCGGCACTGGTACCTACGAGCTGGAAAAGCACACACACGACCATGAAGAGTACATGAGAAAATGTGATAGTGATCTGATCCGCTTGCTGGCCCAAATATTTCACGGCATAGTATCTCCATATGTGGACCGGGAAGAAGTTTCGACACCAAACGCAAGAGAGGCCTCAGCTATTCTAAAAATGTGTGTCCACGGCCTGAGCGAATACGGATACGAGAAAAACGACATACTAAGGCAACTAAAGCCTAGAAGCTCACAAATGATCTTTCACTGTGCCGGCTACCTGTGTCTGGCACTCAAAGAGTTGAACCCGAGCAGAATTGCCCGTCTACCTCACGCTGTACAGGGTATTCCTGTAAGCCACTTGTACAATCAACTCATGTGCCTGGCAAAAAAAGCAGAACGGCGATATGAGGAAGTTTCCTACTCAGACATTGTTCACACTCATTAACAACATTATGGCACTAGATCCCGAAAAGTTGTATTCAACTGTAGTGGCCGTAAGGGCCGCACAAAAAGAGTATTTCAGGCTGCAAAAGCAGGGTGTTGAGAGAAAGGAGCAGTTGGAAAAATGTAAGGCCCTGGAACACGAGCTAGATAAAATGCTGGAGCTGGAGAAAAAAGAACGCCTCGCCTACCAGACCGAACTATTCAGGTAAACAACCAAATCATGGATGCACACACAATCATTAACAGTTGGAGTACAGAAACACTTCAACGCAAGATGTTACAGTACAGGCAATTGCTGGAACAGGAGGAAGGTGCAAAGCTGAAGCTCTCGCACATGGTGCCCTACTGGACCGAAGGACTGAGATTGATAACTGAGGCCATGAACAAAAAGAAATCGAGATGAAATATGGGAGTGAACCATTTGTGAAAGTTACAATTCGCGCTTACGAACGAGGTAAGGGTCATTCATTGGACGGGTCCATTTTCATAAAGTCTTATGATCTACCAAGGGAACTGTACCACAATCGGAGCTGGATACCAAGATGGCGATGTGCATGGGCGCAGTGTAGATATCCCAAGCACCACATAGAACTATCCCACTGCTTTTATGACAGGAAGACAGGCGTAAGTATGGATTCAGCATCATCGACATACGCGAAATGGGTTGGAGCAAAAGCCATGGTTACCAAGGTCATAAATAAGATGGCTGAATACAAGAAGACATATACTCCCACCCTGTATGCTCCACGTCCGGAGGATACAGAAGCATGGACAAAAGCCGATCAAAAGCTCAAGGAGTACGAAGCCAAAGTGATTCTATTAGAAAATCAACTAAACGCAGAAAATCAATGCAAACGACAATCATAATCTATCTGATCGGTGCGGTACTGGCACTATATATGGTTCTATCCATAATTAAGTCTGAGAAAGACTTCCTAAACCACTCAAAACCGGATTCAGCGGGGACAATTGCAATTGTTGCAGTCCTTTTCACCCTATGTTCCTGGGCGATGGTACTACTATGCCTGTTCCCATTTATTGCCTTGAAACGTCACAAGTAGATCCATTACAGTCACAACTACCCATACTGCAACAATGAGCGATCAATCATATTTTCAACAGAGAATGTCGGCGCTGGGCATAACGGAAGCGCACAATACAATAGAGGTATGGCACAGTGGCGGAGAGGAAACGGTATATTCTGATACACTGAAACAAGATGTCACCAGGCCGGTGAATATCTTGAAGCCTGTACCGGTGTTCAGGGAAACTGAAAAGGGCATCGACATTCTCGTGTACAACATTGACCGGCAGCGCATCAAGTACACAAAGGAAAGTAAATGGAAACATGACTATTGTATCACCAGGCTGGAAAGCCCGATACACAAAGCGAACGGTGATGTGATTAAGTACCTGAAGCCGAAAGGGGAACCCTCCTACCCTTTCTTTCCTCCGCGCCTAGTCGATAAGTACTGTAATGCCGGAAAAATAGACACTCTATATCTCACCGAAGGGTTCTTTAAAGCGTTCAAGGCTGATATGCACGGCATCTGGTGTGTAGGTGTGCAATCCATTACTTGCCTGAGAGATAAAGAAACCAATGCAATCTGGCAAGACATACTGAAGCTCATTGAAACTTGCAAGGTGGAACGGCTGGTATGGCTCACAGACGGGGACTATATGAACATCACGAGCAAAGACATTGCCGATGGTGTGGACCTGAGCAAGCGGCCTAATGTTTTTTATTCATCTGTATATACTTTCAGCGAGATCACCAGCCAGCTAAAAGATGTGGAGCGGTACTTTGCACACATCAACAGTGATGATCTGGACGGCCACCCCAAAGGGCTGGACGATGTTTTGTGCGCTTTCCCCGATCGCCTACAGGAGATACAGACTGAGTTCAATAACTTCTCCATCATGGCACCTGGCAAGGTGTACCCTGGCAAGTACATAACCCGCATCAACATATCTATCAATACCGGGCGCGTTCGGCAGTACTTCAACCTGGACGATGTGACAAAGTTCTATCTGTATCACCTGGAGCGCAGGCCGGAGATCGGTAACCTGAAGAACTTTTGCTTTTACGGTACCATCTACCGGTATGACGATAAGGAAGGAAAGTGTGTGATCGAGGTACCAAAGAGTGCAAACGACTACATCCGCGTAGGTAACGACTACTACCAGCATATCACCTATCCTGACAAGTGGCAACAACTGCACAAGGCCTTTGATCTGAGAACGAAGGGAACAATAAAGGACGATAACGGCGTTAAGATATTCGACCACATACAAAAGTATTACCGGTTTGTGTGTGTACCCTCTCACACGAACTTTCAACAGATCGTGCACGGTTGCTATAATCTGTACCACCCTTTTGTACATGAACCTGAAGAAGGTGATTACGAAAAGACCTTGGCCTTTATCAAGCATATTTTCGGCACTGACACTGTCAAATACAACTTTGACGGCCAGATATTGGAGATACCACGCTATGAGCTCGCGCTCGACTATCTCACCCTATTATACACTAAGCCCCAACAGATACTACCAATACTTTGCCTAGTATCTCCTGACCGCCAGACCGGTAAAACCACATTCATCAACTGGCTGGATAAGTTGTTCGCGGAGAATGTAATCACTATCGGGAACGAGGACATGAAACAGGACTTTAACGCCCATTGGGTGAGTAAGCTGGTAATTTGCTGCGATGAAACCAAGCTCGACAAAGATGAGGTCATTCAGAAGATCAAGCGACTGAGCACCGCCGACAAAGTGGTAATGAACAGTAAAGGTAAAGACCAGGTCACTCTGGACTTTTTCGCAAAGTTCATTCTCATATCAAATGACGAGGAAGACTTCATCAGGATAGATAAGAACGAGATCAGGTTCTGGGTGATCCGTGTGTCGGCACTGGAAAAAGTAGATACAGAGCTGCTACCACGAATGATTGAAGAAATACCGGCATTTCTGCACTACATAAGTAACAGAAAAATGGTAACCCAGAAAAAGGAACGTCACTGGTTTGATACGCAATTGCTGAAAACGCCTGCACTCGAGGCCGTTATCGCAAACAGTATGCCAACTTCAGAAAAGCGGATCAGACTGGAGCTGAAAGAATGGTTTGAGTTTACAAATCTTGAAGTATTGACTTTCCCTCTGAATTACTTCAGCAAGGAAGTGATAAAGGGACTGGAGAAAACATATCTGGTCAAGACACTGCACAAGATGGGCTATAAGAGTAAAAGCGGCCGCATAAAGTACCCGGTTCACAAACAAGTAGTTTCTGCAGAAAGCGTGATGGGCCAGCCACCAATTATGGAAACAATATTTGAGATGGTTGCCACCAATACCACGTACTACGAATTTAACCGGAACGACTTCACTACGACACCCGTTCAGCCGAAAGAAACTAAAGAAGATTTACCATTTTAATTTTTGAACATTAAAAACTACCACAATTACCACAATTACCACAAAGCAAGCCAGTAAAGTGTTTCAGACTGTGGTAATATTCATAATTAACTAAGAAAACTACCACAATTACCACAAAACAGCATTACTAGTGTGGTAATTGTGGTAATACCGAAACAAGAAAAACAACTACTACAATATTGATATTCAATTAGTTGCGTAGAATGTGGTAATTGTGGTAGTTTTTTAAGGTTGGCGTGATTATTCAATTTTCAATTATACACAATGAGCAAAATAATCAAACTGGCCGCGTGCCGGAACGAAAAAACAGTTACCATCGGTAAGATGTACCGGTCAAAACATACCGGTGAGTGGGCTAAGGTGATGGAAATAAAGAAGCAACCAAAGCACCAGGTATTTCTAAAAGACAAAAAGTACCGGCACGAGCTGCATGTATGCCTGAAGACGGAAAACGACAACATCCATGCCGCAGTAACCGGCTACCCTATGAGCATCTTCAAAGAAAATTTCGTAGAAGTATAGTTTTTTTCTATTTTTGGGGTGCAAAGTACCTGGGATATATCCCAAAAATTAGACTGAATTAAAGATAAAGCCGGCGAATGGGTGCAAGTCCCTATGTCTCTGAGGTATCTCAGGTGCTTTGCAGCGACCGGCCCATTATTTAACCGTTTAAATTTTTGTTATGCAAAGCACAAAAAAAAGGACAGCCCAACAACGTGAAGGGGCAAATCTTCACAACCAGATCGGCGCACTCATCGACCAGCGCCAAAGAGCACTACTCGTTATTGTAGACTGGATCAGAGACAGGGAAGGTGACGACACTATACCCGACATTCCCTTAAGTGAAATACCGGGCGCAGTTGACGAGATACACCGCACCATCATCAAAAACCTACCGATGCTGGTAACTGACATGAGCACAATATTCATTGCAGCTTCGAGATACTACCTTACCGAGGGGCTTCATGACGATGTTGGCATTCTGGCATTGGAATCGCAGCACTCCGCTATCCGGTTCTTTGAACGGTTAATGACATTGCAGGTAAAATCATAAATTCAGAAAGGGGGTATTTTCCCCCTTTCTTATTTGAAAATAAATAGATACTATTGCAGTTCACCAAAAAACAACTAGCCATGAGAAAAATCATGCCGTTATTAGCTTTATCAGTTTTCACATTTTCATCATGCACAAAAAAAGAAACACCGAAACCATCATCTAGTAGCAGTAGTAGTTCGTCTTCAAGTACCGGCAGCTCTGGTAGTGGATCATCATCCGGTAGCGGGTCATCATCTGGTAGTGGATCAAGTACAACAACAACAGTCAAAACAGGAACAATTGAGTTTGTTAACACATCGAACAACCCATATGAGGCGTACCTTAACGGAACCTTTAAGGGAGTAATCAACGGGAATGGGGTGCAAAAATATACGGTGAATTACGGTACTTATGTTTGTCGGGCTGTACAGAAAAGCGGGTATGTATTGTACCCAACTGAAGCGACCGCTACCGGGACTGTATCTGCATCTAAAAACTTGCAATTCACGTTTCCGTAAGCTAAAGACATATCCACATTCTACAGTTCACTTTCAGCCCCTTTTCAGTAAAATACTAACGTTGCAGTATGGAGCTGCAAACAGAAGTATGGACACCTGAAAAGGGGTTTATTCATTGCATTTTTCGCCGCATGCACTGGCATGGGGCTATAGTTGTTTCTGTTGAAATGTGGCAGAGTAGCCGGGTTGGTGATCTGGACAACGACTTCACCACCTTCAGAGCCGGAGTGTACATGCAGTTTCAAGGCGAAGAGTACAAGATCATACAGCCCAGGAGCAACCCATACAGTAATAGTTTTTGGCAGCACCTGGAAAGGCAACTATCTAACACCATTTTGCTCAACGAATAACGGATCGAACTCCCAAAAATCATTTGTCCAAATTAGTGTGTATTCCAGCAGCATTTCTATTCTGTTTTGTATACAAGGTGGTTGTTAATCGAAAAGTTATCCAATGTTTTTCAATTATAAGAACTATCCCTTAACTTTATATAAAACCTATTGAATGAGTACCCGTAACCTGATCCTGGCAATTGATGATGATAAATTCGATAATTTCCTTACCAGTGTTGTTTGTAAATACACTCACACAGATGCGGAGTTCAGGTCGTATACCGATTCAAGCGAAGGATTGGAAAATCTGAAGTTAGCCATCACCAATGGTGGTTATGACCGAATGATTTTGTTTCTTGATCTACTTATGCCTGGAAAAAACGGCTGGGAAATATTAGACCTGATAGACGAGATCAATCTACCGAAGGAAACCCCGCTCGAAATCTATATCCTCTCCGTTGTTTTTAAGAAAAGCCTTATTAATCAAGCGGTGGAACATAGATTTGTAAGGAAATTTATAGAAAAGCCTATTACGATAGAAAAGATGAAAGAGATAATCCTGGCGTGATTCTCCTAAATCACTTTTTAATATAAAATCCAGCTAGTTATTTGGCTGGATTTTTTATTTACAAATTTCCTAACCTGGATATTTCGAGCAACCCGCATAGGAGCAAATTAGCACCTAATATAGGTTTCAGGCGGTTCATGCACGCACCTTTGGGTTCCAAATCAAAACCAAAAATTTAGAGTATGAACGCTCCAACCAATACCGCCAACAACGTGGCCACCGCAGGGCCGGTTATTATCAGCAACAACCTTGCTGCCTCATCCGAGCTGAAAGTAAAGATCGTTACCACCGCGAACGGTGCATCGACTAACCTCCTCATCTTCCCGGGGCCTGTTCCGAAATGGCTGGTAACTAAACTGAGCTGTACCGAGTGCGAACAAGTTGAGAAGAAATTGAGCTCCAGCATCAGCGCAAACGATGCCAACGGCCTGGTTGACTTTAAAGCGTATCTGGCATCGGTAGGTATGTTCATCAGCAAAATGCGCTTTGTTACTGCCACTACCGACATCTACACAGGTAGCCTGTTCATTGGTGAGGTAGCACCAAACGGATTCTTGCAGCCGCAGGAAATCCCGCTGCAACCATACGCCAACACACTTGGCGGTGGTAGCTACGACAAAGCCCTGGAGATCGGTGACATGCCGTTCAGCACTACGAAAAACTTCTACATGTACCTGAGCAGCATGCCGGCCAGTGCCACACTGGACATCTACTTCACAGTATCGGCCATCGGCAATACGGTAACTGTAAAGTAAGCGACAGCCCACACGATAACTACCCCCCCGACCAATACCAACCGAAAGGGCTGAGCAATCCGGCTCAGCCCTTTTATCAAAAAAACTACTATGGCAACAGTATTCGGCGCAGGTGCGCGCAACAATAGCATAGCAAACGCAATCCTTACTAAAAAGGAACTGGCAGAATGGATCACCAAAAGTGCTGACAATGCCATCAGCTTTGCAGTAAACCGCAACCCGCGCACGGCGTATCAGTTCATCAAGCAGAACTACGGGAAGGACTATCCTAATGTAATGTCAGGCGGTGAAACCAACTACAGCCAGATGGAAAGTATGCACCGCTTCCTGTTGAACAAATACAACAACCTGCCAGCTGCAGCACAGCCGCATTTCCTTGCGAATCTTATTCATTCACTTCCGAAACAGGCACAGTTGAAAAACTGGACAACACCTGTAGAGGATCAACAATAGTCACTATGGCTTTGGGTTTAGATGGAGTAACACTCCCATTCACAACAGGTACCGGAGATAGCGGCACCACACCAGTAACCAACGATGGAGGCGACAACGGCTCTGTTTGGGAATATATAGGCAAATACGGTAGCGGCTGGCTTATGGGCGGCGCCGCCGTAATAGACAGCCTGAAGGGAAACCAGAAGGTGACCAATGTGTACCAATCACCGGGCAACACCGGTGGCGCTGGCATCATGAACATGGGTAATATCTGGCTGTGGCTGATCATTGCCCTGGTAGTGATCGTGGTTCTGTTCCTGGCATTAAGAAAATAGGCAATGGCAGCAACCGCAGCAATAGCACAGGCCATAGGTGCGGTTTTTAACACCGTCAGCAACGCCATCAATGCGCAGGCAGCAATTATAGCGGGCCAGCTCAGCGTGAACCAGCAGGCAACCGCGTACCACGCAATGGTTGACAAAGGTTCAATAGACCTGAGCACCGGTAGGCAAAGCCAGGAGACCATAATTGTCGCGGTAGTACTCATTGCTCTGGCAATCTTCTTCATCATTGTTTTAACAAGGACGTAATGTCATTCTTCAGCGATATAATAAAGGCAAGCCCCGCAGCCCTTATCGGCAGTATGCCGAGCAAGGAAGACCTGGCCGATCGTTGGATCAGGGAAAATCTACCTAATCCCGGTGAGTATTCGGCAACGCTCACCACGCTGAGTAGCGACATTACCAAGTGGACAAACCTTTGCGGAGACTATGTACACCAAAGAAACCCGCTTTATAACCGAGCAAACGGACGGTCGATCTGCCAGGGCAAAATAGAACTGATATATCAGGATCAGTTGCGTTTTCTGAAAGCGGAGGAGCAAAGAGACCTGGATCGGATAAAGAACGGGGGAGGAATAAGCAGTAAAATGGTATCACTGATAGTTGTTGCCATCATCATTATGGTAGTAATTGTCATAATAATAAAAATGTAGTTTATGAAAGCACTCATTAAAACATGGTGGTTCTGGACAATACTTGTAGCAGTATTTATCCTGGTGTACACTTTTACATCAGCAGCCAACAAAACCGCTAACAAAGCCTAAGCCATGAAAGCGAAGATCATAGCCATAGTAGTACTTCTGGTGATTGCAGGTATCATCATTTATTCAATGTTCAAGGCACCGTCCTCGAGTGAAGCCCCAACCGACACAACCGGTAGCAACCCCGAGGAAGAGACTAAGCAATGGTACAATGAAGATGGCCTTACGATTGCACCACACGACTATGGTGATGGTTCGGGCAGAATAACCTTCACGCTGAATAACGTGAAGTTCATAGGATATCCTGAACCCTGTGTCGGTAGCAGTAGCGGCGGGCTAAGGGCATCATCAGATCAGGCAAGATACGGCGTTCCCTGCCTCAAAGCAGGCTTCATTCGCACCAAACCGGACGGTAAATAACAACGACAATGGCACTCACAGCAACTACAAAAAAGGCAATAGACATAACGGTTCCATCGGTGGTAGCACTGATGGTATCGTACTTTGTTTTCGGCAAGACTAAAGACTGGCGCATCATCGTAGTTGCGGCAGCTCTCTCGTTCGGGCTCACTTACCTGGTAGTTAGCAAGATCACCAAGACGGCCTATATAGACGGCCCGGCACCAGTGCCTACCGGCGGTGGCTGTGACGAGTACGACCCTACCGCGCTGGTGGACAGCATATATGAGGACTGCACCTGTACATTCTGTTTCCGAGATCGCTCGCTGTACGACAAGTTACTAGGCCTGGCCGACTGCCAGTTGCGGAAAGCGCACAACTACTGGAACACCAAGTATTACGGAGATACAGGCAAGTCACTGGCTCTGATAATAGCCGACCAGGGCAACTCATTCGACAGCAAGTTCGAACAGCAGCAATCGGCACTAAAAATCAAATTTTCAACCCTCAATCTTCAGTAATGGCACCCACTTTGGCTACTTCAAAACCAGTTAGTCCGGTTGTTTATGACCCGGCAGGAAACAGCACGGCCACCAACAAGGCTACCGCGCAGGAGCAAGCTGCAATCAACGGGGTGTACAAAGAACCATTCAACTGGTATTGGGTGAAAATTACCGGCATCATGGTTATTACCGTGGTTCTGATCTGGCTTATCTGGAAATGGTTCATTCGTAAATAGTTCATACTATGTCTATATCAATATCAGCATTTCCCGTTGGAGGACCGGCAGCACCCGCAGCTGGTACAGTTACTACCGGCCAGCCTGCAGCACAGTCAGCACCGGGCACAAACGACAAAGGCAATGCGCCGGAGGGAGAGTGCGCATGTGAGCAGATGTTCCAGGCTGCCTATGCCAGGTATCGCTTCACTCAGATACTCACAATGATCTTCTGGGCTCTTATCATACTTCTGATCCTTAAAGCAATCTTCAGCTAATCATGTCTGTTCTCTTAGTCACCGGCACCGCAAGTACAGTCACGATCGAGGGTATTGAATACCAACGGTCGCAGCTCACCGTTACACTCGATGGGATAAACCAAACCCTGACGGTGGAATACGACTTTATCAACATCATTGATAACGTAGGCTATGCAGGTATTAGCGGTGATGGAGTGGTGTTTGCCAACTATCCGGCTATGGCACTATGGGTGAATACCCACATGATACCCGTGATCCCGCTGGAGGCCGTTAATGTGTTTCAGGTTAAGATCAACGGGAACACGTACACAAGGAAGGACCTCACAATCACACTAGATGGTGGCACGCAAACCCTGTCAGTGGATGAGGGTGTTACTCCGATTCTTTCAAACACCAGCTACGTTGACCTGTATCCGGTTGAGACAGACGAAGCGTTCCCAACCTACGCTGATCTGGAAGCATGGGTGCTTCTGAACATGCAGGATAATGTCGTGTTGGTACTGGCAGGTAATGTGGCTATAGTGACAATTGACGAAGTAGACTATTTCCGACCAGGACTGACCGTAACCTTTGACGATGATGCAGAGAAAGTGACCGTTGTATCGGGAGGCGTAGCCATAATTGACGATGTGATCTATTCAAATATCGTCAACGCAGACGGAGGTACGCCGTTCGCTACGTATGCTGAAATGAGGTCATTCTTTTACAGCTATGTACAGTTTCGCGGGGTCAACATAGTTCGCTCAGTAGCCAAAGGCTGGTACAAAGTAGGCGGCAAACCATTCCCCAAAGGCACCATGTACCTTGAATGGAACGATACAGACCAAACACTGGAGATCCGCTACAGTAAAAATGACTATTCCGATAAAATTATGCCGGCCACCCGGTACGACATGATAGTAACTGACACGAACATAACGGGAGTGGCCAGCTATCAGGACCTGATCGACTTTGTGGCCGAAAACCTTTTTAAACACTAGATATGGGTACTCTGGGTAATGTAAATGTAACTGTGACAGCAGCTATCGACAACGCAAGCATTGTGAAATTGCTGGTGATGTTCGTGGCTCTGATCATTATTTTCTTCCTGTTCAAACGACTTGTAGGATAATGACCATCAAAAACTTACTGCTGGTTGCGATCGTGCTCCTGGTTGCATTTGTAGTGTGGGTTAACTGGCCGGAGAAAAAGGTCATTAATTCTGCTTGGCAGATGGACTATGATGCCGCGATCAATGCCGGATATACAGCAGCTCAGGCCACAGAAATGGCCAATAAGGCCTACTCAAAATACGTGTACGCTTAAAAACATCAGCCATGCCAGCCATCAGCTACGAAGGAAACGTGATCGATTTTAAGGACATTTTCTATCCCTACGCGAAAGTGCGTGAGGGGTACCGTACGCAGATGTACAAGGACATATTGGGTAAGGACACTATCGGTATTGGCCACCTGGTCACCGGCAAAGAACCCTTCCCCATCAATGCAGGCACAGTGCTCACAGATGCACAGGTGCGCATGCTTTTTGACATGGATTATGTGCGTTTGAATATTGAAGCCTACATGCGCGAACTGTCGGAAAAGGGCTACAGTTATAATATGCTTTTGGGTACCGGCCACTTTATCTGGATGCACGGAGATGGAGAATACAAGACCTCTCGCCTGAGAAAAGGTCTATTGGACAGGACTTGGACACTGGGAACACTTCAGGAATATCTATTGAAGAATTGGGACGTACGAAACCGGACGTTACAAAAGAAGAACAAAGAAAACTTTGATCTGGCATTCTCACCTACACCGTGGAAGCCCCCTTTTCGTTCACAATCTCAGAAGGGCTGACCTGGTCCTTTCCGAGATTGGCAGATTGGGTAAAAGATAACCGGGTCACTGCTTCCATCATAGCGATGGCACTACTGATACTATTGATCTATTTTTTTTATAAAACCACCAAAAAGTAAGCAAAATGAAATACGCGTACATCATTTTCGGAGCACTCGTTCTCGGCATGCTGATCTACCTGGTAAGCAGGGAGACCAAAAAGGCAAAAGCAGAAAAACCGGCAAACGGAACTACCGGTACAACAACCGGCACAACCACAACCACCGGCGGTGCTATGCCTCCCGCACCTTCTACTACCACCACAACGGTAGTTGGAGCAGCGGCCTAACAAGACAGTGGCTGTATCGGCGCGAGCTGGTACAGCCATAATCAATTAAACTTCAATTCAAGACAATGAAAGCAGTATATGTAATAGTGTGCGCGGTAATAGTAGGCGTGATCGCCTGGCTGATCGCCAGGGAAACGGCATCAAAAGCAGCACCTGCACCTGTACCGACACCAGTACCGACACCACCGGCAAGTACTACCACCAGTGCGCTGCCAACGACTACACCGACACCCGTCACTACTACTACACTGCCACCGGCTACCAGTACAGGTAGCACCACCACTACCACACCGGCACCAACGCCTACACCACCACCGGCACCGGCACCAACGACCACAGTGTACCTCACGCCTACTTTGGTGGTTGAATCCGGTCAGGCATTCCTTAAAGGTATACCTGCACCTTACGACACGCTGCCGGTATGGGATTTCACAATGGCCGCAATTGCGAATCCATTGTATCACGACTACTTCATCAGCTACAAGCCAGGAGACACGTTCTTGATGGCCAACCGCTTCACCGGTTCAGATAGCTTGTATCTCAGCTATAACCCGCCAAGCGTCACAGCACCGCGCAAGTTCATCCTCAACCCATCCGGTTCACTGATCTACGGCAGCTTCTAATGAAAGGACTATACACAACACTTTGCGCCATAGCGGTAGGCATCATTGCCTACCTTTTGGCGCGTAAGTACGCTCAGAGATCCACCACAGCCGGAAACAACCAGCCTGCAGTACCGGCACCGGTCACAACCGCTCCGTCAACTACAGTCATTTCAACCCCACCCGCTCCGGTAACGGTAACACCGGCACCGGTGGCAGTGCCGGTCACAACCCGCGTGATCCGTCCGGGCGATGGCAAAGCCTACGCTTCTACCCTACCCGCTCCATACAATACTATGCCGGTCACCGATGGTTTTGCCAGCGGAGCTGCACGGCCTGAAGTGACAGGCTACTACCTGTACAAGTACAAGTCAACCCCAATGATCTGGGCAATGGAGCTGATCGGTATGTCTGATGCAGACGTGATCGCCTACCTGAACAGCGTTAAGCCGGTAACTACTGAACATCAATTCATCATCAAGCCCGGTGGCATCATCATAAAAGGTAATTTCTGATGAACAATTACTTACTTCTCAGCATCATACTCATTACCCTGGCAATAGCCATTTATGTGGCTATGTTCTACCAGGCAGACAAGAAAACGGATGTTTTCACTAAGACGATCTTATGATACACCTCTACCTGCAATCCACCTTTGATGTAAACCTATTGTCCGAATTGTTGAAGCAAGGACCCGTTATCACCGGCCTGGTATTCGCAATTATCTATTTCTACAAGCGCCAGCAAAAGCTGGAAGAAAAGCTGGAAGAGGCAAACAAGAAGACCGAAAACTACCTGAAGGACGATCGAGATATCCTTATCAAAGTCATCGAGAACAACACCAAGACCATGCAGGAGCTGGAGCAATACCTAGGCAAGAACCACACGAAATGAGGAAGTCACGCTTGATAGAACCATACGACCGGAACGGTAGGTCAAACCTCGGATTTGCCAACAAGCAAAGCGGGGTTTATATGATTTACAAGAACGACAAACTTGTGTATATCGGCTACAGTGCCACCAATCTGTACAAAACCTGCACACGGCATTTTCAGGAATGGAACAGCAAGTACCAGCGCGTGGTCACGTACGCCAGGGTACTGAAGCACAATACATTCAAGGTGCGCGTTATTCTTTGTAGTGCAGGACGTGCTGAAAAGCTGGAAAAGGCACTGATAGTGAAATATAAGCCGAAAGACAACCCTGACAAACTACCAGGCTACAGACTGGACGGTTACGAGCTGAGAGCCTTTGAGGATTTTAAAGACACACCCGCCAGCAATTACGAAGACATCGAAGTTCCTTTTTAATATGAAACACCTACCGATCTACACGCTATTTCTTTTTGCACTGCTGAGCTGCAAGCCTCACCGGATCGCGACCGCTACAAAACAGTTGGTTCGCGATTCTGTCATTATACGCACTCGCGATAGCGTTGTCACAATCACGAAAGACAGCAGTAAGGAAATGATCTACAAGCGTGACACTGAGATCATTCAACCCGGTGCCACCGCCGAGCACGTTATCCCTGCCGGATCATTTACACCAGGCACTACCTGGTACAAACGGACCGGTCATGTCCACAGCACGGCCACCGTTGATAGCGCGGGAAACGTTCATATAAAGTGCGAAGCAGATTCACTCAGAACAGTGATCCGCGCACTGACCGAAATAGTCAGGACCAAGGAATCCGAGCTTAGCAAACGACAGTCGGCCGGCACAGACAAAAGCGCCTACAGGGAGGAAAGTTTCTCGAGCACAGTTACAAAGGTCCGATCCTGGACCGCACGAAACTGGTTGCCACTGTTAGTATTCTTATTAATACTTATAGCAATTGAAGTGCTATATATAAAAATCACCGGTCCCCCAAAATAGCCCGCTAATACCTCACGACCGAGTGGCCGGCTTGCCTCATGCCCCGTAAGGCATGAGGTTTTTTTGTCGAAAATGCCTAAAAAAAGAAACAATGTGTTTACAAAAGTGTTTACATTTGTTTCGGAAACGGGTAAAAAAATGGTTGGAAATTCTCAAAAAAAAGCGGAAAAAATTCTGAAAAACCGTGTAAATCCCCGTGGAGTGGGCGTTATGCGATTTTGCCTGCTGGAAATCCTACTACGCGCAGGCGCACCACTGACCATTACAGAGCTAAGCGAACGACTATCAATTCAACACACAGGAGTAACTAACAAATGGGTGCGCAGGGTGATTGGAGAAATGAAGGAATCTACCGGTACCGGCCTACTGCTGGGCGAATCAATCAAGCGCGTGGGCCGAACCAAGTGCCCCGCATATTTCATAGAAAATATTTCTCACATAAAACAACCAAAACAGTATGAGCTTTTTCGGTAGCATTTTCCCCGGTGGAGGGGATGGAGGCCCAGGGATGGGCGATATTATGAAAATGATGGCACCGCTATTGCAGCCAGGACCATTGAAAGACAAGATCAATACTCTGGTGACAAAGTATGCGCCGAATGATAAGATCAGGGAGTTTGCCGGGTATGCCATCGAGGGCGTAGAAAAGTTACAAAAAGAGAACAACCAAAAGTATGTTCTCTATGTAGAGGGCACCAGTGATAGCCGCGATATTCTTATACGTGTCTGGAACCGCCTAACTGATGGAACGCTGGAGCCTATTCGCGACTTATATCTGAGCCAGCTCACACAAGCTGATCTCTTATTGTTAATCAATCTTTTCCTTTCAGACGATGGAGAACCAAAACGAATCGGTTAATATAAGCACCGACAATAGTATCGACAGCTTTATCAATGAGGTAAAGGCACCGACTACACCGGCACTAGGCACCAATCCGGCCAGCGAACCGGTGGCACCAGTGTATGAGAATCCTATACCGAGCGCAGCACCACCACCGCCGCCACCAAGGAACCCTGACGATCCTATTTTCCGTAGTGACGATCTGGAAGAAACAGAACCGGAGACAAAACAACCGGTAAGCAGGAGCGAGGCATACGAAAACACTGTGATCCGTGGACTGATCGTAGCGGAAGAATACTTATCGAGCCGCATTTGCGCCATAGCAGCCGGTACAAGTGATCCCAAGCCGTTCACGTACACAGAGGACGATAAAGACACGATCCAAGTGTTACTGGAACCATTCAAGCCATGGTTACTGGCCAAGTGCCCGGCGGCAGTTCCACTGCTACTAGTGTATGGTGGTATCAAAACGGATCAGATCATGAAGGCGCGGAAGATAGCTAAGACCATCAAGGAAAATGAAGCTGCCAGGACCAGCCCCGCAGTAGTGGAAAAGATCAAGGAAGCGGCTGCAGGACAGGAGAATAAGCCTAGAACACGCTGGACGATCAACAAAAAAGGCGAATACACCTATGACCGGTTCGGACGATATGTTTCGGTAGGCGAAGAAAAGGAGCTTGCCAGCATCGCAGATCTGGAACAGATAGTTGGAGCTAACAAATTATCAATTGTGATGGAGGCTTTCAAAATTTCAGAAGCAGACATTAAGGCACGAGGTATCGAAATAGACTAACAATGCAAGGGCAACAGGCATTCGCACGGTTCAACATTGTGTGCGGAACAAACGGAACGGGTAAGTCAACGCTGATGGATAAGATCATCGCCACTACGCACTTTAAAAATGTGCTGGTGTACATTGAAGGGATAGACCTCAACGGCAATCCGTTCAAGGGCTTACCCACCGTTTCGCTGCTGGAGTACAAAGGGGGAAAAGTCACTATAGATGCTGACGAAGTACCCTTTGAAAAGTTCATCAATGCTGTAGCTGATCATTACCGTAACGGGCTACTGGTAATTGACGAAGCGGGCATGTACACGATGTTTGAAAATGGCGAACCTGTTCCGGCATTAAAAAAGCTGCTGAAGCAACGAAGGAAGTACAACATCGAGATATACTTCCTGTATCACGGTGTATCGGAAATTCCGGTACGCCTGTTCAAGTGGTGTAATAACGTGATCCTGTTCCACCAAACGGACGAGTTCAAGCACAAAGCGGCAGTGATACCACGCATCGATGATCTTAGAGCTGCACAGGTACGGATCAGACAAAAGTATTTCAGTGGCAACCACCACTATTGTGAACGTATTCAATTATCGTAAAATGACCACATTTCAAATTATTCAAACTTCATGCGCGATCGTGGGTACGATTTGCGCATTATTCGCCGTACTGGTAATAATCAGAAAATCAGGGTTCCGATTCAGGAGCTATCGGCAGAGAGACATCAATGATCGTATTCAGGAAATGTTCGGCGACATCCAGGATATCCGATTAGAAATGAGGGACAAACACTCAGAGACCAGGAAAGCAATCAAAAAACTAAAAAAGCAGAACAATGGCGGCAAGAACATATCCGGGAGCAAAAACCAATAGCGGCATTATCGCTTTTCTGGTTAACGAGATACCGCACCATGACCGGTACTTTGAACTTTGTGCCGGTAGTGCTCAGCTATTCCGCAATAAGAAACGAGCGGCATACAACCACCTGAATGATATTAACCCTCTGGTGATCGGTGAGCTGTTTTCCAGTTTCGGACATGAGAAAGAAACGATCAGGTACAGCACATTGCCACTTAACGAGCTGCTGCCGCATTTTTCTTTTTCGCGCCGTGACTTCCTCTACCTCGACCCGCCCTACCCGGCCAGCGCGCGCCGGTCCGGCGCGGCGATCTACGAGCACGAAATGTTGTCGGAGGACATGCACGCCGATCTGCTTGCCAGGCTATTGCCACTGGAGGCAAATATCATGATCTCCACCAGCCCGAATGATCTGTACGACAAGGTACTGAAGGGGTGGCGAAAAGAGAGTTTCGAGACAATGGGCCGCAGGGGTAAGCGCACGGAGCTCATATACATGAACTACGACAAACCTACCTACTTGCATCAATATGACATGCTAGGTAGTGATTGTTGGGATCGGCAGGGAGTAAGCCGAAAACGCAACCGGTTTGTTGAGAAGATCACCCGACTTGACCCGTATCAGCGACACATCTTCATTCAGGAACTAATCAATAGTGACCAGTCTGCAGTACAGCACTTTGTATCTGTACTGGCCAGCGATAAAAAATAGTATCCATTCACTTTTAACCCCCAACTAAACATGACCAAAGAGGAAATTGCGTATCTGAAAAAGACCAAAAAGCCGATCGCGAAACTGAAGCCAAATGAACAAATACTAGGCGGCGATTCAAAGTACATCAACCCGATCAGGAAGGGCAAAGCTCCTGCTGAAAAGGGTTCTATTTCTTCATTTTTAAAAGGCATCTTCAAATGAGCTCCACCATCAAGCTACAAGACACTTCCCCAATTGTTGGCCGTCAAAGCCGCTTAGAACAGTACTGGTTAAGCAATGGCTTTGCCGACTTCTTCAACCGATTCAGGAACGGCAAAAAGATACCAGTTTCATTCAAGACCATTTCCCGACTGGATGAAATAGTCAAGACCTACCACTTACGCGCTATCGGGTTCGGTAATTGGGTAACACAGGAAGACCGGTACAACTATGTGATGGCAATGTTTATGGCTTTCTATGACCTTGACAAAGTGTTACAATTCAAAAAGAACATCGGTCTAAATGGCACTGTTTCCATATCATTTGGGGCCCGAGGAAAAGGCAGGGCAATTGCACACTTTGAACCTGGAACATTCATCATCAATATGACCCGGTACAAGGATAAGGAGGTAGGGGGAAGCAAGCCGTATCGGTTCCTGGCTACAGGTGGTGCCGGTGCACTGGCACATGAGTATGGTCATGCCCTGGACTGGTACTTTGGTGCATACCGTGACCTGAGCATAGATTCTCAGTCCCTATCCGGTGGAGGATCAGTGGCAATGACAATGGAACAGAACGGCAGATCATTGAGAAAAGGGATGGATGCGGTAATGAACGCGATCATCTGGAAAGTACCAGGCAAAACACCATCAGCATATTATACCCGAATGAAGGAGAAACACGGTACCCCCTATATTTTGTCCAGGTGTGAGATTTTTGCACGTGCCTTTGAAAAGTACGTGCAATTCAAGCTGGCGCGTATGGGTATCAAAAACATGTTCCTGACCGATACAAAATACGATCCGGCTGTGTACATGACAGATACAGAGATGGCAAATGTGGTACCCCTGATGGACCGTCTTTTGACTGATATGAGAAAGGTTTTGTAACTTTTCATGAAGCAATTGTGACTCAATTGTGATAAAGTTTAGTCAAAAACAACTTGCGTTATCCACAATTTGTGTACTTTTGTGTCAATAGCTCTCAAAAAATTATATTATGTCTGCAGTTAAAGTTCCAAACTCATCAACAACAAGTTGTTCTGTTGTAAACAGAAGAACTAACGCCACATGCGCGGTTGTCAGGAGGTCAGCCACTAATTCCTGCATGGTATCTACAGACAAATTGCAGATTGAAGAGTTTGTAAAATCATTTTACAAACGGCATGGACGAATCATGACTAAGTTAGCTTATGAATAGGAGAAGACCTATATCAAAAATAGACTTCCTATCATTCACTGTCATTTTTTCAACCGCTCAGGAAATTCATAAGAATAGAGACGAACCTATACCCGACTTTGCTAGTGATAGCGAAGCTCGGGTTACTTCTTGTCTGGTAACTCCGTTTCAAAGTTTCGGGGGCAAATCACTGTATCCAAGTTTCAATAAAAAAGCAGCCATTTTATTCTATTTGTTAGTGAAAAATCACTGCCTTAGGAACGGAAACAAAAGGCTTGCGATTCTAACGCTTACCTATTTTGTTTTTATCAATGGTTTGGAACTTAGAGTATCAGATCAGCTCCTGTATTGCCTTGCAAAAAAAACTGCAGAAAGCAAAAATCAGGAAAAGATGTTGCGTGAAATAGAAATGACATTGCGCAGGCACCTACATAAACAATCGTTTTTGCACAGGACTGTTTTCTCAGCAATATCGATACAAAATACCCGAGTATCAAAATATCGTTTTATCCTTCGAAGGGTAAAATTGAAAGAGGCAATTATACGTGCACTTCCTGTTTAAATCAGTATTTCAGCAGGTTAACATTTGCTTCATCTATCTTCTTATACACCTTATCCTGCAAGTAGATTTCCGTTTGTGTCAAAGAATGGTGCTCCATTTGTTGTTGCAGAAACTTCAAGTCTGCATTTTCATTTGCGTTCACGAAATACTGGCTGCTGGTGTGTTTCAGTGCGTACATCTTCTTTTCGATTCCCAGTCCATCAATGACAATATTCTTCCAAATCTCGGCGGCCCGGATGGAAAGGTTCTGATAAAGTACCTCTGACGGTTCAAAGTTCCGGCCAAAAAGATAGTAGTTACCTGGTAACTTGTCGTAGTCCATTTCCATCAGCATAGCCTTAATTGGCTGTAGCAGCTGCTTCTGTCGGCTCTTTTTGTTTTTGGTAGTTTCATCGGCTACTTTGATGTAGTCCTTGTCATATACCACATCACGCGCTTTTAGCCTGGCTATGTGCCACGGCCGGATATATTCGTGCGCAATAAACCGAGTGAAAAGGTAGTACCGGGGACTGTAGACGATCAGTGCTGGCACGATCAATTGAATTTCACTCTCGGTTAATGGTTCAAACCGGGTACTTTCTCGCTCGGGCAGATAGTCAATATCCGATATCGGGTTTTCCTTTATCAGCTTCATCTTTTTACGGATCACTTCAAATGTTGTCTTGAAAAAGTTCGTGTGATCGTTGATGTTGCGGTTGCCATGTCCCTGCTCCGACTTGTGAAATAGATAGTCCTGGTAGTGCTCAGACGTAAACTGACTGACTGGTAACGTCTCCAGGTTGTTTGTTTTCAACCATTCGGTGAACGTTCGGCCAAATGATCTGTACGTGCCGGTAGTTCTGTCTGCCATACCGAGGCAGCGCATTTTTATTGCCTTGTCTACTGCGGCCGATACAGATATTTCAGGCTCGAGTAAAGTTGTTTTTTTCTGTAGTGGATCTAAAGAAACTCCCAGAGATGCTGCATTTTCTTCCGGTGAAAGAAAATCATTGTAGCCATTTTTTAGCGCTTCATTAATGAGCTGAATGTATAGCGTAGCGGTACTCCTACGCTCTTTCAAATTTGCTATCCTATTTAGGTCGCAAGTCTTGCGAACCCGCTCCAGTTGCCCCGTTGCGGGATTGGTATTGTACCAAACTAAACGCCACATTCCTGTTTTCTCAACAAGTAATGTGGCGTTTTTGTATTTCGGCGTAGTTGTCATCTTGACCATGTTTTTGACCATGTTATTCAAAATGACCGCCAATATGTTGCCATTGCTGGCTCTGTAGGCTCGACAGGGGAAATGTCGAACCTGATTTTTGAAGATTTGATGAAAATTTATAACGTGGCTAAGAAGTTAAATCTGTAAGAATACACATTGCTATTTAGCTTAAGGTGTGGTATCTTGTTCGATAAAATTGTCAATTAACACTTTAGTGGCCAATTGAATTTCAACTAATTTTTCGATTGATGAGCCTACTTTATAAGCCACATAGTTTATTAAATCACCTTGATTTTGCAATGAAACTTCATAGCTAGTGTTGTAGTTCAGAAATATTTCTATCCGAGATATTAAACCGATACTTGGAACCTTTTTTGATCTATCGTCAATAATGTATTTTATAGTCATTCCCGTTACTCCGACTTTTTAGCCAAATTGAACAGAACTTCTATGGCTAGAAGGTTGAGGGCTATTTTACTGATGAACGAGAAATTTTCGGCAGCATGCCTTCTCTTTTGTTGCTTTTATCTTCCCCGAGGGCGACGTTAAGTGTCCTGCACGACACATAAATTGCTGTACCAATATTCTAAATAGTGCTTCTTTTTCATATTATCAGCTTTGAACAATGATAACGAAAAACGACGGTGCCAATAGCTGTTTTTCGTTACAATAGTGAATTTTCGCTCTCTTCCCAACATCATCAAATAGTATGCCGTCTGTTGTCGAAAGCAGAAATTGTCTTATCAGTGCTTCTCAGGAAGCAGCATTGCATTCGAGGTGATCTTCTGCCGTACCAATCTTTTTTTTGCTATGTTGCCCCAGCCGAAGCGAATCATCATACGATCAGTGATCTTGTAAACAATAGGCACCACGATCAGCGTGAGGAACATCGATGATATCAGCCCGCCGATAATTACCCACGAAAGGCCGTGTTTAATGGCTCCTACACCACCGCTGGCGAAAGCAATGGGCAACATACCAAACACCATCGCTATGGTGGTCATTAGTATTGGCCTTAGCCTTGCCTGGTTAGCGCGTATCAGCGCCTCATCTGTGCTATAACCCTCTTCCTTACTTTGATTTGTGAAGTCAACCAGCATAATAGCGTTCTTAGCTACAAGCCCAAACAGCATGATAATACCCATAATGGAGAATATATTCAGCGTATTGTTAGTCAATGCCAATGCTAGAAACGCACCGACCAGTGACAAGGGAAGAGAGAACATAACAACCAGCGGGCGTATATAGTTATCATAGAGAGCCACCATTATCAGGTACACAAGCAATACCGAGAGCAGCAAAGCAATACCCAGCGTACTGTTTGAGTCTCCCTGATTTTCGGCATCGCCACCAAACTTATATCTTACGCCTTCAGGTTTGGTTAGCTTCTCCAGTTCTTTGGTAAAATCAGCAGTTACATCACCAGAGGGCCGGCCGATCACCTGACTTTGCACGTTTACTGAAGCAAGCTTGTCATTGCGCTCTAACCTGCTTGGGCCTGAAGATTGGGTTACCGTAGCAAATTCTGAAAGACGGATATTCAGCCCACGTCCGTTCACAAATATCACATTGCGTACGTCCTCGGCATTGCGGCGATTGAAATTCTCATATCGCAAGTTCATATCATACTCGTACTCGCCTTGGCGAAACTTCATACGGCTATCGTCAGCAGTACCTGCAAAGGCGGTTTGCAACGTACCACCTATGGTCTCCATGTTAAGATATAATGATGCCATCTTGTCCCTGTCAACGGAGATATGAACTTCCGGATTGCCTTCCTCTACCGATAACTTCACAGCGGTAGCACCATTAATTTTCTCAAGTTCTTTGGCAGCCTTCTTTGCAAAAAGCATGGCACTTTCTTGTGTGGTGGCCATTACCACCAAATCAATAGCAGCGCGGTCAGCTGTACCAAATATGTTTACCGGAGTTGTTTTTACTTTAGCACCCGTCAGCATTGCGCTCAGGTCTTTCTTTAGGGCAGCTGCATACATGTCGGATGCTTCGATGCGCTCATTCTCCGGTATCATGGTTACCGTGATCTCGGACTTATATGATGTAGCCGATGTACTGCCGAAACCGTCCTCACTGCTCTGTCCCACTGTAGTAGTAGTAGAATGTATCAACGGCTGCTTCATCAGGTAAGCTTCTGCCTTCATCGTCATCTGGTTGGTTTGTTCCAGCGACGCATCTTTTGGCAATTCAAGGCCGACAATAAATTGACCGCGGTCACCTTTGGGTATAAACTCGCCACCTATATATCCGGCTCCTATTAACGCAAACGATGCAAATAGCAATATAATAATGGCAGACAGCGTAATCCTCTTATGGTTAAGCGACCATTTAAGAATTCCTGTTACCCAATTCGTAAACTTATCCAATTGGCGCTCAAACCAAAGTATAAAACGTTCGAACATATTTTTACCTGTGAGGTGCTCCAGTTTACCAAACCGGGATGAAAGCCATGGCACGACTGTGAATGAGACCAACAGGCTAAGCGCAGTTGCAATGACCACCGTTACGCAAAACTCGCGCAGAATTTTAGAAACTAGCCCGCTTGTAAGTGATATCGGAAGGAATACCACAATAATCACCAGGGTGATCGAAATAACCGTTACACCTATCTCGGAAACGCCATCCAGTGCTGCGCGTACCTTATTTTTGCCCATCTCCATATGGCGATATATATTCTCCAGTACCACTATGGCATCGTCGACGAGGATACCTACTACCAGTGATAAAGCCAGGAGGGACATCAGATTAAGTGAAAAACCAAACACGTACATACCTCCGAATGTGATAATCAACGATAATGGTATAGATACCATTACAATGAGTGAGTTACGCATGCTGTGCAGGAAGAGAAGCATCACGCCGGCAACCAGCAGGATGGCTATAAACAGATCCTTGATCACATCATTTGCAGACTCAAGAGTAAACTCTGAGCTATCAGAAGCGACCATAAGACTTAGGTTCACAGATTTATATTCACCCTCTATCTGCGACAATTGTTTGTGTACTCCTTCACTGACCAATACGGCATTGGCATCAGCCTGCTTTTGTATCTGCAGTATGATTGAGGTCTTTTGATCCTGACGGGCCAGTCGTTCCGGATCCTTTGCCCCGTCCTGTACATCAGCTATATCCAGCAAACGTATCTGGGATCCGTCTTTGCCGGTTGCCACTACTAGACTGCGCAATACATCTATGTCGCTATACTTTCCTGACAAGCGAACTAATATCTGGTTGTTCACAGTCCTTAGCTTACCAGTAGGATAGTCAACATTCGCGTTGGCGATAACATTGCGGACCTGCAGCAGCGAGAGATTTGCTGCGTTCAATTGGTGCGCGTTCACGCTTATCTGTACCTCTCTTTCCTGTCCGCCGATAATGTTTACCTGGGCGACCCCGTTAAGACGGGCGATACGCGGGGCAATACGCTGGTCTATCAGATCATAGAATTCAGTTGCTGTCATATTGGCTGTGGCAGAAAGTGTAATGATCGGAAGGTCATCAAGGGAGAACTTGTTAAGGGATGGTGTCTTGACGTCACCCGGCAGGCTAGATAATAACGAGTTGATTTTACGTTGAGCATCCTGCAGGCTGTAATCTGCATCTGCGTTTGTAGTTAGCTCAATTGTCACGATAGATACGCCTTCCTGTGACCTTGAACTCAGTTTTTTGATGTTCTCCATCGAGGATACAGCATCTTCTATTTTTTTTGTCACCGTATTTTGTACCTCATCCGGACCTGCACCGGGATATACCGTTGATATAGTAATTCTGTTGGTAGTGAACTTAGGCAGCAATTCGTAGTTGAGCGACTTGTAGCTAAGAAAACCCAACAGCCCTAGTATGGTGAATATCACCACGACAATGGTGGGTCGCTTTATTGAAATTTCTGTTATTTTCATTTGTGTATTTTCTAAATGGCCAGGCCTATTATTAATTATTGTTTCTGAACGGTAACAACAGTACCATCTGTAAGGTTCACTTGCCCGCTGATGATCACGGTTTCACCCTCACTGATTCCTTCACGTACTTCCACCCTGTCCCCATATACCTGTCCCGATGTCACGTGTTTCGAAACTGCTTTATTGCCCCGGACAACGAAAATCGAATTGTTGCTTATGCCGGCATAAAAAGCAGCGCGTGGTATGAGTATAGTCGGTTCCTGTTTGGGGAGGCTGAAACTTGCAGTACCATACATGCCTGCCTTCAACTCCTTGCCGGTTATGTTGGCGATCTCTACTTCTACAGGATAGTTCAATGTTTCATCACCTTTAGCAGCTATGAAGGTAATTTTGCCCTTATAAGCTACTTCAGGATATACACTAGTAGTGATAGGCACATCCTGTCCAAGGCGCAGCAATACGACCTGGCTTTCCGGCACATTGACCACCAGTTTCAAGCGGGATATGTTTACGATCTGGAACAGTTTTGTACCAGCAGCCAGATAAGCGCCCACCTCCACATATTTTGCATTTACGACACCATCAATAGGCGATTTCAGCAAGGTGTTAGCCGTGTTCTTTTTAGCCTGTTTAAGTCTGGCTTGTGCATTGTGATACTGAAGGGTCATATCATCCAGCTGCTTCTGGGTCACCCCCCCTGTCTGCAGCGCTTTCTGGTAACGTTCCATGTCGATGCGGGCCGCATTGACATTGGCCTGTGCTATTTCAAGATCCGCACCTACAACCTGGTTATCTATTTTGGCTAGTACCTGCCCTGCCTTTACAAGTGTGCCTTCTTTTGCCATCAATTGTGTGATACGGCCAGGTGATTCCGCACTAAAATCTATTTGATTGACCGCTTTAAAATTTCCGTTAGCCGAGAATGATTCATCGAACGTAGTTAGCGAAGCTTGTTCAGTTAGTACGGGCACGGCCCCCGAAGAGCTTTCCTTTACTACTGCAGTACGCGCTGCATTATGCTTTTTATTACTGTTCAGCTTCCACATGATTAGTGCTATGGTAGCTATAACGATCGCGCTGTATAAAATGACTTTTTTCATTCTGATTGACTGTTATGTTGAGTAGTGTTATTAAGTTATTGTAATAAAGACCTCAGATTACCTGCTGAGCGTATCGTTTCCAGCTCAGCGATTTTATAATCTAGCAAAGCCTGGGTATAGCTGTTTTGTGCCTGTATAAATGACGTCTGTGATTCAAGCAGATCGGTTAATGTAGCCAGCCCAAGATTGTAATTGGATTGGCTGGAGCTGTACACCTGGGATGCCAATTCTACATTTTCCTTTTGCGCACTGATAATGCTGATGCTGTTAACGATCTGCATAAGGGCATTTTGATAGTTAGCCTTCAAAGAGAGACTAACGCCTTCGCGACGCTTTCGCAATTCCAGGCCCCGAATAACGCTCTGCTGTATACGTGCGTTTCGTGCAAGGCCATCGAAAATGGGCATACTTAGGCGAATCCCGAATGAACCGGTACCGTACCATATTGCATCACTGTTGCTTTCGGATTTAAAATAGCTGTTGAAATTGTTGGTTACACCATTGTAGCTATAGTTGAAGAATGCACTTAGCTTGGGATAGTTTTCTGCACGAAAGGCTTTTGTCTGCAGGTCACGCAGGCGCATCTGTGCGTCCACTACCTGTATCTCGGTACGGTCTTCAATGTCGAAGTCTTCAGTAGGCATATAGCTAGCAGCTTTCTTTTCAATCTCCCTGAGCGAAATATCTTCTAGCGTTATATCTACTTCTGAAGGCAGGCCTAAGAGCATTTTCAGATTTGCCATCTGTGCCGCAACCAGGTTAAGCTGTTGCAGACGCTGCGTTTTGGCATTTGTCGAGCTTACCTTAATTCTGTCTAGGTCTATTTTACGTGCCAGACCATTATCATATTGTCCTTGAGTTGCTGCCACAATATTTGTCAACTTGGCGATATTGCTGTCCTGAGAACGTATCTGCTCCCGGGCGGCGAGTATTCTGTAATATACCTGAGCGGTTTGGTGGATGACGTCCTCTTCAGTTTGACGAGTGCTTTGTTTATAGTAGTCCCTACCAGCCCTTGCAGCTTTCAAAGCAGCAAATACAGAGGCGTCCAGCAGCGTCTGGCTGACATCTGCATTGATAGCAGTGCCATAAGTCAATCCAACTTGCAATGGCCCTTCCTGTCCTGGACTCTGGAAACCCGGTGGCAATACCAACACTTGCCTCTTATAGTTATCGGTCATGTTACCACCGGCGTTTACCTGCGGTAGTGCGCGTGCACGTGTTTCGCGAATCTGCTGTTCTCCAACCTGCTCTTCGTACCTGCTAATTGCCAGTGTCTGGTTATGCTCCATTGCCAGGTTAAGGCATTGTTTGAGAGAGAGCCGCTGCGTTTGCCCAACTGCAGCAGGCGACAACAAAAGACCTAAGCAGAGGGCATACACTAATCTTCCAATGTTCATTTTCGTTTATTTGTAATAATTATACATGTAGTGAGAAAATATCTATCATGCGCAGGACTTTTCTGGTCGCTATATCCGAAAGGTAGTGTCGGGTGGTCTGATAGCGTTCACTCTTAAGAACGCCAGTTTGTGCAGCATGCCGTGAATATTATCCAGCTGACACTTCCTCATATTTGCAAGTATAGCTGTATAACGATCCTTGACATACAGTCCTTCCTCTATTCTGAGAAAAATTTTACCGGTACTGAGTTCAATATATGAAGCCGAGAACCATCTTGTAAGGCATGCGACGAAGGTCTCCATCCGCTCGTATTTGTTGGCATACAAACCGTAAAGCGTTTTGCCGAACGGCCAGGCTACATCGTCCTTTGAGCAGACCCTGATACCGTAAAGTTCTACCACTTTTTTTAATATAATCTTCCGGTCTGCCAACGAGTTGATATATCCACTATTTAGATAAAAAAAATCATAGTGCAGAAACGTGTTTTTGGCATTTTTCAAGCAGCGCCTCAAATGTGGTACGTTCCTCATCAGACAGACAGCTGAATACCAGTTCATCCAGAGCAACTATTTCCAAAGCGACCTTTTCGGCAAGTTTTTTACCTTCCCTGGTCAGCTGGACCATTTTCTTCCTTTTATCAAAAGGATTCTGTGCTGTCGCTACAAGGTCTTTGCCAATAAGGGAGGTAAGACTACGCAGTATGGAAGATTTATCACGGGCAGATATATCAGCAATCTCTTGTTGGGAAATATTACCTTTAAAAAACGGAATCATCAGTACTGGAAACTGTTCGATATGAATTTCAAATCCATCCCTGTCAAAGTACTTATTAGTTCTTTTGGCGATCGTTTTGTGCAATTCAAAGAAGCGAAACATCAGCACCTTATCGTGGATATCCTTCTCATTCATTTTGCAAACATAATATTGGTTGACCCATCAACCAAATTAATTTTTATAATTTACAAATCATTTAACATTGCGGCTACAGCTACGTGTAAGAAACGCTCGTCCTTTAAATGTTGCTTCCCAATTTGTATGATGGAATCCTGGTCCATCGATGTAGTTGCCAACGTCTGCTGCAGTTTTACAAATTTAGCCTGATATGAAGCGATATTTCTGTACCAAGTAAGAGTCCACTAGTTTCAGATACCATGCTGAAGCATACGCCATAGTCCTTCCTGTTTAATTTGCTTGTAACGATAAACCAACATGCGTGTTGCACCATTGGTCTTGCATCATCCCTCCGAGATCAATGCCCAATCCTATTTTCCTGCTCAAACGTCTCATTGTAAGCGTCCCATGTTGTGTATAATTTACTTCATCGTTCTTTTTATGTCTGCACTATATGAAATTTAATTGTGGATGCGCCTCCACGATAAAAAAATCGCTACTTCTCAAATCCGCATCCTATTGTTTCATATGCTTCTACCGCGACAGCAAATTTTTGAAAGTGACCTGTTACGTGGAGATCATTAAGTGTTTTAACTTAAATTGGATCTCAGATGACGTGGGGGACGATGCCCATTAGTATTTGCCATTTTTTTGATTTGAAATAACATTTTGAAAAAATATTTTTGTTTTCTATTGCCAGTTTGGTGTGCCAAAGTGATTATTGATTTTGTTGTAAAGCCAGAGGTACATACCTTTACTCATATTTTATTATTACTATACAAAAAGTTAGTGCTTATCTCGGATAATTACTAAGGATATGACGCATCAAGTAAAAAAGAGGACGAGCAAGCCTGCTCAGGCTGAAATGATCAGAGAATTAATAAAGCAGGTGAAGATGAATCTTTTCTTGCTTGTGGAATTTATGAACCAGCAAAAGTAAGTAGGCCTACACTTGTTGAAGCCCTGATTGATGCAGCTAGGAAACGTTTCTGCTAATGCTGATGATAAATATTGTGATGATTGTGGGGATCTAGTATATTATCATCATTGCAGGCGCAAAGGTAAAAAAAGGCATGGCCGGGTAATCATAGGCGACCATAACAGATTTTTTGTGATTAATTCTTATAGTTGTTTCAATCAAGAATTATATGGTTTATAAAGTATGATATCAAGTTGCAGGTAGAATAGGTAAGTGAGCGATACAGGGGGAATTAAATCTGAAAGTATCTAAGCTGGTTAAAATAATGTGATATGGACTTTTTGATCTATTGCAAAATGGAAAACCAAACGATTAGGAGCGGTTTGGTGGAAGCAATTAAGGGCCTCTCAGAAAGCGTCTTTAATCATGAGCTTTTGATAATGGTAGGCAACAGTAAACCTATTGACAGAATTCCTCAAGACTTCTTACTACTTCTTCAGGAATATCTGCATAACAAAACACTCAGTAGAGACGATGAGGTTTTCGTTTACTTTCCGCAAAATCAACAAATCGGCGTCTGGCTTTTGAAGAGAAAAGGAAGGATAAGAATTCGCCGATGGCAAAGACCATTCCCGTTTTGAAAGCACAATTCCTTTTATAGAAGACTGCCGTCTGGAAATTAGATTTATTTTGAGAGAATGCATTCGTTTACTTAATAGAAGATTAGCCAGTTTGACGCATACCTTTCTCAGTATCGGACGGATTTTGTAACTATGAGAAAATGGATGAAAGACAGGTATGGAATATAAGACCGTGGAGTTATGTAGTGCCTTCGAATGCCGAGTCTTGATTACCTTGTCGGCGATGTCCTGAGAATAATCTCAACATTTTAGTATCTTTATCATGTTTTCATGGTGATAGGGTTTATAGGAGCTGGCCTGTTCTCAGGCTGGCTTTTTTTGCATTTCATCAAAAGCTATTCTAATTCTTTCCGTATTTACAGTTACTACCTTATAGATAAATTTCATACTTTTAAATGCAAATCGTTAGACATGGAATATACAGAGTTTGACCACTTGAAAGACAAATCATCTGTAGTAACGGCAATTTATGAGAAGCTTATTGAAGCGTTGCAGAAATTCGGCTCCCTAAAAATAGAACCTAAAAAACCAGCATTCATTTAGGGAATAAGTTTGGATTCGCCGGCGTTTCCACAAGGAAGGATTATATCAATTTAGAAGTTCACTTGAGTAGGGGTCTTACAAGTAAGCATATTGCAAAGATGCAGCAAGCATCTGCAAATAGATTTCATCATACAATCAAACTGACAACTACAAACGACATAGATGATCAACTTTTGACGTGGCTTAAAGAAGCCTACGACTTAAAAAAATAGGATAGCACATGACAAATATTGCCAAAGGGTTTATTTCAGGTATTTTATTTGGAATAGCCTCAGTTTTCGTAAGACATTTCTCAAGGTAAATTACTGAAATATGGATATAGAGTGTAAAATTATTGCTCACAAAACAAACCACAATACAGATTTGGTTCCTGCGATTGAAGCGATATTTATACGAGAGGAAGATAATGCTATTAAGAATATATATTTAGCTGGTCTCAGAAAAGTTCAAAAAATTAAATCATAAGATTTTTTATCGGAGGGTATTGCGTGTTTTTTCAATAAGAAAAATGAGCTTTGATTTTCCTTTCTATTCCAACGAGAGGGAATAATTCTGAAAAATTATGCCCGTTGTTATGACATTTACATATTGATCATCTCTTATCCATTCCGCTCAACAATAGGAATTTGGTTTGCTGCAGCATATACAGGACAACATTATGTTCTTGATGTTTTGGTAGGTATTCTCTGTTTTGTTTTTGGAGTTTTTTATTTAATTGATTAGCAAAAATGAGAGCACAAAGCAGATTAATAAGGGCTATCGTAAGATATTGGCGATTTTTACAGCTTTTTTTAAAAGTTTTAAAAATATCTTACATTTGCTCTTGACCAGATGGTCAAACCACTTAATCAAACATGAGATTATCTACTGAATCGGAACGTAAAATACTTGAAGCTGCTCGTATGGAATTTGAGCAAAAGGGATACAATGGTACCCGAATGCAAAAAATTGCAGATGTAGCCGGAATCAGTAAAGCCTCATTACATTATTATTTCCGCAGTAAAGAAAATCTCTTTAATAAGATTTTTGATAGTGCCATTGATGAATATATGCCTTTGGTTAATACATGGACAAATGACCGCCTGAGTTGGGAAGAAAAGGTATTACTGTTTACTGAAAACTTTACACTATTCAATAAAAAGGAGAACTTGTTATTTATCATCAGGGAAATAAACCGTAATCCCGATTTACTAACGGCGAGAATTAAGCAGTCAAAATCGCCTAACCGTTTTGTAGCTTATTTTGAACAGATGCTTAAAGAAAAGAAAATCAAACAGGCAGATGCAAATGTGCTGTATATTATACTGCAGTCTATTTGCTGTTTCCCTGCAATGAATAGTCAAATGTTTAAAAAGACACTTCACTTATCGGATGAACAATATGCTGAATTGATGCAGAGGTATGCTAAGGCAGCCGCTGACTTCTTTATTAATGCAATAAAAAAATAAAGCACTATATGCATAAAAAAATTCTATTAATCATCGGAATGGTAAGTTGTTTCATAACCTGCCAGGGGCAGCAAGCTATTACGTTGCAGTACCTCATTCAGAAAGCAGAACAGAATTATCCTGCTACCATTCAAAAAGAATATGTAAATGCACTCGGTAATCAAAACGAAAGAATTCTTGGTATGAGTTTGTATCCTCAGGTAAATTTAACAGGACAGGCTACTTATCAGAGTGAGATTACCAAGTTTGATATTCCTGGTTCGAGCTTACCCACATTACCAAAGGATAATTACAATATCGGGTTGGATCTTCGATTTCCACTAACGGAATTTGGTGTTGTTAGTGCAAAAAAACAATTAGAACAGGCAAGAACTAACCTTGGAATTAATCAACTCGATGTTGAGCTTCAACGTATACGGGAAAGGGTTACCAATGTTTTTGGAAATATTTTATTACAACAGGAAAACAAAAGGATTTTATTAATCCGTATAGCAGACATTGAAGCTCAACGCAAAAAGGTAGCTGTAGGCGTAACCAATGGCGCTATTCTTAAAAGCAATGTATTAGTTTTTGAATCTGAAATATTAACAGCCGAACAAAGAATTTCGGATATTGATGCTGTAGTACTGAGTCTCACCCAGGAGCTTTCAATATTAACCGGTTCTGCAATTAACCCAGATACGATCTTTCAACTACCTTCAAATGATACATTGCAAAAGGCTATAAACAGGCCTGAATTTCTGGCATTCCAATCGCAGAAAGATATTCTTAGTTTACAAAAGGAAGTTTTGAAAAAAGAAAATATACCAAAATTATTTGTTTTCAGTCAGGGCTTTTATGGTCGTCCAGGCTATAATTTTCTGAATACTGATTTAAGATTTTATGGAATAGCAGGAGGCGGTATAAGCTGGAATATTAATAATGCCGTAATTCAAAAAAAAAGGGGGAAATCAATTGAGATTAATAAACAGATTGTAGATAAGCAGAAGGAAACATTTAACCTGAATTTGCAGACAGCTTTAATACAAAAGGAAACAGAAATTAAAAAGTATGAAATTATCATTTCTAAGGATCAGGAAATTGTAAATAAACGGAAAGAAATCATGAAGTCTGTATCCAGCCAGTTGGAAAACGGGGCTATCACTTCTACAGAATATTTGACTGAGCTTAATGCGCAAAATGCAGCAGAGTTAAGCCTGGTACTCCATAAAGTACAGCAGAGTATTGCTAAAGCCCAATATAACGTCTTAACTGGAAATTAGAATCTTCATAATCATAATCAGATAAAAATGGAACAAGAAGTAAATACAAAGAAAAAAAGTAACAAAGTGAGGCTTATTATCATTGTAGTAGTGCTATTGATTGTAGCATTCTTTGGCATAAGGGCCTACATGCATGGGCAACATCATGAAAGCACGGACAATGCACAGCTTGATGCTACACTTACTTCCGTACGAAGCGCCGTATCGGGATTTGTAAAGGAAGTTCGTTTTACCGACAATCAAATGGTGAAGAAAGGAGATACGTTGGTTATCATTGATGATAAAGATTATAAAGCCAAAGTAATGCAGGCAAGAGCTATGCTGCAAAGTGCGGAGTCTCAAACTGGCATCTCAAAGTCATCAGCACAAGCGGCCAATCAAAATGCATCGGCCTCATCTATTAGCACGTCGGCTCTTCAGTCAAATATAAGTGCAGCATTGGCCAGGTATACAAAATCGAAACAGGAATTGTCCCGAATTGAAAAAATGTTTGCCGATGGGGCTGCAACACAACAACAATTGGATGCAGCCCGAGCCGAAAACCAAAGCTCCAATGCTATGTATGAAATGGCACAACGACAGTTCCATGCAGCTAGCACACAGGCTTCAAGCACACTATCAACAGCGCAGGCACAACAGGGCCAAATAAGTGTTTCGGCCTCGGTGGTACGACAACGCCTTGCGGAATTGGAATTAGCAGAAACGCAGCTAAACAACACCATTATTGTAGCACCTTATGATGGTATAGTTTCTAAAAAAAATGTAGAGGTTGGGCAATTAGTACAATATGGTCAACCATTGTGTTCTGCAGTTGAACTAAGCAATTTTTGGGTAATAGCTAATTTTAAAGAAACCCAGATGAGTAATATAAGGATCGGCCAAAAAGTGATGATTAAACTCGACGCCTATGAAAACTTAAAACTTACTGGCACTATTGAATCAGTAAGCGGCGCTACTGGAGCGAAATTTTCTCTTTTACCCCCAGATAATGCCACCGGAAACTTTGTAAAGGTTACCCAAAGGGTTTCTGTCAGGATTAAGCTGGATAAAAGAAATGAAAGAAATTATTACTTAAGACCTGGGATGAGTGCATTTGTTGATGTAGAAATAAATTAATTATGCAAGCAAAAGTATTACCTGTGTATCCCGAGGGGGCAGAAAGGGCTATTTTAGTGATTACTGCGATTAGTGCCGCATTACTGCAGTTAATTGACACCTCTATTGTAAACGTGTCATTAAGAGAAATTAGCGGCAGTATTGGTGCCACAACTCAGGAAATAGCATGGGTAGTGACTTCGTATGCTGTATCTAATGTAATAATGATACCATTGGCAGGAATGATGAGTGATTTGTTTGGGCGCAAGAATTATTTTACTATTTCCATCCTGATCTTTACTGCGGCCTCTTTTTTTTGTGGTACTGCAGATTCGTTAACCTCACTTGTAATTTGGAGGTTCATACAAGGAATTGGCGGTGGCGCACTACTTACGATCGGACAAACCATTATTGTTGAAGCTTACCCTCCTGAAAAAATAAATACCGCCAATGCTATTTTTGGAATGGGTGTTATTCTCGGCCCTACTTTCGGACCAACATTAGGAGGTTATCTCACTGATAATTTTTCCTGGCATTGGATTTTCTTTATCAATATCCCAATTGGTATTATTGCAGCTTATCTTTCGTGGAACTTTGTTAAGGATCGGTTTGGTGCAAAGAAACCTCAGAAAATTGACTGGCCGGGTATATTTCTTTTAATTGTTTCAGTGGGAAGCCTGCAATATGTATTAGAAGAAGGCACTTCAAAAGATTGGTTTGAAAGTAAAGAGATTGTTGCGCTCGCTTTGATCAGTGGTATCTCATTTATTGGATTTATATGGAGAGAATGGGTTTATGCTTTTCCGGCCGTAAACCTAAGGTTGCTTAAAAACTGGAACCTGGCATTGGGTTCTATGCTAAATTTTGTAGTGGGGATACTCTTATTGGCAACTGTATTTGTTTTTCCTCTTTTTGCGCAAATTGGTTTAGGCTGGACCGCAACCATGACTGGTAATTTTTTAATATCCGGGGCATTGGCTTCCGCTTTTTCTATGGCACTTGTCGGAAGATTGCTATCGAAGGGTTACAATCCTAAGGCAATTATGATAACCGGTGGAATAATGATTTTCTCCTTTGCAACTCTTATGAGCTTTTCATCTACCGATTCAGCTTCAACCAATTTCTTCTGGCCATTTATTTTGCGTGGTATCGGTATTGGTTTTATGATGTCGCCTACAATGGTTCTTGCAGTTCAGGGTTTACAAGGTGCAGATCTTTCACAGGGGGCAGGTTTAAGTGGTATGCTGCGCCAGTTAGGTGGTGCCGTTGGTATTGCAGTTATGAATGTATTTCTTATGCGCCGCAATGCAGCCAATGACAACCATCTGCTTCAATATTACAATATATATAATGAGAGTTTCCAGGATAGGACTAATCAGATTTCTCAAAATTTTGTTTCACAGGGATATTTTAAAGAGGATGCACAACAAATGGCTTTTAAAGTGATGGATGTGTCTTTATTTAAACAACAAGCTATTATTAGCTACGATAATGTCTTTTGGACTGTAGGACTTACAGTTCTTGTTTGTATTCCCATTATACTTTTAATTAAAAATGATAAAAAGCACGCTGGTGAAAAGATCGAAGTGCATTTAGAATAATATAATTCTTTTAAACATATGATCATAACTTGATTCATGGAAGATAGAAAAATAAAGTTGTTTGCAGAGGAAAGAATTATTGCAGCTGCTACGAAGATTTTTGTAACTAAAGGATTTGCAGAGGCTCGTGTGCGGCATATTGCAACAGAAGCCAATGTAAATTCTGCGATGATTTATTACTATTACCGCAGCAAACACAACCTTTTTTCTTTGGTATTTGATAACGCCCTTAGAAGCTTTCTGCCGTCTTTAGCTTATTTAGAGCGTAGCGACCTGGATATTTTCAGTAAAATAGAGATCTTTTGCGATGAGATGATAGAAACCCAAATTTCGAACCCGTTTTTGTCGGCATTTATTTTGAATGAAATTGAGAAAAATCCCGTAAGTTTAAATAAAGAAATATGGCATAAGCAAGAGGAGAAAATACAACTATTTACCCATGAAGTAAAGCTGAATATTAATAGTGGGGTTATCAGAAAAGTTGAGCCGGTGCAGTTGTTTATGAACATAGTTTCGCTCTGTGTTTTCCCCTTTATTGCAACCCGCCTTTTTACCCGGATAACTAACTTTGAGGAAGGTGACTTAACTAATTTTATACAAGTACGCAAGGCGGAAGTAAAAAATGTTATCCTCCATTCGATTAAGAAAGAATCCAAACACTAATTTATTGTTAAATTTAGTAAAGTATGAATAAGATAATAATTACAACTGATTTAAGCAAGGATAAAGAAGTTATCATCAAAGAAGGGTTAGTGTTGGCGAAAGACCTTAAAGCAGAAGTGGAACTTGTCACTATCATTAATAAAAATATTGACTATATGCCTGCTGATATTGGTATGAACTTCGGCGACCAATGGGAAGCCAGGGAATACGCAGCAAAAACAACACTGGAAGATATCAAAGAGAAACATCCGGATTTGAACATTAAGGTAGTTGTTTTTTTGGGAGACCCGAAACAGGATATAATTGAATATGCCATAGAAAGCAAAGCGACCATTATTGTATTGGGCACGCATGGACGTACGGGTATACAGCATTTAGTTATGGGGAGTACCGCGGAATATATCATACGACATTCTCCTATTCCGGTTTTGGTTATACCCATGAATAAGTATCTACACTAGGCAAACTTGGTACACAACCTTTATTAATCAAAAGACCTTCATTATTAAGAACATCAATGAGAGCGGAAAGGGAAGATTTAAAGTTTTAAAAGAATGTTTTTATAGTCTCTACTAAAAGACTACATTTATGCCTCTTATAATACTTTATCGGTATGGCAGATTCACCGGGATATTCTATAACATATGACAACGATACAAAAGCAGTTGTTTGTATTTGGAAAGGTTATTCCAATAGCAGGGAATTTCGCGAGGGAACGTAAGAATATTTGAGCTTTTTAGTCCAAATGCAAGCCTCCAAAATGCTAGTTGATTTAAAAGAAATGATATTGATAGGTAAAGAAGATCAGGACTGGATGGATAACAGTTATCTTCCCAAAGCAATTGAAGAAGGATTGAAAGCGGTAGCGGTTGTTCAGCCTAATTATTACTTTAATAAGGTGGCTGTCGAGAGCATTTTGTTCAAATTGAATATGCGACCTGTACAAGTAAATTATTTTAAAGCATTTGAAGAGGCAAAAGAATGGCTGTCGAACTTTTAATTTTTTTCAATTTTTACGACTATCCTATCATTGTTTGTCTCAGTAATTTTCTGCAACCAATATAGACCTCTCCTACGTTTTTCATAAAGGTTGACCGTTTTCACCTGAACCTCTCAAAACCGGCCTTTAGATCACTGACTTTACCCTCTTTTTTACCCCGCCATTTTTGTGATTGCCGTTCGCATCTTCTATCTCTTTTGACAGGTGCTCCTAAAGCTCTGATTATAATGCAGCTTCCAGAAATTGTTTGAATAAGGGCAAATGCTCCGCCTTTTCCGGTTAGACTCTTGCCTGAACGAAATTGCTCGAGAGCCTGTTTTTTGATCGACTCATAATCAATCGATTCCTCCTTTTTCATATTCTGTGTTTTAAAGTTAACAATTTAACCTCTGACACAGTTCATTTTACAGTCTCCTTTCGCTATTGATTATCTGCACGAATATCAAAGCAGAAAATAAACGGTTACTGTAATAACCAATCCTGCGCCCAAAGCATAGGACAACAATTGCCAAGCTCTTGTTCTGTCCTTTGTCCTGAACTCTTTCTGCTCAATGTTATCGGATTTGCCCATATCTCCAAAATTGAATAAGTGCCCAAATCCGAAATAAACACAGAACTTATTGTATGCCTGAATGAAGCCGGTTGCAGACGCCACAACTGGAATAAAAACTAGCAGACGCCATGCTTTAGGTGCATCCAGCATCCAAAGCAAAAGTATGGCAACAAGGGCTAATATTAATCCTGTCCATCCTGCTTTTTTTCGCCTTTTTATTTCTTCACGCCCAATATTACATACTCCAGGCATGTATCTATTTTCCATTTTATTTAGTTTGTTGAATAATAAAACCGCTCATTAATAATCTTTCCGTCCTTCCACCTTTGCACAGCCACCTGGCAAATTTTCATGCGCGGTGCGCCTTTATAGGTAACGTCCATTTCCCATTCTACCATTGTTGCGTTTTCGCCAAGTGCAACCGATTTCACTTCAGCGCCGTGGAAAGCATCAACCATTTGCATAGCTTGTATTTCTCTTTCCCTATTGGCAACCTTGCCAATAGTAGGCGGCTGAGAGTTCTCCTGCATTACGACGCCTTCGTGATAATATTTATCGAACGCATCCATTTGTTGTCCGGAAAGAATCATTTGATTCAGGTCCTCGATTTTTTCTTTCAAGTTCATTGTCTGTATTTTTTATGGTTTCTTAATTTGTGGGCATTGAATAAACAACCTCTAGAAAATTTTTCAAGTCAAGTGGTTTGTGCCCTATCAAATTTTCTAAAGTATTGTCTGCGTAATCAAATTCGCCGGCTTTCATTGAAGCGGCAATACTCGCCATCATTTCGGCAACATCTTCCGGCAAGCCATGTTGCAGCATACCTTTTTTTAAATCTTCAAGAGGAATATCAATATAACCAACCGGTTGCCCGACTATATCTGATAGCATAGCTGCAATATCTTTAAATGTATATGCCGCTGATGCTGTAATATCATAAACCTTATTTCGGTGGGCAGTTGGATTGGAAAGTACCACAGCATTGGCTTCTGCCATATTGTTTCTTGAAGCGAAATTTATTTTTGCGTTTCCTGCGCTGTAATATATGGTGCCGGTTTCCTTGAAATTACCAAGCAGCATCGGCAAAAAATCGCAATAATAAGTATTGCCCATGATTGTGTATGCAATACCTGATGCTTTAATATCTGCTTCTGTTTTTACATGATCAGTACTAGCTGTGAATTTTGAATCAGGGAAGGATTTTAAAATACTCGTATAAACGATATGCTTTACCCCACTTGCTTTTGCAGCTCGTATCACGTTTTCATGCTGTTCATGGCGCCCGGTTACAGAACTGGCTGAAACCAATAAAAGCGTGTTAACACCTTGCATGGCGATAACAAGCGAATCATAGTCAAAGTAATCTCCAATCGCAATATCGACACCTTTAGCTTTAAGAGTTGCCCCTTTTTCTTCGCTGCGAACAAGTCCCCTGATTGTGGTTTCTGGATTTTTTTTTAATAAAAACTCGATAGTGGATGAACCTAATTGACCATTTGCTCCTGTAACTAAAATCATAATATATTTTTTAATAAAACAAAGCTAAACCAAAAATGGTTAACTTTTGTAATCGGTATACTTTAGGAAACCTACCATGACAATAATCACCTTTTTTCTTTAATATTGTTACAGTAAAAAAGCAAAAAGTTTACATAGAACAATGCAACCACCTAATAGAATTTGCTCTTCTCAATTTGCTTTTCTCACAAAATTGAAATAAATTTGTCGAATTTCTGACTAATAGAGACTTTTTGTCGAATTCTTAACTTGTAATAGCTAATAGATGAACAAACAGTTGCACACCAGGGTGAATTCGTATTTATTGCCGGCTATAGCAAAGCGGGCAGGTATTTATCCATATTTCCGGCCAATTGAGTCATCCCAGGATACAGAAGTAATGATTGGCGGAAAAAGAGTGCTGATGTTCGGCTCCAACTCTTACCTGGGGTTAACCAATCATCCTCTGATAAAAAATGCAGCTCAGGCAGCCGTAGATAAATACGGAACGGGCTGCGCAGGCTCAAGATTTCTCAATGGTACTCTAGACATACATATACAGCTTGAAGAGAGGCTTGCGGACTATGTAGGTAAGGAAGCGGCATTGGTGTTTAGCACCGGATACCAGGTAAATCTAGGCGTCATGTCCTGCCTCACAGGAAGAAATGATTACCTGATCCTCGATGAGTACGATCATGCATCTATCATTGACGGCAGCAGGTTGTCTTTTTCAAAAGTTATCCGGTATAAGCACAACAGTATGCAGGATCTGGAGCAAAGGTTAGGTGCCATTCCTGCCAATGCTATTAAGATCATTGCTGTAGACGGCATTTTCAGCATGGAAGGCGATATCGTTAAGCTGCCAGAGATTGTCTCGCTATCGGAAAAATATAACGCATCGGTAATGGTAGATGACGCACACAGCCTTGGTGTCATCGGTGAGAAAGGTGCAGGCACCGCTTCCCACTTTGGCGCAACAAACGAGGTCGATTTGATAATGGGTACATTCAGCAAATCACTGGCGTCATTAGGTGGGTTCATAGCTGCAGATGCCGCCTATATAGAGTATCTGAAACATCATGCCCGTTCGCTGATATTCAGTGCAAGTATGGCTCCATCCTCTGTAGCAAGTACATTGGCTGCTTTAGACGTTATAGAGGCTGAACCTGAGCGTATAGGCAATTTGTGGTCAAATACACTGTATGCTCGAAAGCTGTTGCAGGATAATGGTTTTGATATCGGCATCTCTGAAACGCCCATTATCCCTATATATATCCGTGACGACCAAAAGACATTTCTGATAACCCGAAAGCTACAGGAGGCAGGTGTATTTGTAAACCCTGTTGTCTCCCCCGGCGTACCTGTAGGCTCTTCACTTATCAGGTTCTCACTCATGGCCACACACACATTCGAACAGATAGATACTGCTATAGGAAAATTGATAGAGGTTTTTAATGAAGTCACCGCAAGCGCCTTACAAGCTACAGCATGATCGATATTCAAAGGATAGACACGCGCAAAGGCCTGAGATCATTCGTTGATTTCCCGCACGATTTGTATGCAGAGGATAGCAACTATGTTCCCGAATTATTTATAGCTCAGCGCGACTTGTTATCACCGTCATCTCATCCTTTCCATAAACATGGCGAGATACAGCTTTTCCTTGCACGCAAAAATAAAAAGATAGTAGGGCGTATTGCAGCCATTCGTAATGAAAGGCATAATGACTTCAACAATACACGGGATGGTTTTTTTGGTTTTTTTGACTGTATTGATAGCAAAGAAGTTGCAGATGCTCTTATAGAAGCAGTGGAAACATGGTTTGCAGACAAAAATATATCGACAATAATAGGTCCTGTAAATTTCTCTACTAACGAAACATGCGGTCTCCTCATCGACGGTTTTGACACTCCCCCGGTAGCAATGATGACCTACAACAAACCTTACTATTCATCCTTACTTGAAAATAAGGGTTTTAGAAAAAAGGTCGACCTATATGCCTATAAAATAATAGCTGGCAATTTCAAGGATAAGCCCTTGCGGCTGCATGAAGCGCTTACTAAAAGGCTGGCAGCAAAGAACATCATGATACGCCCTATTAGCCTTAAAAATTTTAAACGGGAAGTAGCCAGCCTCCTGGAAGTCTACAATAATGCGTGGGATAAGAACCTGGGATTTGTGCCAATGACTAAAGAGGAATTTGAATACCTCGCCAAAGATTTGAAACTCATCCTGGATCCCGATTTCTGTGTAGTCGCCGAGCACGAAGGTAAAGTTGTCGGCTTTTCACTGTCTATACCGGACATCAATAAAGTACTAATAAAGATTAAAAGAGGAAGACTGTTGCCAACAGGCATCATAAAACTGCTGACGATGCGCAAGAAAATAAAATCCATCCGCGTCATAGCGTTAGGCGTCCTTGAAGGTTATAGAAAAATGGGTATTGAAGCAATATTCTATGGTGATATCATTATGAAATGCCAAAGCAAAAACATAGATACAGCAGAAGCCTCGTGGATATTAGAAAACAACCAGTTGATGAATACAGCGATACAGCACATAAACGGTGAAATATACAAGACTTACAGAATATACGACAAGCCGCTATGAAAAAAAAAGTATTGATAACAGGCGCAAGTGGATTTGTTGGCTATCATCTGATCATGGAAGCCCTGGCACAGGGATTGGAGGTACATGCTGCGGTAAGAAGCACAAGCAAGCTGGACCATCTGGTAGGAATGGATCTGCGATTTGTATCTCTTGATTTTAATAATGACGATATATTAAAAGATCAGCTTGCTGCTGGACAATACGATTTCATTATACATTCTGCCGGGATTACAAAAGCAAAGACTGCAGAACAGTACTTTACTGTAAATGCCGGATACACCAAACAATTGGCCAGCGCAGCTATGGAAAGTGGGCTCCCGCTTGAAAAATTCGTATTTATAAGCAGCCTTGCTGCAATAGGTCCGATAGCTTTTGACGCAGCTGATGGTATTACCGAGAATACCCTGCAATCTCCTGTTACCAATTATGGAAAGAGTAAAAAGCTGGCAGAGCAATATCTTAACGATATTCCAGAATTGCCACTCATGGTCTTCCGGCCAACGGCTGTATACGGACCAAGAGAGAAAGATATATTCATCATGTTCAAAACCCTGAAAAACAGGTTTGAGCCGTACATAGGAACACTTCCGCAGCGGCTCAGCTTTATCTACGTGAAAGATCTTGCACAAATCGTGGTAAGAGGCATGTTGTTGCCGCAGAAATATAATACATACAATGTATCAGACGGCAACAGCTATACAAGATATGAACTAGCTGATGCTACAAAACTTTTCCTGAATATCAGAACGTTGAAGATACACCTTCCACTGCCGATCGTAGAAATCATAGTAAAGGGGTTGGAGCGAATATACGCCCGCAGGAGCGATGCACCTACTCTAAATTATGAAAAGTTGAAAGAATTAAAGGCGTCCAATTGGGAATGTAGCATCGACCTGATCCAGAAAGAATTAGGTTTTACTCCTGTATACGATCTGAATAAAGGAATAAAGGAAACTCTGGCATGGTATAAAGCTAACAGATGGTTATGAGATTAGTTAATTTTTAAATGTATAAATATGGAAAACCAGGTTCGGCCTGCAGATGGCAAGTTAGGAATATTAATGCCGGGATTGGGAGCTGTCGCTACCACAATGATCGCAGGCGTTGAAGCGATAAAGAAAGGACTGTCAAAACCGGTCGGGTCTTTATCTCAAATGGGCAATATACGCCTTGGGAAAAGAACGGAAGACCGCAACCCATTGATCAAGGATTTTGTGCCACTGGCGGGCCTTAATGACATTGTCTTTGGAGGCTGGGATGTCTATACAGATAATGTATATGAAGCCGCTGTGAACGCGAAAGTACTGGACGCAGCGACGTTGCAGGCCATTAGGCCTGAGTTGGAAGCCATAAAGCCCATGAAGGCAGTATTCGACAGAGAATACGTAAAGAACCTCGATGGCAATAATATTAAAAAAGGACTGGACAGGTACCAGCTTGCCGAAGCGCTGATCGAAGACATACAGCAATTTAAAGATCAAAATAACTGCAATCGCATTGTGATGGTATGGTGTGCTTCTACAGAGAAATACATGGACTCACAGGACGTTTATAGCTCGTTAGAAAATTTTGAACAGGGCCTGCACGACAATGATCTGAACATTGCACCGAGCATGATATATGCTTATGCCGCTATAAAGATGGGTATCCCGTTTGTAAATGGCGCGCCCAACCTCACATGCGATATTCCGGCACTGGTAGAAATGGCCAAAAAATATGGCGTTCCATTAGCGGGCAAGGATTTCAAAACTGGACAGACGCTTATGAAAACCATTGTAGCACCGGGCTTGCACGCAAGGGCGTTAGGTATCAGGGGATGGTTCTCATCTAATATATTAGGCAACCGTGATGGACTGGTATTGGATGATCCGGATAATTTTAAAACTAAAGAGGTCTCTAAGCTCAGTGTGCTGGAAGAAATTCTACAGCCAGATTTGAATCCTGATCTGTACGGCGACCTGTATCATAAAGTACGCATCAATTATTACCCTCCGCATGGCGACAATAAAGAAAGCTGGGACAACATTGACATCTTCGGATGGATGGGTTACCCAATGCAGATCAAGATCAATTTCCTCTGCAGGGATTCCATCCTTGCGGCTCCTATTGTTCTTGACCTAGCTTTGTTCATAGACCTGGCACAGAGAGCCGGTATGAGCGGTACCCAAGAATGGCTTTCCTTCTACTTTAAGTCTCCGCAGACAGCGCCGGGATTAAAACCGGAGCATGATATTTTCAAACAGTTGATAAAACTGCAGAATACACTCAGGCACATGATGGGCGAAGATCTTATCACACACCTGGGCCTTGATTATTATCAGGAGTTAATTGATACGCTGTGATGAAATTGTATAAGTTCATCTCTTCCGGTTTAGGCATAGGATATATTGGCAGGGGTGGCGGTACGGTAATGGCCATAGTGTGTTGCATGTGCTGGTACCTGGCTCTGGCCGGAAGAGATGAACATCATTACCGGTCCCTGTTCGTCACTGTGGCCATAACAATAATTGGCATTTACACTGGCACCAAAGTGGAGCAGGACTGGGGTAAGGATGATAAGAAAGTAGTGATAGACGAGATGTCCGGCATGTGTATCAGCCTTTTATTTTTACCGGTGAGCATCCACGTAATATTAGCAGCCCTAGTGCTGTTCCGCTTTTTTGATATCGCCAAGCCATTGTACATAAGGCGGCTAGAAGTTCTGCCCGGTGGGTATGGTGTAATGGCAGACGATATATTGGCCGGTATCTATTCCAATGTCATATTGCAGGCGCTTGTACATTTCAAATTGCTCGAATGATCGTCTTTATCAAAACCCAGGCATCGTCGGTTTTAGCGTCAATCGTCGATTTTGCCATAACAGCCATATGTGTGGAGCTATTACGTGTTTGGTACCTGACAGGAGCAGTGACCGGTTCTGTTTGTGGAGGTATCACTAGTTTTGTTCTGGGCCGTAAATGGGTTTTTAAAAAGGAGGACAAACAAATCCGTAAACAGGTGATGAGATATATAGTGGTATGGAACGGTAGCATCTTGCTCAATGCGGTAGGCGTGTATGTGTTTACCCACTACCTAGGCCTTCAATACTTCTTATCTAAAGTTCTTGTTGCCGTCACCATCGGATTCATTTACAACTATACATTGCAAAAAAGGTATGTTTTCGGAAAAATATAGATATGCGGCTGTTCTGGGAAGTCTGTTGTTGCTGTTAACATTCAGCAGCCAACACAAGGCATTGGCACAAAATGCAATTATAAAAGGTCGTGTCACCGACGCTGCTACGCATAAACCATTGTCTTATGCAAATATTTATGTTGCTTTTACGGGCGGGGGAACAAGCACTGATGATAATGGCTATTATTCATTGCGCATTGACAGTGGCGAAACTGTCGAATTACAGTACTCGCTACTTGGATATAAAACAGTGGTAAAAAAAGTAAAGGCAATTGCTCAACAGGTAATAGATGTCAGGCTTGAATATGATAATAAACTCTTGAATGAAGTTGTTATAAGATCCGGCAAGAAGAAAAAATACAGGAACAAGGATAACCCGGCAGTTGAACTTATCCGTCAAGTAATAACCAATAAGCCGCAGAACCGTATAGAACATTATGACTATTCCGAATACGAGGAGTATGAAAAGATACAGATGTCCTTGAGCAATGCTCCTGAAAAATTAAAAAAAAATCTGCTCTTCAGGAAGTATACCATGCTCACCGGTAACCTTGACACGACTACACTGGAAGGCAAGGCGCTTATGCCCTTGTATCTTAAGGAAACTATCAGCACGGTGTATTACAGGAAACATCCCGAAAAAAAGAAAACCATCATTACAGGCGAAAAGCAGATCACTTTTGATGATTTCATCGACAATCAGGGAATGAATAGCTACTTCAAGCATCTATACCAGGACATTGACTTGTATAAGGAGAACATCACCGTTTTTACCAATCAGTTCTTAAGCCCTATTGCAGATGCGGCACCTACGTTCTATAAATACTATATCAGCGATACTGTTATTGACAACGGGCAGAAACTGGTCAAGCTCTTTTTTGCGCCGCGCAACAAAGCTGATTTCCTTTTTCAGGGGTCTATGTTTATAACCCTCGACGGCAAATATGCATTACAGAAACTGGACATGCAGGTCAACAAATACATAAATCTCAACTGGGTAAGAGAGTTGCACATTTTACAGGATTACGATAGGCAGACGGACGGTCATTTACAGCTTACAAAATCTGTTCTTTCGGCTGAGTTCGGAATAACCAAAAATGGCAAGGGAGGAATATTCGGCCAACGTACGGTGTCTTTCAGAAATTACGCGATAAACACTGTGCGTCCTGATAGTCTTTATAAGGGTGCAGACGTGACTAGTGTGAGCAATGCAGCAAAAAGATCAGATTCATTTTGGGTGGCAAGCCGGCATGATTCGCTTACAATATCCGAAGCTAATGTTTACGCCAACCTCGATAGTGTTCAACATACAAAGTCTTTTAAAAGAACAATGGATATTATTACCGTAGTGGCGGCCGGGTATAAGAAATTAGGGCCTTATGTAGAAGTTGGTCCACTGAATACGTTTTACAGCTTCAATCCTGTTGAGGGTTTCCGGCTGCGGGCGGGAGGGCGAACAACGACAAAGCTGAGCAAGACGGTATATTTGGAAACATATGCTGCGTATGGATTCAAAGATAAAAAGTGGAAATATTTTTTAGGTACAACGTTTTCTCTCACCGGTAGATCCATCTATGAATTTCCTATCAAAGCGATTCGCGCCAACTACCAGAAAGACACAAAGATTCCCGGACAGGAATTACAGTTCGTTCAGGAAGATAATTTTCTTTTATCCTTTAAACGCGGCGTAAACGACAAGTGGTTGTACAATGACATTTATAATATCGAACTGATCAATGAATTTCCAAGCCATTTTTCTTATAAAATAAATTTCAAGAATTGGATACAAAGGGCGGCTGGAGGATTGCATTACGAGGAAATAGCAGCCGGACATATATCAAATGTAGACAATATAAATACGTCTGAAGTAGGGCTGGAACTAAGATGGGCACCCAAAGAAGAATTCTATCAGGGGAAAGCATACAGGATCCCCATATTCAATCGTTACCCGGTATTCACTTTACGTTCTACTTTTGGCATCAAAGGCATAATCAATAGCCAGTATAACTACCAACATGTTAGTCTCAATATTTACAAGCATGTTTACCTTTCCCAGTTAGGATACTCCGATGTGATATTGGATGCGGGCTACACATTCAACCAGCTACCATTTCCCCTGCTTGACATACACAGGGCAAATCAAACATATTCCTATCAAATATCTTCGTACAATATGATGAACTTCCTGGAGTTCGTCAGTGACCATTATGTGAGTCTCAATATTGACCACTGCTTCAACGGATTTTTATTCAATAAAATACCATTGATACGCAAGCTAAAGCTAAGGGAGTACATCAATGTAAAAGTCCTGTATGGCGGTTTAAGAAATGAGAACAGTCCAGTCAACCACAATGAATTACTTAAGCTGCCCACTGATGAGAACGGCAATCCTGTGACGTTTGCTCTTAACAGCCAGCCTTATGTGGAAGGCAGTGTAGGGGTAGGAAATATTTTGAAATTTTTCAGAATAGATATTGTAAAACGTTTCACGTATCTGGATTTGCCCAATGTAACCCCAATAGGAATCAGGGGGCGTTTCAAATTTGATTTTTAATCTCCTTAATATGTAATACAATGAATAAGCCAATACGGGTGTCGCTCCAGATGGGTATATATAAAGTGATCGATCCCTTAGTTCGGTTTCTTATAAAAATAGGTCTTACTCCCAATGCGGTTACCACAATAGGGTTAGTACTGAATATCGGTGTGGCGGTAATTTTTGTATTGGGTGCCGAAGAAGGTAACCGCGGCGACCTTTCATATGTAGGCTGGGCCGGCGCTATGGTCCTTTTTGCAGGCCTATTCGATATGCTCGACGGGCAGGTGGCACGAATCGGTAATATGAGCTCCACATTCGGCGCGCTGTTCGACTCTGTGCTGGACAGATACAGCGAGCTGACGATGTTTCTTGGCATTTGTTACTACCTCGTCGCACATCATTATTTCCTCAGTTCATTGTTTGCATTTATAGCGCTTATTGGTTCTATGATGGTTAGTTATACACGTGCAAGAGCCGAAGGACTCGGTATAGAGTGTAAGGGAGGTTTAATGCAACGTCCGGAAAGAGTTGTGCTCATCGGCATTTCAGCGATAGCATGTGGCATTGCATCCGGCTACATCGGCGGCGATTATAAATTATTTATTCCCGGCATACCATTTCATGTATTTGAAACAATGTCTATATTTACATTACCTATTGTAGTAATGGCTGTGCTCACAAACATTACTGCGATCAACAGGTTACGTGATGCAAAGAAATCATTGGATGCCAAAGATATAAAAGATGCGCAGCAGATATCTGTTCAGAACAAAACGGGTCATAAGAATAATTCCTTTTTAAAAGGTATGCTACTGCTGGCATGCATATTTGTCCTCAACCATGCTGAAGCCAATCCTCATTACAATGAGTCAGTAAATATAGAGCCGCAGGATACGTTTCCTGTTCCTAAAAATGTTTCTAACCTCATGTTTTATATCCAACGCACGCCTAATACGAATACGATATGTTATGAGCTCAATTTACTGCCCGATGGCCTGCTTAACACTGATGACCCAATCCACATTTTCTGGCTGAGGTATGCAACCGAAAACGGCAGGAGAAAGGAATTGAATTTTATACAAAGGAAATTTGCTTACGGGCTGAAGGTAAAAATGCTGCACAATGACAATTATGAGTTGCGCTCTATAGCCTACCCTAAAAAGGAAATGTACCTGCGTAAAGCTAAGGATAGCCAGTATTATGTATATACCATAATAGGTGGTAGTCTGGCAGTGCTGAAACGTATTTTCATCAACATTGATGGGGGCTCCTTCTGGTCGCCAAACGTGACGTATATAGAGCTGAAGGGAATAAATGTAGCAACCGGCGGCACTGTTACAGAAAAAATAAAACCATAATAATATGCCAAAGAATTATGTATCTAACGCACCGCACTCAGTAAGGATGTTTAAGAGTAATTTTTGGGAAAGCTTGTCGAAAGTTCACTTCACTGTGCCATTGATTATTTACATCCCGGTCATTCTTTTCATTATTTTCAAAAATCGTTTTATCCTTAAAGAAGGAATAGTTGCGTTTATTTGCTTTGCTGCTTTAGGTGTTTTTGTGTGGTCTCTTTCGGAGTATTTGCTGCACCGATTTATATTCCATTTTGTGCCAAGCTCCAGATTGGGATTGCGGATGCACTTTATTTTTCACGGGGTGTTCCATGATTACCCTAATGATACCCAGCGGCTGGTGATACCGTCATCGGTGAGCATACCGCTGGCGTTCCTGTTTTACTTTCTATTTTCCCTCGTCGTATCTACCCAAAATCTTTATGCTTTTTTCCATGGCTTTTTAGCCGGTTATCTGGTTTATGATATCAGCCACTATGCGATACGCCATTTTAATTTTAAGAATACATACTGGAAGAAGATAAGGAAACGCCATATGCAGCATCTTTATGCTGATCCCCCATGGGGATTTGGAATAAGCTCTTCTTTCTGGGATAAAGTTTTTCAATCTAACTTAAAAAATTACTGATCATTTCATCAATTTAATCTTCTGTAATGCAGGAAACTTCCAAGGTGGTAAAAAAAGAGTTCAGGTGGTCTGACGAAAGTGAACCTCATAAAAAGCGCACGAAAGAGATCATTACTAAGCACCCTGAGATCAGGACATTGATAGGTAAAAATCCGTATACTATCCTGGTCATTCTCCTCTGCGTAGCAGTGCAAATGGGGCTGGCTGTATTACTGAAAGACGCGTCATGGTGGCTGTTGCTGCTTTGCGCGTATTGCATAGGCGCATTTGCGTGCCATACACTTTTTGTCTGCATTCATGAATGCGCGCACAACCTTTTATTCAAGGGTAAAGTTTTAAATACGTTATCGGGAATCCTCGCCAATTTCCCACTGGTGTTTCCGAGCTCCGTATCGTTTCAGAAATATCACCTCAAACATCATTCTCACCAGGGCGTCGAAGAGCTGGATGCAGATATGCCTTACAGATGGGAAGCAGACCTGATCAATAACTCGGCGCTAGGAAAGGCTTTATGGTTACTGTTCTATCCCGTATTCCAATTACTGCGCCCGTTGCGGCTCACAAAAGAGATCTCGATTTTTGATGGCTGGACGGTACTCAACTGGCTAGTACAGTTTAGCGTAATGGCATTGGTCATCTACTTTTTAGGAGCAAAGTCTGCGATTTTCCTCGTCTGCAGTTTTTTCTTTTCTATCGGCTTGCATCCGTTAGGGGCAAGATGGATACAGGAGCACTTCCTGACACATGGAGAACAGGAAACCAAAAGTTATTATGGCATACTAAATCCTGTGAACCTGAATGTGGGCTATCATAATGAGCACCATGATTTTCCGTCAGTTCCCTGGAATAAACTGCCCGGTATCAGGAAAATGGCGGGAGACTATTATGACCAACTCGGATATCATACATCCTACACGAAGCTATTATTCCGTTTTCTTTTCGACAAAAACCTTTCCGTGCATTCCCGTACCGCACGTAATAACAGGGGAAACATGCAAAAGACAGCTGATAAGAAACAAGTGTGATAAATAGAAATAGTTGCAATGATATATCAATATTCAAACTTTTAAAACTGATCGGATCCTAACAGTAAACGCTTCAATATTGAACACTACAGAATTTATAGTTGCCACATTGCTTGAAGAAGCAGCCAGCAATGATTACGCCGTCGTACCCAGCATAACTGGAAACACGCGGGGGCGCGCAATATTAAAAATAAGAGAAAGTGGCATTATCGCAGGCTTAGCCCTGGCGCAGGAAATATTCTATTATCTAGAGCCCGGCTCTGTATTTGACCTGTATAAGAATGATGGAGACAACGTACACGAGGGAGAAGCAGCATTTGCTGTTACAGCCTCCGTACAAACTATTTTGAAGGCAGAAAAACTATTCCTCAGGTGCATGCAGCGCATGAGCGGCATTGCCTCTATCACCCGTCGTTACGTACAGGCTGTAAAAGATTACCCTGCCAAAATACGCGATACCAGGGAAAATACGCCGCTACTCCGTCACCAGGAGCAAGATGCCGTGCGCATTGGGGGCGGGTTCACTACTCCGATCGATGAACATGACATAATTAGGATTAAAGGTAATCTTAAAGATTTTAGCGGCGGCATAAAAAAATCGATATACCAAACCAAAGCTTATCTTCTCGCCAATAATTTGGACAGGAAGATAGAAGTAGAAACACATACCGTTGAAGACGTGCGCAGAGCAATTGCCTCGGGCGGCGTTCATCGAATAATACTGGATAACTTTAGCGTAGATGAGATAACATCTGCCCTCAAGTTGATAGATGGCAAATACGAAACGGAAATTTCAGGCCGCATCACTATCGAGAATATCCGGGATTATGCACGTACTGGCGTCGATTATATTTCTGTAGGTGCTATTATACATAATGCGGTAAATATGGACTTGACCTTTAAAGCGCAGGTACTATGATGCGCAGGAATTTAGTATTCATCATTAACCCTAGGTCTGGGGTAGATCGCCAAAAGGAGATAAAGCGGGCCATTGATGCCTATCTGGACCACTCCAGATATACCCACGAGATTCTATATACCGAATATGCAGGACATGGCACGCTGCTCGCACAAACAGCTGCCGCAAACGGCGTTTATGCAGTTATAGCTGTAGGTGGCGATGGATCGGTAAATGATGTAGTTCAGGGCCTTCTGGACAGCGATACTATACTCGCCATTATCCCCAAAGGATCGGGCAATGGACTGGCACGCTCAATGAATATACCTATGGACATAGCAGCAGCCATGCGGGTCATTAATCGTGGTAATACTATAACGATGGATATAGGCTACGCCGACCACAGACCTTTTATAAGCAATGCTGGTGTGGCTTTCGATGCGCTTATAGCAAAGAAATTTGCAAAAAGCGCGCGACGTGGCCTGATGGCCTATAGCTGGCTGGTTACAAAATATATGTGGCTCTATAAAGAGCCCGATTTCCTAATAACAATAGACGGACGGAAACTAAACGTAAAAGCTTTTATGGTAGTGATTGCGAACGGTCAGCAGTTCGGATACAATTTCCGGATTGCGCCCATGGCTAATTTTACGGATGGACTACTCGATGTCATAATCGTTCGTAAGTTCCCAAAGATAACCGGCATATTGCTTGCATTGCGGGGGCTCAGCGGAGCCATAGGAAGTAGCCCTTATGTAAAGCATTTCACAGGCCGGGAGATTAGTATCTCAAGTCCCTCGATGAAACTAATGCAGGCAGATGGCGACGCCCATGAATGTGCCACTAAGCTCAGGTTTACGCTACGCCCTGGTGCACAAAAGATTATCGTGCCGTAACCTAGCGAAAAATATTGCATTTACGATTATTGCGGCGGGAGATTATAAATTTACATGTTAGAATAGCCTCAAATGACTGATAATAAACATATTATTCAACAACAGCGACTGGTAGATATCAGGCAGGTGTCAGTTATGCTTTCCATTACTATTGCTTACTTTTTGCTTTCTTATTTGTTAACAGGCGTCCGCAGTGATCAGGTATTTCTTGCCTTGCTAGTTAACCTTTTATATTTTATCTCTTTCAATACACGGCAACTAATAAAGGGCTTTTCTGTATTTATAATATACTGGGTAATTTTTGACTACATGAAGGCGTTTCCCAACTATTGGTTCAACCTCGTGCATATTGAAGATCTTTACAAAGCGGAGAAAAGAATATTTGGCATCCCCAACGGCAATACCATTTTGACCCCTAATGAATACCTACGACTACATGAGAACCCGTTTCTAAATGTATTGACTGGTATTTTTTATCTCACGTGGATACCCGTGCCTCTGGGCTTTGCCGTCTACCTTTTCTATAAAAACAGACTTGACTTCTATCGTTTTTCCTTCACTTTCTTGTTAGTCAACCTGATTGGGTTTGTGATTTACTATGTATACCCTGCTGCGCCACCTTGGTATGTTGAGTATTATGGATTCAGGTTCATACCCCACACCTTAGGAAATGTAGGTGGGCTAAGCAGGTTTGACATCTATTGCCATGTCAGCATTTTCAAATCCATTTACGCTAAAAGTTCGAATGTATTTGCAGCCATGCCATCGTTACATTCTTCTTATCCTGTCATTGTACTTTATTACGCACTAAAGAATAGGGTTGGTAAAATGTCTTGGTTGTTTGGTCTTGTAATGGTTGGCATATGGTGTTCGGCAGTTTACAATAGTCATCACTATGTGCTTGATGTATTGTTAGGAATCGCCTGTGCATTATTGTCTATTGTACTATTTAATTGGTTATGGAATTGGAACAAAAAAAGGAAAATTTCGTGTTTTGGTGTATCTATCGAATTTTACAATTAATTAACGCAATATTTTCATAATAATGCGAGTCATATTACTTTTTGATACGCAAAAAAATTATTTTTATAATTATGAAACTAACGAAAGATGAGATTGTGAAAGCGACTATCGTTGAAGCGGCACAGAAACTGTTTCAGCATTATGGTCTTAGCAAAACCACAATGGAGGATATAGCGAAGTCATTGGGTAAAAGTAAAAGCAGTTTATATTATTATTATTCTACTAAAGAAGAAATATTTGAAGTAGTTGTACAGCAGGAAAAAGAAGAGATATTCAAGAATATCATGTCTGGCGTAGCATTGGGTACAAGGGCGCAGGATAAGTTTAGAATATTTGCCAAAACAAAATTCGCGGAAATTAAAAAAAGACAGATTCTTCACAAGATCGTACTTGATGATTTTCATAATCATATTTGTCTGTTTGAAATGATCCGAAAGAAATATGATACCAGAGAGATACAAATAATAAAAGAGGTTTTGTCATTTGGTATTGAGAATGGTGAATTTGATTCAGCCTATCGAGGGAATTTGGAGGCGGTATCGTTAATATGCGCTACCACATTACGAGGCATACAAATGAGCTTCCTTTTTGGCAACACCGATGTATCGACAGAGGAAGATAACCTATTGGATATTGCCATTGATATGATAATCAGCGGCCTCCAAAAGTCTGCGAACACTTGATTTTCAATCTCTTTCCTCAGCCATTTTTTCAAATGCTCGAAAGTGTATGTGTTAAAAATCCATATTCAGATTGTCTGAATACGTTACTATATTACCTCTAATTGTTATTCACTTTCCTTAATTGTAAATGATTGTAAACAAGGTGAGACGATACGCTCAACTAATGCCAACAATATCTAACGACCGTGATTTTAAGAACATCAATAAATCTTGCTCCTCATTACCGGTAATAGCTCACCATCCTTACCCACCCATTCCAGCAGGCAATAAAAATTGCCCCGGACACCAGGTAATTTATAAGGGATTAGACGTTTGAATTTTATCGCAGCATTAAGCGATGGCGAAATGAACTTTTCCTTACTTTCTTTTTCATGAAGCACAGGCTCTCTGCGCAGTAGCAGAGCAATAATCTCGGGTGAACGAAGTGGCTTGTTTTCTTTGGCTATGATAAAAACGATTTTACTGACCCACGTTCTGCTTTTGTTGTATTCATCTTTCGGGTTTACATAGTTGTCCAATAACAACCGCAGTTTTATATTCTCGATTTCCTTCTCGTGCAATTGATCTTTTGTTTCACCAAGCTCTTTTTGTGTCTCGGCAAGCTTCGTTTTTAGCCTTTCAAGCTTTATTTCCAGGAATGACGGTGGATTTTGACTATTTTTCTCCATGATGGTAAAGGGTTTTTGAATGCCCGCAAACATTTTCAAACCAAATCTATGAATAATCTAAATTTTTCGCGTGATTTTAGGCTTGAAATCTCAGGATAATCTAAATTGTCCGCAATAGGGACATGTGGCAGTTGTCTCGTCCTGTGTTTTAGTTGACACATTTTGAAGATAATCCGGCTATTGGTTGACACCCAATTTTCTTAGTCCGGCAAATGGTTGACACAAAGTGATAGCTATTTCAGTACAAGACAAGATATTTCTATTTTGTTAAGCCAAAATTTGCCACTTTTTTGTAAATAACGGCAAATTTTTGATATAAGTAAAAAAACAGGCTTGGGGCTAAAACTGCCATCATTACATGACACGACAAGATATACAAAACGCCTATTTGACAGGCTGAAAATAAATATAATTTGCGCTATTTGAAATGTATTTGAATGGGATTTGTGGAGATTTAGGGGAGATTTAGATTTCGTTTAAACCAGAATATTTGTCAAAAAGCCAAGTTTTTTGGTGTGCCAATTGTAATACTATATGGTAAATCAACTTTGCATGAAAAGAAAACTACTTGGCGTAAATTCGTATGACAGGACACATGACATTACCCCGGAAGAGGTGAGACAATTTGCAAGATTTAAGGACTATTCCGACGAACAGGTGCATCAACTAATAGACACCATAAAGAAATACACCCGGTTTATATATAATGTTGTTTCAAAACGTAAAAAGTTTGGCAAGGAAATTGCATTACATATTGATAATCAAAAAACTAAGGCAGCATGAGCGACATTACACTATTCAAAACCTTTGCTAAAGGCTCACTTAAGGCAAAAACTAAAGGCAGTAACTGCGTTATCTATACTCGTGTTTCCACTAAAGAACAAGCCGACAATAATTTAAGCCTTGATACACAGAAGAAGGCTTGTGAAATGTTTGCTAAAAAGGGCAGCCTTGAAATCAGGGGCTACTTCGGCGGCACGTTTGAGAGTGCAAAGACCGATGAGCGGAAGCAGTTCAATAATATGCTATCCTTTCTAAAGAAGAGCAGGGAGAAAATATCGCACATCATTGTATATAGCGTTGATCGGTTCAGCCGTTCCGGTGCTAATGCAATCTACATAGCCGAGCAGTTGAAAAAGCAGGGTATAGTAGTTTGCTCGGTAACGCAGCCAACCGATGCATCTACTGCGAGCGGCAGCTTGCAACAAAACATACAATTCATATTTAGCGAGTATGAAAACCAACAGCGCCGGGAAAAATGTATGGCCGGTGTAAAAGAAATGCTGTTGCGTGGTGAATGGCCTACTGCACCGCCTATTGGTTATGACATTGTCAAGTCCAATGGTAAGCGATCTATTGTGCTCAATAAAGATGGTAAGCTGCTCAAAAAGGCGTTCCATTGGAAGGTGAAAGAGAAAGTATCCAGCGAAGAAATTATCAGGAGGCTTGCTACCCAGGGGCTAAAAATAACCAATCAAAGAATTTCAGCGTTTTTCCGAAATCCATTTTATTGTGGACTTATGGTTCATACCGCTTTGGAAGGACAGGTAATAGAGGGCAATCATGAGAAGA
>CAZZCR010000021.1:0-75942 GCA_964652995.1 uncultured Flavipsychrobacter sp. | reverse complement strand
AAGGAGCGGCTTGGATCCGGCGTGCTGCTTGGGGGTCTGACAGCAATGGCCGGCGAGCCGACAGCTACTACCCAATGACCTTGCCGCACTGGCCACACAAGCCGCAACACTGCACAACGTGGCGCGTGTATCACTGATGGGTTACAGCATAGGCGCCCGTGTATGTCTTGCCCTGCTGAAAGCCACCCCGGACAAAATAGACACCGTTTTGCTGATGGCCGCCGATGGACGTACTCTTAATCCCTGGTATTACTTCGTTACCAGAACATTATTGGGCAAAGCTTTGTTCAGCACCTTTCTCTCAAACCCATCGAGCAGCCTGCAATTGGCAAACTTGTTGCAACGCATGCACGTCATCTCAGGTTCCTACTTCAAGCTTACGGCACAAGTGCTGCAACATGCTGCAACAAGAGACCAGCTTCGCCGTGCCTGGCCTTGCCTCAGCAGACTGGTGTATCGTCCGGCCGAACTTCGTACTGTGATCTCAGAGCACAACACAAAGCTGTTGCTGTTTATGGGCAGCCGCGACCGAGTGCTGCCGCCACAATTGGGAGAACGCTTCACGAAAGGGTTAAATTCGGCGCAGTTCTTCGTTCTGGACAAAGGGCATCGTATCTTTGATGCAGCTAATGCGTCCCATATAGCGCAACACCTCCTGCAATGAACATCGTCCTCATTTCGTGCATTTTACTCAGCGGAGCCTACGCTACGCTGATGATCATGTACCGCAGAGGCTGGCTGCTGCAAAGGGAGTTCACTGTACCGCCCAACTACGATCCCGCTACCCGCATCACCGTTGTGATACCTGCGCGCAATGAAGCCGCTAACATAGGCAATTGCATAGAATCGGTGTTGGCGCAGATCTACCCAGGTTACCTGCTTGAGGTCATTGTAGTGGATGACCATTCAGAGGACAACACAGCTGCTATTGTTGCCGAGTATACCGACCGCAACGTGCGTTGCATCAGTCTGGCTGACCACCTGAAAGACAGCGAGCCTACCCATGCCTACAAGAAGGCTGCTATCTCTGCCGGCATTGCACAGGCGGCGGGCGAACTGATAGTAACCACCGATGCCGACTGCACAGCCCCCAACATGTGGCTGCGCTATATAGCAGCACGCTATGAGCAGACCGGCGCCGACATGATAGTTGCACCTGTGCAATACAAGGCCCGCAACACTATTCTGCAACTCTTTCAGCTCATAGACTTTATGAGCATGCAGGGCATAACAGCTGCTGCTCATGCGCTGAAGCTGGGCAACATGAGCAACGGCGCCAACCTGGCATTTCGCAAGGCGGCATTCAACGAGGTAGGCGGCTATGAGGGCATCAACCACCTTGCATCGGGCGACGACTACCTGCTGATGATGAAGATACACAAACAGAACCCAGCCAGCATCAGTTACCTGAAGAGCAACCTTGCCACAGTGACCACACCCGCACAACCCGACTGGCAGAGCTTTTTGCAACAACGCATACGCTGGGCGTCTAAATCGGGCAAGTATAACGATACGCGCCTGACGCTTGTACTGTTACTTGTATATGCCTTCAACCTGATTGTGTTACTGCTTTCTCTCAGCAGTTTTTTCCATCCTGCACTTCAGTTTACCGCCGCGGTGGTAGTGGTAGTAAAAATTGTCGCCGAATACTACTACCTGCAACCCGTGGCACGCTTCTTTAGCCAGGACCGTGCACTTTGGTATTTCCCGTTTCTGCAGCCGCTACACGTTATTTACATAGTGATGGCCGGCTTTCTGGGATTTGTGGGTGTGTATGAATGGAAAGGAAGAAGAGTGAAGTAAGCCGAGAAAAAACTCCCGTTTTAAAAAATTGAACTTCAGTCCCTTTTAGCCAAAATAGCGCTGAAACCTAACCAATTACAATTCTCCCACTCACCCAAAATCTCCCAAAAAACTCCCATCCTGATCTACGCTTTCTCCCATACCCAACAAACAAAACCCAAAAACGAAACATGTACTTTCTTCCTATTGTGCACTAAAGGTAGAACAGTGCATAATTTAAGGAAACGAGGAAGTTTTATGATAGTGCGATTTCTGCTGTATCATAGAAATTTGTTTTGATGATTCAGAAAGTTCTATCAGCGGCCCATACCGCAGTCGATAAACTACTCTACACATCAACGCCTGCATTAATCTTGCGGCGATGAATTCAGACATTATCTTTACGGAAAATCACAACCATGAAAAAAGTCGTTCTCATTTGCGCAAGTGCCATTATGTGCAGCGCTGCATATTCTCAGGTAAAAATAGGCCCGATGGCGGGTATCAACGTCACTAAGTTTCACAACAAACCAACTCCCTTGCGCGGAGACAAACGCGTAATTAACCCCAGAATAGGTGTGCTCGCCGACATTTACATCGGGAGTAATTTTCATTTCTCGCCCGGCCTGACGCTGAGTAGAATTGGATTTTATGCTGAAGACAAATACTGGGGCGAAAAAGCGACCTTTTACGTACATGTGGCCGAATTCCCTCTATACCTCACATACCAGACAAAAAAGGAAAGCGGATTTCTTGTAGGTGCCGGCGTGAGTCCGAACATCAATATTAACGGGCGCTGGAAAGGCAACATCTATAACCTGGGCGACATCAATGTACCGCTGGAATTCGGAGGAATGGGCGAGCCCAATCGCATTACGGTGGGAGCAGGCGGTAACATAGGCTATGCGTTTAAAAATGGGCTGTCGGTTCGAGCATTCGGGCAAACATTGATACGCCACTATCAAAAGGGATCAGTTTACAACAACTTCGGCATCAGCGGAGCCTACCTGATGCCACTGCGCAAAAAAGCAGCAACAACTAATCCAACTGCAGGACAATAAACAAACGAGAACAGCACTACAACCAGTAAGTCGTTCGCCTAAAACAGTGTATCTCTGAACTCCTGCTGCACCTCGGGGACGTTGGTGTTCTGCGTTCGGGAAGAGATGAGCTTGCTGATGCGGTGTGCCTTCAATATTCCGTCGGGTAATGGTGCAACCAGTTGCTTCACATCTGTCACAGGAGCCGCAGTGTTCAGCCATAACTGCCACTGATGGGGCGCGAGTATGAGTGGCATGCGTTGCTTTTCGTTGTGAATAAAGGTCATGAGTTCATTGGCGGGCGTGGTGACAATTGTTGCGGTTTCCCGTATCTCACCGGTCTCAGGATTCACCCAAGTACTACACAGCCCACCGACTGCAAATGGCGTATGGTCGGTATAAATGAACCAAGGCTGCTTTTCCTTCCCTTCGTGTCGCCACTCGAAGAAACCATTAAGAAATATCAAACAACGGTTGTGAGCTGCCGCATCGCGAAACGAAGGCAACTCCCACATGGTCTCGCCGCGCGCATTAAGCGTTTTGTTGGCTATGTCTGCTGCAGTGGCGGCATCCTTAGCCCAGGGTGGCACCAGCCCCCAGGAATACCCACGCACTTCGTGATGGTGTGCTGACGCAACAGCCGGCACAATGGGATGAGCATAACCGGCGGCATGCCATGCATGGGCATAGCTGCCGATGCCATATTGGGGGCCCAGCTTTTTCTTGAGATCGTCGCGGTTGGGTATGGCTACGTGGGTGCACATAGCGTGAAGTTACAAAACGATGCTATACATGCTGCACATGCAACAGACCGTCTGAAAGTTCCTGTTCGCGCTGCCATCTGCGTATTCCTCCATCCAGATAAAAGGCCGGTGACCCTCCTGCAAGGTTCAGCAGATCGGCCGCCAGTTCGGAGCGACCACTGCCACCATTACATACAGTGACCACCACCACACCTACCGGCGGCTGAAAACTTTCCAGCTTGAACAATGCCAGGGGCACATTCATAGATCCGGGTATGTGAAACTCATTATACTCTTCGGGTGTGCGCACATCCATTACCACGACATCATCTATCGAGTTACGCAACTGCTGCATTTCGACAGGGGTTATACACTTTTTCATCTTCTCCTTGTTTTCTCCTATTCCCTCTAAAAAAATCGGTGAGTTTGGGCGCACGGGTAGTGCAGTGCATACGACGGTCGATGACCAGCGATGACAGCAAAGTGAGTGCGCCAATAAAAATTATAGCTTCATTGAGCCCCGCAACGTCGGCAATGATGCCGGTGAGCACTGCACCGATAGCATACCCGAGATCGCGCCACAAACGAAAAACTCCCATTGCTTTTGCCCTATCGAAAGGGTGAGTGTTCTCGGCCACTGTGGCCAGAAACGTGGGATATACCATGGCTGTACCCCAGCCCAGTATTGCAGCGAGGCCGATAAAATGACTGAGCGTTACGGCAAAGGGGAATACCAATAAGGCCACTGCCTGCAACAACATGCCCCAGAACAGCATACTTTTCTTACAAAACCTATCGGACATGCGGCCGGTGACCAACTGCCCGAAACCCCAAACGGCAGGATAGACCGCCGTGACGATAGCTATTTGCGATATGGAAAAACCTCTGGCGGCAAGAAAGACCGGGAACAGCCCCCATGCCATTCCATCGTTCAAGTTATTGATAAGGCCTGCCTGTGTGACAGTACTCAAATTGCGGTTAGTGAACGTGGTAGCCACGAAAACATTCTTCAGTCGCGGGAGACCACTGGCACCCGCCTCTGCGGCTACATGCGCAGCTGTGTCTTTTACAAACAACCAAGAAGTAAACAAACCTGCCACCACCAGCCCGACCCCGATATAGAATGGGTAGGGACGCAAGCCATATCTGCCTGCAACAACGCCTGTGGCCAGTGCCACCAGGGCCACCGAAAGATATCCGGCAAATTCGTTCAACCCCATTGCGAACCCTCTGTCTTTAACGCCCACCAGGTCTATCTTCATGACCACGGTACTGCTCCATGCCAACCCCTGATTTATACCGAGCAATACATTTGCGGCCAGTATCCAGTTCCAGCTATCGGCCCACATCAAAATGAACGGCACAGGCACGGCGAATAACCAACCTGCTATGAGCAGATTCTTTCGCCCGAACTTGTCAGCCAGTGCCCCTGTAAAAAAATTAGTAGCGGCTTTCGCAATGCCAAACACAACGATGAACGATAAAATGGCGGTTTTGGCCGCCATATGAAAATCAGCATCCGCGATCTGAGGTATCAAGGACCGCTCCATACCCACCATGCCGCCCACAAATGCATTTACGAGCACCAGCAACGAGAACTGCGAGAGATTCTCTCCGAGTCCTGTTCGCACCTGCACATTTGTAGTTTTATGAGTGAGCATTTTATATTTAATTATGAACATAGCTACGCCAGCACAGCCAAACACTTGCTGCACGCATTGCTATACGAAAAAATTAAAGGGAGATCAGTTCATGGGATATCCTTTGCTTATCCAATCGACCTTGAGATTATGTGGAAGGTTCAGCAGTTTGTGCCGGGTGAAATTCATATTATTGAGCAAATTGAATGCCGGGAGAATATTAGGACAATTGGCAAACGGGCAACAACCGCATACAAGCACCACCTCTTCATTCCTGTCTATCTTGGATAAGGCGCTTCTCAGGTTTTGCAAATTAGCCGCATCCTGCGCAGGCCCTATTTCGATACTACCTTTTATATCGGCACCCGGACCTACACTAAATATAAGCGGCTTGTGTGCAGCGGGATCGCTGATGACTTTTGCAAGAGCAGCGGGATCCAAAAGTTGACTCTCTTTCCAAGGTTCGCCAGCAGCAGGGACAAAAAAAGACATTGCACCCGTTGCTATCACCACCAACACCACTACCAACAACCACCGTGATACCATACCTTCTTTATTTTACACAAAGGTACACCGGATGCGAACGCACCGACTTTACATATGATAAGAAATCAGCGCTGCGCACGAATGCGACTGAGGCTGACAGGAGTAATGCCCAGATAAGAAGCGATATACTTGAGCGGAACACGCAACAGTGCATCGGGGCGCTCTTTCATAAATGCATGATACCGCTCTTCGGCGGTGTGGAACTGAATACTCTCTATCCGGTTTACCTGATCTACGAGTGCTGCTTCAAAAATGCGCCTGAATATGCGCTCCACATCGTGATGCTCGTCGTACAGGCGAAACAATGCGCTCGCGTCTATAGCAACAACCTCGGCATCCTCCAACATCTGAATAGCCTTTCTGGATGGCCTTCCGGTGAACAAACTTTCGTAACGCACCACCAGACAATTCTCAAAAGAAAAACTCTCGGTCACTTCCACATCGGCCTTGTAATAGTAGATGCGTGCAATGCCACTCTCAAGGAAATAAATGGTCTTGCAGGTATGTCCTATTGGCTGCAGATCTACATTCTTCTTCACCTCTATGCGCCGTGCTACTGAAAGCAGAGCTTTCTCCGCCTCCTTTGAAACAGGACCAAAACTTTTGAGATAGTTGAGTAGTGAGGTCATACCAACGTTAAATGTAACAAAAAAACGGCCGGCATTTTGCCGGCCGTTCTGTACTCATCGGAAGAATTATTGCTTCAGATCGAAACGATCAAGGTTCATCACCTTTGTCCATGCTGCAGCAAAGTCTTTTACAAACTTCTCTTTCGCATCGTTGCTTGCATATACTTCTGCAAGCGCCCTTAGTTCTGAGTTGGAACCGAAAATGAGATCGGCACGGGTGGCGGTCCACTTTTGTTTTCCGGTGTTCCGGTCCATTCCCGCAAACTCTTCTTTCGATTCCCCAACTGCCTTCCATTCTGTACTCATATCCAGCAGGTTCACGAAGTATTCGTTGTTCAGCATGTCCTTATTGGCGGTAAGCACTCCATGGGCGTTACCATCATAGTTTATGTTCAACACCTTCAGCCCTCCCATCAGTACAGTCATCTCTGGTGCGGTGAGTGTGAGCAACTGGGCTTTATCAACCAGGATCTCCTCGGTTGATAGTGTATAGTTAGCTTTCTTGTAGTTGCGGAATCCATCGGCCATCGGTTCAAGGAAAGCCATTGACTGCACGTCGGTCTGTTCCTGTGTAGCATCCATGCGACCGGGAGTGAATGGCACCGTCACCTTGTAACCTGCATTCGCTGCCGCCTTTTCAACCGCAACACTACCTGCGAGAACAATCATATCGGCCAGCGATATTTTCTTTGGCGCAGACTTACTGTTGAAATCCTTGCGTATCTTCTCGAGTGTATTGAGGACCTTGTTCAGTTGTGCCGGATTATTCACTTCCCAATTCCGCTGCGGCGCCAGTGCTATGCGTGCGCCATTGGCACCACCACGTTTGTCGGAACCACGGAACGTGGAAGCAGATGCCCAAGCTGTGGAGGTAAGCTCGCTGATACTGAGACCCGAAGCAAGAATAGTTGTCTTCAAGGACGCTACATCATTAGCATCGACAAGCGGATGATTAACCGCCGGAATAGGATCCTGCCACACTAACTCCTCCTTAGGCACCTCGGCACCCAGATACAGACTGCGAGGACCCATGTCGCGATGCGTGAGTTTGAACCATGCGCGTGCAAATGCATCGGCAAACTGCTCGGGATGCTCCATGAATCGCTTAGATATTTTTCCATACACAGGATCCATGCGCAACGACAGATCGGTGGTGAGCATGGTTGGCTTGTGTTTCTTGTTGGCATCAAATGCATCGGGGATCTTCGCATCTGCCTTCTTTGCCACCCACTGATGGGCGCCGGCCGGGCTCTTGGTCAATTCCCATTCGTTCTCGAACAGGATCTTGAAGAAACCATAACCCCACTGTGTGGGAGTTGAGGTCCAGGTAACCTCCAGACCAGAAGAGATGGCATCTTTACCTTTTCCTGTACCATACTTGCTCTTCCAGCCAAAGCCCTGCGCTTCAATAGATGCAGCCTCAGGCTCAGGGCCCACATTCGATGCCGGGCCAGCGCCATGTGTTTTACCAAATGTATGGCCACCGGCTATCAACGCAACTGTCTCTTCATCGTTCATACCCATGCGGGCAAAAGTCTCCCTAATGTCTTTGGCTGCAGCCACGGGATCAGGATTGCCGTTAGGTCCTTCCGGATTCACGTAGATGAGGCCCATCTGCACGGCGGCCAGCGGATTCTCGAGATCGCGGTTTGCAGTGTGGCGATTGTCGTCCAACCATTTCTTCTCTGCGCCCCAATATACATTTGACTCAGGCTCCCAAACATCCTCGCGGCCACCTGCAAAGCCAAAGGTCTTGAAACCCATGTCTTCCAATGCAACGTTCCCTGTAAGGATCATGAGATCGGCCCAGGAAATCTTGCTGCCGTACTTCTGTTTAATTGGCCACAACAAACGACGCGCCTTGTCGAGGTTCACGTTGTCGGGCCAGCTATTGAGCGGTGCAAAACGTTGCTGCCCCGCCCGGGCTCCACCACGACCGTCGGCTGTGCGGTAAGTACCGGCACTGTGCCAAGCCATGCGAATGAACAATGGTCCATAGTGCCCAAAGTCGGCCGGCCACCAATCCTGCGATTTTGTCATTATGTCGGCGATATCCTTCTTCACTGCTTTGAGGTTGAGTGAAGCGAACTCTTTGGCGTAGTTAAAATCCTTCCCCATGGGATCGGACAGATTGGAGTGTTGTCTCAGCACACTCAGATCCAGCTGATTGGGCCACCAGTCGCGATTGCCGGTTCCTTTTTGAGGCGTTTGGCCATGCGGCGAACCTCCCATATCCATCTTACCTTCATGAAACGGGCATTTTGATGCGTTTTCCATATGATCCTGAGCGTTTGTTTTACTTACGAAAGTTAATGAATTTATTGCAAGTAACCCATAAATAATAAGTGTTTTGTTCATCGGAATCTGTTTTTAGTTACGAATTGCCTTTCTGCGACAGATCAAAAGTAGTTCTTTACCTTTGTTTTACCCAGACGATAATATCAAACACAATATCTACCACATCAATGAACCTTCAACAGATACATTATGTACTCGCAGTTGCCGATACCCGACATTTCGAAACGGCTGCTGCCAAGTGTTTTGTCACCCAGTCTACGCTCAGCACAATGGTATCACGCTTTGAGGACGAGATCGGCATCCGCATTTTCGACAGAAAGCGAAAACCCGTTGAGGTAACCATTGAAGGGCAAGCGATCATAGACCAGCTGCGTAATATTGCCGGCGAAGTGGAACAGCTTGGCGAGGTTGTAAATGAAGTAAAAGGGGAGATAAAGGGCAAACTCAGCATATCCGTGATACCCACGATAGCGCCATTCCTGTTACCGCTATTTCTACAAGACTTCGCATCCCGTTTCCCCAACCTCAGCATCTCGGTGAATGAACAGACCACGGCCGAGATCGTAAGGCAGATCAACAGACGGGAACTGGACATCGGCATCCTATCAATACCGGTACTGCAAAACGACCTGATAGAATACAAACTATATGATGAGCCGTTTGTGTTTTATGACGCTGGACACGAAAATCAGCGTTCCATAAATGTGGGCAAGGTGGACATGACCAACCTATGCCTGCTGGAAGACGGCCACTGCATGCGCACGCAGGTACTGAAGTTGTGCGACAAGTTTGGCAAGGACGTGGCTTCAAAACTAAATTTCGAGTACAAGGCAGGATCGATTGACAGTTTGCTACGATTTGTGAAAGCAAACAATGCCACCACGCTGCTACCCTACCTCACGATAACCGACTTTTCTGGTGAAGACAACCGACACGTGCGTGAATTCTCCGCACCGGTCCCCTACCGCAGCATAGGGCTGGTGACGCACTGCCATTTTGCCAAAAAGAAAGCGGTGCAGGAATTGCAAAGCAGTATTGTTTCAGCGGTAAAAGACATCATTCCCGCGATCACAATAAAGGGAGAGAAGTTGATGCCGCTGGGGGATTAAGCAAAAAAGAAAAACCCGTTCGGCTTGCGCTGAACGGGTTGATAACTTCTGAGGTCGAAAGCGGACATGAACCTATTTAATCTTAGTTACTTTTGCTTTTCCCTACTTAACATGCAATGCAGTACTGTAGTGCATTTCAGACTAATTATAACTTATTAACAAGTAATAAAAGGAAAGAGAAGTTAAAAAATACCGTACCCCAACACCGTACCCCAAGCATATTTTGCCTACTTTTACAGTGCTTTATCAATCAGCACTGAAAATGACAGTATCATTCTATCTGAAACGCCCCAATAGCGACACTGCAACAAGCATTTATGCCCGCATCTACTATGGCACCTATGAAACCAAGTGGTACACCGATAAGAGCATATCTCCAGCCTATTGGAATAAGAAGACCAAAAGGGTAAGGGAAACAAAGAAATACCCACAATACCCGGAGTTTAACGAAGGGTTGAATAGTATTGCCAATAGCATTGAAGCTATCATTATGGACTATCAGAACCGTAATGAAGGTTTTTTACCTACTCCTGAAAAACTAAAGCCACTTTTAGATACTGGTATCAAAAAAATAGGAGTAGTGGCAAAAATGACACTTTTAGAGTTCTTTGCTGACTTCATTACCCGGTGTGAGAATGGCACCCGCTTACACCCTAAGACCGGCCACCCGATAACACACGGAACTATTAAGACTTACAAGACCACCTTAGAATGTCTAAAGAACTACCAAAAGCACACAAAAAAGAAAATAGACTTTGATAGCATAGACATGCCTTTCTATGCTGATCTCACAAAGTATCTTACCCTTACCGTTAAGCAGTCCACCAACTACATAGGCAAGCATATTAAAGTCATTAAAACGGTGTTGCATGATGCGACCGAATTAGGGCTTAACACCAACATGGCATTTAGGAGCAAAGGTTTTACTACTGTGAGCGAAGAGGCCGACACTATTTATTTAGCGGACTGGGAAATACAGCAACTAAAAGCCTTAGACCTTAAAGGCAATCCACGCTTAGACCACATCAGGGACTTATTTTTAGTTGGGTGCGCTACTGGCCTACGCTTCTCTGACTTGTCAACACTTAGCCCTTCACAGATAAGCGGAGACATGATTACCATTACCCAAATCAAAACCGGGAAGCCTGTTGTTATTCCCGTACATGATACAGTAAAAGAGATAATGAGAAAGTACAACGGCACACTACCAGCAGCCCGGAGCAATCAAAAAACAAACGCCTACCTGAAAGAGCTTTGCAAGCTGGAGGACGTTACAGCATTAAAGAGCATGGTTAGCGTATCAGGCACTAAAGCCGGGGAGCGGAAAACACAGACAGTCCCCAAACATGATTTAGTTACTACACACACAGCCCGTAGGAGCTTCGCAACCAATGAATACTTAGCCGGAACACCTTCGCTTACTATCATGGCTATAACAGGCCATAAAACCGAGAAGGCGTTTTTAAAGTATATCAAGGTAACTCCCGATCAACACGCCAAAATATTGCAAGGTATTTGGGCTGATAGAAAAAAGAAAGATGTAAAGAGAATAGCGATATAAGTAAAGAACAAAAAAATAAATTGCCACTTGTCTCTACTTCGCCATTTTTTTGATAAGTAACTTCGCTAAATATTCAATTTTCAGCATTGGCATTTATCATAGAAGGCATTTCTTACGCAGAATTTCAGACCTTCTTAAAATCCGAAATTGAAACGGCTTTTCAAACAATTGCATCCAACAAAATGCAACAAATGGAAACCGGAGACACTACTCAGCAGCTACTCACAAGAAAGGAGACAGCGCAAAAGTTGGGCATTAGCTTGCCTACCTTAAATCAATGGACAAAAGACGGTCTAATTGTAGCACATCGGATTGCTTCAAGGGTGAGATACCGTACTAAAGATGTTGAAGCCTCACTTATACAAGTAAGAAGTGTGAAAGAAAAACGGAGGGCACCGGGAAGGTGATACCTGCTATTGTAAATTAAAAACAGCCCCGGCCAGGGGGCTGCAAAATCCACTATTTATGATTTGTAAAGGTAAAGAGAATTACGGGGATATTTATATCCTGTATCATGCACTACTGAGAGAATTTGACATAGTTCCATGCCAACTTTTAATTCTTGAAATAGTAAGCAAAGCGGCTACAGCATTAGATTTGACAGGAACTATAACCCGGCAAACAGATATTGCTGATATATTAGACCTTAGCCCTTCTACAATTTCAGAACATATTAAGCTCCTACGAAAAAAACAACTTATTGTATTAGACGAGCTAAAAACTACCTCTCTATTTGAACATGAAAAATTGAGGCGAAAACAAAGCTACTTTGCCAATCCCAAACTTAACCCTAATCACTTTACCGTCTTTGCATCAGATTTTTTCCGGTTACTCAAAAAGCAAGTTAGCCATGAAACAGGGCATGCATTTACATTTGAAAAATACTTTTTCCTGCATTCAATTTACTATTTCACACGAAAGGCTAAAAAAATCGGCTGGAGAAAAAATCTATCGGCTATGGGTACTGAATTAAATATAAACAGAGAAACAGTAAGGGGCTATGTGTCTGTATTTACCGAGGTGGAATACTTGCAAATAATAAAAGGTAAATATCAGGTTACGGACAAAATAATAGACGATTTTGACTGCCTACACACAATAAATGCAAGACGGTATTACTAAATGCAAAGGCAATTCGGAGAGTAGGCAGTTTTATTCGGAGACATAGCGATTTGCACTTTAGCACAATAAAGTAGTTCGGAGAGTAGGCACTATCCGTTAAAATCTTCGGAGAGTAGGCAACAATAAGAATAGTAATCAAAGAAAACAAAGAAAAGCACATAATTATCTTCATTTGCTTTGCCACAAGCGGCAAAGCACAACTGTAACAATAAGGATCAAAGGAGGTGAGAAACCATTAAGTAACTATAATTAAACGACTACGAAACTAAAATACCTACGGCGTTTTAGGAGATGATAACAGCAAGTGTTATTTACTTTTTACGTTTAAATTTCCAAATAATGACAACACAAAATTCAGGTAGAAAAGCCGGGGCAAAAAACAAATACAATGCCAAGCAAAAAGACGAAATGCGGGAGATATTTCTACCTCGTCTAAAAGAGCTCACAAAGAGTATGGCAACAATGGAGCCTGTACAAAAGGTAAAAGTACTACTGGACTTCCTCCCTTATTTCCTACCTAAAGGGGTAGTGACCGATGACGAAAATGAAGTCCAAACACTGATCTATGAGCAACTTGAATGGCACTACAAACGATTAGGTATTTACTTCAATCAAGTACCACAAGAAAAAAAGGCCGCACTTCTGAAAAGCTACATGGCTCTATTCTCAACTAAGCAAAACGCTGCAATTTTGCCAACAATTAAGCAGCAAATACGGGTGAAAGAGGAGAAATAGCTACATAATTTCTAACAGACCTCAATAGGGCATTTTTGAAAGTATATAACAGTAAAGTCTTGTCTTTATGACAAGGTGTTTTTATAACGTGCTAAGTACACTCTTTTATGGCTACACCCGGTGAGAAGTAACGTGTGGCAATCTTTTTTTTTAAAAATCAAATATTTTAGACTGAAAGAAGAGGGTTAAAATTACCACCATTAATACAAGTACCCCCCCCCCTTAAATGCCAAAACATAAATCCGACATACTACCTACGCTGGTACATGTGTCGGATTTTTTTCGGGATTGAAAATGAGTATTTTAGAGTAGTGGTGAAAATTGACACTTTAGCCATTTGATGTTACATTTGTTGAAAGTAAAAAGCCCGTTACAGGGTAAAAACAAATTTGCCTATGACTAAATAGAAAATATAGTATCACGATGTTAAGTTGCTTATCCGAATTACCACTTTAGAGCAAGCAATCTCCATATAATTTTTCATAGCTGATACGCCGTATGGCGTAGCTGTGTCTTTTGTATGGAGAGGCTGTGGTAAGCCTGGATAAGCGAGAGAATTACGGCTACGCTATTTTATTATCCAAATTACCACACAACACAATGAAACAGCAGAATATGCCAACATCTCCCGGCAATGTGCTGGGAGGGGCTGTAGTACTCATAATCTTCGTGCTTATCTTCAAGGCTTGTCAACCTAAGCAGGAACAACCGCAAGGGTTGACAGATAACCAAATCAGATGGATACACGATAGCACGGAACAGGCAACAAAAAGAATACATGATAGCCTGATAGCTGCGGAAGAAAGGAGACCGAAAACGAAAGAAGAGATTAGACTATATAAGACAGTAAGTAAATACCGATGCACCCCGGAGCAGGCAAAGAACATTCTCAACCACAAAGTAAGTATTGGCATGACAAAGGAAATGGCGAAAGCTGCGGTTGGAAGGCCGGACAATATAAATACGACACAGGGGCGGACTTATGTCCATGAACAGTGGGTGTACGGAGATTTTCCAGATGCAACTTATCTATATTTCGATAACGGGATATTGACTACTTTTCAGAACTCCCAATAATAGAATGGCAATTTTACCACTTCCATTCAATATTAGCGTTGGCTATTACAAGACACAAAAACATATCGTACCCCTCCACCGTACCCCAGTAAAAAATAAAGCGTTACAATCAATTGATTTGTAACGCTTTATAATTTTAAAGTGAGGTCGAAAGCGGATTCGAACCGCTGTAGCAGCTTTTGCAGAGCTGAGCCTAGCCACTCGGCCATCCGACCTTAGGGTTGCAAATGTAGTAAAAAAACTTTCACGAACAACAGGTTACTCTTCTTAAAGAAACAAAGTTTTTCGGGACCGATATTTGTAGGAAACCAACAGGCTGGCACAAAAAAATCCCCCGCTTTCACGCGAGGGATCTCCATATAATAAAGTAGTCAACTATTTCCCATCATAGGCCCAGCGAATGTAGGTGGAGCCCCATGTGAACCCACCGCCAAATGCAGCCAGTACAATATTGTCGCCTTTGTGCAGCTTGCTTTCCCATTCCCACAGGCACAGCGGCAAAGTTCCGTTCGTTGTGTTTCCGTACCGTTCTATGTTCACCATCACCTTCTCCGGTGCCAATTGCATACGGTCGGCAGTGGCAGTGATGATGCGTTTATTTGCCTGATGTGGCACCAGCCAGTTTACCGTTTCCGCCGTAAGGTTGTTACGCTCCATGATCTCTGCTGCAACGTCGGCCATATTCTTGACCGCGAATTTAAATACTGACTGTCCTTCCTGATACACAAAATGCTCTTTCGCCATAACGGTCTCAACTGTGGCCGGTTTCACTGATCCACCCGCCTTCTGGTGCAGGAATACGCGTCCGCTACCATCGGTACGCAACACAGAATCTATGATACCGTACCCGTCTGTATTAGGCTCCAGTAGCACTGCTCCGCCTCCGTCACCAAATATGATAGATGTAGTGCGGTCTTCGTAGTTCATGATAGAGCTCATTTTGTCCACCCCAATGACGATCACCTTTTTATGACGGCCGGTTTCAATGAACTGAGCACCCACAGTTAGGGCAAAAATGAACCCGCTGCAGGCAGCGTTTACGTCGTACCCCCATGCATTTGTCATTCCTGCTTTGTCACAGATCACATTGGCCGTGGCCGGGAACTGCATATCAGGAGTGGTAGTAGCACAAATTACCAATTCAATTTCTTTGGGGCTTATTCCACGCTTTTCCAGAAGCACCTTCACGGCCTCTACAGCTATATCGCTGCTGCCTTTTCCCTCACCCTTCAGTATACGGCGCTCCTTGATACCGGTGCGCGTGGTGATCCATTCATCCGTAGTGTCCATCATTGTCTCCAATTCAGCGTTCGTGAGTCGATACTCAGGAACATATCCGCCTACGGCTGTAATGGCAGCATGTATTTTCTGCATCTATGGTCTTATTTGCCTCAAAATTAAAGTAAAATGCAAAAAGAAGAAATTAAAAGTGAGTGTTCCTGCCAACTATAACCTTTTAATAGCATTATTGGCAAGGCAACTCCCTGCTGCACAACCATTTGCGTCAGCTTCACCTTCGTAACACAATGCGAAAAGTGGTACCCTTCCCCACTTCGCTCGACTTCACAAAAATTGACCCGTTGTGGTAGTTGACAATTATGCGCCTTGCCAGCGAAAGACCCAGTCCCCATCCGCGCTTTTTGGTGGTGAAACCGGGCTTGAACACGTCTTTCAACTGGTGCGACGGTATTCCCTTACCCGAGTCTTGTACATCTATCCAAACCTGTTGCGGGTTGTTGGTCACCGTAATATCTATGTGCCCCGACCCCGACATTGCATCCAATGCGTTCCTTATGAGGTTTTCCATCACCCAGTCTAGCAGCTGACCACTGATTGAAACAAGGACTTCATTTTCGGCACAATGCAGCTTTATATGTACCTTCTGCGGGCTACGTTTCTGCATATATTCTACAATACTGTGCAGGCGTGTCACAAGGTTTTCTTCTTCCAACTTTGGGGCGCTGCCTACCTTGCCGAAACGGTCAGCAACCAGCTTCAGGCGGTCGAGGTCTTTCTGCATCTCGGTCACAGCTTCCGCATTGCCTTCATGGTCCCGCAGCAACTCAAGCCAGGCCTCGATAGAACTGAGCGGCGTACCCAACTGATGAGCGGTCTCCTTTGAAAGACCCACCCAAACCTGATTCTGCAGATTCCTATGAGCGGCGTTGAGTGCCAGCAATACCACCACCAGAAACACCATTATTATTGCCAGCTGAACATATGGAAAATACCTCAATTGGGTCAACAGGTACGACTCGCCATAATATATATAGTTGCGTCCGGTACCATAATCAACTATTATAGGGGCATGGAGCTTTTTATATTTTAACAGGTGCTCCCTGGCAGGGATTTTCAGCGTTCCCGATGTATCGATATTTCTATTATCAATAATATTATTCTTCTCATCAGCTATTACTACCGGAATGGTTTTGTTCTGCGCCATGGTGTTTACCGCCACCTGTGTCTCCAGTTCGTTGGTATTAGACGGGTTCGACAATACCTTAAGGGCTTCGGCAAGCTCCTCAACTTTCTTTTTCTCCTCAATTGCGAGTTTGGCCGCCAACCTGTTAGTATAATACAGGGAGGCTCCCACAATGAGGACCGCGACAAGCGCCAGATATGTTTTCCAATTGAGATATTGACGCATACAACGGGCTAAACGAATAGAGCGTAAAAATATTATGATTTTGAGGGAATTACTATTATTTTTGCGAAGGAAACTTAACAATTCAATGAATACGAATCACAACAACTACGGCGCTGAAATAGACAACCCGGACGATATTGAACTGAATAAACCCAGCAAATCGCGTTTTCTGTTCCTTTTGTCGTTTTTTGGCATCTTCATTTTTGCATGGTCAGGTTGCTACAACCTGTGGGAGCATAAATACCAGAAGAACGACTCTGTAAAGGTGCCTGACAACACTTTATACGATCCTAAGTATAAATAATTCGCACAGTTGCGGGAGCCCCCTCAAGGAGCCCCGCATCGTTGTTATGCACATCGGCGTGATGCCTGTCGGCATTGCGCCCGTTACACTTTTTAGAATCAGGTACCTACTATGATCCGATGCCAGCACGACACCGCTGTTGTTATTCTGAGCTACAACGGCACCAAGTGGCACGAGCTCTTTCTGCCGCTTATTGTGGCCGAAGCTCATACCGGATATGATGTGGTGCTTGCCGACAATGCCTCTACCGACGACACACTAGCGTATGTTGAGGCGAACTTCCCCACTGTAAAGACACTTCGCATTACCGAAAACCATGGCTTCGCCAATGGATATTATGAGGCATTGCGTGGCATTGAAGCAAAATACTATATCCTGCTAAGTGCCGACTTTGAGGTGACGCACGGATGGTTCCCGCCATTGCATGCGGCTATGGAACGGGACACACAACTGGCAGCCTGCCAGCCTAAGATCCGCTACTACCGCGAACGCGATAAGTTTGAATATGCGGGGGCCGGCGGGGGCTTCATGGATAAGTACGGCTACCTTTTTTGCCGTGGACGTATCTTTTTCGACATAGAAAAAGACCTCAATCAGTACGATGATGATATCGAAGTTTTTTGGGCGTCAGGAGGCTGTTTCATGGTGCGGGCTGACCTTTACCACAAAGTAGGCGGACTGGACAATGAGCTCTACGCACACATGGAAGAGGTGGACCTCTGCTGGCGTTTAAAAAATGCGGGTTATAAGATAGGCTACACCGGATCATCAACTGTTTACCATGTTGGCGGCAGCGTTATCAGCTACGGCAGCACGCAGAAGCTTTACTACAATTTCCGCAACAACCTCATTCTGCTCATCAAAAACGAGAAAGGCTACAAACTCACGTGGTTATTCCCGCTCAGGCTGGTACTGGATGGCATTGCAGGTCTGCGTCTGCTGGTGACCGGACAGCCAAAACAAACTTACACCATCATCAAAGCTCATTTCCACTGCTACCGAGAGATTGGAAAATGGTTCCGTAAACGCAGGGAAAACAAACAACTGATAACCACCCGCAACGAAGAAGGGATCTACCGCCGCAGCATAGTTTGGGATTATTTCCTGCTCAGAAAGAAACTATTCACTCAGTTGGGGTGGAAGCCGAAGAGTCTGTAGAGATTTACCAACTGGCTTAGTTCCTTCTTAAAGACTATGCGACTCGCCTCAAAAATATTACTCATTATTTTGTCTGTAGCTACAGGCGGATTGTTTCTGTATTCAGCATGGACAAAGGTGCTACCCATTCAACCGTTTGAATACACCATGGTTGAATACCTGCATCTTCCGTGGCTGGTGGCAACAGTTGCCGCCCGGCTAATGGTAGGGTTCGAAGCTGCGCTGGGCGGACTTTTGGTGCTGCACCTTTTCGGCAGGAATAGGATCATACTGAAAGCAGCATTCGCAATGGTATTGGTGCTGTCGGCTTATCTCATCTGGCTCTGGAGCACAGCAGGAAACAATGTGAATTGTGGCTGCTTCGGCGATGCCATCTGGATGAGCCCGTCTGCTTCGCTGATCAAAAATGCAGGCCTGCTGCTGGTCATCGGGATACTGATCCGCTTTCACAACGGTCTGTCGTTCAAACGCAGCAACACGCTGACCAACTGGCTCTTTACTGCGGGTGTTGCCCTGCCGTTTATATTATTCCCTATGAGCCGCACCACTCCAAACTGGCTCAATAAAGGAAGCTACCAACTCGATCTCGCACCGTTTTACAATCCGATCATTGACGACAGCGAGGCATTAAAAGTTCCATATCCGGCAACAGCGCCAATAGACCTTGCTCATGGTAGGTATGTGGTAGCCTTCCTGAGCCCCGGCTGCGAACACTGCAGGTTCACAGCCCGCAAAATGGCGCTAATGCGCCGCTCTGACAGCACTTTGCCGTTCCTCATGGTCATTGGCGGAATTGCCAGCGACCTCACCGATTTCTGGAAAGCTACCAACGCAAAAGATGTTCCCTGGATGCGTATGCACCGGGACCCATTCCTGAAATACACGGGCGGCATTTTCCCGCTCATTGTTTGGGTCGATAACGGAAAAGTCGTGGCCAGATCCACCTACAACAGCCTGAATCAGCAGGCTGTGAAGGATTGGATAACCGGGAAATAACGTTGAGACCGGAATAGTAACCCACCTGCATTTCATCAATTCAGAAAAAAGTCCGTTCTTTGTATCAGTTAATACAAAAGAATAATACTATGAAACATCTCATCTCTGCCGGTTTACTGGTTACTGCAACACTGCTGCTCACTTCTTGCGAGAAACGAGACTACAATTGCAGCTGTGTGATGAGTGATGGCACACGTAGCGAAAAATGGCTTGGTTACATGCCAAATAATACTGCACAGAAAATGTGCAACGATCATCAGATAGAACTAAAAAACAATGCTAACGGCGTGATGCCGCAGTGTAAAGTAACTTTCTGATCTATTTCATTGGTTCCTGTGCCGTCAGCGTAAACTCCCTTGCCACATTGGTGCAAGGTCCTTCTACCGGAATTCCGTTCTTATCTGTGAGTGTGAGCATTACCTTGTTCTTTCCTGTCGGAAGGTTGGTAATGAACTTTGGCTCCCATTTGTCAAACGTGAACTTTGTTGAGTCGGTCATTCCGCCCTTTTCAGTAAGCACTGTCGCATTTACTTTGTAGCCATCCGGTGCCAGTGAAGCGTTCCATATGTAGTAGTCGAGCAAGATATTGGCAGTATCCTTGCCAAGGTAGTCACCTTTAGGACGACTATAGAACACCATAGGCGTTTTAGGTTCCTTCAGCTTCTCCAGCTTACCATCGGCAGAGATGCGGAAGTGATATACCAACGCAGCACCTGCACTCTTTACCGATTCGTGATAGGACCTTGACAGAAATGCCATCAGGTAGTGTTCTGTACCATTGGCAAGTGTCACCTCGTTCTTGGGTTCATACAATGCCTTATAGGGCATATTGTCCATTATGAAGTGGATATGCTGGCCCTGAGCCGAATTGTTGCATTGCTTTGTTGCGCTATCGGCAGTCTGCATTTTCAACTGGTAGTTCTTCACATCAAACGTAAAGCTCACTTTAGCCGAGTCCTTGCCCACCTTTTCCGCCTTTACGCTCGCCAGCCCGATCTTGGCGTCGGGGAATTCCGGCGACGCACTCACAGGCGACAAAGAAGGCATCACACGCGGAGCCTGGGTCGCTGAATCAGCAGATGATGTTGTAGATGAATTACTACCGCCGTCGGTACATGACGCAAATGCGATCGCAGTAAGAGCCGAGCCGGCGAAAAGTATCCTAAAGTTCATACCGAAGAATTTTGAGCAAAAATAACGGATATCGCATTACGTCCCCTTATACATCTATCGGCTATTATCGGTCTATTAACCCTAAATTTGTGAAGGTCTGCGCCGCTCCTTGCTGCGGTGCGGGAGGACATATGGCAGAAAAGAAAGCAAAAAAGGCCGCGGCGGCAAAAGAAAAGGTTGTTAAGAAAACGGCGAAATCAAAAGAAACCAATCAGGAACCAGGCATAGCTGAACGCGATAACGGTAGTGATTCGATATTCATAAAGGGTGCGCGTATGCACAACCTGAAGAATGTGGATGTAGCTATACCCCGCAACCAACTGGTGGTGGTTACCGGTGTAAGTGGCAGTGGCAAATCGTCGCTTACCATGGATACCTTGTTTGCCGAAGGTCAGCGCCGTTATGCCGAAAGTCTGAGTGCCTACGCCCGCCAGTTTCTCATGCGCATGGACAAACCGGACGTGGACTACATACGCGGCATTTGTCCTGCTATTGCCATAGAACAGAAAGTAACCACCCGCACGCCCCGCAGCACCGTGGGTAGCATGACCGAGATATACGATTACCTCCGCCTCTTGTTTGCCCGTGTGGGAAAGACCTACTCTCCGGTGAGTGGCCGCGAGGTGAAAAAAGATACCGTGACCGATGTGGTTGAATTTGTAAAGCACCTTCCCTCCGGCAGCAAAGTTCAGTTTATTGTCCCCATTGTTCTGCGCTACAAACGCACGCTGGAAGAAGAGCTGAACATACTGATGCAAAAAGGCTTCAGCCGTGTGTATGCGCCCAAGACCGATGAAAAACCAATACGCATAGAAGATGTTTTGGCAGGCACTGTATCCACCGGAAAGGGAACAGTATACCTGCTTATAGACCGCATAGTGGTAAAAGAAGAATTTGATGAAGATGACCTGCATCGCCTTGCCGATAGTATTCAGACAGCCTTTTACGAAAGTGAAGGTGAATGCCATGTGGAAGTGAACGGGTCTAAAGTGCACAACTTCAACAACCGCTTTGAAGCCGATGGCATACAGTTCGACGAGCCTACACCCAACATGTTCTCCTTCAACAACCCTTACGGCGCCTGCCCTAAGTGTGAAGGCTTTGGACAGGTGCTGGGCATTGACGATGGACTGGTGATACCCGACAGGTCGCTAAGCGTGTATGAAGGCGCGGTGGCCTGCTGGCGCGGCGAAAAAATGAGCGAGTGGGCACAGGACTTCATGCGCCGCGCGTCGAAATACGACTTCCCTATCCATAAACCCATAGCAGCACTGACAGAAGATCAGTTCCGGCTGCTGTGGGATGGCAATAAAGACGTAAGCGGCATCAACGACTTCTTTGCCATGGTAGAGCAAAACCTCTACAAAGTGCAATACCGTGTGATGCAGGCGCGCTACCGTGGCCGCACCACCTGTCCCGAATGCCGGGGATCGCGCTTGCGAAAAGAAGCACTCTATGTGAAAGTGAACGGCGCCACCATAGCCGACCTCATGTTTAAGCCTGCTGACCAGCTGTATAACTGGCTGCAGAACATCAAACTGAGCGAACATGACGCGACCGTTGCCAAGCGGATACTGATAGAAATGAACCAACGCATGAAAACGCTGCTGGATGTGGGGCTTGGCTATCTCACACTCAGTCGCCTGGCCAATACACTGTCGGGTGGCGAAAGTCAGCGCATTCAGCTAACGAAGTTCCTGGGTAGCAACCTTACCGATTCTCTGTACATCCTCGACGAACCGAGCATTGGTCTGCATAGCCGGGACACTGAACGATTGATCGGTGTTCTGAAATCGTTGCGCGATCTGGGCAACACAGTTGTGGTCGTGGAACACGATGATATGATGATGCGGGAAGCCGACTACATCATAGACATGGGCCCGCTGGCCAGCCACCTGGGCGGAGAGGTCATAGCAACCGGCCCATATAAAGAGCTGATTAAAAACGAAAAAAGCCTCACCGGGCGCTACCTCAGCGGCGCCCTTCGCATAGAACCGCCGGCCATCAGGCGCAAACCTACCGGGTGGCTTCACCTGGAGGGTTGCACACAACACAACCTGAAAAATGTGGACGTGGACATACCGCTGAATGTGCTGTGCGTGGTAACGGGAGTGAGTGGTAGCGGAAAGACTACTTTGATCAAACAAACACTCTACCCCGCCCTAATGAAACACTTTGGTGAAGGTGGCGACAGGCCCGGCCCCTTCCGCTCCCTTACCGGGGACCTCAAGAACATTTCGATGGTGGAGCAGGTAGACCAGAATCCGATCGGCAAATCTTCGCGTAGCAACCCCGTTACTTACGTCAAGGCATGGGACGAGATGCGTAAACTATACGCCAAACAACAACTGTCCAAAATGCGTGGATTTGAGGAGAAACATTTCTCTTTCAATACTGATGGCGGTCGCTGCGACACCTGCAAAGGCGAAGGCGAAGTGATCGTTGAAATGCAATTCCTGGCCGATGTGCACCTGCTTTGCGAATCGTGTAAAGGCAAGCGTTTCAAGGACGAGGTACTGGAAGTAACCTACAACAGCAAGAATGTATATGATGTGCTGGAAATGAGCGTGGATGAGGCCATTACCTTCTTTGCAGCTGAAAAGAAACTTGCAGCCGCCTTACAACCCCTCAGCGACGTGGGCCTCGGCTATGTGAAGCTGGGACAAAGCAGCGACACCCTGAGCGGTGGAGAGGCACAACGTGTGAAGCTGGCGTCCTTCCTGGGCCGTGGCAGGGTAAAAGAGAAGGTGTTATTCATCTTCGATGAACCCACAACAGGCCTGCACATGCACGACATCAAAAAACTATTACAGTCGTTTGATGCCCTGATAGAACAGGGACATTCAATTATTGTGGTGGAGCACAATACTGATGTCATCAAATGCGCAGACCACGTCATAGACCTGGGCCCGGAAGGAGGCATAGGCGGTGGTACCCTGCTTTACGCCGGGCCGCCCGAAGGACTAAAAAAAGTGAAAGAAAGCTATACCGGACAATATCTGTAAAACCACCGAACCCATGTTAACGCTCAATTTCAACCCATTTCCGATACTCACTACCGAAAGGTTAGTGTTGCGCCGCCTGTCTGTTGATGACGGTCCCGAGATATTTCACCATCGCTCGGACCCAGCACTTAACGAGTATCTGGATCGTACACCATGTGCCTCAATCGACGAAGCTGTTGCATTCATACGAATGGTGAATGCGGCAATAGATGAGAATAGCAATGTGACATGGGGCATCACACTAAAAGGTCAAGACCGTCTCATTGGCACCATTGCCCTTTGGAGAATCCAGAAAGAGCATCACAGAGGAGAGATCGGATATGTGATCACCAACGAACATCAGGGCAAGGGACTAATGAGCGAAGCAATGGCCGCTGTGATAGACTACGCGTTCAGCGTCATCAAGTTACATTCCCTGGAAGCTAACATAAACCCGGCAAACACCCCTTCAAAGGTCTTGCTGGAACGGCATGGCTTCATCAGGGAAGCCTATTTCCGCGAGAATTACCACCACAACGGTCGCTTCTTTGATTCAGCCATCTATTCATTACTCACTCCCGCCGCCCGAAACGATGCCTGACACCTCATTTTGGACGATTAAAAACGGGTTTCACACCCTTTTTCAAGCGGGGTATCTGAGTGGTTCTTATTGCAAAATATATTTCCTATATTGCAGTCTATAATTTAACTAACAAAATACTATTATATGTATTTGAATGGTACAAAATGTGCCTTCCTGGCATTGAGTTGTTTCCTGTCTGCGTCTGTAATGGCAAAGAACATTGTTCCCACCACGGGGCAAGGCGTACCTAAACCGCTGTGCTTCATTGAGAACAAAGGCCAGATGGAAAGCAAGGATGTCCAGTTCACCCTGTCATCGTCAGGTGTCAACCTATACATCGGCAAAGGTCAGTTGCATTACCAGTTCAGGAAAATGGAGGGTGAAGTAGCCGGCGCGCCACGCATGCGAACCTACCGCATGGATGTGACCCTGCTGGGGGCCAATCCCGACGCCAAAGTTGAAACCACAGGCCAGCAGGCCTATTTCGAGAATTTCTACAATGGATCTTCCGCAAATGGCATCACTGCTCATTCATATAGCCGCATCACCTACAAAGAGGTTTACCCGGGCATAGACTGGGTGTTGTACCTGAACGGCGATAAAGTGGAATACGACTTTGTAGTTCATCCCGGGGCCGATGCCGGCCGCATCCAATTGCAGTATGGCGGTGCCGACAAACTGGGCATTTCTGCCGACGGAGGCATTTGTGCTTCTACGCCACTGGGTACTGTCAGCGAAAAGAAGCCATATGCCTACGAAGCAGCGACGGGCAAAGAAGTAGCTGCCAACTTCCGCGTTAAAGGCAATGTAGTGAGTTTTGAGACCGGTAAATGTAACGGCACACTCACTATTGATCCATTCATCCTTTGGAGCAGCTACTTCGGTGGCACGAACGAAGACGTGGCAACAGCCGTACGCGTGAGCCCGGCAGGAAATATCTACATAGGTGGCTACAGCTCATCTACTACTCTCGGTTTTACCGGCACCGGTACTCCATACGATGTTACTCAGAACGGTGGTTTCGACGCGTTCATCACCAAATACGACGCCGCAGGCGTTCGCCAGTTCACCACCTACTTTGGTGGTGCGGGCAACGACCGGGGCACCTGTATCGCCATCAACAACTCTGGTGGCTCCATTTCAATGGGCGGTGTTACGCAAGGCTCTACCGGCCTTGCATCAGGTGGTGCATACCGTGGCGGCAACAGCGGCCTTATTGACGGCTTTATCCTAACTATCAACAATAATGGTACCCGCCAGTGGAGCACCTATTACGGAGGCCCGGGCAACGACTACATCAACGGCATTACTAACGATGGTGCGGCCAACAACGTATATGTTACCGGCCGTACTGAAAGTGCTACACTCATCGCGTCAGCCGGTGTATTCCAAACTGCACTCAGTGGCTCTGCCGATGCGTTTATTGCACGTTTCAACGGCGGCAGTGGCGCCAACTCTTTCTCAACCTACTACGGTGGTACCGGCGTTGATGAAGGCCAGGGTATCTCTGCTGATGCGTCGGGTGGCAATGTTGTCATCACCGGCCAAACCAATAGTATTATTAACATTGCTACAGCAGGTGCCTATCAGGCAACTCTGGGTGGCAGTAACGATGCCTTCGTAGCTAAGATCAACAATAACGGCACCACCCGTCTATGGGGCACCTACTTTGGTGGCAGCGGGTCTGAACAGGGCTCTGATGTGGTATGCAATACCGGGTCAGGACTTATCTCTGTTATCGGCTACACAACCAGCACATCGGGTATCGCATCTGCCAACGCTCACCAGGCAACTTATGGCGGTGGCAGTCAGGACGCATTTGTAGCGTCATTCTCAGGCGCAGGCGCTATGGCATGGAGCACCTACTATGGCGGTAACGACATCGACCTTGGCGAAAGTATCGCGCTGGACCCTAACGGCAACATCATTGTGGCCGGGGCTACATTCAGCAATACCGGCATCTCTACACCCGGCAGTCTGCAGCCTGCACTTGGCGGCAATTACGATGCATTCGTGGGTAAGCTCACCCGCTTCGGTCAGCGCATGTGGGGCACTTACTTTGGTAATACCCTCTACGACTACGGCTTTGGTGTAGCCTGCGATGGTGGCGGCCAGATCCTTCTGGCTGGTCATACTACCAGCACAGCAGGTATTGCAACAGCAGGCTCGTCACAAACAGCCTATGGCGGCGGCACTTACGATGCATTCATCACTAAATTCAGGCCTGACACCTTCGCATTCATCAACCAACCGTTCACCGACACACTTGTATGTGCAGGTGGTCCGCTTACGGTTTCTTACACAGCTAACTTTGCACATCAACCCGGCAATATTTTTACAGCTCAGCTGTCAAACGCAGCGGGTAGCTTCGCGACACCTATCAATATCGGCTCAGCCACTGCTGTAGCATCAGGCACTATCAACTGCACCATTCCCGGAGGCACTCCGGTGGGTAGCGGTTACCGTATCCGTATCGTTTCCAGCAACCCTGCCTATACATCACCCGATCAGGTGGTGAACATACAGGTAGTGAGTGCGCTCCCTGCTCCAACCGTTACATCAAACACTCCGGTGTGTGTAGGTGGCACTATCAACGTAGCCGCAACTGCACCATGGACTGTTAACTCTTACTCATGGAGCGGCCCTGCAGGCTTCACCGGCGCCGCAGCAACAGGATCTGTAGCTTCTGTTACTACTGCTAATGGCGGTGTGTATAGCGTTACACTCACCCACAATGGCTGCCCTCCGGTTATCGGCACTACTTCAGTATTCGTAAACACAGTTATTCCAACTGCCCCTGTTGCCATAGCAAGTACGCTTAACTGCAACGGCGGCACGATCTACCTTGGTGCCGACACGGCTGCAGGCTCAGTAACAGGTTCTTACTTCTGGAGCGGGCCGGGCGGCTTCACCGACAATACTCAGTTCCCTACTATCACACCGGCTACAGCGGCCAATGCAGGTGTTTACTCGGTAGTAGATACAATTGACGGTTGTCCTTCACCGGCAGCTACGGTTACTGTAACCGTTACACCTAACTCTATAGTTTCTGTCAGCATCTCAGTATCGCCAAACGATACAGTGTGCGGCGGCACATCAGTGAGCTTCAATGCATTGCCGATAAATGGTGGCGTTTCACCGGCATTCCAGTGGATGAACGGTGCCACACCTGTAGTTGGTGCCATCACCGGCAGTTGGTCTTCATCAACACTTACAGACGGTGCGATGATCTCTTGCGTGCTGACGAGCAATGCGGTTTGTCCGTTCCCTGCAGCAGCAAACAGCAACGTTATCAAAATGAACGTGATCACCAATGAGCCTTCAGCCTACATCTTTGCCAACCCGGGCATATCTGTCAATCCGGGCGATAGCATCGTGTTCAGCTCAGCGGTGTACAATGTGGGCGTAGGTGCTACCTACCAGTGGCGCGCTAACAGCACCGACATACCTGGTGCTACCAATGCTACCTACACCCGCCTGAACGTAACAACGTTCGATACTATCTCGCTGGTAGTTACCTCTACAATGGCTTGCGCAACGTCTAACTTCGCCATAAGCAACAAGCTGGTGGCGCACCCTAATACTGCTGTGAACAATGTTCTGGCAGTACTGGATAATGTAGAGCTGTTCCCTAATCCGAACAACGGTACATTCCACGTTACCGGCGACCTGTCAGGCTTTGGTCTGAACGAGGTATCGCTGACTGTACTTAACCCGCTGGGTCAGGTTGTTTACAATAGCAATGCACCATTGCGCAACGGTAAGTTGGATACATCGGTGCAGACAAGCACACTGTCTGCGGGCATCTACATGCTGAATGTGACCGCTGACGGCGTAAGCAATGCGATCCGTTTCACGGTACAGCACTAATCACAGACAATTACGATTCAATTCAAAAGCCCTGTGCGCAAGCACGGGGCTTTTTTGTTAGCTCAGCATACCGGCGAGAAGGGCATTCCGCGCGAAAAGGAAGAGCTGTATACCACCCATAAATAAGCAGGGCCGCCTTGCGGCAGCCCTGCTGTTATTGTAAGATATTGACTTATAACGATTATGGGAAGATACCCAGCTCTTCGTAAGATACACCCACTTTGTTGATAGCAACTGTGAATGCAGCAGTACGCATATCCACTTTACCGTCGAGGCTCATGAGCGCTTCGCGGATCTCGTGGTAAGAACCGATCATTGTGTCTTCCAAACCTGAGTAAACCAGATCCACCTCATCAGGACCGTGAAGGAGCTGTGAACGCTCGATGTCAGTTACCCTCTTGCCGGTAAGACCTTCAACCGCCTTGATGATACCATGATTCTGGTTTTCGCTGAAACGCTTGTCCATACGTCCGAAACGAACGTGGCTAAGGTTTTTCAACCACTCGAAGTAAGATACTGTAACACCACCCGCATTCAGGTACATGTCAGGAACTACGATAGCGCCTTTCTGGTTCAGGATCTCGTCTGCCTCAGGAGTCAGAGGACCGTTAGCACCTTCACCGATGATCTTAGCCTGGATACGTGCAGCGTTACCGCCGTTGATCACGTTCTCGAGCGCTGCAGGAATCAGGATGTCGCAAGGTTGCTCCAGTGTATCAGCACTGTTCTTGATGTTGGTAGCACCCGGAAAGTTCAGGATAGATCCTGTAGCCTTGCGGTGTTCAACCACTTTGTAAACGTCCAGACCTTTTTCGTCGTAGATACCGCCTTCGTATTCAGCCAGACCTACTACTTTAGCGCCATTATCGAAGAAGTACTTGGCAGCGTGGTAACCCACATTACCCAGACCCTGAACGATAACACGCTTGCCTTCGATACCAACTTCCATACCCAGACGTTTCATATCTTCAGCGGTGTTGCACACCTCACGAACACCATAATAAACACCAAGACCTGTAGCCTCGGTACGACCACGCACACCACCCTGAGTTACAGGCTTACCTGTCACACAACCCAGTGCGTCTACTTCACCCGGCTTCAGAGAAGCGTAAGTATCCACGATCCAGCTCATTTCGCGTCCGCCTGTACCGTAGTCAGGAGCAGGAACGTCGATGCCGGGGCCTATGAAGTTCTTCTTCACCAGTTCACTCGCATAACGGCGGGTGATCTTTTCGAGTTCGAACGTAGAGTATTTTTTAGGATTGATCTTGATACCACCTTTCGCACCACCGAACGGAACGTTCACGATAGCGCACTTGTAGGTCATCAGCGCGGCCAGTGCCATCACTTCGTCCTGATTTACGTCCATGCTGTAACGGATACCTCCTTTACATGGCAGTTTGTGGTGAGAGTGCTGTACGCGGTAAGCTTCAATAACCTCGATGTTATCCCCAATGCGAACGGGGAACTTCATGCTGTAAACCGAATTACAAACCTTGATCTGCTGGAGAATTCCCGACTCGAAACGGGTGTATTTCGCAGCCTTATCGAAGTTGCGCTCTACGCCCTGGAAGAAGCTGTAGTGACTGTTTTCCACTGTTTTTTGATTTTTGTGTGATTAATATTATTTATAATTAATTCTAATTTTCCCTTTCCATCCTACCGATCTTCCGGTCCAAAACCACCAGGTAGGTAAAAATTCCCGCAAATATAGTGGCTAATACAACAACAACCACGTATATTTTACCGTTCGATCGCATTGTATCTGCCATTTCTGTCTGCGCCTGACCTGTAACTACTGACAGCAGCAGTACCAGAATTGTTGCAAGTATTGATCTAAGCATTGAACCTGTAATTATATTGGTTAAAGAACGTTTTCCTTCTTGTATTTCAGCAGCGACAACCTGATATTAAGACTGGCTATCCAGGATCCCAACATGATCCAACCGGCATTGGCTGGCCAGAAGACCATGCGCATGTCGCTATCGAGATCGTACTTGGCAAAGGCAGGGTTGCCACCATTGCCGGGATGTAGTGAATCGACCATGCGCGGCAGCACAAAAAGTAACGGAACGATCATAGCGAATGCAAACACATTATAAACTGCACTTATCTTAGCGCGCTTCTCGTCATCCCTCATGCCGCTGCGCAATATGCCATAGGCGAAGTAAATAAGCATCAGAATAGCGGTGCACAACTGCTTGGGATCGTTGCTCCAGGCAGCACCCCAGGTATATTTGCCCCATTCCATGCCTGTGAGCATACCCAAAATGCTGAATAGTATACCGGTGTTGGTAAGCTGAGAAGCGAAAATATCATCTTCGAGTTTGCCGGAACGCAGGTATTTAATAGAATAAACAAAGGCCGCAGTGAACAGGACGATCATTGTGAACCACATGGGCACATGAAAGTACAGGTTGCGTATGGTCTCATTGAGTATGTCCAGTCGCGGCACGGGCATCATAAAGCCAGCCACAACTGTGAACAGCACCAGCACACCACTCAATATTTTCCACCACCATGAACGCATCAGACCCTTTAAATTTTGTGCAAAAGTAGGCTTTTACCATTAAATACCATGCGGCAGCATATAGCCGCCGCATGATATTTATCAGTCATTTGGGTAGATCTATTGCACCACCAAAGTGGCCACGTAGCGGACCTTATCATCGGTAATGGAAGCGGCATACATACCGGCAGCCAATCCGGTGGTCTGCACCGCCAAACGACCCGCCGCAGCCTGCCATGTAGCCTTGTAGCTCTGCCCTGTTACCGATGTGAGGGTAACAGTAGTAACTGTACCGGCAGTTTCAGGCAAATCGACCGCAAAACCATCGGTTGCGGGGTTAGGATACAATTGCACTGTAATAGCAGGCAAAATAGCCTCGTTGACGGCCGTTGGTACAAGACCAGAAGAGTATTCGTGGTTCCAGTTAACGGCATTGCCCGCGCTATCGGCACCGGCAATCAGATATATCTTGTTGTTTGGCGCGGCTACTGCCATGGCATAACTGCGCTTGGCGAGGCAAGGCAAAGCTGTTTGCCAGGTGTTGGTAGCAGAATCAAGATAAACGTTGTTATTAAAGTTGGGTGTAGCAAAATAGCCCTGACCACCGCCCATGTGGTAAATGCGCCCATGCTGGTAGGTAGAGCCCGACGCAAAACGAGCCACCGGCATCGTTGGTCCGTAAGACCATGAGTCGGTGCCGGGGTTGTATATCGCGCAAGTATCGTAAAAAGCTGTGTTGGCATAGTTCTTACCGCCAAGGAAGTAGAATTTGCCACCCATGGCCGCACCGCCGCCCAGTTGCAACTTGCCCAATGCCAGTGGCGCCTTTGTGCTCCAGGTATTGGTGGCAATGTCATAGACCTCGTGCACGGCAAAAGAAGACGGCCAGCCGCCTGTGACATGTATCTTTCCGTTTACAGCAGCACCCGAAAACAGTGATCTTGCCGTTGGCATAGGTGCTTTTGTGGTCCAGGTATTGGTAGCAGGGTTATACTCCTCCACCGCATTTTGGGCACCACCGGAAGAACTGTAGCCACCGATGGCATAAAGTTTTCCACCAGATGCCACCACAAACAGGTCGTTGCGAGCCACGCTCATTGATGCACGTGTAGACCATGTATCGGTATAAACGTTGTAGGCATAAAGTGTGTTCACACCCGAACCGCCAACCACGCCACCAGCTACATAAACGTAACTGTCGATACAGGCGGCACCGGCAGCAGTGACGGCAACAGGCATTGGAGATTTGATGGTCCAGGTTTCGGCAGCCATAGCAGGCTGCAACAAGAAGGCTGCAGACAGCAGCAACAAGATTTTTTTCATTGGGTATATTTTTAAAAAGTGGACTCAAATTTACGAGCAAAAGCAACGCAAACCAGCGGCTTGAGAGTAAAGATGCCACAGCGCAAGGTATTTTGAAACTACCCTGACAATTTCAGACAATTGAGAACGCTGAACTTCCCAAATTTTTTTTTGCATCCTGTTTTTGCACTACTTGCCATTGATAATCAATGACGAAGTGGGAAGTTTGTTGCAAAAAACTGCGCAAAACCTGCGCACCTCTGCGCATCCATTTCCTAAAACTGCGCATCCCGAATACTTTCGGGACAGGGACCGAAGTAAGATATTTTCATCATACATGCCTTTTTGAACGTTTTTTTTGATCTATCATTCAAGTTACAGCCGTTGATGAAAACGCGCAAAAAGAAAATCTGTGATAGTGCGTTTTTGGTAGTATGATAGAAAATTTATTCTCCGTTACGCGATCGTAAACACGCCAAAGAAATGCCGGCAAAGAGGAAAACACCGGGGTAGATTAGTTTCATTCGCCGGTCGGATACCGGCAGCCTATTATGCCGTAGGTACAACCTACGGGAAACTAAGCTTTTACACAAGCCTGCCCGCCCTTCCGATTTCACTCTCATTCATCATTTCAATTCAAGTTCTGTAGACCATAACTCAAAATAAACGTAACCGCCACCGGTACCTTTCGAACCTTTCCTGATCAAGTTCTCGGCACCCCCAGGTTTAGTTAAAAAATCATACGCCTTGTAATTGGCAGGCATACCATTGCCGAATACTTTTGATTTTTTGGGCAGTATACGCAGATTGTAACTTTCGGTGCTCAACATTGCCGACAGCCTGCTATCGTTCGCAACAATCTTTATGAACTCGCCCTGACGGCAGGATACCGCACCAATATTGACATTTTCGCAACTGCGCAACTCAATGTCTGAATTGCCTGAAATGGCAGCAATATCTATTGATGTTTTTGCCACCCGGCCGGTCAGACCGTCAACCGTGCCTATCTTTAATAAGTCTGATGTTTTGAATACCCTTACATCCTTACCATATGCGATCTCGACATTACCGCAATCCCTTATGCTGACATCTACGGCACTAGCGATCGATATATCGGAGGTGTAACCTGAAATACTCGCAGACCTGAGATGACCAATAGTACTTTTTCCTATGCCCATGTCAACGTCAATTGTATTATTGACACCAGTCACGCTGTGCGCATGCAAAGCACCATTAGTAACACGCACATTTACGGTGCCACCCATATCGCCGAGATATACATTGCCGTAAGTATTTTCGATATTCACCGACATATTACGAGGGATAACCAACCGACAAACTGTGTTCAATGTGGTGTAGATGGTGTCTTGTTTTTCTGCCATCGCTGCTTTGGAAATTGTTTGGGTATACAAAAACAATGTTCTTGAGCCTTCTGTCATTTCGTCGGTCACGGCACTATATTTCAGCAGTTCGTCTGCTTCACTACTGTCTTTGGCATACGTGGTCATTTCCACATCCAATTTTACCTCCTTCTTATCCCATGTTTCTACAAAGACGTTTCCGCAGGCGTTGTGAAGTAAGAGCAAGTGATCACTACCGCAGGTGTATGACTTAGAAAAGGTCTTTTTCCTGACAACTGTACCCTGAGAAAAAGAACAATATGCAATAGCGCACAGCAGCAATGTGATGAAACTTGTCTTCACGGTATCTAATTTATTGATTATCCATGTTATATAATGTCAAGTCGGCTAGTCTACACAGCCTCCAGCAACAAGTTGGCGTCTATGTTCAGTTCTTTGTGTACCGTTTTGAGGAAGGCGACATCGGGGCGTTGTTTGCCACTCATTATCAACGATAGTTTCGCATCGCTAATGTTCAGTTTTTTGGCAAGCTGGGTCTGCTTCAGGCGGAGATCGTACATGCGCATTTCTATTATGCCGGCCAGTGTAGTGGGTGGATCCACAGCAAATTTCTTCTGTTCATACGCCTGTGCTTTCATCGCCAGTTTACGGACAGTGGCCATTTCTCTCTTTGTAAGATCAGTGCTGCCCCTACTCATCAGCGCGTCTATCTGCTGCATTACCGCATTATATTCTTCATCGGATAAGACGTCGTTGATTTTTTTCTTTCTTTCTTTCATTTTCACACTTTTCATACAACCGGATCAAACAATGGATGCATCTTTTAATTTATCGTATTCGGCATGCCTTCCAACAAACCGGATATAAACCGTGCGCACGTCAAAAAATATCATGGCAATAATCCGGTAATTTCCTCCACCTACATTGAACACAAATCTGTCATTACCAATGGCATCAACCGAATTGCTGAAAACACGTTTGATCTCGTGAAAGCTTCTCCAATCTGCCATCACCACTACCCTATACCAGTTATTGATAGTATCTTTTGCCTGCGGGTGCTTCTCAATAAATTCTCTGATGACTGGATAACTGATCACTACCATGGTGTTGGTTGTACACCAAAGTTACCTATTTTTTTAGAATTTCTAAAAATATGTAGCTTTTCATTTCAGCGAGAGTTAATACACCACCCAAACGCAGGCAATCGTGCGTCGGTAAGAACGCAAAGCCAAGAATTTGCGGTCGAAGCGTTTTCCCGTCAACCTGCGAGGAACGTCAGACATTCGCCATTTCCACAACCGTCTTTCACGATACCTGTTAAAAAATGACTACCCGGCCGCAGCGTACAGCTATATTCGGTAATTTAGAGCGTTTATGAGTAGAAGAGCTGCAAGAAGAACGCGGGTGAACCTGACAGCAATGCTGCTGTTGCTGCTGTGCGGCGCACCGGCATGGGCATCTAAAATATTGATACCCATGGATGCCGAGAGTCAGGCTGCGCACCTGAAAGCATATGGCGTGGCCTATGCCACACTGAAGGGTGGCGTGCCCATAGACTGGCTACTGAACTACAAGGGCGGCAGTTTTGGTATGGACCACCTGGACGGCATAGAGCGTATGTGCAAACTGCGGGGGGTATCGTATGAGGTGATCAGCGATGCCGAATACAACGGAATTGTGAATTCCATAATGGACCCCGACTTTAACGGAGATGTGATAAAGCTGGACAAACCTCCACGCGTAGCCGTATATACCCCACCTAACAAAGAACCGTGGGACGATGCGGTGACCCTTGTGCTGACCTATGCCGAGATACCGTTTGAAAAGGTATATGACGATGAGGTGTTGCGCGGAGACCTTTCGAAATATGACTGGCTGCACCTGCACCACGAAGATTTTACCGGGCAGTATGGCAAGTTCTGGTACAGCTTCCGCAACGAGGCATGGTACCAGCACGACCAGAAGTCGGCGGAGGAGAGTGCCGCAAAACATGGATTCAAAAAAGTGTCGCAGCTGAAACTGGCCATTGCCAAAAAGATACGCGACTTTACAGCCGGTGGTGGCTACCTCTTTGCCATGTGCTCGGCAACGGACAGTTATGATATAGCCCTGGCAGCGGAAGGAGTGGACATATGCGAATCAATGTTTGACGGTGACGGATCGGACCCGCAGGCTCAGCAAAAACTTGACTACAGCCGTTGCTTTGCCTTTAAAGATTTTACACTTGTTGCCAGCCCTATGCACTACGAGTACTCTAACATAGACAATACTGAGTACCGCACAGCAGTACCCATGAATATTGACTATTTCACGTTGTTCACGTTCTCGGCCAAGTTCGACCCGGTGCCTGCCATGCTGTGCCAAAACCACACAACTACGATAAAGGGTTTTATGGGACAAACTACGGCGTTCCGCAAAGAGGTGCTGAAATCGGGCGTGCTGGTGATGGGCGACTTCAAACCATCGAACGAGGCACGTTACATACATGGCGAGTATGGCAAGGGCACGTGGACCTTTTATGGAGGTCATGATCCTGAGGACTACCAACACATGATACATGACCCGGTAACCGACCTGAATGTACACCCCTCTTCGCCCGGCTACCGCCTCATTCTCAATAACATATTGTTCCCGGCGGCCAAAAAGAAGCCCCGCAAGACGTAACCGACGTTTGTCCGTTAACGAATCAATAATAACATTAGTGAATAACGAGTGGGGGCGATACAATAAAAGTTAAGAAATACTATCTATTTTCGGCCTCGAAATGAACAACAGGGTAGGATTAGGCGTTTTTGGCACATTCGGCGACCCGAATGGCTACCAGCAGCTGTTTTACCATGGCGTGGTTTTTGGCGGCAGCCTGGACCTGGACGAGACTAAAATTGAGTTTTATCCGGGCGAACGGCTATATGCCGTGAAACGCGAACTGCGCGATGGTATCTACACAGTGTGCCTGTGCGCCTACACCTTTGTTCGCGAACTCAATACCGAGCGGTTCGGCACCTTTCTGGGTAACTGTATAGTGCTGCAAGATGGATATGCCGAGGCCGACTATGTGTACCGCGCACTGAATGCCCTGCACGACAATGTGGTATGCAACACACAAAACGTGGAAAATTCCATACTGGTGCCACAGCAAGCACAAGAGGTGGTGCTGCGTGAGGGTGAGGAATTTCTGGCATTGCGCGCCAATGTGATACCCGTGAGCAAGACCCCGTTCTTCAGCTCGGCAGTGACAGAAGGAAAGGAGTTTTTTGTTACTCCTAACCCACTTAGCGAGGATGACCGCAGCACACAGGTGACGCACCTTTTTGAGAAAGCACTGAAAGACTTTACAGATACTGAGACTATCTATTTCTCCTTTGACCGCAATGTGTATGAGTTTGTAGTGAAAGAAGGCAAGATAGAAGTGAAGGACTGGGACGACTATATAGAGTACAAACCGGCGGAAGCAGGTGTGGTGCGCACGAAAAAAGGAATTCACCGTGGTGCCGGCATGCACGAAGCACCTGCCAACCACACGCACCCCAAGGCACCCGAACCCGACGACACACCATCATTCCCCACACCGGAACCGGGCCATGAGGCATATATGCCACCGCTGCCCAAAACACCGGAGGAAAGATTTGCGAATACACCGGAGGAAGAAGATGATCCGTATCGTCCGTTTGACAGGTGGGACGAACCGATACCGGATAGTGGCTGGCCACGTGAGGAAGTGCGCTACAGGGTAAAGGAATACAACCGCCTTTTTACCTATACCAATACCCTGCTGGAGCACATGAACGATGCCACCGGTAGAAAAAAGAAGTCGGGCAAGACGAAAACTGCAACAAGCGACACGTCTATGCCGGTGAATGACTACGGCATAGAATATGAGGGTGAGCGCAGGAAGCGCAGGCCCGTAGGCGCTATCATATTGCTTGGTATAGTGATATTGATGGGCGTAGCGGCGTTCTTTGTAACCCGATCGCGCAAGGCAGAAAAAGAAATAATAAAACAAGAGATAACACCGGCAGCCATTCAGCAGGCAAACGTGGAAACACCTGATAGTATGGTAAATCTGGCGGACAGCCTGATGGCGGACACAGTAATTGCCGACACTGTGGATGCTGAACCAATACCTGCCAAACAACCCATAGCCAAGGCTCCGGTAGGCGTTGCACCCGCAATGCCACAACCACCGGTGGCGGCGCCCACACCTGCACCGAGACCTGCTCAGTCAGCGCTGACACTGTCGGCACCAACGACCGCCGATGAGGAGGCGCCACGCCACCCACTAATGCCGCGTGAAACACCGGTTTATATGAAGGCTCAGGTATTGCATCCGCGCCCGAATACAGAGCTAACAGGCAAAGACGTGCCAATGCTGCACCAGATGGGCATAAAGAACAAGACCATAGCCGAGCTAACGCGACTGCTTTTCGACAATTCACCCGCCAACATAGGCATTATATACAAGGGGCATGAAGATGACTATGGCGCTGCACTATTGAACGCCAACAAACAGCACTTCAAACGCTATGGTGACAACTATGTGTGCATCATTGAAGATGACGGTCTATTGCGTATACCGGCATATAAAAGTCCGCGCCTACCTGCAGTTTACCCCAAATAAAGAACCGCGCCACAAGTTGCAGCGCGGTAAGTTTGATTGACGAGTTCAGAACAGTCTACATCCTGAATGCGGGATAGTATTGGCGAGCCATGGCCTCGTACTTCTGCGCCTCGGCCATATTGCCCAGTGCCTTGTACGACAATGCAAGGAATGGAATATCCTTTACATCTCCGGGATCAAGTGCCAGTGCTTTAGAGATGGCATCGATAGTGCCCTGATAGTCCTTCATCTCGTAATAGCAATGACCAAGGTTCGAGTAGCCATTCACATAGCCGGGATTGGCAGCGACAAGCTGCTTGAAGATGTTCACCGCTTCGGGAAACTTGCGGGTATTGAGGTAAACAGCACCCAGGTTATTGGCAGCATTCACATCAGACGGATTGAGCTCGAGCACCTTTTTAAAGAAAGGTTCGGCCTCTGCAAAGCGATTGGCGAAATAATAAGATAGCCCCAGCTGCATGTAAGCCTCGCTATAGCCCGGACTGATAGCCAGGCATTGATTGAGGTACAAAATTGCAGAGTCGAACTGATTTATTTTGGCGAATGCGGAACCGAGGTTGCAATATGCCTGCACAAAGTCGGCCTTGATCTGTATGGCGAGCTTGTAGGCTGCAATTGCTTCGGGTATATGATCGGTGCGCAGGTACACAGTACCCAGATTATTGGCGGCAATAGACTGATAAGGGCTCTGTGAGATAGCGGTCTTGAACGCATATTCGGCTGAGTCGTAGCGCAGCATATTGAGGTAGGCAGTTCCCAGCTCGGTGAATGCATCTGTGTACTTCGGGAAAATCTCGATGGCCTTTTTGAGATGAGTGATGCTTTGACGCAGGATCTCGCGGCGCTTATTGGTGTCAGTCTCTTTGGGGAGCACGTTCTCAACCAGCTCATTGCCTACATAGTAGTTGAGGCGACCATTTTCAGGCGACTTTTCAAGGTCTTTGGTGAACAGTGTAGCATTATCGACCCATTCGGTGTTACGGGCAAAAGTGAGATAGGAGAACAGTACACAAATGACGGTGAGCGCACCCACGGCAACCTTGTTCTTTAGGAATGCACCGAAGTCAGTATCGCCCTTGAGGAGATATTTATCGACCACGAGTGCAGCTAGCAGGCAGAAGCCGGCAGAAGCAAAAAACAGGAAACGTTCGCCCATGGCCGACCCCATGAGGAAGAAGATATTGGAGAATAGCGCGATGGTTGCCAGATAGAACAGCAGACCAAACGCCCAAGGGTCTTTCTTGTGTTTAAACAAACGCAGCAGGCCCACCACACCGGCGGCTACATATATAGCAACAGTGAGGAGTACCCAGACATCGGCAAATGACTTGTAGGGGATGCTACGGAAGCCATAGTCGTCGATGAGCGGATGAGGAATGATGAGCAACTTCACGTACATACCCAGCGTGAAGAGTGCGGTAGCAATGCGCGAAGCAAGGTCGGGGGCGCCAACAAGGGCATTATCGATGAACTCGACTGCTGTGGTACTGGCACCATAATCGCTGAGGATCTTGTGGCGGATGGCCAGGTAAATACCGGTGACCACGAGCGCACCTGCTGTCATGTATATGGCTTTGCGCTTATCGTCGTTGAGGTAAAAGAAGAACACCAGCGGAATGATGCCCAAAAAGGTTACTACAGTTTCTTTGGACAAATAGGACAGGAACAAAGCAATGAGGCCCGCTACTAATTGCCATATCTTACTGCTCTTCGTGTAGTCGGCAAACAGGTTCATAGCCAGGAACGCAAACAGGAAACAGAATATCTCGTCGAGGCTCTTGATGTTAGACACAACTTCGGTATGTATGGGATGTACTGCAAACAGTAGCGATGCAATAAAAGCAACAACTGTGCGGCCTCCTTCGAACAGCTTATCGAGAAACAGGAAAAGGAGTACTGTGCAGATGGCGAAGAAGAGCACATTGAAGAAGTGCCCAACAGCAGGATTGAGCCCGAACATGCCTACCTCTGTGGCAAACATCACCAACGAAAGCGGGCGGTAGTTCTCGTTCTTGAGATAACCGAAACCTTTGAGACGCGGCGTTCTGAACAACTCGGGAATCCCGTCGAAGCCCTGCGTGACGATGGTGTTCTTTGAATATACCATAGAATCGTCGAGCACGAAACCATTCTGCAGGGTATTGAAGTATATAAGGAAAGTAATAGCTGCCAATACAAGCGACAGCTTCAACTTAAGCGACAACCTGAAGGAAGGTGCCTTTGCAGTGGGTGCGGCAGGCGCAACCGCAGCCTTAGCAGGCTGAACGGCATCGTTCTGGGGCTTTTTTACTTGCGACTTCTTTGACATATTTAATAACGTTACAAAGCAGGTTTGAAAGTACCATTTTTTTCGGTTTTTGAGAACCGGAACAACGTGTAGCGGCCACTCTTTGCGCAATTGCTTAATTTAGCCGCAACAAGACAACATCAACTATTGGAGCTAAAAAACGGAAATAATGAAGGGGGGCTCGGCCTGACATGGCACAAAATTGCTGACCATAACCGGAGCGGCATGCCTGAAATGAAGCTACTGGAAACAGAGGTTTACGGCAAGAAAATAGGGCTGCTGAAACGAGGCGACCATATCTATGCTTTTGCTGCCAAATGCCCGCACGCGGGCGCACGCATGTGCGATGGCTGGCTGGATGCACAGGGCCGTATCGTATGCCCTGACCACAAATACAGGTTCGACCCGGCCAACGGGAGGAATACCAGTGGCGAAGGATACAAGCTGTTCACCTACCCTGTGGACATACGCGAAGATGAAATATGGGTGGGACTGATGATTACAAACTAAAAACAAACAACAATCTACAACAGATGCGCCCACCATACCTTACAAAAGGATCAACAATAGGTATCACTTGCCCATCGGGGTATGTAGCACCTGAAAGGACCACCTATGCAATAAAGACATTGGAAGATTGGGGGTTCAGGGTGATGTGCGGCAAAACAGTAGGTGCAGAGCATTACTATTTTGCCGGGACAGACACGGAACGCCTTGCGGACCTGCAAGCTATGATGGATAACCCCGAAATTGACGCAATACTGATGGGGCGCGGCGGATATGGCATGAGCCGCATAATTGACACACTGGACCTTACTGAATTTGCGAGGCGACCTAAATGGCTGTGTGGCTTTAGCGACATAACTGTATTACACAACCACATCCATGCAAAAACGGGTATTGCAACATTGCATAGCCCGATGTGCGGCGCTTTCAAGCCCGACACAGTGGAACTGGACTACATGCAGTCGTTCAGACGGGCACTGACAGCAGCGCCTCTTGAGTACGTGATACCGCCTACCCCGCACAACCGCCCCGGAAGTGCGAAAGGTATACTGACAGGAGGCAACCTGGCGATACTGGCTCACCTTACGGGTTCCGCATCGGAGGTGGACACGGCGGGAAAGATACTGTTCATAGAAGACATAGGCGAACACCTGTATAATGCCGACAGGCTAATGCTGAACCTGAAACGCGCGGGATTGCTGGACAACCTTGCCGGGCTTATAGTGGGAAGCTTTACGGATATGCAGGATACTGAGCGGCCATTCGGGCAGACAATAGAAGAACTGATCTGGGATAAAGTGAGTGAATATGACTACCCGGTTTGCTTTGGCTTCCCTACCGGGCATCAGGACGTGAACTATACGCTGGTGTTGGGAGCTAAACACACCCTTATTGTGAATGAAGGCGGAGCAAGCCTGCATTGCGCAGTAGAATAGAACCAGGCGTCACACCAAATAGAAAGAGGGCTGCAACGAACAAACGCTGCAGCCCTCTTTAATGTACATTATCAACTAGGCAGTTACTTTCTGCTTCTTGAATTCGCCTTTGCTTTTACGGATGCGGCACGACACTACCTTGTACTCAGGGCAAAGTGCTTCGGAATCCGCAACGCTACTAGTGATGTTATTCAGCATGATCTCGGGGAAGTGGAACGTGCTACTGAGGATACCCGGCTTCACCTCGTCGGAGATTCTTGCCTTAATGTCCACCTTGCCGCGCGGCGACTCCACACAAACCATGTCTCCGTCCTTAATGAGGTGCTTGTCGGCATCTACCTGATTGATAAGCAACACGTCTTCAGTGACAATGAGTGCGTTATTGGTGCGACGTGTCATCGTGCCACAGTTGTAGTGCTCCAATTCGCGATTGGTGGTGATGATGTACGGGTAGTCTTTCTCGTTCTGGACCAGCTCTTCCGACTTCTTGTAGTTGTTGTGAATGAACTTTCCCTTACCTCGCTTGAAAGTCTCGGTATGAAGTATGTCGGTCCCCTTGCCATCTTTGGCAACAGGCCATTGCTTTCCGTTCTCACCCAGTTCGTTCCACTTCACACCTTCGAAGAAAGGAACAATACGTGAGATCTCTTCCAGCACCCACTCAGGGTCGTAAACAGCGGGTTGCTTGTAACCCATGCGGTTCATGATATCGACCATTATCTGACCGTCACTACGTGTACCTTCAATAGGCTCTACCACTGCATTTACGCGCTGTATGCGACGCTCGCCATTGGTAAACGTACCACTCTTCTCAAGGAAAGAAGATGCAGGCAATATGACGGTAGCTAGTTTGGCAGTTTCGGTCATGAACAACTCCTGCACCACAAACAGTTCCAACTTAGCAAGCGCTGCCGTTACGTGATGCGTATTAGGGTCGGTCTGGGCCATGTCTTCGCCTATCACCCACATAGCCTTAAGTTTGTCGTCAAGAGCGGCCTCATACATCTTAGGTGTTTTCAGACCGGCATAGTTGGGCAACTTGGCGTTATAGAATTCCTCGTACTTTTTGTGGTATACGGGATCGGTAACGTCAAGGTAGCCCGCACCCTGATGCGGCTGGCAACCCATGTCGGCAGCGCCCTGTACGTTGTTTTGTCCACGCAACGGATTGACACCAACACCCGGGCGACCAATATTGCCCGTGATCATGGCCAGACTGGCAATGAGCATGATGGTAAACGTGCCCTGACTGTGCTCGGTAACTCCGAGGCCGTGAAACTCCATTGCATTCTTTGCGCTTGCATAGGCTATTGCAGCATCGCGTACGAGTTTACGATCGACACCGCATATCGCCTCCAGTTCATCTATATTCTGAGCAAGTATCTCCTGCTTAAATTCTTCGTAACCCTCCGTGCGGTTTGCAATGAAGTCTTTATCCTCTTTGCCCTCACTAATGATGTAGTACAACATCATGTTGAGCACGGCCATGTTTGTACCGGGACGCAACTGTAAGTGATATGTTGCATACCTTGCCAACTCGGTGCGGCGCGGATCTATCACGATCGACGTCTTCCCGCTAAGCGCTACCTGCTTCATTTTAGCACCGGTAACAGGGTGGCCATCGGTAGGATTGGCACCAATCACGAGGATGCAGTCGGTATGCTTGAGGTCTTTTATTGAATTGGTTGCGGCGCCGGTACCGAAAGTACGCTGCATACCCAAAGCAGTGGGTGAGTGACAAACGCGCGCACAACTATCTACGTTATTCGTGCCGATCACTGCCCTCATGAATTTCTGCACCAGATAATTCTCTTCATTGGTGCCCCGGGCGGAGGATACCGCTGAAATTGAATCGGGGCCATACTTGGCCTTTATTTCGTTAAGTTTAGCAACAATGAAGTCGTATGCTTCATCCCAGGTAGCTTCAACAAACTCGCCATTCTTTTTTATAAGCGGTGTACGCAATCTGTCGGGGTGGTTATAGAACGAAAAGGCAAAGCGACCCTTGAGACAAGTGTGCCCTCCGTTAGCCTCAGCGGAATATGGCGCCTGTATTGACTTGATCTTGCCACCTTTCACCGCCACTTCCAGATTACAGCCCACACCGCAATAGGTACAGACTGTGCGCACCTTCTTATCGACCTGGATTGATTTGGACTCAAAAATGTCTGAGATTGCAGATGTGGGGCAAGCCTGAGCACATGCTCCGCAGCTCACACAATCACTTTGTTCGAAAGTGGTCTCAAGGCTTTTGATGATATGCGAGTCGAAACCGCGACCTCCCATGCTCAGGACAAACTGACCCTGCACCTCGTCGCAGGCGCGCACGCACCGGAAACAGTTGATGCACTTAGAGAAATCGGAGGTCATGTAAGCATGGCTCAGATCTTTCTTGCGGTCGAGGTGGTTCTTCCCTTCCGGGTATCGCACATCACGTATGCCCACACGGGCAGCAACAGACTGCAATTCGCAGTTGTTATTTACCTCGCAGGTCAGGCAGTCGAGCGGGTGATCGGTGAGCACCAGCTCCACGATGTTCTTTCGCAGCTTCTGTATCCTGTCAGACTCAGTGTAGATGTATGAATTGGGCATTACCGGAGTGTGGCACGAGGCCATTGTCTTCACCGGACCGCCCTTGGCTAGTGCCACATCAACGCTGCAGACCCGACAAGACCCGAACGGATCGAGATTAGGGGCATCGCACAGCGTAGGGATAGCGTCCTTACCATGATGACGACGCATGAGGGTAAGGATGGTGTCGCCATCCTGGATCTCGTATGCATGGTCGTTGATGTACGCGATCTTGGCAGATACGTCTGACGACGACCCTCCGGCGTTTGTTTTGTTATCTACAAAAAATTGCTTGCTCATATGATCAATGAGTTTTTTTTGACACAGGTACTACTAATTAACTACCATTCGGCACGATGACCCGCTCGTGACCTTCGGCCACAAGAACTCTGAACCAAATATAACGAAAACAGACGGGAAAAGTCTCAAAAAAGCTATCCAATTGGAAGTTCTCGCCAGAATACATGACGAGAATCACCTCTACATTTCGGACCTAATATGACTGTAGTCACAAAATGAGGATTCCATAAATGGGAGTTTTGCTGCAACCGCTCAGAAAAAACCCGAAATGCATAATATAAAATCTGCACCTATAAAGATTGCCCTACCTTACGTCGTTCTCGGACTGGTATATATTACATTTTCCGACAAGATCGTAGACAATATTTTCCGCAATCATGTCGGCATAACGACTATTCAAACATACAAGGGTTACGGATTTATCCTTGTCACAGGGATGATGTTATTCCTTCTCAGTCGTCATTATATAAATGCGCTGAAGCGAGCTATTGACGCGAAAGCACAAAGCGATATATTTTACAGAACGCTAATCGTTCAGGCGAGTGACCTTGTACTGCTGACAAATGGCGCGGGGATTGTGAAATATGTGGGGCCGAACATAGCGCGCCTATTGGGATACACACAAGAGGAATTCACGGGAGTGAATGTATTTGACTATCTCCCAAAGGAATCCATTGAACCAATGGAACAGTTAAGAAATTTGTCTCTAAATAGCCCCGGCAAAAGCCTGAAAGGAGAAACACCTGTGCGTCATAAAGACGGGAGTTGGATATGGATAGAAGGGAACGTTGTGAACAGGATGAATGACCCGGTAATAGGAGGATTGCTCATCAACGTACGCGAGATAAGCGAAAGAAAAATTGCTGAAGAGAAAATTGCGACCAGCGAACTTCACTTCAAAGCTGCATTTGAACAAGTGGCCGTGGGAATGATCAATTTCGATCTGAGCGGTTCTCCCGAATTGATCAACAACCAATTCCTGAAGTTGACCGGAATGTCAAGAGACCACCTCGCATCCCTGAAATATTACGAACTGTGTCCGGCACAAGAAAAGAAGATCGCGAAAGAGACGTTTGAACAGGTGGTGCGCGGAGAAGCAACTGCTCCGATATCCAGGACAAGGGTACTACGGGCGGATGGAACCGCAATATGGGTGGAACAATTGCTGACACTTATTCGCGATAGTGAAGGCAACGCACTATATGTATCCTGCGCCGTTAATGACATTGACCAGTCTAAAAAAACGGAGGACGAACTAAACTACAGAACAAGAGAACTTGACACGTTCATTTACAGGTCATCGCACGACCTGAGGGGACCTATTACTACACTCATTGGCCTGGCGGACGTCGGTATGCACGACAATCTGGAAGCAGCTGCAACTGAATACCTGACCAACTGTCGGGAAGTGGCAATGAAAATGGAAAAGACATTGGATGACCTGATGGCAATCACTCAGATAAAACAATGGGATCCTCACTTTTCTGAAATAGAGCCGAATAGAATTATAGAAAAAGCCCTACACAACGACCAGCTGACAACAGAAATAGAACATACACATTTAGTTACTGAAGTGGCCCCTGACCGTATTTTCTGTTCTGACGAAACGCTTTTCGGCAACATCGTTACACAATTATTGTACAATGCCATCATCTTCAGGCGCAGTACTGTGGAACACCGGGTATATGTGAACGTATCGTCCAACGAGAGATCGATACACCTGACGGTAATGGATAACGGGATTGGTATTCCGGCAGAAAACCTGAACAAAGTTTTTGATCTGCACTTCAGGGGGAATGAATCATCGAGAGGCAGCGGCATAGGGCTGTACCTTGTTAAATCGGCGGTGGAGAAACTGAACGGAAAAATAGAGTTGGAAAGCGTGCGCGGCGGCGGTACACGGGTGCACGTGACGATACCGAATGAGAAAGCTAATGATCCGCTCCAACTGAGAGTATCGAAACAACTTGAACCCGTTTACGCTTAGTAGCTTAAAAACCGGCGCGACTAACGACGTCTGCCGGGTTGAGCATTTTTACGATCCGGCCTAAACTTGACCTTGTCCATCACTTCCTTCTCATGAAGAACAGTATCGATCGCCGGCTCTCCGGTAACAAAGACTTTAGTATCATTATTTCCGGGAGACCGGTATTTGCCCAATGTGGCCGGATGGAGGTTAACGGTGTCAGCGTTTAATTTGATATTATCGACGGTCTTGATCTCAAACTCTTCCGCATCTATGACCACCTTGTAAAACCCGTATGGAAGGCCCTTTACTAAGTACTTTCCGCTTGCATCTGTATAAACCATTTTCTCATACCTACCGTTGCAGTAAAAATGAATTGAAGCGTTGGACACGGGATGCCCTAAAGCATCTGAAACACGTCCGGTCAATGCACCGGTTCTACTTTCGCCAGCTACGTCTTTTGACGCTGATGTTGACATCCTACTCCGCGATCTATCATTTGTGCTTTGCGCAAATGTGACTGTAGATTGCGAAAACAATAACGTAAGCCCAAGAGCAACGGTAAGCCTGTACAAACGGCTGTGAGGCTGTGGCGGGATGTGCAGCTGCCGGGATAACTGTGTAGACAGAAACCTGCCACATACTTTACCCTGCGGTTTTGAGAAGTACTCAAAAAGTTCAGCATCGGTAAAACCAGAAAAATCGATAACAGTCTTGCTGCATTCGTTACAATGACGACCGGCATCAGCGGGTATCATGTTGTCCCAGGGTTGGTGACAGGGTTTGCGAACTGATATGTTTAAAGATCTGCTCAAGTCCATAATTGAGTTTTCACTTGCGAGTTTTCGCGGTCAATATTGTCCCGTACCGAGCATAACGAGCGTACATGCTTCAACGGGTTTAATACCATTGGCGGTAGCCATATCTTCCAGTTCAGGATTTTCGGTGCCGGGATTAAATATGATGCGCCGCGGATGAAGTGACAGAATGTAATCGTAGTAGGCCTTTTGATGATCGGGGTTGAGGTAAAGCGTGACCGTATCGATCTCATCGGAGGAAGGTGGTGTTTTCAGTATCTCCATGCCACTTACCGATCCTCCGGTTTTACCAACTGCCACCACAGGATGGCCGTGTTGCTGCAACCTTAACATTGCCATATTGCTATAGCGGGACGGATTTTCAGAAGCACCGAGCACCAATGTTTTGTTCTTCATGCTCAAAAGATTTTACATGAAGTTACGCCGTTTAGTGTTGCAGGAATGTAAAAACTAAAGCGACATGGCCACCATCTCGGCAATATCCAGCACCTTCACACTGTCTTCCTTCTCTTTGTTCTTAACCCCATCGGTGAGCATAGTGGTGCAGAAAGGACAGTTAGCCGCAATAATGGTTGCACCGGTTTCGAGTGCCTGTTCTGCTCTGTCGAAATTGATGCGGGTTGACCCCGGCTCTTCTTCTTTGAACATCTGCGCTCCACCGGCACCGCAACACATACCATTGCTGCGGCAGCGTTTCATCTCTACCAGTTCAGTATCAAACGCCTGCAACACCTCGCGTGGCGCTTCGTAAATGCCATTGCCCCTACCCAGGTAACAACTGTCGTGATAAGTGATCTTTTTGCCTTTGAAAGCACCTCCATCTTTGAGCACAACTTTGCCTTCATTGATAAGCTGCTGCAGGAACGTAGTATGGTGCACCACCTCATAATTACCGCCCAACTTAGGGTATTCATTTTTGAACACATTGAAACAATGCGGACAAATGGTAACTACCTTTTTAATGCCATACGCATTCAACGTGTTGATGTTGTTGTATGCCATCATCTGGAACAGAAACTCGTTACCGGCACGACGGGCAGGGTCGCCGGTACACATTTCTTCCTTGCCGAGTATTGCGAACTTCACTCCCACTTTATCCAATATCTGCGTGAAGGCACGGGTGATACGTTGTGCACGCTGATCGAAAGAACCGGCACATCCAACCCAGAACAACACTTCAGGCATTTCCCCATTCGCGGCGTATTCCGCCATGCTTTTTATTGACATCTTTAAAATTTTAGGGGCAGAAGGCAGTTGCAGAAGGCAGCCTCCCACCCGATTAATTATTTACAAAAATTCTCCGGTTTTTGAATCATAGCACCCAACATCCTACCAATCTCGGCGTATCCGAATTTAAACCTATCAAATTGTTCAGCATCAATATATCGGCAGTCTTTTGCAAATGATAAATGTACAATTGTCTCTGTGCACTCCCCATCAGCATCAACCAGCTTTGCAACGAAACTTTTAGGGTAAACCTTTTTTCTGTACCCCTCTCCAATGTTGGCACACACGCTTCGTGATGAACGGCGCACCTGATCAATAAGAGAATACCTCTCCTCAACAGGGAAACGTTTAGTCGCGTCAAAAACCTCCATTGCCAAAGAATAAGCCTTATTAAACACAATTAAGTTTTCAAGTGCCATCAGCGTCTACTACTTTTTAAAGTCTGCAAACTGCCCCTGCCGTCTGCCTCTTATGCCTCTCTAACCCATGCGTCGCGATCATCGGGACTGAATTTCCATGGTGCCATGTTGTTCTCAACGTTCCCGAACATCAGATTCCATTCACCCGGCGCATTACTTTCTTCCATGATCAGGTTCCGACGCAACTGCATGATAATATCAAGCGGGTCGATAGACACCGGACAAGCCTCCACACATGCCTGGCAAGTAGTGCAAGCCCTCAATTCTTCGACTGAGATATAACCGTGCAGCAACGATTTTCCGTCGTCTTTAAACTCGCCATTCTCGTTGATGTTCCTACCCACTTCTTCCATCCTGTCGCGGGTGTCCATCATTATTTTGCGGGGCGATAGCTTTTTGCCGGTAAGGTTGGCCGGGCATGCCGAAGTGCAGCGACCACATTCTGTACAGGAATAAGCATCAAGCAGATTCTTCCAGCTCAGGTCCATGATATCTTTAGCACCGAAACGAGGCGGAGTAGCATCGCCTGTCGCAGCAGGGGCTTTGTCAGGCTCCATCATGTACAGCACTTCATTCTGTATCTCCTTCATATTGCGCGCTTCGCCCTGAGGAACCAACTTGGCGTAAAACGCGTTGGGAAATGCAAGAATTACGTGGAGATGCTTGGAATAAGGAAGGTAATTGAGGAACAGGAAGATGCCCAGAATGTGCAACCACCAGCAGGTGCGCTCAATTGCGACCAATGTTCCGGCAGACATGCCTGAGAACATACCTGTGAGGTGACCGGATATCCAGAAAGGCTCGGTGGCCGTGTAATGTTCAGCCCCCAGCTGCTGCAAAGAAAGGTCTGCCGCATTCATGATGAGGAACAACGACATGAGCACAACCTCGGTTACGAGGATGAGATTAGCATCATTGCGAGGCCAGCCATTGAGCTCAGGCATATTGAGACGTCCTATTTTCAGGATATTTCTGCGAATCAGAAACACCACACAACCTATGAGCACCAATGCCGCAAGGACTTCAAAGAAACCAACAAGGAACGAATAAAGACTGCCCAGGAATGGCGCAAAGATGCGATGGGCACCTGTGACACCATCGATAAATATCTCAAGGATCTCGATATTTATGATGATAAAACCGGCATAAACCACCAGATGCAGCAAGGCTGGTATGGGCTTCTTGAACATCTTTTTCTGACCCAATGCAAGCAACACCATGTTCCGCCAACGCTGGTCTTTATTATCCGTTAGGTCTTCGTCGCGGCCCAATAATACGTTGCGTCTCATTTCCTTGACCTTTTTGGCGAAGAAATAAACCGCAGCAACCGCGCAAATGATAAATAAAATTTGTTGTGCTATATGCATCAGCCAGCCAATTTTACCCCGAAAGTAAAAGGTTTTACTGCAATTGTCAAAAATAGAGACACGCACCACGGCATCATATATTACATATGACACCTACATAGAGTATCATGTGCCATTTTGTTTGAAATTGACGCGTAAACCGATAGGAAAAATTGAACGATTGGAACGGCAAATACCTGCAATTCAGTACATTGCCTTTGCATTGTGTTGCAATAAGAATGAAAAGCCCGGTCATTGCATTATTTGTTTGTCTGCTATTCATGAGCCTGCCGGCTATGGCACAGGTAATGGACAGCACACGCCGTGCCGACACATTGAAGCTGCGTGGAACGCTACAAAAAACGCCGGCCGAACCAGACACCGCCTTACTGGTTATACCCGAAAAAAAGAAACGACTGGAGGAAACCATTTTCAGAGGAGGGCCGCAGCACGGATATGTGATACACGGCAAAGTGGCCGATGCTGCCACCGGAGAAGGGATTCCGTTTGCCACCGTTTATTTCCCCGGAACACAAGAAGGAACAGCAGCCGACCTTGATGGCAATTTCATTCTAAGACTGAAGAAACTACCATCGGACACGATGCGACTGGATGCTATTGGATACAAAACAGAACGTAAGATCCTGAATAAGGCAAAATACGAATACAACTACATTATAGAGCTGCAGAGGTCTCTAACAGAACTGAATGAAGTGACCATCAAAGCCGGTGAAGACCCGGCGATAGTGCTTGTGAAAAAGATCATAGAGCGGAAACCATATAACAACCCCGACAGAGCCGACAACTATTCCTACGAAGCCTATAACAGACTGGAGGCTGACCTGCAGCGGTTGCGCAAAGATCAGTTTGAGAAAGTACCCCTGCTGAAGAAGTATAGCTTCATCTACAACAATCTGGACACAGTATCAGAAAGCACCCCCTATTTGCCGCTTTACCTAACCGAAACAATATCCGATTACTACTTCAGGAGCAAGCCTAAAAAGGTACGTGAAGTAATAAAGGCGAGCATGGTAAAAGGAGTGAACAATGAAAACATTGTAAAATACCTGGGCACCTTTCACCAGAACTTCAACGTGTACCGGAACTATGTGCCTGTATTTGACAAGAAGTTTGTGAGCCCCATAAGTGACGACGGCCTGCTGTTCTATAAATATAAGATCAAAGACACTCAGGTCGCCTATGGGCATAACATTATACTGGTTCAGTATGCACCAAAACGACCACTCGAAAACTGCTTCACGGGTGATTTCTGGGTAGTAGACTCGGTGTATGCCATTCAGCGGGTGAGCATGGAAGTGGCAAGGGACGTAAACATCAACTGGGTGGATAATCTGGCGATGTATCAGGAATTTGCGCCCGTGGATACGTTTTGGTTCTGTGTAAAAGACAAGTTTATTGCCGGATTCTCGGCATACAAGTCGAAGAAGCTGCCGGGCATGATAGGCAGGAAAACAACGACCTACCATCACATACGCATCAACAGTGATACGGTAGAAGCTGTGCTTGATGACAAAAATGTGAAGCAGGATGTAGTAAAATTGGACTCAGCCAAGCATCACAGCGACGACTGGTGGTACGCTAATCGACCCGACACCCTGACCAAGAACGAAAAGGCGATCTACAAAATGGTGGATACCATAGACCAGATGCCGATAACCACCGTTTACAAGCGTCTTATCACGTTTGCCACAACGGGGGTAACTGACATCGGGCCAGTGATGTTCGGGCCTTACTTTTACCTATACAGCCGTAACCCAATAGAGGGAAATCGCTTCCGGCTATCGTTGGGCACGCCGCGCAGCATCAAAAACTTTCAGGTAACAGGCTATGTGGCCTACGGCACGCGGGATGAGCGATACAAATATGGATTTAACGCGTTGTGGATGATCAATCGGTCGCCGTGGAGTTACCTGGAAGCCTATCATGCCCACGACGTGAGTTTCACCACGAACTACTATGACCAGGTAGGCGCAGACAATATTTTCAGTACAATGTTCCGAAAGCAGGGTGTACCCTGGAAGCTGGCTTTCACGCGTGACACCCGCATACAGTATTACAAACAATACTTCAACGGTTTCAGTCATAAACTGGTAGCAGAAAGAAGAGATTTCACGCCCTATGACCCGCTACCCTCGGAAAACCTGTTCAAGGACCATCAAGGGGCGCCTGCCAACCACGTGGTAAGCTCTGAACTCGGGCTGCATTTAAGGTTTGCGTACAAAGAGAAATATCTTGAGGGCCAGTTCAAGCGCGTGTCTATTGCCAGTAAGTACCCTGTTTTCAATATGGCGGTAACTACCGGAATAAAGGGCATAATGGATGGTGCCTACAGCTATCAGAAGGCCCGTATGTCCATCACCGGACTCACCTACATCCCACCATTCGGAAACCTGTACTACAATGTATTTGCGGGTAAATACCTGGGATCACCACTACCCTATCCGTTGCTGGAGATACACCCGGGTAATGAGTACTATACCTATAACATGTACGCCTTTCAAATGATGAATAACTACGAGTTCCTGAGCGATCAGTACTTCGGATTTAACACGGAGCACAATCTGGGCGGGGGCATTTTTAATAGGATACCGTTGTTGAAGAAAATGAAGTTCAGGCAGTTCTGGACAGCCAAGGGTGTAGTGGGATCGCTGAGTGAAAGCAACCAACAACTGAACCTGAACAAGGGCTATCCGTTCAGGACACTGAAAGGGTCGCCCTATCTGGAACTTGGCACAGGCATTTCCAATATACTGCAGGTGGGCCGTATAGACTTTGTATGGCGTGTGACACCAAAGCCAATCTCATCTGAAGCGATGTGGCGTTACTTTGGTGTTTTCGGTAGTGTGAAATTTGAGTTCTAAAAAAAATGCGACGCCGGAGACCGACGTCGCACTACTGATAATATTTATCTGAATTATTTCTTGTTCACACTTGGCGTAACGCTCTTTACAGTAGCTTCTTTCGGCTTTGTTACACCAACCGGAGGCGCACCGGTCTTAATTGCAGGCACCGAAGGTTTTACCGAAGTGTTTGCAGCTTTTACAGGCACAGACGGAGCTTTAACGGTTGGCGCTGCGGCCTTTGTTGCTGCAGGCTTTGTTGCCGTTGCCGGAACGGGTGCAGGCGCAGGTGTTTTAACTTCAGACGACGCAGGCGCAGTGGCCGATTTTGCTGTAACTGCCTTTTTCTTTTTCATTAGCTTTTTCCCGGATTTCGGCATTTCATCTGCCGGAGCTATCCTGTCGGTCTCTTTGTAAGGAGATTCATGCCCATCGGGATTCTGATATACCATTATCTCATAAATCCCCTCCTCTGCAAGAAACCCGTTGAATATCACCTGCACATCGTGCATCCTCTTTTCCTCGCACACGTAATATTCAGATCTGTCGGCTGCAAACTCTTTGTGGCAGGTCTTGGTGATCTCGTTCTTTATCTGGTTATAATCCTTAGCATTATTAGTTTGATAAGACACGTAACACTCGTTCTGATTGATTATCGTTGTGGTATAGAACTTACCGTTCACCGCATAACGGTGCGTGTAGGTGTTCTCCAGACCACGTTCAAACGATTTAGCCTGAAGAAAATAGGTGAGCTGGTCTTCCTTGTTACATATCTGCTTGTTTTCCAGCATCTCCATAAATACGGGATACTGTGCAAAAGACACGTTTGCCGCTGCAGCCATGGCTACAAAAAGGAAGAATTTCTTCATATAAACAGTTATTTATCTCAAAGCTATAAAAGTATAGCTGAAAAAAGTAGCCGCTACAGTGCTTAATTTTGCTGGATGCACCATTTCCCCGTGAAGTTGCCACTACGTCTCGACTGGAGCGAGATGGACCTGTTCGGACACATCAACAATGTCTCGTACTTCAAGTATATACAGGCCTCTCGGGTCAATTATTGGGAGTTGACGGGCCTCGCCGCCACGTTCGAACACACAAAAGTGGGCCCAATATTGCTGTCAACAGGTTGCCAGTTCATCAAACCACTCCACTATCCGGGCGATATTACTGTGGAGGTGCGTATGGAGTTTATGCGCAACACCAGTTTCGGGCTGCACCATCGCATTGTTGCCGCCGACGGCACCGTGGCTGCTGAAGCTCATGATGTGATCGTGAACTTTGACTTCAACAAGAACGAGAAAACACCCATCAGCGATGCCTTCCGGAATGCAGCTGAACTGATAGAGGGAAAGAAGTTCTGAGATCAGGACACATACAGGTCGCGCTGCAATTTGGCACCGGGAGTTACCGCATAGTGCGACAAATCAGTTATGCCCTCAGACGCCAGTAACGCCTCATCCAAAAACAGATTCCCTGTGCAGCTTGCGGCATCGCGGCGAAGAATGTAATAGGCGCAATCGGCCAGTATCTCTGGCTTTCGGCTCCGTTCCATCAATGCCTCACCGCCTATGATATTGCGCACAGCAGCAGTTGCAATAGTAGTAACAGGCCAAATGGAATTAGCTGCAATACCCGACTCGCGAAACTCGGCGGCCCAGCCCAGTGTCATCATGCTCATGTTATACTTACTCATGGTGTACCCGACGAAGGGAGCCAGCCAGCGCGGATCCAGATCTATGGGTGGTGAAAGTGTGAGTATATGAGGATTACTACCCTTGCGCAGAAAAGGAACACAATATTTGGTGACCAAATAGGTGCCGCGCACGTTGATATCATGCACCAGATCGAAGCGCTTCATATCTGTCTGCAAGGTATCGGTGAGTGATATGGCCGAAGCATTGTTGACAAGAATATCGATACCCCCAAAGATGGATACTGCGCGTTGCACGGCAGCAAGCACCTGCTCTTCATCGCGTATATCGCACTGCACCGCCAAACCACGACCACCCGCTTCGGTGACTTTCTGCGCCACAGAATGAATGGTGCCACCCAACCGGGGATCTTCCTTCACCGACTTGCCTATCACCACTACGTTTGCCCCCTCCCGGGCCAGCCTCAGTGCAATTGCCTCGCCTATGCCCCTGCTGGCCCCGGTAATAAACGCTGTCCTTCCGCTGAACTCCATGATGTTGTTTTAGTAGTACGAATTTACGGATAATCCCGCGTTGTACCGAATTACGCGCTGCTGTATGTACCTAACGCCCGGCGGTTTACCTTTGCATTCCCGATGGCATTCCCGGACAGGCAACAAATGAAGATCGTACTAGCACAACAGAACTACCATATTGGCAACTTCGAGGCCAACACCACCCGCATATTGGCAGCTATAGCCGATGCAAAAAACCGTGGGGCCGATCTGGTGGTCTTCTCTGAGCTGGCGATCTGTGGCTACCCTCCGCGCGACTTCCTTGAGTTCAACGACTTTATAGACCAAGCCGGAGCAGCGCTGGATGTGATCAGGAATGCTGCGGACACAATAGGTGTATTGGTGGGCGTACCGACCCGCAACCCCGAACCGGGCGGAAAAAATCTGTTCAACAGCGCGGTACTGCTGTACCAACAGAAAGTAGCCGGTACGGTACACAAGACGCTACTGCCCAACTACGACATCTTTGATGAATACCGCTACTTCGAGCCGGCTTATAACTGGAACGTACTGGAATTCAAAGGGCGCAGACTGGCAGTGACCATCTGCGAAGATATCTGGAACCTGGGCGACGACCCAATGTACCGCTTGTGCCCCATGGATAAACTGATGTCGCAACAACCGGAGTTGATGATCAACCTCAGCGCGTCTCCCTTCGACTACCTGCATGCCGCGGGGCGAAAGGATATTGTTCGGCAAAATGTAACCAAGTATGGGTTGCCCATGATCTACTGCAATACAGTAGGATCACAAACAGAGATCGTATTTGACGGAGGTTCACTGGTGATGGACAACAACGGGAACGTAATTACCGAGCTGCCCTACTTTGAGGAGGCCTTGCAGGAGGTTCTGTGGAATGAAGACGGCTCAATAACCGCAATAACAGCTACCTCACAACCCGACACAAAGGTTGACCCGTCCCGGTTCGAAGGCATGAAGGCACCAGAAACCAACATTGCACAGATACACAAAGCAATATTGCTCGGTATCAGAGATTATTTCGGGAAGATGGGCTTTAAGAAGGCCATAGTGGCATCGTCGGGTGGTATAGACAGCGCGGTGGTGCTGGCGCTGGCGTGCGAGGCGCTGGGCGCCGAAAATGTCAGTGCGTTGCTGCTTCCATCTCAATACTCTACGGGGCACTCTGTGGACGATGCAGTGCAGCTATCGAAGAATCTGAACAACCATTACGATATCATTGCTATAAAGGATGTTTACGCCGCCTACGAGGCAGCATTGGCGCCGGTTTTCAAGGGGCTACCCTTCAGTCTGGCTGAGGAGAATCTGCAGTCGCGGATACGTGGCGCGATGGTGATGGCATTGGCCAATAAGTTCAACTACATACTGCTGAATACTTCCAATAAAAGCGAGCTATCTACGGGCTATGGCACATTGTATGGCGACATGGCCGGTGGCCTCGGCGTGCTGGGCGACCTGTACAAAGTGCAGGTATATGCACTGGCCCGATACATAAACCGCGATAAGGAGATCATTCCGCAGAACATTATAGACAAAGCCCCGAGCGCGGAACTACGCCCCGGACAGAAGGATAGCGATAGCCTGCCCGAATACAGCGAACTGGACCCCATCCTATATCATTACATTGAAGAAAGGAAGGGCCCTGCGGAAATCATTGCCCTAGGGCACAATGCGGCATTGGTGGCGCGCATCTTGCGTCTTGTGAACATGAACGAGTACAAACGCAACCAGTTCTGCCCCATTATCCGGGTCTCACCTAAGGCCTTTGGTATCGGAAGAAGGGTGCCGATAGTCGGTAAATACCTCGGCTGATATTCGCGACAACGCACTTCTCTTCACAATTTAACTACTTCGCCACCGGCGAACACCTACCTTTGCGCTAATGAAACACCAAAACATCTCTGCAGACAGCATTCTTAAACAATTAGGCATCAAGGCCCTCAACCCCATGCAAGAGGCAGCCATAGGTGCTGCTTCCAGCGGAGACAGTGATATAATGCTATTGTCGCCAACGGGGTCGGGTAAGACGCTGGCTTTTCTTATACCCATAGTGCAGGGGCTTGATGCATCTGTTGCTACGACTCAGGCATTGATAGTAGTGCCTTCACGCGAGCTGGCACAGCAGATAGAACAAGTGTTCCGCAGCATGGGTACCGGCATAAAGATCACTGCTTGTTATGGCGGGCACCTGCGCGAGACCGAGGAGAATAACCTCATTCAGCCACCTGCTGTGATAGTGGGCACTCCCGGCCGTCTGGGTGATCACATCCGCCGCGGCAACATCACCACGCACAGCATCACCACGCTGGTGCTGGACGAATATGACAAAACACTGGAACTGGGCTTTGAGGAAGAAATGAGCTTTGTGGTATCATCTCTGCCGGGTGTGCAGCGCAGGGTACTTACATCGGCCACACAAGCCCCAATGCTCATTGGCGTTCTGAAATTCAATAACCTTATTACTTTAGACTTCCTGCCAACTGACGAGGTTCCTGTTCACCGGCTGGAAGTGAAAGTGACCCACGCGACTGACCGGGACAAGTCTGATACGCTATTTCACCTGTTGTGCACTTTGGGCAACCGCTCTACCATCATTTTCTGCAACCACAGAGAATCGGTGGAACGTACGGCAAAACTATTGACAGAAAAAGGAATCGTGACGACGTTTTATCATGGCGGAATGGAGCAACAGCAGCGCGATGCGGCTTTATGCAAGTTCCGCAACGGCACCGTGAACTTTCTTGTGACCACCGATCTTGCCGCACGTGGACTTGATATACCCAATATCCGCTACATCATCCACTACCACCTGCCCGAGAACGAAGAAAGCTATACACACAGAAACGGTCGCACAGCGCGTATGGATGCATCTGGAACTGCCATCATGCTGCTTGGCCCTGATGAATCTCTACCTGACTATATAACGGGTGAAGCAGCCGAGCTGCAACCGGACACGGAGGCATCACTGCCTGAGGCCCCGCAATGGGTGACACTATTTATTGCCGCCGGCAAAAAAGACAAGGTGAACAAAGTGGACATTGTAGGTTTCCTGGCACACAAAGGCGCTCTAAAAAAGGAAGACATCGGCCTGATAGAGGTGAAAGACTTCTTTTCATTTGTGGCCATCAGAAAATCTAAGGCAACTCATTCGCTACATCTGATACGCAACGAAAAGATCAAGAATAAGAAGGTGATGATTGCAACCGCCAAGTAGCTGCATTTAAGCAGGCAGGGAGTACCGCGAACGAATAGCTTGGAAGCACCGCTACTTCATGCATTGAACATATTGCATGACCTTTGAAGCCTCTTTGGGTGGTATCAGTTTCGTGGCGTTATGCAACGATACACTGGCAATTTTGTTAAGCATAAAATGTGCAGCGGTGGCATCGGTTATGCGAAAGAAGCCCTGCACCATATACCTACCGCTGTTCACCGCGCCACCTGCATACGCTCCTGCGGTTAGGGCACTGGCTTCCTGCACACACTTTACGGAAACTGTTTCGTCATCTATCACTGTTCCATCGTCAAAAACAATACGTGCGCCCCAGGTATCGAAGTGCGGGTTATCGGTGGTAAAGTGTAGTAATAACGCGAAAAACGTATCACTCCTGAATTGCTTGATGACGGAGATATTTTTCAGATCAGGACTCTTCAACGTGCGTGCACCGGTTACATTGTCGGATGTAGTTCTGATCTGTGAACAAGGATCCTTTTTTGCATAACCGGTAAACCCGGAAAGCACTAAAGCTAAAATCAAAATCTGCTTCATGGGGATATTTTCAACAAAGATAATAGTGACGGGATTTATATCGTCGCTAGTCGCCACTCGAGTGAGATACAGTGACACTCAAAGCCTGTGACCGGCAATCGAACACATTTAGCAAAAAATGTACGTAATACTTACTACATTTGGCATCCGGCAGAAACGTTTGTAAGTTTTCGCTGTTTAATTATCCAATATGATAAAAATAACATTGCCTGACGGCTCGGTAAGAGAATATGCCGCAGGAACAAGTTCCGCTGATGTTGCAAGATCTATCAGCGAAGGGTTGGCAAGGAAAGTACTTGCAGCCGAAGTGAATGGCGAGGTTTGGGACTCTGCCCGCCCCATCAACAACGACGTTTCCCTCAAATTGCTGACGTGGGACGACAAGAATGCAAAATCTACGTTCTGGCACTCATCCGCCCACCTTATGGCCGAGGCTCTTGAAGCGCTGTACCCGGGTGTTAAATTCGGTATCGGACCTTCTATTGAGCAGGGTTTCTACTACGATATTGACCTGGGCGACCGTACTATTGGCGATGAAGATCTGAAGAAGATAGAAGATAAAATGAAGGAGCTGGCCAAGACTAACAGCACCTATGTTCGTCAGGATGTACCAAAAGACAAAGCGATAGCCTACTTTGCCGAAAAAGGCGACCCGTACAAGCTGGAACTGCTGGAAGGACTTGAGGATGGCAGCATCACTTTCTACACTCAGGGCAACTTCACCGATCTGTGCCGTGGCCCGCACATTCCATCAACAGGCACCATCAAAGCTGTGAAGCTTACCAATATTGCCGGTGCTTATTGGCGCGGTAACGAAAAGAATAAAATGCTCACCCGCATCTATGGTATCACCTTCCCTGCCCAGAAAGAACTGGATGAGTATGTGACCATGATGGAGGAAGCTAAGAAACGCGACCACCGCAAGCTGGGTAAGGAACTGGAATTGTTCACCTTCTCTGAGAAAGTGGGCAGCGGTCTGCCGTTGTGGCTGCCGAAAGGTGCTATGCTGCGCGAACGACTGCAGCAGTTCCTGCAGCGTGCGCAGCTGGAGACAGGATATCTGCCTGTTATCACTCCGCACATTGGCAGTAAGCAATTGTATGTCACTTCTGGTCACTGGGAAAAGTATGGCAAAGACAGTTTCCGCCCCATCACTACCCCGCAGGAAGGCGAAGAGTTCATGCTGAAGCCAATGAACTGTCCGCACCACTGCGAGATCTACAAGTCATCTCCGCGTTCATACAAAGATCTGCCTTTGCGTCTGGCCGAGTTTGGTACTGTGTACCGCTACGAGCAGCGCGGCGAGCTGCACGGCCTCACTCGCGTACGTGGCTTTACTCAGGATGACGCCCACCTGTTCTGTATGCCGGAGCAGGTTTCGGCTGAATTCAAGAAGGTGATAGATCTGGTGTTGTATGTGTTCGAATCACTCGGTTTTACCGAATATACCGCACAGGTATCTTTGCGTGATCAGGAAGACCGGAGCAAATACATAGGCTCTGAAGAGAACTGGACCATTGCTGAGCAAGCCATCATTGACGCAGCGAAGGAAAAAGGACTGAATACAGTAATAGAGTACGGCGAAGCCGCATTCTATGGCCCAAAACTCGACTTCATGGTGCGCGACGCACTGGGTCGCAAATGGCAGCTGGGTACCATTCAGGTAGACTATAATCTGCCCGAGCGCTTCGAACTGGAATATGTGGATGTGGACAACACACGTAAACGCCCGGTGATGATCCACCGTGCGCCGTTTGGCAGCATGGAGCGATTCATAGCTGTGTTGCTGGAACACTGCGGCGGCAACCTGCCGTTGTGGCTGGCACCGCTCCAGGTAATGATATTGCCGATCAGCGACAAATACAGCGAATATGCGCATCAGGTGGCAGCGCAACTGAAAGCAGCCGATATTCGTGCCGAACTGGACGAAAGGAGCGAAAAAATAGGCCGCAAGATCCGCGATACGGAATTGATGAAGACCCCGTATATGCTCATAGTCGGCGAAAAAGAAGCTGCTGACGGTACTGTTTCTGTTCGCAAACACGGAGAAGGTGACAAAGGTTCTATGCCTGTGGCCGCTTTCAGCGAAGAGATAAAGAATATTGTAAACGAACAGATAAAAGGAAAACGCAAAGGCTAAACCGCCTAAAATTTGTATGGTCGAATTGCCATATTGATGAACAAATAATCTAATTTTGTCTGATAAACATAAAAAGCATTAATGCAGAAAAGACCAAAACCAAAACCTTTTTTCAGGCCCCGAGTGCCTCAGAATGAGCACCGTCTCAACAACGAGATCACAGCGCCGGAAGTGCGCGTGATAGGTGAAGACATAGAGCCGGGCATCTATCCGCTGGCTCAGGCGTTGAAATGGGCGCAGGAAAAGGAAGTGGATCTTGTAGAGATATCACCAAACGCGGTTCCACCGGTTTGCAGACTTATCGACTATAAAAAGTTCCTCTACGAAAAAAAGAAAAAAGATAAAGAGCAAAAGGCGAAAGCAAAACAGTCGGAAGTGAAGGAAATACGCTTCACCCCGAACACTGATGATCACGACTTTGATTTCAAAGCAAAACATGCCGAGAACTTTCTACAGGAGGGTAACAAGGTAAAATGTTATGTTCAGTTCAAAGGAAGGGCCATCATGTTCCAGGAGCGTGGGGAACTGCTGCTGCTGAAATTTGCCGAGCGTATGTCTGAATTTGGCACGCTTGAATCTATGCCAAAGATGGAAGGACGCCGTATGTTGGCGATGTTTTCACCTAAAAAGAAAAAATAATAACAAAATTAGTAGGCGAATACCTACTAATTTTGTTATTCCCTCGTAAAAGACAAGAAAAATTTTGCAAATCGAATTTTCCTTCTGTACTTTTACATTGTAAATCTGAAACAATAACTCGAATAATATATTTTACTTCAGAGTTTTAAGAAGTTTTCATGGTGATAGGGTTTATAGGGGCTGGCCTGTTCTCAGGCTGGCTTTTTTATTTGTGGCCGGTCCAATATTTTTTCGTTATTTCTTTGGGGATATTCGTACACTCATTAACTTTGTATAAGTTTTCATAGTGATAGGGTTTATAGGGGCTGGCCTGTTCTCAGGCTGGCTTTTTTATTTTTAGGCACCGCAGGCTCCGCCCAACATCAGTTGTTTGCCCATTATTGCCTAACTTAGAGCGAAATAGTCTGCAATGAGGCAATTCAGCATCGGCCTTCTCTTTTCCTTTCTTTTCAGCTTTAGCGCACACGCGCAACTTGCATCCTACCTCGACAACCAGAACCAGTTGATGGTTTGGGACAAAGGAATGATAAGGAAGATAGATTTTCTGGCTCCGGTAAGCATTAAGATAGGCCGGACAGCGATCCCCTATCTCGACAACTCAAGGTCATTCAAGATTTACGCCAATAACCGTGTCACTCCTGTCAACATCGGCTTCACAAACGCCTACTATGTAACCGACAATCTGGTAGCGTTTCTGAACCAGAAATCACTGAATGTGTTCGACAACGGCGTCATTAAAAACCTCACCAACGTTACCGATCAGTTCTTTGTGGCAGACAGCGTCATCCTTTTCCTGGACTCCTACAAGGGCGCATACAAAGCATACTACAAAGGGCAGATCTTTAATGTGGAAAGCTACTTCGCAGACAGCTCTCTTTCAGCGATCAAAGTAACCGACAACATAATAGCCTACAACAACTTTGCCAATCAGTTCCGCATCTTCTACCACGGCGAGCTATTAGCCCAGGAAGACTATCCGGTGAGTGGCTTCGAGGTTGGCCGCAACACCGCAGCGTATGTTGATATTGACCGTAAGTTCAAGATCTTCCACAGCGGCAAAACCTTTATAGTTGATGACTTCCCGCCCAAATCTTATAAAGTGGGCGACAATGTAGTGGCATTCGTAACAGCCGATGGGTACTTCAAGATATTTTACGAAGACAGCGTGCGCTCCGCCGGGTTCATGAATGGTGTGTATCAGGTGGTAGATAACATTGTGGCCTTCAAGGATCAGAGCAACATGTTGAAGGTGTTTTATAAAGGAGACATAACCACGGTTGATAACTACTACCCAACCAACATGGTGATCCAGTACAACTCGCTTGCGTACGTAAACTTTGGCAATACATTGCGTTTGTTCTCAGAAGGCGAAGTATACGATGTCACTAATGCCGAACTCACTAACTGGCAACTGAACTATGACGTGATACAGTACCAGATGGGACAGAACATGTTCAAGGTGTTCCACAAAGGACAGGAATACTAAAAATCTTCAACTGGCTTATATAATAAGGGCTGAACACGCGTTCAGCCCTTTACTTTTACAAAAAGACAAATACAATTATTTCATTGCCGCAAGTACTATGTTCCATGCTTCAGCTTCTTTGGCATCTGTAGCCGCGTTTATCTCCTCGGCACGGGCCAGCAATGGTTTCACCTCAGGATGTTCTTTCAGATCCTGAGCGTTGATACGGACATTCAAATAACACCCCTTAACGGCAGTACGCGCACACAAGGCACCAACGCCTGCATCACTCACGCTGTTAGGGTTACCCTTAGCCGCCATCTGTATAGCAAGATCCATAGCCTGAAATGCCACCTCCATGGTACGGAACGGGATCTTGATCGCATAAATGGTTGCTACCTCTATAGCTGCCTTACGCGCCGCCTTCTCCTCGTCAGTAGCCTTCGGCAATCCGAATGCCGCCATGATTGCGTTAAATGAATTGGTGTCTTCATCTACAAGGTAGAGCATCTCTTTGATCAATTCCTGACCATGAGCTGCATGGTCACTGAATTCTTCCCAGCGATGATCCCATCCTTTTTTGTGCGAAGACAGGTTGGCCACCATAGTTCCCAACGCAGCACCCATAGCGCCACATAAAGCAGACACTGAACCTCCACCCGGTGCAGGCGATTCGCTGGCAGTTTCCTGTGCAAAGCGGGTCACGGTCATATCCACCAACTTCTTGGTATCGATGTCCCTCAACCTGTATTCAATTACCTTCTTCTGCGGATCGAATGGGCCCAACTCATCAAGCCCCAGCGACTTTATGGCAATACGAACCAGCTCGGCTTCTCCCACACCCACGCTACGCTGCTGCTTGCGCAGGAAGTACTTGCCGGCTTCCAGTAGTGCCTGCAACGGCACCAGCCCCACCAGTTCGCTACCCGTAACACGTAAGCCACGGGCAGTGGCACGTTCGCATGCGGTATCAAATACCACGTGTAGAGGGGTAGTATTCATGTTCGTTAGATTGATGGAAATCTGCGCCACGCCATATTCCTCAATAAACCAACCAATCGCTTTTACATTTTTCAAGAGACCGGGCACCCATACCGGCTCACCATTCGCGTCTTTCACCACCTTGCCATTATCATCCTTCTTCTGCCTGCCCTTCTCACGAATATCAAATGCAACCGCATTTGCACGACGTGTGGAAGTTGTGTTGAGGTTCACATTGTAGGCGATAAGGAAATCGCGTGCACCTATCACTGTAGCACCTGTCCGTGCATTGAACGCTGCAGGACCATAATCAGGCTTCCATTCAGGCTTAATGATCTTGGCCGCAAGCCCCTCGTACTCCCCGCTACGAATATCAGCCAGATTGGAGCGGTAAGGTGCTGAAGCAGCATATTCATACAGATACACAGGAATATTCGCATCCTCACCTACCCTCTTTGCCAACTGTTTCGCGAATTCAACGGTGTCTTCCATGCTAATGCCTGAAACAGGTATCAGCGGGCAAACATCTGTAGCCCCCATGCGCGGATGTTCTCCGCTGTGCTTGCTCATGTCTATCAGCTCCCCCGCCTTTTTAATGGCAAGAAAAGCGGCATCAATCACTGCCTGAGGATTGCCCACAAACGTCACTACAGTGCGATTGGTAGCCTTTCCGGGATCCACATCCAGCAAGCGCACACCTTCTACGGTTTCTATCTCATCCGTTATCTGTTTGATGATGTTCATATCGCGTCCCTCACTGAAATTGGGAACGCATTCTATAATAGCATTTGAAAAGTCTTTCATTGTCTGTAATTGAGGCTGCAAAAATAGGTGATGTAAAAGAGAATGGCAGGCTATTTGGTGTCAAAGATCAGATACATTAAAATATTCCGCACACAAACCAAACAAAGGAAGTAAATTTATCGTCTATATAAAGACAATATATTCCTATGAAGTATGCCACCCTTGTACTTGTAGTTCTTTTGTGCAATATAAATCTGAAAGCACAAAATAACATTAAGGAGATCGAGACCGTTCCACTCAAAACACTACAAAGGAAGCTGGACAGCCTACAGGCGCTTTCAGTGTCACGCACACAACTTGCAGGAAAGACAACCGCTTCAAACTTCGACACAACAACATTTACAGCAAGAATAAACAGTAGCTGGGGTGCCGGCCTGAGCACAACTGAAAAGCTAAATGTGTTTGACACCTACTGGAAACAGATCGATTCATTTTATGCCAGTTTCAACGGATTACCCATGTACAACTGGGATTCCATTGTAAACGCAATGCGCACCGAGATCTCCGGAGGAGTCAGTAAGGGCAGGTTTGCAGGTATCATGGGTCAATTACTCGGTTACCTCAATGACGGCCACACCCACTTCTTCGATATGGATCTATTCTCAACCAGCACTACATTCTGGGGGCGTCCGTTGTTTTACGGACCATCAGGTTCATATGGAGGATGCCTCACTATGCTGGACGATTCGTCGGTTATGGTTTATACTGCCATTCCCGGCAACGTGCTTGGACTGCAACCGGGCGACAGGATACTTGGCTACAACGGCATACCGTGGAAAGTTCTTGTACCGCTACTACTGCGCCATCAACTTCCAATGGGTGTAAGCCCCTATTCGACCGACTCTGCAACGTGGCACCGATATATGATATCTGTGCTTGGCAACTTTCTGATGTTCGACACACTGAATATTGAAAAATGCGACGGCACGAAGGTCAACTTCCCCACAACAATAATGACTAGTGCCTACACAGCCAACAACTTCTGTACGGAACAAATGGAGGTACCAGGCGTGAAAAAAATGACCTACACCGATTATTACACCAACAACAAAATGGTGACATGGGGTGTGATAAGTGGCACCGGTATTGGCTATGTGGCATTGTATGACTGTGGCGACATAAGCGGAGACAGTCTTCTGATTCCCGTCAAAAGACTGGTAGAGGACAGTATGGTAGATGGACTGATCCTTGATATCCGCACCAATTTCGGAGGTTCTCTTCTCACTTACCGCAACGCATTTCATTACTTGAACAACGGAGATCTCGCGTGGATGGGATGGGCTGACAGGGTATCTCCTACGGACCGATACACAATGGACCCATCGCTGGCACCTCCGTCAGCTTATGGCACAACCGATACCGATCCTAGCTACTTTGATAAGAAAATAGCACTACTCGTTGGTCCCGGCGCCATAAGTGCCGGCGACATAATGCAGATACTCTATACCCATCACCCTCAACTAAAGATCATTGGCAAACCCACCGCGGGGGCATTCGGATCGATAAGGTCAATAACAATGCCTTATTCGAATTTCAATGCATCACGACAAAACGGCGATTTTTACAGGGCTGAAGACAACACATTCTATCTGTCACACCACAATTTCCCCATCGACTCATTTGTCTGGTTCAACAGGACAAGTGTCTGCAACAACGAAGACAATATCCTGAACACAGCAATTCGGTGGATACAGCCCGAGCTCGCGGTCAACAGCGTAGTTTCTGAAAACGCCGATGTGCGCATCTACCCCAACCCTTCCACTGGGTACTTCAACATCCTGATAAAGAATGCCGCGGCGGGAACCGCTCAGATCTCCCTTTACGATCCTATGGGCGTTAGAATAGGCTCACAGACAAAATACATAACTCCGGGTGACAACAAATTAAGGGTGGATTTTTCTGAAACGGGTCTTTCATCGGGAACGTTCATTTTAGAGCTACGCTGCAATGGTTCAGAACCAGTGCGTAGAAAAGTTACAGTCATTAAGTAAAATTCGAACCTCCTTAAATAAAAAAGCTGCACACTTATCGTATGCAGCTTTTTATTTGGTCTATAAAATTTACCTGGCCACGTTCACAGCCCTCAGTTCCCTGATAACAGTAACCTTGATCTGACCCGGGTATTGCATTTCTTTCTGGATCTTATCTGCGATCTCGAATGATAGTTTTTGGCTGTCGGCATCAGAAACCTTATCGGCTTCAACCAAAACACGCAACTCGCGGCCGGCCTGAATAGCGTAAGCCTTCTCAACACCGTTGTAGGTCATTGCAAGATTCTCCAGATCCTTTATGCGCTGCATGTAGCTTTGCATCATCTCGCGACGAGCACCCGGACGCGCACCACTGATGGCATCGCACGCCTGAACAATAGGAGAAATGATATACAGCATCTCCATCTCATCGTGGTGGGCACCTATGGCGTTCACTATCGATGCGTGTTCACCGCAACGCTCTGCTACCTTAGCACCCAGCAATGCGTGGCTCAGTTCTGTTTCTTCATCAGGCACTTTACCAATATCGTGCAACAGGCCGGCGCGTTTCGCCAGTTTCACCACTTTCTGTCCCAAGCCCAGCTCAGCAGCCATAATGCCGCACAGATTCGCTGTTTCTTTTGAGTGCATCAACAGGTTCTGACCATATGATGAACGGAAGCGCATTTTACCTACCAGTCGCACCAGATCTTTATGCAAACCGTGAATGCCCAACTCGATGATGGTACGCTCACCGATCTCCATGATCTGCTCTTCCAACTGCTTTTTGGTTTTTTCCACCACTTCCTCAATACGGGCAGGGTGAATACGACCATCCTGAACAAGGCGCTGCAGCGACAGGCGTGCAACTTCCCTGCGGAACGGATCGAAACAGCTGAGCACAATTGCTTCAGGGGTATCGTCTATCACCAGGTCAACGCCGGTTGCTGCTTCCAACGCGCGGATGTTACGGCCTTCACGACCAATGATCTGACCCTTGATCTCATCGCTTTCCAGATTGAATACCGTAATGGCGTTTTCGATGGTCTGCTCTGCGCCGGTGCGCTGAATGCTCTGAATGATGATCTTCTTGGCTTCTTTCGAGGCATTTACCTTAGCCTCTTCCATTATGTCTTTCACATAAGCCATAGCGCGGGTGCGCGCCTCTTCCTTCACCACTTCCATCAATTCAACCTTAGCCTGCTCTGCCGACAAACCCGCCACTTTTTCAAGGCGCTTCACGTGCTCTTCGTGGTGTTTGTCCAGTTCAGCCTTCTTGATGTTGAATGCTTTGATCTGGTTTTCAAGACTCTCCTTCAGCGTTTCATTCTCCTGAGTTTGACGCTGCACAGCAGATGTCTTGTCATTTAGCTGCTGCTGTTGCTGCTTCAGCCTATTCTCTCCCTCTACTATTTTCTGATTGCGCTGTGATACTTCCTTGTCGTGAGTGCTTTTTAACTGTAAAAAATGTTCTTTAGCTTCAAGTAGTTTCTTTTCTTTTAAGGTCTCTGCGAGTGTCTTTGCGTCTTCGATGGTCTTTTTAGCAAGTGCTTCGGCGTCGTCTATTTGCTGTTTAGTGTTTTTCGCGAATATGATCTTACCTAAAAATATACCTATGACGAGAGCCACTATCGCAAAGACAACGGCTACAATGGTCGATCCCATAATTGTTTAAAAATTTTATTTGATGAATAGTCTTTTTCACACACCCAATTACTTTATAGTTGATAAAATATTAAAAAGGGCATAGTATTAGCGTGCTAAGTTAATAAAACATTTCGATTGTGGCCAACCCGCAGATCACACATATAAATGCATAATGTTAAAAACTTCCGGCAACTGAAAAACATCTCCTTACTACCTTTACACATCATATAAATATTATATCCCGTCATGCCTGTTGTTCTTGGTTTCGCCTACTGCAATGTACCTGTAATGCCTGTGAGAGCCGACGCATTTCACACGGCCGAGCAGACCACACAGCTGCTATTTGGTGAAAAAGCTGAGATTTTGGGGACCGACAACAGAGACTGGGCACGAATCCGCTGTACCTGGGACGACTACGAAGGCTGGTGCAAATTATCGCAGCTGGCACTTATTCAGAAAAAAGAACACCGCAAAGACGCGAGGTATTGTGTAACCGGGCACAACGGCCGCATCATTATGCCCAAGGGCGAGATTCTTCTGCCAATGGGTAGTGTGCTGCACAATATGAAGGGTGGAAAACTGGAGCTGAACGGCGATACCGGAAAGTTCAAAGGAAAGAAGGGCAAACAGGCAAATTCTGAACTTTCGGAGGCAAACATTGCAGCAGCGGCGTTAAAGTATCTGCACGCCCCCTATCAGTGGGGTGGTCGGTCAGTTTCCGGTATAGACTGTTCTGGATTCACACAAATGGTATTTAAACTCTGTAACTTCAAACTGATGCGCGATGCCTCTCAGCAGGCCACACAGGGCGAGGTGGTAGACTTTCTGGTAAACGCGCGTTGCGGCGATCTTGCGTTCTTTGAAGAAAGAGAAGACCAGATAAATCATGTCGGTCTGTTATTGGACAACGAGACCATCATTCACGCCACAGACGCGGCAGGCAGGGTTGTAATAGACCGCTTCGACCAGGGTGGTATCATCAGTACCCTGCTAAAGAAGCGAACACACAAACTGCGTATGGTGCGCCGAGTGTTTTAATTGTAAAGAACCACTTTTGCCTGCGTAAAGATCACATTACATGAAAAGTCAGGATTGGGAACTACAACTGGAACGTCAGCGATACGAGCAAGAACTCTTGATGGATCCGCGCAATGCAGAAGTTCATTTTGACCTTGCGGCATTGCTTGAAGACCACTTCAAGGAATATGAACTTGCGCGCAAACATATAGAAGCGGCAGTGGAACTGGAACCCGACAATGATGCCGCTCACTTCAACCTGGCGCTGCTACTCACCAGCCATTTTGCCGAACATGAACTGGCACGGGCACATTTTGAAAAGGCACTGAAGATAGCCCCCGACGACAGCATGACCCACTACCAACTGGCACTTCTATATGACGATCACCTGAAAGACGAAAAGATGGCTGCGATCTGCTACGAGCGCGCCATAGACACAGACCCTTTTAACGCGCTTGCACACGCCAGTTACGCAACATTTCTAAGCAACAAGGCGCTCGACTACGAAAAGGCCAGCATGCACTATCAGTTCGCCATGGACCTTGACCCCGACGACGCCGACCACCTCAACAACATGGGGCTGCTGATGCAACATCAGTTCGCCAACTACGAAAAGGCGAGACAATGTTATGAGCAGGCGATCGAAAAAGATGGTACAATTGCCGACATCCACATCAACCTGGCTAACCTCATCGATGCCCACTTTTCAGAATTAGAAACGGCAAAACACCACTACCTGGAGGCACTTCAACTTGATCCGGATAGCACCCGGGCGCACTACGACTATGCCGTGATGCTTTCTTATAGCAAAAATCACTTTGACGAGGCTCGCATGCACTACGGAAAAGCAATAGAACTGCAGAATGATCATGCCAGTGCGCTGCGCGAATTGGCCATACTGCTTACTGAGCATTACAAGGAGCATGAAGAAGCACGGAGCCTTTTTGAACGTTCCATCAAAGCAGACCCTAACAACTACGAAGCCCATCTGCTGTTAGCTAATCTGCTGGACGACCATGTAAAAGACTATGAGAAAGCAATGCACCACTATCTGCGGGCAATGGCGATCGACCCCGGCAACCCAAATACTTTCTGTGAGTACGCCGTGATGCAGATGCAAAGTCTGAAACAGCCGCACAAAGCGCTCAGCAATTTAAAACACGCGCTTGAACTGGACCCTGACCACGCCGAAAGTCATGCCCGCCTTTGCAGTCTATACATCAGCTTCTTTAACGACCCGGCACTGGCAAAGTTTCACTATGAAAAAGCCGTGGCCCTTGACAGCTCCTACAAGGACGAGATTACAGAGCAAATATTTGCTTAAGCCGGGCTATAATAGAAACACCCGCCATCAGGCGGGTGCAGTATTTTACGAATTAGCTGTTTCGCATTAAGGCATATCCTCCGTATGACGGCGGGTATACCCCTTCATTATACCCTTTCCGGTATCGCGAACAAACGACAGTATCTCATCACGTTCGTCAGAGACCGGAATGTCTGTCTCAATAATACTCAGCGCCTTCGACACATTGTATCCACGCACAAATAATATCCTGTAAATGTCCAGTATCTGATTGATCTTATCGGTTGAATATCCGCGACGTTTCAGACCCACAGAATTGACACCCACGTAAGACAATGGCTCACGAGCTGCCTTCACATATGGTGGAATGTCTTTCCTAACCAACGAACCACCTGTTACAAAAGAGTGCGATCCTATACGAACAAACTGCTGCACTGCAGTGAGTCCGGCCAACACTACGTAGTCGCCTACAATGATGTGACCGGCCAAAGTTGTATTGTTCGAGAAAACGCAATAGTTACCAACCTGGCAATCGTGTGCAATATGGCTATATGCCATTATAAGGCAATTGTTACCTATTCTCGTCTCGTTACGATCTGTAGTGCCTCTGTTTATGGTAACACACTCACGAATGGTTGTGTTGTCGCCGATTATCGTCACTGTATCCTCGCCTTTGTATTTGAGGTCCTGCGGGATAGCAGAAATAACAGAGCTTGGAAATATCTGACAGTTCTTGCCTATCCTGGCACCTTCCATTATCGTCACATTGGAGCCAATCCAGGTGCCCTCGCCGATCTCCACATTCTTATGAACGGTTGTGAAAGGGTCTATCCTTACGTTTGGAGCGATCTTTGCATCCGGGTGTACGTATGTAAGCGGGTGAATCATTTCTTATTTTTTACGGATGAGTTGGGCTACCAGTTCAGCCTCGGTAGCGAGTTTGTTGCCTACATATGCTGTCGCCTTCATCTCACAGATACCTCTGCGGATAGGGCTCAACAATTCCAGCTTCAATATAAGGGTGTCTCCCGGACGCACGATCTGCTTGAACTTCACTTTGTCTATCTTCAGGAAGTAGGTGTCATAATTTTCAGGATCGCTGATGTTATTCAACGCCAGTATACCCCCGGTCTGCGCCAGTGCCTCTATCTGCAACACACCCGGCATTACCGGATTTCCCGGGAAGTGCCCCTGGAAGAAGTGTTCGTTGAAAGTGACGCTCTTGATACCTACCACATGATTGTCGCTCAGTTCAATGATCTTGTCAACAAGAAGGAATGGGAACTTATGTGGCAACACCTTGGTGATGTGCGTGATATCGTAGATAGCCTCCTGCGACGGATCGTAATGCGGGATATCGGCAATGTGTTTGTTCTTCTTGATGTACTGTTTGATCCTGCGTGCAAATTCCACATTGGTGGCATGGCCAGGCCTGTTGGCAATGATATGCGCCTTTATAGCATGACCCGCCAACGCGAGATCACCCACCACATCAAGCAGTTTGTGTCTGGCAGGTTCATTGGAGAAATGTAGCTGGATATTGTTCAATATGCCTTCCTGCTTCACCTCTATCTTCTGCTTATTAAACACCTTAGCAAGGCGCTCGAGCTCTGAAGGTTCCACTACTTTATCCACTACTACTATCGCATTACTCAGGTCACCGCCTTTGATGAGGTTGTTATCAAGCAGGTATTCGAGTTCATGTAAAAAGCAAAATGTGCGGCATGGACCAATCTCAGTTCGAAACTCGGAGAGGCTCTTCAACGCCGCATGTTGTGTGCCGAGAACAGGAGAATTAAAATCTATCAGCGCAGTTATCTGGTAATCGTTAGACGGTAATGCGAGCATATCCACCTTCTTCACCGGATCGTAGTAGTGAATATTGCTGTCTATTGAATATACTACCCTACGTGCTTCCTGCTCTTCAATGCCGGCACTGTCAATGGCGTCCATAAACTCACGGGAACTGCCATCTAATATAGGTACCTCGGGGCCATTTATCTCAATGAGAACATTGTCTACACCCAACCCTACAAGTGCCGCCATGGTGTGCTCAATGGTACTTACCCGTGCGCCGTTATACTCAATAGTAGTACCCCTGGAAGTATCAACCACAAAATCCACGTCGGCCTTCACGACCGGCTGATCCGGAAGATCAACCCTCTGAAAACGGATACCATGCCCGGGATTTGCCGGTTTCATGGTCATTTTCACAGTCTGGCCTGTATGCAGGCCCACGCCACTTAATGTAACGGGGCTTTTTAATGTCTGTTGATTCTGATTATTATTTGTCTGTGACAATGCTTTGAGTTTTTCCTTAATTGGGACAATATTTTTCTTTACCTGGCTCCGGTTACTGTGACCTCTGCCCCTGCAATTGTAATGTGAGTTCACTCACAATTTCTTCCAATTTTTGTAAACGGGCCTGCAAATCTGGCAAATTTCTAAAAATTGCCTGACTTTTTAACGAATTTTTATATTCAAAGGCGGGCGATCCGTTCAAAGTTACATTTTCATTGGTCACCGACTTGGAAAGACCGCTTTGGGCATTGATCTTGGTACCGTCTGCCAAATGTATGTGCCCTACTATTCCCACCTGTCCGCCTATGATGCAGTTTTTACCGATCTTGGTACTACCCGATATTCCTGTTTGCGCTGCTATCACGGTATTCTCACCTATTTCCACGTTATGCGCTACCTGTATCAGGTTATCCAGCTTCACGCCTTTTCTTATAACGGTCGACCCCATCGTTGCGCGATCTACGGTAGTATTTGCACCTATTTCCACATCATCCTCTATGATCACGTTGCCTATCTGTGCGATTTTCTTGTAAGTGCCGTCCTTCAGCGGGGCAAAACCAAACCCGTCTCCACCTACTACCGACCCGGCATGAATGATCACCCTTTCGCCCAAAACACATCCATGGTACACCCTAACACCTGAATATATCTTGGAATCCTTACCTATTACTGTATTATTGCCAATATAAGCACCCGGATATATCTTAACGCCGTCGGCTAATACTGCATTCTCCCCGATATAAGAAAAAGCACCAACATATACGTCTTTGCCAATTTTGGCAGTGGGCGCAATGTAAGACGGCTGTTCTATTCCCACGTTTCCACTTCCCGATATGATATGATCGTATTGCTCCAACAGTAATGCAAAACTTGCGTATGCATCTTTTACCCTGATCAGAGTTGCGGTAACCGGGCGCAACAACACAAGGGTTTCATTCACCAGCACTGCCGATGCCGAAGACGTGTATAAATACTCTTCATATTTAGGGTTAGACAGGAAACACAGATCTCCCGGACCCGCTTCTTCGATCTTCGCAACACTGCTCACTTTCCGATCAGGATCTCCTTCCAGCTTCCCCTGTACCAATGTTGCGATCTGCTGTGCTGTAAACTGCATGTATGTACTTATTTCAATATTTGATTTAGCCTGCCTGAAAACTTATCAGGCACATTTCATAACGGAGGGGCATACTTTTTACATTACTGTATGTAGCAAATGTAGTTTTTATGTACGGCACCCGCAATAGTCAGATTGACCAATGTGTCTTCAATTTCTGTAATATTACGCACCTCTCCGTTCTTCATCGCGATCTTTATCAATTCGTCGTTAATATTATATGTATTATTGGATGTCTTACCAGCAAATACGAAATATCTCATCTCGTCTTCGGTAAAATCTCTCTGCTTGCGCACCTTTTCTACTTTCTCGGCCAATTGCTCTTCTACGCGGTCATTCACAAACGAAACTTTATACAACCGCCTGAGAACAAGCATCTTACACAACTCAGCCAATATACTGTCTTCGTGCCCTTGCCAAACCTTTATCGCGGATGTTACATCAGCGTCATCAAGGTCACAATAGCGGTCAAGATGCTCGGGGTTGGTGAGGAAGTCCTGCTCTGTTAGGTCTTGTTGCAAAAAGTAGGCCAAAGACGGTGTGGCGAAGAGCGTACCACCATTCCTGCATATTTCCTTGGCACGTTTCAGGATATTTACGAGCAACATCTCGGAACCAAGAACCGTCTTATGCAGGTACACCTGCCAGTACATGAGCCTTCTGGCTATGATAAACTTCTCAACAGACTGAACTCCCTTTTCTTCCACCATTAGCTCGTTGTTCTGTACCGTCAACATCTGCAAAATGCGGTCATAACCGATCACCCCTTCCGAAACACCTGTGTAGAAGCTGTCACGATTCAGGTAATCCATTCTGTCCACGTCGAGCTGACTGGACACAAGCTGATGCAAATAACGAACAGGGTAAGACCTGTCGAACACGCCGATAGCCCGCTCCAAGATACCGCCCATCTCCTTATTCATTCTTTTCATGATCAGATGGGAAAGCACCTCGTGACGGACACCCACCAACGTATGTTCTGAAGAATGTGAGTACGGCCCATGGCCTATATCGTGCAATAATGCGGCCATTCTGGCGGCCAGGTAATCTTCCCTGGAGGTAACTATGCCCTTTGCATTCAGTTCATCGATGGCCTTGCCTGCCAAATGGCAGGCACCCAAAGAATGTGCAAGGCGGGAATGGGATGCCCCGGGATAGACCAGATCTGCAAACCCCATCTGCCTGATGCGACGCAACCGTTGAAACCACGGATGATCTATGATCCGCATCAACTCAGGCTCAGGAAACCTTATAAAACCATAAACAGGATCGTTAATGATCTTGACTTTAATACTCATTCGGGGTGTAAATTACCTTAATTTTTGCTTTGCCGCCGTGTACCAACACTTCATGACACATATGTTACATTCATGAAAAAGGGGCACATCGCTGTGCCCCTCAATTCGTAATTCAGTTCATTTATTGCTCCATTACGAAGTGGAACACTTTCTGTTCTGTTCCGCTGCGCAGTGTGAGGATGTACATGCCGTTGGCAAGGCTACCGTCCAGTTTGATCTGTGTTTCCAGATGTCCCTGTTTGGTAGTCACTGCACCACGATACACTACCTGACCCAGCA
>CAZZCR010000020.1:0-77556 GCA_964652995.1 uncultured Flavipsychrobacter sp. | reverse complement strand
GCCACTATTCCCTTGTCGGTACCGCACAATGATTGCGCTGCGGCTGTGAGGTCGCTCTGCACCTTCACGTCTTTGACACCAAAGTGTTTACGTAGCACCTGTTGCAGTTGTTTATGTTTGTCTGCCGCCGAGGCCCCTGCCCCGTAGTAGTAGATAGTATCAGGAACTGTCTTTAGTGCTTTAGCCGGAAATTCCTCCTGCAGCATAGCTGCTATAGCCTCGCTCTTCTGTATGTATGGGTTGATACCCTGGGTTTTGAAAAACACTGGTTTCCCTGTTTTTCTCAGCAGGCACCAATCGGTTTTTGTAGACCCGCTCTCGGCTATGAGGAAAGATGACATAAATACTATTTATTATACAAATATGCACTTTATTTGTTCATATTCCTAACTCATTTCCGCATACACACATAGTTTGTGTCAATGTTAACAACAGACAACTCAGGATACCATATCTTGCTTTTGTATTTTTACCCGGCATGCTTGTTCGTTTATTTTGGTTCTGGCCTTTTTTCATTTTGCTTTTTGCATCGTCCGTTGGTTTTGCGCAATCAATTGGAAATTGGCAGGCATACAAAGATCAGCCGGGCGGAGGTTATGGACGCGCTGTGTTCGAAAACGATTTTTTCCTCGGCTCCGACCGGTATTACACCCAGGGCCTCGATCTGGAAATGGTCACGCCGCTGTTCAATCGCCTCATTACCAACAAATTACTTTACAATCCCCGTTTCAGTTTTACCCGTTACGGTATTGGTATCCAGCACAACGCCTTTACCCCCGGCAGTGTTTCTGATCCCACACTGCTGGTGGGCGACCGTCCATATGCCGGTGTGCTCACCATCCGCAATTTCGCTATCGCAATTGATACCCTGCGCCGCCAGCGATTTTATACCTCGGTCGCTGCGGGTGTAATAGGCAAGGCAGCTATTGCCGGCGATATTCAGGGCTTTGTGCATAAAGTGCTGGGCAATTATATGCCCAACGGCTGGCTCCATCAGATCCGTAACGACATTATGCTCAACTACGATGCCGCTTATGAAAAAGAGTTGCTACGCTACCGCCATTTTTTTCTCCTGTCGGCCGCCGCCAATGTGAACGTTGGTACGCTGCTCACCGGTGCAGGCGTGAGCACAACAGTAATGTTGGGGCATTTTCACTCGCCGTTCGCTGACGAGCGTGCATCCCGCAGGCACCTTCATTTTTACGTCTACGATCAGCCGTCAGCCTATTTGCCCGGCTACAATGCCACCCTGCAGGGCGGCGTTTTTAACCGTGCATCGCCATACGTCATACGCGAAACCGACATCTCTCGGCCGGTGTTGCGAAACCGACTCGGTTTTGTGGCCTCGTGGCAAAATATCTGTGTTGAGTACTTTATAACCACCCTCACCCGCGAATTTGCTACCGGCGATAGTCACAGTTACGGTGGCCTCCAGCTTTCCATCGGTTACTGATCCGGTTCCGCCCCATCGGCAAACGGGCAGAATGCCTCAGTTCTAATGTAGATAAAAAATATATTTTATAACCCAAGGTTTTGGCACGGTTTTGCGTCTTTATATCTGAGTGGTTAGTTTCAATAGCAAAAAGGGCCCTTTTTCAATAGAAACAAGCTGCAACTGAACGATTTTTTACCAAAACAAGACATTCATAGCAAAACCGTGAAAGCCAACCGGCCCCTTTAAACCTATCTTTGTTACAGGCTGTCGCTAACCACGGCCTTGTTCATGAACGGTGTGATGAAGCACCACGAAACAATGAAAGACGAAGCGAACCATATGAAATAACCTAGTATTGACCAACTGACCACCACCTTATGCCCGCATATTCTGAACAGGAAATAATAGCAGGGTGCCGGCAAAAAAGCCGGGCGGTACAGGAGCACCTTTACAAAACGTACTACAGTATGTTCCTGAAGGTTTGCGCCCGTTACGCCAAGGATATGCAGGATGCTGAACAGCTCCTCAACGATGGATTTTTAAAGGTGTTCACTCAAATAGACAATTTCAGGAACTCAGGCTCCTTCGAGGGGTGGATGAGGCGAATTGTCGTAAATACCTGCCTCGACTACCTCCGTAGCCACGCGCTCAAAGAGGAAATGGTAATGCACGTCAGAGCAGTGCCCGCCGAGGAAACAAATCTGTCAGTGTCCAACTCAGGGCTGGAACGCATAGAGTTCAAAGACATGGTAAAAATGATACAAGGACTGCCCGCAATGACACGCACGGTTTTTAACCTGTTTGTTTTTGACGGGTTCAATCATAAAGAAATAAGCGAACAACTCGATATCAGCGAGGGTACCTCGCACTGGCATTTGCACCAGGCAAGGAATCTTCTGCAGAAGAAAGTGATGAAAACTGAACAAAACAACATTACGTATGAAGCCAAGAGAATTTGACGAACTGGTCAGACAGAAGTTTGATCAGAACGAGTTTGCCTACAACCCCGGCAATTGGGACCGGCTTGTAGAGCAAATGGATGGCCGTGCGAAAAAGCGCAGTATGCTCATGTGGTTATGGATGCCTGCCGCCGGAATGGCCGCGTCTGTTGCATTGGCATTAGGTGTCACTTCACTCTGGAAAATGGATATGCCCGTGGGCAATGGTAAAGCCGGCTACGCGAATGTTGGTAAATGGGCTGCTCCGGCACAACCCGCACCTGTTGCCATGATACCCTACAACCCGCACACTGCCGAAACTACTGTTCCAAAACAGATCAGAAAAGCAAGGGCTACCTCCAGGCCTGTTGCGCATAACGCTGTTGCTTCATCAATTGGCCTGAAACTCAACAATATAGTTCCTCCCACACAGGCATCTGCTTCCACAACGCTACCTGTAGTGGGGTCATCTGTTGCTAAAGCTGTCGTGCCGCGCAAAAAAGAAACACCCGACCGCGAACCATTGCATACGTTCCGTCACGAGGCGCATACAGTTCGCAAGCCGCTTAATCTTTCTGTAATTGTAATGGGCGGTGTTTGCCAGGGCAATCGTAATAGCGGCTACATGGCAGGTGCTACTATTCGTAAAATGATCAATGACAAAGTGTATGTTGAAAGTGATGTAGCCTTTGCAACTTCCGATAATACACAGCAGACAATGTATATGGACTATAGCGGTGGCAGCACGTATGCAGGTGGTGCGTCAGGCGCAACAGCTGCAAGACCTGGTTCTGCATCAAAGACCAGTTCTGTAACCAATACCGATAAAGTGCCCACTACATCAGGCCCCGTTGGCGTAGCCAAGATGAAGGACGTTAACTACAATTTATATTATGCTCAGATCACACCAAGCATAGGATACAAGATCATGAAACGCATGTCTGTTGGTGTTGGTCCCGACTTCCAGAAAATGCTCGTCGACAATCGTCCTGCTACTTCAGAAGTCGATCGTGGTAACCTGCAGGTTGCGCCCACATTCGACGTAGGTTTCGTTGGTAAGACCGAAGTGGCCCTCACCCAGCGTGTGCGCGCAGGTGTGTCCTATCGCAAAGGCATCAACGGTGTCATCAACCTAAGCGACAAATTTATTGATCGCGACTACGTGCAGTTCCAGATGCGCTGCACCATTTTCAACCGTTAATTTCAGTTTTTTCATAGTTGTGGCAGGGGCTTTCGTACTTCACGAAAGCCCTTGTTCTTTTTAAACGTTGCTCCGTATCGGTCTGTCTCCACCACCTGCTCCTGTCCCTTGACGATTTCGAAAGAAAAAAATATAAAAAGATGCCACGGAAGTTTTTGCTTTTACAGATTTGTTACTACATTTGCACTCCCAACTGAAAGGATCGGTAGTTCAGTCGGTTAGAATGCCGCCCTGTCACGGCGGAGGTCGCGGGTTCGAGTCCCGTCCGGTCCGCAACAAAAGCTTCACATAAATGTGAGGCTTTTTTGTTTTGAGGCGATATCCTAAATTTTCTGTTCGGGTACTTAGGCTACCTGTTGTTGGTCATTTGTTTAATGTAGATTCCTGCTCCTATAATTGAAGGAACCCACAAACCAACAAAAATTGCCCGCTCGTGTTCTCCTACAAACCAACTCACCTCCGAATAGAACAAAGATGAAAGTGCCGCAACTAAGATGATAATATCAAGTACCTTGAAATTCCTGAACATAATAATCGTTTATTGGTAGACAACAATGATTTTCGCAAACGGTATAATAGAATTTCTCTGGTGCTTTAACTGTTCTGTTCGGGGAATAATTGTCTTTTGTTACTTCCGGTCGGTTTCCGGTATTAGTCACCGTTGTTTCTATACTACCGCAATGTACTGCTCATTGCTGCATGTTCTGCCACTATTACAAGTAGCCTGTAAGCCAGCCTGCACCCACTCAAGTGCAGCGCACTGAGAACTAAGGATTAATAATTACGAAGGTTGTTTCAGAACTTTTGTATCGCGCTAAACCGTCATGGTGCCGGCTCAGCAGGGACGGAATTGAGTCCCGTCGGATCCGAAAAAATCTTCACAGATTTGTGAGTCTTTTTTGTTTGCGGAATTCTGTAAAGTCGAATCAGGAGTACTGCGCGGCGGTGTTGATGCGAATCGACATAGACGACAGTATTAACGTGCTGCATTCCCGCTGAAGCCAATGCTACACTTCTTCCATGTCAAGCCTGTATCGTATAGCCGCTTCAAGCACATCAATATTTATGTCTTTCAGTTTCCTGAACTTTATGCAGTAACCGGTCACTGTGGCCTTACCTAATTCTTTTCCGTAAGTCTCCTTCACGAAGGTCTTGTCTTTAATACCCATAATGTGTACTGAGATCCCCGTGCTATTCGCGCTTAATCCGACCTGAAAGAACTCACGTGTTGTGCCATTGGCATACTTAATTGTGTATGAGCCATATCCTATTGTAGGGTTGCTCACTGTTCTGTCAGTGGCATCCTTTCCGTCAAAGAACCAAAGTTTTTTGCCGGCCGCAACTCGGCGGACCAATTCATGCAGCGTTTTCATGTCTTGTTGCTTCGCATCTGGCAGGCTGGCAATGTAAGCCCTGATATTGGCTGTTGTACTCATTATAGTCGATAGAATACTGTTAGTTTACCTGATTGTGTTTCTGCAAAGGTCATGTTGCCCTCACTTTAGTCATGTCGGCATGTTATGGCAAAAAGGATACGATCCTAATTTCTCTGCCCCCAACCGTCTTCGCAAATCACTCATCATCGCATCCCGATCATCAGGAGTCACCAATATCTTTTTTCCTGCCGTTGTTTCCAACAACACATAGTTCTTCCTTTGGCTGCAGTACCAGGTCATAGGCCCGTATGGTTGTTTGTAGTACTTACCTGTATATCCAAATAAGCCACCATTGCCAAAGGTTCGTACCGCGAGGCGAAGATCCTTGTTATCAGGAAGTGTTATTTCTACAATATCCGCATAAGGTATGGATACCGTCGATATTTTCCGCTTTACCACCAATGCTTCATCTGTTAGTTCTATAGCTTCCGGCCTATATAGCCAAAACGCAATCAGCATTACAGTAAGTAGCGCGGGGGCTAAAAATGCCAGAAAGTTGCGGGCACTCCATCCATTGATCCTATGCTATTATACCCGGTCACTGCGGTCACAATTGCCATTACCGCAATGAAACCCGGTATGATCACCAACGCGAGGGTATCTGTTGTGGTTTTATAGGTCGTCATGTTGTAAACTCCCCCGAATTGCAGGATTCCCGAAGGTACTACAATGTATCAGATGGTGCAGCACTCGTCTGCTCATCGTATGTCGTTTCAGATATCTTGCGGATGATGGTATCCAGCTCATTTGCCGACTGTACAATAGAATTGTACAGGTCAAAATCTTCCACTTCATTTCGTTTCACCCCGGCCTGCAACAGCTGAACGAGCCCCAGTATACGCGCAAGCGGTGCCCGCACAACATGCGATTGCTGCCACGCGATTTCCCGCATTTTCTTGTCCGATTCTTTTGCTCGGGTCACGTCAAGGCAGGCACCCACCAGTTTCACCATATTCCCTTTGTCGTCTTTTACCACTCTCAGCCAAGACTGAATATTGCGCACATCACCATTCGGACGCACTATTCTCTCGTCAAACGCTATCTCTTTCTTTTCTGTCACTGCTTGCTCAATGGTGGCACGCACTCTTTCGCGATCATCCGGGTGGATCCGTGCAAGATAGCTTTCGTAGCTGGGTTTAAAATTATTGCCGTCCAGATCATAGATCCTGAATAGTTCCTCCGACCACAGCAAACGTTCTGATGCGATATCCCACTGCCATGTGCCGAAGTTCGCAAGTTCCTGTCCCTGAGATGCAATCATATTCATCTCCCTGATCGTCTCTGCAAACCTTCTGTTCTCAATAATAACGCCCATCAATGACGCAGATCTATCTATGATCGACAACTCCATCTCATTCGGCGTCTTCACTGTCGAGTAGTACATCGCAAAAGTTGCTACTACTGTCCCCTTTGAGTTGACTATTGGCTGAGACCAGCAAGCACGGAGCCCGTGTCCCATAGCAAGATCCTTGAAGTCAGCCCAGCGTTCATCATTTTCAATATCAGAGGCTATTATCCGCTCATTAAGGAATGCGGCGGTTCCGCAAGAACCACGATTCATGCCTATATGCAGCCCATCAATGGCGTGTACGTATTGTTCCGGTAACGATGGCGATGACCAGTTGTATGCTTTACCATTCGTTATGCGTAACACGGAGCATTTCATCGCAGGGAACAAACGTTCTATACCACTGGTGTAAAAATGCAATATTCTGCCCAGTTCTGCATTCGGCTCTGCATTCATTTCCAGAACCTGCCTTTCCAGACGCTCGAGGTCGGAAAGAAGCTTACTACGGGTTATGTCCAGCATGATGCCGCTTAGTCTTTCTCTCCCATCCGGGCGTTTCAGCACAGAGGTGGTGTTACGTAGCCATACCAGGCTGCCGTCTTTATGCACCATCCTGAATTCAAGATCATATTTTTCGCTACCAACACCGTTATAATAGTATTCTTTGACGGTTTCTCTATCGTCAGCAAAAACATGGTCCAGGCAAAAATTCTTTGACCCCATCCATTCTTCGGGCGTATAACCCAGAATGGATAAGGAATTTTTACTCACGAAGTCAAATACCATTGATTTTCGGTCAGCTTCCCATACAATACCGTTGATCGATTCCAGTAAGATCTTGTATCTGCTTTCCGACTCGGTAAACTCATCCATACGCGTTTTCATATGATATGTTGATATGTGTTACTATAAATTTACTACTTAATTTATTCATTAGTATCAATAAATGTAAGCTGTTTAGCTTTTCAAGGACGCAAAAATACTCCACACGAGCTCGCTATTACTGCTATTATTAGTGGGCCTTTTTCTTTTGCGTGTTGCCAAATGTCCGGTTGGCATTAGAGTATTTTTTTCGAACCTAGTCTCGATTTTTTACATCACGCTATTTTCTTTTTCAATAGTTCGGGATGCTGTTCCTACGTAATTTTGCATGTACATACATTTAAAAAAGCACAACCAATGACAATAGAACAATCATTACTCTTCAGCCCTTACACATTGGGCAAGATCAATCTCGCAAACAGGGTAGTAATGGCTCCTATGACACGTAGCCGTGCAATAGGCAACGTACCCAATGATCTCATGACGCAATACTATGCCGACCGCGCCGGTGCCGGCCTCATCATCACCGAGGGCGTAGCCCCTTCGGCAAATGGTCTTGGCTACTCGCGCATTCCCGGTTGCTTCACCGATGAGCAGGCAGCAGGTTGGAAGAACATCGCGGATGCGGTACACGCAAAAAGCGGCAGAATCTTCATGCAGATAATGCACACCGGTCGTATCGGTCACGAATACAATCTACCTGCCGGAGCCAAAGTAGTGGGCCCGTCTCCAATCGCCGCCGATGGTACCATGTGGACCGACACCCACCAGATGCAGGCACACCCCGTTCCCGAAGAGATACCTACTGCAGAGATACCTGCACTCATTGCCGAGTATGTGCACAGTGCAAAGCTGGCTGTTGCAGCTGGTCTGGATGGTATCGAGATCCATGCTGCCAACGGCTATCTGCCCATGCAGTTCCTCAGCCCATCGTCCAACCAGCGCACCGATCAATACGGTGGTAGCCCCGAGAACCGCAACCGCTTTGTGCTGGAACTGGCTGCGGCATTGGTAGCTGCCATTGGTGCCGATAAAGTAGGCATCCGTCTGTCCCCATTCAATCCATACAATGGACTTACTCCAGATGCTACTGAAGAGGCACAATACCTGGCACTTACAGAAGGACTCAGCAGTCTCGGCCTGGTGTACCTGCATCTCGTTACCTACGCCATGCCAAAAGACATGATACCTAAAATGCGCAAAGCATTCAACGGAACTCTTATTCTCAACGCCGGCTATACCGTCGACCGTGCCTCATCAGACATAGAATCAAATGCCTGCGACCTTGTTTCTTTTGGCAATCCGTTCATCTCAAACCCTGATCTCGTACACCGCATGAAGTCAGGCATCGAGTTGACACCCGCAGATCCGTCAACGTTTTTTACACCTGGCGTCGAGGGTTATAATACCTACCCCGCGCATCAATAGCATTGCCTTCCTGTACCCGGTGCAGATGATGGATGAAATAGACGAACTAATGACTACATGACGACCGTGCGTATGAAGGGTACACGATCCCGCAAACAGAGGCCTCACAATCGTGGGGCCTTTTTGTTTCAGGTTATTTTAACAGTCATTGCTGTCGGCATACGGGCACTCTTTCTTACCTTTCAGCATATTGACAACCGCCATCATCATATCGTTGTGCAGCCTGCTGCTCATTGCCTACCTGTTCGATATTACAGCCGGCAAAACACGAATACCAGCCGTGATCCTCTTGTTAGCTCTGGGGCTTACAGTTCAGTACGCACTCAGATGGCTGCATATTTCCCTGCCCGATCTTACTGTTGCACTGCCTGTGTTGGGCACCGTCGGGCTCATTCTCATTGTCTTGGAGGGCGCGCTCGAACTCGAGGTGGCACCCGAAAAGGTGGCCATTGTGAAGAAGGCGACCTGCATGGCCGCACTACCCATGCTGCTTTTGGTGTTTGCGGGTGCCACATTGCTCTTTGTCACGGGGCAGGGCGCGTTCCGCAACCTGGTCATTAGTATGGTTCCGTTGGCGGTTATCAGCAGTGCTGTGGCTATTCCCACTGCCCGCGCACTCAACCGCGAGCACAACGAGTTTGTCGTATACGAAAGCAGTCTGTCAGACATTCTCGGAGTTGTTTTTTTCAACTTTGTGGTCACCAACGAGGTCATCAATGGTTGGGCGTTCCTTCACTTTGGCGGGCAGCTCGTCATCATGGTGCTTGTCTCATTGGTCGCCACTATCGGGCTCGCGCTCTTACTCCGCAAGATCGATCACCATGTGAAGTTCATTCCCATCGTCTTGCTCATAGTACTCATTTACGCGCTTGGCAAAGTCTATCACTTGCCTGGGCTTATCTTCATCCTGCTGCTGGGGCTGTTCCTCGGCAATGTAGGCAAGCTCTCAGGCATCAGCATTTTCAGCCGTCTGGATCCCCGCGCGCTTAAGGTGCAGGTGCACAAATTTGGTGAGCTCGTCACTGAGCTTACATTCCTCACACGCGCCTCGTTCTTTCTTCTGTTCGGCTATACCATCAATGTATCCGAGCTTATCGATACCGGTTCTCTGTCGGTCGCGCTGGGTCTTGTTGTGGCCATCTTTGCTATAAGAGCGTTGTTCCTGCGGCTGTTTGGCTTGTCAGTTTTTCCATTGTTGTTCATAGCGCCGCGGGGCCTCATTACCGTCTTATTGTTTCTCTCCATACCGACAACAGCCATTGTGCCTGTCATCTCCCGCGGACTGGTCATACAGGTAGTGGTCATTACCGCCCTCATTATGATGGTTGGCACCATGCTGGCAGGCAGACAGCAACAAAAGGATGCTGTTCCATCGTGATACCTATTATTAGTTATCCAGTTTCACTTCAAGCAGCTTAGGCCAGTTTTTGCCGGTTATGAAGATGCGGTTTCCCGTAGCATCATAGGCTATGCCGTTCAGCACTTCCGGAGCGTCTTCATCACCCGATAGTGGCGGAATACCCGTTTGCTGGCGCAGTCCGCTCAGGTCCACACGGCCCACCACCTTGCCCGTAGCGGTGTCTATCTTCAGCAGCACGTCCAGTTGCCATTGGTTGGCATAGATGAAGCCCTTTATCAGCTCCATCTCATTAATGCGATACACCGGTCCGTGTTCATCCGTCACGGCCAGTTGCTTCACGATATTGCCGCTTGCTGGGTCCATGAAGTAGAGTACATTGCCGCCATCGTTAAAGATGAGGTGAGTGCCATTGTTCGTCATGCCCCAACCCTCCTGCGTCGGGAATGGGAACGACCCTTCCTGTTTCAGTGTTTTACTGTTGTAGATAAAACCCTTGCCCTCGCGGTAGGTCAGCTGGTAGAACTTATCGTTCAGCAGCGTCAGCCCTTCGCCAAAGTAGCGCGCGTCCATCTTGGTAGACTGCACTACTTTCCCTGTCGCCAGCTCCACTTTCCTCACGTCCGACTCACCGTACTGACCCACGCTTTCATACAAAAAGCCATCATGAAACTCCAATCCTTCGGTAAAGCCTTTCGGGTCATGCGGGTATTGGTTCACTATATTGTAGCTGATGGGCACAGGCACAACCACGGCCTCGGTAGGTGCTGTTTCGGTAGTGGTCTGTTCAGCCGGTTTTTCATTGTTGCAGGCACCCAGCAGCAGTGTCAGGGCCAGCAGTAGGCTATATCTTTTGTGTAGTGTCATGTCGTTTGAATCCTATAAGTGTTCGTTGAGGTGGGGTGGTCTCTGTCTGTTCGTCCTGTGGCGGGAAGGCCATGCCTGTGAAGCTCGAATAGAATGCCTCTTCCATACCGCGTTGAATGATCTCGTTCGCCTCCTCCATGGTTATCTCGCCGGGCTCCTGAAACATGCCCAGGCTCACCATCTCGGGCAGCTCTTTGTCCAGGTCGCTGTAGTGGGGCTGCAGTAGCACCAATACCTGCCCGGTTATAGTGGGGTTGAAGGAGATGCTGAAGCCTTCCTCATTATAGGTCTTCTTCTCTCCCATAGAGTTACGGAAGGTGACCAGCATCGGCATGGGCCCCGATCTGAAAGCCACCGATGGCATACGGTTACTCGTGCCCCTTATATCCTCGTTGAAGGCGTGGAGCGTATCCACATAGAATCCCTGCTTGTAGGTAGCGTTGTTGTTCAGGTGGTCGGCTATCTGCATCAGGTGTTCGCGCAGTTCTTCCGACTTGTGTAACCACTGATCTCTCCTTTCCTTCACCTTGGCATACCCGTCGTTGTAGCGGTTGGCTATTTTCAGTATCTCTTCAAACATGGCCGGCATTTTTCACACCCGGCGGTAGCGGCACGGGCGGTTTCAGACGGTGCAAAATAAGGTATTATAGGCAATTTTGCCGCCGGTGCCACACAACACAGGCCGCCGTAGCCACGGCAGCCTGTTTGCGGCATTCTCATGGTGTCAGGCAATTATTCTTCTTCTGAAGAAGAAAGTTCTTCTTCCGATGACTCCTCGTCTGTAATTTCTTCGGCTTCGTCAAGCAGTTCTTCGTTCACTTCCTCAGCGTCTTCGCCGGTTTCATCGCTTTCTTCTTCTGTGGTCTCTTCTTCAAAGACAATTGTCTCTGCATCGGCTGTGATCTCTTCTGTGTTCATCACCTCTGTAGTGTTTTCGGTCAGTTGTTGCAATGTGTTTTCCATTTTGTTTGTTTTAGTAGTTAAGAATGCATGCAAAGTATATTCCGAGTGTTACCGCAATCTGTCTTTGGGCAGATGTAACCCCGAAATAACCCTGCCTCAACATTGCGGCAACCCGACGGTAATGCTGTGGTAACAGCTATGTTGAGTATATTGCTGCCCGAAAAAACCTACTATGGTCCTTCGCAGGTATTTTGTGGTGTTGGTAGCAGCCGTGGCCGCCCTTTTGGTGCAGGCGTGCGGCGGTGGCAATAGTATGCCTGCAACCGTCACCTTTACCGAGCATGTGGCACCGGTATTGTATGCCAACTGCGCCATTTGCCACCGCCCGGGTGGGAGTGCCCACTTTTCGCTGGTCACCTATGCCGATGCCCGCAAGTATGCCGTGGCCAATGCCTACGTCACCCGCCGCCGCATCATGCCGCCATGGCCCGCCGATCCGCACTACACCCAGTTCGTAGGCCAGCGTGTGTTGGACGAGCGCGATATAGCCCTGCTCGAAAAGTGGGTAAAGGACGGCACGCCCGAGGCCCCTGCCGACAAGTTGCCCGCCCTTCCGCAGTTTCCCTTCGGCTCGCAGGTGGGCACGCCCGATATGCGCATACCCGTGCAGCCCTACCTGCTGCCCGGTGGCAGCGCCGACAAGTTCCTGCTCGTAAAGGTGCCCTACGAGTTGCCGGCCGATACCTTTGCCAGCCTCATCGAGTTCATTCCCGGCCGGGCCAACATTGTGCACCACGTAAACGGCGACATGGTGAAGTATGAGGCCGCCCGCAAGACCGATGTGTTTGCCGGCGACCGCATTGTAGAAATGGCCGGCGACACCGCCACGCTGCTGCAGGCATACCAGAGGCTGGGCCTGCCCAACGACGATGGCAGCTACCCTGTATTGCAGAAATCGGTGGTTAACTACCTGCCCGGTGTGTATGGTCAGCGCTACCCCGACGGATTGGGTGGTTACCGCCTGCCGCGCAAGGGCGCCTTCCTGCTCAATGATCTGCACTACGGCTTCAACAACAAGGCCGATGTCACCGATAGTTCCTACATCAACATCTTTTTCTCGCCCCTGCCGCCCAACCGCCCCGTGCAGGAGTTTCAGCTGGGCACCTGGGGAGTAGTGCCTGCCGAGCCCGATATGCAGATACTGCCCAACACCATCAAGCCGGTGTACAGCCACTACACGGTGCCTGCCGATATCTCCATCCTCACCATCAACCCGCACATGCACCTGCTGGGCAAGAGTTTTAAGGCCTACGCCCTGAAACCTGGTGGTGATACCATACGCCTCATCTCCATTCCCCGGTGGGACTTCAACTGGCAGTATTTCTACACCTTCAAGAAGATGGTGAAGGTGCCTGCCGGAAGTACCATAGTGGCCGAGGGCATTTACGACAATACCACCGCCAACCTAAATAACCCCTTCAGTCCGCCGCGCCTCGTTACCGATCAGAACGGCAGCATGAAGGCCACCGACGAGATGTTCCAGTTCATTGTGACCTATGTTCCCTACCAACCCGGCGACGAGAAGGTGAGTCTGGAACGCAAGCGATAGGCATATAGTTGAATGGTACAATATCATTAACTTTACCAAAAACAACAGTATATGAAGAACACATTTCTTGCCCTCGCCACCGCATTTATAGCGGCAGCATCGGGCACTACCTATGCGCAGCAGGCGCAACTGAAACCCGGAGACGGCATGCCACGTGTAAGCACTGAAATGTACAGCGCAACCGATGGTTCCCTCATCCCTTACTACAAAACCGCCGACAAGAACGGCATGCTGGTGATCTTCTCTTGCAACACCTGCCCATACGTGGTGAAGAACGAAGAGACCATCCGCAAGACCATTGCCTACGCGCGTCAGCACCATGTGGGTGTGGCCATCATCAACTCCAACGAGGCTAAGCGCGATGGCGATGATGCTTTTGATGCTATGAAGGGTTATGCAGCCAAACAAGGTTACACGGTGCCCTACCTCATGGACAAAGACTCTAAGCTGGCCGATGCATTTGGTGCCAACCATACACCCGAGGTGTTCCTCTTCAGCAACCAGAACACACTCGTGTACAAAGGTGCTATGAACGACAACCCTGCCACGCCTGCCGAGGCAAAAGTGTCTTACATCAACAATGCTATCGACGCTATGATTGCCGGCAAGGCCGCTGACCCTGCAGCTACAAAATCAATAGGTTGCAGCATCAAACGCAAATAAGGTATTCACCCATCCGAAATTCTATAAAGCCGTGGCGACAGCCGCGGCTTTATTTATGCCGGCGGGAGAATTTCCTTTAAACCCTTTGTCGTTTCTTTAATTGTCGTGTTTTCCCTTAAGTTCTAAGTTCATATTAGAGGCACAGCGCTCACTCGAGGTGTTCCCCTCCTGCTAAGGAGGGGATAGGGGTGGTGGTCACTCATTGCCGAAGCTCATTTTAGAGGCACGGCGCTCATTCGAGGTGTTCCCCTCCTGCCCTCTCTGCCTGACCGGTTGGCAGGGAGGGCAGGAGGGTAGTTGCTTTTTCTGCGAGTGACTCGACGTGATCAGAGTCCGTAGTTAAGTCGCTTTTTAGACAGGCTAGCCAGACGATAGTGGATTTTCCCTTAAGTTCTAAGTTCATATTAGAGGCACAGCCCTCATTCGAGGTGTTCCCCTCCTGCTAAGGAGGGGATAGGGGTGGTTGCCACTCATTACCTAAGCTCATTTTAGAGGCACGGCGCTCATTCGAGGTGTTCCCCTCCTGCTAAGCCTGCCTGACCGTTAGGCAGGGAGGGGATAGGGGTGGTTGATATCGTTTGTGTTTGAAAGAACAAACCGGGAGGAAGCTACCTCTTGAAATGACGTGCTATTTCCTGCAATATATGGTCGGGATGCTCAAAGACGATGCGGTTCTCAAATCTGATCACAACAACGCCCATAGTAAGCAATTGAGCATCACGTTCTTTGTCTGACTGCGCCTGTAGCGGGTTATTATGGACTTCGCCATCTAACTCAATTGCCAGTTTCTCTGAAGGACAATAGAAGTCGAGTATATAATTGCAGATGCTGTGTTGTCTGCGAAATTTGCGGCCATCAAGTCCGCTGTTCTTTAGGATACTCCACAAAGCAGCTTCTGCCGGAGTCAGCCTGTTCCTTAATTCTTTTCGACGATCTTTCAGGTAAGATAAGTTGTTTATGCGTTGATCATTTTTCATGGTAAGGATGTTAGATCTAAAGTTAGAAAGTTATCGGATATAATATGCGAGTGTCACCACCCCAGCCGTGCGAAAGACTTCGCTTTCTCCGGCATCCCCATCCTTAACAGGAGGGGAGCTTTCCCTCACTACCTACGATCATGTTTGCGGCGCGGTTCTCATTCGACGTGTCAGACTCTTGCGTGTATGGGTTGGAGAATAAAAATGTTTGATATCCGATTCCTTTGTATCACAATATTTTCTGAACTTTATATATCATATCTTTAATGCCAATGAAAACAAAAATACCCAGGTACTCCCACTCGTACTTCCCTGACAACTCGGCTGTGGTTGGTGGCGACAGTAATATCATGAACGGACAATGCTCAACAATTATTGGAGGTGTTGGAAATACGGTCAATCATAACCTGGCAGCTGTATTTGGCAATGGTATTACTACTGCAGCCGCAGGTACCATGCATGTCAGCAACCTTTGGCTGCAACCCGGGGTTTATAATACGTTTGTTGGGGTGGCGCCGATCGGTACGTTTCCCCCAGGTACTGTGTATGTAGATATAACGGGTGCTAATAATATTTTACGTGTACAACAATAGATGGATTGTTATGAAATCACTTTTGTTTTGTTTTGTTTGTTTTATGGTGGTTATTTTTGAGGCTAGTTCTCAGACAATAACAACCTACGCCGGAACTGGGGCTGCAGACTGGGGAGGTGACGGCCTGTTGGCGGTGAGTGCAGAAACTGCAGTTCCGTTTGGTCTGAACTTTGACAATAACGGAAACCTCCTAGTAAGTCATTACGTGAAAGTTCGATCAATCGATAAAGTATCCACGATCGTAACACGCATTGCAGGGAGTGACACTGCATCTGGTGGACCAACGGGCTGGGGAAATGGCGGTCCCGCTACATGCGCGTCGGTGTTGCGGGGAAATCAGACCGTGCAAGACGAAAATGGCAACTATTACATCGTTGACAGTTGGTCAAGTCAGGTAAGAAAAGTTACAAGTTCGACGGGTATTATTACAGCTTTTGCAGGTACGGGGGACATCGGGGGTATTGGTGATGGTGGACCCGCGACGGCTGCGAGGTTCAATTCACTTGCTTGTTTGGTATTAGACACTGTTCTGGATCGAATGTATATCTGTGATGCGTTCAACTATAAAGTACGTGTCATTAATATGACTACGGGGATCATTAACACGTTCGCCGGGACCGGAATAACGGGCTATACCGGTGACGGAGGTCCGGCAACCGCTGCCCGATTTGGCAGGGTGATAGGATTGTGCAAGGACAGGTATGGCAACCTGTATGTTGGCGACTGGGATAACGCCAGAATCCGTAAGATAAATATTGCTACAGGTGTGGTGACCACCTTTGCGGGTAGCGGTGTTGCGGGGTACGATGGTGATGGCGGGCCAGCAATAGCGGCCAAGATCAGAAAACCATCGGGCTTGTTTATGGATAGCTGCGATAATATGTACATAGGCGATGAGGAGAGTCACGTAGTGCGCAGAATAGACGCAGTCAGCGGCATTATTACCACCATTGCGGGAACCGGCACTTCGGGTTTCAGTGGAGATGGGGGACCTGCCACGGCTGCTACTTTATTTCGCCCGGCGGGAGTAGCTCTGGACCATTCCGGCAATTTGTTTATCGCAGACTACTCAAACCACCGTATCCGAAAAATGACAGTGGTGCCTGTGACCCCTGTGGCGACAGTTCAGTTGACACCTATGCCCAACGATACTGTGTGTATAGGAACGGCAGTGACGTTTACTGCACGAATACCGGGAATAGCCGTGCCGGATTATCAATGGTACAGAAATGGTGTGCCGATTGGCACATCAGACAGCGTATATAGCTATACACCAAATAATGGCGATAGTGTGCGCTGTGTGGCATCGATCACGATATGCGGAGTGGGTACGGTGAATTATTACAGCAATGTGGTGCATATGGTGGTCACTGCTCCCGTGGTGCCTGTAATTTCGCTTTCGGCAGTACCGTCGGCAACAGTGGGGGCTACCGTTACCGTGAATGCTACTGTGACATCGGCAGGAAGCACCTACAGTGTTGACTGGTATAAAAACAGTGTGTTGTTTGCCACTACATCTGTTCCTGTTGTGACCTATGTGAAGACCCCGGGCACCGATGCTGTAGTTGCTAAAGTGCGGCCATTGGGCGAAGATTGCAGAGATACAGCATGGTCGTCAATTATTACAATAGCAGAAACGCCCGTGCATGTGCTGCAGCTGCAGGCACCAACAGCTGTGGAGGTGTACCCCAACCCTGCAACACATAGTGTGACGGTGGATGCCGGTGCTGCCATAAAGCTTATATCCATAACCAATGCCGCAGGGCAGGTATATGATGTGCCGCATACAGTGGTAGCCCCCGGCACGCATATGCTGGATGTGGCACGCCTGCCGGCAGGTGTGTACCTGCTGCAGGTGACAGATGAATATGGCAATAAGGTGGTGAAGCGGGTGGTGAAGGGGTAGTGCCACCACCCCGGCCGTGCGAAAGCCTTCGCTTTCTCCGGCATCCCCCCGAGTGCTTTCGGGGCAGGCTAGCCAGACGATAGGGGAGTTTTCCCTTAAGTTCTAAGTTCATTTTAGAGGCACGGCGCTCATTCGAGTTTTCCCCCTCCTGCTAAGCCTGCCTGACCGGTAGGCAGGGAGGGGATAGGGGTGGTGGCTTTTTCTGCGAGTGACTCGACGTGATTATGAAAACACATTTCTTATTAGCTTCTAATGCATAGCATTTTCTTTGCAATTCAACATTTTTAGTTTTTACTATACCTCAAAAACTGTAGTGTCATAAAACAAAGTATTTGATTACGTCACCAGCACCACCTACCTTCAACGCTGAAAGCAAACTAATGCCTCAATGCCTGGTTTAGCATGTCATTTTTTTTAAGGCATAACGCGCCAGGTGGGAGGTAATAAATGCCAAGGCACTCAGTAGGCGCGAAGCAGGTCCGCTTGCCGATTAGGTAGGCCTGCCTGCCGATTAGGCAGGTGCGCATTTTTTGGGAAGCAAGTGGGAAGCAAGTGGGAAGCAAGTGGGAAGTTTTTGGGAAGCAGGTGAGAAGCAAGTGCGCAGGTTTTGCGCAGTTTCTTCGGACAAAAACTTGATCATGAACAGCGTGTTTTGAGTGCAAATAGTTGATGGTCAGCATAATAGCGATGAATGGTTCGGAGTAATGCGATGTAAAGAAGTTTTTTCTAAGAAAATGTGACATTGTGATGTGATCGAGCAGAAATTTGGTTCCCACTTCATTATGTCGTGCTACGGAACATCCGCTGCTACCCCTCATATTGACATTGTTTTATGAATGTCATTTATCAATTCAATGTATCTTTGCTCCCTCATGTCTGATGCACTTAAACACGAATGCGGACTGGCCTACATAAGGCTGCTGAAACCACTTTCATATTACCACCAAAAATATGGTACTGCCTTCTTCGGCCTCAATAAGTTGTACCTGCTTATGGAAAAGCAGCACAACCGCGGTCAGGACGGTGCAGGAATAGCCACCGTGAAGCTGAACACCGAACCGGGACACCAGTTTATGCACCGTTTGAGGGTGGGCGGTGCGCAGGCAATTGCTCAGATATTTCAGAACATCAGTCAGGAGGTAGGCGAGCTGGAGAAAATGTACCCCGATATAGCGCAGCACCCCGGCCTTATGAAGGGTTATATGCGCTTTATGGGCGAGGTAATAATGGGTCACCTGCGCTACGGCACACAGGGCAAGAACAATGTAGAGTTCTGCCACCCGTTCATTAAGCCGCACATCAACCCCACACGCAGTCTGGCCATGGCCGGCAACTTCAACCTCGTGAACACCGACGAGTTGTTTGCAAGGCTGGGGCAGCACCCAAACAATACCCTGCGCGAGAGCGACCTGGGCGCTATGATAGAGACCATACACTACTACCTGTGTATGGCCGATGACAGCAACCCCGCCAAACTGAATATAGAAGGCATATTGAAGCAGGCCACTGCCCACTTTGACGGTGGTTATGTGTTCTGCGGATTGATAGGCAACGGCGACAGTTTTGTGATGCGCGACCCCAACGGCATAAGGCCTTGTTACTACTATGCCAACGACGAAGTGGTGATAGCCGCCAGCGAGCGTGCTGCCATCATGACGGCCTTCAACGTGACGCAGGAACAGATCATGCAACTGGAACCCGGTCATGCCATAATTGTAAATGCAGCAGGTGAGTTTACCAATGCACAGATACTGGCACCGCGCCAATTGGCAGCGTGCAGTTTCGAGCGTATCTACTTCAGCCGCGGCAGCGACCCCGAGATATACCGCGAGCGTATGGCCCTTGGCCGCAACCTTGCAGGACGTGTGCTGGACGCGCTGGACAACCACCTGAGGCAAACGATAGTATCGTTCATCCCCAATACGGCCGAGACAGCATTCTACGGCCTTATAAAGGGACTTGAAGACTACCTGAAGGACATACAGGTGAAGCGCATACTGGCGCGCCCCGATATGCCTGAGGAAGAAATGCGCGAGCTGATCGGTCGCCGTGTACGCATCGAGAAGATAGCCATCAAAGACGTAAAGATGCGCACCTTCATTACCGAAGACGCATCGCGCAACGAGATGGTGCAGCACGTATACGATATTACGTACGGTACCGTGAAGCGTGGCGAGGACACCATTGTGGTGATAGACGACTCGATAGTACGTGGCACCACGTTGAGGGAGAGCATCATCAAAATGCTGAACCGACTGGGCCCTAAGCGTATCATCATCGTTTCATCGGCACCGCAGATCCGCTACCCCGACTGCTACGGTATAGATATGAGTCGCATGGGCGATTTCATAGCGTTCCAGGCGGCAGTGGAACTGCTGACTGAGCGTGGCCAGGCAGGTAAACTGCACGATATTTACCAGCTGTGCAAAGACGCAGCCGCCAATGGCACACTGGATGCACGCAACTACGTGCAGGGTGTGTACGAGTCATTCAGCGACGAAGAGATCAGCAACAAGATCGCACAGATGCTGCGCCACGAAGAGGTGACCGCACAGGTAGATGTGATCTACCAATCGCTGGAGGGGCTGCACAACGCCTGCCCGCACAACCCGGGCGACTGGTATTTTACCGGCAACTATCCTACACCGGGAGGCAACCGTGTGGCCAACCGTGCGTTTATGAATTACATGGAAAAGCAGGAGGGCAGGGGCTACTAAACCACCCACCCAACAGTATGGTATACCGGGCTGCAACCATCGGGTTGCAGCCTCTTTTTTTGTCGGTGTAGGTGGAAGTAGAATTACGTATAATGATTTATAATAAAAGTTATATCTTAATTAATTGTTGTAAAAAATGTATGTTTCCTACTTGTTTTAGCGGATTCTTTGGTTAAATTTGTGAATAAATTGTTATTGAAAAATGCAATTACAGCACGAAGATAAGTACCGCGAAATCATTGACAGGCTTGACCGCGGCATGAAATTCGGAATGTTTGAGAACGGCAACAAATGCTATTTTCAGGATGGTTTGCAGATAGCATATACCGACCTGTGGCAGGCCATCAAGTTGCGTTTCAACAGTCCGGAGGTCAGCAAAATGTCTCTTTCACAGATATGCCCCGATGCTTACGTGGGGGCGCATACCTACAAATTCTCCCGCCACAACTGGAGAGGATAATTGTTACTTCGGGAGTTTACCGGTTTTATCAGAATAGTTGTTGCATGTGGTGCAACACCTGTGCAGCACGCGCATCCAGCGAGTGGTCGCGGCGAGCACGCTCGTAGCCTGCCAGACGGATGCGGTTTCGGGCGGCATCATCGGCCAGATAGTGGCGCACCTTGTCGGCAAGCTCCTGCGGTCCGTCGAAGAAGCCTGCTTCCTCATCTTCTTTGAAGTAGAGCACCGATTCCTCATTGCGCTCGTGCAGCATAAAACCCTGTGCCCCCGGAATGTGGAATGTGCGGGAAGTAATGAGGTCTCCCGACGATGAGCCGGAAACTTGCTCGGAAAGGATGGCGAGGTTGATCCTGGATGCCTGAATGGCCAGTGCGTACAGGTCGCCCAGTATAGACTTACCCATGATGCTTCCCTTCAGCGCCGGCGATGATGCTTTGTGCCATTGGTCGCCCCACACCCTCAGGTCTATTGCCGGTAGCTGTTGCCTCAGGTGGGTGAGCCATTGTTCTTTCTTGGGTGACCATGTGCCTATGAACGAGGCATCGCAGCCGAATATCTTTTGCTCGTCGGGGCCAATGGTGAGCGGCCGGTGTATCTCGGGGTCATAACCATGCGGCATGAATACGGCGTTCTTAACCCCGAATTTATCTTGCATGTCCTTGATGCCGAAGGTCTTGGTGGTGAAGATGAGATCGTACAGCGGTATGGAGCGGGGAATATTGGTGCCGTGGAACGTCATGCTGACATCGGGGTAGAACATAACCGCCTTGCAGCCCTTTTGTTTGGCATATTGTATGGTCTCGGGGTGCACAAAAGCACCCTTGTAAACGAACAGTATGGCAGGCTGAAAGGTATCGACCCGCTTGCGGATGACCTCATTGAATTCGGCTTCCTGAAGGGGGCGAATGAGGCGCTCGGCGATCTTCGCTTTTTTGCCGGTGCCCCTGAGGCTGATGTGGTAGAACTCATCTACGACCTCTATAAGACAGCCGCAGCGGGACAAAGCCCTGAACATACCACCTGCATTACTTCCGCGCCAGAGCGGTCCTACGGTTAGAAGTCTCATAAGATTTTATTGCGTAGTGAATGAGCAACAGCATGAGGTAAGTGGAAACAAGGGAGATGATCAGCTGAAGGTCGGAACCCAGCCCGAAGAGGGCATTGAATAGAAGGTAGCCACCCCAGATACTACCGGAGATATTGTATGCTGAAGCGGTGAATTCGGCAGCGTTCCAGAAAGCGCCGAGCATTGCCCCGAAAAGAATGCTCCCAAGTATAACTCCTATCCAGCCAAAGTCGAGATATAACTCTCCCGGTATGGTCATGTTCACAGAGTTATTGGCGCGGCCGGTAATGGGGGAGATGGACGCGGCACCTATCTCCAGCGCAAACCACGCCCCGAGTTCGATATTGGGCTTATCCGGCCACAACGCCCTGGGTATGAGGGCTGCCAGAAGCGGGAAAGACGCACGACCATTATAGTGTCCGTTTTTCTCAACCAGGTAGATCACATTGGAGAGCTGAGCAATGTTGGATGTTCGGTCCATGGCGCCTCCGCGTTCATTCTGGCTTGTGCTCAGGTCAGTATAGCCCAGCGTTGCTGTACGGTCTTGCGTAAAGGCATCAATGAATCGGGAGCGGCTTCCGGACAGCGTGTTGAAAAACAGAGAGAACAGGAATACCAGGAACAATATTGGAACAACCCGGTAAGAAAACAGGTATCTGAGGCTTCCCTTTCCCATGAAATACCCACCATACAAGCTGACGGCAGGCGTGATAAGATCGGAACGGAGGTAGGAGGTGAAGAGCGATATGACGGTTTGGCAGATCGCTAAAATAATTGCGTAATTCCGGTACTTGTTATTGTTTTCCACAACCCATAACCTTGCGAAAATAAGGGTGCTGAAAAAGTTCAGTAGTACAAATATCTTTTGTAGTCCTCCTGTGATAAACGTCAGACTGATGGCGTGCCCTGAAGCGTTAAGGAAGAGCGTTAACAATACAAACCGGAACAAATAGTCGATATGCTTTTTGTTTTTCATATCGATCCTTATCGAAGGGAATGACTTGTTGGCAAACGCTTCTATGCCTATAAACGCGAAGGTGTTACCAATTGCCCAAAGGGCGGCACCTTCGGTCACTTTGTCCATCACAATGTATGAGTAGATGTAATATTCCTTAAGGCCATTTACATAGATCTTGTCCAGGAAGTTCAGATTGGCAAATGTGATAAGGCCCACACCTGTGTAGAATGCCATCATAATGTGGAACCCTTTACGATTCCTGATGGAAACGATCAATTTCAGCAGGCAATGCACTACAAACAAACCGCTCATAGACACGCCATCGAGCGAGCCCGACAGACTGACATACAATACCAGAAAAATGATGTTAAGGATCACTCGATGTTTCTTGGTTGAAAGGTGCTTTTTTAAACACCCGAAATGGCCTGAACCGCTAACGCGATCCTGAGCCATCAAAAATACTCATTAATATCAGTATCTCCGACAGTGGTAAAAATAATGCTATGACACTTCCGTTAGTTCAGGCTTCTGAAGTCTACCGGCACCAGCTTGCTCACGCCGGGCTCCTGCATGGTCACCCCATAGATCACGTCCACGGCAGCCATTGTCTGCTTGTTGTGGGTTACGATGATGAACTGCGAGTTGTCTGAGAACTTGCGGATCATCTGCGTGAACTTACCCACGTTGGCGTCATCCAGCGGCGCGTCCACCTCATCGAGGATACAGAACGGAGCCGGCTTGATGAGGTAGATGGCAAACAGGAAAGCGGTAGAAGTAAGCGTCTTCTCACCGCCCGAAAGCTGGGTGAGGGTGCTCGGCTTCTTGCCCTTGGGCTGTGCGTAGATCTCTATGTTGCTGTCGGCGATATTGTCCGGGTCGGTGAGGCGAAGGTCACAATTGTCCTCGGCGGTAAAGAGTGCCTTGAATACCTGCACAAAGTTCTCGCGCACCAGATCGAAGGTCTCGCGGAATTTGCTGTTGGCAGTGTTCTCCACTTCTTCAATGGTCGACAGCAGCGAATCCTTGGCGTTCACCAGGTCATTGCGCTGTTCTACAATGAAGTCGTTGCGCACCTTCATTTCAGTGTATGCTTCTATCGCTGTCGGGTTGATCTCGCCCATGTTGTCGAGGCGCTTCTTCATCTTTTCAGCATCAGCGGTCAGATCTTCTATTGTCTGTTCGCCCGTGCGCGGCTGATCAAGAATGTCGTCCAGCTTCACCTTGAATTCTATAGAAAGGCGTTCGCTCATACCGGCCACCTGCAACTTCATAGTGCCCAGCTTCTCCTTGATGTTGCTCAAGAGGGTCTCGGCATGTTCTTTCTCGCGGCGTTTCTGGTTCAGCGCACTTTCCTGTGCGCTTATATTGTTGCGCATCTCATAGTAGGCACGGTCTTTCTCGTTCAGTTCGCGTTCCTCTGTTTCCTTGCGTGTCAGCAGTTCATACAATTCGTTGTCGCCGCTGTTCAGCAATTTGCCTGTCTCTTCCAGTTGCGTGCTCACGTACGAGAGCTGCTCGGTATTGGAAGTGATCTGGTTTTTCAGATCGGTAAGCTGGTTGGTGCGGAACTGCAATTCCTGGCGCAGATTGTCGAGCTTGCTTTGCTGACGGGCCACTGACAGGTTCTGGTTATTGTATTGTTGCGTAGCGTCGTTAAAGGCCAGCTCCACTGTGCGGAATTCTTCTTCGGCACCGCGTATCTGGTCCTGCAGGCCTTGCAGTTCTGCTGTTATCGATTCCAGCGCGTCACGGGTATCCTGTATGCTTTCGTGTGTGTCGTCCAGTTGTTCCTGCAACTCTGCCAGGCGTTTTTCGCCGTTCTGGTTCAGGTGGTCGAAGTTCTCGATGCGGTGTGTAAGGTTCACTACATGGTTCTGCAGTGTGTTCACATCGCGACGCGCCTGTTCAATCGCTTTGTCGTTCAGCTCCATGTTGAAGCCGGTGATCAGCGTTTGAGTGTCAGACACTAACTGTTTCAGTTCAGCAGTTGTCTGGGTAAGTTCTTCAATTTCTTTGGCCAGGCGTTCCAGGTTTTTGGCACGGCCAATCTTGTTGCCTTCAAACAGACCCACCGAACCACCGCCCAGTGTGTAGCGGCCGCGCACCATTTTTCCGCTCTTGCTCACCAGCACATTGCCGTTCTGCAGCTCCACGCCCGATATATCGGTATCATCGGCAGTAACGTACACATGACCCAGCAGGCGCTTTGCAAGCGACGCATATTGGTCATCTACAGTCACCAGTTCCAGTGCCGGTATGGCTCCTGCCGGTGTTTCCGTTGTTGCAGGTATGTACTGACTCAGGTGGTCGAGTATGAAGAAATTGGCCTTGCCTTTTTTGTTGGTGTCAAGCAGCGATACTGCCTTGGCAGCTTCCTGCGGATTGGCAACAATATAGTAGTTGAGGTAGTTGTCCAGCACGTTTTCCAGTGCGGTTCGGTATTCGTTCTTTACCACAAACACATCCGAGAGAAGTGGGGCGCTGTTGTCCCAGTCTTTGTTCTTCTTCAGGAACTTGATACTGTCCGGGTATCCTTCCAGGCTTTCCACCAGCGACTTCAGCAGGTCGTGTTCGTTGCGGCGGCTGTCCAGCTTGCGGTTCTCCTCTACAAGGCGTGCGCGCAGACTTTCCATCTGCTCCTGGCTCGCCAGTATCTTCGCTTTTACCTCTTCGTGTTTGTCTATAAGGTCCTGCAGTTCATCCTGACGGTGATGCAGTTTGTCTTCTGTTTCGGTTTTTTCGGTACCCAGTTGGCTGATCTGCGAGCTGCGCTGAGCCATTTCACTCTGCACCTGCTGAATGCCGCGCTGTATGTTCATTACCGACGTATCGGCGATGGCTACTTTTTTCTCGGCTTCAAACAGTCCGCGCTGGCGCTGCTGGTACTCGTTGCGCATCTGCTCCAGTGCCTGCTTCTTCGCATCAAAGGCAGCACGTTGTGTGTCAACAGCGGCACGCAGCGTGTCCAGTTCACCTTTCACTTTTTCCAGCGCTGCGGTTTCGTCGGCTATCTGTTTTTCAGAGAACGCGATCGACTCTTCCAGCTTCTGTGATTGTCCGTCGGCACCGGCAAGGAAGTCGCGCAGGTTCTTGTCGCGTTCCTGCAGATGTTCCATTTTTTGTGCGGCCAGTTTCTTGTCGCTTTCCAGTTGGCGCACACGGTTCACCAGATCGTTAAACTTCTTCTGCAGGCCGTTCAGTTCCTGCTCTTTTTCTATCAGCTTCACCTTCTGCTGCTCCACGGCCGCTTCCTCCGTTGCCACCATTGCCTCCAGTTGGGTGCGGCGGTCGGTCTCGGCATCGTTCTGCTCGTTCAGTGTTTTATATTGGTCGTTAAAGTGCTCCAGGCTTGCTTTTGCCAGCTCTATGCTCACTTCCTTGTATTCATTCTTTACCTGGAAATAGCGTTCGGCTTTCTTGGCCTGACTCTCCAACGTACGCAGGTTGTTGCCAATCTCAAACAGCAGATCTTCAATCCTCGATATGTCCTGCTCGGTTGCCTCCAGTTTTTGTTTTGCCTCCTTCTTGCGTGTCTTATAAATAGATATACCGGCGGCCTGCTCCAGCATGCGGCGGCGGCTACCATCCTTGTCTTTAATGATGTCGTCCACCATGCCCAGTTCTATGATGGCATACGAGTCGTTAGACACACCGGTATCAAGGAACAGGTTGTGAATGTCTTTAAGGCGGCACGCCACATCGTTGAGGCGGTACTCGCTCTCGCCGTTCTTGTAGAACTTACGGGTGATGGTAACGGTAGTGAACTCGGTAGGCAGCAGGTTACGTGTGTTCTCAAATGTGAGTGACACCTCGGCCATGCCCGATGCGCTACGTGTGCGCGAACCATTGAAGATCAGATCTTCAAGGTTGTCCGATCGCAGCGCCTTTATCTTGTGCTCACCTATCACCCACCTGATGGCGTCTACGATGTTCGACTTACCACAGCCGTTAGGACCCACGATCCCTGTTATGGGATTGTCCAGTATTACATGGGTTTTGTCGGCAAACGACTTGAACCCTTTTATTTCCAGCGACTTTAACTTCACAACACAAAAATTTAGGAGGGAAACAAAAGTAACAAAATGGCTGAATAGGTAATACCCCTATTTCCTACACAGATAGAAATGTGCCGAATGTGTTGATATATTACTGTTTATATTTAAGTTAGAGAGTTTGAGTCCCGCCTTACACCGGCAGTCAGCTTGGGCGACGACGATATTTCTTTCTCGGATTCCTTCGCTCATGGAAAATCGCTGCAATGAACACTACTTTTGCCCTCATATCAACTAAATAAACAATAACATAAGGGAAAATAGAATTTATTACAGTTTCCCTGTAGCCCTTCGATTTGCTGCCATAGAGAAATGGATTTTGGGTTATCTCAGTGATCTTTGCCAAAACTGCATTTGCAAATTGGTCGCCTAGCCCTTTTTTCTGGTTTTCGTACCATATATATGCATCGGTAAATTCACTGTCTGCCGCAGGGTGGATCTTGTGAGAAAAATCCATCGCTATCGGCGTTTTATTGCTTTGTTAGCTTTTTTCGCCCGGGCAATAGACTCGTCTATCGTGTACGTTACCACAGATTCGTTCACCATTTCGGTGAATCGTTTATTCATTTCCCTTTCAAATACGCGTTCTTCAACATCAGATGCAGCATCAGCTTCCAGCATAGCATATACCATACGCAGCACGCGCTCGTCGGCATGGTCAATGAATTTTTTGGTCTCTTTTCTCAGTTCTTTCAGTTCGGTTTCGCTCATAGAAACAGGTGTTGATACAAATATAACACAAAAGGCCCCTTTAAGCGCGTGTGCCTTTTATTGCTTGTAACACTTCGGCGCATCGGGCAGTTTCTTTTTTATATTGTCTATAAGCTGCTGGTCGCCGGGGAATACTGACGGTGCGATGTACATTCTGAGTTAACATGAATTTGCCTTAAACGCCTTCAGATGTCTCTTTTCTTGCTGGTATGCAAAATGGAAATAACAAACACATCGACGCCATTTACTGTAAACATTATCTTGAACGGGAATTTCTTTATGCTATATCCTCTGATATTGTTCTTCCTGTGTCCATACAATAAAGGATTTGCGGCAATGGAGGACAGTGCATTATCTACGGAAGAGATAAAGGTATTACCTAAGCCCGGACTTTGATTTTCGTACCATAGTGCCGATTCCAGTAGCACCTGTTCTGCCTGCCGGGAGATGGAAAGTTTGTAGGGCGTCATTTTATTTTTGAGATGATCCGCTGTTTCGCGTCTTCCCATGTCGAGAATTTCATTTCACCTTTCTCGTACAATGCAACCTGTTCATTCAATATTGCTTCCTGGTCTGCCGATAAGTACTCATCCGTAGCCTCGGTCCGGGCATCAGCTTCCAGCATGGCATACACCATACGCAGCACGCGCTCGTCGGCATGGTCAATGAATTTTTTGGTCTCTTTTCTCAGTTCTTTCAGTTCGGCCTCGCTCATAGAAATAGGTGTTGATAAAAATATAACGAAAAAGTCAATCTGAGGGCGTGTGCATTTTACTGCTTGTAATACTTCAGAGCATCGGGCAGTTTCTTCTTAATGTTATCGATACGCTGCTGGTCGCCGGGGTGGGTGCTGAGGAATACAGGTGGTTTGGTACCGCTGCTTTGTGCCGACATACGCTCCCAGAAGCCCACCGCAGCATTGGGGTTATAACCCGCCTGCGCCATAAAGTATAGCCCCATGTCGTCGGCTTCCATTTCCTGATTGCGTGAGAAGGCCAGTATGCTCAGGGTGCTGCTCACACCATAGGCATTGTTGAACAGTTCCTGTGTTTCAGCTGGCTTACTTGATAGTAGTGCCGACAGTGCCAGACCCCCATACTGTGCCAGCAGTTGTTCGCTCATGCGTTCGTTACCATGTTTCAGCACGGCATGTGCTATCTCGTGGCCCATCACCACTGCCAGGTCAGTATCGTTGAGGGTTAGCGGAATGATGCCGGTATACACTACTATTTTACCACCCGGCAGGCACCAGGCATTCACCTCGCTGTTGTTCACCAGGTTGAATTCCCATGAGTAGTTTTTTACCAGGTCGCCCTGACCCTTATCGGTAAGGTATTGGGTTGTGGCCGCAGTGAGGCGCTGACCCACACGTGCTACCATGTCTGCCGCGGGAGTACCAGTCACAGCAGGGTTGGCCGTCATGAATGAAGTGTACTGCTGACCCGATAACGACAGAACGGTAGCGTCGTCTACCAGATTGAGTGTACTTCGGCCGTTTGCGTTCTTTTTACAAGCTATAAACACAGAGAAGATCGCCGCAACGGACAATATTGAAACATACAACACCGACTTTTTCATGAATTGAGTATTAGACAACACGAATTTCGTGAAAAATGGCGACATGCGGCAGCATGCAGATTCCGTTTCTTTCTGAAAGAGTTAATTGGCATATAATTTGTTCTGTTCCGGATACACGCCCACAAGATATGCCCCGATCGATCTCAAAGGTCATCTGTCTGACCCTGCTTTTCCTTTATTTATGTAGCAATGTTGCTGCGCAGGATTCAACGCTTGTTGCACCGACCACTTTTCGCAATGAGTTAAACCTTTCGGTAGGACATTGGTCGGCCGATATGCTTACGGTAGGCTGGGGAGGTCAGCACCGCACTGTAAGCATGGCCAGCTATTCCGGGGCGTATAACCTTGCTGTGCGCAGGCGGTGGGGCAGCAATAGGTGGGTGGGTTTGGGTGTTGGCTATGAACAGGCAAGCGGAGACGTGTTGAAGATCCATATCACGGGACGTACCGCCTTTAATGCAGATACCATAGGGCGATACCGAATGAATGTTTACTCTGTGGCGCCTGAGGTGATATTCGTTTTCGATCATGACACCGACCGAAATAGCTATTTATATGCGCTTGTTGCTGGCGGGGTATCATTAGTTACCCGCAATGATGAGATTTTTCCTGAGGTGCGCAACTATCCTGCACCGGGGACGGTAGTAGCACCTGCATACAGCAAAAGGCGCACTTCAATTCATTTCAACGGCCAGGTTTCTCCACTGTGTTTTAAAGTGGGTGCGCACAGGCTCTCCGGTTTCCTCGAAATTGGATTTGGTTACAAAGGTATTGTATGTGGCGGCCTTGTGTGGCGGTGCTGATCTACAATCAATTTTTCTTCGGCTTACTTCCCATCACATACACAAGTCGCAGCAACCGACAATACCAAAAGATACAAAGCTGATTTTTTCATGACTTGAGTATCAATTGCAATAGATTTCGTGAAAAATACGTTGTTAAACGGAGTGTAGAGAGGCAGATGCCTATTTTTCTATTTTATTAACTTTGATGTATTGGGTTGGCAAATGACGGAAGGGACACCCATTCTATTTCTCTTAAAACCGTTCTAAATACATATAAGTGAGGCTCGCGTTTATTATTTTGCTTACTTCTTTTTTGTTTTCTTGTAGCGATACGAAAATATCCAAACGGATAATAGTACCGTTACAGGAGATCACTTACCTCAAATTGAAGGGTGATATTCAAGCGGTAAGTTTGGCCAACCTTCGCAATGTGGATGTACTTCGTGGTGGGTCCATCGTGTCGGTTGTAGACACTGTATCTACCAGAAAATATGTGTTTGACCGCAATGGCAATTTGGTTTGTCAGGTCTTCAGGACAAGGCAAAAGCAAAACAGAGACTCCCTGCATTATTATTCAGACTCATTTTTCGTTATTTCTGATTCGTTTTTCTTCGATAGCAACAACTATCCGGTAAGGCATGTATCCTACTCCGATGGTATCCGAAGTGCCACTGAATGTTCATTCGATGCAGGTAGAAAAGAGCTTGTGTGCAATTACTATGATCCAAAAGGTAAGTTAGAAGAGTCTTCGGTTGAAACCTACGATGAGAAAGGAAATCCCAAGGAATGCCGCTATTACAACGAAAAGGCAGGACGTTATTTGTGGCAGACCACGCGTCATGTTAATCGGTCTGGAGTAGAGGTGAAGGAGTACAACAAAAACGGTACGCTGAAAGCATGGAGCAGGTCAACGACCGATACTACAAACGGCAAAGTGTGTACGATTGAGGAAGATAGTAGTGGATTAAATGGATACAATCGATTAAAGACGATATCCGTTCTTGGTCGGTCGGGTAATATTGTTGAGCGCTCCCAGTTTGACAAGGCAGACAGTATCAGCTCGCATAGTAAGTGGTTCTATGACAACAGAGGAAACGATACTTTCGAAACTTCCGAATTCGGCGGGTGGTTCACACGGAAGTTCATCACAAACCATTATGATGGTTCAGGGCGCCTCGCGGTGCGTAGCTACTTTGTTACTTACCCCTTGCGTAATAACGAACGCGGCGACGCAGTAAGTGAGTGGTATCTGGATCATGACGCAATGGGTAACTACCGTAAGTCGATGACCGTCATAAGCAGGTCGTCCGGTTCTGATACCAGTTGGCAGATACGTGAATTTCAGTATTTCAGATAGACCTGGCGTTATTTTGAACTCAATTGTTCTTCGATGAACTATTTTTTCCTGTCGTTGAGTGCATGCTCTCTATGTCTTCACTTTTTTCTTTGCCTTACCTCCCATCACATACACAAGTTCACCGCCGCCGGTCAGTTCGGTGTGAGTAATGTAGCTGCGGTTCAGTGGTTTCCCGTTCAGTAGTACTTCCTGCACATAAACGTTTTTGTCCGATTGGTTTCTCGCAGTTATCGTCAGGGTTTTGCCGTTCTCCAGTTGCACAGTAGCAGTTTGTATTGCCGGACTGCCTAACTCATACCTGTCACTCCCCGGCGCCATGGGGTAAATGCCGAGCGCACTGAAAATGTACCATGCACTCATCTGCCCGCAGTCGTCATTGCCGCTGAGGCCGTCGGGTAGCGGATGGTACATCTTCTGCATGATCATGCGCACGCGTTCCTGCGTCTTCCATGCCGCACCTGCATGGTTGTAGAGATAGGCTACGTGGTGCGATGGCTCGTTTCCGTGTACATAGTTGCCTATGATACCATCTCGGGTAATGTCTTCGGTATGAGCAAAGAAACTGTCTGGGAGCTGCATGGTGAACAGTGAATCGAGATGCGCGACAAATCGCTTATTACCGCCCATCAGGCCTATCAATGCCTCGGGTGCATGCGGCACATACAGGCTATAGTTCCAGGCATTGCCTTCTATATAGCCTGCCTCGTCGGTGTTCAGCACATCAAAGTCCTTTTTGAAATTGCCATTGCTCAGTCTGGGCCGCATAAATCCGGTAGATGCGTCAAACACATTTTTGTAATACTCAGCACGTTTGCTGAAGGTATTGTACACGTCTTCGTTGCCCATTTTCCGCGCCATCTGTGCTATACACCAGTCGTCATAGGCATATTCCAGTGTCTTCGATACCGAGGCGCCGCTTTTATCTTCAGGTACATATCCCATGCGGCGGTAGTCGCCTATGCCTTCAAACTGATCGTGGTTGGCAGTGGCTATGCAAGCTTCCAGCGCCTTTTTGGCATCACCCTTGTAGGTGCCTTTAATGACGGCATCTGCAATGGCCGACACACTGTGGTAGCCTATCATACACCAGTTCTCATTGGCGCTGTTGCTCCACACAGGCAGCATGTGGTGTACGCTCTGGTCGTAGTGTGCCAGCATGGAGCTGATCATGTCCGAATTGCGTGCAGGTTGCAGCAGATTCAGCAGGGGGTGCAACGCGCGATACGTGTCCCAGAGGGAGAAGGTGGTGTAGTTGGTGAAGTCCTCGGCTTTGTGCACATTGCGGTCCAGCCCCATGTAGTCGCCATTCACATCAGTATACACTGTGGGGTTGATATAGGTGTGGTAAAGTGCGGTATAGAAGTTCTCCATTACTTCTTTGTCGGCAGTGATCCTTGTTTTCGATAGCTCCTTTTCCCACGCTTCCCCTCCTTCTTTGCGGATCTCGTCAAAAGATCTGCCCGTGGCTTCGGCGTTCATGTTCAGGAGCGCATTCGCTGTGCTGACGGGCGACAGCGCGAATCTAATAGTTAGTTGTTCATTGGCTGTTGCGCTGAAGTTGAAGTAAGCGCGGATGTGTGTGCCGGCCATCTCGGGGAAGTTATGCTCCTGATCGAATTTCCGCCAGAACCCCTTGTACACTTGTTTTTTGCTGCCATTCTGAAATCCGTAGTCGGCGAATGGTTTAGAAAATTTCATGGCGAAATACAAGGTCCTTGTGCGTCCCCATCCGTTGGTCTGGCGGTAGCCTGTTACTGTGCTATCATTCTCTACCCGCATGTAGGTCCACACATTTTTGTCGGGATAGTTGTAGATGCCATAAACAGCATCAAGAATGATGTGCGCATCCTGTGTAGCCGGGAATGTATATCTGTGCACACCCACACGGGTGGTTGTGGTCATTTCGGCCTTGATATTGTATCTGTCCAGCAGTACCGAATAGTAGTTTGGAGCGGCAGTTTCATTTGCATGGCTGAACGCCGATCGGTACCCCGATGTGGGTTGGTCGGCCGTACCGGGGTTCAGTTGCAGTGCGCCGGTGGTGGGCATTATCAGAAAGTCGCCCAGGTCGGAATGGCCTGTACCGCTGAAATGGGTGTGCGCGAATCCAACAATGGTCTTGTCGGTATATTGGTAGCCGGCGCAGTATTTATATACTTCTTTGTTGTATTTGCCATTCACCTCATAGGGTAGCGTGTCGGTCTCGGGGCTTAGCTGCACAGCACCAAACGGCACAGTGGCGCCGGGGTAGGTATGCCCCATCTTGTTGGTGCCTGTCAGCGGGCGCGCATGGTTGCAGTATCGCTGCCCGAAGGCCAACGGCCCCAGCAGTAGGATAGATATTAGTATTCTTGTCATGGAATTTCAGCGGCAGTTGCCGTGCATAAATGTACTCAAAGGCCGGTTACAGCCCCCGCCCCGAAAATGTGAATATCTTTCTGTGGGTCGCAAGTGGTATGGCCCGTTTTTTGCGCAACAATCAGCTGAGGCGCTCATTACCCCGCAAGAATGCCCTATCGCACAGGTGGTCATTTTTTTAAAATGGGAGTTTTTGAAGTAGAAGGTTGGAAGTAACTATATGAAATACAATAAGTTGTGATGAATTATGGTGTTTGCCTGATGGGAGTTTTTTGAGAGTTTTTCCCGTTAGCGGGTAGTTTTCTTTTCTTCCGTCAGCCGGGTGTTTTAAGAAACATTTATGCTAAAATGACACCCCCTGATGCGCTATTATTAGGCAAAAACCCTCGTTTTACATATATTTGCTCCCCGGTATGCAAATACGTCTTAAAAATTTATTATATTTATTTGTGCTCAGTGTGCTTGTCGCGTCGTGCAATGGATTTGAAAAGATCCGTAAAAGCAGCGATGTGAACTACAAGCTCACTAAGGCCAATGAGTATTATGAAAAGAAGGACTACCAGCATGCCAACATGTTGTATAGGGAGCTACTGCCGATAATGAAAAGCACCCGCAACTACGAAGCTCTTTCCTATAAGTATGCTTATACGTTCTACTACCTGAAGGATTATGTAGAGGCATCCTACTACTTCAAGAACTTTGCGGAGTATTTCCCTACCAGCAAAGACGTGGAGGAGTGTGAGTACATGAGCGCGTATTGTTTGTTCAAATACAGCCCTAAATCTTCACTCGATCAGACGAACACAATTAAGTCGCTGGAGGCGTTGAAGTCTTATGTGACCCGCTACCCCGATTCGAAACGTAGTGCTGAAGGGCAGAAGTGCATCGACGAACTTACCGGTAAAATGGAGACCAAGCAGGCCGATGCCGCAAAGCTTTATTTTCACCTGGGGCAATACAAAGCAGCTACTGTTACTTACAGAAGCCTGATGCGAAACTACCCTGAGTCGGTGAAAATGGATGAGTACCTGTACATGATCATGAGGGCGAATGTGAAGTATGCGAAGGCGAGTATTGAGTCAAAACAGGAAGAGCGTTACGCAAGTGCCATTGGCGCATACAGGGAATTGAAAGATACTTACCCTCAGTCTTCCTACTTACCGGAAGCAGAGAAATTATACACTGAAACAGATAATAACTTAAAAAAGATAAAGAATGAGCACAAATAGAAGGTCACTTACATCGGTGAATCCGCTGATCGAAACCCGCGATGTGATAGCTCTGAAAGAGAAAACAGGCAATCTGTATGAATCTATCGTAGTTGTGTCGCGCAGGGCAAACCAGATATCGGTAACGATGAAGGAGGAACTGCACCGCAAACTCGATGAGTTTACCGTGCATGGCGACAACCTGGAAGAAGTGCATGAGAACAAAGAGCAGATCGAGATCTCTCGTATCTATGAGCGTATGGCAAATGCGCCTCTGCAGTCGTTCACTGAGTTCAACGACGATCAGGTTTACTACAGGAAGAAGTAATTCTTTTACCGGTTTTACCCGGTAATAAATAATACGGAGAAGTTGTATCCTTTGGGTGCGACTTCTCTTTTGTTTTTACATGTTCCGCGTTCATAGATAAATTTAATGTGGTCATGGTATTGCGGATTGTGTTTTTAGTAGGGGTTCATGTAATTTGCAGGTAAGATGAGTTCAGTAAAAGAGCAGGGTCAGATAGTGGTGCAGGGTGCCCGAGTGCACAACCTCAAGAATATTGATGTAAGCATTCCGAAGAACAAGCTGGTAGTGATAACCGGTATCAGCGGCAGTGGCAAATCGTCGCTGGCATTCGATACCATTTTTGCCGAAGGTCAGCGCCGCTATATGGAAAGCTTCGCGGCCTATGCCCGCCAATTTGTTGGCGACCTGGACCGTCCTGACGTGGACAAGATCACAGGTCTGTCGCCTGTGATCTCTATTGAACAAAAGACCACAAACAGAAATCCCCGCTCTACGGTAGGCACTGTTACAGAAGTGTATGACTTCATGCGTCTGTTGTTTGCGAGAATAGCCGATGCCTATTCTTACAACACCGGCAAACAAATGGTGAAGTTCAGCGAGGAGGAGATTGTGGCGCATATTCAGCAAAATTTCAGCGGCCGTAAGATCATGTTGCTGGCACCTATAGTGCGTGGACGCAAGGGACATTACCGCGAACTATTTGACCAGTTGCGCCGCCAGGGATATGTGAAGGTGCGGATAGATGGCGTGGTGCTTGACCTGAAAGAAAAGATGCAGGTGGACAGATACAAGATCCACGACATAGAACTGGTGGTAGACAGAGTGATTGTGCAGGCGGAAAGCAACAGCCGCATGAGCCAGAGTATTCAGCAGTGTTTACAAATGGGTAAGGGCCTGATGTTTGTTGCCGATGTGGAAAAAGACAAGGTGCACCAATACAGCAAGCAACTGATGTGTGTGGACAGCGGCATTTCTTATGAGGAGCCATCACCCAATACGTTTTCATTCAACTCGCCCTATGGCGCCTGCCCGCGGTGCAAAGGGTTAGGCAAAGTGTATGGAGTGAATATGCAGGCCGTGTTGCCTGATATGAACAAGAGTATCACCGAAGGGGCCATCGCACCGCTGGGCCTGGAGCGCGACACATGGTCGTTCCAAATGGCGACCACGCTTGCAAAGAAGAATAAGATACCACTGGACAAACCCATAAAGGATATACCACAGAAGCAACTGAACCTATTGTTGTATGGCAATGAAGAAGGTTTGATCACTTATGCAGCAGATGATGCAGGTGCCTATGTGGAGAAAGTAGTGCAGCACAATTATGAGGGTATTGTGAACATGGTGTTGCGCTGGTTCAGCGAAACCACGTCTGAAGGAGTGCGCACATGGGCAGAGAGTTTCATGGAGTTGAACAGTTGCCCCGAGTGTAACGGAGCCAGGTTGAAGAAGGAAAGCCTGTTCTTCCGGGTAGACGGTAAGAACATTGCAGAACTATCCGATATGTCGCTGCAAGAGCTCATGGAGTGGTTTGTGGATATAGAAGATCGGCTCAGCAACAAACAGCAGGTCATTGCCAAGGACATTCTAAAAGAGATACGCGATCGCCTGCACTTCCTGCTGGATGTGGGGCTGCACTACCTGACAATGGACCGTGGCACCCGCACGCTGAGTGGTGGTGAGTCGCAGCGCATCAGGCTGGCAACACAGATAGGATCGCAGCTCACAGGTATTACCTACATTTTAGATGAGCCCAGCATAGGACTTCACCAACGGGATAACCAGAAGCTCATAAAGGCGCTGCAGAACCTGCGGGATGGAGGTAACTCTGTACTTGTGGTAGAGCACGATAAAGACATCATGCTGGCGTCAGACCATCTTATAGATATTGGCCCGGCTGCGGGTTTTCATGGTGGACGTATAGTGAGTGCAGGCACTCCTGCCGAAATATTAAAGCAGAATACTACCACAGCCCGTTACCTGAATCACAGCCTGAAAATTGAGGTGCCTACAGAGCGCAGAAAGGGTAATGGACATAAGTTGACAATAGATGGTGCATCGGGCAACAACTTGAAGAATGTAAGTATTAAACTGCCATTGGGTTCGTTCATTTGTGTAAGTGGAGTGTCGGGAAGCGGCAAGAGCACACTCATCAACGAAACACTTTACCCCATACTGGCAAAACACTGTTATCCTACCTTCAAGCAACAGCCCATGCCTTACAAGAAGGTGTCGGGACTGGAGCATATTGATAAAGTCATAGAAATAGATCAGAGTCCTATAGGGCGCACACCACGTAGCAACCCCGCTACCTATTGCGGCTTCTTTAACGAGATAAGGCAATTGTTTGCTCAGGTGCCCGAGGCTAAGATACGCGGCTATAATGCAGGTCGTTTCTCGTTCAATGTGAAGGGCGGCCGATGTGAGGAGTGCCATGGTGGTGGCATGCGCACAATTGAAATGAACTTCCTCCCCGATGTATATGTGCTTTGCGAGAAGTGCAACGGCCGACGCTATAACCGAGAGACGCTGGAGATACGCTTCAAAGGCAAGTCCATATCGGACGTGCTGAATATGACAGTAGATGATGCGGTAGAGTTCTTCGTGAATGTTTCTTTCCTGCACCGCAAGATCAAAACATTGCAGGATGTGGGTCTTGGTTATGTGACATTGGGCCAAAGCGCGGTGACCCTGAGTGGCGGTGAGGCGCAGCGTGTGAAGCTGGCAACAGAACTTTCCAAGCGCGACACGGGGCAGACCATCTACATACTTGACGAGCCTACAACCGGTCTCCATTTTGAGGACATCAGGCATTTGCTGGCCGTACTGAACCGACTGGTGGATCGTGGCAACACCGTGCTGGTCATAGAGCACAACCTGGACGTGGTGAAGGTAGCAGACTATGTAATAGACATGGGTCCTGAAGGTGGCGGTGGCGGTGGCCGCTTGGTAGGTGCCGGTACGCCCGAGGCGATAGCCGCTATCAAGGAGAGCCACACGGGCAGGTTTTTGGTGGAGGAATTGAAGTAGACTTGTGATGTTTCTCCGGAAATTTACGGCAGCGTCAGTGGTCTCTTGATGTCTTTTTTTCAGGATCGCGACTCGTCATAAACACGCTATAGACAACAATAGTCCTATCCCATATCTCATACACAACTACGTAGGGGAATCTGCCTACGATTCCCTGCCGAATATTACCACTAAAGAAGGAATGAATAAAAGGATTTTGTGTGAGTTGGCTATAAAATGTATCCAGAGCAGCAAGGAAGTCGAGTCCGAGACCGGATTGTTGTTGCTCGTACCAGTCAAATGCTTCAATGGTTTCAAGTGCGGCAAGTGACCGAATCTCAAGATTATAGGTCATTTGGTCGGTCTTTGCTTATAGCTATCTTCTTTACTTCTTCCCAGGGGTAAGACCGCCCTTCTCCACGCAAGTACTTCGCTCTTTCTTCTTCTATGAGGTGTTTTCTCGTGTCTGATGCAGTTTCCGGATTATTGTATTCTTTCACAAGCGCATAGATCATTTTCAGCAATTTTTCATCACTGTGGTCTATCTCTTCGTGGAGCATTGTTCTGATCTCTGGCGTATTCATTGGTGCTGTCTTATACCCAAATTTATGAATTTCTGAGGTTCGCAGGAGTCGGTGTAAAAACAAAACGCCCGATGTTGGTACATCGGGCGTTCGCAATATCGGATTGTACGTTGTGTTAACTCACTAATGTCCCCACCGGCTTACCGGTCACTACGTTCATTAGGTTGCCGTGTTTGTTCATGTCGAACACAATGATCGGAAGGTTGTTTTCCTGACACAATGTGAATGCGGTCATATCCATTACCTTCAGGTTGCGGCTGATCACCTCTGAGAATGAAAGTGTCTCGAAACGGGTGGCTGTAGCGTCCTTCTCGGGGTCAGCGGTATAGATCCCATCTACACGTGTACCTTTCAGTATCACGTCAGCATTGATCTCTATGGCGCGCAACGAGCCGGCTGTATCGGTAGTGAAGTAAGGATTGCCTGTGCCCGCACCGAAGATAACCACACGACCTTTTTCGAGGTGGCGGATGGCCTTGCGACGGATGTAGGGTTCTGCAACCTGCTCCATCTTTATGGCGCTCTGCAGGCGGGTATTCACCCCGGCTTTCTCCAGCGCGGCCTGAAGGGCCATGCCATTGATACAGGTGGCAAGCATGCCCATGTAGTCGCCTTGTGCGCGTTCTATGCCGGTTTCAGCCTCGTTCATGCCGCGGTAGATGTTGCCGCCGCCAATAACGATGGCTACCTGAACACCTGCATCAACAATAGTCTTGATCTCGCGGGCATATTGTTCCAGCATCTGTGGAGAGATGCCGTAGTTGCGGTCGCCCATGAGCGACTCGCCGGATAATTTCAAAAGGATGCGGCTGTACTTTGGTAACATTATGTATCAGTAGTTGTTATTGACTAAAACAATGGACTTGGTGTTTCTGTTAGTGACAGGGCAATCATGACTACTGTACAAATGGTATCTTAACGACTTTCGCCTTGATGCCTTTGTCGCGGATCATTACGTACACTTCTGAACCTTCTGTAGCATGTGCTGTAGCAACATATGCCAGACCAATTGCTTTACCCAATGTTGGTGACTGAGTGCCTGATGTGATAACGCCTATTTCCTGCCCTGCTTCGTTCTGCAGGGTATAGCCGTGGCGCGGAATGCCTTTGTCCACCATTTCCAGACCTACCAGCTTGCGGCTTGTGCCTTCGTTCTTCTGTTTTTCGAAGATGGCACGTGAAGTGAAGTCCTTGGTGAACTTTGTGATCCAGCCCAGACCTGCTTCCATAGGGCTTGTTGTGTCGTCTATATCATTACCATAGAGGCAGAAACCTTTTTCCAGGCGCAGTGTGTCGCGCGCTGCGAGGCCTATCGGCTTCAGTCCGTTCGGAGTACCTACGCGGAAGATGGCTTCCCATATCTTTTCTGCATTGTCATTGATGTCCTCAAAATATATCTCAACGCCGCCGGCACCCGTGTAACCAGTTGCGCTTACCAGTACATTCTCAACGCCTGCAAAAACACCTTTTGTGAAAGTGTAGTATTTCAGGTTAGTGATGTCCATTTCGGTAAGCTGCTGCATGTATTCAGTAGCTTTGGGTCCCTGCACTGCCAACAGCGCTGTTTTTTCAGAGATGTTGTGCATCTCTACGCCCTTTGTATTGTGACTGCTGATCCAGTTCCAATCTTTTTCTATATTGGAAGCGTTCACCACCAGCATGTATACCTTGTTGGTCTCCACACAGTAAACCAGCAGGTCGTCTACAATGCCGCCTTCGTTGTTAGGCAGGCAAGAGTATTGAGCCTTTCCGTCGGTGAGTTTTGAAGCGTCGTTTGAAGTAACACGCTGAATGAGTTCGAGGGCGTCAGGGCCTTTCAGAATGAATTCACCCATGTGGCTTACATCGAACACACCGGCATTGTTGCGCACACAGTGGTGCTCTTCGTTGATGCCTGAATAAGAGATAGGCATGTTGTAGCCGGCAAATGGTGCCATCTTGGCGCCCAGCGCAATGTGTTTGTCTGTAAACGGAGTGTTCTTCATATTGTTATGTCGTATGGGGGGCAAAAATAAACTTCTAATCGTATAATTCCCTGCTTTTTGCAGTTTATCGTGTATTTGTCTCACTTATACGCTCTTGGTGTACGTGGGGCCGGACGCAGGCTAGTTGATAAAGGTGGTTCAAGACAGACGGGATCGGAAATAGTGTTATGTGTATGGTGTATATTTGCCTATATCTCTATCCGTGATGCAAATAGATCAAGTCGAGAACATATCGGGGCGAGACAAGTGGTGTAAAAGCGAATTGTTCATACTGTTTGTTCTGTGGCTGGTGCCGACATTGATCAATCTGAATAAGGCATTCCATATAGACGATACTTTTCATTTGGAGGCGGCAAAATGGATAGCAAAGCACCCGGGGGAGCCAATGTCCGCCATGGTGAACTGGTACGATGATCCGGAGCCGATAAGTAATGCAAATCAGCCACCTCTTTATTTTTACCTGATTGCATTTTGGGGAAGCGTTTTCGGTTTTTCAGAAATTCCGCTGCACATTATGCAGTCGCTGTTTACGTTCCTGTCGATATGGTTTTTCTACCGCATCGCGTTGGTGGTCAGCGCCAGGAGCGCGATAGCACTCACAGCCCTATTTGCTTTAAATGCAGCGTTCATCGTAAACCAGAACCTGATGACTGATGTGCCGCTACTTTCTATGTTGCTGGCCATGGTTTATATGCTTCTGAGAACAGATCAGATAAGTGATGCTAAACGATATGGTTGGGCAGCAGGAGCGTTGTCGGTTGGTTTGTTGATCAAGTATTCTCTATTGCCTATGCTGCCTGTGTTAGCATTGGTGATGGTACGCGATCGTAAATACCGGCAACTTGTATTCCTTTTGCTTCCTGTTGTCGCACTTGGGCTTTGGTCGGTGTGGAATTATATTGAGTTTGGCGGTTCCCATTTGCTGAACAGGAATGCCGGTGTGTCGTTGACTCAAATTGCCGACCGGGCCAACAGCATGCTGTTGGCTATGGGGGCTGTGTCATTTTTTGCGGTATTAGCTATACAATGGCCCGGGGCGCGAAATCGCCGGTTTGTCGCATGGTTGGCCGGCAGTGGTGTGGTGATGTTTGCGGGTCTTGTGTTTCTGGTATATGCCGGGAAAGTGGAGCAGGAATCGGCAACTAATCTATTACGGAATCTGTTTGGCGCTAAGGCGGCGATCATGCTGTTATCGGCGTTGGTGAGTGGTGTTTACATGGCTACTGCAACGCAGGTTGATGGTGCCAGGCGCAGGCAATATGCCATTGTTGTGGTATGGTTGGTGGCAGTTTTTGTTTTTATTGTACGGTTTGCGCCGTTCATTGCAACCCGCCATGTCTTGCTGGTATTGCCGGCTATCATTTTATTGCTCTCCCCGTTCTGGGAACGTGCGGCAATGTTCACCAGATCAGTAGTGCTGGGTGGAACCGCGTTGATGGGCGTGTTGCTCGGCCTTTCCGATCGTGCTTTTGCGGATTTTTACAGAACGGCTGCCGCTGACTACAGGGAATTCACTGATACCGGGCGGGTGTGGGCGGTAGGACACTGGGGGTGGCAGTGGTATTGTAACAAAAACGGTGTGCCTACTCTGGGGGTGCACACCTCCGATGTGAAAGACGGCGACAAGATAATAGCCCCTCATCACGTGGCCAAGCAGGATGTGCGTGGTTTTCATCTCATCAAAGTGCGCTCTTATTACTATCCTACAGGAATTGTGAGTTTCTTCTCGGTTAGTGAGTTTGCCGGTTTTTACTCTACAACGGCAAATGAGATACCATGGGTGCTATCCCGGATCGCGATAGACTCGGTTGAGGTTTTCAGGGTAAACAAAAATCAGTGATGCCGGGCGCGATGCTACACCCAGCCGTTCTTTTTATACTGCGCATAGCCCACTTTCATCGCGGCTTTCACGTCCTTAAGTAACTCAGCATCTACTTTCTTAATATGAAAGCACGACTTGCCTTTTAGGTGTTTGAGCAGGCCGGGGGAAATGAGGGGTGTCACGTCTGGTGGGTTGGTATAGATGGGCATGAAGTAGAAACCTACATAATTGCTCTGTAGTATCAGGCTCACAAAAGAAAATTCATTGTACTGCCTGCCTTGCACCAGAGCCGATTTGTGTGCCCACAGATCGTATTTCCCCTCAATATGGATATGTGGTCGGAGTACGCCTTTTTCGTAGGGTTTGATCAATGTCTTTAAAGCATTGAAGATCTCCAGTAGTTCTTCCTGCGTCAGTTTTGCCATAAATCTGTTTTATAATAAAATGCCAATACTGCGCTAATTTAGCACGCAAACCGGCTTGGTATGCCTTTATGGCATTATCTTTATTCTGGTTTATAATTTGATACCAATACCTAAAAATAAGACAACCGATGAATCAGAACGAATTTCGCAAGTATGCGATAAAGCATCATGGCATCAGCAGTCTCACTGTAGATAGCTATACATCCTCATTAAAAGTGCCGATGGGACTCACGCCATACATTATTGAAGAGCGCCCGATGAACGTAGCGTCTATGGACGTTTTCTCGCGCCTGATGATGGATCGCATCATTTTTCTGGGTGAGGGCATCAACGACTATGTTGCCAACATTGTAACGGCACAGTTGTTGTTTCTGGAAAGTACCGACCGCAACCGCGACATACAGATGTATCTGAACAGCCCGGGGGGCAGTGTTTATGCTGGTCTGGGTATCTATGACACGATGCAGATCATCAATCCGGATGTTTCTACAATATGTACCGGTATTGCGGCGTCGATGGCAGCGGTGCTGATGTGTGCGGGCAGCAAGGGCAAGCGTACCGCGTTGAAGCACAGCCGCATCATGATACACCAGCCGCTGGGTGGTGCTGAGGGACAGGCAAGTGATATCGAGATCACAGCACGCGAAATAGGCAAGCTGAAGAAAGAGCTCTATGAGATCATTTCACAGCACTCCGGTCAGAAAATGTCGAAAGTGGAAAAAGACAGCGACCGCGATTACTGGATGACCGCGGCGGAAGCCAAAGATTATGGTATGGTGGACGAAGTGCTGGAGCGCAATCCACGCAAAGCCGAACTTTAATGCTGATAATGAATGTTAAATCTGCGCAAAACCCGGTGAAAACCGGGTTTTGTCTTTGTTAAACGTGCTGCAGAGGCCAAATAGTTGTAAACTATTCGGCAAGTATGGTTACTTTTGCTGCACAATAACCAATAAACAGTACATGTTCAATTTAGTCTTATTCGGCCCTCCGGGAAGTGGTAAAGGCACACAATCTGAAAATATAGTTACATCATACCAGTTGCAGCATATCTCAACCGGCGACCTCCTGCGCGACGAAGTGAGCAGGCAGACACCATTGGGTACAGAAGCGAAAAAATACATGGATCAGGGCATGCTTGTGCCCGATGAAGTGGTGATAGGTATGATCAGCAGCAAGATAGATGCCATGCCTGATGCCCGCGGATTTGTGTTCGATGGTTTTCCGCGTACACGTACCCAGGCCGAAGCACTGGACAAATTGCTGGAATTCAAGAACACCAAGATACATCTGGTTCTGGCGCTTGAAGTGCCGGAGGCCGACCTGATAGCCCGTTTGGTGAACAGGGGCCTTACATCCGGTCGCAGCGACGATAACGAAGCGGTGATCACATCCCGCATCAAAGAATACCATGCCAAGACCGAACCCGTTGCACGTTATTATAACGAACAAGGCAAACTGGAGCGTGTGGCAGGCCATAATTCTGTGCCGGACACTTTCAAGGTTCTTGCCAAGCACATCAATAAGTATCTGTTACCTGTAGCATAGTGGAAAAAGGGAATTTTGTTGATCATATCCGCATATTCTGCCGATCCGGCAAGGGTGGGGCGGGAAGCGTACACTTCGAACGCAATAAGATGGATGCCAAAGCCGGCCCCGATGGTGGCAATGGTGGCAGGGGTGGCCATATAAAGTTGCGTGGCAATGCCCAGTTGTGGACGCTGCTGCACATGCGTTATTACAAAAACGTGCTGGCGCAGGATGGTGTGAACGGGTATAAAAACAATAGTACCGGCTCTGATGGAGATGATATTGTGTTGGAAGTGCCTCTGGGTACGGTGGCCAAGGATATGGAGACCGGTGAGCAGGAGGTAGAGATACTGGAAGATGGTCAGGAGGTTATATGGATACGTGGTGGACGCGGCGGATTGGGTAATGCCAATTTCGCGACACCAACCAACCAGACGCCCGACTATGCGCAGCCCGGTGAAATGGGCAGCGAGGGCTGGAAGGTACTGGAACTGAAGATACTTGCCGATGTTGGTCTTGTAGGTTTCCCGAATGCGGGAAAGTCTACACTGCTGTCGGTGCTGAGTGCCGCCAAACCCAAGATAGCCGACTACGCATTTACTACACTTACACCTCAGTTGGGTATTGTGTCTTACCGCGACAGCAAGTCGTTCTGTATGGCCGATCTGCCGGGTATTATTGAGGGTGCCGCTGAGGGCAAGGGGTTGGGTCACCGGTTCCTGCGTCACATCGAGCGCAACTCGGTTCTGCTATTGCTGATACCTGCTGATAGCAATGATCATCGTAAGGAGTACGAGATCCTGATGAACGAACTGCATGAGTACAATCCGGAGTTGCTGGATAAGAAAATTGTAGTGGCCGTGAGCAAGAGCGAGATGCTGGACGATGAGCTGAAGGCAGAGATAGCCGCTACATTGCCTGCTGATGTGCCTCATGTGTTTATATCTGCTGTAGCCAATCAGGGCCTCCTTCAACTGAAAGACGAGTTGTGGCGTGCGCTCACTGCCAAACAGGAATCATAGATCTCCACCCTGGTAAATACATAGTTTGTGAAACAGATTACACCTGCACAGCTGAAGGAATGGATGGAACAAAACCACGATTTTGTGCTGGTAGATGTGCGCGAAGATTTTGAACGAGAGATGTTCAATATCGGCGGGCTGCACGTGCCTATGAGTGAACTGGCCGCACGGCACAGAGAGATTCCCGCTGACAAGGAAGTAGTGCTCTACTGCGAAAAGGGCATCAGAAGTGTGATCGCCATTCAGAGATTGGAAGGTGCGGGTTGGCACAACCTCATCAACCTGGCCGGTGGTATGAAACACTGGAAGGAGTCCGTCTGAAGCTACTTTTGCTAATTACATTTATCTCCGCCATCAAAATCAATGGAGATGTCGTTCCCGGCCCGTTTCACGTTGTACAAGCCCAAATTTACATAGGTGTACGCTGAGACATTACGGCTCTTTATTTGGGCGGGTTTCATTGCCGGGTACTTACTCATGAGTTCACTTACCCGGGCTGAAATTTCTTCTCTTGGTAGGACACGGAGCCTGCCATCCGCCATGCCTTTTACCGGGCCCAATTGATAGAAAACAATTCTTCCGGTTTTGTCTGCAATGACGTTTCTGATATCTATTCTTAACGTCTGCAATGAGGTGTTATTCCGGAAATAGGATTGTAGGACATCTTTCATTCCGGCGAACAAATAGTCGTTCAAAGTTTGTTGTCCGGTGGCTACTGATGCCGGTTTCTCTACCTCATTGTATTCATAGATCTTATCTCCGTTAACGGTCGTGGGATAGCCTGAACGGTCGTTTACAATCAAGGTTCGGCCGTTTGTTATTGGGTCAAACAGGCAAATAGAATCGGGCTTCGTTTTGCCCGGAAACAACTGACAATCTGTTCTGGAGAAACGTCCCTCAATTTCATTGAATTGCTGACTTGCAGCCGGCAAAGAGCAGACAGCTGAAAGTGCGATGGAAGATAATACCAGACGGAGTAGCAGCTGCATAGCGAGGTAGTTTGCTACATAAATATAAAGAATATTCTCCTATTCAGGATAAACCATGCCGTCGTAGGTGAACACAAGGTTATTGCCCACTTTCTCAATGCGGATGTGGTGGAAGTCGGTTCCTGCATATGCCATTACGGGCTTTCCGTCAACTGTAGCGGGCTTTATTGGCGGTAGTTCGGTCATGAATTGATTGAGAGCCACCGCAAGTTCCGGGAATGTAAGCGGTTTGAAGCGGTTCTCGGCTGTTACGCCACGCATACCAAAGAACTCATAAAAGATCACCTTGCCACGTTCGTCCACAATTATGTTGCGCAGGTTCAGGCGGGCAGATGCGCCATATTCGTAAAATTTGGTCATCATCAGAATTCCCTTCATTCTGTTCAGCAGGTACTCGTGTTGCGATTCGCTATTCTCACTGAAGATGACCGGCGTACTCACTTCGTCATACTCATATACTTTTCGCCCGTTTATGAACGACGGGAAAGTTGTATCCTCGCGAGCTTCAAACTGCTCTGCACCTGTGGCAGGATCCACAACAGAAACGGTATCTACTACTACCTTCCCGGGTCTGTATCGAAGATCGCCACGCATGAAGAAGCCACCACCGGCTACAAAAGCCTGTGCATAGCCGGAAACAGAAATCGAAATAATGGCAGCAACAGAGAGAAGTGTCTTCTTCATTGGGGTAAATGGCATACAGTGAACCGGCAAAGTACAAAACAGGCCCGATGCAGACAACATGTGCAACCGGACGTGGTAGGTTTCAGCTATCGGTTTGCTTTCACATATTCCGTCACGTGATTCTTCACCGTAAATTTATAGTCCTGCAAAAACAGATCTGATAGCACAGCCACCGGTTTGCCATCCAACTTGGCGGGCGTCATGTCCACAAAACGGCAATTGCTTGCGATCTCTTTGCCTATGGCTTGTTTCTGCAGGTCGCTCACAGGCATATCTTTTCCCTGGTCGTCGCGGGCACTCAGGTGACTGTACTCAAAGTAAACCACTTTTCCCTTCTCGTCGAATACGAACGACGACGCATACACCCGGTAGACGCCATCGGCGAAGGAATTGAAGGACCTTGCGAGGTTGGTGACAAGTTGCTCTTCCAGACTGAACTTATTGTCTATGCGCGCGGGCATAGAGGATACATACTCGTATTCATAGATCTTCTTGCCATTCAGCAGCAGCGGCCGCGGATCTTTTACCCGCACTTGCATGATCTCTTCAGACGTTATGGGGTCTACCACCACGATGGTATCGCGTTCAGGTTCTGAGATAGTTATTTTATTGCCATTATAGGTCACAATGTTGCCGTTCTTTTTGAATTCCTGCGCAAACGCGGATGTACTAACGGACACAATAATGGCAGCAATCAATGTGCCGGTGATACTTTTGATGGTACTTGTAGTTTGGGTAAACATAAAGTGTGTTTTTGAAGGTGAATTAATTGAAATTGATGTTCGTGTTTCGCTAAGGGAATGACCGGATAACGATAGGCATCTCATCAACGCTTGTGCCGTTGCATGACATGCGAATGTTCTCAATAAAGATCTTCACGTTAGCTTCAGCATTGTCTTTCAGGTACTTGCAGTGTTCCGGTTTTATGGTAGCCCCGTCAGTTTTGAAAGGACCATAGATATTACCGCCCTCCGGCAAAAAAGAAATGGTGAATCCGGTCACTTCGCAGCTGGCTTTTGCCGAGATAAGCTTGGGGTTGGCGAGGATCGTCATCACACTTATCATGTTCCTTTCTTCGTTTGCCAGACGCACGTTGCTACGTTTCACTTCTTTCTTCACTTGTGCATCAACCGGGGTAGCGGTCAATGCGAAGCCGCATAGGAGTGCAATAATAGTGTGATGGAACTTTGTCATGATCTGCTAATTAGGTCTTACTGTAAAGCTAACTTATATATTTCAGAAATGAGCATTGATAGGTGCCTGGTTGCAAAATGCAAAAAAGCCACCCGGAGGTGGCTTGATTATTAAAATCTTCTTTCTGTAGTTATACTTCAACACCGAACTGGCGCAGGTGGTGTGTGCAGTGCTTATAGAGCAGTTGCACCTGCTGTTCAAAGTTCAGCACCCCGAAGAACGGGTTATTCAGCGATTTCCCCTGCTCACTTTCAAACGCATGGAAGAAATGATCGATCTCCTGCTGCAATTCCGCTATGGCTTCTTCTTTGTTGGTGTGGCGCACAGCAGGTGGTTCATCAGCCATCAGTTGGTTGGGCGTGTTCTCTCGGAAAGGTTTCTCTGATGCCAGAAAAGCCTGCATGCGGTCTATATTCTCCGCAGGTGTCAATACTTCCATGGGCGTTTTACCGCTTGCTATGCGCACATAGTCGCTCATGTGCTCTATCATCTGTTGCACATTCATCTTGCCCCATTTGCGTGGTGCATCGGCGGCAAGTGCGGCAAGCTTTTGTGTAAAGCCCGTGCGCAGGAAGTTGGCTTTCTGCTGTATGTTTTCCATGTTACATGAGTTGTTTGATGAGGGATTCCTGCGTCATGCCTTCGGCTTCCGCCTTGTAGTTGCGCAGTATACGGTGGCGCAGCACAGGCATGGCCATGGCGCGCACATCTTCTATGTCCGGCGAGTACTTGCCGTGGATGAGCGCATGGCATTTCGCTCCCAGCACCAGATACTGCGATGCACGGGGGCCGGCACCATAGGCAAGGTATTGTGTGGCTGCAGCCGCTGCACCTGCTGTGCCCGGGCGGGTTTTCTGAACCAGTCCCACAGCATATTCCAGTACATTATCCGGCACAGGCACACGGCGCACCAGTTCCTGAAATGCCAGTATCTCCGCTCCGCTCATCACTTGGGTGAGCTGCTGCGTTTGCGCTCCGGTTGTGTTGCGCACAATAGAAACCTCATCGGCGAAACTTGGGTAGTCGAGCGTCACCTGGAACATAAAACGGTCGAGTTGTGCTTCAGGCAACGGGTAGGTGCCTTCCTGCTCTATCGGGTTTTGTGTCGCCAACACAAAGAAGGGCGACGGCAGCTTGTAGAGTACACCACCTGCGGTCACGTTGCGTTCCTGCATCGCTTCCAGCAGGGCCGACTGTGTTTTAGGCGGTGTACGGTTGATCTCATCGGCCAGAACGATATTGGCGAAAATTGGTCCTTTAATGAACTGGAACACGCGTTGTTCGTTCAGTATCTCGGCGCCCACTATATCGCTGGGCATAAGGTCAGGTGTGAACTGTATGCGTTTGAAGGAAAGGTCCAGCACATCGGCAATGGTCTTCACCAGCAGGGTCTTGGCCAATCCCGGCACACCCACCAGCAGGCTATGACCGTTGCACAAAATGGCGATGATGAGTTTTTCTACGACATCCTCCTGGCCCACTATCACTTTTCCTATACTCTTCCTTACCTCGGCGGTCTTTTCTTTGAGCGCGTTGGCTGCTTCTATATCTGTTGCGTACATTGCTATCCTTACTGCTTTGAAATGCCTGCCACCAACAAGGGGATGAAACAGGCTGTAAAAACGGGAAAGTTCTATTATTTTGTGTAAACTAACAAATACTAATTGCGGTGGAAATAACAATAAAAGAGGCGCAACAGCAGGTAGATGAATGGATAAAGACCGTGGGTGTGCGGTATTTCGGCGAGCTTACTAATCTGGGCATACTCATGGAAGAAGTGGGCGAGTTGTCCCGGCTTATGGTGCGCACCTATGGCGAACAGTCATTCAAAGAAAGTGACAAGGGCAAAGACCTGGGCGATGAGATGGCCGATGTTTTATGGGTACTTATTTGCCTGGCCAACCAGACAGGGGTGGATCTGACCACTGCATTGGAGCGCAACTTTGAAAAGAAGAACATAAGAGACGCCAACCGCCACCGCGAGAACGATAAATTGAAATAGTTTTAATGTTGCTGGCCTTTGCGCCGTGGCACCGGCGTTCGAAACGCGTTTTCAGGTCAAATATTGATAAATTTTCATAAATTTACCTGAATTCACCCCGTTACCCAACCTTTTTGGATAAGGGATGGTCTTACTTCTAATTGATTGATATTAATAACCAATATACTTGTCCATAGCCTTGGCATATAGTGCAGTTGGCCAGACCACTGAGTTGGAACAACTTATCCAAGGGTGCATACGCAATGACCGTATGGCCCAGGAAAAGTTGTACAGGCTGTTCTATCCCAAAATGATGGCATTGGTTCGCCGGTATATAGATCATGAAGAGCAGGCAGAAGAAGTGTTGAACAACGGTTATCTGAGGGCATTCCAAAAGATAAAACAATACAATTTCCAGGGTTCTTTTGAAGGGTGGATACGGAAGATAGTCTTTCACGCGGTGGCCGACTATGTGAAGCAGAACGCTAAATACTCGAGCCAGATAGTGCTCGTAGAGAAAGACGAGCTGGTGCATAAAGATCATGCTGACAAACTCTACTACGACCAACTGATGAAGCTGGTGCATGAGTTGCCGGATGCCACAAGGGCGGTCTTTAACATGTATGTGATGGAGGGTCTCACGCACAAAGAAATAGGAAATCTTGTAGGCATAAGCGAGGGTACATCGAAATGGCATTTGTCGGAAGGAAGAAGAATACTGAAAGAAAAGATTGAAAGATTAGAGTTGCATCTGAAAATGTGATGCGGGATATGAAAACTGAATTATTTAAAAACAAAAACATTTATCCTTATGGATAAAAATTTCATCAAAGTCGACGACCTCGTGAGGCAACGCCTCGGCGGGGGCGAAGAGCGGGAAAGGAGCGGCGCATGGCTCAATATGCGCGACCTTCTCGATAAAGAAATGCCGCAGGAAGAGCGACGCATCGGTATATTCTACTGGCGCAGGCTTTACAGTGTGGTTGCAGCATTGTCGCTGGTGGGTACCGTGGCTGTGGGCAGTTACGAGTTCTCCAACGCTTTCCGCAATCGCAGTGTTGCCGAATTGGGCGCACCCGGAATTGAAGCGGTGAACAACGAGCCAACAACCTATGCTACCAATGGCACAGAAAGTGTGGTGCGCGATGAGCAACGTATAGCAGGCAGGGTGAATAGCCGTGTGTCAGGCAGTGTCTCAGAAAAGCCAAGACACACAGTTGGTACTTCTGCAACAGATAGTAAAACTGAAATGACGCTCAATAAAGTTGCAGGTACCGTTGGAGCCGACGGCACTACCTCAGGAACCATAACTATTGACGGGAACACCCATAGGGGAACTAACGTAAAACGGAATACAACCAAAACATACCCTGTAAAGAAAGAAGTTGCAACGAAAGGCGGTTCATTCGCATATAAAAATAATAGGAGCGGCAGTGAAAGCGTTGATGGCACAATGAACACAACTGCAAACAAAATCGCAAATACTTCAGAAAATACATCTGTCTCACGCGGTGGGGTAGTAGCGGCAAGCAATGCGGGTGTTGATAGTAAAAAAGCAGCAGGCAACGTAGCGTCAGGTACTGAAAATGCAGGTGCTTCTGGCAGTATAGCCAAAACGGGTCACAATGGAGCTCAATTGAAGCCAGGTGATGCAGGTAAAAAATCAACCGGTACGGGAGCTAAGATGTCAGGTCGTGCCGATGATGGAAAAACAAACCATGTAGCAGGTAACACTAAGAATACTGACCTGAAAAACGGTCATCCTGTGTTGAGTAGTGGTGCTGCTGAAAATTCAGTGGCTAATGGTGGAAGGAATGACCAGATAGGAAAACCTGCAATGACCAGGCTCCCAGGCGTAGGTCGTGGAGTCACATCAGCGAACATTCCTGTTGCTGGTACACCTACACCAATGCCGGCAGTTGCGGCATCAGGTGCAAGTGAGGCTGCACACAAAGCGCCTGCCACGGTGCCCGCTGCACAGTCGGTTGAAGGTAACTTATCAAAAGATGAAAATGGTATTGCTGCTGAAAATGTAACGGCAGTACGCAACGATCCGCCGCTGAAAGATGCAAAGTCTGAATCTAACAGCCAGGGCAAGAAGGTAATAACCAAACTGTTAGTGCATACACGCAACATCAAGATAGCAGAGAATGAGTATGCGCTGAAGGAGGATACAATCTCCATGGAGAAAGTAAACATGGATCTTGGCCTGTTAGCAACACAGCCTGCTCCTGCGGCCACTGATATGTCTGCTACTGTAAGCGGTAAGCGCACGTCCAAAAGAGCTTTGGCTGGTCGCGGCCGGTCTGCTACATCAGCCAATAGCAATTCAGCCAACAATAACTCTGGCGGAGTTTCGGGCGTGACCACAACGGGTGGTGCACCAGGTAAGGCAGCAGCCGGAAAACAAGGTTCTTCGCAGGGCGCGGCTAACGGTCTTGCCGAGGAAGAAAAGGAATTGGCAGTAGCGGGTACATCTGAGTCTGGTAGTGATGATGTTGCTGCCAAAGGGTCGAATCAGGCGATTATTCCTGCATCACCCGCAACTGAGGTGGCCAAGGAGGCTGAAGCTGCTAAGTCTAAGAATGCAGCAAAACAAGGTGCAGGTGCATCTCTGGTGCAGAAAATGCTGGCTGCGTTCAACGATGTCAAAGAAAATGCGTCAAGAACACATTTTGTGCCGGGTATCACAGCAGGTATCAATGCGAATTTCTTCGGACCAAGTAGTTTCAAAGGTTTCCAGTTTGGCCTTACAGGAGATATCATCTTCAACGAAAAGTGGAATATCATGACCGAGTTTAAGTACTTCCACAGGTTGAATAACAGTACTCAGATAGACGATAACTTCTACACATACACGCAGGTGGGTTCGCAGTACCGCAGGGATCTGCAGCTCAACTCGTACAGTTTCTCTGCACTGCATAGTCTGGAGCTTCCGGTATCTGTACGTTATCACCAGGGTAAATTTGATTTCTACGCCGGTGGCAACTTCCTGTACACGTTCTCTATAAACACAGGTGCGGCCACACAACCCGCAGTTGGTGTTGCTCCGGAATTTGTGAGCACACCGGGTACTGACAATGCACCAACGCTTAATGAAGCTGATTTCAGGAGCAGGTTTGGTTTGGGATATCTGTTCGGGTTCTCTTACCAGGTTGCTCCTAAATTTAATATCGATCTCAGGAACGTTCAGACAGTTTGGGATAATGCAGCATCAACCGGTGCCAAATCTATCTCTAACCAGTTGTATAAAACTCCGTCAATCCAGCTGTCTATCATGTACAGGCTGGGTGGCAACAGAAATAAAGACTGATCATTTTTTCAAAAATGATAAAGTAGCCGGGAGTGTGCGCTCCCGGCTTTTTCTTTTTAGCGGATGTTAGTATCGAGCTGAATATGGTGTAACTTTCAACCACACAATATTGCGAGTGACATCCTCTGCAAAATACAGGCAAGGCCCTTATACACTGCACAACAAAGTTGAGGTTGTGCGGGGTGGCGCACGTTATTTCAAGTTGATCGATGAGATCGCTTCAAATGCGGTTTACTCATTGCATCTGCAGACCTATATTTTCGACGAAGACGAGACAGGTGCAGCAGTTGCGAATGCATTGAAAGCCGCTGCACGCCGTGGGGTGTTGGTCTATGTTCTGCTGGATGGCTATGCCTCCCAGAAACTCTCAGCCGCTTTTATTGACGATCTGAAAGGCGCAGGTGTGTATTTCAGGTTTTTTGAGCCTTTTTTTCGTGGCAATTCATATTATTTCGGCAGGCGATTACATCACAAAGTTGTAGTTGCCGATGGATATTACGGGCTTGTGGGGGGCGTCAATATCAGCAACAGGTACAACGACTTTGACGGTCAGTCTGCCTGGCTCGATTGGGCGCTGGCTGTTGAAGGCGAAGTGGCGCAACGATTGGATAAAATATGTGTGCGCATGTGGAATCGAGGTGTTTTCGCACCAAGGTGTCTTGCGGGAAATATTCCACCCCTGCCGCCGCCACCTGAAACCTGCCGTGTGCGTGTGAGCCGCAACGACTGGGTATTTCGCCGCACGGAGATCACAAATAGTTACCGCATGCTGTTCACTATGGCTCAAAAAGAGATAACAATAATGACCAGTTATTTCTGGCCGCCCCAGGGTATTCTTCGGCGGATGGTGATTGCTGCCCGTTCGGGCAAGCGGGTGCGTGTGGTGCTAACCGGTCACGCAGATGTTCCTTTTGTAAAATTTGCCGAAAAATATCTTTATTCGACGCTACTCAAAAACAATGTTGAAGTGTATGAATATCACAAGAATGTTCTGCACGGAAAGATGGCAGTTGTCGACCGTCAATGGGCAACGGTTGGTTCTTACAATCTCAATACGATCAGTGCGTTCGCCAGTGTTGAACTTAATCTGGAAGTGGACGATGAAATGGTGGCTGGCAGGCTTTACGATGCAGTTGAAACAATCGTATCATCGGACTGCAGGCGCATTACAAGCGAGTCATTCGTTGCGTCAACGGGTGTTGTCAGCAGGGCGTTGTATTATCTGTCTTTCCGCATCATACAACTGCTGTTTGCTTTATTTACTTTCTATTTTAGTCAGAAGAAGAAAGGAAGTTAGTGTCCCGCTATCCTTCTCAGAAAGTTTCGGAACGACTGTCCGTCCCATTTGGCAAATCTACCGCGCTGAACGATCAGTTCATTGGCATCGGGGTGTTCCGGATAGTAGTAGAAAACACAGTGCGAGACTGAGTCGTCCCATCCCAATATCTCACCAAACCTCAGATCGTTGAACTTGAGCGTGTCGTGAACTTTTTCTACAGTATAGAATCCATTCGAGAAACGGATGAGCTTGCTGATGTCGTTCTTGTTCGGTGCACTGTTGAGTAGTGCGTCATTACGGCAAACGAAGCGGAAATCAGTGGGTTTGTTGTCGAACAGAGATCGGTAGCCAATGTAGTAACCTGAATCGTGTTGTGCAACAACATACCAAAGGATATTGTTCATCGGAGTGGGCGTGCTGAAGTAGTGCTCGCTCCCTGCATTCATTTTGTTCAGGTCTTCGTGTGCCCGCCGGTCAATTATGTTCTTGAAGAAGATACCGGCCACCAGATAGCAAGTGCTCAGGGTAAGAGCCGCTACGGCTATGCGTGTTCTGTTTTTATGTGCGGCACCCACGGCGAAGAGGGTAACCGTTGCAATTGCAGGCCAAATAGTGAACAGTGGGTCGGCAACAAACATTGTGTTGAAGGCGACGCGATAGTGACTGAAAGGCTCGAACCACGCTGTGCCGTATGCGTTGAAAGCGTCAATGAAAATGTGAATGAAACACTGGAAAGCCCAAAAGAATCCCCAGCGACCATAGGTCATCGGAATCTTCCGGAAGACCCGTGTCGAGACCCATGCAAGAATAGGGCTGCACAGTACAATGAAAAGGAACGAATGTGTGAATCCCCTATGCGCCAACAAGTCACTGGTAAGGGGCAGGAAAAAGGAAGCAATAAAATCTATATCCGGCAGGCTGTTCGCAATGGCACCGATGATCAGCGCTTTCTTGCCCAGTTCTTTTCCTGCGATCACATGCCCTATACATGCCCCGGCTACTATGTGTGTCAGTGAGTCCACTTCAGGTCAAAGTTAACGTGGATATTTCACCAATTTCCTGCGAATGGTCAGTGCGTTAGCTGCTATGATCGTCTCCGTGTTACTAAATCCCCCTAAAAATACCTTCCGGTTATTTCAATACTTGAGAAATTACACGCTTGGTTTGTCGTAGTTTTGTCCCCATAAAATTATCAAAAATATTATATATGCAATTCAAAAAAGGACTTATTGTTGCTTTGTCGGTAGTGACACTGGCGTCTTGCGGAGAACAGCAAAAGCCTGATGCGAAAATGGAGGCTGGCCGAAAGCTCCTCGATCCGGCCAACATGGACACTACCGTGCGCCCGGGCGATAACTTCTTCCTCTATGCCAACGGCGCGTGGTTGAAGAACAACCCCATACCAAAATCAAAAACACGGTGGGGTAGCTTTAATGAACTGGTAGAGAACAATAACGAGATACTGCACAAGTTGCTCGATTCTGCCGCCGCAGTATCTGGTGCGCCAAAAGGAAGCAATGTGCAGATGGTTGGAGACTTTTACCGTACGGGCATGGATAGTCTTGCTATTGAGAAGGCAGGCATCAGCCCGTTGGCGGGCATTTTGCAGCGCATAGCCGGTATCAAAGATGCTGCCGGAGTGCTTGCTGAGGTTACCACTGAGCATACACAGGGAATCGGACCTTTATTTGGATTCTACGTATCGCCCGACGATAAAAATGTTACCAAGCAGATCTGTCAGTTCGGTCAGGGTGGCTTAGGTATGCCGGGTCGCGAGTACTACTTAGATAAAGACGCCCGCACTACGCAGATCCGCGATGCATACCAGAAGTATATCGTGGATATGCTGACGCTGATGGGAACCGAGGCTGCGCAGGCAAAGAAAGATGCAGCCGAAATATACAAGCTGGAACTGGCGTTGGCAGGCGCATCCTACACACGTGTAGAAATGCGTAACCCTTATCTGTTGTACAACAAGCTGCACGTGGATGAGCTTACGAAAAAGACACCGGGGCTTGAGTGGAAAGGTCTGCTTCAGAGTCTGAAGGCGTCTGGCCAGGACAGTGCCATTGTAGCAAATCCTAAGTTCTTTACTGAGGTAGCCAAACAGTTGAAAGCAACTCCTGTTGAAACTTGGAAAAAATACCTCAGCTTCCACGTTGTGAACGGAATGGCATCATTCCTCAGTTCAGGTTTTGATACTACCCGATTCAATTTCTATGGCAAAACAATGCGTGGTCAGCAGGAGCAGGAACTCCGTTGGAAGCGCGTACTGTCTATTGTTGACGGTAACATCGGCGATATGCTCGGACAGATGTATGTAGACCGTGCGTTCAAGCCTGAAGCAAAGAAACGTATGCTTGAATTGGTAAGCAATCTGCAGCAAACCTATGCCGAGCGTATTCAACGCCTTGATTGGATGAGTGCTGAGACCAAGCAGAAAGCGCTTGTGAAGCTGAATGGTTTTATGAAGAAGATCGGCTATCCCGATACGTGGAAAGACTACAGCAAACTCACTATTAGCCGCGAAAGTTATGTGGCAAACGTACTCGCTGCAGCGCAGTGGCAATACGACTTCAACGTTAATAAATTGGGTAAACCAGTTGATCGTATGGAGTGGCAGATGACGCCGCCTACCGTGAATGCCTACTACAATCCTGCTTTCAATGAGATCGTATTCCCTGCAGGTATACTTCAGTATCCTTTCTTTGATGAAAACGCTGATGATGCGGTGAACTACGGTGGTATCGGCGGCGTTATAGGACATGAAATGACGCACGGATTCGACGATCAGGGACGTCTTTACAACGCAGATGGTAACCTCAGCAATTGGTGGACACCGCAGGACTCGGCCAATTTCACGACCAAGGCCAATGTTGCGATCGATATGTATGGTAAGATCATTGCGTTGGATACAATGCACATCAATGGTCACCTCACAGAAGGCGAGAACCTTGCCGACCTGGGTGGCATAAGCATTGCTTACGAAGCGTTTAAGAAGACAAAACAAGGCAAAAGCAATGAAAAGATCGATGGCTTTACCCCCGATCAGCGCTTTTTCCTAAGCTGGGCTCAGGTATGGCGTGCCAATACTCGTCCCGAGGAGATAGCTCAGCGGCTGAAAACAGATCCGCACTCTCCGTCAGAGACAAGATGTAATGTACCGGTGAGCAATATGGAGGCATGGTACAAGGCTTTTGATATTAAGACTACTGACAAAATGTATAGGGCTGAAAACGAGCGTGCTATCATTTGGTAGTGCGTGTATTCTAATCCTTAGCTAGCTTGGGTTGGCAATTGACACATATGCATTTCGGCTGGATAGTCTTTTATAGATATTTTCAGAAAAATATATGATGTCGGTTGCCAACCTTTTTTTTGTTAGTCATGTCTATTATCTCTTGAAAACCAATTCAAAGACGCACAATCAGTTATAGTGCATCTGTAAGTACATTTTGCTGTTTTTCAATTGTTTTTTCATTAAATATTTCATATTATTGCCAATTACATAAACACGACAGATATGCGTAGTTATTTTCGTTTACTCTTTGTAGCCCTGAGTTTGTTTGCCGGTGGTCGTGCAAACGCCCAGTTAGTAGGAACAGACTGTTTCTTACAGGGTAGATATGTCGAAGTAGGAATAAACCAGATGGGTGGTTTCGGAGCGTGTACTTCTCCAATGACCTACCACCCCCACGTTTGTTGCGGTACAGCAACGGCTTTTACACCGGGGGGCAACCTCGACGCTGTGTACGATTGGGGTCATGATGGATGGAGTGTGGGTTCACCCCAGCTGATGGGTGTTTATTCCATTCCGGGTTTCCCGCAAGAAGGTTGGTCTGTTCAGGTGGGCGCTACAGAGTACCGTAACGGTGCCTGGGGCGGAATCTGCACAGGTGCCTTCGCAATTCCGGGTGGCCACACAGGTTACAGTAACACCGGTGGTACTATCAAAGGGTTCTGGAACGGAAACGTTGCCGGGCTCAATATCAGGATGGAGACCAGGATCGATACTGAAGCATCGTGGGTAGTGATCACTGCCGTTATCCGTAACACAACGGCAGCGCCGATAGCAAATATTTACTACCAGCGTACGCTGGATCCGGATAACACTTCTTTCTGGAGCGGTACTCCCGTTACTCGTAACAGGATAGTACACCAGAACGAAGATGCAAGGCACAGGGTAATGGTAAGTGCCAACGGCGAGACACCGGCATCAGGTACAACACCAGCATACAACGCTACCAATAGCTATCTGGCTCTTGGCACTAAAGACTGTCGTGCAAGGGCGTGTGTGATCTCGGGCCTTTCGCCAAGTACCACACCTTCAACTTTGTGGACAGCCATTCCTTCAGCTCCGTCAGGCTCAGTTACACTGGGTGCAACTGTTGGTCAGAATAACTACGCTGACCAAGGTATTTCATTGATTTACAATCTCGGAACGCTTGCTGCTTTTGATAGTACAATCATCTCCTATGCCTACATTTATAATGGCCCGGGCGGAATCGACAGCGCATTCCCCGATCCTCAGATCGTGATCAACGGTGTGCCTAAAACTTCTTACGCACCACCAATTCCTAACTACGATACATTCCAGTCTTGTAACACAGGGCTTACTACATTACCGGTTGATTTCAAGTTTGCCGAAGACAAAGCTTGGAGCTGGAGCAAATGGACCTGGTCTCCGGGTACTGGTTTAGCAAGCACAACCGGAGCACACAATACGATCAACCTTGCTGCGCTGCCGCCGGTTATTACTTATACGATCATTGGTACAGACAGTAGCACAGGTATGTATAGCTGTAACACCAAAATATTCTATCTTACCGTTCTGTCTTGCAATGGTGCTGAAGCAAACTCGCCATGCGTAGGCGACACATTGGTACTGAATGCTCCCGGCGACTCCCTCGGTGCTACTTACAAGTGGTATGGTCCGGCGCCGTCAACAACTATCATCGGCACCAATCAGAAAATATTCCGCTTCCCTGTGGCTATCGCCGATACCGGTAGATATGCAGTGGTCAAATCAACCACTACCGGATCCGATACCTCTTACGTGAACGTTCGCGTGTTCCAACTGCCCGCACTTTCTGTTACTTCTAATCAGCCAAATTGCGGTACGATTGTAAATACATTGAACCTGAGCTGTACGCCTGACTCAATTTGCACCAGCTTTGCATGGACAGGACCGGGTGGATTTACATCAACCCTCCAGAATCCGATCATAAGTCCATTCGATTCCTCGAAAGAAGGGGTGTTCACAGTGAGTGTTGTTTCCGATAAGGGCTGTAAAAATACAGGCACTGTACTGGTGAAACCTGGTCCGTTTGTAGACTTCTCAATGGTTGCAATGCCGGGATGTCCACAGGATACCGCACAAATGGTTCCTTTTGGTGCTAAAAACGTTGCCTTGTATCAGTGGAATTTTGGTGACACCAAGACCGGTATCGATCCATACGAAGTACACTTGTTCAACGCTACGGTTCCGGGTCTCAAAGTACACACTGTCACACTCACAGTTAAGAGTGCTAACGGTTGTACCTACAGCACACAACGCACCGTGGACCTGAGGCACACTGTCTCTGCAATTTACTCTACAACGTCAAGCCCGCTGAACATTGCCGATACAGTATGTCTTGGTAATGCGATCAGCTTCACCGATGCGTCAACTGCTACTAAGTTTGGTGCGCCAAACCTGCCACTTGCCGCTTACGAGTGGAAGTTCGGTGATGGTTCATCAGCGTCAGGTCCTGCCGTATCTCACAACTATCTCGATGCATCAGTTTACTCAGCTACGCTCACTGTAACTGACAACATCGGATGTTCTGATTCCGTGCACCACAATATGGTAGTTATGCAGCCGGTTATCACAGCAATGTCCGACACTACGGTGTGTCTGGTTCAGCCAATGTGGTTGCCTAATACAGTGTCGCTGCTGCCTGAGGATCTTACTTTCCCTGGCTACGGTTACACCTACATCTGGACACCTGCAACGGGCCTGAGCTCTTCAACTGTTCAGCAACCTAACTTCCTGGATATAGGTCTTCATACCTATACGCTTGAAGCAACACTGAACCGTCACGGATGTAAAGCAACTCACGTAACCAATATCAATTCGGTACTGCCATCACAGATCCACCACATGTCTATAGACACCAAGATCATGTACGGCAACAGCGTGCAGCTCTATTGTGACAGTGAGTTCGTTTATGCATGGACACCTGATGACGGTAGCCTGAATAACGCGAATATCAACAACCCGATCGCCACGCCATCTGTAACTACCACTTATACCGTTTACGGTATGGACAAGTACGGATGCCGTGACACAGCTCAGGTTACGATATATGTCGATAGCTCTGCAACTGAACACGTTCCTACGGGCTTCACGCCAAATGGTGACGGTCTGAACGATGTGTTCCGTTTCAACGGTGGTAAGCACCAGAAGTTGGTAGAGATGAGGGTGTTTGACCGTTGGGGTACAGAGGTGTTCTACTCAAACAGCAGAGAAGTTGGTTGGGATGGAACGTACAAAGGAGTTCCTGCCGACATGGGTGTGTACTTCTATACGGTGATACTTGCCCGTCCTGGTCATGCAACGAATCAGGTCTACAAGGGTGAGATAACCTTGATAAGATAACGCACGTTAATGGATAGATAATGATCCCCCCGGAGCAATTTCCGGGGGGATTTTTCTTTACATCTTTGTTATCTTCGCGATAGAACAATCATTATGGCACTTATAAAATCGATCTCCGGAATTCGTGGCACAATTGGCGGTACCCCCGGCAAAAGCCTCACCCCTGTTGACCTCGTGAAATTCACCACAGCTTATGGCGCATGGATAGCGGCGCAGGGAACAAATAAAAAGATAGTGATCGGCCGCGATGGCCGTATTTCCGGCGGCATGGTCCGCGATATAGTCGCCGCTACACTGCAAAGCATAGGCTGCACAGTTGTGGATCTGGGCCTAAGTACCACACCCACGGTAGAGATGGCTGTGAAGATGGAGGAGGCTGCCGGTGGTATCATCCTCACCGCCAGTCATAACCCCAAAGAGTGGAACGCGCTCAAATTGCTCAATGCAGCCGGCGAGTTTCTCAGTGCTGCCGACGGGCAGTGGATACTTGATTATGCCGATAAGAATGAGCACAACTATGCCGATGTGAACAAGCTCGGTACACTCACTAAAGACGATTCGTACATTCAGAAACATATCGATATCATACTGCAGCATCCGTTGGTAGATGTGGCAGCAATAAAGAAGATGAACTACAAGGTGGTGTTAGATGCCGTAAACTCTACCGGAGCCATCTCTGTCCCGCCACTATTGCATGCATTGGGTGTGCAGGATGTGGTGGTGATGAACGAGGAGGTGACCGGCAAGTTCGCGCACAACCCCGAGCCGCTGCCCGAAAACCTCATAGAGTTATGCTCTACAGTAAAGAAGAAAGGTGCTACACTGGGTATTGCTATAGACCCCGATGTGGACCGTCTCTGCTTTGTGTGCGATGATGGCACGCTGTTTGGCGAGGAATACACCCTGGTTGCCATTGCCGACTACATTCTGTCGCACAAGAAGGGCAACACCGTTTCCAACCTGTCCTCTACACGTGCCCTGCGCGATGTGACAGAGAAGCACGGTGGTCAGTACTTCCCGAGTGCGGTGGGCGAGGTGAACGTGGTACGCAAGATGAAGGAGGTGAATGCGGTGATAGGCGGCGAGGGCAATGGTGGTGTCATAGTGCCCGAAATGCATTATGGCCGCGACGCCCTCATCGGTATTGCGCTGTTCCTCACCCATCTCGCCAAGTCCGGTAAGACGGTCAAGGCTTTGAGGGCTACGTATCCCAACTACTTCATTTCAAAGAACAAGATAGAACTGAGCGAGGACGTAGACGTAAAGCGCATCTTCGAGGAGATAAAGAAGAAGTACAAGAAGCAACCGATCAATACAGAAGATGGTCTGCGCATTGACTTCGACAGCGACTGGGTGCACCTGCGTACCTCTAATACCGAGCCCATAATCCGCATCTATTCTGAGAGCGGATCGGAGACAACCGCCAACAACATAGCCAAGCGCATTATGGCCGACATAAAGGAGATGATGCTGATGAAGGCCGAATAAACTAAGTTGACAATACAAGCAGCGAGGGCGATAACGATGGTTGTCGCCCTCGCTGTTTGGTGCTATTTCGATTTCAGTTCCAGAAATACGGGGCAGTGGTCCGAATGGACGATATGCGGCAGTATCTCGGCATGCTTCAATTTCGGTTTCAGTGTGTCAGTTACGTTGATGTAGTCTATACGCCAGCCCTTGTTGTTGGCGCGTGCGCTACCAAACGCGCTCCACCACGAGTATTGGTGCGGGTCCTGATTGAAGTGGCGGAAGGTGTCTACAAATCCGTTGTCGAAGAACTTGTCCATCCAGGCGCGCTCTTCGGGCAGGAAGCCGGTGTAGTTCTTGTTGCGCACCGGGTCGTGGATGTCTATGGCCTTGTGGCAGATGTTGTAGTCGCCGCACACAACTAGGTTGGGGCGGGTCTTGCGCACCTCGTTCAGGTACTCGAAGAACTCGTCTAGCCATTGGTACTTATAGGTCTGGCGGTCTTCACCGCTGGTGCCGCTGGGGAAGTAGGCGTTGATAACGGTGATCTTGCCAAAGTCGGCACGGATGACGCGTCCCTCGGCATCACTTTGCATAATGCCGTTGCCGCACAGCACATTGTCGGGCTTCAGTTTGGTGAGGATGGCCACACCGCTGTATCCCTTCTTCTGTGCCGAATAAGAGAATACCTCGTAGCCCGCAGCGTTGATGTCGGCAAGGGGCACGTCTTCACGATTGGCCTTTATCTCCTGCACGCATATGATGTCGGCAGGGTCGGTTTTGAGCCAGTCGGTGAAGCCTTTTTTGAGGGCACTGCGTATGCCGTTCACATTATAGGTTATGATGCGCATTGTGTTGTCGTTTAGTTGGTGAAATTACGGAAAGTTGGTGGGCTACATCATGCCTTCATCGGCCAGGCTGAGGTGCGAATGACCGGCCACTATGATGTGGTCTAGCAGGCGGATGTCCATGAGTGCGGCAGCCTCGTTCAGTTTGCGGGTCAGCTCTATGTCGGCGGTGCTGGCCTGTTTGTTGCCCGATGGGTGATTGTGGGCGATGATGAGCTGGTTGGCATTTTGCAGCAGGGCATTCTTCAGTATCAGGCGTATGTCGGCAACGGTGGCGGTGAGCCCTCCGCTACTGATGAGCTCGTGGCGCAGCAGCTTGCCCGCGGTGTTGAGGTACAGCACACAGAACGACTCGTGATTAAGGTCTTGCAACAGCGGCATCAGTATGGGCAGGGCGTCCTTGCTGCTGCGGATGGCAGGCCTGTCGAGGCCCTCGCTCATCTGGCGGCGCCTACCCAGTTCCAGCGCGGCCGATATGGCTATGGCACGTGCCTCACCTATGCCCTTCACTTTTTGCAGCTCTTTTATGGAGAGGCGGCCCAGCTCGCGGATGTTGCCGCCGGCCAGTGCCAGTATATCCCGCGCCAGGTCTATGGCCGATCGCTGTGGTGTGCCGCTGGCTATGAGTATGCCCAGCAGTTCGGCATCGGTGAGGGCCGCTGCGCCTTTGTGCAGCATTTTCTCACGCGGTCGTTCGTCTTCCGACCAGTTTTTGATGCTTTTGTTTTCATTCATAGGGCGGGGTGTTGCTATACTACTTCAAAGGCGGCATGGTAGAAGTTGTTCTGTGCCGATATGGGTTTGAGGTTCACATAAAAGCACTCGGTGAACAGCCGGTAGGCCATGAACTCGTGATCGTACACATTAAACTCATCAAACATGATGATGTCGCCCTTGTTGAGGTAGGGATATAGCTGGCTGAGTGCGAAGAGGGTGGCGCTGAACAGGTCGGCATCCATGTGGATGAGCTTGCGGGTATTGGTCAGCTCATCTCGGTGGGTATCTATAAAGCCGTTCAGCGTATCCTGAAAGATGCCTTTGTAGAATGAAGCCCGGTTGTCGTTCACTTCCGGTATGGGCGACTGCATATCGCCTTTGTCAAACACGCCCCAGCTCTCGGGCAGTCCCTCAAACGTATCGAAGCCATGAAAGCGCGATGCGGGATTGCGGCAGGTAGCCAGCCACCATTTGAAGGAGTTGCCGCTGGCCACACCAAACTCCAGGTAACAAACCGGTGTATCGGTAAGGCGGTAATGATCGGCAATGGCCGTAAAACTCTTCAGGCGGTCGTCGTAGTGGCGAACGGGGCGGTAGAAGTCGTTGGTGAGCAACTGCGCTTTCTTGTTCTTATGCACCCACGATGTGAGCAGGTTGAAGTTGTAGATGAATCCGAACAGGTTGTTGAAGGGCTGGAAGATCTGCAGCAGGCGGGTGGCCAGCAGAAAGTCCTTGGTGAACTTGATAATGCGTAGTTGGGTGGTGCGTAATGACATTGTGTATCTGTAAAGTTTCAAAAATACCTAAATAACTGCAAGGTTTCGCTTGCGGCATCAGGTGGTGGTGTCGGTGAGCCACTGCGGGGCAGCCGGTGGTGTGTAGTTGGCCATCAGGTCCAGCAGCTCTTCTATGCTATCGGCAACCATGAGGATGGACGCCGTGGTCTCGCTCAGGAAGCCGTCCTGCACCATCAGTGCGCACAGGGCTTTCAGTGGTTCGTAGTAGCCGTTCACGTTCAGAACGCCTATGGGGCGGGTGTGCAGGCCCAGTTGTGCCCATGTCAGCATTTCAAACAGTTCTTCCATGGTGCCCCAGCCGCCGGGCAGTGCTATTACGCCATCGGCCAGGCGGCTCATGGTCTGTTTGCGCTCGTGCATGGTGTTCACCACTATCATCTCGGTCACGCCATCGTGGGCTATCTCTTTGGTCTGCAGAAAGGTGGGGATCACACCCGTCACACGGCCGCCGTGTTGCAGTGCGCCATCGGCCACAGCACCCATGATGCCCACTTTGCCACCGCCAAATATCACCTCCATACCACGTCTTGCCAACAGGGCACCTACATCCCAGGCGGTTTCGCGGTATATATCAGCATAACCATCAGAGGCGCCGCAAAAGACTACGATCTTATTCATATCAATGTTATTACGGCTCAAAGATAGGGTTTGGGTGGGAGGGATTTAGGGAATTTGGAATTTGGTATCGGGGTTTGGGTTCTTGGTACCGTAGGTTCTTTTGTCGGTTTGCCGGATGCAAAATGCTTTCGTCACTGTAAGCAGAGACGGCTTTTGATTGTCTGAACCTGCCTGCGGTAGGCGGGCCACAGATCGCACAGATTAAAACATTTCACCGATCATTTTTTCAAGCCATTTCTGTACAATTAGCGTATTCCCGGTTTACTCTTCCGGAGATCTGCGCACCAGAGCTTCCCACTTCGCCAATTTTTTCTCCTTTTTGTTTTTTTATCTAATTCATTGATTGTCAATAAAAAGGTGGGAAGCAGGTGCGCACTTTGCTTCCCAAAACTGCGCAAAAACTTCCCACTTCTGCGCACCTGATGCGCGGGTGAGAAGTGGTATATTTTCATAATAAGATGGTAGAAGCCTCATTTTTCCCTACTATAGTTCAAGTTACAACCATGCATGAAAACAGGCAAAAGAAAGTTTTATGATAGTGCGTTTTGTGTAGTGTGATAAAAATTGGTTTGGGTTGAAACACGGTTTTAGTAGTTCCTATTAAAAGTTTTACTGCAAAATCAAAATATTTTTTTTGATATGAAATTAGATTAGTAACTTTATTTATATCCATTTTCTCATGAAACATCTTTCCTTATTATTCTTGTTTTCAACACTCGTATGCTCTATACAAGCGCAAATACCCGCGCCTGAACTCTTATGGATGAGGAGCATTGGTGGTAGCGCATCAGAGTCCATTTCATCGTGGGTGCACCCCACACCTGACGGAGGGTTTATTACGCGAATCGAATCAACCTCACCTGCGGGTACCGGTAATATTGACTCTTTTTGTTCGCCGGTTGAAAGGCGAATGATTTTTACCAAATTTAATAACGATGCAACAGTAGCAGAATGGAGCAATTGCTTCGGGACGCAAGGTGATAGTTTTTTACTTTTTTTATATTCACAGGCCGATGGGTCTTACATATTGTTAGGGGATTTTAAAGGAAGCGGTGCGCTGATAAAAAAGTATAATCCTGCCGGCGGGGAGGTGTGGCAAAAGAACTACAGCAAGGGTAATGCTGGCAAGCTGTATTCTGCCTTGCCAGTAGCTGACGGAGGGTATATTTTGTTATGTTCACGCCATTATACTGATACAAATGTTCTGGTACATTATGGGTCTTGGGAAACGGGAGACTATTGGCTGGCGAAGCTGGATAGCAACGGGAATAAAGTATGGAGTAAAGTGATAGGTGGAGCGGATGAGGAAGACAGAGGCATGCTGGTTCAGGGGGAAGGAAGAAATTATTATATTGTAGGGATTACGTCATCAAATGATAATGATTGTATTGGTAATCATGGCGGTGCCGACATATTTGTTGCCCGTTGCACCTATACAGGAGGGGTGATTTTGAAGAAATGTTTGGGCGGGTCTGACAATGAAACGGCAGTGGTGGGATGCCGCAATGCTAATGGCGGGATAATTATTTGCGGAAGCACGAAATCTACTGATGGCGATGTCCATCACCATATTGGCGGGGAAGATTACTGGTTATGCGCTCTGGATTCTAATGGCGTGTTTGAATGGGACAACTGCTTTGGAACCACGGAGAATAATGAACAACCACAGGCTGTATGTTTGGGATCCGATGGTACTATCTGGGCCAATGGGCAGAGCTTTACACCGAACCGTGATGTATATTTAGTACACACAAGCAGCAGCGGGGGGCTATTGCATCAAAGAGTTTTACAAAGTACCTACGAAGACGAGGGCCAAATGCTTTTCCCTATCTCTGGTGGCAAAACCCTGGTTGGGGGCTATTCTGTTAATTTAAATGGCGACTTTTCAGCTATTCCCTACAGGGGGGCGTGGGATGTATTTCTTGCGGTGTTCGCGCCGTGGGATGCAGGAATAGATGACATGGCTACTAAGGAACTTTATCACATTTTTCCCAATCCGACGCGCGGGGAATTGACAATAGAAACAAAAGAGACAAGTGTCTCGCATCGGGTAACGCTAACGGACGTTTTTGGCAGGGTGATGTTGCGCGGGAGCATTCAAAAGGGTGTTGCGCATACGTTGCTTTACACCGGCACTTTACCACAAGGAATTTACAATGTCTATGTGATTACAGACAATGGTGCTACGTATAGCAGAAGTATTCAAGTAAACCGATAAAATCTTACAACCATGAGAAAAAAATTATTCTGCAAGTTTTACTTGCTTTTCTTACTGTTTTTTGCAGTCATTGGTTATGGCCAAACAGACTCAGCGCTTCGGTATCGCATGGCATCTATTACTTTTGAGGACGCGGTAGTGGCGCATATGGCTATGCTTGATACCTCCGGGAACGATACATCTGAAGGCGGGAGGGGAAATGCATTTACAAGATGGTATATGTGGGCGGACAATCGCAGAAGCATTTGCCCTGTTGGCGAAGATATTTTCGCGCCATTGGGGCGGGAGCTGATGCATTACCTCACTACTCCCACGGGGTATTGCGCTGCTATGTCGCCATATGCGCCAAACTGGAAATGTATAGGACCCTATAACAATTACTATGGTGCAGGTGTTCAAGATCACGCCGGGCGCATTAATTGTGTTTGGGCGAATCCAAACAACATTGCTCATATGCGTGCAGGAGCGAACTCCGGTGGTTTGTGGGAGACAAGGGACACCGGGCATACCTGGCGATGTATCACGGACAGAGTAACAACAGGCGCTTACGGAACGCAGATACCGGGTACAGTTGCGGTTTCAGCTATGGCGGTGAGTCCTTTGGATACTAATGAAATACATTTAAGGCTCAGCACTATTGCAACAAGTGGCAAAAGTAATGGATACGATATGGGGATCATTCATTCTTTCGATGGTGGACAACATTGGTATCACGATGCGGTGTTCCGATCGATCCTGGATCCACTTGCATTTCCGGATTTCCTCGAAGGTGCGACAGTTGGAATGAAGTTTGTTCCCGGTTCGTCAAAAATATATTCTATAAAAAATAACAAGATATTTTTTAATGATGGAACAGGGTTATGGTCGATAAAAAGCCCTGGTTCAGGCACTGATATCAAACGGGTAACAGATATAGAGTACTCAAGAACGACACCCAATGTTGCACTTTTCAGCGCCGATGATCACGACCAAGATTTGCATGTTTACAGTTATAACTTCGTTACTCGTTGTTCCAGATGTTCCGCAGGGCATCTGGAACGAATAATATACAGCCGTTCTCTGAACGGAATTCTAGTGATGTCGCTCAGATATAACACGACAGATCCAACAATCCCTTTCGTTTGTAGAAGTCGGTAGCACTGCTATACCTGTATTCTTCTTCTTTTTCCACGATGCCTGCCCGCACAGGATTCTGATGAATATAATTGAGCTTTTGACGAAAGAAGTCAGCAGAGTGAATTTCCTCCGGGTGATTTCCCGGCCGCCAGAATTGAATTTCGCCATCTTGCCGGAATAGCCAAAGCATCCAGTTCTTCCTGCTTTCTTTCGGGTTGTTCTCTATAGCAGCTAGTATGGCAGTTGATGTGAATTTTTTGAAGTCGCGTAGCGTATCACTAAGATCAAAACCTTCTCTGCAACTGCATATCATGTGTAAATGATTACTCATTATTACCCAACCAAAGATCTGAAGACCCTTTTTCTTTTGGCAAAATCGTAAACTATCCAATAAAATGTCGGCATAGGTAGCGCGCGTAAATACGTCGATCCACTGCACAACTGTTGCAGTTATAAAATGTAGCCCTTGTTGGTCGGTGATTTTATAGGCAAATCCCATGGTGAAGAATTGATCTTGTTTCTAAATTTAGAAATATCTGAACTGGTGTCAAAAAAATTGTTGCCGGAAGTAGATTATGGCGGCATCAAGATGAAGACGTTCTGAGAACGGGTTATATTTTGAGTTCCGGATGCCCTGCGGAACATCCGGAACAACAGAGGTTATTTGACGTCGTTCATTGCCCCGAACGTACAAGTGAGTGATCCCGCAATTCTGCGGGACAGGCGACACTGCTGATGCTACGGAGATGTGGTGACGGTGACCTAACTAACTTTGTAAGGGTGTATTTGTCTTATACCGTAAACATATCCACAAAATGTTTCAGGGGCTATGAGTGTTGCGGTGGTGTGGGTAGATTTGCGGGGTGTAGCGTGCGTAGTGAGGAGTTGTGACCTGAAAATTTCTTTTGCCATGAACCGTATAGATAGGTTGTTCGGGATACTGACGCTGCTGCAGTCGCGCAGGTATGTGCCTGCCGAGAAGATAGCCGAGCGTTTTGATATAAGTGTACGCACGGTGTACCGCGATGTGAAGGCGCTGTGCGAGCAGGGTGTGCCGGTGAGCTTTGAGGCGGGCAGGGGCTACTTTGTGGTGCAGGGCTATTTTCTGCCGCCTGTATCGTTCAGCACCGAGGAGGCCAATGCGCTGCTGCTATCGGAGAGTGTGGTGGCTGCTTTCACCGACCGGTCCATACAACAACACTATGCCACAGCGCTGCACAAGGTGAAGGCGGTGATGAAGACCGGGGACAAACAACGGCTGGAGGAACTGGACAATAAGATAAAGATGCAGTTGCCGGCCTGCATAGACCACAGCTACGAATATTTGTCGGGCCTACAACAGGCTATCTCAGAAAAAACTATCGTGGAGATCGGTTACAGGAACCTGAAGGACGAGGAGTGTGTGCGGCGGGTGGAGCCGATAGGGCTTATATTCTATGCACTGAACTGGCACCTGATAGCGTGGTGCCATGTGCGCGCCGATTACCGCGACTTCAGGGTGTCGCGCATACGATCGCTGCGTAACTGCGGGGTGCCCTTTACCCGCACCGATCATGTGGCGGTGGGAGACTATATGAAAGGGCTGCCGGTAGATTATTAGAAAAAATATTTCGGGTGCAAAAAACAGACTGCCATAGGGTTGTCAGTGAGGGGTAGGAGCTTTGTGGTACAATAAAACAATCTACCTATGCACATCATTCCAATGCTGCTCAAAGAAATGGAGCAGGAAGCCCAGACAACGCGCAAGATGCTGGCGTGTATCCCCGAAGACAAGTATGACTGGCAGCCGCACCCGCGCAGCATGACGTTGCGTGCGCTGGCTACCCATATTGCTGAGTTGCCCGGCTGGGTGACGGTGGCACTGACGACCAGCGAACTGGATTTTGCTACAAGCCCCTATGCACCCGTGCAGCTGAACAACAACGCTGACCTGCTGGCGTATTTTGAAAAGACCCTGGCCGATGGCCGTGCCCATCTGGAAAAAGCCACCGAAGTCCAACTGGCCGATGTGTGGACACTGCGCAACGGCGAGCAGATATTCAGCACCAGCAGCAAGGCCGAGGTGATAAGGATGACGTATTGCCAGATAGTGCACCACCGTGCGCAGCTGGGCGTGTTTTTGCGCCTGCTGGATGTGAAGATACCGGGCAGCTATGGCCCCAGCGCCGATGAGATGCCGCTGAAGTAATGACCTATACCCCCCCCATGAAAGCGACGCCTCTGCGGGAAAAACCCGCGGAGGCGTATTGTTTTTGGCCGATAATTGATGCAGATTTAACCCATAAGTGATTTTTGTATAGATATAATACGTACCTTTGCACGCTGAAAAAAAGGAGAGACCTCTCCCCGGCCCTCTCCCAAGGAGGGGGTGAAGTAGAATGAGCGCAGTGCCTCGCGTTCGGTCGCAAATAAGGAAAGGGTCAGTACTAACATCAGAACAAAGTCCTTCAGCGACCTCATAAAACAAAGCTGAATAAAAACAAGATATGGATATCAGGAATATAGCGATCATTGCGCACGTTGACCACGGAAAGACAACATTGGTTGATAAGATATTACACAGTACGAACGTCTTTCGTGACAATCAGGAAACGGGCGAGCTGATCATGGACAGCAACGACCTGGAGCGTGAGCGCGGTATCACCATTCTGGCAAAGAATGTGAGCGTTACCTACAAGGGCGTGAAGATAAATGTGATAGACACGCCGGGTCACGCCGACTTTGGCGGAGAGGTGGAGCGTGTGTTGAAAATGGCGGATGGTGTGTTGCTGCTGGTGGATGCCTTTGAGGGCCCGATGCCACAGACACGCTTTGTACTGCAGAAGGCGCTGAACCTGAACCTGCACCCGATAGTGGTGATCAACAAGGTGGATAAGCCAAACTGCCGCCCTGATGAGGTGCATGACGCTGTATTTGAACTGTTCTTCCAGCTGGATGCTACTGAAGAGCAGCTGAACTTCCCTACATTGTACGGTTCTTCTAAGCAGGGCTGGTTCAATACATCATTGGAGCCTACTACCGACATTACTGCGGTACTGGATACGATACTGGAGAAAGTACCTGCGCCTACGGTAGTGGAAGGCCCTGTGCAGATGCAGGTAACATCGCTCGACTACTCTTCGTTCCTGGGCCGTATAGCCATAGGCAAGGTAGTGAGGGGTACGCTGAAAGAAGGTCAGGCTGTAATGCTGTGTAAGATAGACGGCACTATGGTGCGCAGTAAGATAAAGGAGCTGTATGTATTTGTGGACATGGGCAAGAAGCGCGTGACAGAGGTGCAGTGCGGCGACATTTGCGCTGTGGTGGGTATAGAAGGTTTCCAGATAGGTGAAACTATTGCCGATGCTGAGAACCCTGAAGCAGTGGAGATCATTCCGATAGACGAGCCTACAATGAACATGCAGTTCAGCATCAACAACTCGCCTTTCTTTGGTAAGGAAGGTAAGTTTGTGACGAGCCGCCACATACGCGACAGGCTGATGAAAGAACTGGAAAAGAACCTGGCATTGCGTGTGCAGGAAACTGACGACGCTGATAAGTTCCTGGTGTATGGTCGTGGTATCCTTCACCTGAGTGTGTTGGTAGAGACGATGCGCCGCGAGGGTTACGAGCTGACAGTGGGCCAGCCGCAGGTAATTGTAAAAGAGATAGACGGTAAAAAATGCGAGCCTTATGAGGTGCTGGTGGTGGATGTACCATCGGAATACAGCGGCAAGGTGATAGACCTGGTGACGCAGCGCAAGGGCGAAATGCACATCATGGAGACCAAGGGCGAAATGCAGCACCTTGAGTTTGATATCCCATCGCGCGGGTTGATAGGTCTGCGTTCGCAGATGCTGACGAACACGGCGGGTGAGGCTGTGATGGCGCACCGCTTTGCTGAGTACAAACCATGGAAGGGCTTTATACCCGGCCGTAACAATGGTGTATTGTTGGCTAAAGCAGGTGGCCCTGCAACGGGTTACTCTATCGACAAACTGCAGGACCGTGGTGCGTTCTTCATCGATCCGGGACAGGAAGTATATGGCGGTCAGATCATAGGTGAGCACATCAAACCGGGAGATCTGGTGGTGAACATCGTAGAGACCAAGAAGCTGACCAACATGCGCGCGAGCGGTACTGATGATTCGGTTCGTATCGTTCCGAAGATATTGATGACGCTGGAAGAGTGTATGGAATACATACAGCAGGATGAGTGTATAGAAGTGACACCACAGAACATCCGTCTGCGTAAGATAATGCTGGACGAAGAAGACCGTAAGAAGTACCAGAAGATGATGAAGGCAGACGCATAAGGATAACCGCTGCCCGGGCTGCTGAAAGGCGGTTGACAGAGGCGGGAGGTTTGCCCTTGGTTGCCAACTGATAATAATTGAGGATACACGAATGCTCCGGTTTCCCGGGGCATTCGTTTTTTTGAGGGAACGGCCGAAAAGTGTTTTGTGTTGTATATTTAGGTTCACTAAATCTATCATCATGGCACACATCATCAACAGGGCCAACTTCTTTCAGGTTGTGAGGAGTGGTCTTTTCAACGGCACACTAAAGCAGGCACAGGTAAACGGCATGACCGCCATTCTGGATGAATGGGAAAAGAACTATGCCAACAGCGACGACCGTTTTCTGGCATACATGCTGGCCACTACGTTTCATGAAACGGCAACTACTATGCAGCCGATAGCCGAGTATGGCAAGGGGGCAGGCAGACCCTACGGCAAGCCCGACCCTGTAACAGGCAAGGTGTATTATGGGCGTGGTTTTGTGCAGCTGACCTGGAAGGAGAACTACGACAAGTTTGGGAAGCTGCTGAAGGCGGACCTTCTGAACAACCCTGATCTGGCCATGGACCTGACCAATGCTACGAAGATCATGTTCGTGGGTATGACGAAGGGTATGTTCACAGGTAAGAAGCTGGTGGACTATTTTGCCGGTGAAACGGAAGACTGGGTGAATGCCCGCCGCATCATCAACGGAACCGACAGGGCGCAGCTGATAGCCGGGTATGGAAAGGTGTTCTACGGGGCTATTTCCTACCGGACGGCATGATTCCGAAAGATTCGTAAGAATATTTTAAAAAATATGTAAAGAATTTCGGTTGAGGAAATAAATCGGTGTATATGCGCTTGGTTTTGTATGTGATTGAATATTAATTGGTTGTGTAGCGGGATTTTTGAAAGCGCCTATTTTGTTAGGCTTGCGAATATTTCTCTGTGTGCGGGCGCCGGTTCTTTGCCCCACCTTTTTAATAGAATTTCTGTCTAATTTGTAGTGATTTAGCTGTGGTCTGTGTTGCACTTGGCAACGTTGATCACGGGAGTCGATTGATTACCATTTGACAGAACCTATATGAAATTGCGCAATTTACTTTTAGTGCTAGCTGTCCTGTTTGGCGGGGCGGGAGCCAATGCCCAGATGGTGGGAACGGATTGTTTTCTGCAGGGACATTGGGTAGAGGTTGGTATCAACCAAATGGGTGGTTTCGGGACGTGTACGTCGCCAATGACCTATCATACACATTCTTGCTGTTATCCGACCGTGCTCACATTTACACCGGGAGCAGCAATGGATATGAGTTATGATTGGGGGCATGACGGATGGGGAACGGGGTCGCCGGCATTGATGGGGCCGTACAGCCAGCCGGGATATCCGCAGGAGGGTTGGAGCCTGCAGGTTGGGGCAACAGAATACAGGAATGGTGCCTGGGGCGGGTTGTGTACGGGAGAGTATGACGTGCCGGGAACGATGACGGGATATTCGAACGCCGGCGGTGTGATAAAAGGGACATGGACAGGAGGAGTAGCAGGATTGAGCCTGAGGCAGGAGACAAGGATAGATACAGAGGGGTCTTGGATCGTCATAACCACTATTATCAGAAACACTACGGCAGCACCTATTGCCGATATCTATTACGAACGAACATTGGATCCGGACAACGTATCGTTCTGGGGAGCGGGACCCGTGACAAGGAACAGGATCGTGCACCAGAACGAGGATGCGCGACACAGGGTGATGGTGAGTGCGAATGGTGAGTCTGCCGGGTCGACAACGGTGCCTGCATACGATTCGGTGAACAGCTATCTTGCATTGGCTACAAAGGATTGCAGGGCAAAATGCGGGTATCTGGCATCAGGATTGACGCCTACCACTACGCCTGCGTTTCTATGGGCGTTGCCTACGACTGCACCTGACATAGGTGCGCTGGGGTCGAACAATTTGGCGGACGTTGGTATCTGGGTTACGTTTAACATAGGTACCATTGCTGCTAATGACAGTGCAGCTGTATCGTACGCATACATATTCGACCGCAAAACCAGTATTGACAGTGCTTTCCCGGATCCGAGGATCGTTATCAACGGAGTTGAGAAGCTTTCTGAGTTCCCACCGACACCTGATTATGACACCTTCTTTGCGTGCACTACTCCGGGTCTGACGGTATTGCCGGTGAGTATAAAATATGGCGATGAACGCTGCTGGACGTGGGGTAAGTGGACTTGGGCACCATCGACAGGGCTTGCGAGTACCACGGGCGTGACCAACAACATCACAATCGCTGCATTGTCGGGGCCGACAACATTCACCATCACAGGGACAGATAGCTCTGTTGGTATGTATTCGTGCAATACAAAGGTCTTTTACCTGACGGTTTTTCCGTGTTATAGCGCCAGTAGTAATTCGCCGGATTCGGCTGCGATATGCGAAGGCGATACGTTGCATCTGTATTCGCACGGGGATTCGCTGGGGGCATCGTATCTGTGGTATGGACCGGGTCTTGTGGGGGCATCGATCGGCGCTACTCAGAATATGTTCAAGCACCCTTCGACGATGGCCGATACAGGATGGTATTATGTGATAAGAACGATAGGTACTTCCAGCGATACTGCGAGCACGCATGTAATGATCAAGAAACGTCCGTATGTGACGGCGACCTACAACCCGCCGGTTTGTTCGGGTAATCCGCTCTTGTTATATTCTAACCCGGATTATGCGGGTGAAACCTGGAGTTGGACAGGGCCGTTGGGGTATACGTCTACGGCATCAGATCCGACGATTCCGGGTTCGATCACGGGCATGAGCGGCGACTACAAGGTGATAACCAACCTGAACGGCTGTATAGATAGTGCGACAGTGACGGTTGCGGTAGATACCACGCCGGCGGTGCCGATGGTAAGTAGTAACTCGCCTGTGTGTGCGGACTCGACATTGTTCCTGACGAGCTCTACAGCCACGCCGGGTGTAACCTATAGCTGGACCGGTCCATCAGGCTTCACATCGACATTGCAGAATCCAAGTATTCCGAGTGTTACGGCTACTACGGCGGGTACATACTCAGTTACTGTGAGGATAGGAACATGTACGAGCACTGCCTCAACGATAGTATCCATAAATGTGACTCCGACGCCGATATTGGGTAGTAACTCGCCGGTATGTTCGGGTGGTTCGCTTAACTTAACCGCAACCGGATTGCCGGGATCGACGTTTGCATGGTCGGGGCCGCTTGGTTTCACGTCGACGTTGCAATATCCATCCATCAGTCCTGCGATAACTTCGAATAGCGGAACTTACTCGGTAGTGGTGACACTTGCGGGATGCCCTTCGCAGCTGGTTACGATCAACACTGTGGTTGATAGTACTCCGGAAGTTCCTGTAGTATCTACTAACAGCCCTGGTCCTCCGGGTGCTACGATCTGTCAGGAAGATACATTGATGCTGTTTGCTAATTCAGGCACGGCGGGTGTGTCTTATTCATGGACAGGACCTAACTCATTCACGTCATTTGCTCAGAATCCGATAATATACGGAGCCACTCCGTTGGCATCGGGAGTGTATACTGTTGTAGTGGGGCTTGGTTCGTGTACGGTACAGGCCACGATAGCGGCTACGGTGACGCCTACGCCACCGATAACGTTATCGAGTAATTCGCCTATCTGTTCGGGCGATGCGGACTCGGTGAAGCTATTTGCGACGAGCAACCCGGGAGCTACGTTCACGTGGACGGGTCCATATACGTTCTTCTCGAGCGCGCAGAACCCGGTTCGCACACCGGTGAGCACAGAGCATGGCGGTACGTACATTGCTACTGTATTGTGGGAGGGATGTACCAACCAGACATCTATTAAGATAGTGGTGAATCAAACGCCTACGCCACCGTGGGTGAAGTGGCTGACCTACTGTCAGTACTATGACGCGCCATACCTGCAGGCTGTAGGTAGTAATCTGCTATGGTATACATCGGCGGCAGGCGGTGCCGGAAGTGCAGCGCCACCGAAGCCTGCAACAGATGTTGTGGGTATCAGGTTCTACTGGGTGAATCAGACCGTGTCTAACTGTCCGAGTGCAC
>CAZZCR010000019.1:0-82780 GCA_964652995.1 uncultured Flavipsychrobacter sp. | reverse complement strand
TTGCGCTATGAGATTTAATGGTAAGTCGAACTTAAACTGCGACAACTTCATATATGAGAATGGATTGAATGAAAAGTGTGCAAAGTTATATAAAAGTAACGATATTACGGGGATTTGCTTCTACATACCATCTCCCCCTTGCGGTTGCCCGCTCCTGCACCGTCATCCAGTACTCCGGCTCCATGCCGGGGAACCGCGAAAATCTCCCGTTTATAAAAAATCTATTTGAGGCACATTTTGCGAAATTCGCACTGACAATCAATTCATTATAAAACTCCCGCCCGCTCAAAAACTCCCAATAAACTCCCAAAAAACTCCCATTCAGTACAGACGGCAATTCGCTGCTTTGGGTTACCCAATATTACTGTGCGTATAGTCTCGAGATTGCTTCGTCGCCGGCCGGCGCACTTGCCCACAGGGCTTCTCGCAATGACGGATGAAGGCGCCATCAAGGGCTGAGCGTATTTGCATAACTGAACACTTTCTGCAACTTTGAATTTTTCATGATGCTTCCCGGTGCGCAGATTTTTTCTTTTTTTCCCACTTTTTGCGTAATCGGTTGATTGTCAATAAAAAGGTGGGAAGCGGGTGCGCAGTTTGCTTCCCAAAACTGCGCAAAAACTTCCCACTTCTTCTCACCTGCTGCGCAGTTTTGCTTGGGCTGAGAAGTGAAATAAAATCATCATATACGTATTTGTACCCCATTTTCTGCAACTTCAATACAAGTTACTACCGTGCAGGAAAACGGGCAAAAGAAAGTTTTATGATATGGCGTTTTTGGGGGTATGGCAGAAAGTTGTTTCGGGTTAATTGGGTTTTCTGAAGGCGGGTATTTGTCTGAACTAGGATCGATAAGATTTAAAGATGGTAGGATGATAAAGGACAAGACATGTGTACTGTTGCGAGATTGCTTCGTCGCCGGCCAGCACACTTGCCCACAGGGCTTCTCGCAATGACGGGTTCTGTTTAATATGGCGTTTTCTGGGGTATGGCAGAAAGTTGTTTCGGGTTAATTGGGTTTTCTGAAGGCGGGTGTTTGTCTGAACCAGGATCGATAAGATTTAAAGATGGTAGGATGATAAAGCATAAGACATGTGTACTGTTGCGAGATTGCTTCGTCGCCGGCCGACGCACTTTTCCATACGGCTTCTCGCAATGACGGATGGAGGTGCACTGAAGGGCTGAGCCGGATTCCTTTTATCGGGCTATTTGTAGCTGTGGGCCTCGAGATTGCTTCGTCGCCGGGCAAAGAAGTTGTGTCCCACCCTATTCTGCAATGGTCACTTTGCTGCGCAATGTATGATGGCCGATCTGCAAAGACAGGATATAGACACCGGCCGGCAGACCGGCTACGGAGATCACCGCATTGCGTGCCGAAATTCCGGTGCGCAGGACTACCCTACCCGGCAAATCGGTTATAACAACCTGCCCAACTGATACGCCATCAGGCAGCTGAACGGTCAATAATCCTTTCGCAGGGTTGGGGAACACCTGCAATTCATTTACTACTGCCCTGTCGGTAATACCCGACGGACAATCGGCCTCCGGAATCACTGTCAGCATCTTTGTGGCCGCTACCGATCCGCAACTGTTTGTCACTGTATAACTTACCAATGCCAGGCCTGCAGCTATGCCTGTTACTACCCCACCTGCCGAAACAGACGCGTTTGCACCCGGCGTGCTCCATGTGCCACCTGATACCGAGGCCGTGAGCGTAGTGGTCTGCCCCACACACACGGTACTGCCGCCACTGAGCGTACCGGCAGCAGGAGAAACGTTGATCGTTACGGTCTTTGTCATCGTTCTGGCAGCACCACAACCTCTTGTTTTGGTATAGGAGATAGTGACCACTCCGGGCACCAGTCCTTTCACGATGCCGGCTACTGATACCGTAGCATAGAACGAATTGCTGACCGCCCATTCGCCGCCGCTCACGGCGTTGAACAGCACTACTGAATCGTCGGTACATACTGCCGACGGACCACCAATCGGAAAGAGCAATGGCGGAGCACAGGTGTCGTAGGTCTTGGCAATAACGGCATCAAAAGCCCCTACCCAGGGTACCGGAATAGCATCGAACATTGACGGGCCGGTGATGGCACTGGTAACATAAATACCGTTGAAACGATCTATGGCTATATAGGGCGTGGTGACAGGTACTTTATGCACCTGCAACGCGGCACCTGTAGCCGGATCGTACTTGGCAAAGAAGCCGCCGCCGTTGTAGAGTTCCAGCGCATCGAACCAGGCCGAAACCCCGCTGTAGGAATAAGACTCACCCGAAATGAATACATAGCCCAGGGTATCCAGCACCACCGACGACATCCAATCGTTATACACGGTACCTGCGCCCTTTCCCCACACTACTGATCCACCAGCGCTGTATTTGACCAGAAATATGTCGGACAGCGTTGTTACAGACGCAGCCTTGGTAAGCGTGGTACTACCAAACTGAATGGTCATGCTGTTATATTGACCGCCAACATAGACGTTGCCCACCGAATCGGTAGCGAGCGCGAGGCCCTGATCATCGCGCCGTGCGCCCGCACGTTTCGCCCACAGCAAACTGCCGGCCGACGAGTAGCCCATCACAAACATATCGAAAGTGCTAATGGTATCATTCACCAGATAGCCCGATCCGGTATAAAATGTATCAGACGGGAATTTGCCGGTAATGAACACATTCCCGCTCCGGTCGGTGGTCACGGCCGCGGCTTCATCGTAAGAATACCCACCGGCTTTCTTGGCCCACAGCACAGTGCCCGCCGGACTCAATTTGGCCAGAAAAACATCAGAATTGTAACCCGGCGATGTATTGATAAGCGTTGTACCCCCGATCTGAATACTATCGTCAGAAAAATAACCGGTGATGTAAACATCGCCGGATGGGTCAACCGTCACCCCGTTGGCCACATCGTCAAAACGGGTACCGAAGTTGCGCACCCACAGTAGTGTTCCGCCTGTGTCGTACTTGGCAAGGAATATATCTTTATCGAGGAACACGCGCCAACCGGGAATAGTATGGTGAACGGTGGTGCTGCCAAACCGCACCGAGTCGCTGCTGTAATAACCGGCTACATAGACGTTGCCGGCCGAATCTGTTGCTACGGAAGTCCCGGCTTCGTCGTACAGACCAATAGTGGTGCCGCGGGTCCACAAGGCCGTGCCGGCTGCATTGTATTTAGTGAGGAACAGCTCTTTTCGACCGGTACCAAAAACCGCGTTGTACAACGTGGTAGTACCAAATGTGATGGAATCGCCCGGGAACTCGCCCGTTATGTAGGCATTGCCCCACTTGTCGGTGGCTGCCTGCCGCGAATAGTCATAGGCATTGCTGCCGGCACCATGTGCCCACAGCCAGGTTTGCGCGCCGGCGATACGGGGCATAAAAAAACAAAATACCGACAGGAGGAGGTATATCTTCTTCATAAAGTGGAGTATATGCGGCAAAGGTACGATATAATAGTTTTGGCAAGACAACAGCAAAACGTTGCTGTGAGTGCATTTCCCGTAAAGCCACTTTTCTCTATCACACTACCAAAATCGCACTATCATAAAACTTTCTTTTGCCTGTTTTCCTGCAGGGTAGTAACTTGTATTGAAGTTGAAAAAAATGGGGCAAAGTAGCATGCATTATGAAAAGTTTTCACTTCTCAGGTGCGCAGAAGTGGGTCCCGAAAGCATTCGGGATGCGCAGTTTTGAGAAGCTCTGCCTGTCCCGAAAGCATTCGGGAGGAAGCCTTGCTTCTCACCTTTTTATTGAAAATCAATGAACTAAGTAAGAAACAGGAAAAAGAAAAAAATCCCGTGAACTGCGTAGTCACCGCACAAACTCCGGCACCCTCAAAAACAAAAATCTCATACATACCTCACTCGGACTTTACAAAACTCACTGTGCGGGTAGCCGCACCGTCAGAAAGGCGCAGCGAGTATACACCGGGCGCAAAGGTGCTGACATCTATACGGAATGTACTTGTTGTGACAGGGGCATTATACACTTCGCGTCCCCGCGCATCGGTCACCACTGCGCGGCGGTACACTGCGCCTGTCACAGCCACCACCAACTCATTATCCGCATTCACCGATACATTCACCGTAGCTTCGGCCGCCTGTGCCACGCTTACCACCTTGTGTATGCGACTAAGGTTGTCGCGGTTAAAGTCTATGATGTACAGATTACCCAATTCATCAGTGGCCACATCGCGCGGATTAGACAACTTACTTGCCGTGGCGGGTATGCCCGTGCCGCTTCTGCCACCCAAACCGGTGCCGGCAAATGTGGTGATTGTACCATCGCGCGTCACCTTGCGCACCACATGATTGTCCTCATCGGCAATATACAGGTTACCGGCCTTGTCGAGTGTGATGCCGGTGGGCTTATTCAGTGTAGCATCGGTAGCGGGACCACCATCACCTGTGTAGCCACGGCGGCCATTGCCGGCAATGGTAGTGATGCGCCCCTTGGCACTGACCCGGCGCACCACATTATTGCGCATGTCTGAGATGAAGAGGCTGCCATCGGCCGCAAGCGCCAATCCGTAGGGCGTGTGCAGCTGCGCATCAGTGGCTGGGCCGCCATCGCCGCTGTAGCCCTTGCTGCCATAGGTGCCGGCAACAGTATGAATGAGCCCATCTGCCGTGACCTTGCGTATCACGTGGTTACGTTCATCAGAGAGGTACAACTCTCCCGTGGGCGACACCACCACCATGTTCAGCGACGAAAGCTGAGCAGTGGTGGCAGGCACGTCATCGCGCCGGTCGCCGGGGCCACCCGTGCCCGCCACCACCGACACGGTGCCATCGGGTGTTATCTTTCGCACTATGCCCCCATTGTATTCGGTGGCATAGATGTTGCCGCTGCGGTCTATACACAGTCCGTGCGAGAAAGCTACCTGCGCCTCGGTGGATCTGCCGCTGCCCACGCGCTGCCGCACCACACCGGCACAACTGTCGCCCGGCACAATGCGCACAATGTAGCTGCTGTTCCACTCGGTAGCGTATATGACACCCTGCGCGTCAATGGCAATGCCGTTGAAACTGCGCACATTCGCCAGGCTGTCTATATGGCTGTCGCAGAAACGCACAGGCACCGTCACTATCTGTTGTGCATGCAGCGGCATACCACACAACAGCAAAGCGACACAAAACAGCAGGAGTGAGCGGAGAAGCATGATGCAAATGTAACGACAGCGCAGTGTATTGTCTGCCTTTAGTACTTTTGGCGCCTATGCAACTCAACTTTCAGGAGGCGACGCTTAAAAAGCTGTCGGTACATTATATAGGCAACAAAGGCAACGGGCAGGACATGATAGCGTCAAAAAAGCCCTTTCAACTGGGTGAAGACGAAGGAAAGCTGCTGTGCGACGCGTTCTTTGCACGGTTCAACGCGGGTGGCGACAAGTACAGCTTCAGCCATGGGGCGTCATTGAATTACAACGAGGTGTATAACTATTGTCTGGAAAGTCTTGCTGAGGAAGCGGCTTTTCATAAAAACTCGGTGAACATTGCGAAACACCTGCACGAGAACACTACCCACCCCAAGGTGAAACCCGGGGAGTTGTACGTTGCCTACTTCGGCAATTGCATAGTGAACGGTGCCTTTGTAGAAGTGATGGGCATGTTCAAGACAGAGACCAAGAGCCACTTCCTGGACACACTGGTGGACGCTAAAGATACCGAGTTGACCATGCGCACCGGTGCCGACATAGGTAAGTTCGACAAAGCGGCCCTGGTGCTGCCCACCAATGCCGAGAACGGCTTTGATGTGCTGATCTATGACAGCAACGGTAACCGGGGCGAGGAGGCCCAGTTCTGGCGCGAGAGTTTTCTGGGCGTGGTGCCGCAGGCCACCGAATACTATCATACCAACCAGTTTCTGGGTATGGCAAAGGAGTTCATAACGGCGCAGTTACCACAGGAATACGACATTGAAAAGACCGGCCAGATAGACCTGCTGAACAAGTCGATGGAGTACTTCAGGGCCAATGAGGCGTTCGATAAGAAGAAGTTCACAGAAGAGGTGTTTGAGGACAAGCGAATCATCAAGGCGTTCAAGGAGTTTGAAGACAACTTCACCGAAATGAACGAAATAGAACTACCCGACCGTTTCGACATCTCCACACAGGCGGTGAAAAAACAGAACCGGGTATTCAAGAGTGTACTGAAGCTGGATAAGAACTTCCATGTGTACATTCACGGGGACAAGAGCCTTATTGAGCGTGGCTATGACGAGAAAACGGGCAAGAAGTTCTACAAGATCTACTATGACGAGGAAAATTAAGTAGTATAGTGGCAGCGTTTGTTTAATTTCGCTGTGCTCAGGCATCAATACTTTACAGATACGAACAACCAATGAAGAAATACATAATACTCACATCTCTGGCCCTTCTCTCTCTGGCATCTTGCCGTAAGAAAGACGACACTATTGATCCGGAGGTATCGGCACATATAGGTAATTATGTATTCTACTCATCGGGCAAAATGGTGACTGCCAAGCGCGAAGCATCAGTCCCATCGGGGCCGGTGAGCATTGAAGGGTTGATGAGCAATGGTGCTACCCTGAGGTTGTGGATCCGCAGCTATGTAGAGAAACCCGGTATCCTGAACCTGGACAGCTCTGACGCAGCGGCAACCTACCTGCCCCCTACTCCAAGCATAGAGGTGCGTTCGGTTAGGGGCATATTGAATATCACGCAGGTAACGCCTGTTGTTACCGGTACTTACTTCTTTGTCTGCACCGATTCTACCGCGGTGAACGGCAGTTTCAAGATCAATCCGTTGTAACTGACCAAATATTGTGAGCAGGGTGCAAAACCGAATTCCCAAATCGGTCACAATCAACTATTTTTGCACCCATGCAAGCATCACTCAGCGAACAAGAACTGGTACGCCGCGACAAACTGCGGGAATTAGTAGAATTGGGCATTGACCCTTATCCGGCACCATTGTATGAAATTACTCATACAGCCCGTGATATAAAGGAAAAATACAATGAACAAACTGCCGACCAATTCAAAGCTGTAAGTCTGGCCGGCCGCATCATGAGCGTGCGCGACATGGGCAAGGCCAACTTCGCCGTTTTGCAGGACGCCACAGGCCGCATACAGGTATATGTGAAGCGTGACGAGATATGCCCTGACGAAGACAAGACGATGTATGACACAGTGTGGAAACGCCTGCTGGATATAGGTGACATCATTGGAGTGAAAGGGTACGTATTCACCACTAAAACGGGTGAAACATCGATACACGTTTCATCGTTCACGCTGCTGACTAAGAGTCTGCACCCGCTGCCTATAGTGAAGGAAAAGGACGGCGAACAATTTGACGCTGTTACCGATCTGGAATTCAAATACCGTCAGCGCTATGCCGACCTGATAGTGAACCCCGGCGTACGTGATACGTTTGTGAAGATCACTAAGATGAAGAATGCCATCCGCACCTTCCTCAACGAGCGTGGTGCGCTGGAAGTGGATACGCCTGTGCTTCAGAGCATTCCAGGTGGTGCCACAGCCAGGCCGTTCATCACCCACCACAATGCGCTGGACATACCGCTGTACCTGCGTATTGCCAACGAGCTGTACCTGAAGCGCCTGATAGTAGGCGGTTTTGAGTGGGTGTATGAGTTCAGCCGCAATTTCAGGAATGAGGGTATGGACCGCACGCACAATCCTGAGTTCACGATCCTTGAGTTCTATGTAGCCTACAAGGACTACCTGTGGATGATGGAGACAACAGAGCAGATGCTGGAACAGACAGCGATTGCCGCAAACGGCACCAGCACTACTACTGTTGATGGCGTGACCATAGATTTCAAAGCGCCGTACAAGCGTATCAGTATCTATGACGCGATCAGGGAGCATACGGGCATAGACATCAGCGAAATGGATGAAGCCGGTCTGCGCGAGGTATGCAAACAACTGAAGATAGATGTGGACCCAACCATGGGTAAGGGCAAACTGATAGATGAGATATTCGGTGGTAAGTGCGAGGCCCATTACATCCAGCCTACCTTCATCACCGACTACCCGATAGAGATGAGTCCGCTGACGAAGAAGCACCGCAGCAAGCCGGGTCTGGTGGAGCGTTTTGAACTGATAGTGAACGGCAAGGAAATTGCCAACGCCTACAGCGAGCTGAATGACCCGATAGACCAGCGCGAGCGTTTTGAGGATCAGGTGAAACTGATGGAGCGCGGCGACGATGAGGCCATGTTCATCGACTATGACTTCCTGCGTGCACTGGAATATGGCATGCCGCCTACAGCAGGTATCGGGTTTGGTATAGAGCGCCTTGCGATGTTGCTTACAGGTCAGGTGTCTATACAGGATGTTCTGTTCTTCCCGCAGATGCGCCCTGAAAAAACGCATCCAACCGCTCATGACGAGGACATAACAATATAAAGGCAAATCCGACACGTGTTTGACATGAAGAGACTATTCACGATATTGTTGTTGGTTGGTTGCATCACCGGCGCTGCCGCTCAGAGCTATACGGATAGTATTGCCAAACACAGGGAACACTATATAAAGGAGTTGCTGGAGAATAAACGTGCGCCCATAAAGCCACACCAGGCGAAGGATATTCACTTTTTTGCCGCTGACCCGGCATACAGGGTGTGGGCAGAGGTAAAAGAAACACCGGGTAGCCAACCGTTTATGATCCCGACGAAGAGTGGTAAGCAGAAACCATTCAGGGAGTATGCTACGCTTACTTTTAAGTTGAAAGGAGAGACGTATACACTACATGCCTATCAGGGTGTGGACCTCATAAAGGACACAGCCTACAAGAACTATTTGTTCATACCCTTTCGTGACCAGACGAACTATGAGAGCACCTATGGCGGTGGCAGGTACATTGACCTTTCCATCACTGATATAGTGAACGACAGAATAGTACTTGATTTCAATAAGTGCTACAATCCCTACTGCGCCTATGCTGATGGATTTAACTGCCCGATACCACCGTCGGAAAACAGCCTGCAAACGGACATTCCTGCGGGCGAAAAAACATTCATTCATTAAACCGGACGCAGCATGAACCTTGCAGAACAATTTGAAGCGGCAACAAAGAACAGTAAGCTACTCACCTCACGCCCCGATAACGACACACTGCTGAGGTTGTACAGTTTATTCAAGCAGGCAACCGAGGGTGACAACGATGGACCAGTTCCTTCCAATCCTTTTGATTTTGTGGCCCGTGCGAAGTATGACGCATGGTCGGGGCTGAGCGGCATTACGAAAGAGGATGCCATGCAGCAATACGTTGACCTTGTTGCATCACTTCAGAACAAATAATAAAAGGCTTGCCGCGCGGCAAGCCTTTTACTTGAATATCATTCTATTATTTCTTATTGAGGAAGGCGGTTCAGACGGCCGGTCCAAACTGCACGCTTTGACACTGCATAAATGGTGTACAAACCAGGCACATCGAACGAGATGTTGATGTACTTGTTAGTTGGCCCAACAGACTGCTTAACGAGACGACCGGTCATATCGTAAACAAAGATGTTTGCCAACTCTTCGTGAATAGAAGACATGAACACGTTAGTATTGCTTGTGCATGGATTCGGGAATATTGTCAGAGTATCAGTTTCGAAAGGCTCGGCGAGATACACGTAACGGATCCTGTTGGCTTTTTCGCCGATGAACAAGTTACCCGCAGAGTCTACAGCCACACAAGTGGGGCGTGTAACACAGGCATCAACAGCCAGTCCACCATCACCAATGTGCGACCTATCGGCTGTTCCGTCGCCAGCAATTGTATTGATCTTACCGTCAGTACCGATCTTACGAACGCGGTTATTGAAGTAATCGGCAAAGTAGATATTGCCGGTGCGGTCCAATGCAAGCGACACAGGGTAATTCAATTGCGATGTTTTTGCAGGTCCGTTATCGCCACCGTAGCCGGCATTGTTACCTGAGCCTGCGATAGTGGTGATGATACCGGCGGTATCAATCTTGCGGATGACATTGTTGGCCGCGTCTGTGAATACCACTTCATCGTTATTGAGCACAACGACATCTGATGGTTGGTACAGGTAGGCATCAACAGCTTTTATGCCATCACCATAATAGAAATGAAAAGTTGTATCGGCACCTGCAACAGTTGTGATAATGCCTTTAGTGTCCACTTTACGGATCTTATGGTTGTTGCAGTCGGCAATAAACATATTGCCTTTACTATCGAAAGCAATTCCTTTAGGCAGGCTCAACCTGGCCAAAGTAGCAGCTGAGTCATCTCCAGCGAAACCAGCCATTCCATTTCCAGCCACGGTGGAAATAACGCCCGCCGTGTCTATCTTACGTATCCTGTTATTCTTAGAATCGGCGAAGTAAAGGTTGCCAACCTTATCGATAGCGAGGCCCATTGGCGCACTCACTTTTGCCTTTACCGCAGGACCTCCATCACCGGACATACCAGCAGAGCCGAAGCCTGCCAGGGTAGAGATGACGCCACGGGCATCAATCTTCCTGATCTTATTGTTGTACTGATCTGAGATGAAAAGGTTTCCGTTATTATCATGCTTCAATCCACCTGTGATATTGACAGTTGAATAAGCAGCATAGTCGTCGTCGCCGGTTGCGCCCAACTTACCGTTGCCTGCCACAGTGGTGATGATCTGTCCGTTCGTACTGAAGGAAGAAAATGCCACAACTGCGAGAACCGCGCTAAAAAACCTGTTACGGCGAGTATTGTTATTGCTCATGTATCTAATTATTTTAAACTACTCTTGGTGATCGTATCCAAAGTGTTTTCGGTTGGGAAAACGCTACAAAGGTATGTTAGTTCCTGATTTCAATTTTACCTGTCCAGAAATTATCGTCGGTGATTACTTGTAACAAATAAACACCGGATGGTTGCCTTAACTGTACCTCGACCGGTGAATTAGTTGCTGTCTGCCTGGTGAATACCAATTTCCCCGATAAGTCTATGACATTCAACACCATACGGGATGGTTGCTGCTGGTTGACGTTTACCGTAAACTTACCGTTATACGCCGGATTCGGGAAAACAGAGAATGTACCTGAGGTGTTAGTGGCAGACCTTACCTCGACAGGTGCATTGAAATAACGTATGCGCTCGTTGTGGAAGTCGGAAATAAAAACGTTACCGGCACCATCGGCAGCCAGGCCACGTGCAGCAGATAATTTTGCTGACAAAGCAGCACCGCCATCACCTGAGAAACCGAAAACACCTGAGCCTGCAACCGTTTTGTAAATGCGAGCTGAGTCCAGTTTTTTTACAACCAGGTTTCCCTCGTCAGCAATGTACATATTTGCAAAATTATCAAAAGTAATACAGGTTGGCTTATTAAGCGACAATGTACCTTCGCCAAGCGAAAGCAATAATGCATTTCTACCCTTTACTGTAACCACCTTGTTATTTGCGCGGTCGTATTTGCGGATGATATTGTTGTACGTATCAGCAAAATAGACCTCATTTGATGGAGAAACAGCTACGCTGTAAGGTTTATTGACCGCCACCATAGATGGAAATGGCTGCAGATCTGAATTAAACGTAGCCACACCTGTACCTACTACTGTAGTTATGATACCGTTAGTAGAAACCATGCGGATGCGATTATTCATCTGGTCGGCAATAAATATATTGCCCGCACTGTCAACAGCTACACCGGTCGGGTGATTGAGTTTTGCGTATATGGCTGTGTCATTGTCTCCGCCGAAACCAGCTGTACCATTGCCAGCGACGGTGGACACAACGCCTGTAGCCGTTATCTTGCGGATGCGGTTATTTTCCTTGTCTGCGATGAAAAAGTTGCCATTTTTGTCGCGTGCGATGGCTGTTGGCTGATTGAAGCGAGCTGCGGTTGCCGGACCGCCATCGCCACTAAAACCTGCAGTATCGTTGCCTGCAATTGTGGAAATGACACCCAACGGATCGACCTTGCGGATGCAATTATTATACTGGTCTGCTATATAAAGATTGTTGGTCCCGTCGGTTAACAGACCAGCCGGCCCATGAATGGCGGCAGCTGTTGCCTGACCACCGTCGCCGAGATAGGCCGCGGCTCCGGTGCCCACCTTCGTAGAAATGTTTTGCGCACCGGCGGCAAAAACCACCATGGAAAACACCCCTGAAAGAAGGTATTTCTTGCTTTTCATAGTCGGAAAATTTGGCACTAAGATAATGTATAATTTTTGATTTTAAAACCCTTCAAATATTTCAAGGAACGCGATAATGACCTGAGGAACTATAAGGCCCGTTCTTCATTCCGCTTTGCGGTAGTATTTTGTTTCAGACCACTCATTTTGTTATTATTTAATTAATACACATCCCAACTTATACTATCGAACATATGAAAATATATCGGGAGCATTATCTAAAGCTACCATGTGAGATTTGAGGTACATTTGCGTAAAACTGACCTTTGGCAGCAAAAGTATTTCTGGCGACGCCTCCGTTTACACAACTGAATACACCCTATCCGGCAACCGCCTATCTGAAGGGTTTTCTTAATACGAAGGGGATTGCATCGGCACAGGCCGACCTGGGAATCGACGTTATATTAAAATTGTTTTCAGCAGAGGGCTTTCAGGACCTTTTTTCGAGGATCGAGTACTCAGAAGTTGAATTGTCTGCCAACACGAAAAGGATAGTGAGTCTAAAAGAACAATACGCACAAACAATAGACCATGTAATTTCTTTCCTCCAAGGCAACAATCCCACGCTGGCACCGCTGATAGCAAAACGAGGATATCTGCCGGAAGCGTCGAGGTTCAATCAGGCGGAGGACCTTCATCATGCATTCGGAACCATGGGGACACAAGACCAGGCCAAACACCTGGCCACGCTGTATCTGGAAGACATATCAGACCTGATCAAAGAATGCGTTGACCCTCATTTCGGCTTCAGCAGGTATGCCGAACGACTGGGCAGGAGCGCCAACTCATTTGATGAATTGTACGAACACCTGCAGCAACCACTCACCTACATAGATAAAATACTTATTGCAACGCTGTCGGACTACATGGAGCAACACTCGCCCACCATTGTGGCTCTGTCGGTACCGTTTCCGGGTAACCTTTATGCAGCCTTCAGGTGCGGACAATGGATAAAGGCAAACCAACCGGAGGTGCTAGTGGTGATGGGTGGTGGCTTTGCCAATACAGAGTTGAGGTCTCTGTCGGATCCACGGGTATTTGAGTTTTTCGACATGATAACGCTGGATGATGGTGAAAGTCCGGTGGAACAGATAATAGCCTTCTCTGAAGGGAAAATAACTGTTCAGGAACTGAAGCGCACATTTGTGTTGCAAAACGGCGTAGTAACATTTGTAGACAACAAAGCGTGCACCGACTATAAACAGGGGCAAGTGGGCACACCGGACTACAGCGACCTGCCGATAAGGAAATACATATCGGCCATAGAGGTGACCAACCCGATGCATAGCCTGTGGAGCGACGGACGGTGGAACAAGCTGACCATGGCCCATGGCTGCTACTGGGGAAAGTGTACCTTTTGCGATACATCGCTCGACTACATTCAACGATATGAACCGCTAACCGCATCGGTGATCTGTGACCGGATAGAAGCCATCATAGAACAAACGGGGGAAACAGGATTTCATTTTGTGGACGAAGCTGCACCGCCCGCACTAATGCGATCTGTGGCACTTGAAATAATAAGGCGAAAGCTGACCATAAGCTGGTGGACGAACATTCGGTTTGAGAAAAGCTTTACGCGCGACCTGTGCCACTTGCTAAAAGCATCGGGCTGTATTGCAGTATCGGGCGGACTGGAAGTGGCATCGGACAGATTGCTGCAACTGATAGACAAAGGCATAACGGTGGCACAGGTGGCTGCTGTGAACCGCAACTTTACTGAGGCCGGCATCATGGTGCATGCCTACCTGATGTATGGCTTCCCGACCCAGACCGCGCAGGAAACGATAGACTCGCTGGAGATGGTGCGGCAGATGTTTGCGATGGGCGTGCTGCAATCGGCCTTCTGGCACCAGTTTGCCATGACGGCACACAGCCCTGTGGGACTGAACCCGGATAAGTACAAAGTGAAAATTGAGAGCGGCACCAACGGTACATTTGCGAACAATGATGTGGTACACTCAGACCCGACAGGTGCTGAACATGAGCTATTCTCTGACGGGCTTAAGAAATCGCTGCACAACTATATGCATGGTGCGTGCCTTGACTTTCCGCTGCATAAATGGTTCGATTTCAAGACACCGAAAACGACAATAGCACCAGACCACATAAAGAAGATACTGAACAACGAAGAATACAATCCACCCAAGATGACCGCACGTGTGGTGTGGCTGGGAAGTGAGCCTATTGCGGAAACCTCTACTAAGTCGGCTAAGGGTGAAGTTTGGGAAGTATGCGCGCTGACACTCTATAGCCGCCGCAACACAACAGTATTGAAACTGAACAAGGAACAGGGGCTGTGGCTGGCAGGTATGTTGCCAAAGCTTGCGCCTTCCAGTGTGAAGCTGCTGACCCTACAGGAGGTGAAAGACAATTACGAAGCAGCCGGACTTGAAGACTTTGAACTATTCTGGGAAAACAAACCTATGAATACGCTCTATAGAGCGGGGCTGCTGGTGGTGTAGCAAACGGTGAGTTGCCTTTCGTAAAATGAAAGGAACACAAAAGGTGTGGTCTTGAACATTGTATTGCAGAAAGGCACAACAACATGAGTTCTTGCATGTATAAATACAACTACCCTACCCGAGAATCAATGCGCCACATTCAAAAATCATCTACTGATGATGAACCGACCAGCCCATGTATTGTGAGGAGAGCCTGCCTTGATAGTATAGACACCATCGGGCAAACTTTTGACCAAGCTTTCCTCCACCAAAATCGTTGTATTGGTTGCGCCCACTACTTCCGTCAATAATCGACCGGTGGCATCAAATAACCGGAGGGCAATGCTTTCATCGGAAGGAGACATCACTTCTACCGTCATTTGGTTCGAAACAGGATTGGGGAATATCTGTATGCCTGCAGGATGCGTATTGACGGACACAACCGAGACGGGCAAACATGCTGACGACCAAGGACGCACGACCAACGGATGAACGGAAGAAACCACGCCACAAGAATTAGAAACTGTGTATGATAGCTGACATATACCCGCTGCAACACCTACTACCATTCCGGATGCGTTGATAGTTGCCACACCGGGTGCACTACTGCTCCAAACACCGGCAGGTGTGGTATTTGAAAGATAGACAGTATCGGTGACGCAAACTGAATCGGCACCGACGATCGTGCCCGAATGGAACGGTGTTACCGTAATGTATACGGTGGTCTTGTTTGCGGTGATACCATCGTCAATCCGAACAGTAAAAGTATCTGTGCCGGAATATCCGGGAGCGGGTGTATACAAGAGACCTGAGGGCATCAGTGTTGCCCCGATAGATGTAGCGGAATAAGATACAGTTGCAGTGCCGTGTGCAGGTGCAATAGATAACTGCCAGGTTAAAGTTTGGCCGGCGTCGACGTCTGACGCAGAAAGACTGGTATCCAACGAATAGCCGGTGGAATTTTCGCATACAGTGAGGTACTGTTTCTTGCCACCTGAAAATGCAGGTTGATTATTGCCTGAGCTTACCTTTCGCAGGCGGGCGTTAGAGGCATCGCCAATGTATAAGTTTCCGGCACTATCAACTGCTAAACCCTGCGGTCTATTCAGTCGGGCAAGTGTAGCAGGACCTCCATCACCAGCAAAACCTGAAACACCATCACCAACCACTGTAGAAATAATGCCTGTAGTGCTGATCTTACGGACGCAGCCGTTATCATTCTCTGATAAATAGAGATTATTAAGAAGGTCCGTTGCAATATGAAAAGTTTTTTTTAACTGTGCGGAAAGAGCCGGCCCACCATCACCTGCATATGCCGAAACACCTGTACCAGCAATTGTTGTGATGATTCCCATCAGGTTAATTTTTCTGATACAGTAATTCCCACCATCGATAACATAAACGTTGCCCGTATCATCGAGCGCGATGCCACCTAGCGCATTGAAAGTAGCTGCCGAGGCAGGACCACCATCACCCGAAAAACCCGTGGCACCTGTACCGGCAATGGTAGTGATGATGCCCGAGGTATCGATGAGGCGAATACGGTTGTTGTCGGTAAGATAAATTCTGCCTACTTCATCAATTGCCAAAAAAGCTCCTGACGCACCAAGTGTTGCTGCCGTTGCCGGCCCACCATCGCCCGAGAAACCGGAAGTGCCATTTCCGGCAAAGGTGGTGATGATGCCCGCATTTGAAACTTGTCTCAAACGGTAATTACTTGCGTCAGCAAAAAAGAAGTCTCCCTGTTGATTGGCGACAATAGATCGGGGTCGCTGACCGGCGCTGGTGGCGGGGCCGCCATCACCCGACCATGAACCAACACCATTGCCGGAAATTGTATTGATGTTGCCGAGACCGTTTATCGTTCGTACCCTAAAATTTGTATTGTCAGTAAAGAGCAGTCGGCCTGCCCCATCGAGACAAACGAAACCCGCCCCACCAACGGAAGCAGCAGTAGCAGGACCACCTTCTCCAGTGAAGCCACCTAAGCCCGTGCCTGCTATCGTGGTTATAATCTGTGAACGTCCAACAAGATTGAACGACAACAAAAAACAAAGTGCCCAGACTTTCTTCATGATGTAGAACTGATATACAAATATCAGCAAAAATTCTACTTAATGAAAGTGAACACAGTGTATAATAGCAAAGAGATGAAAATCGGTTTTACCATCGTCGCCTATACCAACATACCGCGTCTCGAGAGTGGGGTAATGCTTGTGCTGACACGCTATCAAGTATCGAAAGGAAAAACACCCCTACGAAAAAGAATTCCACAGACCACTACTGAGCAGCCTTTTCGCTTTGCTGAGTGGCCATGATGTTCTCCAGCATCTCTTGCAGTTGTTCGCCACGCAGGTTGCGTGCAATGATCTTGCCATCGGGGCCTATGAGTACATTACTTGGGATGGACTGAATAGAGTAAGTGACTGCTGCCTCTGATGACCAACCTTTTAGATCGCTAACGTGCGTCCAGGTGAGACCGTCTTCTCTAATGGCCTCTTCCCACTTTTCCTTGTTGTGGTCGAGAGAGACACCGTAAACAGTGAAGTTTTTGTCTTTGTATTTTTTGAAAGCTTCAACAACATTGGGGTTCTCGCCACGGCACGGACCGCACCAAGACGCCCAGAAGTCGAGCAATACATACTTGCCACGTAAAGATGAAAGCGCAACAGGCTTGCCATCGGGACCGGGGAGATTTACCTCGGGTGCTACGGCACCGGTCTCGGCATATTGTGCGTGAGGGGCAGTGCTACCTGACCTCAAGTTCACTTTGCTAAAATACTCCTGAAATTCACGTGTCATTTTTGTGCCCGGGAAACGCTTGTTGAGGCTCTGCGAAAACTCAGAAAGGAATACGCCTTCACTTGCCGGATTAAGTATACGTGCAGCAAAAACCGCGTTCGGCTCATAGGGAGCAGTATCGGCATAGTTTTCTATGAGGCGGGTGAAATCCTGGTTCATTTCCTGATAGTTTTTCTGAGCCAAAGCCAGGAGACTATCGTTGCCACGTGCGCGAAGTGTATCGAGCACAATATTCATAGTATTGAAGTCGCGCACCTTCTCGCGGAAGAAACGCAAAAAGAGTCTAAGGTGTTCGGAGCCCGAGGAACCGGACACACTATAATTTTCGAGCGAATTCCAGTCGGCATTTAATTTGATATTGCCTTTGTCGAGCGATAGCAACACGAACTTATTATCGGAAAAATGGAGCCGGTATAAACCAGGTTCAGCCCCTGCGCCAGAAAGTTCGAAGTGGCCATCTTCTTTTGAACGGACGGAGTCGACCACGGCTACGATATCATTTGCCCCCAACTGCTCCAGGACCACCGTTTGTACAGGCATGCCAGCTATATCACCAATAACCACAAACTTACTGGTATTGGTGCTGCACGCTGCCAAGCCGGACAATGCAATAAAAAGAAGTAGTAAATGTTTTGTCCTCATCCAGGGGATTTTATGACCACAAATAACCGAACCAACTTCAAATTTAGGGGGTGAAATGTCAACAAATGCCTAAAATTATCTTAAAGAGCCTTGGCTACGCTGAAACCAGACCCCAACCGGGGCTGCAGCAAAATGTAGCATAATTGGAGAAAACGTGTACTTTTAGTTGAAAATACACCAACATACATATGCGATCATTAGTATTGGTATCGGCATTTCTGGCACTGGGCACTGCAGCAACAGCGCAATCGTTTTTAGGGGGTACAGGCCTAAACGGGTCATTCGGCACCTCGGTAACATCAAAATGCAAGGGCGATGCCCGCCGCTGGGTGGTGGCAGATGGTAAAGTAACACGGCACTATGAAAACGGATTTGACTACATGCTGATAGATACGGCCGGGCTTTTTGTGTATGTGAAACCGAAAGCGGACGGCAAGAAGACACCGGCAGCCAATGCACCGCTGGAGGGATTCTTTAGTGTGGACGGATGCGGAGAGATCTATAAACTGAACTACTATACGCTGAAAAAGTACTTCAGGGGCGAAACTGAACTCCTGAGAGCCGTAAAAGCTATGGAAGACAAAGACCTATTTGTGGCGACAGGCAAAACAACTAAAGTGAACGAACTGTATAAGAAACTTGCGAGCACAGAAACAGAATAAACTATAATATAATAAAAAGCGGCGACCGGTCTGATGAAACCGGTCGCCGCTTTTTATTGCTGAAAACGCGAAATGCCCTACTCGGCCGGCACCTGCATAGCGGTGCGGATCTTTCCTTCTATCTCGTTGGACACTTCAGGATTATCGTGCAGGAATTGCTTCACTGCATCGCGACCCTGGCCTATTTTGCTATCGCCGTATGCAAACCATGAGCCGCTCTTTTGAAGAATTCCCAGCTCAACGCCCATATCTATGATCTCGCCTACCTTGCTGATACCTTCGCCGAAGATGATATCGAACTCGACCTGGCGGAAAGGAGGTGCAACTTTATTCTTCACCACCTTAACGCGCACACGGTTGCCACTGGCAAGATCGCCGTCTTTGATCTGGCTGATACGGCGGATATCGAGACGGACAGATGCATAGAATTTGAGGGCGTTACCACCGGTAGTTGTCTCGGGGTTGCCGAACATAACACCGATCTTCTCGCGGAGCTGGTTGATGAATATGCAGCAACAGCCTGTGCGTGATATGGTAGCTGTGAGCTTGCGCAAAGCCTGGCTCATGAGACGCGCCTGCAAGCCCATTTTGCTTTCACCCATCTCGCCTTCGAGTTCACCTTTTGGAACAAGCGCGGCAACAGAGTCGATAACTACTACGTCGACCGCACCTGAAGAAATGAGGCGATCGGCGATCTCGAGACCTTGCTCACCATAGTCGGGCTGAGAGATGATGAGGTTATCTACATCAACACCCAGTTTGCGGGCATAGCTGGCATCGAAGGCGTGTTCCGCATCGATGATGGCACAGATGCCGCCTTTTTTCTGCGACTGAGCGATGGTATGAATTGCAATAGTTGTTTTACCTGAAGATTCAGGGCCGTATATCTCAATGATACGACCGGCAGGCAGACCGCCCACACCAAGCGCGACATCGAGACCGATAGAACCGGTGCTAATGACCTCCATCGTATCCTTCTGCTTGTCGCCAAGCATCATCACGGAACCCTTGCCATAGTCTTTCTCGATCTTGTCGAGTGCGAGCTTCAATACTTTTAATTTATCGTCTGCCATTTTCTTACTTTTTATACAATGATTTAATGCACCAAAAGTAGGAGAAATAGCTACACTGCCACAGAAATGCGGCAAGAAGATATCCACAATTTAAAACGGAACGAACTGTGGGCGAAAGACCGTTATTTATAGTAGCTTATGTTGCGGAAACGGTGGGTAACAAACCTGCCATCGGGCCGGATGACCGTTGTGGTCAGTTTACGATAGTTGCCGGCAACATCATAACCCGAATACTGTTCTCTGACGGTAACCTGCGGATCGGTGCCAGTGTGATCGGTTGTGACCATTGTGCGCGCCGTGAGGCGACCTTTCGTATCATATACGCATCGGGCCTTCTTACTCCATTGCAGTACACCATGATCAAAGTACTCTTCTGACGTAAGGGTGCCGTGGGTGTCGTAGGTGCGGGCATGACGAGAGAGCAACTCTTCCCTTCCGTTGTATTTCAATTGTTCGAGCGGGTCGCCGTTCTTATTGTAAGTTGTTGCAGTACGTACTGTGTCTTTTTCACCGAAGTCGTATTCGACAATACTGATCACCTTTCCATCCTTACCAAACGTAGTGAGCGTACGCAAAACACTGTTGCCCCTCGCCCGGTCCTCTATGCGAGACTCCTCTTCGGCTACATTGCCGACGGTATCGGTACTTAGTTCTATCCAACGCTGCACGACGCCATCTTCATCATATTCCTCAATGCGTGCCTGACGCTGTTTGTTGTATATCCAAGTGTGCTCTACCAGTCTTTCGCGACCGGCAACAGTGTATTCCTTTTTTTCTTTGAGTTGGTTGTTTTTGCCGTATACATATTCTACCCGCCTTGTCAATTTAGGGCCGGGCAAATCGTATTGACGCCACTGACTAATGAGGCCGGCCGCGTTAAACTGCGCTTCGCCCTTAGTAGCGCCGTTTGGAGAGGTATAGGAATTAAACACCAAGGTTCCTGAGGAATCGTATCTGTATTCTGCTACAGACCGGTCAAAGCTATCTTCAAACACCTCCAGGATATTTCCGGCAATAACATGGCTCCTGTGGCGCTTTTCAACTGTGTAAGATGCCGTGCTGCCGCCCGGGAACAGTTGCATGTTCTCAATGACAGACGTGTCGCTGACCGGAACACGCTTCCCATTCCTTTCAACAAGAATGGACGTGACGTTGAACATTCTTAAAGACTGCACCTTACCCTTCAGCGCGATCGTCTCGTTGGTCTGAAATGAACGATTTTTATTGCCGCGGGCAAGCCCAGCAAACGAAGCAAAACAGGAAAGAATTGTCAGGAAGAATACTATTCTCATTCAGCGCGCTTGTACTTGCCCGGATTGGCGATCATCATTGACTGCTTAAGCGACGCATGATAGCCGCTCACCTTGTAAAAACGGGTCGTGTCACCATAGAACGACGGGTCGTTGAGATGAGCTGCAATGTAGCTGCGCACCTGTGCGGCATTTTTCAAATTCTTGAGTGTAGTATCGTCAACCATAACGGCTGTGATGACGTTGCGCATATCATTTATCCCCAGCACCCTGATAAAGAAGTACTCATCGGTGGCACGTGCATTGTTTTCAATATCCTGATCGTCGCCGGAAGACTGGAGACCACTTGCCGAAAGATTGAGGAAGGTTGCGTTACCGACCCTGGACGTATAAGCAGTCCATTCGTCCAGTTCTGTTTTGCCCTCCACCTCTGTCACCTGGGTGATGTAGTAATTGTAGCTTTTGTAGTCACCATATTTCCCCTCATCACTACCGAGAATGTTCTTTCCGGTGGGATTGAAAACATCTATATAGTCCTGGATCAGGACATAATTAGCAGGATTCTTGTCCGCTACCGGTTTCCAGATACCGAGCATAGAACGATCGGGTTTTATTGACGGCTTTTCGTCTATCGGAAACTTCGCATAATTATCGCAACCTGTTACAAAGGCAGCAAGCGAAAGAACAACGGCATGAAAGAGGTGCTTTTTCATATCATAGATTTACAATAAAAGTACTTTTTAGTTTGGTAATTTTATAATGGAAAGAAAAAGTTATACCCGAATTCAAAGAAGAGAGCGTGTGCCATTAACAAAACTTTAGGCGGGGCATTTGTGGAAACGATAACAATAACACATCTTTCTTTACACAACCAAATCCAAAAACATGCATAAAACCGGCATCTTATTATTTGCAGCCATCGTATCTCTGCCCTACACTCACGTGAATGCCCAGACCACACAGAAACTTAAGATAGAACAGGCTACAGTGTTTCTTCACGGCGCACAGTTGGTGAGCACAGCCAAAGTGCACATCAATAAAGGAGAGACGGAACTACTTTTCACTAACGTAGCAGGCGACATCAACAGCCAAAGCCTTACCGTGAATGCGGGGAATGGTGTAGCTGTGGAATCGGCAGTATTTCAGAACAATTATCTGGTGACAGAGATATTATCTCCCAAAGCAAAGGAGCTGAAAGACAGCATAGAGTTGCTGACAGATGAGCGTGTGGTACTTGCCAATAAAATAAGCGTACTAAACGAGCAGGTGACTGTATTGCAAGGCAACCGAAAAGTGGGTGGTGACGACACCGGACTTTCAGTAGCAGAATTGACCAAACTGTTGGATCTGATAGGTACCAAAATGGAGGGACTGCTGACACAAAAAAACAAACTCGAGAAGACACAAAAGAAGACTGACGAAAGAATTGCGTTGCTGAACAAACAGCTTGAGGAAGAAAAACGCAAGGGATTTCAGCCAGGGGGACAATTGCTGGTGAAACTGTATGCAAAGGAGGCAACCACTAATGAAGTGGTGATCAGCTATACTGTGCCTAATGCTGGGTGGACACCGGGATATGATATAAGGGTAGAAGACCTTAGCAAACCGGCCGGATTGTACTACAAGGCGAACATCTATCAGAACAGTGGCGTGAACTGGGACAATGTAAAACTGAGCTTATCAACCGGCGACCCGCAGGAAGGTGTGCAGGCACCGGTGATGATGCCATGGTATCTGGAATTCTATGCACCGCCTGTAATGAAAACGGCATATAACCGAGCACTTGCAGCCCCGATGGCAGCTGATGCTGAACTGAAAACTATAGATGGCGTTCAGGTACAATCGGGTATGAGTGAATATGTGACTGTGGACAATGCAGGCATCAGCACAACATTCGATATTGACCTCCCCTACACTATCCCTAACGACGGGAAGCAGCATATGGTGGCGATAAAGAAATATGAGCTTGCAGCAACCTATCGCTACTATGCGGCACCCAAGCTGGATAAAGACGTATTCTTACAGGCTCAAGTAACCAACTGGGAAGACCTGAACCTGATACCGGGTAAGAGCAGTATCTTCTTTGAAGGCACTTATGTGGGTGAGGGATATATAGATGTGCGCAACACTACAGATACGCTAACCTTCTCCTTAGGCAGGGACAAGAAGATAGTTGTGAAACGCGAACAGGATAAGAAACTTCGCAGCGTTAAAACGATAGGCAGCAATGTGAAGGAGACATTTGCTTACACAATAAACATACGCAATACAAGGAAAGACAACATAGAACTGGTGCTGCAAGACCAATTGCCGGTAAGTAATGACAAGGACATAGTGATAGAAGATAAAGAAACGGGAGCTGCAGATCTAAACGAGGCGACCGGCATGCTGCTATGGAAAATGCAGCTGAAGCCTAACGAACAAGGGAATGTGAAATTCGGATATACAGTTAAATATCCGAAAGGAAAACAGATCAATAATCTTCGATAAACTTAAGAGACGGCATAGCGGGCAGGTCGGATACGAATCGGGCCTGCCCGCTTTTTATTGTGCAGCGACTGCTATTTCATTGATACATAAAGATGTAGTAGTATATTGCGGTACATCAATATAGTTGCAGATGAGGGTTGCACCATTGCCCGCAAAAGAGCGAGAACGTCTAAAGGTCTTGCACGAATACAAGATATTGGACACAGAACATGAAACCGACTATGATTTCATTACTGATCTTGCGGCAACTATTTGCAACACTTGTGCCGCCGGCATATATTTCATAGACGCACATAGACAATGGTTCAAATCATGCAACGGATTTGAGTTAGGCGAAACTGTTTGGTGCAACAAATTGGCTGTACACGCTATTGACACCCCCGAAAAGATCCTGGTTGTAAAAGACCTGTCGGAAGACGACTGGTTCAATGAGAACCCTTTTTTGCACAAGGGAGCCCCACTGACCTTCTACGGGGGCGCGCCGTTGCAATCGCCGGAGGGTGCGGTAATAGGTGTTTTGTGTGTGTTTGACACAAAGACTATCAATCTGTCGCTTGAGCAGAAGCAGAAGCTACTGATGCTGGCAACGCAACTGATGACGATACTGGAACTGCGTAAAACCAGAAGCAAATTGCTACAGAAACAGGCCGACATAGACATGGCTTATTCTGACCTGGAGAACATTGCCCATCTTGCATCTCACGACCTTCGTACTCCGCTTAACAACATCATCTCACTTGCTCACCTTATTCAGGAAGAATTCGGAGCGACAATCGGAGACAGCGGAAAAGAATATATCAGTTACGTCAATGAGGCTTCGTACTACATGTCTGATCTTTTAAGTAGCATCCACAGCTATTCAAAAGCATCGAAACTTGCAGTAGATGTTCAGGAACGCATCAACTGTACCGAACTTATGGACGAGATGATGATGCTACTTAAAGTTCCGGAAAACATCAGTATCGAACGGCAGTTTCAGGTAACTGACATTATCATACCAGTACTTGCCGTCAAGCAGATCTTGTTCCATCTGCTTTTGAATGCGCTGCAGTACAACGACAAAAAAGAAGGCAAGATAGCTATTGGAATCTCAGAGAACGATACATCTTGGATCATCGAGATCACCGATAATGGAGAAGGGATAGCAGGTGCTGACATTGACAAAATGTATTCTCTCTTCCGACGCCTGCGTAACCGTGATAAGAACGGCGAAAACATGGGCATTGGACTGGCAATAGTGAAACGACTTGCAGAGAAGATGCATGGTACAGTATCTGCGACGTCGACGATGGGATCGGGTAGCACATTTACCGTATCAATCCCGAAATAGACTGCTCTCGATCAGTAATATTTACCCGAAACGAGGTATTCCTTTACATACTCGGCCACCCCGTCTTCCAAACTGTAGAAAGGTTTGTTGTATCCTGCAGCGTGAAGTTTACTCATATTCGCTTCGGTAAAGTACTGGTACTTATCGCGAATGTCGAGCGGAGTATCTATGTATGTGATATTTTCAGGGAGCTGCAATGCAGTGAATATGGCTTTCACCAGGTCATTAAATGTTCGTGCTTTACCTGTTCCGGTATTGAATAAGCCACTGGCGGGCTGATGCTGCATCAACCACACACAAATACTCACTACGTCTTTTACGTAAATGAAATCCCTTATCTGCTCGCCGTCTTTGTATGCCGGATTGTGCGACCTGAAAAGCCTTGTGCCACCAGTGGTACTGATGCTGTTGTACGCATGAAAGATCACCGATGCCATGCGCGCCTTGTGATATTCATTGGGGCCGTAGACATTAAAAAATTTCAAACCAGCCCAGAATGGTGGTTGCTGCGCCTGTTGTAATGCCCAAATATCGAATTCGTTCTTCGATACGCCATATGGATTCAGTGGTGTCAATTTGGTTACCACATCATGGTCGTCATTATATCCGTGTTCGCCATTGCCATAAGTAGCGGCAGAAGACGCATACACCAAGGGTATACTGCGCTCAGAACAAAGCTTCCAGATCTCTTTTGAATAGTCCAGATTCCACTTCTTATGGACATTGTAGTCCATTTCAGTAGTATCTGTACGCGCGCCGAGATGGAAGACGAAGGAGATGGCAAATTCATTGTCAGCTGCCCAAGTAAAAAACTCTTCGCGATGCACCTTCAGCAGGTACTTCTTACCTTCGGTGTTTTGCTTCTTTTTCTCTACAGAAAAATCATCGACCAGAATGAGTTTTTCGAAACCCATTCTATTCAGATGACCGACAAGAAAACTACCGATAAATCCGGCAGCACCGGTTATCACTATTACGTCGTCCGACTTCATTATAGAAAAAAATTAGTGACCGGCAGGAGCTGTTGCTTCAGCTGGCTTTGCCGCTTCAGCTTCAGGCTTTGCAGCCTCTGCTGCAGGTGCAGCGGCCTCATGCGTTGCTTCTTCATGCTTCGCACTGCCAGCTTCATGCTTGCCGTGGTCGGCCGCTTCATGCGTAGTACCATGACCACCACCATGACCTTCGCCTTCGTGAGCACTCTCAACCTGTATAAAATTGATAGCAGCTATGAACAATCCAACAAGGATTATCACCAACCAGAATGAGTTCTTGAAAGAAATAATGGTCTTATTCTCTTTGCTGTGGGCGTTATGTGTATCGTGGCTCATTTTTTGTGTTTTATACAAAGCAAAAGTAAATGATTGACGTGTATTGTGCAAGAACTACACGGCTATCATTTTGACCCGCGATTCTAATTTGTACTTTTGCCACAATATGTCGAAAAAAACAGGAAGTCTCCCCAGAAAAGCTATACGAACAATACTACGCGTCACGCTGATACTATTCCTATCGTCAACAGCCTATCTCATCGTATGCCGATTTCTACTCCCGCCGATCACACTCACACAACTCGGGTCTGTATTTGATGGTTACGGTCTGAAAAGGGACTATGTATCCTGGGACGAAATACCACGAAGCGTAAAACTGGCCGCCATAGCTAGTGAAGACCAGCTATTTCCCGACCATAATGGTTTTGACTGGAAGTCGATAGACCGTAGTGTGAATGGAACGGGTAAAAAGAAAAGGAAAAACAAGGTGCGAGGAGGCGGCGCCAGCACTATTAGCCAACAAACGGCCAAAAATGTCTTCCTATGGCAAGGATCAGGAATGGGTAGGTACATAAGAAAAGTACCAGAATTCTACTTCACCCAACTGATAGAGGTGATCTGGGGCAAACGCAGAATTATGGAGGTGTACCTGAACGTAATAGAGATGGGCCCCGGAATATTTGGTATCGAAGCGGCATCGCAGGCATATTTCCACAAGCCAGCGAAAAAACTATCGGCTGCAGAGGCTGCCCAAATAATAGCATGCCTACCTAACCCGAAGAAGTTTACCGTAAGGCCGATGAGTAGACGGGTTCAGTGGAGGTATCCACAGATCATTTCGCAAATGAATCACCTAAGCGGTGACGAACACCTGGAGGCTATAATTGGAAACTGATGACAACTCTATAAAACGACATTCAAAAGCCCACCCGAAAAAACAGCAATCTACGGAAGTCTACCACAAAAAAAGTGCCACCGCAGGGGTGGCACTTTTAAAAAACATCAAGTCCAATTTAGTACTCAGATGGATGCAGGATATAAAACCTGAAACCAACAGACATAACTGTGTAAACGTCATTACGCTTATTGGCTGCGAGTGCTAATTTGTAACCATCAATATAGTCAGACATAGTAGATGTGTATTGGAAGTTAGCATTAAACACACACCCTTTGAATATCCAGAACTGCGGTATATGCAAATTGTAACCAACATTCATCGGAATGTACAGCGCTGTCGAATTAGTCAGAACTGGAGGATTAATACTATTGGTCTGTCCTGCATAATCATTAGGAGTGGCGATACGTGGAATGTTATTGTTGATAATACCCAACCCAACACCGCCATACACGCCACCTACCAATCGCAGAATAGGATTGTCGTAGTACTCCCTGTCAACTGCCGCGAACAAAGTACCCAATTCTACCGAAATGTGCTGATCCACAGATGTGAACCTATTGAAGCTACGTAACTGTGTATATGGATCCCTCGTGGAGAGGTCTCCGAAAGTCACCGTCCAACCATAGCTTATGGTAGGTGTAATGTTCTTTTCAAAATAACCGATGTAAGCCGGCTGGGGTTTTGAATAAGACAAGTCACCATACATCTTAGTAGATCCGAGGCCAAAACCAACACTAAAGTTGTGCGCGTTATAGCCTTGCTCTCCAACCTCGTAGGCGCTATTGTTCCTTTCTCGAACGCTGATATCGGTACGCACCTGAGCGAAAAGCCCTGAGGCGGACAACACACCAGCCGAAAGTAGTGTTAACAGTTTAGTTTTCATACACACAATTTGTAATAGCCTGCGATCTGAAGGCGAATTAGTATTTCCAAAGGTTACGCTTATAGTTCTGAATCTCACGCTCTATACGATCAGACTCTTTTTTCTGCCTTGCTTCATCGCTTGGGTATTTATCCCTGATGCGAAGATCAGCAGGATTAGATTCTTTCACGATACGAGACTTGAACCTACGCTGAACGAACATGTCATCGTAACTTTCGTTGTAGATATCGCGCTGTGGGTCTATGACCTCACGTGCAGCAAAGAGGTTGCGGCACTGTGGATAATACAACCAGAAAGGGTGCTGCTCTCCAAGTACTTCACCAGCACTTGATTTAAGCCTCCTTACCGGAGAAAGCCCGATCACCTGTGTGATCACACGACCACGGGTCTTATCAAAGTAAATATCTTCTTTGATCTCAAACTTGGTAACTGAGTCAGCGTTGAAATCGTTGAACACAGTTTTAGAGCCTGTTTGCTCACCAGAGATAGAATCAAAGATCGGAACGATCGAACTGTCGGTGAAGATCTTCAACACCTTGTCGTACGTGAGCTGCTTTTTGAAGCCCTCGTCCTGGTAAGCGATCAACTTTTTGTACTTGATCGCATCCATGATGAGCTGCATAAGTGTCTCACCCGGCATTGCAAAGATCTTGTTTGAAGAATCCGTCAAATCAATCTCCCTCCAGATACGTTTATAGAACTTGATGTTATTCTTGTTCTCTTTCGGAAAGGCGAACGGCTTAGCACCACGAAGATTCGTCTGCTTATAATAGCCATCTACCGGCTTCGAAGTATCGAGAGCGAAATCATTTGCAAAACCTGTATCACTTGATACCAGATCAGCAAAAGGATTTTCTTCCTCTGCCGGAGGAGGCGGAGGTGTTGCAGCAGCGATAGCAGCAAGGCTATCCGCAGCGCGGGCAGCAGCCAAGCTGTCTGCATTCACTTTATTCTCCGTCTTCTTCTTTTTCTTCTTCTTCGGAGCAGTTTGTGCGTTCATATAGGTGGTGATCCCCAAAGAGCCTACAACAAACAAGATAAACAGTACGTTCTTTTTCATAGAAATTTCAATAATTTAAATTCATTCAGGTTACTCAACAGTAAAGGTTATAGGATCAAGCTGACGCTTCATGCCGTCAGGACCGGTAGCGAATACGTTATCGATTGTAACGCGAGAACCGGAAGTGATACCTTGCATACCCGCAGTCATTGCCGGTGTAAACGCATTGCTGTTTGATTCAAACACCATAGGCTCGCTGCGTGGCTTCATTACATACATAGTGAAGTGTTGGATAGCAAATGGAGCATCGAAGTCGAAATCTTCAAGAACTGCAAAAATACGGTTCTGAGCTTTCATTGCACCAGTACTCAACTTACCACCAGATTTACCACCAAATTTCACACGTGGAGGAGGGATGCGTTTGATACGGAATTCTGATGCGCCAAGAGTCGTTGTCTTGCCACCTTCAAGCATACCTGTAACCGTAACCATAACTTTACCGACCTGCGAAACTGTAACGTTGTATGCGCCACCGCTGCCCTTGATCTCACCAGCACTGATGCTAACCTTGATCTTGTCTTTAGAGAAGCCAGGTGCTGATATAGATACAGGGTTCGGAACACCAATGTAAAATACATTCATCTTATCCGGAGATACTACGGCAGATGGACGAGCAACGGTATACACCTGCTCTTTTGTCTTGTATTCCTTCATTGTACCATCGGCTTGTTTCACACGGATAGTACCAACCCACTTGTACTCGCCCTCTTTCGAAGCTGTAACAGTGTACAGGCCTTTTCCATCAACAACCTTAAGTGTTTGTCCACCTACTGTTACTTCAGGGTTAGCCTTAGAATCGGATGCTGTAAGGAACACATCAGCCGAATACTGCTGGCCGGTAAGGATGTAAGACGTAGGAGCCACTGCAACCGCATCGAAACGGTCGAGGTTGATCACCGCCTTATCAACTTCACCAAGGATCTTCTTAACCGCCTCAGCTTCTGTGTTACGCATATCCGCCTGGATCTTTGTAAGGGCTGTGATAGCCGCTGTCAAAGGAATACCATCACCGAAGTTGGTTTCTTCCCAAGAAGCTTTAATAGAACCTTTGCGCTTTGGTGGATCCTGAGCATTCAATGCAAGCTTGCTTTTCAGGTCTTCTTTTTCCTGAGGTGTTTTTGTAGGCCACTCTGCGATGATGATCGCACGAGCTGCTTCAATTTTCTCTCTCAAGATCTTTGCTTTTCCTTTACGCACCATTTCGCGTGGAGAAATATCGATGTCGTCGCGGCTTTTGATGTCGCCAGTTTCATCAATATCGCCACCCATTTTTATAAGTTCATTCTTAGTATCAGTAATGTACTTATCGAGATCTGCGATCGCTTTTTTTACCTTTTGTGCTTTTTCCCATACCGGACGAGCACGTTCTGGTTCATTTTTAAGTTTTGTAGCTTCAAAAGACGACAACGCGTTGTCGACGTTTGCCTTTACGTTTTCGGATGAGGTCTTGAGGCTTTCAGTAAGATTCCTGAAGGCGTCGAGAACGTGATCTGTAACTGTAGTTGCTGCGAGACCCAACAACACCAGGTACAGAATCCCCATCATCTTCTGCCGGGGGGTTTCATTTGCTCCTGCCATGCGTTTGTAAGTTTTTAAATTTCGTAATGGGTGAGTTTACTATTTATTCTGTTAGACTTAGGTTGGCTGTAAAAAAGATTACTTTTTGAAAGCATCGACCTGAGCCTGGTAAATACGAGCGAGGTCAGTAAGGTTTTTGTTGTAAACCTTGATACCGTTCGTTGTAGCTTCGAATTCTTTAATCATGTTTTGCGAAGCAGCACCCATTTGATTTAACGCACTAAGAGTTTTATTGAATTGGTCGAAGTTAGCATTCATGTCACCAATGTTCTTAGAGAATGATTTCATACCTGCACCTGCAGATTCGAATTCTTTCATCATAGTAACAGAAATACCAGACATCTGACTAACCGCCTGGAGAGACTTATTGAATGCATCGAAACCACCAGACACTGAAGTCATATTGTCGCGGAATTTCTTCACGTCTCCGGTAGCTGTTTCAATTTCTTTGATGAAATTGGTAGCAGTGCCTGCAGAACCTGCGATAGAATTAACTGACTGAACTGTTTTAGTAAACTGCTCGAAGCCTTTAGTGAGCCCTTCTACAACTTTCGGAGTCACTGCAGAGTTGAGCACGTCGCCCAGATTATTACCGCCATTAGCAGCAGCTTCTTCTTCAGGAGAAACCCTTGATGCCCATCCGAGGATAGCAAACAGGACAGCCTCCGTCATCAGACCAAGACCAATCATCCATTCTGCACCCTTCCAGTGAAGGATCTTGAACATCAGACCAAGAATTACGACGCTGGCGCCGAAAGAGATGATGGAATTAAGACCAATTTTCTTTGATGAATTTTGATTGCTCATAATAAGTTGGGATTTGTGAGTGTGAAAAAATTTAACGAGTTAGAGATTGTTTTTAGTGACTATTATAGTTAATTGTGAAAATGCTTTATTTTTTTGCTTTTGCTGAAGTTGGTTTTGCTGTAGGCACTGCTTGCTTACTTGCAGGAGCTGCAGGCTTAGTAGAACCAGTTTCCCTCCTGCGTGTTGCAACTTTCTTTGAAAGAATCTCAGGAGCAGACATCACACAACGGAAGCCGATATAGCAGTGTACATTTTCCTGAAGTTCGTAATCACGTGTAAACGGACTAAGTGCTTTTGCGTTACTTACAAACGAACCACCACGAACAACTTTACGCTTCATCGCATCGCCATCTTTAGGGTCTGCATCGTAAAGAAGAACCGGATTTACGTCGGAAACGAAAGCGAACGCTGACGGACTATATGCGTCAAGTACCCATTCTGCAACGTTACCTATCATATTATATACTCCGAATTCGTTTGGTGCATATGACATTACAGGCAAAGTGAAGTTCGCACCATCCTCTGTGTAGTCACCTTCTTCCTGCTTGAAGTTCACGAGCAGGCTACCATTACGATCTTTATCAACCGGTGTAGCGTTTTTGTCAGGCTTAGCAGGTGCTACTACAGCTACTTCTTCTACAGACTCCTCGTCTTCGCTATTTTTCTTTTTCTTTTTCTTCTTTTTCTTGCCACCGCCATCTTCGTCTTCTGCGGCAGGTGTTGCAGAACCATCAGTTGCTGCTGTTATTGCAGACAATGCGGCGCTATCGGTTGCAGGCATTGCAGCCCCTGTAGAATCTGTAACAGGCGCAGTAGTTGCTGCTGTTGCTACTGAATCAGGCGTTGCTTCCGGCTCAGGCTCAGATGTTGGTACCGGCTGATTTGAATTTTTGATATCTTTTCCGGCTGCATAAACCCACTGTGCTTCTGAAGGCAAGCTGTACTGCAACTTGTAGTACTTCAGATAATCTGCGATGTTTGCATAATCGAAGTTAGTATGGCTTCTCCATGCAGCGAAGGCGCGTGCCTGCTTCCAGGTAACACCAACTACAGGATAGTCGTCGAACGGAGGCTGAGTGAAATAGTTCTCAACAAGGATGTCCACCTGCGAGTTGTTCAGATCCTTGAACCAGATCTTTTCGTCAGGGTAAACATTGATCGACTCGGTTGTGTATTCACCAATCTTAACATTTTTATTTGTTCCGGTAGCTTTCAGGTAAGTGAAGCTGTAGGTATACAATTCTTCTTTAACTTTTCCTGTAACGGGATCGAACATAGGAGCGATCTTAGCTTTGATCTCGTCGTCGTTACTTTCGAAGATGTCTTTGTGCTTAACAACTTCCCAGTTGATGCGCCTGCGAATCTGGCGGCCGTTGCTATCAGTTACTGCATTTGCAGGAGCCGTTGCGGCGGGAGTTGTATTTGTAGTGGTAGTAGTAGTAGCTGCTGTTGCAGTCATATCTCCACCAAGTGCAGATAACAGCGTATCTTTTGGGGCAGCGGTATCTACTTTAGCAACTTCATTTTTGGCTGCATCATCCTTCCAGCCACCCGGCGGAGGATCGAGGAACCACTTATCGTCTTTAAGGTAGTTCACAATAGCGATTGAGTCGATAACCCACTCGGTGAACATGCGGTATTGCTGGTTGGTAACCTCAGTTTTGTCGATATAAAACGAACTGAGACTAACGCGTTTTTTGCTATTGGTATCGGTAGACGATTGGCTGTACTTGATAGTAACAGATCCACCGGGAACGTAGACCATGCCTGGAGGCGCTGCAAGCGTCAAGTGCCTGTACGGGATAACAGGACGCGTGCGCGACTTGTGGTAATTCGGGTTATCCTGAGCGGTAGAGGTTGTTGATAAAGAGGAAGCAGCGATTAAGAACACTCCAGTGAACAACAAGGATCTCTTTATGGACATACGTGTAATTTTTATTAATTTAAAAATGCGTTAAAATAGTGCGTCAAATAAAAATTTGGTTAAAAATTGTTTATTTCTATCGGCTTACAGCGTGCAAATATACTCAAAATCTAGTCACCAAGAGCACCACTATGCTAATTTATTAATAACAAAAAAATTAGCCAGTAACCTCATTTCGAAGGCCCGGTAACTGCAATTGTCTGTGTGCAATGCGCACGTAGACTGCGTAAAGATAAATAAGTTCTTTAAAAAGCAAAAGGTTTTGGAAAAAAATCGATTCGAAATCGTAAAAAAACGTGAAAAAACCCCTCCTACCAAGGTAAATTTTGGCTATTTCGCCATTACAATTTATGATAAAACATATACTGAGTATGAAAAAACGAATTTTATTTAAGTAAACACTTTTTTAATACATCATTTCAATAAACGTAAATACAGCATTTGCTCGTTAATTAATTGTCAACAGCACCAATAAACAGCCAGCGTCCGGTATTTTTCCGAAATGCAGCAAAAGTCATTTTTCTGCGGAGATTGTTTCTGTTGGTCGCCTGCCGGTACTCTCTAGAGATGTAATCCAAAACGATAAATTATTGAACGACAAATACATCCGAGCGATATCAGTGTAGAAATTGATTCGACCACGATTGGCGGCAAACGATAGGCCGAACGAGTATTATTGCTATATTGCAGCATTCTTTGACCCATCCCGGATACTAAATATCACAGCGACACAGAGATGCTTAAAGTAGGAGTTTTTGGTGCAGGCCACCTTGGTAAAATTCATATCGGACAATGGCTACAGATCGGCAACATAGAATTGGTGGGTTTTTATGACCCGGATGACAAACAGGCAAACGCAGCAGCTGCAGAATTCGGCATCAAAAGATATTCGGATATTGAAGAACTGATAAGGTCCTGCGATGCACTGGACATAGTTTCCACAACAACCACCCACTACGAGATCGCAAAAAAATGTGTATTGCACGGGCGGCATGTTTTTGTGGAGAAACCACTTGCAAACACTTTGGAAGAAGGACGGGAATTGGTGAATCTTGTGAAGGAAGCCAATGTAAAATGTCAGGTGGGCCACGTGGAGCGCTACAACCCAGCCTTTATGGCGCTTGGAGAGCAGCAAATACAGCCGATGTTTATTGAAGCACACCGGCTGGCACAATTCAATCCACGGGGAACGGACGTTTCGGTGATACTGGACCTGATGATACACGATATTGACATTGTATTATGCCTCGTCAAATCGCCGGTGAAACGGATATCAGCCAGTGGTGTTGCCGTACTCAGCGAAACAGCAGACATTGCGAATGCGAGGATAGAGTTTGATAACGGATGTGTCGCCAATCTCACATCTAGCAGGATCTCGCTGAAAAAAATGCGGAAAATGCGGTTGTTCCAACGAGACGCATATATCGGGGTGGATTTTCTTGAAAAGAAAACAGAGATCATCAAACTGAAAGACGGTGATGCTCCCGAAGAGTTGCTGGACCTTCCTATTGAGTTGGCAAACGGTGAACGGAAGATCATCTCGGTTCAATTGCCGGAAGTAGCTCAGATCAACGCCATCAAGATGGAATTGACCGAGTTTGCAAATGCCATTCTGGAAGACAAACCAACCCGTGTATCTGTGTACGATGGCTATCAGGCAATGGACGTAGCTCACCAGATACTGAAGAAGATGAGCCTACACAACGAGCAACACAATGTTTAACTTTTTTTTGCGTTTACTAAATATACGGCACGAATATGCTTAAAACCTACTATCGAATTGTTGTCGGCATCCTCCTTACTGCCTTTGCGGTGTGGAATTCGGGTTGTAACATCATAAACCCGTCCGAACCCGTTGCAACGCATGTAAGGATAGACTCGTTCTCGTTTGAGAACGGTGCCCGACACGATATTAGATACGCCTGGGTCTACTACAACAACAATCCGGTTGGCGCGTTTGACCTTCCGGCTACAGTGCCAATAATAGCTTCGGGCAAAGGTACATTACAGATCGCTCCCGGTATCCCAATTAATGGCAGAGGAGAACGACCGGTTGCCTACCCTTTCTTCAAAATCTATTCGACAGAACTAAACTACGAACCCGGAAAAATACAGACTGTCTCGCCTACTACCGGGTATTACGACTCGGTGAAATACACGGTGATCTCAGAATTCGAGGGAGGCATCACCAAATTCGCGAAGTATTTTGGCACGACTACGATCACGACTACATCGGTAGACTCGCTGAAACTAGATGGCACCGGAACCGGACTGGTACTGCTGCCATCATCGGCCGACAGCTCCCTTGATAGTACAAGAACGGCATTCAAAGCACCTGAGGGTGCAGCCTTTATAGAATTTGAATACAAGTCATCGGTGAACTTGCAAATAGGGATACGTGGCATTCTGGCAAACTCACTCATTACTGACATAGAAGGTTGGGGCGTGTTGCCAAGCCCAACATGGAAAAAGTTCTACATTAACATCACATCATTCGTCAATAAGTATCCCGGGGGTGATTATTACCTGTACATTAAGACGTCGGTTCCCGCTGGGCAGACGAGCGGAAAGTTATTGATCGACAACATAAGACTTGTTACATTCTGACCTGATGCGCCTTGACCAACACAAAAAGAACGCCATCAGGCAACTTGCCGCGCTGGACTACATAGCCGCCGCACTGGCATGGTTCTGTTTCTGGGTGTACAGACAGCACTTCCTTACCGGTGCAGACTATCTCTCATGTTTGAAAAACTTTCACCCCTGCGACTATTTTAACGTGCTGCTCGTGGTGCCCCTTGGATGGTTGTTTGTGTATTTGCTTTCGGGCACTTATTTCGATCTGTATAGAAAATCACGCCTCAATGAAATAAACAGAACACTTATCTCCTGCATTATAGGCTGCATAACAGTTTCAATCATTGTTTTCGGAGATGACACCGGCAACTACTCTTACTTCATGAACACGATCAGCCGGTACCTGCTGATCCATACATCATTTGCACTTACATTCAGGTTGGCTATCCTCTACAGGGTGAAACGCAACCTTGTAACCGGCAAAGTGGGCTTTAATACTTTGGTGATCGGTGGCAACCAACAGGCCATCAATATTTACAAACAGGTACTGGAAAACCCAAAAGCTTTGGGTAATATCTTCACAGGCTTCATCTACTCAAACAAAGAGGCGAGTAACGGCATGAGTAAATATTTGCCACAACTCGGCGATCTTTCCCAGCTTGAAGAAATTATTGACCGGCACAAGATAGAGGAAGTAATTGTGGCTGTTGACTCGTCAGAACACCATTTGCTTGAGAACATACTGACCCGCCTTTCTTACCGTCCAGTTGTGATAAAAGTGCAGCCTGACAACTATGACATCATCTCAGGATCTGTAAAGACGAGTAACGTATATGATGCTGTTTTGATCCACATTCACCCAGACCTTATGCCAGACTGGCAGCGTGTTTGTAAGCGGATGCTCGACATTATAGTTTCGGCATTATCGCTGATAGCCCTGCTCCCGTTTCTCATCTTCACCGCTATCATGGTTAAACTCTCTTCGAAGGGAGGTGTGATTTACAAACAAGAACGCATAGGACTATTCGGACGCCCATTCTACATCTACAAGTTCCGGTCAATGTACCTGGAAGCGGAAAAAGCAGGGCCTGCACTATCCAGTAAGATGGACCCGAGGATAACGCCATGGGGACGCACCATGCGGAAATGGCGTATTGATGAGTTGCCGCAGTTCATCAACATTCTTAAAGGCGATATGTCGCTTGTGGGTCCACGCCCGGAAAGAAAACACTACATAGACCTTATAAGCGAGAAACACCCCCACTACAAGTACCTGCACAAGGTAAAACCCGGACTCACATCATGGGGCATGGTACAGTTCGGATACGCTGAGAACATCAATGAAATGATAGAGCGTATGAAATATGACCTCTTATACATTGAGAACTGCTCTCTGGCATTGGATGTTAAGATCATCCTTTACACGTTTATCGTTATTTTCCAGGGAAGAGGTAAATAATCAGGCTTATGGAGGCAAGACCACAAATTACTCTGACGCTAACACCAACCGACAGATTGATCAACAAACTGGCATGGGCCTTATTCGTGGCCACGTGGATGCTACCGCTGGGCATGCTGCCAAACCTACCGGACGTAATTCCATCTCATTTTAATGGTGCCGGTATGGCGGACGGCTACAGCGGAAAGATGTCAGTGTTGATACTGCCGGCAGTAGGTACATTTGTGTTTTTCCTGCTGCATGTGGTGGCGAAGTATCCGGATAAACTGAACTACCCGGTAACGATAACTGAACAAAATGCGGAGAAACAGTACACAAGTGCTGTTAGGACATTACAGACTTTGAAATTATCGGTTACGCTTTTACTGTTGTTCATTGAAGCAGAAGTGATCTTACCATGGGTAAGAGAACATCTGGGACTGTGGGCTCCGGGCATTGGCATTTTCCTGTTGGTGGCGCCGGTGAGTTACCAGATATTCGCGTCAATGCGAAACAAATGACAGCCACTACCCTACAACCACAAACGTTGCTGTTGCCATTAGCAGGCCATTGACGGTAACAGCAATACGATGCTCTCCTGTATAATGTTTACGGGTGGTCATATTGGCAAATGATTGTTTGCGGCTGTACGTGGACACCTGCCCCGGCGCAAATACCCCTTCCGTTATCTGAAAGACCTTTTCGCTGAATTTGTTGTTTGCCTTTGCATATGTGATGACGTATTCGAGGCGAAGTGGACCTGCGTGATCTGCGTTGGTCCTTAGCCGGAACGAGAAATAGAGTGTATCGCCGATGCGAATCTGTCGCTCTTTTAATTGCAGGTCGTGAACTGAGCACAAAGGCGCAGTAGTGAGTCCAAAGAGAGCGAGTGCCGTAGGGTCTGCCTTTTTCAGAAGGTTGCGACACGCATGTCGGATAAGGCGATCGGTCTGATCACTAGTGCCTTTCCAGCGACCTGCGATCTTGAGAACAACTTCAGGATTGTCTTTAGCGATGTCGTTCAGATTGTTTGCCACACTACGGCGAACAAATTCAGAAGGGTCGTCTTTCAGCCTTTCGAGAATTGGCAGGATCATTGACGGGTCTTTTTTAAACTGCGGCAAGGCAGCACCCCAGGGCAACCGTGGACGACATCCCTCACTTGCCAACCTTCTTACCGACGGATGATGATGTTGGGTCCAATTCATCATTTCCGCGATCGTCCTATCGGGGAATTTCATCAGAAAAGGACGGATAGCAAACTCACAGCTACTCAACCGCGTGAGCACTTCCATAGCCCGGAGCGACTCTTCGGGATGATTGACACCGAACAATGCTACAAAACCCGGAAGGAAGATATACTCAAATGTATTCTCGCGCCCTGTTCGATCCATGACAGCATTTGCGAACGCTACGACATGAGGAATATCTTCACGAAAGTCTCCTGACAAGACCTGATGCAGGGCATTGCTAAGCCTGTCGACACGCTGCTTCAGTTCAAGATCGTCCCATCCGGTGGCCATGACCGCTGCCACAAAATCCTTCTCTCTGAAAGAAGGCATTACCTCTTTGGCGATACCTGCAAAATGGGTTGCAAATTTGCGGTCGTACATGTATTTGAGTGGCTCCATAGTTAGTGTCTGTAAATGTCTTTACCTTCCGGCTTTGCGCCTGATCTTCGCTTCATAATCGGTGGCGACATTGTACCCCAGTTTCTGCGACTTTTCCATGTAAAATAAAGCCTTGGACGGGTCACGGAGCGAATCGTACGCAACACTGAGATTGTAAGAGGCGGACTGCTGCACGTCTTTAGAATTCATTTTCACAGCCACTTCCCAGTCGCTAACAGCATCAGGCAAATGACCAATACCGAAATGAGCGCAACCTCTGAGAAAATAGTAGAATGGATTTGTGGTGTTCAGCTTCATAAGTAGGTTGTACTGCGATATCGCGCGCGCATACTGCTGCTTCTGAACGAGCTCGTCGCTGACAGCGGCCAGAGCACGCTCAGCGTTTACCGGGTCTGCTGCAAGAGCCAAAACGTACTGCCTGAACGCTGCAGATGTGTCCCCTGAAACAACCAGTGCCATGGCGGAATCAAGGTGAGACTTGTAGCTACCCGCGACCGATTGTAGCTGACCGCCGGCAAGGTTGTTTTTCAGGGCACCGAGCACTGCGATCTTCTCCATATTAGCCTTCACCTTATTGTCAGCCGAGCGCAATGTCACCAACACCTCATAATCCTGCATCGCCTTTTCGTACGCTCCGATGCTGAAATAGTGATGCCCGCGCCATTTATAAGACAGAAGCGCGCGTAAGGGATACTTTTCGATCGCATCGGTGTGCAGTGTTTCGGAATTGTGCCAAACCTTGGTCCGTGCAGCGCAGGCGACGGCATATCCGGCAGAAACAACCAGTAGCAACGAAGTAACCACCAACCGCACAGGCGGGACACGCTGTATGAGATCGGCCAGTATATAGAAAACCGGAAATAACAGCCCAATGTAAGCGACGTAAGAATAGCGGTCGGCCATGATAGCCGAACCAACAGAAATAAACTGCAGAACCAAAACCAGATTGACCACAAAGAAACCGAGACCGAAAACAACAATGGGCACATACCGACTCTTGAGCCGCACCAATACCACAACCGGCAAAACAACTATGAGAACAGCCAGAAATGGCGCCAGGTAGTAAATCATGGGGAGGGAGCCATCTATAAACCTATATGGATACGGATAAAAGGTAGAGAGACCCACCGGCACAAAGAATTTTGCTACATACATCACAAACCCATACCCGGCATACATAATACGCTCTGAAATGGACAATACACCAAAAGAAGCAACTGCGCCGGTGCGATGCTGTGTGTAGAATGCAGCGGCACCAAACGCAAACGAAGTGAGCAGGAATAATGTCTTTGAACGCATTTCGGACAGCCCTACCTTACCTGTCATCAAATAATCTAACGCCAACAGAGCCATAGGGAAAGTGACTGCCATGGGCTTGGACAAACACGACAAGAAAAACAGCGTGTAAGTGATCCAAAGCCATTTTTTTGACCGGTCATCAAGGTGGCGCAAGTACGTCAGGAGACCCGAAATATAGAAGGCGGCATACAAGACATCTTTCCGTTCCGAGATCCAAGCAACTGACTCAACATGCATAGGGTGTACGGCAAACCAAAGCGACCCGAAGAAGCTCAAAAACAGAGCGGCACTTTCCGACAATGACAAGCGTACTGCAAGCCTGAAGAACAGTAAGAAAACCAGCCATGCGTTAACGACGTGAATCAGTATGTTGGTGAGGTAATAACCCATTGGTTCCAAACCAGAAAAGAAATAATTGACCGCCAATGAGAGCATGCACAGTGGGTGGTAATTATTCCGGGTGATATCTTCCGTAAAAAGAACCCTGAGGTTGTGAGCGGAAAACTCTCGTATATACACATCATTCGTGACGTAAAAGTCATCATCCCAATTAGTAAACTGGTTATTTAATGTATACCGGAAACAAATAAGTGTAATTACAGCGACAATTGCCGGCAAGAGCACCTTTTGTACAGATAGTGAAAGTTTCATAGCTCAATCGAGTAAAAGCAACAGTCCAAAGTAACTACAAAATGCATAAAGTCCCCAACCCTATTGTTTGCCGAAGAAATGTTAAAACAACGAGCCCATTAAACTCTGGCAATAAAATTGCATCAGACCAATACAACCAAAACCAAAAGACATGAATATCAAGATCATTATCGGTGCGCTGGCAGCAATAGTACTGACAGGACTAACCAACGATGGTGCCTATGCACATGGAAGACACCGCCACGCCCACCGCGTGACCGTTCACAATCATTATCCTGTAAGGTATTATGTTCCCCAACGCCGGCACTGTCCACCACCGGTTGTCTACTATAACGGTCCGGCATACCGGTCGAGATATGGCTATCCGCCAATTACTCATCCTTCCCCCTATGGATACCAACAACCACCCGTAAGATATTACAGGCACCGGAATTGTCGTTAATATAATCATCGTGCTTCGTGCGGTGGTGTGGCGTGTCAGGCTGCATCACCGCATTATTCATTTATAATGCATAGATTTTACCGTATTAGTTTATTAACTTAGCAACTCTGATAACCACAATTACACATTCAAACGAAACTTAATTTATTACCATCTCACCGTTTAGTATAGAGGTAATCTGCTCATGAATACCGGTCCCGCAACTCCATCCAATGACGCCACCAAGAGTTCAGACATCTGGGCACATACACTTCTGTCCATCCCGGAAAAGGAGTTGTCGGATCTCACGAAGTTGGCGACAATGATGTGTGGCGCGGATGGTTCGACAATTGCAGTAAAAAATGGTCTGTATTATCAGTTAATTGCGTGGTCCGATCAACGGACAGTAGCGGGCGATATCCCGGCAAATGCGATGATGGTTCCAACAATCGGGTCGAAGACAATAAACGTTACTAACCTTGGTGCAAAATCTGTTTCAGAAGACATCAGACGGTTTTTTCCTGATAGTACAAACGCACTTGCCGGAGTAGCGATAGAAGATAACAACGGCCACACGGTGGGATACCTTTTGGTTTTCTCGTCTGAAGAACATGGCATTACAGATAAACAGATCAATGCGTTGGGATTGCTGTCTGCACAGATAAGCAATTTAATACGGTTACACTACGCAGCACGATCAAGCACCATATCTAATGCGCTTCACTCTGAGGGGATGATGAAGATAATATTTCAAAAAGCTATAGATGCTGTTGTGGTTACAGACAGCAACTGTGCCGTGCTGCTCATGAATCCGGAAGCAGAAATGATGCTTGGCTGGAAAGAAGAAGAGATATTGGGTCTGGATTTTTGCAACAACTGCCTGGGGGGCAATTGTTATGACGACCCCGGTATGGTTGAGCAAGCACCGGGAACTAACGCTGTATCGGGAAAAATCGTAGAAACGACCATAACCACCAAAGATCGGTCTGCAATAGAAGTAGAATTGAGTTTTACATCGGCCTCGGTAGACGGGCACGAATACCATATCTATCATATTATAGACATTTCAGAACAAAAAAAAGCTCGTCAAAAACTCGATCAACAAAGGGAATTTTACGAAAACATCCTCAACAACATTCCGATCGATCTTGCTGTCTTTGACCCCGAACATGTGTACCTATATGTAAACGCAACTGCGATAAAAAACGAAGACCTAAGGAAATATATTATCGGGAAAGACGACTTCGAATATGCCCGATATCGTGGCAGACCATCTGACGTAGCAGAATTGCGGAGGGCAAAGTTCCTTGAAGCAAAAAAAACCGGAAAGGAAATGAGATGGGAGGATAAGGCGATAACTCCCGACGGCTCAGTTGTCACTCACCTCAGACGAATGTTCCCGGTTTTTGACGATTCGGGTAACCTATTAATGATGATAGGGCTGGGCATGGATATTACAGACCGTAAAGAACTTGAAGACAAGCAAACGATGTTGCTAGCCAAACTGTCGCAACAGAATGTGCAATTGAGTGATTTCTGCAACATCGTTTCTCACAACCTGCGCGCACCACTAGTGAATATCGCGATGCTTTCTGAATTCATTGAGAACTGTAGTGATAATGAAGAAAGAAAGCAGCTGATCACAAGCCTCAATAATGTACTTGACAACCTGAACTCCACGTTCAATGAACTTGTGGAATCTATACAGATCCAGGAAGACCCCGAAGTGAAGTCAGAACATTTACAGATACACAAATACCTGCAAAGAATATTGGAAAGTCTGGAGCCCGAAATAAGCAGATCGGGTGCAACATTCACAACAGACATCGACAATGCGCCGACCATCTACTACCCCGCCACCTATTTCAACAGCATTCTTCATAATCTGATAAGCAATGCCTTGAAATACAGGTCGCCCGAACGAAAACCTGAAATAGGTATATCTTCTCACAGAAAAGGAAACAGTGTATATCTTTCTGTTACTGATAACGGACTGGGCATAGACATGCAGAAGCATAAAAATAATTTCTTCAAGATAGGAAAGGTATTTCACCACCATCCCGACGCTAAGGGATTCGGTCTCTATATGATCAAAGCTCATATAGAAGCGCTGGGTGGAAAAATATGGGTCGAAAGCGCGCCTGACAAAGGAGCCACATTTTTTATCGAATTCACTAACCAGAACCAATGAGCACCGTAAAAAATATCTTCCTCATAGATGACGACAAACTTTTCACATTCCTGTTGAGGAAAACGATAGGTTTGACGGGCATCCCAACGGCAATAACCGACTTTCTGGACGGCAACAAGGCACTCACCTATCTGAGAGAGCATTCAGGGTCACCGGAACTATTGCCCGATGTTATTTTTCTGGATCTCAGAATGCCCATAATGGACGGATGGGAATTTCTTGAAGAGTACAGAAACATTGCACCGATCCTCTCCAAACCCAATCGCCTATACGTGTTCTCATCGTCCATATCGTCCTACGACATTGAACGAGCAAAAACAAACCCAAACGTTACAGACTTTATCATAAAACCAATTCTCAAGGAGAAGTTCGTTGAGATACTAAGTGCCTGATCTTACCTGTTCCACAGGTCAAATTTGCCCTGCTTTCTGCACAACTTTTAACTCAACATCATGTTCGAACACTCCTCAATAGATCTTGGCATACTAAAAAAACGAGCCTACAATCTGCGCTGGGCAACAGTTCCGGAAGGCGTGATACCCTTGACGGCTGCCGATCCCGATTTTCCGTGTGCACCAGAGATCGCCGATGCTATTATGGGTTATACGCGTGACCGCTATCTGTGCTACACGCCGCCCACCGGCATGCCTGAGTTCCGGATTGCAATGGCGGAGTTCTTTACAACAAGCCGCGCCATTCAGTGCGATCCGAGTCTTATTTTTCCTGTAGATAGCGCTGCTTCGGGCATCTACATCACCTGTAGGGCCTTTCTGGCGCCGGGTGATGAAGCAATAATTTTTGACCCGGTAGATTTCCTGTTCCGATATTCTGTTGAAGCTGTAGGAGCAACTGCAATTCCATTTGCAATTCCGCAGAACTGCGATGGCGTTGATTTTGAGAAACTTGAAACACTTATCACTCCGGCCACCCGGATGCTGTGTCTTTGTAATCCGCTGAATCCTACCGGTAAAGTTTTTACGAGGCAGGAATTGATGCAATTTGCTGCAATTGCAGACAAGCATGATCTGATGATACTCTCTGATGAAATATGGAGTGACATCATCTTTGCCCCGCATACTTTTACCAGCATAGCCTCTTTGTCGCCTGATATCGCCAAGCGCACCGTCACAGTCACAGGTTTCAGCAAGTCATATGGCCTTGCAGGGCTTAGGATAGGAGCAGTGATGGCGGGCACTGCTACACATTTCGAACGGCTCTTGGAGGCATCTCTTCATAACTCAACCATACATGGCGCAAATGTGCTTGGACAAGTTGCAGCAACCACAGCGCTTACAAAATGCGCCCCATGGCTCAACGAGTTTGTCAGCCATCTTTCTGCAATGAGAGATCTCTGTGTCACAGGCTTGAATCAGGTGCCTGGCATTACTTGTGTAGCTCCGGAAGGCTGCTATGTGGCCTTTGCTAACATTTCGGGAACCGGCAAAACAAGTAAAGAAGTGGCTGACCATATTTTTCAAACGGCCAAAGTAGCCGTCGTGCCAGGGTTGCCGCAGTGGTTTGGCAAAGGGGCAGAAGGATATATACGACTGAGTTTCGCAACTTCCGCCACAATTCTACAGGAAGCACTGGACCGGATAAAAAATAGTAACCCCTAATTTTAGGTAAGTCGCAATGAATTTATATTTTTACAAATAACAAATCAGATCGTTAACAGACTCAGAGAAAGCCCCGGGAATGAAAGCAGTAATAATTGGAGGTGGCATAGCCGGATTATCAATGGGTATCTTCCTGGAAAAGAAGAAGATAGAAGTCGTGATCTGCGAACGATCGGAGGGTCTTAACGTAAAGGGGCATGCCTTTCTGATACATAAAGATGGAATAGGGCCTCTTAAAGACCTGAACGAAAAAAGCCGGATCCTGCTTCCCGCCCGTAAAGTTGACGAGTTTATTCTGCGCCGACCCGATGACAGCGAAGTAAAGGACCAGCGACTAAGCCAGTGGTATTGTATTAAAAGGGCCGACCTGCTGGGTTTTCAACGGTCGTTGGTAAACGCCACCCACATAAAGGAAGGGCGCAAGTTTATAAATTTTGTGTTTCACGAAGGCAAGGCCATTGCGGCTGTGTTTGACAATGGAGATATTGAATACGGCGACATCTTTATTGCGGCAGACGGAGGAAACTCGAGAGTAAGGAATCTGCTGTTCAAGGACGTGAAGTACACTCCGGTGCAAGTGAAGGAGATTGTTGGGATTGCAGCCAACGCGGAAATTGCGCGGAAACATCCTAATATATTTTCCAAATTTCAGGATAAGAATAATGGCCGGGCGTTCGGTTTCATCCCTACATCCGATAGTGAATTAGTTTGGTTCATGCAGTATGACCCAACGATCTCTGATGTAACAGGTGATACACCGGAGGCCTTGCGTGCGTTCTGTTTTCGTTTCATGTACGACTTCCCTGAAGTGGTGCAGGAGATCCTCAGATCGAACGACTTCTCTACAAGCTACATCTGGGAAACCAAAGATTTTGACATGCTGCCGGCATTTCACAAATCGAATGTGGTATTGATAGGCGATGCGGCGCACCAAATGCTACCGTTCACCAGCGCCGGTACTACCAACGCCATTCTTGATGCACGTACACTGGCCGACTGCCTGGGCGAAAACACCGATTACGAAGTCGCATTTAATAAATACTATCAAAAACGAATACAGGATCTCGCCGAACACCTGAAGAAAGGACGCGAGCTTAAAAAACAATTCCTGGAACCGGCACTTCAGAATGACGATGACATCCCTCTGCCACTGGCATTGGACGATTCGCCCAAGCCATATATTGTTGGCAAGAACAAGCAGATACAGGTCTTGTACTTTACCGACCCGATCTGCTCAACTTGCTGGATCATACAACCCACACTTCGCAAACTGAAACTTGAATATGACAACTATGTCAACATAGAGTATTGCATGGGTGGTCTGCTGCCGTCTTGGGAAAAATACAACGGCACGGCAATTGTCAAACCGGCAGATGCGGCAAAACACTGGGACGAAGTAGGCGCCACGTATGACATGCCACTTGATGGTGACATATGGCGCGAGGACCCTCTGACGTCTTCATATCCGCCATCCATCGCCTTTAAAGCCGCACAACTACAGGACCCTGAGCGGGCGATACATTTCCTGCGCAGGATAAAAGAGATGGTGTTCACGCAAAAGAAGAACATCATTAAATGGGAACACCTGCGCATGGCTGCTTTTGAAGTGGGGCTTGACGCTGCGAGGCTACTACGAGATTATGAAGGCAAGGCAAAAGAACTGTTCCGTCAGGACCTCGCATTGTCACAGCAGTTGGGCGTAAAGGGCTTCCCCACACTTTTTTTCTCCAACGGAGACAAGACAAAACATGTGATCCGTGGACTTCAACCTTACGAACGCTTTGAAGAGATCATTAGAACGATGATACCAGGTGCTCAGAAAGAATCTTACCTGCGCACACCTGAGCAATTATTCACGTATTTCCCAACCATGACCGAGAAAGAATTTGTCTTTCTTGGCAACATGTCCAGAGAAGAAGCACTAATAGAACTGAACAGGATGTACAGACAGGGTACCATAGACAAGTTCGAAAGCAAGAATGGTACTATCTGGATAAGCAAACTGAAGGCAGCCTGATAGCTGACGTTCCTTTCCTCCTTTTTGCGTTGACGTGTTAAAAGACAATGTCTTTTGCAGCATATTTTTAATACATTTGTATAAAGCGAAACCAAAAAAGATGAAAAGCAAACTACTTGTTGCGTGTTCGGTGTTGATGCTATGCCTTTGGGCAGGCGAGGTGAAGGCGCAGGAAAAACAAAAAGTGAAAATGAGCCTGCTCAAGCAATCGGGCCCAAATGTAACCCTCACCATCACATCGCCCAACGAGTTTTATATCGGCGGTAACACCCATGTACTCTACATTGGCAACAAACACTTCCTGTTTCATGACCAGGACAATGAAAACGGAAAAGGCATATTGAAATTCTACATCCCGTCAGAAGACTTCAAAAAAATATCTGATGGTTCACGCGTTTACCTTTCCTACGGTCTGTTGGAAGCTGAATCTGAACAGGAACTTCAGGATATGTGCAAGCAGAAATTCTGCCCCTGCTGGGAACTGGGCAAACTGAAAAAAAGTCAGCTTCGCTAAGTTTTGCAGAGCCTTCATCTTCAACATCATAACAACATTATCCAATGAGGAAAAACATTTTCCCCTCCCTTTTCAGCGTGTTGCTGCTTTTACTCGCAGGCGCGTTTACCTCTGATGCACAAACAACTCCGGATCCGGGTATAGCAGGAACTCTGGCAGTAACAAAGGCAGAATATAACCTCGGCGATGCAGCAGCGGCGCTTACACTATTCAATTTGCCAAGTGGGGCTTCTGCCGGTCCCGTAGAAATGAGGGCATCTGTACACTACCCTACGGGTCTGCCCGGCGGGCCCTACCCTGTAATAGTATTGCTTCATGGCAGGCACTCAACATGTTACAATGCCTCCCCCCCATACTCATCGTCTTTGTCCTGGCCATGTCCAACCGGCCGCTTGCCCATTGAGAGCTTTCAAGGATATGACTACCACGCACGCTTTATGGCAAGTCACGGGTATATAGTGATCTCAGTTTCCTGCAACGGTATCAACGCACGAGATGCGAGTACTTCAGACGCCGGAATGAATGGTCGTGGAGAACTTGTACAAAAACACCTTGACCTTTGGAAAACATGGAGCACAACCGGTGGCGCACCATCAACGTTGGGAGCGGCAGGCATGTTCGTAGGCAAGGTCGACCTGACGCGTGTTGGCACCATGGGTCATTCTCGCGGTGGAGAAGGCGTTGTATTCAACGCGCTTTATAACAAGTCGCTTGGCAGTCCTTATGGTATAAAAGCCGTTATCACCCTTGCCCCGGTAGATTTTCAGCGTCGTTGGCTGAACGGCATCCCATTGATGAACATTGCCCCTTACTGCGATGGCGACGTTTCAGACCTGCAGGGTGTTCACTTCTATGATGACGTGCGCTACACAGACACAACAGACGAAGCTCCGAAGTACAATGTACTGATGATGGGAGCCAACCACAATTTCTATAACACAGTCTGGACTCCCGGCTCATACATTGCGGGTACAGCAGACGACTGGGGTGCAACAAGTACCGATCCGCATTGTGGACCGGCATCACCAACAAACAAACGCTTCGATACGACAAAACAAAAGAACGCATACAACACGTACGCTGCCGCATTCTTCAGGCAACATGTGGGTGGAGAGCAGAAATTTGCTCCTATTCTGGAAACCCGCGACATAATCCCGCCGGCAACGTCACAACTAGACACAACCAACGTTTTTGTATCCTACCATCCCGGACGTACGGAACGTCTTGATATCAACAGGACCGATACCGTATATAACGAAACAACCAACACAATGGGCGGAGCAGTTACCTGGGCAGGCCTTGTCACTTCGGGTGTAGGAATATGCGGCGGCGGGCTTGCGATACCGTTGTGTAACGTAGCAACGCAACAAGCCAAAGAGCCCCACAGAGGTACAACATCAAGAAAAGGCCTTGCACAAATGGGTATGCGTTGGGACGACACACTTGACTACTACCAGAACGACATCCCTGCAACCAAACAAGACCTGTCACTTATTGACGCTGTTCAGTTCAGGGCCGCACAGCGATTCAATCAGGTTTCAGCCGGACAGAATCTTGACTTCACAGTGCAATTGATCGATTCGGCGGGTGCGGTAGCCAGCAAACGCGTTCATGACTATAGCTATGCTCTCTTCTACCAGCCGGGCACCAGCGCAAGCCTGCTGCCAAAAGTGATGTTCAACAACATCAGGATCCCGATCAGCGATTTCACGGGCATCAACATAAAGAAAGTCCGAAAGGTGAAATTCTTATTCAATAAATCTTCGTCAGGTTCTGTGCTGGTGAGCGACATCGCCTTTGTTAATTCAAAATGCGGAAAGCTGAATAGCACCTACGGTTTCTCTTACGACACGGTGGGTTATGACGTTACATTCTATGACACAATTGTATCGAACACGGGCGACACAGTATCCCGCTTGTGGAATTTCGGCAACCCGGCATCCGGTACAGCCGACACAAGCACACTGCACAATCCAACGCATGTATTCACCGGAGCGGGAAACTATACAGTGTGCCTCTACACCCGTGCAAAACGTCGGAACCAGTGGGTGTGTACCGACACAACTTGCTCCGTTGTTAAAGTAGTATTCGCTCTTGCTGTTACAGATCTGCATCCTGAAACATCGATCACGATTGTGCCAAATCCGGCAAGAGACTACATCAAGATCTTCGGAGCTCAGCCAACCGATGAGTTACGCCTTGTAAATGCGATGGGGCAAGTAGTGTTAACAACGAAGATCAGTGAACCTACTGTCTATCTGCCATCGTTCCTTGCAAATGGCATTTACTACGCAATAGTCACAAGCGAGAAACAGCAGACTACTACAAGATTGCTGATAGCGCGATAAAAAGCAATAAAACTCAAGTATAGAAATGCCGGTCTAACGACCGGCATTTTTTATTGATGTGGATCATAAACGTACGCTACTTCGTAACGTGCGTTCACCAATTCTTTCGATATCCGGCCAAGCGGAACGTCCTGTTTCTGTGGTGTTGGCTCACATATTGTGTACTTCTGTCCGTTGTAAAGTATAGATTTACCAATAGGCTTATCGAACCTCACGGCAACAGTAACGTGCTCAGGGTACGCAAGAACGATCATCGGCAATTGATAGATCTCTTTTACCAGGTAAAAAAACAATGCTGCTCTGTCTTCGCAATCACTACCATCATAAAGCAATGTCTGTTCTGCAAACATTCTCTTTTCTTTACCAAAGTGCTCTCTGTCAGTCTGATAATTGAACGCATACCTTGTAAAGCGCATGAGGTAATCTACCCCCTGTCGCACGCCCAGGTCTGACGTTGCCTCTTTAAGTTGCGGGATCAAAGAACCATAAGTCTGACTGCTCAATGGCATACTAAAATATAGCTGATAATCTGCCACCGGGTAATTAGCAAAAATGTTCTTTACGTCAGGATTTAATTTCACCCTGAAATTGTAATGATTGTCCTGATAACTGAACTGCAACTCCTTCTCCTCATATTTCTTCGGGGCAAAATCGGGTATCCTGGACAACTTATATGAGAAACCCCGGCTTGCATCAGGCAATTTGATCAACACTGACTCAAAACGAGTATTAGGGATATCGATCTTGGCATAGTCATGATAATTCAAACAAACGTACTGCCGCCCTCCATCGGTGTAACAGGGGATATCATAGATATTCTCATCACACTGTACATAAAACATCAGCCTATCGCCTGCAATCCGTAGTGTTGCATCAAAACCGGAACGCGTGAGAAAAAACCACTTATAGAGGGTGTACCGATAGTAATTCTCGGCTTTGGGGCTAAGCATCTGAGCCGTGCGGCGAATGAGTTGATAGTACATCCAGTCATCGGGGCGGTGACGATCTCTATATTCACGAAGAGCGGCCACGACGGGAGCAAATCCACCGGAATCGATTGAACTAGAAAAGGAAATGATGTTATCTGCAGTCAACTCGTCGGCAAAATCGGGGCAATTGAGGTTTAGACCCTCAATTTTGATTGAATCTCCGTAAAAGTCAAAAGCAATTCTTTCTACCAAGGGCCTGTATTGTGCCCTGACGCCAAATGAACCAACCACCAATAACAACACCACCAATACCGCCCTCATATCTATTTGATTCTATAGTAAATTTACGAAAAGGTAACAATTTAGTAATGTTAAGTTTTGCTGCAGGGTAAGTTTAACTTTCAAAGGGAAAATTCAGTGCCTCGATACAAGCCAAAAACATGATTACCTTTAGACCTCAAACACTCGATCTATGTTGCCTGACCACATTAGCCGGCGTGCCGATGAGCTGTATACAGATGTCCTGCACATTCGCCGACACCTTCATGCACATCCCGAACTGTCTTTTCATGAATACAACACTGTTTCTTTTGTGGAGGAGCAGTTGCGGAAGATCGGCATCACTGACATTAAACGCATAGCAGGCACCGGACTGGTGGCTCATATTCAGGGGCGCGAACCGGCATCAAAATGCATCGCACTAAGGGCCGATATGGATGCGCTACCTATCACAGAAGAAAATGACATATCCTACGTTTCACAGAACTCAGGCGTGATGCATGCATGCGGCCACGATGTGCATACTTCGTGCCTTCTCGGAGCAGCCCGGATACTGCACGAAATGCGGGATCAGTTCACAGGCACGATAAAATTGCTTTTTCAGCCTGGCGAGGAAAGCCACCCCGGCGGTGCAAGCATTATGATTGAAGAAGGCGCACTTAAAGACCCTGTTCCACAGGCAATATTCGGACTACATGTCTTCCCCAATCTGCCCACGGGTACGGTGGGCTTCAGACCCGGCAGATACATGGCAAGTGCCGATGAGATATACATCACTATTCACGGCAAAGGAGGGCATGCCGCCCAACCGCACCAGACGGTTGACCCCATTGCAATTGCCGCGTTGGTAATAACAGGCCTGCAACAGGTAATTGCCCGTAAATGCGACCCGATGAGTCCATCGGTACTTACTTTCGGTAAGATCGCCGGGGGATTTGCTACCAATGTGATCCCGGAAAAGGTGGAATTGCTTGGCACCTTCCGCGCTATGGACGAAAAATGGAGATATGAAGCGCATAAATGGATCAAAGACTTCACTGAGCAGACATGCGCCGCCTATGGTGCTACCGCCACTGTTGAAATACCAATAGGCTACCCGGTTCTGTTCAACGACCCGGCACTGACTGATAAAGCAACAAGTTGGGCAGCCCAATATGCTGGTGCCGAAAACGTGCATCCGCTGGAAATGCGCATGGGTGCTGAAGACTTCGCATTCTATACACACCATGTACCCGGCTGTTTCTTCCGCATAGGCACCAATAGGGACAATACAGAGTATACTACCCCTGTTCACAATCCACGGTTCGATGTGGATGAAGAGTGTCTGAAAACGGGAATGGGCATGATGGCGTGGCTGGCACTGAACGCCATTACAGAATAACTACAAATAAGTTGTAGTTAGCTTTTCGACGCTGCGCACATCAACGCCATCAGTTTAGCGTCGCGCTCGTAGATGTCACGTGTAAAAAGAACGTGTTCTGTAGCAACATCCTCAAAAGCTGTCAGGTAAGTAATATACACCGGAATCTTGTTTTTGAGGTTCTCCCACTTGGTCTTGTGACCCGAGATCAATGTATCCAACCTACCCTGAGTATATTGTTTCTTGTTCTCGAGGTCAGCAAGAATATACAAAGCCAGTTCACGCGGCTCATGGACACGCACACAACCACTGCTCTGCGCGCGGTCACGCTTGCCAAAATCCTCTCTGTGTGGGGTATCGTGCATGTATATATCCCACTTGTTGGGCATATTGAATTTCACATTACCCAACGAATTGTCTTCACCCGGTGCTTGCCTGAATGAATACCTTCTGTAGTTGCGGGCGTTCACTGCACTCACTTTTACAGCCTTGCCATCGCTGTCGTATATCTTCAGTCCTTTCTTAGCAAGATACTCGTTCCCGCTGCGCTGAATTCCAGGCAAAACATCCTTCTTAAGAATGGTTGGCGGTACAGCCCATGGCGGATTGATCACCACATTGGTCATATTGGCGAACAAAGATGGAGTTTGCCTCGCCGGCTTTCCCACCACAACCCGCTTATGCATTACATTAGTACCATCCTTACGGAAGTACATTTCCATCAGGGGGACGTCAACAACTATGTAAGTGTTTCCCGGTGAATGCTTCATCCAGCGTAGCCGCTCCATGTTCGCGTTCAACCTTGCCATGTAAACTTCAGGTGGTGTTGCCAGCTCGGCCATAGTAGCGCTATCAAACTTTCTGGTGGGGCGCAGCGACCTATAAGCCTGATAGGTCACCATCATACGCGCTCTGTCGCTCAGCGAATCGTCGGGCATGCTCTCGGCCCATGGCAACTCAGAAAGAATGATGTAATCTGCACTCATTCGCAGAATACTGTCCGTTTGCCCTGGTTGGATATTGAATTTAGCATTCAGGTAAGAGCTGTCCTGCTGCAACATGGAGAATCGCATGTATTCGTTGCGTAGCAGTCTGTACGTAGGCCATTCACTTCTGAACTTCTCGAGCGAAGGATACTCCCCTTCCTGATTCACCAACACTTCCGGCCCATCCCACACAGTGTCATTTACATGATGCCACAAAGAATCGGCCTTGCGTGGGTTTATTGTACCGAAACGCAAAAATCTTGCAGCGGTAAGATAATTCCGGGTAAGCATCGTATCAAAAGCAATCGCGTCATCCACACTATTGCGTTTAGATGTATCCAGGCGTACTTTCAGCAACTTCAACTCATCAAGCCTATATTGTCCCATTTCTGCCCCGTCCCACTGCATATCCTCGAGTTCTTCGAGCAGACGTGTTGCGGCCTCATTTGAAGCATAATTTTCCTTTACCCATATAGGCTGATAGTCATCGAGTGCATAAACAAGCCGCACATCATTAACCACTTTCCTTTTTAATGCGCCGCCGGAAGTATCGGGCGAAGGCATCAAACCACTCAAGCGGTCGGCAAACGATTCGTCAGCAAAACCTGTAGGGCCGGGTTTAAGCCGATGCTGATTGCAGGCAGCAAACAAAAAAACGATCAATATACCGGAAAAGGCAAGGGAAAATGTAATGGAACGGGACGATCTGGGATACATACGGTACGGCTAATGCCGCAATTTTAATTTTACTTTCATGGCATCAAAAAACGTTCCGTTTATGTAAACGAGCGCTCAGAGAAACCCTATTACAACGTTAAAATACCTTATATCTCAACGTGCGCACACCAAAAGTAGGGAAATGATATTGCTTTAGTGTGATTTTCACATGATTATTAGGTATTACCTTTGCATCTCACAAAAATGAAGCTGCCGTTGTGCAGATTTTGAAGATATGCTTGATACAATTGAAGCGGCACTCGAAGACCTCAGACAAGGAAAATTGCTAATAGTTGTAGATGATGAAGACCGCGAGAACGAAGGCGATTTCGTTACTGCAGCACGTAATGTTACACCTGAGATCATCAATTTCATGTCCAAACACGGCAGAGGGCTTATTTGCGCCCCTCTTACCGAACAGAGATGTGAGGAATTGCGTCTCAACCTGATGGTGGAGAACAATACTGTACTTCACCAGACCCAGTTCACTGTATCAGTAGACCTTATTGGCAATGGTTGCACAACCGGCATTTCGGCGCACGACAGGGCAAAAACTGTACAGGCACTCATTGATCCAAACACAAGAGCAGAAGACCTGGGCCGGCCGGGGCACATATTCCCGCTTCGCGCCAAAAACGAAGGCGTGCTGCGTCGCACAGGCCATACCGAAGCCACAGTTGACCTGGCACGTCTTGCGGGATTCGAACCTGCCGGTGTACTGGTGGAGATCATGAACGATGACGGCACCATGGCTCGCCTGCCTGAGCTGATGGAAATAGCCAAGAAATTTGACCTTAAAATCATTTCAATAAAAGACCTTATTTCTTACCGTCTGCAAAAAGAAACGCTGATACAGGAAGAAGTACGGGTACAATTGCCTACCAAATTCGGCAATTTTGAACTGGTGGCTTTCCGCCAGACGAATACCGGAGAGAACCATCTGGCCCTTGTGAAAGGAACATGGGAAAAAGATGAACCTGTACTCGTAAGGGTGCACAGTTCATGTGTAACAGGCGATATCCTTCATTCACTTCGTTGCGACTGTGGCGACCAGCTTGAATCGGCAATGCAAATGGTTGAGAATGCGGGCAAGGGCGTGATCCTGTATATGAACCAGGAAGGACGCGGCATAGGGCTCATGAATAAGCTGAAAGCCTATAAGTTGCAGGAACAAGGAAAAGACACCGTGGAGGCCAATCTTGCACTCGGCTTCAAGAACGACCAGCGCGACTATGGTGTAGGTGCTCAGATCCTCCGCCACCTTGGTGTTTCTAAGATGAAACTAATGAGCAACAACCCGCGCAAGCGTGCAGGTATGCTTGGATACGGTTTGGAGATCGTCGAAAATGTCGCCATCGAGATAGCTCCCAATAAACATAACGAGTTCTATCTTAAGACCAAGCGCGACAAACTTGGCCACGATATAATGAAATAGTTACGTAATGTGATTCCTGATAAAGACAAAGGCCGCAAATGCGGCCTTTATCTTTTTATGCATTTTATGGATCCAGCGCTATCTGATGAGCGTGATATTGCCCTGTCGTTTTTCTATCTGTCCATCTACGAAGGTTGCGTCTATAGTGTAGACATAAACCCCTTCTGGCTGATCTATGCCATTCAAGCGACCATCCCAGCCACGACCTTGAATCTTTTCTGTTTCAAATATCAATTGCCCCCACCTGTTATAAATATTCAGCTTGAAAGTAGCTAAACCTCTTGCCAGCAATGGGCGAGGCAGGAAATAGTCGTTGATACCATCGGCGTTCGGTGTAAATGCGTTCGGAACGTCCAGGTAACAATCTTGTTTTACTTCTATCGTATCGGTTGCAGTACACCCATCTACAATCACCCTTGCCCAATAACTACCGGGCGTGGTCACCTTAATAGCGTTTGTTTTCTCACCGGTACTCCACAACCATCTCAAGCCCGGCACACCGTCATATTTACCGTCAGCAAGTACAATTGGATTTCCGCCTGGACAGATGGTAGTGTCTGCTCCTAAGTAGGTCTGAGGATGTGAGAATACCCATATCTTTTTAGTAGCAAATGTATCGGGGCACGCCCTGTAAAACGCATCGAACCTCACCGTGAGACTACCCTCTGCATCAAACCCATGTGTCACAGGATTCTGATTCGCTATCTGCGAGCCATCACCAAAAGTCCAACGTATTCCGGTGTTACCAATACCTGCATAAATGCCCGTGAAAGTCACCACCTTCCCGTCACACAAAACCGAATCGGTAAGTTTGATGCTCACGTCGCTTATTGAATCGACTGTCATCACTGCCCTTGCGGTGTCGCGACAAGGAACATAGTTGGAAAGCGCCATCACGATCTTGTACGTTCCGGTACGATTATACACATGTACAGGATCAGCAACAGTATCTGTCTTTCCGTCTCCGAATGTCCACGCATATTTCAGTTGCACACCCAACGAAGTGTTGGTGAAAGTGACCGGCGCTCCGGTACAAACAAAACTGTCAGGCACATTCGTAAAGCCCGCCTTCACAATGTTAGTGATTGCAATATTCTTTGAGATACTATCCACACAACGGGTATTGGTTATTACGAGTGTAACATTGTAGTTTCCCGGTAATGTGTAAATGTGTTGCGGACCAATGGCCGTAGAAACCGATCCGTCCCCGAATGCCCATGTATAGGTTAGATCTGCAGCAGGTGTGGATGTATTGGTAAAGAGCACAGTATCTGCCTTACAGTTTTCGCGCACCACAAAATTAAAACCAGGCGTTATTGGCGGATCGACGAGCGTCACCGGCCCCAATACATTGGATACGCATACACCACCGGTACGTGCAACAAAATCAGAATAGACTCCATCACACAGTCCGTTAATATAAACAGTACTATCTGCTCCAATGGTCGCGATAACCGGTGGCTGTGCAACTCCATTTCTCCTGTAAGTGATTGTGTCAGTCTGTCCCGGATGCAGACCAAGCAATCTGATCTTACCATCACACCAACCACATTTAGTTGCATTCGTGAATGTAATGGCACGCATCGTGAACGGTGGCACCGTGAGGTTGGCAGGCCCCAAAGTATTAGAAACACATACACCTCCGGTGCGGGCCACAAAATTGTCGTACAGGCCTGCACATAGCCCCGTGATCGTGATGGTACTGTCGGCCGCCACTGTTTGTACAACAGCAGGATATGGTGCGCCATCCTTGGTGAACGTAACAGTATCTGTTTGCCCCGGATACAAGCCTCGTAAAGTAACGGTACCCGTACAGATTCCACAATACGGAGGATTGGTAAATGTAAGCGAGCTCATGGTAAATGGTGGCACAGTAAGGTTGGCCGGGCCGAGTGTGTTGGAAACACATACGCCACCTGTCCGGGCAATAAAATTGTCATACAGACCCGCGCAGAGCCCTGTGACAGTGATCATACTATCAGGTCCCACAAACTGGATCTTGGGTGGTTGCGGCACACCGTCCTTGGTGTAACTGACTGTATCGGTCATCCCCGGGTGCAGACCATACAAAGTGATCGTGCCCGTGCAGATGCCGCAGTACGGCGGATTGGTAAACGAAAGCGCACGCATAGTGAACGGCGGTACTGTAAGTGTTACCGGCCCGAGCGTATTTGATACACAGACCCCTGCTGTTCGCGCAACGAAATTGTCGTACACACCTGCACAAAGTCCTGTGATGGTGATAATGCTATCGGGCCCAACCAATTGAATTTTGGGTGGTTGCGGCACACCGTCTTTGGTGTAGTTCACGGTATCTGTCTGCCCGGGATACAATCCATAGAGTCTTATAACTCCGTTACATATCCCGCAATAGTCAGGATCCACTTTACTGATGGCACGCATGGTGAACGGCGGTACCGTGAGGTTTGCAGGTCCTACAGAATTGGATACGCATACACCACCCGTGCGGGCAATAAAATTGTCATAAAGTCCGGCACAAAGACCAGTGATCGTGATGGTACTATCAGCACCCACCAGCTGTATCTTTGGCGGCTGCGGCACACCACCCTTAGTATAATTTACGGTGTCGGTCTGCCCGGGGAAAAGTCCGTACAACGTAATGGTTCCGGTGCATATACCGCAATAAGGAGGATTGGTGAACGTAAGCGCGCGAATATTCAATGGCGCAGCAGTAAGTGTATCCGGCCCCAAAACATTCGAAACACAAACACCGCCGGTGCGCACAACAATATTTGAATAGATACCCGCACAAAGTCCGGTAAGAACTGCTATACTATCTGCGCCAATAGTGCGCACCACAGGGGGCTGCGCCACACCGTCTTTCAGATAAGTGACAGTATCAGTCATACCCGGATGCAATCCATAAATAGTCAACGTACCGGTACACATACCACAATAAGGCGGATTGGTATGGCTTGTGGCACGTGCAGTAAACGGCGGCACAGCAAGCGTTACAGGACCCAACGTATTTGACACGCAAACACCTGCAGTCCTTGCTACAAAGTTGTGGTAGAATCCGGAACACAGACCGGTTATTGTCACCATGCTATCGGGGCCGATAAATGCCACAACAGGTGGCTGCAATACACTGCTTCTGTAGTAGGTTATTGTATCAATCTGGCCGGGCTGCAGTCCGTACAAACGAATAACACCCGTGCATACTCCGCAGTATGGCGGATCGGTCTTGTCTATCGCCCTCATTGTAAACGGCGGATTCACAAGCGTGAGTGGCCCCACTGCAGGCGTTACACAATACCGCCCCGAGCTCACAATGAAGTTTCCATACACTGCGGCAGACAGACCGGTTATAGTGATACTGCCATCGGCGGCAACAGTCGTTACGATCGGCGTCTGCGCCACAGCATTCCTTGTGTACTTTACAGTGTCTATCGTGCCTGGCAACAACCCCGACAATCTTATACTTCCGTTATTATTACCGCAATAGGAAGGATTGATTCCACTTAGCGTTGGTGTAGGGAACGCTGGTGCAACAAGCGTGATACTCGTGGACGATCGGCACCCAACACCCAAAGTATATATTGTAAACGTGTAACCACCTGGTGTGAGACTATCAACAAATGTCGACGAAACTCCGGTGAATGTTTGTAACGTGTCAAACGGAGCTACCGACCGCGACACCTTCACAGTCCACGGTGCGCCTGTTCCACCCGGCACAACCGATACCGCTGCCTTGTTGGTACATGTTGCGGCAGAAAGCAATGTTACAGATATGGTGGGTTGCGGCAATACAGTTATCGTATAGGCAATTGTCTGCGTGCCGGACAATGGACAGTTATTGTCCGTATAAGTGACGTAGAACGTATAGGAACCGGTAGCCACTCCCGTAGTGGTCCACGATATTACGCACGCCGGATCCGGTGTGCCATTTCCGGTTGTAGTAAACGTCATTCCCGACGGCAGGCCCGATGTTGTAACAAAGATATTATTGGTCGTGTCCGTCTGATAAGGGTTGATATTGATCGTATACGCACCCACACCCTTGCAGATATTGAAGTGTGTATTATCAACAATGGTACCGGCGGTTGCCCCGGAGAAATCTCCGTTCGGCGGTGCATCGGTACACGTCTGGACAAGGAAAGTCATTTCACGCTGACAGGAGCCTACAAAAACGCCGCCGCGATATTCCCGGATGTTATACACCACCAGCGACCGTTGCAGCGCACTTGGCGTAAAGGATATCTGTCCCGTTTGCTGATCGAATGACAGGGCAGATACCGCAAGCGGGGCCGCTCCTGAATAAGGTGCAATGTAAGTCGCCGATCCGCCGGGCACCGAAGTTGTGGTGCCGGCCGCACCGTTTACCAATGCAAACCTCAGACTGTCACCGTTCGGATCTACTGCCCCCGGATTATAATTATTAGGCGTCGAAAGGCAGAAAAACGGTGTCGGCACATTGGTCAACGCAGGACTGCTGTTCGGAGACACTGTATTGTTCAGCGTATCCACCAACTGAATGTAGGACACAGGCGTGGTAGAAATGTTAGTGATGGACAGCGCCCTGCCTGCGATAGAGCCTACTAACTGACCCGTGAATATAAAGCGCCAAACAGGTGATGTGCCCGGAAGCGTATAATTGGCACTGTACACAAATTTCTTGATCCCCGGTGTCGGAAAACTCAGACTGGTGCACTGCGTCATGGACAGGAATGCAGGACATACCGGCGTTATCTCCACACCCGCTGTGGGTGGTTGAATGGCAAGATTTATTGTTGAAATAAGTGTGCCGCCATTGTATATGTGTACCTCCGGCGTGTTGGTAGGCAATGCTCCGAAAGAAGTAGATGAGCCCGCTGAGCCACAATCGCCATAGGCCACCAGTGTTATCTTATACGTATTGCCCGAAACATGTGTATAGAATAGATCCATCCCTACAAGATGGTTTGCTTTTGCTGCGACGCCCGCAAAAAGGAGCAACCACACAAGCAACAGTTTCCGGAATTGAGTTAATGAACCAAGGCTCATAAAATTTCAGTGTCAGGGTGATAGATAGGGTTCTCGTTAATAAAGTTAGATATGGTTATGCGCTCGATCAAATTTATCTTTTGCCAAAAAAGCCGCTTCGGGTCACGAAGCGGCTCTGGAATTATCTGTTCATTTATTTTAATAGTGTCACGTTTCCTTGATGTTTCTCGATCATGCCGTCTTTAAAAGTAACATCGATCGAATAAACATATACGCCCTGTGGTTGCGGCTCACCATTCATTGCTCCGTCCCATCCCTGACCTTCAGTCTTGGATGTTTCATAGATCAGCTGTCCCCACCTATTGAAGATAGACATATGGAATGATGTTACACCCTTGGTAAGTATTCCGCGAGGGAAGAAATAATCATTCACACCGTCGGCGTTTGGAGTGAATACATTCGGAACATCCACGTAACAATCTTTGCGAACAACGATCGTATCGGTTGAAGAACACCCATCAACAGTGATTGTCGCTACATAGGTACCCGGCTTGGTAACAGTCAGTTTCGGAGAACGGTTTGTCTCGTCAGTGCTCCAGCGCCAGCGTGCCTTAGGATTTCCAATGTTACGATCATCTGTCAGTACTATAGGATTACTGCCCGGGCACATTGCCGTGTCCGCACCCAAGTATAAGCCGGGGACGTCATACACATTCAACTTCACGTTTGCTTTCTTTTCAGGACACGCCCTGAACTTGGCATCGAAGTTTACTGTCACCGGACCACTGCCTTCAAATGCATGGGTCAGCGGATTGATATTGTTCATCGCAAATCCATCGCTCACGGACCAACTGTTGCTCACTTCACCACTGGTCGTATAGATAGCAGTTACAGTTACAGCCTGACCACGACACAAAGCAGTTGATTCGCCGGAAACTAACAATGAGAGTTCGCTGTTAGAGTCAACAACAATTGAGCGCCTTACGGTGTCGTAGCAATGCAGGCCCAACGTATTATTGTGTGCAACCAGCATTGTAGAGAAGGTTCCCACATTGGAGTAGGTATGAGACACATCTGTCAACGTAGCCGTAGCGCCATCACCAAAATACCACTGGTAATCTGGGTTTGTTCCCGTTGAGGTATTTGTGAAATTCACCGGATCTATTTGACAGACGAAGTTTGTCGGGCTTTGCGTAAAACCAGCTTTTAGGAAGTGGTTCAAATTCAATGTCAGACTATCACCAATCAGACATTTTGTATTGGTGGCAAACAACTTAATAAGGTAACTCGTACCAACCGTATTAGTGTATACGTGTACAGGGTTGATCTCAGTTGAAGTGCCACCATCTCCGAAATCCCATTGATACGTCAGGTCAGAAGCCGGCGCTGAGAGGTTGATTAGTTTCAAAGTATCGCCCTTACATCCGCGGCTAACAATAGTATCAAAATCTGCCGTTATCGGAGGAGCCACCAAAGTCAAGACGTCGAGCAACGTAGCGGTACAATTTCCTGCCGTGCGCACGTTAAATGTAGTATACGTACCTGCACACTGCCCGGGCAAATAAATGGTACTATCGCTGGTTACAAAGAAGGCCACAGCCGGTTGAGGTACACCGTCCTTATTGTAGGTTACGGTATCTAACTGATCAGGATGCAGACCATACAGTTTGATCCAGCCGTCACAGAAACCACATTTTGTAGGATTCTGTGATGCAACAGCCCGGAGTGTGAATGGCGGATCTACCAGAGTTATCGGCCCAACTGGCAACGAAGTACAATATCCGTAGCGAACAACAATGTTCGAATAGGTGCCCGATCTCAGGTTAGGAATAGTCAAAGATCCTGCAGCCGAAACCGGAAGTATTAGCGGCGGCTGGGGTATGCCTTCCCGGTCATACGTTATAGTGTCAATACCACCGACATTCAGATTATCCAATATTATCGCCCCGTCATTCTTACCGCAATAGGTAGGATCAAACTTAGAAAGTACAGGTTCAATACGCGGCGGCCGTACAATTGTGATCGAATCATACAACGCACATTGAGTCGAGACTGAGGTGTATATCACATAATAGAACTTACCCGGATATCGGCTGTCAAGAACAGGAACGGACGTGGTATACGATGCAACAGTGTCTGTAGGAGCAGACAAAGCAGAATCGACCACCTTTATTGTCCACGGGGAACCTTGCCCACCAGGGGTTGCAGTAACTATTGCATTAGTGGTACATTGCAAGGGCGCAGTTAGCGTCGCTGTAATAGCCGGAACAGGATAAATAGTTATGGTGTATGCAATAACGCTCTCTCCATTAATAGGACACGCGTTATCCTTAAGTTTCAGGAAGAAGGTATAAACTCCCGGCGACATCACGGCAGCGTTTCCCGCAAAATTCACAGTAGGTGTTGGCGTACCATTACCCAAAACTGTAAACGTGATACCCGCTGGCAGACCCGTTGCAGAGCAAGTAAGATTGAGCGGTGGAACAACAGTAGTATCGGCCCTGGGACGCATCGTCAAAGAGAAAGTACCTGAATTACCACAAATGTGATATGACCGGGGGGCATCATAAACAAGTACTCCGCCCGTAACTGCCGAATCTACACTTGGAGTTCGAACCTCACACGTCCTAACAAGAAAAGTCATTTCACGCTGGAATGTACCCACCAACATACCTCCACGGTATTCGCTGATGTTGTACACTACTATTGCCCTTTGAGTAAAATTCGGATTAAAACAGACCTGTCCATTTACCGTACTGAATGTGTAGCTACCAGTTGTGGTGCGTAGCGGTGTTGTCGCAGAAATTGGGGTTGTACCGTATGCCATCACACCGGTCGTATACGTTACAGGCGTTCCGGGTGTGGTACAATTCGTTGATCCATTCTGCGCCGTGACCAGATCAAATCGTAAACTATCGCCCTCTGGATCAATTGCACCTGGAGTGTAACAAATGGGATTGTTGATACAGAAATATGGTGTAGGCACAACCGTAAGGTTCGCACAAGTGTTAGTATATACTGTATTATTGAGGGTAGCTTCGAGTTGTATAATAGTCCCGCCACCGATATTTGTAATAGCCCCGGCTCTACCAGCCAATCCACTCGCACCAAGATTTCCATTGAATACAAAACGCCAGTTGGTAGATGTGTTCGGCAGGGTCATAATGGTATCATAGACAAACCGCTTAATACCCGGAATCGGATTACTTGGGTTAACACACTGCGTCAACAGGAGTGAGTCCGGGCACACAGGCGTGATCTCCACCCCGGCGCTCGGTGCCTTTATTCGAAGGTCAAAAGAATTCCAAAGGGTGGCACCATCGTACACGCACACCTGAGGGCGTGCCGTGGGGAGACCTGCAAAGGCTCCGGAACTCAGCGGACCACAGTCACCGTAAAGCACCACCGTCACTCGGTATTGTAAACCGCCTACTGAGGTGTAGTAGATGTCGGCACCCACAATGTGCGAGGCAAAGGCCTTTTGCCCCCCCAAAAAGAGAGTAATGATCAATAATAAACTGCGAAAAACGACAGGTAGTGTTCTCTTCATAAAAGCAATTCTATGATAAAATTCAAATAGTTACGTACAACAACAAACCATATAGACGGGTTTCCCCCGAAAACAGTTTGCCAAGGGTAAAAATAAATTATTTCACTGAATAAAAAAGTCTAAAGGGTAGTTTTTTGACGAATTAAAGACACGACAGATAGGATAAAACACTATCTCAATTGACAGAATCGATAATATTTAGTAGTAATTCCCTGACGGAATGGCATCCGGCAATTAAATTAATTAAACATTACATGCAATTCGCTTTTTTAAAGTACTTCATTTTCGCATGTTTAATTTCAGTTTTTATCTCAGAATCGGTAATTTCGCCACCTCTTAAATTGCATTTAACTCTCTGATATGGCATTTGATATTGAAATGATCCGTAAGATCTACGGACAATTACCTGGAAAGGTAGCTGCCGCCCGCACAATGCTGGGCCGCCCCCTGACACTTGCAGAAAAGGTATTATACGCCCATGCGTACGAAACACCATCTGCTCCTTACACACGTGGTAAGGACTATGTTAACTTCTCACCCGACCGCGTAGCGATGCAGGATGCAACCGCTCAGATGGCGTTGCTGCAGTTCTCTACTTGCGGCCGCGACAAAGTAGCTGTCCCAAGTACGGTTCACTGCGATCACCTGATCCAGGCGAAAGTTGGCGCTGATGCCGACCTCGCAACTGCGGTGGACACAAATAAAGAAGTGTATGACTTCCTCGCTTCTATATCTAATAAGTACGGAATCGGTTTCTGGCGTGCAGGCGCTGGTATCATTCACCAGGTTGTGCTGGAGAACTACGCATTCCCCGGTGGTATGATGATAGGCACTGATAGCCACACACCTAATGCGGGCGGTCTGGGCATGATCGCTATCGGAGTAGGTGGTGCTGACGCGGTTGACGTGATGGCTGGCCTTCCATGGGAGCTTAAAATGCCTAAACTGATAGGTGTGAAGCTGACAGGAAAAATGAGCGGCTGGACATCGGCTAAAGACATTATCCTTAAAGTTGCAGGTATCCTTACTGTAAAAGGTGGTACCGGAGCAATCGTTGAGTACTTTGGCGAAGGTGCTGAAAGCCTCAGCTGTACCGGTAAAGCTACCATTTGTAACATGGGTGCTGAAATAGGTGCAACATGCTCTATGTTCGCTTATGACGAGAAAATGGGCGACTACCTGCGTGGCACCAACCGTGCAGACGTTGCCGACCTTGCAAAAGGCGTTGCCGAGCACCTGCGTCCGGATGCTGACGTATATGCAGACCCCGCTAAATACTACGATCAGCTGATCGAGATCAACCTCAGCGAATTGGAACCATATGTAAATGGTCCGTTCACGCCTGACTTGGCAACACCTATCAGTGAAATGGCTGCAGCGGTGAAAGCCAACGGCTGGCCTGATGCTGTAGAAGTGGCTCTCATCGGTTCGTGCACCAACTCTTCTTACGAGGACATCTCCCGTTCTGCATTCATTGCAAAGAACGCTATGGATAAAGGACTGAAGGCTAAGAGCGAATTCACTATTACGCCGGGCTCAGAAATGGTACGTTTCACTATCGAGCGTGACGGATTCCTCGGCACTTTCGACAAAATGGGCGGTGTTGTACTGGCAAATGCCTGCGGTCCGTGCATCGGTCAGTGGTCTCGCCACGTAGCAGATCCTAACAAGAAAAACACGATCGTTACCTCATTCAACCGCAACTTCGCTAAACGTAATGATGGCTTGGCTTCTACGCACGCGTTCGTAGCATCTCCGGAGATCGTCACAGCTTTTGCAATATCGGGTAGCCTGTCTTTCAACCCATTGAAAGACAAACTGAAAAACGAAAATGGCGAAGAGGTAATGCTGGACGAACCACAAGGATTCGAAATGCCTCCTAAAGGCTTCTCTGTGGAAGATCCGGGATATGTTGCACCGGCTGCTGATGGCTCAGGAGTACAAGTAAAAGTAAGTCCGTCAAGCGATCGTCTGCAATTGCTGGAACCATTCACTCCATGGGGCGGTTCAGACTACATCGGACTGAAACTACTCATCAAGGCATTCGGCAAGTGTACCACAGACCATATCTCTATGGCGGGTCCTTGGTTGAAATACCGTGGTCACCTCGATAATATCTCTAACAACATGCTTATTGGCGCCGTTAACGCTTTCAACATGGACACCAACAAGGTGAAAAACCAGTTGAACGGCGACTACGACGAAGTTCCAAAGGTGCAGCGCGCATATAAAGCGGCAGGCATCGGTAGCATTGTTGTAGGCGACGAAAACTACGGTGAGGGCAGCAGCCGCGAGCACGCAGCTATGGAGCCTCGCCACCTGGGCGTGAACGTGATCCTCGTTAAGAGCTTCGCGCGCATCCACGAGACCAACCTGAAAAAGCAGGGTATGCTGGCTATCACGTTCGCTGACAAGGCCGACTACGACCGCATTCAGGAAGACGATAGCATCGACATAGTTGGTTTAACAACTTTCGCACCTGGCACACCGCTCACTGTGGTTCTTAACCATAAAGACGGCAGCAAAGAAGAGTTCAAAGTGAATCACACTTATAACGAGCAGCAGATCGAATGGTTCAAAGCCGGCGGTGCGCTCAACGTTATCAGGAGCGAATTCGCTGGTAAGTAATAATTACCGACAATTACTTTCAGGAGCCCGCCGCATGGCGGGCTCCTCCTTTTTTGGCCGTCCAGGTGTTGTTTTTTGCGTTCACGGGTACAAGCGAAATAACTGAAAGGGGGGACTATGTTTTTTAGCAAAGTCCGGCTTCTATACCCTTCCAATTCCAAATTCACAACTCCAAATTCCCAATTCCCAACTCCGTCCTATCACACTACACAAAACGCACTATCATAGATTTCCCTTTTGCTCCATTGCCCTCCCGGTTGGAACTTGCAGCGTGGTCGCAGGAAAAAAGCATGATAGGCACGTAGAATTATTTAATCTTTTTGTTGTCGCTTGCCCGGAAGACACATGGGAAGAATCGCTTCTCACCCTGCGCAGAAGCCTGCCGGTCCCGAGGCATTCGGGGTGAGAAGTTTTTGCGCAGTTTTGGGAAGCAGCGAGAAGCAAAACTTCCCACATACCCATTGATAATCAATAAAAATACCCCGAACTGCGCACAGAAAAAAAATGCGCACTTGTGAGAAATTTTGCGGTGGATAGGCCGGTAGCTTGTGCCGAGTATTCGTCGACTACAACCCTGATTTTAGGTCCGACACCTGAACCGGTATATTGCCAAAACAAGAAATTATCGCCGCGCTGCTATCATTGTGTAGCTTTCAATGAAAGGATCAGGCGAAATTATTACCATCGGTTATTCTGCTATTCCCAGGAGACATTGATTCCACAACTTACCAACCTTCTCCTTCACACGCATGGGTTTTATATTCTCATTACTTTTATCTAACTTCAACTCCAAATAAGAGGACCATAACATGAAGAAAATCTTTACATGTATCGCATTGTCGTTGTTCATTGGCAATGCCGACCTGAGCGCAAAAGCACCTGCTGCATGGACAAGCGTACCACAGAGTCAGGCGCCATCAAAAAGCCTGCTGCGCATGCCTCCGTCTGAATACCTCGTGTATCAGGTGAATGTGCCGGCATTGAAAGCACAACTGTGGGCACTACCACAGGCATACGCCGATGCGCAGGTGATGTCGTTGCCTATGCCCGATGGTTCTTTCCGCGAATTCCGCGTATGGGAAACTCCAATGATGCCGGCAAGCCTCGCCGCGCAATATCCCGACATCCGCACATTCACAGCAGAAGCAGTGAACGATAAACGTGTCACTGCAAAACTCGACTTTACAGAATTCGGCTTCCATGCGGCCATCTTCAATGGTGAATCAGTTTCATTCGTTGATCCTTATGACAACCTGAACGACGGCTATTACATTGTTCATGATAAGCGCAATGAAGAGCGCGCGATGGCGCACCGTATGTTGTGCGAGATCACGTCACAAGATCAGGCGGCACCTGCAGGCGCACAGATGGAATCGCTGAAGACACTTCTTCCGCCAACAAATCTTGGCAAACTGAAGATATATGATCCCTCAGGCTCCACAGCAACAGGAGCGGTGGAACCAACACCGGCAACACCAATGGCGCTTACTGTTAATGGCACCAACATTCGCACTTACCGCCTTGCGCTGTCTGCAAACAACTTCTATTGTCAGGCCGCAACTGGAATGGGATCACCCACTATCGGCCAGTGTTTCAGTGCTATGACCACCAGCATGAACCGAGTAAACGGGGTGTTTAACCGCGAAATAGCCGTGCAGCTCAACTTTGTGGCTACACAAAACACGATCATTTGGCCTACCGCTACCGGTAGCGCAAACGGAGCAGATCCATTTAACGCGATTAATACAAATGCGGGGGCCTGTATCTCAACAAACCAAACCACCTGCGATACACGTATTGGAAATGCCAACTACGATATCGGTCACGTGTTCACTACGGGTGCTGGCGGCCTCGCAGGTCTGGGCGTTGTATGCAACAACACACAGAAAGCCAGAGGTGTTACCGGCTCGTCTTCACCGGTAGGCGATGCATTTGACATAGACTACGTATGTCACGAAATGGGCCATCAGTTCGGGTCATCTCATACATTCAATAACAATCAGGACGGATCTTGCAACGGCAACGCCTCGTCAACACACGCCTTTGAGCCGGCCAGCGGTGCTACCATCATGGACTACGCAGGTATCTGTAACCCCGATAATGTTCAGGCAAATAGCAATCCCTACTTCAGCATCAACAGTCTGGAACAGATCCAGACGTACATGTCAGGAACCGGTGGCACCTGTCCCACAACTGCACCGTCTGGTCATGCACCGGTAACTGTGGCTACTTTCACTGCCACCTACAACATTCCTTACAAAACTCCATTCGAATTGCGCGGCCGAACTGCCAGCGGTAGCGGCGGCGATACTGCTATTACTTATTGCTGGTCGCAATATAATCTTGGTGATTTTGGTCGCCGTCTCAACCAAACATTCGTGAGCGGCCCCATCTTCCGCAGTTACCAACCGGTTTACACTCCCGACCGTATCTTCCCCCGCCTCGCCAATGTGCTATCAGGCGTTTTGTCTAATACAGGTGAAAAAGCCCCTGACACTGCACGTTTCCTGACTTTCAAACAGGTTTTCCGCAATATTCAGGCAGGATACGGATGTTTCCGCATTCCTGACGACTCGATCCATATCAACGTTAGCTCAACCGGATCTGGAAACGGATTTGCAGGTTTTAGAGTTACAAGTCAAAATACCACTGGGATTGTTTATACTGGTGGCAGTACACAGACTGTTACCTGGAACGTTGTAGGCACGAATCTGCCCCCGGTGAACACTCCAAACGTTGACATATTTATGTCGGTCGACGGTGGGGTTACATGGGCATACACAGTTGCCACTTCAGTACCAAACAGCGGCACTGCAAGTGTCACTATCCCGAACCCGGGTACTGCCACAACTCAGGCACGTATCAAGGTAAAGGGTTCCAACAACATCTTCTTCAACATCAACTCAAATAACTTCACAGTGAACCCGGGAGCAACAACCGCTCCGATCACAGGAACATTCACAGTTTGTGTAACCGGCACCACCACACTCGCTGATGCGACACCGGGAGGCACATGGACGTCAAGTACCCCGGCAGTTGCTACTATTGGTTCATCAACCGGTATTGTAACCGGTATTTCCGCAGGTACAACCACTATCACATACAACGTAGCATCTGGTGCTGTAACGGCAGTAGTAACTGTCACAGCAACGCCTGCACCGGCTCCCATCACAGGTAGCGGAGTTATTTGTATCGGCACACCCGGCACACTTAGCAATGCCACTCCGGGTGGCGTGTGGAGCAGCACAACTCCTGCTGTGGCCACAATCGGCACTTCGACAGGTATCGTGACAGGGCTTACAAACGGAACCAGTACAATCTCTTATAGTATAACTAATGCGTGCGGAACTGGCGCGGCCACGACAATCGTGACAGTCAGCACACCAACAGCCGTTGCACCAATCACGGGCACTTTGGCTATCTGCAACGGAGGCAGCACTACGCTTTCCAGCACTACTCCGGGTGGTGCGTGGACCAGCGCCACACCAGGTGTTGCAACAATAGGTGCAGGAACCGGAGTGGTGACGTCTATTGCTGCCGGCACGGCAACAATCAGCTACACCATAACTAACGCGTTTGGATGCACGTCTTCGGCTACAGCCACAGTTTCAGTAAATGCAACACCGGCCGCAACAACATCACCGGCCGGAAGCCTTGTGTTGTGCTCTGGCGGTACAGCGCCGATCAGCGCAGCTCCTGTTTCTGCAGGCTTCACCTACCAATGGCAGGATGGAGGCATCAACATCCCCGGCGCGACGTCTTCATCTTATACGGTGTCAGGTGTCGGCAATATCCGCGTACTTGTTACCAATACAACAGGCTGCACAGGCACCTCTGCAGTTCTTGCAGTTTCGGTTAGCGGAGCCGGCACGGTTGTTCCCACAATTTCTGTAGCTGCTACTCCCGGCACAATCATATGCTCAAGCGTAGGTACAGTAAGCTATAATACAACGATCACCAATGGCGGATCCACTCCGGGCTACCTATGGTATGTAAACAGCATCTCTACAAGTATCACTACTGCTTCATTCTCTTATACACCGGCCAACGGAGACGTTGTTCGTTGCGAACTCACCAGCAGCCTGCCTTGTGCAGCCCCTGCAATAGTTGCAGATAGCGTTACAATGACGGTAGCACCAACTGTAACGCCGGCTGTAAGCATAAGCCCTGCGCCCAATGACACGGTTTGCACAAGCCAGTCAGCAACTTATACTGCCGTTCCATTTGGTGGTGGCACTGCTCCCGCTTACCAGTGGAGCGTGAATGGCATTACCGTGGCCACCGGGCCTACTTACAGCCATACACCTTCAAACGGAGACGTGATCACTTGCCAAATGACAAGCAATGAAACATGCCGTACAACTACTGTGGTAAACAGTGCACCAATGACCATAACCGTTCAGGCACCGGTTACAAATACTGTACTGATCAGTGCAAGTTCTGCAAGTATCGTTACCGGTGAGAATGTTACATTCGTGGCAATTGCAGCCAATGCCGGACCATCGGCCACCTATCAGTGGTTCATAGACGGCGTTGCAGTTGGCGGCGCTACAAACATCACATTCACGACCAACCTGCTCACCAACGGACAAACGGTTCACTGCAAGGTTACTACTGCCGAGCCATGTGTACTGCCGCATACTGCTATGAGCGGTGGCTTCAAAATGACAGTGACCACAGGCGTTTGGGAAGTGACTGGCAATGGTAACGCCTTCACACTAAATCCGAATCCTAACAAAGGTTCGTTTGTAATCAATGGCCGCGTTCGCACAAACGACCCGGTACAGATCAACGTAACAAATGTGTTGGGACAAATTGTTTATAGTCGGGATGCAAAAGGACCAAACGGAATACTCAACGAACAGATCTCGTTACCTACCGGACTTCCGAAAGGCAACTATTTCGTGGCTGCAGTTTGCAACGGCGAGCGCGTTGTATTCCGCATGACACTCGATTAACTTTCAAAACACTAAAGATTTTTTCAGAAAAAAAGCACGATAGATATCATTTTATAAAAACCCACATTAATTGTTGTTGTTTTATAAAAAAAATGTAGATTTGCTTATTATTAATTTTTTATTCCAAACAAAATGCAAGAAGGTACAGTAAAATTCTTCAATGAAACTAAAGGATTTGGTTTCATTACGCCATCAAACGGCGGTCAGGACATCTTCGTTCACGTGTCAGGCCTGAAAGACCAGATCCGCGAAAACGACAAAGTGTCTTTCGAAGTTCAAAATGGTAAGAAAGGTTTAAATGCCGTGAACGTTAAAGTAATTTAATTTTTAACAGCAACACTTAACATATCATTCCAAGACGTGTAGCGATACACGTCTTTTTTTTGCCTAAAAAAATAAGAGACCGGAAATCCGATCTCTTATTTTTTGGTTTGCTTTATCGTTTCCCACGTAGTATACAATGATTCCTGTGCCGGTCTGTTTGCCGGCAATTCAGTCAGCGGCTGGCAGGCTATAAGACTTTCGTGACAGTCTGCGGGAAGCATCTGATACAAACGTGTACCCATGGTCTTCCAGGCCAGCATCTCATCGCTCACTTCTTTAATTACCTTACCCGGATTCCCCACCACAAGAGATCGTGCCGGTATTATTGTTTTCGCTGCCACAAATGTCATTGCGCCAATGATACATTCATCGCCTATCTCGGCCTCGTCCATCAACACTGCATTCATCCCTACGAGCACGTTTCGTCCCACATTGGCACCGTGCACTATTGCACCATGGCCTATATGAGCACCTGCCTTCAATGTAAGCGTTGCACCGGGAAACATATGCACCGTGCAGTTCTCCTGCACATTACAGCCATCTTCAATTACAATGCCGCCCCAGTCGCCGCGCAAAGCAGCACCAGGCCCTATATACACGTCCCGGCCAATGATCACATTTCCCGTTACAGAAGCCTGCGGATGAACGAATGACGATGGATGTACCACCGGAACAAATCCTTTAAATGCGTAGAACATGCTGCAAAGATAGCAGTGTTGCCGGGTTTATCGCGGGGCACCGAATAAGTACATCAACGCACACAGCAGCAGAGTCACTGCCATCACAATGTATGGGATCATTCGCTCATTCCGTTCGTGCTTTACCCTATATCTTGTATAGTCTTCAATTGTAGTCTTAGCCACTTCGTCTTCTCCTGCCACAACAAGTAGCGCCTCAAGAATGACATCGAGGTACTTGAGTTCCAGATGACGGGTTGCCTTGACTATCTCTTTGATTATAGCATAATTGACATCCCGGTCACCCTCACGTTGTAACACCCCGAGATGGGCATCTGTAAGTATCATCATGATGTATGCCTGCAACGTATGCTGTCGCATACGATGGGTATCCATTTTAGCAAGACTCACGTTCAATTCCTCACTCACCTTTTTTAGCCAGGCAGGTGTCACACCCTCCTGATAACTCGTTCTCTGCCCCACCCCTGACAACCACCTATCCTCGTCGTAGGCCGCTCTTTTCTTTGGGTCACTTAAAACACCGTATGCCTCGCTGATCTCCTTAAAATGAGCCTCACTCCACGCCGAATCCGGATTTTTATCGGGATGATACTTTACAGCAAGTGCTCTGTATGCCTTTTTTATCTCCGCAATTCCCGAAGATGGCTTTACACCCAGTGTTTTATAATGGTCTTTTACTTGCATTAGCAACAGAGCGCCGCAAAAATAAGAATATTACCAACAGTCGTAAGCCTTTAAAACCATCACTTGCCACTGTCCTTGTAAGGCCACAAATAAAAACATGCATAACTTCGGTAAGGCGCCCATTTCTCAGAGATCTTCAACATTTGCTGGCGCAATACACGCTTGTCGGCAATATCCAGTTTGTAAATGCCGGCCATCGCCTGTTGAATTCCAAGATCGTCCACCGGAAAAACGTCTTCATGTCCCAGCGTGAACATCAGTAGCATTTCCACCGTCCACTTCCCTACCCCCTTTATCGGCAACAACAGATCCATCACCTCCTGCGATGTACAACCGTAAAGTCTCCTGTCCGATATCTTATGCTCCAGAAAATAGTTGGCCACGTTCAGTACATACTGCGCCTTCGCATTGGACAACCCGATGCCGCGCAAGGTAGCAAAAGGAGTTTCTGCGATCTCGTGTGGTGTTGGCTCCTGTCCACCATACAGATCCAGAAAACGTCTGAAAAACACTTCCGCAACCTTTGTAGACAGTTGCTGACTCATAATGGACGCGCACAATCGCAGACATACATTCTTTCGCTTTTTCAGTTGATAGGGTGTTGCCACCTGCATAACCTTGGCAAGTTTTTTATCCTTTGACAAATGTGTAATAACTGTAGCCGGAATAGTTTGAGACATAGCGGAAAAGTAGGAAAATTTCACTTCATCAATTACTTCTATATTTGTACGAGTAGGGAAATTTTGATTTACGTGTACATACACGTAAATTTGTACAATGGTTATGAAATAGCTTCAGAGACCGTACATAAAACTAAACTGCCATGCAAAGGCGAGACATCTTAAAAGCGGGCGGCATCATTGCCGCTGCACACTTCACGGGTATGACAACACTATCTGCATTAGCAAACATAGGCAGCAGCCTCAAGTCATCGGCACGCATGCCGGCACTTTTCATAGGCCACGGCAGCCCTATGAACGCGATCGAGGACAATTCATTCAGCCAGACCTGGAGAAAGATGGGCAAATCACTACCGCGTCCGCAAGCTATACTTTCAATTTCGGCACACTGGATAACGAAGGGCACAAAAGTGACGGGCAATGCACAGCCCCGCACCATCCACGACTTTGGTGGATTTCCTAAAAAACTGTTCGATCAACAATATCCGGCACCGGGCGCACCTGAATTGGCCAAACTGACCAAGGATCTCGTCACTTATTCTCACGTACAGACCGATGACAGCTGGGGACTGGACCACGGCACCTGGAGCGTACTGCTACCTATGTACCCTGCTGCAGACATCCCGGTTTATCAAATGAGCATCGATTACGATCAGCCATTGCAGTACCACTACGAAATAGGCAAACAACTGAACAAACTCCGCGACAAGGGAGTGCTCATAATTGGCAGCGGCAATCTCGTACATAATCTGGGAATGGTAGATTGGGGAAATACCGGTAAAAAATTTGACTGGGCTACCGAATTTGACACAAAATTCACTGAATGGATGAATAAAGGCGACCACGCTTCTATCTTGAAATACCAACAGATACTTGGCTCCACAGCCCGTATGGCTCACCCTACCAACGACCACTTGTTGCCGCTATTCTACATATTGGGCCTGAAACAGCCGGGAGATGAATTGAAATATTTCAATGACAAATTCGACTACGGATCAATATCTATGCGCTCTGTCGTGATCGGATAAAACGTTCCCTAAGAAAATAGGCAACAGTTCCGCTAAGTATTATGCTCACCGCAAAAAGCTGATATTTCACCTCATTATTGAAGAAAATAAAGAGCCAGATGCAGATGCTCAGGAGAGCCGGCAAAGGAAATAAAGGCATCCTGAAAGGGCGGAGAATATTTGGCTCGCTGTAACGCCACGCAATGAGACCTGCCGCCTGCGACACGAACTGAACCAACATGCGCATCATGAGTATTGCAGTGATCACCTCTCCCAACCTGAATAACAAACTAAACAAAAAGCCTACTCCACCTATCACAAGCAAAGACACGTGCGGAAAATGAAAACGCGGATGCACACGTGCGAATACGCTAAAAAAATCACCCTTTAACGCTGCTGCATAGGGTATGCGCGAATATCCGAGAATGCCGGCAAAAAGAGCAGACGCCGCAATCACAAGTATAAGGAGTGTTGCTACCTGCCCCACCAAATGGCTTTGATAAATATGCTCAAAATACTCACTCACTACAAAGTCTGACACGGCTACCTGCTGCCACGGCAATACTCCCAGCACCATCGTCTGCATAGCCAGGTATAACAGTGCAATACCCGTGATGGATATAAGGATACTCCTGGGTATGTTGCGCTCCGGATTCTTGATCTCACCACCAAGATGACAAACATTGTAATACCCGAGGTACGAATAAACAGCATTGAGAGATGCCTTGCCCATTGCAGCAAAAAGGAGCGTGCTACTATCAAAACTACGTAGGTCTATCGCAAACGCTTGTCGGGCATTAAAATGACCAACGCCCGAAAATATCAACCATAAGAATGTACCTCCCGTAATGACCCACAAAACAACAGATATCTTACCAATGCTATTGATGCGTCTATATAGCAAACCTACCAGCAACAACACCAGCGCACCACTCACCACCTTTTTCTCAATATCGCCCAAAGGCACCAAAAAAGAAAAATATTTCGCAAATCCGATCGCTCCGCTGGCTATCACAAGCGGCGCCTGAATGGTAGTTTGCCAGATAAACAAGAAAGGCATGAGCCTACCTACCGTCTTCCCTTCATACAACTTACCGAGAAAAACGTAGCTACCGCCAGCTTCGGGCCATTTTGCACCAAGCTCCGCCCACACCATGCCATCCATGTAGGCAAGTAATGCACCCAACAACCACGCAAGCACACCCGCGGGCCCATGCATCAACGATACGATTATAGGAAGGGTGACAAAAGGACCGATACCAACCATATCGATCATGTTGATGGCGGTGGCTTGCCCGAGGCTAAGACCTCGCTCCAGTTTATTGTTATCTTGTTGCAAAACGACAAATTACCGGTACAAGGTAATAAATCTCAAAACATCTCAAGGCCGATGATCCGCCAACAATAACCGCAGAATAAAAACAAATACTACTTGCGTTGCATAATAACCCCGTAAGCCTTTATGAAGATAACGCCCAGATTTTTGTGCGGTGGTATATAATCTGTGAATTTCTCATAGAGCTCCTTGCGCTTAGAAAAACCATCATCCAGCCCCTTCCAGATGCCGATCCAGTTCACATCCGACCCTTCTTGCAATTGTGTATTAATTGCCTTGATTATAGGCTCGTTGATGGCACCAACTCCTGTCTGTTTCGATGAAATGATATGGGCTCCCTGCGATCTCGCCAAAACACCGGATACATTATGATACCCGCCGCATGACCCCAGCATCACCAGCCGCGCGTTAGTGTCTATACGAGAGATAGTGCCCTTGACGTGATAACTGTGCCCTCTGTGAATGACTACGGTAGGGCGCACATATACCGAACGTAAGAATGCATCCAACGAATCAATAGCCACATCATCTTCAGGCTCTTTCAGTGGATAGTTTGCATACATTACGATGCGCTTGCCGACAAGAGAACTAACTGTAGCCCAGTATCTGGCAGATGTGTCCACTTTCCATTTGGGATTCTTGCGGTATTCATCAATAAACCCACGATATGCATCAGCCCCATCCTGATCTCCGTAGAAAAACAGTCGTTCGAATATCGCCCCCGTGTCGTTAGCCAGCGATGCCGCAGGGAGTACATTTACCGGTGGTAACTTCAACCGGGCTGATGTTCTGGCAACACCCGTATCGCTAACCGAAGACTGCCCCGCATCTATTAGTAGTCCCAATAGCTTATAGATGGCAATTCCCTTGCGGCTTTCAATCCGCACACACCGGTCGTAATTCTCGCGCACCTTTTGCTGCAGATAAACAAACAAAGATGAATCCCGTATACTCCCCAATGCATCGGCGACATTCACAGCATCCTCCAGTTCATTGTCCGCCCCATTCTGCAATCCGCCTACAAAGTCATTCATTAACGCTGTTCTCGAGGTATCGTCCATCGCCATCAGAAATTCCGAAAGGGTGTTATACCCTGCACAAAGCCTGATAAAAGTTCTGAACTGATCCCTGTGCAATCTGTCCAGCACCCTATTGGCTGGTTCAGGCTTCACACGCTCAAGAAACCGGTGAAATGTACCAAGAAAGCTACTAGTATAGATTTCTTCCTTTCCATATACCATTATGTAATACAAAGCCTCAGGCGACAAACTATCGACACAACGAAAGCGCACATCATCGGTTGTGTCGTGCAATTCATTCATCTGGCGCACAAAATTCTTCAATGCGCTGTATTCCATCTCATTGGTATACAGCGATCGTGAGAGTGGTTCGTTGCTTGTACGCAACCTTACCAGTTCATTAAAACTCTTTACCGGATCTGCCGCAATCGTATCTATGTCGTCTATTGTTTTTCTGCCGTTCATCAGGTCTGCCACGAACGGAAGGGCCCGCAAAGGCGATGAAGATTCAGCTGTGATCTGAACAATGGCCTGGACAAAGGGATCCTTGGTGCGATATATTGCCTTTTTCAGAAGGACATTGCTTGACAATGCATAATTGAATATGAGCTTAGGTTCCTGCCGAGCCGCCGTGCTGATAATTTCGGTAGCGAATGTATCTTTCGAGAACTCTTCAAGACGCTTCAACATCAAAACCGGATCACGCTGACCCATCCACCTGTAAATGTATGTCCGGGGCTCCGGCTGATTATCCAGCAGCACCTTACTGTTATCAAGCGTTGCCAGACCAGGGTTGGCGACAACAAAATCAAGTGATTTGTGCTCGTTGGCGGCAACGATCATATCGTGCATGTTTTGCACAAGGCGCACATAATATCCTGCATCCGGCCGCGGGTCACCGTTATACTGTCGCAGCATCTCCCATATCGCACGCAAACTCTGTATCTTTTGCTGGTTACCCGTCACCGAATCTCTACCATTCGCAGGCATGTTCTCTACCATTGTCTGCATCTCCTTTACGTTCCTTATGAGTGACCGACTCAACAATTTTGTTGCCTGTACGTTGCCGGGCACAAAAACCGATCCATCTAACTTTCCGTCTGCCGCATCTGCGCGGGCTTGTTCATTACTGATCTTATCATGAAACAATGCCCTAGAAATGGGTATGGGCTTCAGAAGTGTATCCAGCAAGTACGGATTAACCCTCGTAGCATTCCTGCTCGATCTGACAATATCGGCACCTGTGGTCGTGTCACGGGCAACAGTTTGTTGCGTGTATCCGGCCATGACATTGGCGAGCAGGCAAATAATGAGGAAAGTCGTTCTCATATACCGCTTAGGCGCGGCAACACAATTTCAGTCAAATATACTTTTTATACTGTGAATGAAATACCAAAATGGGAAGTCGGTCGTGTAGTAAAAACACAAACTCCTGCTGACAACACTCTTCAGTAATAACAACTTACCTTTTTCTGAACCTGTATCTCAGCTACCGAAAAAGCAGAATAACTGAGCACGACGACCCGCCAAAGGGCCAATCGGTACGAAATTTTCTGCCAAATAATGGCAATATAGTATTCCTTACATTTTTTACTTTCGTATCATGTTTTCAACCTTCCTCAGACAGTCTCTTGCGGCTGTAGCGTTCAGCATCCTCTCTATGAACGCTACCGGGCAGAACCTCACTAAATACGTAGATCCATTTATCGGCACGGGCGGGCATGGTCACACCTTCCCGGGAGCCTGCGTTCCTTTTGGCATGGTGCAGCTAAGTCCGGATAATGGCACACAGGGCTGGGATTGGTGTAGCGGATACAACTATTCCGACAGCACCATTGTTGGCTTTAGCCACACGCACCTGAGTGGCACAGGGGTTGGTGATTGGATAGACGTGTCCGTTATGCCGCATACGGCACATGTAGATGATGCTCAGCGTTTTTTCAAGGTAGGCTTCAGTCACAAAAATGAACAGGCCGGCCCGGGCTATTACAGTGTGCGTATGAACAACGGTGTCACCGCAGTGCTGACCGCCACCGAACGATGTGGATTGCATGAATACATCTTCCCGAAGGGCAGCACACCATACGTTCGCTTCCACCTCACCTACCAGATGAATTACGACAGTGCTGCGTTTAGTAAGATCAATTTTGTAGACGACAGCACGATCACAGGTTATCGGTATTCAACAGGCTGGGCAAAGTATCAGCGCGTGTATTTCGCGGCCCGGGTCTCTGCTCCTATCAAAAAGCTACACATCTTCAACAACACAACACACCAGGAGATCAATGTGGACGAACAGAATAAAGAAGGCAGATACAATGGCGAGCTGGAATTTGCCGATTTAAAAGGTCGCCCGCTTATGATGAAGGTGGCGCTTTCTTCTGTCAATGAGACAAAGGCGCTGAAAGCACTTGAGGAGATACCTGAGTGGAACCCCGGAAAAGTGAAGGCAGACGCAATAAAGAAATGGGAAGCGGAACTTAAAAAGATGGAAGTAAAGACGAATGACGACAAACTCAAACGCATCTTCTATACTGCCCTTTACCACACCTGCATGGCACCTACGCTCTACTCTGATTCTGATGGCGAATACCAGAATGCCGACGGATGGAAAATGAAGGCGAAAGACGGAAGGCAAAGATATACCGTGTTCTCCTTGTGGGATACCTTCCGCGCACTGCACCCGCTGCTCACCATCACCCAACCCGGGCGTCTGAAGGACATCATCAACAGCATGCTGGCATTCTATGACGAGACAGGCCTTCTGCCAGTTTGGGACCTCAGCACCTATGAGACCAACTGTATGAGCGGCTACCATGCTGTACCGGTAATAGCCGATGCCATACTAAAGAACACCGATGGCATAAATTCAGAACACGCTTTCGATGCTATGAAGAAAAGCGCCTACCAGGAAGGACGTGGCGTACAACCATACTGCAAGTATGGCTACGTACCTCAAGGCCCATCCTGGCACAGTGTTACGAAAACACTGGAGTATGCCTATGACGACTGGTGCATTGCACAAGTGGCGAAGAAGCTTGGAAAGATGGACGACTACAAACTCTTCATGATCCGCGCATCGGCATATCAGACTTTGTTCGACAAGAACACCGGCTTCATCCGCGCCAAGGACAGCAATGGCAAATGGGTGGAGCCATTCGACCCGATGTACGCGTCTACTGATGGCAGCAAATCGTTCTACGAAGAAGGCAATGCATGGCAATACACCTTCTTCGTGCCGCACGATGTGCGTGGTCTGGCCAATGCCTTTGGCAGTAACCAGAAGTTCATCAACAAGCTCGATGCCATGTTCCAGGCACCATCAGCGATTAAAGGCGAACAAGCACCGCCTGACGTTAGTGGCCTCATTGGCCAGTATGCCCATGGCAACGAACCCAGTCACCATATTGCGTACATGTACAGCTTCGTTGGCGAACCGTGGAAAACACAAAAATGGGTACGCACCATTCTCGACTCCATGTACCACGATCAGCCGGACGGATATGCAGGCAATGAAGACTGCGGCCAGATGAGTGCCTGGGCGGTGTGGAGTATGACCGGGTTCTACCCCGCTAACCCATGTGGCGGTGAGTACGTATTCGGCAGCCCTGTTTTTGACGAAGTAACATTGCAGCTGCCATCAGGCAAGACAATGAAAGTGAAAACCAAAAACAGCGGGAAAAAGAACATCTACATCCAGAGTGTGAAGCTGAACGGAAAGCCGTACACAAAAACCTACATAAACCACACAACATTGCTTGAAGGCGGCGAACTGGAATTTGAGATGGGCATTGTGCCGAACAAGAAATGGGGACTTGCCGGCAAAGACCTGCCCGCGTCGGCAACATTTTAAACAACTACACGCGAAAGGAAAGAGGCGCTCAAATACGCTTGGGGCGCCTCTTTCTTTTTATAATCAGTTGCAATCGTTAACTCAGATCACTAAGTGCCTTCTCCAGCAAGCCCAGCACTACAGGAATATCGGTGGTCTTGCAGGTCCCTACACTGATGCGATACCATGGCGAATCGTGACCAGCCCCGAAACAATAAAAGGGCACCATGGCCAATTGCGCGGCACCAAGTATGTATTTAGTGACCTCGTCCTGCATCTCCAGCTTTTTCCCTTCCGGAGTGGTCTTACCAACAAGGTCGACTTTAACGGTTAGATAAATCGCTGCCTTTGGCGCAATACAGTCTACATTGTAACCCTTGTGTTTCAGCGCAATGACACCATCATAAAACGCCTCCAACAGCTCCTGTAGTCCTGCTTTAAAGACATTGAAGTAACCGTCCACTTCCGCATCCATGGTCAGGTATTTGGCTACGGCCTTTTGTTCCGCCATGGGTGCCCATGCACCTATATGGCTTAGCAGCGCTTTCATCTTAGCCAATATGTTTGCAGGGCCAAGTGCCCACCCCACACGCACACCGGTAGCTGCAAAGGTTTTTGAGATACCGTCCACGAATACAGTATAGTCCTTCATAGCCGGCCTCAACGCGACAGGGTTGTGATGCTCGGTTCCGTTATACGTAAGCAGCGCATACATCTGATCAAACATCAGGTACACCTTCTTCTGATTACCTGTGCGGCGAGCGTTCTCTGCCAGCACCAGATCACATATACCTTCCAGTGTTTCCTTTGGCATCACTGTGCCGGTGGGGTTCTGAGGAGTGCAAAGGCAAATAAGCACCGCATCGCTGATGTGAGCGGCAATATCCGCTACTGATGGCATAAAATCATTCTCGGGCAATGTATCTATCATGCAGTGCTGACCGCGATTCATAGACACATAATGGTTGTTGTTCCACGACGGCACCGAATAGATCACTTTGTCGCCCTCATCTACAATAGCCTTGAACAGCGTATATATAATTGGTCGGCCTCCGGACGCAATGAGTATCTCATCGTTGCTGAACTGTACTCCTTGATACTTGTTGATGAATGCACCGACAGCAGTGCGCAACTCACCTATGACATCGGCAGGCGGGTAGTTGGTGTAGCCCTTCCTGTAGGAATCGACTATCAGATCTTCAAGCTCCTTGGGCAGGGGGAATACCGCGGGATTAAAATCACCGATGGTATAGTTATAAATGGTTGCACCGGCCTGAATGCGTCGGTTGATCTCGTTTCCTAACTTCACTACTTCCGACCCCACGAGCGACTCGGCAAGCTGACTCAATGTACTCATCTGTTCTGATTTTAAGGCCTCAAAATTAACACAATAGCCCGAATCCGCTTGTAATCGGTAAATTTGACCATACATGCCATACTTCGACATAGACAACGGACGGCTGCACTACAGACTC
>CAZZCR010000018.1:0-85815 GCA_964652995.1 uncultured Flavipsychrobacter sp. | reverse complement strand
ATGGATCGGATAGTGGTAATATTCTTGCTCAAACTAATGATAAGGTGATGATCTACACCTTGCCTGACGGTTCGGTAGTTACACTCAATAAACATTCTGAACTTTCATATCCGGCCCATTTCGATGGGAAAACAAGGTCTGTTGCGTTGAAGGGGGAGGCGTTCTTCAACATTACCCCCGATAAGGCACACCCATTCATCATTGATGCCGGAAACTCTTCTGTGCGGGTAGTTGGCACGTCGTTCAACGTAAAAAGCAGGCGGGATGTTACAGAGGTGATCGTGGAAACAGGTATTGTGGAGGTTACCAAAAAGGAGCGCACCGTGCGTTTGAACCCAGGGCAAAAAACCACTGTCACTACTGCCAACGATACACCACTCACTGAAAGCGTAACCGATGAACTCTACAATTATTACCGCACTAATGAATTTGTTTGCAATGCTGTTCCGCTGTACAAGGTGGTCGCTACGCTTAATGATGCTTATAATGCGCAGATTGTAATTGAGAGCCCAAGGCTACAGACACTACCGCTATCGGCAACCTTTCCAAACGAATCTCTCGATAATATAATCGATGTTATAGGTAAGACTTTCCGGAACGAGATGGTAGTGGAACGTAGGGATGGTAAGGTGTTGCTAAAAGAGCGATGAGAGCTGCCCCGGTCTTCCGGAGATCGGGACAAGTTTCCGCTGACAAATTAATAATTTTGTATATCGCTATCTGCCGTTACATGTCTTTAAATCTACCATTCACTTTATTTCTTTTCCGTTCACCAATCAGACAGCGCTTAACTAAGTTGTGCTCACTGTTGCTTGTGTCGTTTGCTGTAACCGGCCCTCTGAAAGGGCAGACTAAGAGCCTTCTGCAAAATAAGGTATCACTTGAAATGAATAAAAAGCCACTCGCCGAAGTGCTGAAAGTCATTGGCAGGCAAGGTGGATTTTACTTTTCATACAACAGTAATCTCATCAGAAAAGATAGCCTTGTGTCGGTATCGGCACATGGTCAGTCGGTGAAGCAGGTGTTGGATGGTGTATTAGGGGAGCAGTTTCGGTATGTAGAGACGGATAAATATGTCATCCTGCAACCACCAGAGAAAGAGAAGTGGTACACAATAAGCGGATTTATCACCGATGGTAATACCGGCGATGCATTGGCCGATGTTAGTGTGTTTGAGCGGCAACAACTGGCTTCAGCAATTACAGATAAGGACGGACATTTTTCGCTCCATCTTCGCGACAGGGAGAAATACCAGTCAGCAGAAATAGTTGTCAGTAAAGGGTTTTATGTTGACACGAGTGTGTCGTTGATCAAGGGGTATGATCAGGAGCTGTCATTGACAATTTTACCTGAAACATATGCTTTGCCTGACATGGTGGTCACTCAATATTCGGGCGTCGGGCGTTCGTGGTTTGGTCGGAAATTGATCTCGTCTAAACTAAAGACTCAAAGCCTGAATCTGGGCAAGTTTTTTGTAGACAAACCCTACCAGTTTTCATTTATCCCCGGTGTGGGAACGCATGGCAAAATGAGTGGACAGGTTGAAAATAAATTCTCATTTAATTTGTTGGGGGGATATACCGCCGGTGTAAAGGGCGTTGAACTTGCCGGGATGTTCAATATCGATAAGCGCGATGTTAAGTATGTACAGGCGGCAGGTGTGTTCAATGTAGTTGCCGGAAGCGTTGAAGGTGTTCAATCCAGCGGTTTCAGCAATTTTGTGGTCGGTAGTTTGCAGGGTGTACAAGCCGCCGGATTCATGAACAAAGCCGACAAAGTTCAGGGTGTGCAGGCTTCGGGTTTTATGAACGTAGCTGCAGACTCTCTGCAGGGCGTACAGGCGGCAGGTTTTATGAACGGGGCTAAGACGGCCAATGTTCAGGCATCTGGTTTTATCAATATTGCCGGTAGGGTGAGTGGGGCTCAGGCCGCCGGCTTCATCAATATTGCTGAAAAAGTAGATGGTGTCCAGGTTGCCGGCTTCATCAATATTGCGGGCAGCGTAAAAGGAGTGCAGGTTGCCGGCTTTATAAATGTAGCGGACTCATCCGACTATCCCATCGGCATTATCAACATTATTCGGTCGGGCGAAAAGGCACTTGGTGTTTCAGTTGACGATTACGGGAATTCGTTTGTCTCACTTCGTTCAGGCGGTAGGGTTTTGTATGGCATATTTGGCCTGGGTGGCAACGTGTCAGGGTCTTCATTGCTTGCCGGTATGGAAGCGGGAATTGGGGCACATTTGCCTGTCTATCACAAGTTTCGTATCAATAATGAGATAGCAGCCCTTTCGCTTACTGATGCCCGTGGATTGTTCTATAACGAGTATTCCGTGCGGGTAATGCCATCAGTCAGGTTGGGGGCATTTGAGTTTTTTGCAGGTGCCGGTTACAATGTGTCATTCTTTAATTACAAGCCCGAAATGCCACTTGTGGAAACTAACATCCTATATTCGGGAATGGCTGTGGCGCAGCAAATGGAAATGCGTATAGGATACAAGGGAGGGATACAAGTGCATTTCTAATAAGCAGGTCGATATGGTACAAAACAGAAATAGCGACCATTTGGTCGCTATTTCTGTTTGTAAGTATTATCAGAATTATGCTTCAGCAGCTTCAGAAGCTTCTCCTTCTACAACATCAGGTTGGTCAGAAGTTTCAGCTTGTGCAGCTTTAGCCAGGTTCTTTTCTTCTACTTTACGAACTGACTCTTTCATTGTTTCATGACGTTTGTCAGCTTTGTGCTTACGGTGAGCTTCTTCACGACGAGCTACCAGTTCTTCATGCTCTCCGTTCCACTTTTCGAATTTCTCCATAGCAGCCTGCTGATCGAACAGACCCAGAGATACACCACGCATGAGGTGTTTCAGATACAGAACACCTTTGAAAGAAAGGATCCTGCGGCAAGTGTTGGTAGGCTGTGCGCCTTTGTCCAACCAGTGGAGCGCACGCTCACGGTTCATACGGATAGTAGCCGGAACTGTGAGTGGGTTGTAAGTACCCAGTTTTTCAATGAATTTACCATCGCGTGGGGCAGTTGTGCTAGCCGCTACGATGAAGTAGAATGGGCGCTTCTTCGACCCATGTCTCTGCAAACGGATTTTTACCGACATAAATAATAGAAATTATTTTGCGTTAACAATAATTTTTTGGACTGCAAAGATAGGCGTTCCATTCTGAAATACAAAAATTTATCTCTCTTTTTCACATTATATATTGCCTTTGCAGATGCATCTGATCTAGATCTTTAATACTTTGAACTCAAGAACCCTATTCTGGGCATGCTGCTCTTCTGTGCAGGCCTGACAATCGGGACATGGTATTATGGGGGTAGTTTCTCCAAACCCTTTATATTCAAGCCTGTTGGCAGCTATGCCTTTCTTCAGCAGGTATTCCACTACAGACGCAGCCCGCTCAATGGAAAGTTTCATATTATATTCACTAGTACCGCGGCAATCTGTGTGTGCACGCACCTGTATGGCCATAGTAGGATTTCTTCTCAGGATATTGGCCAAGGTATCCAACACCACTCGCTTCTCCACGTTTATATCAGCTTTTCCTGCTTTGTAATAGAACTTACTGAAGTTGAAGTCGAAATACCCGATCACATAGACTTTGTTTACCTCAAAACTGCTGATGGCAGGGCTATCCATGATTCCCGGACGGGTGCCGCCCTCTGTTTCTGTAATTGTTATGGCAAAGGTGGAATCCCAACTATTGTCTATCGCGGCCAAAGCTATCTTTTGAAAAATGGTGTCGGTTTCACCTGAGCCTACTATGGAAGTGGCAACGAATGAGATGGACTGAGGTTTGTAGTATTTTCGGCTTACGCTAACAAAATACTCCGCATCCGGCCACAGTCGTTCAACAAATGCAGTACCAGCCGGTTGAGTCCTGTCACTACCCGTTTTTACAGAGCTACATGTAATGTGTGCATCCAGCGGTTTGCCGGTGGCAGAATCTACTACTATCATCTTCAGATATAGCTGCATCCGGCGATAGAAAAATATATTATCGCCTCCCATTTTCGAGGGTCTGTCCGACGAGAAATAACCGCTGCCTGCATTAGCCGGTAATGCCAGGGAAAGGTCATCGTAAGACGAATTCAAAGGTTGCGGCATGTTTTCCCTATTCGTCCATTCGTTTTTCAGCCTGTTCAGTTTCACCTGGTAAATATCCAGCCCGCCCAGTCCATGGTGTCCGTCTGACGAGAAATACAATGTGCTGTCATCAGCCCACCAGGGAAACACTTCATCGCCTTCGGTGTTTATTGTTGAATCTATCAGCACAGGAACGCTCCACAAATTCCCATAGTCGTTAGTGCAAACGTAAAGGTCTCTACCCCCATAGCCTCCGGGTTTGTCGGATGAGAATACAAGCCGTTTTCCGTCGGGAGATACCGCCGGATGTGCCACGGAATAGGTGGCGCTGTTGTGTCGAAATGGCTTTATTGATGTGAATTTCTGGGTAGAACTATCGAAATCACCGGCAATCATTACTTCAAGGTAAACAGAACTATCTGCGCCTCCCTTTGCTTTTTCTTTTATAAAACCGGCGCCATAACGTGACCGGGTATAGTACATTTCCTTCCCGCCTTTTGCAAATGTACATGGCCCTATGTGGTGCTTGATGTACATATCCTTAGGGCCGGGAACCTTTTCTACGGAAGTCGATCGTACGCCGTCTGATCCCACTTTGTAAATACTGAAGTAGTTATTTCCGGTCCACTTGTCAGATCCTTTCTTCATGCCTATCACCGTGTCGGAGGTAAACACGACATTCCCGTTCCATATAGTGGGGGCAAAGTCAGCGCCATTTGAGTTAAACGGTTGAAATATCGTGATGCCGGCCGGAAACTCATTTACTGATCGTTCTGCGGCTTGTTCGCACACGGCTATGAGTTTTGTTATCCGGGTATCGTTTCCGTTCTTATCAATGCATGATTTCAATTCCAGTACTGCAGTTTCATACCGGCCCAGCCTCATTAATACACGGGCATATTTCATGTAAAATTCAGGCTTGCACGTATCTGTGTTGGCGGCACGGTTATAGAATGCTGCCGCTTTTTCATCATTACCTGTAAGGCGGTAACAGTCCGCGAGTTTCTCTAACGATTCAAGGTCATTCGATGAAGAAACGAGCTTTTCAAAATAAGGGATCGCTTCGTGATAGGCATAATGGGTGTAGTAGTAGTTTGCTTTCAGCTCAGTCTTATTGTCTCGTGCGGATACCAAACCTGCAAACAGTTGAAAGAAAGCCAATAAGATCAAAATATATCTACCGGTCATGGGGTCCTAGAATGATTTACTGAAACGAGGGGTGGTATACTTCAGTCGGTCACGCACAAGATCGAAACCAACTACAAATTCGTGCGCCCCTCTGGCGTATGGTGCTATATCGGAAAGTAAGTAGTCGTAACTATACCCCATATTAATAAACTGCGTAACCTGCACATGGGCAATGGCCGAAAATGATTTGTCAGTTCGGTAGGTGGCCCCGATCATTAATCGATCATAGGCGATGGCCGAGAGATTGATGTCGCAGTTGAATGGCAATCCGTAGTCACTATTCCGCGCTATTCTGGCAAGTATCTGAGGTTTAAGTTTGACGGTTGAATTTAGCTCATAAACATACCCCCCTGAAAGGTAATAGCCACGCACCTGTCGTGCGATCTGGGTGCCCTTTTTGTCATATTTATTCTCCAATAATGACGGTACAGAGACCCCCACATAGTATTTCTCTGTGCTCCAATAAGCTCCCGTTCCGAAATTGGGTAGGAAGGCGTTCCTTACATCAGTGGTTAGATTTTGGTCGTTTTGCTGAAAAGGCGTGAGGTTGCTATATGCTGCTGAATAGAAACTGCCACCGCCGGAGAGCCCGAGTGACAAAATAGATTTTGTCAGTTTGACCCTGTAAGCATAGTAACCTTTGATAGTTGTGTTGTTTTCAATTCCCACTTTCTCGTTGGTGAAACTGATGCCGGTGGCAACATGGCGAAACGGTAACATGTAGCTGCCCGCGGGACCGTCAGCCGTGACGCTGATAGTTTTCGGAGCTCCGGGAATACCTGCCCACTGGTTGCGGTACTGAGCATTGCCAGATGTCATGTCCCTGCTGCCCGCATATCCCGGATTGTACAGAAGTTTGTTATACATGAACATCGTTACATGCGGATCACTTTGTGCCAAGGCAAAAAGCGGCATAAAGGCCAGGAAGCTATGTATGATCCACTTTTTCATCGTTTCAGTAAAATTGCGCCCGCATATTCAGACGGTCCACCAAATTTGTTAGGTTCATTCAGTTTTACCAGGTAGTAGTAAGTACCATCGGGCAATTCACCCTTGTTTCCTTGTCCTCTCCATTCATTGTTGTATCCCTGTTTTTCATACACTACGTCTCCCCATTTGTCAAAGATCTGCACCATGTTGCGGGGATAATCCTTAATGCCATTGATCACCCAGTTATCGTTTACGCCATCTCCGTTAGGTGTTATTACGTCATATATCTCAACAGCATTGCATGGCCCTTCTTCCACGTTAACGGAAATTGTATCCATACACCCCTTTGCATCTTTCAGCGTCAGAAGATACACTCCCTTTGTTGCACCTGTAAGTACAGACAAATCAGGGTAGTTTGCCGATCCCTTTGTCCATATGTAATTATAAGGCGGCGCGCCACCAAATGGAAGCGCCGTGATCATACCTCGTGCGAGCGCGCAAGTATCCGGAATCGCAGTAGCATCTACCCAAATGCTATCGGGCATGGCTACCACATAGCTGCTTGTTTTTTTGCATTGGGTGGGTTGTTGTGTCACTAATACTGAATAGGTGCCTTGATGCAAGCCGGTAATTAACGAAGTGGTCTTACCGTTGCTCCATAAGTACTCAAACGTGGGCGCTCCAGTCACTGTAAGTGTAATGCTGCCGTTGCTATCGCCCCAACAACTAACGTCATTAATACTTTCATATAATGTGAAGTTTGGAACAATAACTTCCATCTCTGCCGATGTTGTGTTTTTACATCCATTGGTATCAATAGCAGTAAAAACAATAGTAGCCTTTCCCGGGGAAATAGTAGTAGCGGTGCCGGAAGCACTGTCGATGGTGACGATGGTGGGGTTTAAACTATACCATCCGCCACTGTTTACAGGCTGGGTGGAAAGCACAACCGTCGCATTTGCACAATATGGACCGGTATTAGTTATGACGCCCGCATCAGGCAAAGAGTTTATGTAGATCGGTGTTTTTGTTTGTGAAGCGCAGAAGGCCGCAGTGATCGTGTAAATAACCGTGTCTGAACCCGAAGAGATGCCTCTGGCGTTTCCGGCTATCACCGATATTCGGGAGCCGGCCGCAGACCATGTGCCCCCGGGTATAGAGGGTATGATCACCACGCTATCCCCGATACAAACAGCATCGGGCCCTGAGAGGGTTCCCGGGTCGGGTGGGGGAATCACACTTAACACTGCTGTATCGCGGCATCCACCGCCCAAAGAATAGGTGATGAGGCAGGTGCCCGCTTGTTTGCCGGAAACTATGCCCGTGGCTGGTGTTATAGTAGCCACGGCTGTGTCTCCGGTGATCCAGGTGCCACCGACACCTGCATTGGTAAGTGTTGTGCTGTTCCCTATACATACGGTCAATTGTCCTGAGATAGGAGGAATAGAATTGTTCACGGTGACAGTAGTTGTTGCGATGCAGCCATTGACGTTGTAGGTGATTATTGCTGTACCCACTACTATGCCGGTTGCAGTACCGATGTCGTCGACTTTTACAATACCAGTGTCTGAACTGCTCCATATACCACCGCTCAGGCTATTGTTTAGAGAGGTTGTGGACGCGCTGCATATATCTTTGTCTCCGCCAATAGATGACGGCATGGCAAGCACAGTGACAGTAACACTTGAAAAGCAGATGCCGGACTTGTACGTGATCGTCGCCGTTCCCGCACTTATTCCGGTAACGATGCCAAGAGAATTGATGGTGGCGACAGCATTGTTTCCGCTTATCCAGCTTCCTCCGGTCATGGTGTTGGTAAGCAAAGTGGTTGCTCCGGCGCAAACTGTATAGGTACCACCAATTGCAGGCGGGGTGGTCTGGACGGTCACAGTCCTTTCCACCTGGCACCCCAGTGTTTTGTATGAGATCGTAGCAGTGCCCGCCGCGAGTGCGTTTGCAAGTCCCGATACCGGAGCCATACTCAATTTAAGGACATCGCTGCTACTCCATGCACCGCCGCTTGTGGTACTCGAAAATGTTGTTGTGGTTCCTGTACATATAATAGTGTCACCGGTTATGGGTGCTACAAATGGCACTATGATGTCTGTGTCTTTCACACCAACACATCCCCAGCCATTTCTTGACTCAAGGTGAATGGCATAAGTGCCCGGAGACGAAAACATGTGCATGGGGGAAGGCGTGGTGCTGGTGAGGGCGTCATATATCCAGGTGCGGGATACAATGGGTGAGAAATAACTTCGGGACGAATCGATCAATGAAAAATAAATACCCGGACAAATAGTATCGGGCGACGTAACAAGTTTTGCCTGTACAGCACTTACTTTAATTGTGTCAGTGCCAATATTGGACGCGACACAACCTGCATTATCGCTAAGGATCAATTTTGGCACATATGCCCCCGGCGTAGTGTACACATGGCTGATAGTATCACTACCCGATGTAGTAACTATGACGCCATCGGCAAAGTCCCATGTAATGCTGGGAACTTTTTCAAGTGATGAGGTGAAATGTACATTCAATGGGCTACAGCCTGTCTTCGGTAAGTAGGTAAATCCGCCCGGGTATCCATAGGCCTTCATGGTTCGGGTTGCAGTGTCTTTGCATCCCCAAGGGTTTGTCACAATCAGCTGTGCAGTATAGATGCCGGCTACAGTGTAATTGTTGGTGGGGGATGGCACAACAGATTCGTGTCCGTCACCAAATTTCCATGAATAGGTTGCTGCACCTATGCTGCCATTGTAAAACTGCGCGAGGAACGGAACACATACTGAAACAGAGTCAACAACTGTGAACCGGGCTGTCGGTTTGGTAGTAGTGATGTAGTTAATGAATGTGGTAGTGGCAGTGCAACCATATGAGTCGGTGACTGTCAGAGAAACATCGTACCGTCCGGTATCATTGTAGGTATGGGTCGGGGTTGTGAGTACCGAAGTATCTCCATCTCCGAACTGCCACTTACAGGTCACGAGGTCGACTGTCGTATTATTGAACGATACAGGTACGCCGATACACGGGTGAGTCAAAGACGCGTTGAAATTGGGGGTCGCATTCAGTACAGTGATCACCCCTGTTATCGTGTCACTACAATTTATGTTGTTCGTGACGACCTCAGTAACCGTATAAGTTCCGACGGCAGTGTATGTATGACTGAAAGTTGCAGACGTCGTGATTGCTGTGTCTCCATCGCCAAAGTTCCACCTATAGGTTGAAGCGGTCAGGCCAATGACCTGTTTACTGGTATCGGTGAAAGTGACAGCGAAAGGAACGCACCCTTGTGGTGCTGATGGTTTAAATCCCGCGATTGGTTTACCCAATACCACGTAATTCAGCTTTCTGATCGTGTCCAGACAGTCGTTTTCATCCCAGGATACCATCGTTACATCATAGCGCCCCGGTAGAGAAAACCCGTGTTTATACGTTCGTGGGTTATTATAGGGCGTTGAGGTAGATTCAATGATCCACTTGAATGATAGTTGCGTTCCGGTGGTGTCAAGCGCCTGAAACAATACAGTGTCGGGCTCGCAAAGCTGGGTAATATTCGCTGTGAAGTTTGGATGCGGGTCAACGACCTTGATCGTATCGCGCCGTCGGTCCACGCAGCCTGCAGTAGTGTTCCGGACCACCAATTCTATCGGGAATTGTCCGGGTGACGCGTAGGTGTGAGCCGGGTAGATGGCACTTGAAGAGTCGCCATCTCCGAAATACCACGTTCGTACATCGTTACCCAACGACGAGTCGAAAAACAACACCTGTCGGTCTATCGGGCAATTGAACTTGTAATACAGTATCGCCTTCGGGGAATCAATCAGTACATAGTCGCGCCGGATGACGGTATCACCGCAGCACCCATAGAAACACGGGGTTAGCGTCACCGTGAATTCGCCCGGCAACGTATAAGGGCGCTTTTTTACCACAGTATCTGTGAAAGTCAGATAGTCTCCAAAGTCCCAAACAAAGGAATCTACAACGCCTGAAGTTACGGCTGCGGTAAACGTGATCGTATCTTCCCTGCAGGCATGTAGTGGTGCAGCCGTAAACGTGGCGGCCGGTACATTGCCCACAAGGATGTCGATTGAGTCTTTGACGATGCAATTATTTCTTGTATATATTCTGGCGAATACCCGGTAGATACCGGTGTCATTATAGGTAAAACTGGTGGTGCTACCGGAAGCCGTTGCCCCGGGAACTCCCATTGTCCATTTTACTGAATCAATCGGATAAGGATAGGGTGCTACAAGACCGGTTGGTTTGGAAGTGAAGCTTGTCGCGGAGAAAATTACTGTAAGGGGTGCGCAGCCTCGGTCGTGGTCAACGGTAACATTGAATATGTGATCATAAAGTGTGTCTTTTACCCTGACAGTGTCCCTGCAACCGAAAGTCGGGTGAATTTTCACCATCATGATGTCAACGATACTGTCGACCAGAAAGGTGTGAATGTATGAGTTTCCGGTTCTTACATGTTCGTTTTCAAAGACCCAGGTAACATTCGTGCCGGGCGGAGCGGTGGATGTAAATCTCACGCTTACCGGAGCAGCGCATGGTTGGGCAGGTGTTACTGTGAAGGTGCCGCTGGGCCCGGGTATCACGTACATGACCTGCGTCAGCGTATCTATGCAAGGGCTGAACCCTGTGATCAGCTTCACCTGATAGGTGCCTGCAGCCGTGTAGGTATGTACGGCATCTACAGTTGTTGCTGATGCGCCGTCGCCAAATAGCCATTGTCTGTACGTATGGGTGCTGCTGGTGTTGGTGAATGATACTGGAGCATTGACACATGCCGTATCGTTGAATGTGAAACCTGAAGTGACGCTGCCAACAGTAACGGTTCCGCCAACGGCACTGTCTGGACAGCCGTTTACATCTGTAACCTTAAGCAAGACGCTGTATGTGCCGTTGGATGAGTAGCTGTGAGATGGGCTGGTTGCGCCGGAGGTAGTGTTATCGCCGAAACGCCACTGGTAGGTAAGCGGTCCGGACCCTGTTGACGTGTTGGTAAATGCTACCGATGCCGGCGGGTCGCAAACAGTGGTCTTGTTTTGAGTGAAGTTGATGACCGGCGGGGTAAAGACATGTATCAGGGTGGTCTTAGTGAGTGTGGTGGTACAGCCATTTGAGTTGGTGACGGACAAGGCTACGTTGTAGTAGCCGGGTAACATGTACGTATGAGTAACGGGGCTTACCAACGCTGTGTCCCCATCTCCGAGACTCCATTTTATTGTTGCCGGACCCGATGCACCGTTGGTGCTGGTGTTAGAGAACGTTACACTTTTGCCCGGGCAGATCGCAGTGTCACTTTGCGTGAAGCTAACGGTAGGATTTGCGTAAACAGTAATAGTTCGTGTGCTACTACTGGACAACGCGCCGCTCGTTACCGTGAGTGTGACCACGTGGACACCAGCTGTGAGGAAGCTGGACGAAGCCGTATAACCCGTGACGGGAGATCCTGTCCCGAAGTTCCACGAATACGTACACCCGCTGCAGGGGCCATCAACCGGTGTGAAATTTACCACAAGGGGGGCGCAACCAGCTACCTTGTCTGCAGAGAATACCGAGGTGACAGCAGATGCGGAAAACGACACAAACAATAGGACCAACACACTGACCCACCGAAATCTCCGCTCGATGGCAGGTACCACCGGCCGACGGATAGGGCCTGGAGTAATGTGTGTTGCGGGTGTCATTTTTCCTGGTTTTCCCGGCTATTTTGAAGACGGGTTTACAATATACGATTTTACTCGCATGTAAAAAAGCGACACCGGATTCATGAGCCATCTGGCTGAAGTACAGTGGTGCGTTTTTGTTTAAAATATAAACAGAAAGGCAATAATATTACCTTTCTGTTCAATCGGGTATTAGTCACTTGATATTCAAAAATATATCACCTCACTTCGCCGCCGTTGTCGGCAGTAGTGACCGGAGACGCAAATACCAGACCTCCATCAAGGTTCTGAGCCATGAGGATCATCCCTTTACTTTCTATGCCTTTCATTTTGCGCGGCGCCAGGTTCGCAACAACTGTGACTTGTTTGCCCACGATCTCTTCAGGTTTGAAGTGCTGCGCGATGCCGGACAGAACAGTGCGCTTTTCGTAACCAAGATCCAGTTCCAATTTGAGCAACTTATCGGCTTTTTCTACTTTTTCCGCGCTCAGTATTGTAGCCACGCGCAGGTCGATCTTTGCGAAATCGTCGATAGTGATCTCGGGTTTAGGTGGTAAATATGCCGGAGCCTCAACAGTAGCAGCTTCTGAAGGCTGCTGCGCGTTGGTGTTAGCTGAATTATCACTTGTCATTGTAGCTTTTTTAAGATTGTCATGCAATTTCTCTACCTGGGCAGCCACTTCTGCATCCTCTATTTTGCGGAAAAGCAGTTCGGGAGCCGGCAGCGGGTATCCGGATTTCAGCAAGTCCAGTCGGCCGGCATTTTCCCATTCCAGCATGCGATCAACAACCTTCATCATGCTACACATTTTTTTAGATGTGAACGGCAGGAATGGATTGGCAAGGATAGCCAGATTAGCAGTCAGCTGCAGGCAAAGGTGCAGGCAGTTATCGATGAGCTTCTGGTCTTCGGGCTTGGAATCAAGAGTTTTAGCGACGATCCATGGCTGTTTGTCCTGCATGTACTTGTTAGCCTTGCGTGCCAGATCTATCACTTCAAATAGACCGTCACGGAATTTGTAGCCTTCGAGGCAAGCCTCTACCTTTTGAGCCGAACCTTTAATCTCAGTTATGAGTGCGCGGTCTGCATCGTCCATCACATCTTCATGCAGTTTAGGTACGCGTCCGCCACAAAGCTTGTGCATCAAAACAAAAGCGCGGTTGACGAAGTTTCCGAACACGGATACCAGTTCGTTATTGATCCGGTCCTGAAAGTCCTTCCATGTGAAATCATTGTCCTTTGATTCAGGTGCGTTTGCACAAAGTACATAACGCAACATATCCTGCTGGTCGGGGAAGTCTTTTATATATTCATCTACCCATACCGCCCAGTTCCTTGATGTGGAGACCTTTTGCCCCTCAATATTGAGGAATTCGTTGGCAGGTACGTTGTCGGGCAAAACAAATCCTCCGTGCGCCTTGAGCATGGAAGGGAAAATGATACAATGGAATACTATATTGTCTTTTCCGATGAAGTGGACGAGTTTTGTGTCTTCACTGCACCAATAGTCGGACCATTGTGCCGTGAGTTCTTTTGTGGCACTTATGTAGCCAATAGGGGCGTCAAACCATACATACAGCACCTTTCCGTCGGCGCCGGGCAATGGAACCGGTACCCCCCAGTTACTGTCGCGGGTCATGGCACGTGCCTGCAGACCGCTGTCTATCCAGCTTTTGCACTGACCGTAAACATTCGATTTCCAAATATCCTTTTTGCCTTCTACGATCCATTCGTTCAGCCAGCCTTCGTATTTATCGAGCGGAAAGTACCAGTGTTTGGTCGTTTTTTTAACCAATGGAGCACTGCTCAACGCGCTGCGCGGATCTATAAGTTGCTCAGGAGATAGGGTGGAGCCACATTTTTCGCACTGGTCGCCGTAGGCGTTCGGGTTGCTGCAAACTGGGCAGGTACCTACAATGTAACGATCGGCCAGAAAAGTGTTCTTTTCCTCGTCGTAGTATTGTTCGGTCTCGCGTTCTTCGAACACGCCGTCGTCATATAGTTTTTTGAAGAAGGCCTGTGATGTTTCGTGATGGGTTTTGCTGGAAGTACGGGAGTAGATATCGAAAGAAATTCCCATATCGGCAAAGCTGTCGCGGATGATAGCATTGTACCTATCCACTACGTCTTGTGGCGTCACGCCTTCTTTCATGGCCCTGATGGTGATGGGCACACCATGCTCGTCGCTGCCACAAACAAATTTTACATCTCTTTTTTGCGCGCGTTGATACCTTGTATATATATCGGCCGGCAGGTAGCACCCTGCGAGGTGGCCAATGTGCACCGGCCCGTTGGCATAGGGTAGTGCTGCTGTGATCAATATCCGTTTGTATTCCATTTCAGGCTGCAAGATAATTAATAGTAAGATGCGGGGAGGATCGGGAATTAGGATTATGGTTCTTGTTTTGGTTGAAATTGCTTTGAATATGTGTTGTGGGTGCGCAATCTGTCCAGATATTTTTTCATTTTGTCATTTTGCGCAGGTTATTATTGACAATCAATGGGTCTTGGTGATCAGGAGTGCAATTTGCTTCTCAAAACTGCGCAAAAACTGCGCACTTCTTCTCACTTGCTTCTCACCTGCCTTGACGGAATACGGGCTTTCTGCGTACCCGAGGGGTGTTGGAATGATCTGAGCGCATGATCTTTCTTATTCAATAACAAGTTACACCTTTCTCCACACACCGTCAAAACGTTGTTGTATGACACTGCGTTTTATGAGGTATGATGTGGGGGATACGAGGGTATGAAATAGGAACACAATCATGCGGGCGGAGATCTTCATACAGACATTCAAATAACAGGACAGAATTGCACGGATGCCGAAATAAGAGCGGCGACAACAAGCTCTGTGTTGTCGCCGTGTTATTCCGGTCAATTGATTGAATTTTTCTGCACGTTCTCAATCGCCAATAGAAACAAATTCTTCCGGATATTTGTCTCAGTACCTACAATTTTTCGAATTTAATTGCGGGTTGATCGTTGATAGAAATAAAATAGTGACCAGCTCGCAGACCTGAAATATCTATCGATCCGGTATTATTAACGGACGCATGTTGGTATACAATACGCCCTGACACATCTGTAATAATTAGCGCATGGACAGGCGATGGAGAATTGATAAACAGTTCATTTCCGGCAGGATTTGGCCTTATGTCAGCAGTTGCCGATTTTGCATTTGTTACATTAACCGTACAGTTTTTTACGAATATGGCACGGGTAACTGATGTTGTTGCGCATGAATTGGCCACACTATAACGCACTGTGTCAACGCCTGATGTAATGCCGGAAACCACGCCGGTTGGAGAAACCGAGGATCTGCCGGAAGTTGTGGTCCAGGCGCCACCAGTGGTGGCTGATGACAGGGTAATGGTACCCCCTACGCAAACGGTATCTAATCCCGAGATATAAGAAACAACTGGTGCCTCACATTTGATCTTTCTGACTCTGTTGTTTACACAATCGCCTATATAGAGATTTCCTTTTTTGTCTAAAAAAAGTGCCTGGAGGAAGTTGAATTTGGCTCCGCTGGCAGGGCCCCCATCGCCACCATATGCTGCGACACCGGGTGCTCCGGCAATGGTGGTTATGGTGCCTGTAGCGGCAATAACCTGGCGAATGACCTGATTGTCGGTGTCTGCGAAGAATATGTTCCCGGCGCGATCAACACATACTCCTTTCGGGTAACGGATCTGTGCGGCAGTAGCTGGTCCACCATCGCCGGCAAACCCTAGCACACCATTACCTGCAATAGTTGTGATAATGCCTGACGGGCTTACTTTTCGAATTCTGTGTCCCATCATTTCGGCGATATAAATATTCCCGGCAGTGTCAACACTTAGTCCTGAGGGGTGGTACACGCCGGCTGCAGTTGCAGGTCCGCCATCACCAAACGACGTTGCAGTGCCGTTTCCGGCAATGGTGGTGATAGTTCCTGCTGCAGATATTTTTCTCACCCGGTGGTTCCATGCGTCGGCAAAATATACGTTCCCAGCCGCATCCCAAAAGATGCCTTGTGGGTTATTTACTTTAGCGAGCGAGGCAGGGCCGCCGTCTCCGCTGTAGCCCGCAACGCCTGTTCCGGCAATTGTGTAAATCAGGCCTCCTGATTCAGCTGACTGTATCAACCTGATTCGATTGTTGTCCATGTCAGAGATGACAACGTGGCCCATTTGATTTACTGCCATTCCGTATGGGAAATTCAGGTGAGCCGTAGTGGCAGGGATAGCGTCTCCGTTATAACCAGCAACGCCTGTTCCTGCAATCGTGTGTATAATTCCGAAGGTGTCGATTTTTCTGATTCGGTTATTCCCGACATCTCCGACATATATGTTTCCTAAACTGTCCATACCCACGTCGTAGGGCCTGAAAACCCCAGAACTAGTGGCCGGTATTCCATCTGATGTAAAGCCTCCGAACCCGGTTCCGGCAATAGTGGTAATAGTTTGGGCATGAGTGGATAGGCTCAGACCCAGACATGAAATCAGGAATCTAATTTTCATAAAGGTGTATTTTATAATGTTAGGTATACGATCCGAAGATAAGCAAAAATTGTGCCATGGGTTGCCATAGTTGATGAAACAGAACATATTTACTCAACGTGGTTGAGATATAGGTCATTTAATGTACGATATCAGCTGCAATAGAACATTAGTCAACCTACTGCGAACTGGGCATAAAAAAGCACTGATACTATTACTATCAGGGCCTTTTTCGGGTAGTTCGACCAGGAATAATAGCCACGGATCACATTTTGAATCACCGTCAATGGATAAGCTTGAAGTTTTTTTAAGTTAGTTGGGGTATAAGTTGGTATCGCAATAGAGAATATTCTTGCTAATAAGCAGGCCCTGTATCAACACTCGCTTCAAGAGCGCTTTGTATAGTTGAAGATACATTCGATAGAAAATTAAGCCCGGTAGCAGACTCGATGGCGTCAGTCGTTGTCCGATAGTACCACCATGGATTAGTGGTAACAGTTTGCACATTAGGCATGTCAACTGCAATTACGCGGGTTGTTGAATCGATCCTCGAAAGATCATTCGCGCCTACCGGTAAAACTACAATTACTTTCCAATAATGACCCGGGACATGGATTCTACCGGATGGGCCTATATTGTAAGAAGTGCCTCCAAGAGAACCACTACCACCTGTACCATACCCACCGGAAAAGATGTATAGTTCTTTTCCGGTAGTGATCAGTGACCTGCAATAGCTTTCGAGTGCTGCCCATGTTATCTGATTCAATTGGGGAGCCTGGGGTTGAATGTTGGTCATTTTAAATGTCGCAGCATTGTCGCTATCGTTCAGGTCGCGGTCGTCTGACGGACATATGTGACCGCGGTCGAATCCGGTTGATGTGTAATGGGAAGTCGCGGCTCTGAAATAACCGGATGGAAGAAGGGCATCCTGAGTAAAACAATTGCATCTGTCGGCTGTGCCCTTCCATGCTGCGCTGAGATGCCAGGCAACCCAATTGGCAACACCCTTAGAATTATTGTATGACAAAGCGTACTGGTGTCGATATATAAGAAAGTTGTTTGAGTCAGTAATTGAAGAAGTGGCATTGCTCGGATTGCCGAGTAGTAGGCTACTATCTTGTGTTGGGGTGGAATCTGAAAACACCTCACATGAGCCACATGACGCATCAATGTTCATGAAAACGAGTACATCATCGATGTTCAGCCGATTTCCTGCTACCTTTCTGATCTCTATTAACGCATCACCAACAATATTAAATGTGAAAGTTGTGGTGACCGGTGTGTAGGAATTGGTGATGATTGTGTTCCCTATTTTATTCCACGCCATTCCGCCATTCGAACTGCACCATAATTCCCATGCAGCACTTGTGTCGGTACCGTAAATTGCATGGCTAACAGAGATCCGATTAATACCATTCGGAAGTGTTGTCAAAAGAGTTATGCGGCCTGTATTTCTGATCCTAACACAACGGTTGCCGTTCTTGTGATCTGCGGAGGACGTACCGATAAGTGCTTCATCTAACTCCCAGGTCCCTGACGACAGTGAAATAGATCCGGTAGCGTAACTAGATTTAATAGCAGTTTCGAAAGTTTCAGGGAATGCACTGTATACTGAATCGGGTGGTGCCGCAAGAGCACGTTGCTGTTGCATGAACGTGGCCCCAATGATTGCAAGACAACAAAGAAGAAAATGACGCATATATAGTTGATTCTTAGATGCTATACCCGTAAATGTACACAGTATAGCGTGCAAACGAATGTAACACCTGATAAGTGGTGGTAGCGTTTTTGGGAATTATGCTTTTGTGAATTATTGCAAGACTGTTAATAGTTACTTCTCATTTCGGTAACAAATTGGTGCGTTTGAGGTAATGCAGGGGGCTCATATTTGCCCAAAAAATTCCCCTTATGTATTTTAAGAAGCAATCTGTTCATCTCAGGAGATACACGCTTGTAATAGCATTGGTGATTCTGCAGGTAATAGCAGGAAAAGCATTCGGTCAGCTGAGTATTACAGGAACGTCGGTTTTTTCTGAAAATTTCAATGGAATTGGATCTTCAGCAACGGCGTCATTGCCATCAGGGTGGCGTGCAAGTAGTGCAACCTATTCTCTGGCTACGACAACTACCGGCGCGGCCGCAGGCACTTCGGGCACCGGTGTCATCACCGGGTCGTCAGGCGGTAATATATACAACTTTGCAAACGGTGTCACAGCCTCTTCAACCGACAGAGCGTTGGGGATACTCAATTCAGGTAGTTTTACCAGCGGTAAGTGCATTCATTTACAAGTAACGAATAACACCGGCAGTACAATAACAGGATTCACCATCAACTTTGATTACGAAAAGTACCGCAGCGGAACGAGGGAGTGGACATGGACGTTTCAGACGAGTACAGACGGGACGACGTACGGATCTGCTATCTCGAGTGGCGGGCAGACTTTTGCCGCCGATGCGAGCAATACGGTCGTACCCACATCACCAACAACCACCAGTAAAACAGTATCGATCACAGGATTGTCTCTAGCCAACGGGTCGAGTTATTACCTTCGCTGGACACTGACAGGCACGGGAGGCAGCACCAACGGTCAGGCGCTGGCGGTTGATAACTTCTCAATACAGGCCTGTGTACCGCCTACAGCGCAGACGCTCACCGGCGGTGGCGGTTATTGCTCAGGAGGTTCAGGGGTCGCCATCGGTCTGGCAAATAGCCAGTCTGGGGTCGGTTACCAATTGTATAACGGAGCGACTCCTATCGGGTCTTCCGTATCAGGTACAGGCAGCGCATTGTCATTAGGAACCCATACGACGACAGGAACCTATTCAGTAGTCGGAACCCTGTTTACCGGTTGCACAACGAACATGACGGGAACAGCAGTTGTGTCTGTTAACCCGGCACCTGCGGCTCAGACTTTAACGGGAGGTGGAAGTTATTGTGTAGGCGGGTCAGGTGTCGCGATCGGGCTTTCGGGTTCCGAGTCATCGGTGCTATATCAACTTTATAACGGAGCTTCAACTACAGGTACGGCTGTTTCGGGAACCGGCAGTGCAATATCGTTTGGTTCGCAAACTGCTACCGGAACATACACAGTTGTCGGCACGCACTCGGTCACATCATGTTCTGCGAATATGACCGGTAGTGCCACAGTCAGCACGAATCCTTTACCCACCCCAACCATCAGCGGAACGACTACAATCGCCTCGGGCGGTAGTGCGACATTGATATTTACAGGGGTATCAGGTGATATTGTCTATTACTGGAACGGTGCGAGTACGGTAACGACAACGATAGGAGGAGCGGGTACCAGCACAGTGACTGTATCACCAACTGTGACAACTACCTACTCCGTAACCAGCGCCACATCATCGGCAGGTTGTTCTCAGTCAATAACCGGTGAGACTGCAACAGTCACCGTGACGACCGCACCCACCGGTAATATATCAGGAGCGACTGCAATCTGTTCAGGCGCGACTACGACTTTGACATTTTCGGGTACGGCCGGTGCTACGTTATATTATAACAACGGCACGGCGAGCGTGTTGTCGGTGACATTGAGTGGTAGCACAGGTAGCGGCACGGCAACTGCGACGGTTTCTCCAACCGTTACAACAACTTATTCATTAGATTCAATAGTATCCGGAGGATTCCACGGAACTCTGTCAGGGAGTGTAACAGTGACGGTAAATTCTTATCCTGCTGCATTTTCTGTTACGGGCGGCGGGAGCTATTGCTCGGGTGGCAGTGGTGTGACCATCGGTCTGACGAATTCAGCCTCCGGTGTGAACTATCAGTTATACAATGGGGCATCTGCTGTCGCCAGCTCGGTTGCGGGCACAGGTAGCGCCATTAGCTTTGGTACTTTTACCGCATCGGGTACCTATACGGCAGTTGCAACACTAAGCGGATGTTCGACTGATATGACAGGATCGGCAACCGTGACTATCGACGCACTGCCAACCGCATTCAGCGTGACGGGAGGAGGAAGTTACTGCACCGGTGGGGCAGGCGTGACCGTTGGATTAGGTGGGTCGCAGTCAGGTGTGAATTATCAGCTATATAACGGTTCAACGGCGGTTGGAAGTGCAGTTTCAGGCACCGGCAGCGCCATCAGTTTCGGCTCACAAACAACTGCAGCGACATATACGGCAGTCGCGACGAACGCATCGACAGGATGCGTTTCAGACATGACAGGGAGTGCGGTAGTTTCAATCAGTCCATTGCCGTCGGCAGGTACAATTACCGGAACGCTTACCGTTCCCTTCGGCGGAACATCTGCACTTTCGATTTCCGGGGGCGACGGAGGAGGCTCGTGGACAAGTGTAAATACCTCAGTGGCAACTATCGGAACAACCGGAACAGTTACCGGAATTGCAGCCGGTACTTCACTGATCTCCTATACTGTTTCAAATGGTTGTGGCACAGTTGCAGCAACTGCTACTGTCACCGTTAATGGCCCGACCGCAGTAGTTATGGCATGCCAGTCCGGTCTTTCATATTCTGAAGACTTTTCTTCTGTATCGGCTTGGTCAGATGGATTTGCATCTGGAACCGGAGCTAACAGGTGGTGGCCTGTTGGTGTGATTGGTTCCGCTTCGATACCCAATGCTACACGAACAACGGTATCATCTGCAACATTCTCAACTTCATCCTCCGCCGGTGTGCAAAAGGGAAGTAACAACCTGATATTCCTTACGACCGGAACATCGGACAATACCACTTCTTTAGCCGCAGACTTCTTTATGAATTTCACCGGAGTTAATGCGGGTACCTTGTCATTCACTGCAGCTGAGGTCAATAATAATACCGGCAATCGTACGGGTACCTTGCGCGTTTATTATAGCACAGATGGTAGCGCGTTCACCGAGTTGACCGGGTCAGGATTACCTTACACAGCAACGAACAACGTTTCATCAAGTGTATCTGTCAGCCTTTCGCTTCCATCAGATTTTAATAATAATCCAAACGCACGACTGCGCTTCTATTATCACAATGGTTCAGGTGGTTCTACCGGTAGCCGACCAAAGCTCTCACTTGACGACCTGGTAGTTACGGCTACTTCGACTGTACCCGCTATTACCGGAACGTTGTCAATGTGTGTTTCAGGCACCACTACTTTATCAAATACAACGACCGGAGGTAGCTGGTCGAGTGGTAGTTCCGCTATCGCAACGGTTGGTACTTCAGGAATAGTTACCGGTGTGGCGTCCGGTACGTCAGTTATCACTTATGCTGTAGCTAATTCAACCGGTTGTCCTACCTATTCTACAACAACAGTAACCGTGAACCCTGTACCATCGTCAACGGGAGCTACCAACAACGGTCCGATATGTGTTGGCGGAACAGTAACACTTTCTTCCAACTCGAGCGATGCAACGGCATGGAGCTGGAGCGGACCATCGGGCTTTACATCAAGTCTTCAGAACCCGACTGCTACACCAACTGTGACAGGTACGTACTCGCTTACAGTAAGCAGTACCGGCTCAGGTTGCAGTCCTACCACAGTATACACAACAACTGTAACCGTGAACCCTGTTCCATCTGTTCCATCTGGTTCAAGCTCGGTTTGTGCCGGCTCGTCAACAACACTTACGAATTCAGTTTCCGGTACATGGGCTAGTTCAAATACCGGCGTTGCAACCATTTGGTCGGCAACGGGAGTTGTAAGTGGTGTATCAGCCGGCACTTCAATGATAACCTTCACAGCAACAACAGGGTGTTTCAGTACGATGACGTTCACAGTTAATCCAACGCCAACTGCAGTTTCTATATCTGGTACATCTGCCATCTGTGTGGGATCAAATACAACCTTGGTGCCTTCTGTTGCTGGTGGCACATGGTCGGTTAGCGGAGGTGTTGCTACCGTGGATACAGCTGGTGTTGTTTCAGGTATTACCAATGGCGTAGCCGTGATTTCATACACGATCACAAATGGATTTGGGTGTACCACTTTCGCAACGTTTACGATCACTATCAATCCACTTCCTGCAGTGAGCGCTATTTCCGGAACTGCTAACGTATGTATCGGAAGCACCACCACTTTATCTTCATCAACACCGTCTGGTGTTTGGTCAAGTTCGGCTTCGGCTATAGGTTCTATCTCTACAGCAGGAGTTGTTACGGGCATTTCTTCAGGAACGACAACCATTACCTATACAGTTACAAATATTCATGGCTGTTCAGATTATGCAACTAAGGTTGTCACAATAAATGCTTTGCCAACAATTTCCGGTCCGTCAACCGTGTGTATGGGAACAACCATTACTCTTACGGGTTCAGAAGGTGGCGGTACGTGGACAAGTTCGACACCTTCACTAGCTACAGTTACTTCCGGTTCGGGTATTGTTTCTCCTGTAAATGTTGGTACTGTAACCATCAGCTATACTACAGTAAGCGGTTGTGTTCAAACAAAGTTAATTGGGATCAATCCGGCACCTTCAGCTATTTCCGGCCCCGCCTCCGTTTGTGTAGGTTCTTTTGTGGTTCTCACTACTGCTACGACGGGAACTTTGGTTTGGAGTTCCAGCGACACTACTGTCGCGCAGATCAATGCATCTTCCGGGGCGGCAAGTGGAGTATCTACCGGAACCGCCAATATTACGGTAGTCAGGGCTTCAACAGGCTGTTTTGTTACCAGAACGTTGTCTGTAAATCCGACACCTTCTACCATCACAGGATCGGGTAGTATCTGCGTTGGATCTTCAAATACTTATGCATCATCACATTCAGGCGGAATCTGGACGTCAGCCGCCTCATCTGTTTTGGCAATTGATACAACTACCGGCATCGGAACCGGAATTACGGGAGGTATTACGACAATCTCGTATCGCCTTCTAACCGGCTGCAGGACTACACGCGTGGTCACAGTGAACAATCTTCCGTCGTCTATATCCGGGAATGCACCAATATGTGTCAGTGGTACACTAACGCTTGGCTCAATGCCTGGTGGCGGCACGTGGTCAAGTGGTAATCCGAGTGTAGCGACGATAGGTACTACAGGCATTACAACTGGAGTGTCAGCAGGAACCGCTTCGGTTTCCTATACAAATACGGTGGGATGCTCGCGAACAGCAATAGTAACGGTCAATAATGCACCATCTGCTATAACAGGAGATTCTACATTGTGCATAGGCAGTACCACGTCATTGTCAAGCAGCCCATCCGGTGGAACCTGGACAAGCAGCAACACTGCAAGGGCTACAGTAGGGGCTACTTCGGGTGTACTTACGGGCATATCTTCCGGTGACTTTTATATCACATACACAGTTACAGGTTCCGGATGTGTTGTGACCCGACAAATGACCGTCAACAGTGCGTTGGCAGCAATTACAGGTCCATCGAGCTTATGTGTTGGCGCTGTTGGTACGCTTACCCACCCGGTCGGCGGAGGTTCCTGGTCAAGCAGCGATACAACTAAGCTTTCTGTCAATACAACCGGTTTGATAACCGGGATCTCTGCAGGCGTCGCAGTAATTACATATGACCTGGGCGCGGGTTGCTTTAAAACGGTATCCGTATCAGTGATCGGATTGCCTCCTGCTATCGGCGGATCTGGATCTGTTTGCCCGGGATCGAATACTACACTTACTAATTCTGTATCCGGCGGCGCGTGGTCGTCTTCAGATGCGGCTGTTGCTGTGGTGAATACGCTGTCAGGAGTTGTAACGGGAGTTTCTACCGGAACATCCAACATCAGCTATGTTGCGCCTTCCGGATGCGTAGTGACAAAAGAGGTGACAGTTAATCCGCTTCCTTCTGTCATTGCAGGTAATTCCCCGGTATGTGCCGGATATTCGATTGTTCTTTCGAGCACGTTGGGCGGCACCTGGGCCAGCAGCAACGTTTCAGTGGCTACGGTCGGATCTGCAAGCGGCACAGTAACTGGTGTTACAGCCGGTACTGCTGTAGTTACTTATACATTGCCTACCAATTGCAGGCGGACAGCGACTGTTTCAGTTGGTGCAATGCCTGCAGCAATCACAGGTAGTTTAGTGTATTGTATAGGCGGCACGGGTACCGTGGTGAATGCTACTGGCGGCGGAACATGGTCATCATCAAACCCATCTGTAGCGTCAATCGGTTCATTGAGTGGGGTAGTGAATACAAGTGCGACCGGAACGGCATCTATCAGCTACAATCACCCCGGTGGGTGCGTTGCTACAGCGAATGTTACAGTAAACAACGTTCCTGGGTCTTCAGCTGGTGATTCAGTTGTTTGTGCGGGCGGTTCAATTGTGTTGACAAACCCTACTACAGGCGGTGTTTGGGCTAGTTCAAGCAGTTCACTCGCTTCAGTAAGTACAACCGGTGTAGTTTCGGGAGTGGCTCCGGGAACAGTTGGTATCAGCTATTCCTTCGCACTTCCGGGTTGTTACACCATAAAGACGGTGACGGTAAACAGTACTTTAGCGGCTATATCCGGACCAACCAATATTTGTATCGGTTCATCGGCAACACAAACGCATGGCGTATCGGGCGGTACGTGGAGTAGTAGTACTCCGTCAAAGGCAACTATCAACTCGTCTACGGGTGTTGTTACTGGTATATCTGCTGGCAGCAGCACTATAACATACACAGTCAGCTCGGGTTGTTATACCACCAGAGTTATCTACATACAAAATCTGAATCTCACAGTGTCCGGTTCCCTGTCAGTGTGTACAGGCTCCGGCTCCACACTTACATGTGCTTCTACCGGAGGCGCGTGGACAAGTGCCTCCCCATCGGTTGCCAATATAAACGCCAGCACTGGGTTAATGACCGGAGTGACACCCGGAACAGTACAGATCAGCTATTCATTAGTCGGGTGTTCAACTGTGAAAGTAGCGACAGTTAATGCATTGCCGGATACGATCTCCGGTGTTGCAAAAGTGTGTATGGGATCAACAACAGCTCTAAGCAATGCGACCACCGGGGGCACATGGACAAGTAGCGCTACGTCAGTTGCAACAGTTGGGTCTGCCACAGGTATCGTGAGTGGCGTACTGAACGGATCTACAACAATTTCTTATACATTGTCTACCGGTTGCAGAAGAACCAGGGTGGTAACTGTTGGGGCTATGCCTGCGGTGATAACCGGTACAACAAGTTTGTGCAGCGGCAGCGCTACGACCCTGACCTGTACAACAACTGGTGGTACGTGGTCTTCCGGTAATACCTCAGTTGCTATTGTCTCAACAACCTCAAGTACTTCTGGACTGGTTTCCGGAACAGGAACCGGTACGGCAGTTATCAGTTACAATCATTCGGGGGGCTGCACCAGAACCACCACAGTGACAGTGAGTGCTGCCACAGCCTCAATAATAGGAGATACAGTGCTTTGCATAGGTGGGTTTAGTACCCTGTCAAATGCCACATCAGGCGGCACGTGGACCAGCAGCAATGTTACGAAAGCAACAGTCGGGTCATCGTCTGGTGTTGTTACCGGCATCGGGGCAGGAAGCGCTACTGTCACTTACCGAACATCAGCAACATGTTACAGTACCAAACTTGTCACCGTAAATTCAGCCGCACCTGCTATTGCCGGTGCCAGCTCAGTTTGTGTTGGTTATACCATTGCGTTGTCTAACCCGATTTCCGGTGGCACGTGGACCAGCAGCGACGTAACAAAGGCTGCCGTCGATCCTTCTAGTGGTCTGGTCACAGGACTTTCTGCAGGTGTATTGAGCATTACATATGCTATCGGAACAACGTGTATGACGGTGAAGACTGTAAGTGTTTATAATGTACCGCCATCTATCTCAGGTACGGCTTCAGTTTGCGCCGGGTCATTTACTGTGCTCTCCGCAGTTGTTGGCGGATCGGGAGTGTGGAGTTCGTCGGATACAACAATAGCACGTGTACACATATCAAATGGTACCGTTACCGGTGTTTCTTCAGGTACTGCAATTGTTACTTATACTGCGGCTGCCACAGGGTGTTTTTCGACGAGGGTTGTCACTGTGAACGCAGCTCCTGCTCCAATAACAGGTGAGTCGTCATTGTGTTTAGGTACTTTGGATACTTTTACCTGCGCAACGGGTGGTGGCGTTTGGAATTCCGGCTCAATGAGCATCGCGTCTATTGATTCCTCTTCCGGTATCCTGATTGCACTCGCAGGTGGTGGGGTAACTGTATCATATACGCTTGCCAACGGATGTCGCAGTACAAAGTATTTGTCGGTGTTGGCTTTACCGGCAAGCATTACCGGAGCGACCACTGTATGTGTAGGAAACGTAGTAACGTTGACGACAACTACTAGTGGCGGAACATGGAGTAGCTCTGATCCGGCAATTGCTACTGTCTCGACAGGCACCGGGACTAGTACATCAGTTTCGGGTGTGACTACCGGATCTGTAGTTATCAGCTATATCAGTTCTACAGGATGCCACAGAACTACCACTTTGTCAGTGAATCCGGCTATCGGATCACCTGTCGGCGACTCAGTAGTATGTGTGGGGCAAACAATCACTCTGACCAATCCAACTACCGGCGGCACGTGGACGAGCAGTTTGCCTTCAAAAGCGACTGTAGGTATTTCAACCGGCATAGTCACCGGCGTGGCAACAGGTACGTCTAATCTTACCTATTCATTAGGGGTAGGGTGTTTCAACACCAGGATAGTATCGGTTAATGCCACTGTTCCTACAATAACCGGTCCGGCAAGTATTTGTGTAAGCGAAACCGGCACACTCGCCAACACCCTGAGCGGAGGCTATTGGACAAGTAGCAACACTTCTGTGGCTACCGTTGATTCCGGTTCGGGTGCTATTAGCGGTGTTTCTGCAGGAAGTGTTACGATATCCTACAGGATAAGTTCCGGATGTTTCCGTACTACGGGCTTTGTGGTCAAACCTGTACCTGCGCCAATTACCGGCCCATCTGAAGTTCTGGTTGCCGGCAGCATTACATTAGCAAACACCACTTCAGGCGGCACATGGTCTTCAGCCGCACCTTCTGTAGCGAGTGTTTCTACCGTGGGTGTTGTAACAGGATCATCTGCCGGAAGTACAATTATTACCTACAGGGTTTCCGCAACAGGTTGCCAATCTGTCAAAACTGTTACCGTTCTTTCGGGCGCCGGTAAAGTTGAAACCGGTTTGAATAACGTGGTACGGTTGTATCCAAACCCTGCGAGGTCGTCGTTCATTATTGAATCTTCTTCTGAGGGACTAATGTACCTGGTTGCAATGTCCGGAGAAACGATACAAACCGGATCGCTGCGAAAAGGTGATAATAGCATTGTACTGGATGATACTTTAGCGAACGGAATGTACTTGTGCAGGTTAGTGCTAACTGATGGGACATACCACGAGATCCGGGTTGTTGTTAGCAGATAGTTTTATATCTGGTAAATTTTAAGCTAATGAGTCGACCAAATTTTGGTCGGCTCATTTTGTTATTTGAAGTTGAGAACAAATCGTCCGTGAGCGTTCTGTCTACGATATTTTCACGAGGTTTGCGGTTGAACGGCACAGGGGAAATATTGCCTGGATCAATCCGATAATTTCAATTACATCCCTTGGGTTGGTGAGAGCAGAGGTTTTGGAACTTTTGTTGAAAATAGCTTTGCAAATTTGAATACCGAAGCTTCCCTAGACGGAGTATCTCTTGGTAATACAAATTATGACGCTGCTGATAGTCCGTGGTATGCTATGTTCAGGACGTCATACAACGGGCTATAATGTGCTGCATAAACAGGTAAATCCGACGTTACTTTGAGTTCACGATATTGAATGACCAATTGCAATGCCTGATTATAGCCAATCATTGAGAACTACATCCGGAGATATTCAACTATCAAATATTGACAATATGGTATGCGAATTAAAGAATTGGATGGAACTTCAAAGATTACGTTTATGATTTTAATTTACTGTTACATATTACCTTGATCGGAAACTGTAGTTTTGACCTGGATCGACAGAACAGATTTAGGAATTAAGGACGATTTTCCAGAGACAAACTACAAATACAGTGAACTAAGAGCACTTGCTCGAAACATTTACCAGGATTATGTAGGGAAGGGCTTCAAAATGATCGATCATGGACTTGAAATGGTGCCGAACGAAATATTGAATTTAGCCGATCGGTAGATAGATCGTGAAGTTCATTAAATGACCGGTTATGACAAATGGACACGTGAGGAATGATACAACTAGATATTTCATCGCCATTTAAGAACGTAAAGGACTGAGTATGGAGATGGAAGAAAATGAGAAAGTTGAATTAACCCTATCTGTTGTTCTGGTTCGTCCATCGGCGAATCGAAAATGACAAATAAAACCTGAACTCGCACTCTATTCACGTTGAAGCAATCCTAAGTCCCTGGTGGTCACACTTGCCCGTTTGCATCTAAGGCTCTTTTTTTGCATCGCTCGGTTCACCTTGGTCTTCCATCATAATAGTGTTGCAAGTTTGGCGTGTGCTTGCGGCTGCATTGTGGCGGGAGCAGAACTCCCGGATTTGCAAATAAAGCCAACATGCATTTGCGAGGAATCTGTTTTTTTATGGTTTCGCCTCCGTAATTCGGGCATTACGCACTCTCTATTCTTCAGTTCAAGCAAGGTTGTCTAAATCTGTCATACCCCAAATTTGTCCTATCACACTACATAAAACGCTCTATCATATTTTTTCTATTTGCCGTTATCGGGATGGTGAAGTAACTTGAATAGATATTCATAAAAATGGAGTTAATCGGCATTAATACAAAAAGTGTATCACTTATTATTTCATGCCGGTTGCAATGTCAGTAAACAAATATCAGGATTATCTAACAAAGGTGTAGACCTATTTTAGGACGTAATAAGGGAAGCAAGTGAGAAGCAGGTGAGTCCCGAAAGCATTCGGGATGCGCAGTTTTGGGAAGCAGGCTTGCCTGCCGACCAGGCAGGTGCGCAGTTTTTCTCAACTCGAAAACGTTCAGCAAGAAACAAGAAAGACTTCTGGTTTTTGGAATATTATTGATAATCAATCTATTGCTGCAGGAACACTTGTTAGTTAACCGGTTTGCACATCTGGTGGAGTGAGAAGTAGAAAAAATATTGCGAAAATGGGAAGTTACAATATGATTGTTGTAGAAACGCATAAGCTGAACAACCCGATATTCAATTCCGGAGACTGTTTCTTCCGCCACCCAACTCCCCTTTGTGCATGTATGCATAAAAAACCTAACGTAGCAGATCCACTGTGCCTGACTTTATGGTTTCTGTACCATCGCTGAAGGATGCAAAAAGAAGATACTGATAGGTGCCTATGTCAGAAGGTATTCCGTTTTGGGTGCCATCCCAGCCGGCGGTCGCGGCATTTGTTGAAGTATATATTACCTGCCCCCAACGATTGAATACGCGTAATTCTGATACTTTAACTGATGCACCATGCCTGATCCTGAAGATGTCATTCAGGCCATCACCATTTGGTGTGAACGCCGACGGAATGAAAAGATCGTTATTGTCAACAACATCGATGGTGACGCCTGCAGTATCTATACAGCCGTTCTGACTAACAGCTGTTACAGTATAACGTGTTCTTGTCGTGGGTGTAACGACAGGGTTATTAATATTGGGGTTGTCTATCGTTCCGTCATTGGGCGTCCAGGTATACAGTGCCGCATTTTCAGCATTAAGACGTATACTCGATCCGGTAGAAATTGTCTGATCTTGTGTAACGTTGCGAAGAGTGAACGAATCATTGCCCACAGCCACGTAAATAGTGTCAATACCGGTACAGCCGGTAAGGTTATCTGTAACAGTCAGCGTATAAACTCCTTCATTGATAGGAAGAGCCTTTTTTACCGACGGTGACTCGATGAGTGATATGAAACCTGCCGGGCCAGCCCAGGAATAGGAGTACTGTTTCCCCTTCGGGTTTGCGCTCAAAAGTACAGGCTGGCCAATGCAGGTAGTAGAGATCTGTTCGGCGAGTGCGTTCACTTGAGGGTAGAGGATCAGGTTCACTGTACTCCGCACCTGACAGAGTGAGCCAGGAGCAGTGGCTGTAACGGTATAGATAATTGGAAGTATTCCCGTGGCAGTCGGCTCCATCAATGTTGGGTCGTCTAGTCTCAGAACGGGTGACCAGGAATAGACCAATCCTGCATCTCCGGTAACGGTGAATTTCACAGTGCCTCCGGTGCACACGCCGTAAACATTGGGAGAAACGAGAATTATAGGATCGATTACTGTGATCGAAACCTGTTTACTCTCTTTACACGACCCAATGGCTGATGTGGCAGTGACTGTAAAGGTAGTGGTTACAGAAGGAGTAGCGAGTGGGTTTGCTACAGTGGAATTATTAAGTGGGGCAGAGGGTAACCAGCTATATGTCAATCCCGGACTGCCTGCGGTAAGTATGCTGATCGAGGTCCTGATGCAGATCGCAGTATCAGGAGTCAGAACAGTTAGGCCAACGTTTATTATTGACACCGCAATAACACGTGTCAACGGCGCACAGCCGGACAACGGCAGCGTGGCCACAACAGTATATGCCGTATTTATTGTTGGGGTGGCGAATGGTTGCTGTGCGGTTGCACTGCTCAGACTGAATGAAGGTGACCAATTGTACTGAAGCCCTGGTGTGCCCGACGTTCTGATCTGAAACGATGCACCTGCGCATACTGAGGTGTCAGGCGTAATGATAGAAAGTTGCGGAGCATCCAGTAAGTTGAGGGTAAGCGTATCAACTATGCCGCAACTGAATGGAGACGACAGATATATGACGATAGACTTGGTTCCCGGAGCTGCAGTACCAAGCCCGTTAAGCGTGATAGACACTGCGGTATCACCAGCCAGTATGAACGCACTATCAGGTGCCGTATAATCAGTACCTCTGATAGCTGACCCGCCATACGTAAAGAGTACCTTCTGGGGGCTTGATGTAGTTCGGCTATTCAATACGGTGATTGGTGCCGGTGCACACCCTTTCACCAGTGCATTGGGAATGCCACCGATTGTGTGTCCGATCGAATCGGATCGTTTAAATACATAGTTGTATGCCTTCAAGCTACCCGCCTCAATAAAGACTCCTGAGTCGTAAAGTCCGTTTGCTGCATCTGCTATACTGAGTTTCAAGTGGTAGGTAACGCACGGGGTTACGGCATGTTTCGCTGCAAGTTTCGTGGTGTAGCCCCTATAGGTTGTAGAGGTGCCACCCAGATTATTGATGTAGTAGCCGGTAAATGGAGACCCCGGACCCATGGAGGTACAGTTTATTATGTTGCAGAAACCCGGCCATCCCGGAGGTCCTGGTACGCCACTGTTGATAGAGTTAACCGTAACAGGTATGTTCGTACCGGGGACAAGCGCCATATTCTGTGTTCCGATAATGCCGGGGCCGGATATAAAGAAAGCAAAAGCATCATTGTACTGGCCGCAGGTTGAATTGATATACTCTTCTGACCCGAACTGGTAGTTGAAACTTACAGTGTCTCCTTTAGGGATGAAATCAAACTCCAGCGTACATGCGTCAAACGTGGTGGTACCAGCAAGAGACGCGAGACTCGGATCTCCGGGCATTGAGTTGTTGGAGCTTGCAAGGAATGATTCTAGGCCGGTGGTGTTTATAGCTCGTCCCGTGGTCAATACTATTCCGCTGTCTATAGTGATCGGGGTAGTTACCGACGTAAAAGTGCCATTTGCCAATGCCGCGCAAGTGAGGGTTGGAGAAGAAATAGTAATACCTGGTCCGGCCAGTTTGGCGGCGAGGACTGCAGCAGGGTGGCTTGGGGTAACTGTAAGTTGAGAATAGCACCGGGTTGATAGGATGTTTGGAAATGCGAATAAACAAACGGATAAAAGTAGATACAGAAGACGCATAAAGGAAACGCTTTCTGCAAAGAACTTGTAAGAAGATTAACCCAATATTACGTAATCGTGAATTGTCGTTTCATTGTCCGAATGACATTTTAATTTGAAAATCGAGCTCAGTTTAAGTGAATTGAAATAATAGTCCGGTAACTGTTCTGTGACCGATCGAGTTTAATAGAATGGTAACGCAAGTTTAATCTGACGGTCAAGTTGTGTTCACGCCATATCGACACTTTTACGCAGCGTTAAGTACGTCTAAATTTTAACAAGGAAATGATATTAATTTGCCTCAGAAATATGGCAGTGCCGGCACGTATTGTGGTGATGTCATTATTCTATTTCTTATTTATAAAAGCGCCGGTTTACGGTCAGACACCTATCAATCCATATACCTGGACAGGTAGTCCGGCATCTGCCGCCGGGCCTAGTGCGTTTACAACTTTACCGGCCTCCATCACCCCGGGTACCGCCACAGTCAACGTATCTCAATGGAATAGGGGTGCGGTCGTGTTTAATGCGGCTGCAGCATGCTACAACAGCAATAACTGGCAAGTAGGTGGTTCATTTGCACTTGCACAGGCAAACAACAAATGCGTCTTCTTTACGGTTGTCAATAGCGGTACAACAGAGCTATTGGTAACACGTATTCTGATACGCTCACAGGTTAGTGCTACGGGTCCTCAAAACGTTCAACTCACCAGCACAATAGGTCCGTCTATTTCAACTTTTGGGGTCCCAATTGCTACCGCCCACAGTGCTACGCCTGAAGACTGGGACTTTTCCGGTAACCTCTGCATAGCAGCCGGTCAAACAGCCACATTCCGTTTGTATGGGTGGGGCGCAACAAGCTCTGCCGGAACCCTGCGCGTCAACGACGGAACAGCGATAGTAGGAGGATTTGCCCCTGCCTTAATAGCGACTGCAAGCAGTACTTCTCCTGTTTGCGTGGGTGCAAGTCTTTCGCTTTCGGCGTCCGCTACGGGAGGGGTGCCGGGGTATACCTATTTGTGGACGGGACCCGGGGGATTCATCAGCACTATGTCAAGTCCGGTTATTGATCCCGTCACTGTTGGAGCAGCCGGAACATACACGCTTACAGTATCAGACATTCTGAACTGTTCAACTGCGGCATCGCCTGCGTCTGCTACGGTAACAGTCAATCCAACGCCTGCCGGAATTTCGGGGCCGGCTACAGTTTGTCCGTTATTAACAGCCTCTTATTCATCAACCACAACAGGCGGGTCCTGGACATCCGGAGATCTATCGGTAGCTACAATAGGGGTGTCCTCCGGCATATTGGTTGGTGTATCTCCGGGGACAGTTGCCATTACGTACACGCTTTCTACCGGTTGTTTCACAACGAGAACAGTAACGGTATCTACCCCTCCCGGAGCAATTTCCGGAACATCCACCTATTGCATAGGCGATACCGGCATACTTTCCGCCCTTCCCGTTGGTGGGGTATGGACCAGTAGCTCGCCAGTTATAGCTGCAATTGACGGTCTGTCTGGTACGGTAACTGCTATTGCAGCAGGGACATCAATGATCACATACACAGACCCGGGCGGCTGTATTTCAGTAGCATCGATAACTGTTCTTGCGTCACCCGGTCTCATTTCTTTACCCGGGGCTGTATGTGAGGGACAGTCTGTTTCAGCAACTATTAGCACTACAGGTGGGCTTTGGAGCAGTTCAGATGTCCTGATAGCGTCAGTCGGGTCTGTCAGCGGTATTGTGTCAGGCATTGGTGCCGGTGTTACCAACATCACATATACATTGCCGACAGGGTGCTTTTCTGTGAGTTCAATCACTGTAAATCCATTACCTGCAACGCCGACCGGTCCCCTGGGATCTTGCGTGGGTTCTGGCGTTACTCTCTCATCCTCGACTCCCGGAGGAACGTGGAGCAGCACTATGACTACTGTAGCTACGGTTGGGTCATTAACAGGGTCTGTCATGCCAATTGCGGCCGGCACCACAGTTGTTTCATATACTATCGTAAGTACAGGATGCAGTGCAGGCGTGATCTTCACTGCCAACCCGTTACCCGCAGCAATAACGGGTCCCTCATCAGTATGTGTTGGAGATAGTGTGTTGTTGACCAACAGTTTTCCCGCGGGTACATGGGAATCAGCCAATACGTCCATTGCGACTGTGAATACAGCCAGCGGATGGTTAACCGGAACGTCTGCCGGAACTGTACGTATAACCTACAGACTTGTAAGTACAGGTTGCTTTACAGTTCGGGTACAAACCGTTAATCCTTTACCTTCTGCGATCATTGGACCAGCCGCAGTTTGTGTCAGTCTTTCAATATCACTTTCAAGTACCCCTCCCGGTGGCGTCTGGTCAATTGACAATCCTTTGTTGGCGTCAGTTGTGCCGGCAACAGGAAATGTATCCGGCATTCTTGCAGGGACAGCCGTGGTAAGTTATACAACGTTGGCCGGGTGTGTCACCACGCGGGCGCTGACAGTCCATCCGGCCCCAACCGCATCAGTGATGGTGATCGGTGATACAGTATTGTGTCCGGGCGATTTTGTAATTCTGACCGCGAGCTCACCAACAGGTATATCTTATCAATGGTTTGACGGACCCACGTCTATTTCAGGTGCAACTACGCCAATATACACTGCTACTGCGACAGGAAACTTCAGGGTAAGAGCAATCAATTCATTTGGTTGCCCTGGCTTCTCTACGGCCGTTTCAGTATCAGTTAATCCGGTTACTGCATCAATATCAATTCCTGCCGGTACAACGTCAAGTTGTTCGGGTACTCCCATAGTTCTGGCTGCAAGTACCGGCGCAGGGTACACCTACCAATGGCTAATGGGCGGAAGCCCGATCGCCGGAGCAACTAATGCCACCTATGGAGCTACTGCATCTTCTGGCTATTCTGTGAGGATAACAAATTCTGCGGGCTGTACAGCTGTTTCAATACCGGTTACTTTGTCATTTATTCCGGGCCCCGATGCCACAGTTACTGTTTCCGGTCCTTTGAGTTTCTGTAGTGGAGGCAGTATGAATATCATGGTTCCGGGCGTTACCGGAGTATTCTATCAATGGTTCAACGGTAGTACCGCCATACCGAGTGCAACAAATAGCACGTTCACTGCGACATCTAGCGGAAGCTATTCCTGCGTACTTACAAACGCTACCGGATGTTTGGACACAAGTATTGCAATAGCGGTAGTTGTGAATACTTTACCCATTCCCGTGATCAACACTTCCGGTCCGACTACTGTTTGCCTTGGTAGTGGTGTGGCTTTAAGTGCTGTAACGGGCGCGTCTATGCAATACCAGTGGTACAAAGGTGGGGTAGCTATTCCCGGTGCTACTACTTCTTCCTATTATGCATCCCTAAGTGGTGGCTACAGGGTAAAAGTAATTAACGGTTCAACGGGTTGCTCGGCTATGACGGCAGCAGATACAATAGTGACGGTATTGAGTTCTTTGAATGTTACCGCACTCACGCCGTCATCGTTCTGTTGGGGCGGAAGTTCTCTATTGGCAACCAGTCTTTCGAGCACCACACTTGGTTATCAATGGAATAAAGGAGGAGTTAATATCGCAGGCGCAACCTCAGCAACCTATGCCGCCTCGGAGCCTGGCTTTTATAACTGCAAGGTGTCTGTTGCGGGTAGTTGTACGTTAACGGGGACTCCTGTTGAAGTCAGAGAATTCCCATTACCGGATCCATCGATCGTGCGGATAGGTTCGAAACTAATGACACAGGATTATTATGTCACCTACCAATGGTACAAGGATCTTGTGCCGATATATGGTGCCACCAACTATTCGTTGACGTCGGTAACCCCCGGACAGTATAAAGTAAGAGTAACAGATACAAACGGATGCCAGGCTGTGTCGGCAACATTTGTGATGATGGCTGGATCTCCGACAGATATCGGATATGTTATTTCAGATGATTCTTATGTGGTATTTCCAAACCCTACATCTGGAATGTTCTCAATTGCATCACCTTCTATAAAAGAGGTGTTCATGTACAACTCTATTGGTAGCATGGTCTTGCGAACATCGGGCCAGGAGCATTACGATCTTTCTTCTATGCCCTCGGGTGTTTATAATTTAGTAATAGTTGAAAATAACAATACCGTCATTCATCGCAAACTGACTATCAGTCGCTAATACAGCAAAGAGGGAAGTTCAAAGGCTACCGACACGGGAGTTAACCAACTTATTTATCACATAACTCACAGAAATTCTCTACAACCAGTTTTATGAAAAAACTATTATTTGTACTTGTAGTTATTTTAATCAATCATCTTGGTGTCCATGCTCAATTGATAAGGTTCAATCCGGCAACATCTGTGGGATTTGGAGCCAGTCCGTGGACACCTCCTGCGGTACTTACAACGGGAGTCTCAACAACCGGACTTATACGAGGTAGTTCCATACTTACATCAGGTACCCCAGCCGGTGGTTGTTACGGAGGATCCGGTGGCTGGGCAGCCGGAGCACTTGATGCAAATAGCTTCAGCATAACCATGTCAGCCGCTTGTCATGAAATATCAGTGTCCTCGATTGCCGGATTTACAAGGCGTTCCGGTTCCGGCCCGAACGGATGTGCTATTTATTACTCGCTCAATGGCGCGCCGTATGTATTTGCCGGAAACTGGACAACAACCTCAACATCGGGCACAACCGGGACTGCAGGATCGACCGTACTTTCATCGGTAACAGCGTTACAAAACATACCGGCGGGAACAACCATAAAGTTTCTCATCAATCCAACCGGAAGCACTACCGGGAATTGGTATTTTACCAATACCAGCCTTGCCATTAACGGTACAGCTGTTCCTGTAGTCGCGCCATCTGTCGGAACCTCACCATTCAACTCCGCGATATCGGCTGGGTCAGGCACATCGTTCTCTGTGGCGGGTGCGACGGGAGCTGCAACCTATCAATGGCAACGAAATATTTCAGGACTCTCGGGCGGAACATGGGTAGACATCACAAGCGCAACCATGGATCCTGTCGGAACATACTCCGGATACGCCATTACATCGACAGCAACCAGTTCGACTTTGGTACTTGCAGGCGTTCCTGCGAGCTGGGATGGCTATGCGTACAGGTGCGTAGTTACCAATTGTGCCGGAACAGTTGTTTCATCGGGAGCGTTATTAAATGTGGTGCCTTCGGTGTGCAGCGGGCTTCCTGCCGGTGGAACAGCTTTGGCAACAACGACGAACCTTTGCGGATCGGGAAGTACAACAATTTCTCTTTCCGGAGCAACAATAGGAGGAGTTACTTATCAGTGGTCATCATCGTCTGCCAATGTGCCACCAGGAACAGACATTCCAGGAGCCACTTCAATGAGCTATTCATCGGGCGTGCTTACCGATACGACTTACTTCTGGTGTACAACCACCTGTCCTACCTCCTCACTGTCATCAATATCTTCATCGGCAGCAGTGTTGGTTCATGCTTTACCTGTTGTCACTGCTTCAGGTGGTGTTGCTTGCTCAGGTGGAAGCGGAGCTACTGTCGCTGCTGCTGGCGCAATCAGTTACTCTTGGGTCCCGTCCACCGCATTGTCTGCCACTACGGGAGCATCTGTGGTAGCGAATCCCACTTCTCCAACTATCTATACCGTAACGGGTACTGACGCAAATGGTTGTTCTTCATCAGACACAGCTTTGGTGAAATATGCCATCACTCCCACAGCGGTGGTAGTTTCTCCTTCGTCTCATAGCCTATGTCAGGCATCAGCGCCTCATTTGATTACCGCATCAGGCGGTGTGGTCGGACCGACGACAGTCAACTCCGGTGTTGTTACTATCCCCACATCCATCAGCGCATTCGGGACAATTTCAAATTCTGTTGCGGTAGCCAGTGTTCCTGCCGGTGCTGTGATTACCGGAATGAAAGTTAATCTGATCAGTTTCGGCTCTCAATATCAGGACGACTATGTAGTGAATGTCAAAGCGCCGAATGGTAATGTTCTGAATTTGATCAATCAACGAGGCACCCATACTTCCACTGTAACGACTTTGTTTTCAAATACCGAATTGAGTTCGTCCGGGGTGTCTTCCCTTGCAACAGGTTCGGGTACCTTCTCGGGTTCCTGGATGGCTGATGCTGCATCGGGGGTAGGGGGCATACCTAACGTCTCGAATATAGGGACTTGGTCAGGGTTATATAGTACCCCAAATGGTAGCTGGACAATTTCGATATACAACAACACCGGATTCTCAAACATCGTACTTCCCACGATGCAATGGTCAGTAACCATAGAATATTCATATGCAGCACCCACGACCTGGACGCCAACTACCGGGCTCTTCACAGACGCTTTGGGGACAGTTCCTTATTCCGGGTCTGCGGCAACTTCGGTTTATTTTAACCCTTTGATATCGGGCGTCTTCACTCATACTGTCGTAGCAGATAATGAAGGGTGCGTTTCATCGGCAAATACCATTACAACAGTAAATCCAGTCCCTAACTCAATTTCTGGTCCTAATAGCATGTGCACCGGAACTGTTGCCACGTTCTCTAACGATACTATAGGTGGAGTTTGGTCAGTAAGTAATGCCAATGGAACGATAAATGCTTCAACCGGCCTCCTTACAGCTGTTTCAGCAGGTTCAATGGTCGTTACATATTCCCTTGCAAGCGGATGTTTTGTAACGAAGACCATTACCATTAACTCTACGCCGTCTCCAATTGGCGGAGTACTTCCTGTATGCGAGGGACTTAATACGTTACTTAGTAATACACTATCTGGTGGGGTATGGAGCTCTGCATCCGGCAACGTTAGTGTCGATATGATCACGGGCATGGTTACGGGTATATCTGCAGGTACTGCCGAGGTTAGCTATTCGCTGCCATCGGGTTGTCTGGTTACATCAATTGTAACGGTCAATCAATCGCCATCAAACATTTCAGGTGTATCAGCAATTTGTACAGGTACTAGTGGCGAGGTATTGAGCAACGCTGTGACGGGTGGAACATGGAGCAGTAGTAGTTCCAATCTGGCTATTGGATCAAGCTCAGGCATTCTCACCGGAGTGTCAAGTGGTAGTTCGACAGTAGTCTATACATTACCAAACGGTTGTAACGGATCGACCTCCATCACAGTCAACCCGAATCCGGCGTCTATCACCGGATCAACCTCGGTGTGTGTGTCCGGTATTGCCAATCTTGGAAATACTACGACGGGAGGTACGTGGAGTGTAAGCAATACTAATGCAAGTATTATCCCTTTAACGGGACAGCTTACAGGCAATATAAGCGGTACTGCGATGGTAACCTATAGCCTGCCGACCGGTTGTTCTGCAACCATGATTGTTTCGATTAATCCGTTGCCTTCATCAATAGTAGGGATGTCTCAGGTATGTATTGGGTCCACTGTTAATATGGTTAGTACCCCGGGGGGCGGCACCTGGGATATAGCCGGTATAGTAGCCACTGTAGGTAGTTTAAGTGGTGTAGTTACAGGTGTGGCAACAGGTGTGGCGCAGGTTACCTATAGTTTGCCTACCGGATGTAAAACCCTGAAAACAATTACTGTGAACGGGCTTCCGGCTGCAATAACAGGAAGTAGTGCAGTGTGTCTCGGTTACAGTGTTGTGTTGTCGTCTTCAACAACCGGTGGCACGTGGTCTGCATCGAACGCTAACGTTTCTGTTGGTTCCGGCACCGGTGTTGTGACGGGGGTATCGCCCGGAACGGTTTCTGTCACGTATACATTGCCTACCGGTTGTTACCGGGTGGCAAACGTAACAGTGAATCCGCTTCCGTCACCGATAGCAGGCCCATCATCTGTTTGTTTGGGTAGCAACGTTTCAGTATCCAATTCAACCCCGGGCGGTGTTTGGAGCAGTAGCAATACAACGGTAGCAGCTATTGATCCAATGTCGGGAGTAATGACAGGTCTGGCGCCGGGCACAAGCGTTATATCTTACACCATAGGGTCCGGTTGTGCAGTTTTTGCCTCAGTTTCAGTAACGCCACTTCCACCACCCAACACAGGTATAATACCTTTCTGTAGTGGAGCCTCAATAACTTTGTCAAATCCATTGGCCGGTGGTACGTGGGCCTCGGGAAACCCGTTGATCGCAGTGATCGGAGCATCCAGCGGGGTGGTTACCGGCTTGAACGGCGGTGTCGTACAAATTACCTACACCGGACCATCCGGATGCAGCAGGGTTTCTACTGTATCTGTTAACCCAACCCCATCGTCCATCCTGGCCGTGCCTGAGCTGTGTACCGGTAAAACAACTGTATTGCACTGCAGTACTCCGGGGGGAGTATGGATAAGTAGCAATACAGGAGTTGCCGCTGTGGCCGCAACCGGACCAATAGCCGGTGCAACAATCGGCATTTCGGCAGGTACTGTCCGGATAACCTATACATTGCCATCGGGATGCTTCAATACAACACTCCTCACTATCAACCCAACACCGGCGCCAGTGGTCGGTTCATCTGAGTTGTGTGTAGGCACACCCGAAACATTTTCTACAGCCAGTACAGATGGGAATTGGGATATAAGCGCCCCGTCCGTGGCCACCGTTCTTTCAGGTGTTGTTATGCCTCTGTCTGTGGGCTCGGCGGTCATTTCTTATGTTTTTCCAACAACCGGATGTTATTCAGAAAGAACAATAGCTGTTAACCCCCTGCCATTGATGTATCCGGTTTCGGGCGGCGGCGCATACTGTGCCGGGTCTGGTGGTGCAACGGTTCATCTGTCGGGATCGCAAACCGGGGTAGGGTATCGCATCGTATCGGCGGGAGAGGCTGTCGATTCTTTGTTTGGCACCGGCGCCTCAATTGCATTCAACCCCATTTCTGCACCGGGCGTTTATTTGGTATTTGCCCGAGATACCGCCACCGGTTGCAGTACGACAATGGCATCTACTGCCACCATCACGTCAGTGATGCCTGTGGCGCCTGCCGTAACCATTTCTCGTTCAAGTTTGTCTCCCGTTTGTGAAGGCACTTCAATGACGTTCCTTGCTTCCATAGTCAATGGTGGCTCGAGCCCCATTCTTGCGTGGCGGAAAAACGGTGTTGTTGTAGGAACCGGTACATCCTACAGCTACCTACCCGGAGACGAAGATGTGATAAAGGTATCAATGGTCAGCAATGGTGCTTGTCGCCTTTTCGATACGGCAGTAGCCAGCGACACTGTTCAGGTGTACCCGGTAGTGACTCCGTATATCGGTATTGCAGTGTTTCCGAATGACACCGTTTGCCGATCAACCGGCTGTACCTACGTTGTCGGGTCCGGTTATGGTGGCTCTTCTCCGGCCTACCGATGGTTCGTCAATGGGGTCTTCTCCGGCACAGGATCATCTTTCTCTGCCGTGCCTGCCAATGACGACGTTGTTCTGTGCAAGCTGCTAAGTAATGCCGTGTGCGCTACTAACGATACTGTATCGAGTAGTGCTGTGAGGATGTCGGTCGTTGATACGGATATGCCGGTAGTTTCAATAATACCTAGCACGGGAACTTTTGTTATTGCCGGTCAGCCGGTTGCCTTTACCGCATCACTGAGTGGTGTCAATCCGGGTTCCGTTGTCACCTACCAATGGTATGTAAATGGTCTTTCACTACCCGGCGAGACCTCCTCAACATTCACTTCAAGCATATTGGCCGATCAGTCAAAAGTAGCGTGCGAGGTCAGGGCGTCCGGCACGTGTGGTGTTGCCGTTGCATCGGGTACAGTGACAATGAATGTACGCACTACTTCTGTAGACTTCGAAAACAGCAACGGTCGTACAATCCGTGTTTGGCCGAATCCATCGAACGGGAAAGTGCACGTTTATGGTGATTTCCTTTCAAATGAATCGAATGAAGCCATCTTGACGATAACTGATAATCTCGGTCGGCAGGTTTATACTTCGCGCGTTCAGATCAATGCCGGTAGGCTTGATTCGGAAGTTAGTTTCCCTGAAGATCAACCAGCCGGAGTATACATTTTGGGTCTTTCTGTAGGTGGCATCTCGAAGTACCACATGCTGACGCTCATAAAGTAACCAATTAAGAACATTTACGAATTGAAACGGCCGAGACCAATTGCATTCCGCCGTTTCAATTTCTATAAAAGCACAAACAGAATGGTGTTTTTAGGCCAATTTCACTGAGTTGGTTTTCAATGCGTTCGCCAGCCGAGTAATCAGCGGACTGCTTTCGGAAATTTCAGACTCAAGATATGCATGACTTAACGGATAAGAAAAGCTTCTTTTTACGAGGATTCAGATGCGGCAAAACATATAGTAGGGGAGGGGTATATTCTCCAAATGTTGTACCACCAAAAATGAAAAAGCCTTGAAAGTGTTTACAGTCAAGGCTTTTTCAATTTGTTAAGTAGTCCGAATAGGAATATTCTCGAACCATTTTATTGAGGATTTAAGAAAATTGGTTGAGCTATTCAGTTAATAAATGCTAAAAAAGAAATTTCGTTTTAGCCAGTCAGATACTGAACACCCATCCCATTATCTATAATGCTGAAGAGATTCTTTTATAAACTAGCTCCGTTTTTTAGAAAGAAATTTAAATATATTGTTTATGTTAACTCCAATTCCAGCGATATTTGGTTCAAGAATGATTGTGTCGTTTAATATTTTACCGACCCCTCCTTTCAATTCTTTTTTCACTTTAAAGTCTTTGATTTCTTTTTTTTCCTTTATATCTTGAAAAACCTTTTCAATAAGCTTGACAACGTCGTGAGGAGTTTTGCATACTTTCCCAATCTCAATAAAGACTAATTTATCTTCAGGTATTTGTTCGTTGTGAAATTGCTTGTCATTTCCGTCTAAAAAATATTTAGGATGAATCGTGGTTATCATCAACGCAGGGAGCAACTCTTTGGGCTCAATTCCATTGACGGACTTCCAAGACATTAATTCAGAGTAGAAATGACTTTCAGAAATACCTTGGATTACTACTGAATCATTATTAGCAGCAAATTCTGCGATTCGGTCAAAGCTATTTCTCAGCGTATTACCAATTGGCTCATCCCAATTATAATAATCCAAAATATACAAATAATAACTTAGTTCTACATTTTCTGGTATTGCAGCGATTGTACTGATTTTAAGACCCATTGACCTTATTAGTTAAATTACGGTATGATCTATTCTATTCTATACTTTTATACACCAAGATGTTTTTAACTGATTTTCTGAAGGATGGGTTTCTAATACTCAAGAGTAAAAAAAAGCCTCTACCGATATAAGTAAACTATTTCAAATCCGCTGCTTGAGATGTTGTAAAAAGAACTCAATTCGATCAACTAAATCAACACCATTGTTTTGCGGAATTGTCACAGATTTAACCAGCACATCTCCGCTATCAAAAAATTCCCAGGTTTCATTCTTGCAACGTATCCTTTCGCCCGTCTTATTAATAATTAGAGGAGCATCATATTCCTCCAATGATAATAGTAGTTTTAAGTCTGTTTTATTGGCTAAACAAAAGAGGAATGGATCCCAGTGTTTTCCACTTGTTTTTACTGCCGTATTCATCATTATAATTTCATACTGATTTTTCTTCTCCCTAGTTGAATCATTCTTCCACCAATAGACTCCACTCTTTCCACTTCTCATTGCCGGATATTTTACAAAATAGAATCTCCAGTCTTTTATAGTGGATGGATTATTCAGATAAGCCGAGATTAGCTCATTCAAATAATCTTGAAAACCATTATGAACAGCATCAAGCAACTTTAATAATGTGGAACGGGTATTTTCAAAGTTCTTTCGCTGTTTAGACATCGTAAATAATTCACGCCAAGTTGAATTATTGTCATTGCCAAAAATAAAACGCCACGATGCCAATTGAGAATAGTCGCCGATAGTAAGTAACGCCCTACTTATAATATGTAGACTGATGGCCCCATCGAAAAGTTTCCTGAAATTTATAACTCTCGATTTTATTTTTTCGGCTTCAGTCAATCCAATTATTGCGACACTTCCTCGTAATAAAATATGATCTTCCAATTCATATAGATCGTCAATCAGTTCTGTATTTACATACCGCCAATTGATCTTTTCATTTTCTTCATTTTTTTGAATTTCGTTGAAGCCAATCGTGCCTGTATTAACTTTGCCCTCCAATAAAATACCAAGAACGTCTGATAGTAAAGCCGACAATCGTTCCCGCCGAATTTCATCTGGAGAATTGAAAACCAGATTTCTCACCATTCTTATTCGTTCTGTAAATTGTTCTTCAGAAACAATGTCCATATTGATTAAGTATGTTGTCACCGCAAATAAGAGCAGTATATTATTGAGCGTAAAATTTGGTTTTTCATCAATAGCCAAACTAGAGTAGTTGCGGCAACATTCTTTAAACAAATTAAGATCTTCTGTAAATAATCTCACCTTATTCTTTTCGAAAGTGGTTTTTGAAAATGTTTTACCAAAGAAATTGTCAATATTATCTGAATCCCTCCAACAATCAAAAGCACTAAAGAGAAACTTCAAATTTTCTATGGCAGCCGGATTCTTTTTGCCATATACCCGGTTTGCTAATTCAAAATCATTTTCAAGTATTTCAATACTGTTTGAATAACATATCATTTCAGTAACAAAGCGGAAATATTTCATGAACTCAGCATCTATGTCATCGTCATTCGCCCGGTATTTCCATAACATATCCAACCAATCGACATCCGCCTTGTGTACAAATTCATTCAACAAATCTGGCGATACTTCTTTTACAATCTTTTCGAATTCGGCTTTAAAATGTTCAAATTCCGTGAGTGGCTTACCTCTCGAATTCATTTTTATATAAAGACTATCTGTCAAGCCCATGTCTTCCAGAGGCAAAAAATAGAAAGAAATAGCGGGACTAGACGTGTCGGAGAGCCTTTCCCAAAGGCTGAACTTATCCTTTAAAAGCTTGTGAATACCATCTAAAACCACCAACATAGATTGAATGGTTGGATCTTTACTCCATGAGTACATGAACCAGCTTTGGTCAACAATCCATTTTGAAAGCGTTTCGCTGCTAAAATCAGGAACACATTTCATCAGACCATCACAAAAATGCTGTGAGGTAAATCTGATTTTGTAAGTAAAGCTGTTCAAGAAAGTATAATCTTTTTCAGGGATCCCTTCGTGTGTGGCTACATACCAATGCAGTAAAAATAAGGTTGTAAGGCGTTGCTGACCATCTAGTGGAATTAATTTTCCATTGATAATATTGCCATACACAAAATCCAACTTTACAGGTTCAGATTTTCCAGTAAGTGCGTCATTCAATACGTTCAGGAAGTTTTCTCTGATCCTGTTTACTTCCTTGTTTTCTCTGCCCTGAGCATAGTCTCGTTGAATGATCGGAATTTCAATACTTTTCACTATGGAGTCACTGGCACTGAAAATATCTATAAATGAGATCGGTTTGGTGTTCATAACAAATTTACTGTTAATGTTGGCTTTAAATATTTTACAATTGTTCCGTTCTCGCCCAACATTGCTTCTATATATGCTTTTCGATCAACATCGCCCCAAAATTGCATTTGGTTATCTTTTGATTTGGTATAATATTTCAGAAACACCCGTCGAGTACATAAAGGTATGTATTCGCCATTTTTATCCATTTCAAGTATCTTATTCCGTTTGACATCAAAAGTTGAATTATTTAGAGCTGCATTGTCGGACAAAGTCAATAGAGCCATATTTGATATCGATTCCATATAGCTCCTGTCTTCATTTTCTGAGAGAATGGTAAATACTTCGGCAAATATGGTATCAAAAATTACTTTGGTGATATTGTCATAATTGTCATCGATTTGCTGGATTATAAATTTAACCTGATCTTTTTTATACGATCTTTCCGATAAATCTTCTAACGATTTCCGGTGCAAACTCAACCATTTTTGTTGGTCTTCCTTTTTATTAAGACCCTCTGAATTTTGAGCATGAATATGTTCAAGGCTCCAATGCTTTTTCTTATGTGTTTCAAAAGAGTATTTTTCTGAAGAGTGTTGCAGCATGCGAACTGCCTCAACATTAAACAACAATAAGGTTCTTTCAATGGATTCTTTCTCTTTATTATTTTGATAACTCAATTCAAGGATCTGCTCCTTAGATAAGTTCAGTCTTTGTATAATGCAGGTGTCTAAATAATTACCAAAACGGCTTTTGGTTAAGCCCGAAGTTTCCTTGATGATGTGCTGTAGTTTTTTACCAGTTGCTACCAAATAGCCAACCTTGTGATATATATCTCTTTTATTAAACCACTCCATCATTATCAAGTAGAATTCTTGAATTTTTTTCCAGATATCCCTTTTTGATTCTGTTTTCATACGAGCAGAAAAATAAAAGAAAGTAAAAAAGGGGTCTTTTTCTCCGTCCTTCTTATCTGCAATCATGTTGAACAGTAGCTCAATGCGAGTAGCGTAGTTTTTTGCCGCTTCGTTGGTGAGAAATGACCAAAATGCATTGTCTTGAAGTTCTTGCTCTATAGTATCCCAACTGGTAGCGATTTCCAACTGCTTTTCTTCGGTTAGTCCATCTGTGTCTTTCGATAAAAACAAAGCCTTTACCAGTTCAGCATTGGTTAAGGGTATCTTTCCGATATTTAACCGGGTAAAGAGAGAGACGGAATCAGCATCAATATCTACTTCATACCATATGAATTTTACCTTTTCACCAAAATATTTGTAAAGGTTAATTGCCTTTAACCCTCTGTCTGCGAGACCATCGTTGAACCAGTGATCGATGGATTGATACGCTTTGTATATATGAGAGAAATCAATGTTGTCTTCAGCCAATTTACTGTCCATAGTAGCCAGAAATTCGGCACTCCTGCTTCGAGTTGTGTAAGACAATGAATATTTTAACTCAACAAATGGCAATAGCTGTTTTAGGTATTTTGTAATCAAATAGATGGTAGTGAGCCTTTGCTGCCCGTCAATCAGTTCATATCTATTTTCTCCGTTTTTTTTTATTACAACGGGTTGCAGGCAATAGTTTGTATTGCCGTTTTCCCAAATATCTTTTAACAGCAGGCTAACTTGTTCGTTTCTCCAACGGTAACCACGTTGATATTCGGGAATTATGAATTCTCCACTAATATCACCAACCAACTTTGTATCCAAAAATGCGTTCTTTTCCATATACATATCTTTTTTCCCCTCTATGGTTTTACCTTTGATTTCCACATACTAAGCTTTCAGCACGATACTTTTCGCTCAGCGCATTTGCCCTGAACAATTGCAACTTGGTCAGTAAGATATTTTGAGGGTTGCCAAAAGCACCTGTAGCCCTGTAAAAAGTGACTGCTATCATTGGGGCATTCGTACCCACATTACTCAAAGTATAAACATTGCCATTGAGATCGGTGCAGGAGAACAAGACTTCCTCGTCAAAGTAGTCTGCGGTCAGATCTTGATTTGTGGCACCTCCGTTCACTCAATTATATGTCTGCACATGGAGAAAACAGGAAAATGATGAAAAAATATAGAGCAAAGCCGTGGTTAACAATTGCCTCATGGTGTTTGTTTTTATAAACCATTACTCTTTCACAACCCTTATCACATTTTTACTGCCATCTTTCGCTGTCATTTCAAGGATAAGTATGCCGGGAACAATGCCTCGGATGCTGATTGTATTATTTCCTGTGTGTAATATTCCTTTTTGCAATACTACCCCAACAACATTTATCACCCGGTAATCCATTTCCTGCTGCACACCTGTTACATACAGTTCTTCTTTAGAAGGATTAGGAAACACCTCGATACTGGCAAGCAATACTTGCCGTACAGCAACAGCACTAATAACAATACTCCTGCAATAGGTGTTATTGTCGCAATCAGTATAAACCTTCGCACAGACAATATAAGTACCTGCTGCCAAATAGGTATGAATGACCGCAAGCCCTGTATCTGAATTACCATCGCCAAAGTTCCATACAACGCTATCGTATCCGGCAATAGTGCCTGTATAAGCAAAGCCATGTACTAAGTTGCCTGTATCAATAAACGACGAGGTAACAGGCGTTATACAGGTAATGATTACATTCTGGCACGACATATCACTGCCGCAATTAGTGTAAACCCTTACGCATACATTAAACGTGTCTTCAATTGCATACGTATGGCTTGGAGCAAGCAAAGCAGATGTGCCGCCATCACCGAAATCCCACCTTACGCTGTCCATTCCGGCGGTGGTGCCTGTATAAGTAAAACTAATAATCCCGCCCGTTCCGGAATAAGTAAAAGAAGCTATTGGAGAGGTAAGGCAGGCAACGACAATTGGACTGCAAAATGTATGTACCCCGCAATTGGTATAAACTTTTGCACATACGGTATAAGTGCCTGCCGCGGCATAAGTGTGGCTTGGTGTAAGACCTGTTGCAATACTACCGTCCCCAAACGTCCACGTTACACTATCCAGCCCTGTGGTTGTACCCGTGTAGGTAAAAGATCGTGTAAGCCCTGTACCGCTGAAAGTATAGGCAGATACAGGTGTTGCAGTGCAAGTAATTGTTACGGGGGTGCAGATTGTTGTGCTGCCACATGGATTGACCGCTGTTACACATGCAGTATAAGTGGCAGCGGCAGAAAAGGTGTGAGGAACAATGCTGCCCGAAGCCACCCCGCCATCGCTGAACGTCCATGAAATGCTGCTCACGCCCGTAGTAGTGCCTGTATATGTAAATGTGCGGGTAAGCCCTGTACCGCTCACAGCGAAAGAAGCTGTTGGCGCACTCACGCAGGGTATTGTTATTGTCTTGCAGTAAAAATCGCTGCCGCACGATGAATATACCCTAATACATGCAGAGAACGTTCCTCCGACAAGATATGTATGAACCGGGTTAAATAATGTGCTTGTTGTGCCATCGCCAAAAGTCCACCGGACACTATCTATGCCAGTAGTAGTTCCTGTGTAAGTGAAGCCGTGAACAATTGTGCCTGTGTCTGTGTAAGAAGCAGTCGGCATGGAAGTGCAGCCACAATTCACACCATATTTCATCACATAAAAATCAGTGTTGCCACCTACAGATGTATAAGGCGTAATCGTTCCGCCCCATGTATTGTTCTCGCATTTACCACCGATATATAAGTTTCCGACAGAATCGGAAACCGTACAATTCGCCTTATCATAAAATCCCGCTCCATGTATCTGCTGTAGAGTATGTATATAACCTCCTGTGTCTATGATTGTAAAATATGCGTTTTGCCCTTCGCCACCATAACTAATTATCGTATCTGCCCCACTTACTATCATGCCTGCCATTACACCTGATGATGCAATTGTACCATTAGGCATTAATGAAATCGAAACCAAGGCATTTACGCTTATACTTCCGCTGTAACCTTTCATCCACTTAACATTTCCGCTTGTATCTGTTTTTAAAACAAAAGCGACAGGAAGAAGGCTGGATGTTGGAAATACATTTTGAACTGAATCACCACGAAATATGGCACGTTTGTAACTACCGCCGACAGTGTATAGATACCCACTATTGTCGGTGGTGATACCACTGAACGCAACACCTGCACCAATGGTTGCAAAAGGGTTTCTTAAAGTATCTTCCCATATCATATTACGGGCAGTATCAAATGCTGCTAAAAATGGGTGCTGAGTAGCCGATGAAAAAGTGTAGCTTCTACTTCCATAAATGAATAGTTTATCGGTAGGAGTATCAATCGTTGCGCCATAACAAAATAAAGTCGTATCGGGCATTTGCAATCTTTTTACGTCTAAAAGATTGCCAGTAATAGAATACCGAAGATCGTAAGCCCCGTAGTGGCTGGTAATGGTTGGTGTAAGCGGAACACCAACTCCTGTATTGCAAATGTAGTGTATGTCTGTCCCATCAAATAATAAAGGAGCTTCCCAAGTACCAATTCCAGAAAGCGTAGCTATAGAATTATCGCCAACAAACCGTATCCAATTAAATTGCCCGTTGGTATCAAAACGGATAACACCACTCGCCTGATAGGGTACGGTAGAAATTGCCGTATCGTACCCGATACGCAAAATATGCGACCCGGCAGAATGGTTGAAATATCCAGCTACATAAACATGCCCTGAATTGTCTAATACTATACCGTTAGGGTATATCTGGGATTGCGAAGCGATCAATTTTGCCCACCGCATTTGCCCCGAACAATTATAGCTTGTTAGTAAAATATTTTGCGGGTTGCCAAATGCACCTGTTGCCCTATAAAAAGTATCGGCAATCATTGGGGCATTTGTGCCCACATTACTCAGAGAATAAATGTTGCCATTGCAGTCGGTACACATAAACAACACTTCTTCATCAAAATAATCTGCCGTCAAATCTTGATTGGTAGCGCCGCCTTTTACCCAACTATATGTTTGCGCATGGAGAAAGGTGTAAAATGATGAAAAAATACATAGCAAAGTCGTAGTTAACAATTGCCTCATGGTGCTTGTTTTTATAAAGTTAAAGAAAATAATAACAACCCGCCCCTATCCAAGGCGGGTTGTTAATGGAAAATGTTAGCTGCACGATCAATAATTATTAACGATCACCCTTTGCGTTTGCAGCGACATGCCGTCAGCCTCCATACGAACAAGGTACATACCCGCCGCCCAATTCGTTACATCAATATTCCATGTACCGCTCTCATTTTCCGGTATTTTGTATTCCATCCGCCTGCCAAGCGCATCATAGACAGACAGGCTACGGGCCTTGTAGGCTTGCGTTCCATAACTGTAAGAAACAGATACAGAGTTGGAAGCAGGGTTAGGGAATACCAGCATGGCATTACTGATAATGATCTCCTGTGCCAGTTGACCGTGATTGTCTTTTACGGTATCTACAGGATACCCATGCCGCTCACTTTCCCAATGGCAGTCTGGCAGTGCTATACGCTCTTTATGGAAGCACCTTGTACCATCCTCAAACCGGAGCAGCAACTGTACTGTAACGCTATCCGGTAGCGGTGAGTAGTACATTGTTGTAAAGCTCAGCGACATCGTATCTGTACCGGGTGGTATAATACCGGAGAATGGTGTTATCGGCCCAATATCCGTACCGAGCGTATAGGAAGATGTATATGGGTTATTGAAAATAATGCGGATACTGTAACTTTTGGGGTCTGTAGTGTCGCAGGTAAGTACGGCGCTAAACTCCAGTTGCGGACAAATGTCACAATCTGTTTCGGTTACATCCATCGGGTCTGTGGTATAACTGCAAAAACCGTTAGATAGGTCCCACTGGTATGCCCCAGACCCTGTAATAGTATAGGAAGGCATAAATCCTGCTCCCGAACTTAACACACTGGTATTCTTCAACCAAGCCCAATAACTGAAATAGTTGTCCGTTGGCCCATAAAGGGTAATCGGCAATTGCTGTTGGCAAATGTCATAACAACCACTTGGAAAATACGGGGCGAACGATTCAGGCGAGTATGGCGCAGAAGTCACCCGAGAACTTTTACATCCGTTAAGGTCAGTAAAAGTGACCTTGTACGGCCCGCCTGTAGGTGTTTCCAGTACAGCCCCATCTTGTCCGTCCTGCCAGTTGAATGTGCCTGAGCTTGTCGATGTAGCCGTGAACCTAAGCATGTAAGGGTTGCAGCTTATAAGGTCAGGGCCATAAATCAGTGGCGACGCCGGAGCCCAATTAATATAAATGCTATCGATAACGGACACATCGCAAGTGGCGGTATCAGCCCCCATTGTGTCTCTTACGGAAATAATAAGCCGATAAATATGTAAGCCCGGCCCTGCACTTCCATCAGAAATATAGAAGGTCGTATCAGCCATCGGAATACCATCTTTTACCCATCTGTAAGTAACGCCTGTGCCTGCATAACCCGACAATTGCACAACTGCTCCCGGATAGCAGTAATGTTTCTTACCAGTTATCTTTGGAACAGGTGTATTTACGACTTTTACTTTAAGCGTAGTTGGCGTTGGTCTGGTAGCTTGGCACTGTATAGCATCTGTTACCGTTACCCAGTACGCACCTGATTCACTAACGCCTATTGCAGGAGTTGTAGCCCCTGTTGACCAAAGGTAAGAAAAGGGGAAGGGACTACCCGGTGCAGGCAAATACATAAGTGCTATCGGTGTAGCATTCGCACATACCAATCTATTAGGTCCCAAATTTCCTTCCAAACGGTTCTTGAAAATTGAAATTGTTTGGGTGTCATTGTCTGTACAACCTATGCTATCTGTAACAGACAGGGAAGCGTATAAGGTTCTTGGATCGGTGGGAGCCTCCCATTGATACACCCTCTCCGGATTTTGAAGTAAGGAAGCAGAAGTATCCCCAAAGTCCCAGCTATACATGAATATCGCTGGTGAAGTAACTGGAGTAAATGTCATGGGAACCCCTTCGCAAAGTGGATGTGGTGCTGCACTAAAACTTGCGACGGGCGGATCGGGCAAATTGATGGTATGTGTAACCGGGCAGATAAAGGTACCACCGGGTCTTGTGCCATATACTGTAGCCGTAAAGTTGTAGCTGCCGGGAGCTGTCCGGGCGACTCTCAAATTCAGGCCCGTGCCGATATAACCTGTTCCATCGCTCCACCTCACGCTGTCAATCCCAAAGAAGGGCAGGAATGTCGTATAGTCTGCAAGGAAAATACTGTCCATACCTCCGCTGGCACATTGCACCTCGTATCTGAATTGCGGTACAACCCCGATAGTGTCTGTTATTCGTATATACGGGGCACAGGTATCGCTGAAGTTGACACTATAATAAGACTCATAGATACCAGGAATATTGATAGTAACAGAACCTGTAGCTGAAGATATATATGCCACTCCGGTTATGCTCCAATTCCAATTATATGCACCAGCGGGAGTTGCCCCAAACAAGTTAATGGTGTTACACGTAACACTGGTTGTTGCCGTTATCGTGGCACATCCGGCAGATCCATCGGGGCATCTGAATTCGACATGTACAGGTGTAGCGGTAGCCCAGCAATAGTTATCTGACATCACCGTAATACTATAATACCCCGTATCCGTAACCAATAGCGAAGTCGTTGTGTCCCCGGTCATTGCTACCCCGTTCCTGTACCATTGGTAGGACAGGACACCCACATTCGAAGTAACAACGCCAAAAAGCGTGAGCGATGATGAATCGCCACATAAAGTATAGGTCACACCCGTGACATAGGCAACCGGCCCCGGAACCACTACAATATCCACCGTGCCTATACCCGCTGGCGGACACATTGCCGCTGTACCGGGTAATGGCGTTACCCTTACCGTATATATCATATTGTCAATACTCGTATTGGGCGGAAAGGCGTGATAAACGGTATCCGTCCCTATTACTATCGGGCTGCCATCACCGAAATTCCATGCATATCCCCCCGCTCCGGCAGTAGCCACAAACATCAACGCATCACCGGGACATACCGTATCGTATGATGGTGTGATGGTCATTACCGGCGCAGGCTGTACATTCACCCATAGTGTATCCGTTACAAGAGTATCACACTTTGCGATTTTCGCCACAATGGCAGCAGTCGTGATGGAAGGCACATTGTTCCAGAGTATCGTTATATCAGGCGTATGATCTCCAACGGTAACACTACCAGCCGTATTCGGATAGATCGCCCAATTATAAACCTCTCCCCGTGTATAATTAGCTGTGTAATTGAAGAAAGTATTGGCGCAAGGCACTACTTCCCCGGTCACATCAGGGTCTATTATTTCTTCCTGAATAAACATCGTATCTGCAATGCCTGGGCAATAGGGCGCAAAAATGCTTACATGTTTTGCGATCAGCATTTTTCCAGCCACGCCTGAAGCCCATGCAGCCGTAACTACAGGACTGCCGGAAGCTGGTGTAACGGTTCCGCCGATAGCCTCCCATTGATAAATCGTTCCCACAATATCATTCCATGCCTTGTAAGCATAAACCCTGCCCGGACATACTGTATCCGTGCCTGTAATACTGTCGATAGCGGCAGGCCCGGCAAATACAGAAATAATAATCGGGTCGGCACAGAAACCGCCAGTTACGCTCAGGGCATAATCGCCAGCAGACGGGAAAATCGGCGTAATTGAAGCGGATGCCGTACTTGTCGATACGACTGAACCGGACAGATCGGTCAAAGTCCAATCGCCGGACAACCCACCAGCAAGTGTATAGCTGTCTGTTTCACCTTCGCAAAGTATTGTACTTCCAAGGATGCTCGTGGGCGCAACAACTTGAATGTTCAGAAATACATTCCCACCACATAACTTAATCCTGTTCTGATACCATCCATGTATTTTATAAGTGCCTACGCTATCAAATTTAACTACTACTTTATAATCATTTCTTCGGAAAACAACAGCGGCTGAATCTCCCAATACGCCCCAGCGGTATTCCGTCCCAGCCCACAATGGTAGCCTGTATTCGTATTCCTTGCCTGCACATATAGTTGTCAACCCTTCGATCGTTGGGTTTTGCAATATGACGGGTACTTTAATTGTTGTGGTGTCCTGACAATCCCCGCAAGATTCAGCAAGGCGCACATACCCAAACCCTTCCGGGCCTACAGCATCCCATTTTACGGTAATTGAATCCGTACCCGCACCATAAACAATCGTACCACCTACAACAGACCAGTAATAACTGCATGGGTCAACATTATCAGTCGTATAAGAGGCGAACTCATCCTCACAGACAACCGAAGGGCAGCGGATAACCGGACCGGGTTCCTCTGCTACCTCTATTGATACCGTGAACGTATCAGAGCAATTACAGGAATTTCTTACAACAAGTATAACTGTATAGGTTCCCGTGGCTGTATAGGTGTGTGTCGGATGTTCTACCGAAGATGCACTGCCATCCCCGAAATACCAGTAACGGTACATGATTGGCGAAGAAGTTCCGGCAGTGGAAAGGTTGGTGAAGATGACATTGTCGCCACGGCAAATATGCGTTGCACTTGCTGAGAAGTTAGCGGTAGGCTTTTCAATAACCTGTATGCAAGCCGTAGCCTGATCTACGCAATGACTAAATGCACTGGTAAGTTTAATTGAACCAATTGATCCGGCAACGGGCCACGACACATCTATGCTATCGCCATAATCGGTGACAACCGTACCACCTGTTACAGTCCATGTAAATGCGCTGCCTGCAACACCATTTGCGTAGTACCGCACTACTGTGTTCTCACATACTTTAATGCAGACAGAAGCATCACTGATAATAACGGTTGACGGGTATTCCCCCGTCCCTGTCAATGACTGGCAGGCAACAAGGAAATTGGTCGTTATATATGGAGGCATATTGACACGCACATTCGCCCTTACACGGGTTATACCGCACACATTTGTTACTGAATAAGTAAAGGTGGTAATGCCTGTAGCTATGCCTGTAACAACTTGTGTGAACGGGTTAATTGTGGCAATTAACGGTGACCCACCACTCCATACACCACCCGGTGTCGCATTGTAAAGTGTTGTGGTGCTGCCTGAACACACGCCCAGTATTCCTGTTATTGGGGCTACAACAGGTAGGCCGATTACCTTGACAATTTTGGTAACACTAGTCGTGCCACACTCATCGGTCGATGTGTATGATATAACAACAGTTCCCACCCCAATGCCAGTCACAACGCCGGACAGAGGATCAACAGTAGCAATAGTGGTATTGCCGCTGCTCCACGTCCCTCCCGGATAGGCATCTGAAAGCACGATCAATGCACCTATACATACGCTGTCAGGGCCTACTATGGCGGGCATATAAGGCCCCACACTTACCACAACGGTCGTGGTAACATAGCAGCCCGTACTTAAAGTATAGGTTACCGTTACTGTCCCGCTCACACCCGTTGTCAGCAATCCTGAACCGGGATCTATCGTTGCAACAGAATCAGGACTGCTGCTCCATGTGCCGCCTGTTGTCGCATCACTAAATGTGAGTGTATCACCACCGGCACACATCGTATCGCTACCCGTGATAGCATCGGGTGTAGCATCAACGGTCACCATGTATGTAGCGTAGCAAAAATCAGGTGAACCGTAAGAGATCAACACTGTACCAGCGGATACCCCGGTCAACACCCCGGTTGATGAAATTATGGTGGCGACAGAAGTATCGCTGGATAACCACGAACCGATTGCCGTAGTATCACTCAAGCTGACAGACGATCCGGCGCATAGAATACTGTCCCCGGTTATTGGGGCTGGGACAGGCACTATCAGGACCTCCCTGCAAATTCTTTGCTGGCAACCCAATGCGTCAAGATAATCGTAACATATGGTTACCCGTGACAACCCGTCAAAGCCAACTGAAGTGGGAAAAGATGGTAGTGGGTCAAACCAGTTATCATGTGAAACGAGCGTTGTCCCTGCGCTGTCTTCCGGCCAACTGAATACCCCGCCGGGAACAGTCACGAGTGCTGTAAGGTCAAAAGCCGTGTCCAGTACACATATGGTATCCGGCAAGTCAAAGGTCGAAAGGGTGGCAGCAGTTCTGATGCTGACATCATCTATAACAGGGTAATGTACATAGAATGAAGGGAATCCAGCGACCGGGTTTAACCAGGGAGCTGGCGTAACAATAAGCGTATTGCCAACAGGCCCTGTATATGTAAATGTATCGCTGAAATAATGCCAGTTATCATCTGGCTTTGTCAGATTAAAATCCCAAATCGGTGTGACTGTACCGGGAAGTCCGGTGGATATTGGAAATGGCGGCAGAGGGCTGACACCCGCATCCACAGCAAACTGGATAGGTATCGGTACAGCAGGTGCCGGATACGACCAATGGTTAGCCAGCTTTGCCCAGCAACTGATAAAATAAGTCTGGCCGGGCATAAGCGGTACGGACAAACCAGTTTGAGCGGCTTCAAGTGGCCCTACGGCTATTGGGATAACTGAGGTACTCCAATAACATTGGAAGCCAATAAAATGGTCATTGGGTAATGCTAAAGATGTCCCCGGAAAATGGACATCGCTCGGTGGCGTAAATAAAACCGCATTGGGTATAGCTTGTATTGCGGGTACTGCTGTACTCCTCTCAAAAATATCAGGGGATATGGAATAGTCATCCCAGCAACGCATATTTCCACTAAGTAAACCATATGACAACCCTGTTGCAACATTCTCAAACCCTCCGTTCGGCACAAGGTCACAAGCGGTAGCGTTACAGTTCGTATCGCCCACATAGACATAGACATAAGTAATATTTCCTTCTTCGCCTGTTACAGAATCAACCGGAACATAGCGGATAAGTTGTACTCCGAAAGTCCCTGCTCCGGGTGTATATGAAATGGTCGTACCGCCCCCACCTGTAGTTGCCGAGAAAGTCCCTGCTCCAAAAATCACCTCGAGGCATGTAATGGAATCTGCATTGAAATCGTTGTCAAGAAGACTGCCACCAGATGTTCCGGCATTTATGTCAACAGGTGTCGTCCCTGTCGTCATGAATGCATAAGCCCCGCCCGGTAAAATCCCATCATTGATACCTACAACAGGGTCAGCCGGACAAATTCCTTCCTCATAATGATGAAAATTCAGGTTGGCGCTGTCTCCATAAAGCGTGTCAACCCTGTAACCAATATCGCATAGCACCTGCCGTTCCTCCGGGCGTGGGAAGCGTTTCATTGCGCCCGGATTCGTTGTCGGGCTGTAAGGCCCGGGTGGTATTGCGTTACTCATGGCAAAATAATGATTGTCGCTGGCTGGCGGCGACAAAATAAAACTTCCCGGAACAAGACATTCATCTTCAAAGTGGCTCAAACTGCTTCCATGTTCATAGCACGGGGGCGTGTAAACTGGTTGGTTCGTAATAATGCCATCTACATACTCTATTGCAGTTCCACAAGTTGTGGAATCTGTAGGCGTACCTGTCAGAAAACCTGCGGGACAGCCTCCGACCCCGACAGGAGACAATACCCAAGGGCTAACCAAGGGGTTAAATTGCCAGTCATACATACTTGTGCATCCGCCAAAAGGAGTTATCAGATCCGCTCCCCCTCCAGTCCTCAAAAACCTGTCATATCTGTCGTAGTAAATACGATCCGTGCCAAGCCGTGATGTACCATTGAAATTGATCAGGGTCATAAAACCTAATGCGTGCATCGCTTCGTGCATGGCTACCGTGTAAAGGTCCATCTCGCTAATACCCGGCGCGGTCGTCAGGTCGGTATGCCAATCCACGCTTGTGTCAAACGCTAACAATCCATGAAAGAAGGGGCTGCTTCCGCTTACTGCACCGCCTGTAGGAATCAGCGGGGTAGCCACATTCGTATATGCATCAGTACCTGAATTGAGTGTGATCCAGATTGTGTTGTCGGCAATACCTGAAACGGTCGAACTTACGGGTGTAATAAAGAACGAAGTTGCCACACCGATAAACGGACCACCAGCAACACTTCCCATTTTCCGAACCCAGATATTTACCCGGCCTCCCGTGGTTGTAAGTGGCGAAGCTATAAATGAAGACAGATCCTGAAAAACCCGGCACAAGACATTCAGTCTTGCTACGGATGTCGCATCAGTTCCCTCAAATCCGCAACCCGGCTCCAGCCAAAGCTGAAAATACCCTGATGCGCATCCGGCGGGTATCATAGCCTCAAAGGTTCCTGTTGACCCGGCCCTGACGGTATCGTTTATTGCAATTTCGCCTAATGAATACTTGTGTCCGTAAAAATCAGTTACGGTATCCAAATGTTTTCCCGGAGTAATTGTGGGCTGTTGCGCATAGCCGTTGCTATGCAGAATCAGGAGTAACATCAATGATGTTGTTACCCTGCAAAAAGTGAGGATAAATTGTTTCATGGTTGATTCTTGATTTTAAAATGAACATAATAATCATATTAAAAGAAGTGACTATTAACCGTGGGTAAGTGGGTTTCTAACAAATGGTAAAAAAGAGAAGGGCTTCCATAAAGTATCCTTAGAGCAGAAGACGAATAATTATAGAATCGGGCTTAGACCAATTTAAAAAGACAGAGCATGGAAGTATTTATCTTGCACACTTTACATAAAAATTTCGTTTCGCAATTTCCTGTAATTTGGCTAATTAGGGTATCATTTCTCTTTATGAGAAGGGGACATTCATTCTTATGAGTAACTGGAAGTGTCTCATGTTAATTGTATTTTAGTAACGTTGCAGAATATTGTTTTTCTAACAGGTTCAATAAAATATCTAACTGGCGGCTAATGTAATGACGTTTTTTATACTTGCTAAATTTTCAACATTATATTTTATGCAAAAAATGACATATTTTACGCCATATATTATCAGGTATATGTGTTCCTGAATATTTCAGTATAAATCAGCATAAAATAATATGCACATGGCCCACTTAGGACAAAACATAGCAAGGCTTCGTGGTGTGCGGAGAATGACGCAGAAAGAAATGGCAGCTAAACTTCACCTCACCCAGCCTGATTATTCTAGGATCGAACAAAAAACAGAAATTGACGATAATTTATTAGCTATGATTGCGGATGTTCTTGAAGTTTCACCAGAGACAATAAAAAGCTTTAATGAAAACGCAATGATCAATAACGTATCCTGCAATTTTAATGATAACGCTGTCAATACGATCTATCAGTTCAACCCGGTTGACAAATTGGTAGAGTTGGTAGAAGAAAACAGGAAGCTATACGAACAATTGCTAAAAGAAAAGGATACCGTTATTGAGATGTACAAAAGTCAGAAATAATCAGGTTCTTTTTTGCTCAGTAAATGGGAAATCCGTTACTGTCCATCAATTTGCCAGTTATGAACCATTAATAATCTTTGGGAATGGTTAATACGCCATCAAACCGCCATCAGTTCCCCGATAACCTGCCAACAAAAGCCCAGCAGATTACCAAGTAGACTCCTTGCGCCATTTTTGCATCATTCTTGCGTATTTTTGGGTAAAACGAGCCTAGGCATGTACGATACTTTTACCGATCAATATGATAAATTACTATCCAGATACGTCGCTCATTTCGAACGTAACCTCAAGGAACGTTTGACAAATGCGAGAGATAAAGAAGCAATATTCGAGGACATTGGCAGTGAACTAGCCAATATGAACAGGCTAATGTCGGCTACACCTAAAGCAGCAGAACTGCTCTGTGATTTTGTCCAACAATATGAAAGAGGCGTGACAATCGATGAGATAATAGAAGATATTAAACGTCGCTACGGCAATGATGACGAGGCTTTTGCAGGGCATATAAATAAGCAAAAGAACTTAACTATATATTACGCAAATGATGAAGATCGGCGTTTTACCCTCCTTGCTTCCGACAAGCGCAAACTATTAAAGTTTCTTGTTCGGTATATGGCTATGCAGCAAATCAAAGACAGGTTGTCATCGCTATCGATAAAGGCGGATAAAACCTCACACGCAGAAAATATTACAATATATCCAGTGATTTGGACAGGTAGCCGAAATAATAACAACGAGTTTGTTCAGTTGATATATGGGTTGCACGAAGCCGGCTATCTCAATGAGGGTAATGGTGAGATTACGAAAATCGTAGAAAGCCTTGCCGCCATCCTGAAAATTGCTCTCGGCAAAGGCTGGCAAAGCAATTTGTCTTCTAGTGTTCATAAATCAAAAAAGGATTACGAACCACCTGTTTTCGAGAAAATAAAGCAGGCTTATTTGCGCTACGCTGATGATCTGGTCATGACAAAGAAGACTAACAAATGAATTAAGAAATAATTCATAATAGCAAAAGGCAGTCTAATCGGCTGCCTTTTTCGTTTTTGCAAATGCAGCACTGGCGGGCATTTCACATTTTTCTGCCCCAACCTCAACTCCAAGTTGGAGAATTTCCCTCTTCTGCTTTCGTAATTTTATAGGGTAAAAACAGCGAAATATATGCAGGAAAGATGGCTCAAAGTGATGGACAGATTGGATGATATCGAAAGGCTATTAATGCAAATAGTTAGGCAAGGAGCTGAAAAAGACGTTGGAGATCCTGACACTGCTCTGCTAACTCTGAAACAGGCAGCCGATTTTCTGCATTTGTCAAAATCGAGCATTTACAAGCTAATATACAAAAAAAATATCACGCCGGTTCAGCGAACAGCGAAGAGCAGAATCTTGTTTACGAAAGAACACTTGATAAATTATCTGAAACAAAAAAACAGCATCTAAAAATCAAACTATATGGCGTTTTTCAAAGAACCCTATTCGGAAAGCCGGGTAGAGATGATCTCAGAATTTTTAAAGAAGGAGGCTTCAAATGGCAACTCTAAAGATTATGAAATAAAGATTGATGAATTGAAGGTGGTTAGCCGGAACAATAATCCCGACAGGTTTTACGAATATGAGGAATTTGTGATGCCTGAGAGCCGGAACATTACGATCATCATTCATGACAAGTCACATACAAGTACAAAGTACATCCTGTTATTGCAACAAGAAGTTCCCAATGGTGAGGACCTATCCGGCATAGAAAGGAACCTGCATATAAAGATGCAGCATGAAAAGTCTAAATGGGCGTATAATCAGCTCCAACGGGATTACACCGACTTGAAGCAGCAGCTGAAAGAGTGTGAGGACTATTGCAATCAGCTAAAGGATAAGAATCATGAGCTGGAGATAGAAAAAAGCAAATCATCTGGTAAGCTCACGGAAACGGTTCTTGGTTTGGCCGGAACTTATTTTGCGAATAACCCAGATGCTCTTGGGCGTATTCCCATAATCGGCAATATGCTGGGAGGTGGGAAGCAGAAAGCGTTATCAGGAACCGAGCCGTTGAACTGCTCTTGTGCCGATGCTCCAAAGGAGTTTACCGGAAAGGTTAACGAACAGGATGCTGTACGGTTGAAAAAGGCGTTCATTCCTTTCTTTCCACCAGAATACATAGAAAAAGCAATGGATGTAGTAGTGCTATTCTTCCATGACAATCGTTTTATTGACCAAACAAAAACAGGAGTCGAAAAACTGCTTGCCGAAAACAGGAAGAAGCAGGCTGCTGCGGCATAAGAACTATGCCTTTGGAACAAATAAACAATCATGTAAAACTGATAAAACACAAGAGTTATGGCTTTAATGAAAGAGATGTATTCGGTCAGCGGAATAAATAGAATCTATCAGTTACTGAAGAACGAGGCACTCAGTGGATGCCCAAAGGATTATGATATAAAAGTGGATGCCATGAAGGTGGTCAGCAGGAACAATGACCCGGAGCGTTTTTTTGAACATGAACAGTTCCTTGTGGCCAGTAGTAAGACTATTGTCATCAATATTTATGACGGAGCATCGCCACGCTGTATGAAATACACCTTTTTGCTCGAACCCGAACGATCAACTGAGCAGGAATTGTCCGGTATTGAAAAGTCGTTTAATACAAGGATGCAACAAGAAAAGAAAAGCTGGGAGTACGACAGGCTAAAATCAGAGAACAATGAACTAAGGCAAGAGCTTGATGAAAAGGGGAAGTATGTATCGCAATTGGAAGCACTTATAAATACGATGAGGGCTGAAAAAGAACAGATGCCCGGTAAAGTAACCAATGCGTTGATTTCTCTTGCAGGTCTATTTCTCTCAAATAAAAGCGGTCAGGAAGATACATCCTTGCTTGCTGGTTTGTTAAGCCCATCAGCAACAGAAGAAGATAGCACAGAAAATATGGCAGCTACTTTCCGGCGTTCAGACAAAGCAGAAACAACATCCGAAGAACTGGAGTCTATGGATTTTCAAGACGATGACATCCAATACACAGGCACTGCTTCAGAGGAGGATTTTACGAGATTGGAAAGATCACTTATCCCATTATTTGCGCAGGAGCATAGGGAAACAGTATCAACTGTTGTGAGTGTCATGTACCACAATAACAACCTGATACCTGAAATAGCAGAGTTGCTGGCTAATGAAGACTCAGAACAGCAGCAGGCAGCCTAAATCGATTTTATCACAGTAAACAACAACTAAAATGGGCAAAATCTACGATGTTATAGTAGGAATTGAAGCAGGAAGTCTGAAAGAAGCCGAACAAAAATTGTTGCGAATACAGCAGTTAGCTGTTGACCATAGTAAAAGGAGCGACGGCAAGCAACAAGTGACTACTTACGAGACTGAATTATCCCCGGTTAAGGCGGCAATGGGTATTTTGGCAATTATCGGTTTAAGTTGGGTAAGCGACAAACTGAAACCAAACAATAGACCAGGCAAAAGTACCGACCCTCAAATCGATATGAAAATGCAGAAATATAAGTGGCAAAGAGAGCGACGCAATCGAAAACAGGAAGAAGAACGGGCAAATATGTTTACATTTTTAGACAGCGCACAGTATCCTTCAGATGATTAAATAGCACGTCCGCACACAATGCAGGATATTGTAATTAGCATTGTACCTCAATTTGATAATTAAGATTTAAATTCGTGCCTGAAACATGGCATGATATTTGATAATCAATATATTATGAGACATGAAAAATAGATATAAGAAGAACTTCTTACCATTATGTGAAAACAAAGTATCAACGGAAGTAGTGATTGAGAACAAGGTATCAATTGCCATTTGCCGGAAAATTTTGAAAGAAAAAGCAAAAAGTTATACAGACAATCAAATAGAACAAATAAGAGATTTTTTTTACAAGCTGGCAGCAATTACCTACGAGGAATACGAACAACGAAAAGCAAACATTATTTTACCACTGACACAAAACGAAACTGACAATGAGGAAAGCCATTATTTACGTGCGAGTTAGTACGGACGAGCAAAGCGAGAAAGGATATAGCCTTGCACATCAGGAAGAAAGGCTAAGGAACTATTGCAAATTACAGAATATCGAGGTGGTTGGATTTTATAAAGAAGACCATTCAGCCAAGACCTTCGACCGTCCTGCATTCACCCAACTGTTGAGTTATCTTAAGAAAAACAAGCAAGCGGTTGACCTGCTATTATTCTTAAAATGGGATAGGTTCAGTCGGAATGCAGGAGATGCTTACGGAATGATCAACCAGCTCAATAGGCTCGGAGTAGAGCCACAGGCTATGGAACAGCCGCTTGACCTGAATGTTCCCGAAAACAAGATCATGTTGGCTTTCTATCTTGCCGCACCTGAAGTGGAGAACGACAGGCGTTCACTGAACGTTATAGCAGGAACACGCCGGGCTATGAAAGAAGGTAGGCATTGTACTTGGGCACCAATAGGGTATAAGAATATCAGGACAGAAGATAACCGGCCCATAATTGTACCCGGCAATGACGCACTATTGGTGCGCTGGCTATTCGAAGAAGTAGCCAAGCAGGAGAACAACGTGATGGATATATGGCGTGAAGCATCGAAAAAGGGACTAAGGGTTAGTAAAAGTAATGTCTTTCTTATGTTGCGTAATCCCATTTACATGGGGAAGATCAAGATAGGCGCATATAAAGACGAACCTGCAACCGTAGTAAAAGGCATTCACGAGGCGATCATATCGGAGGGGTTGTTCTATATTGTTCAGGAAATACTTGATGGCAGACGGCCTAGTCACCCCTCTATTCATGCTGGTAAAGAGGAGTTACCTCTAAGGGGCTTTTTAAAGTGTCCCAAGTGTGGCACAAAACTAACAGGTAGTGCATCAAAGGGAAGGAGCAGCAGGTATTTTTATTACCACTGTACCAGCAAATGCGGGGTACGTCACAAAGCAGAAGTTCTTAATAAAGAGTTTTTGAAGGAACTAAAGAAGATAACACCGGATGAACAGGACATACTGTTATTTGAAACAATAGCTACGGATTACTATAAAAAAGCAGGTAGTGTCAAATCCGTTAACGTAAAGGAGATTGACGATGCAATAAGAAAGCATCGGGTAAGGATACAGAATGCTCTACGTCGTATGTCTGATGAAGAAATAAGCCCGGCAGAATACAGGGACATTAAGAACATGTATGAACCGGAAATAGAAAAATTGCTTCAAAAAAAACAGGACGTAAGCAAGACAGACGATAATCTGATGCAGTACATTACCACTGTTACTCAGGGACTAAGAAACCTGCCAAAGTATTACCAGACGGCCACTTTAGCCACCAAACAGCGCATAATTGGTTCGATGTATCCGGAAATGCTGATTTTTGAAAATAATGCATATCGAACCAGCACAATTAATGAAGCAGTCCGGCTGATATGCAAGCCAGACAAGGTTTTGAAGGAATATAAAAAAGGAATGGCTCTCAAAAATGAAAGCCATTCCAACTGCGTAGTTCGACTAGGATTCGAACCTAGACAAACAGAGTCAGAGTCTGTTGTGCTACCGTTACACAATCGAACTATTTGTGTAAGAGGGTGCAAATGTATGAATTGTGTACTACTCAACCAAAAGTCAATTTCAGATTTTGTTGAACGGCACATTCTCATGTATTAGAACGCACGATTGATACCGACCACATATCTGAGTCCCCAATACTGGCTATTGCCATAGGGTGGCCTGTTAAGAAATGCAGGTACATCAACCCTTATAGTGAGTGGTTTTGCTTTTTCGAATACGCCCCAATTTTTTATTGTGAATGCACAGCCGGCACCTGCATCGGCATGCAGTGTTCCCCAGGTGGTTGTGGGGACAACATTATGGAAGTTGGTGAAGGAGTATTGACTGAGTTCCATAATGCCTGCATCGCCGAAGGCATAAAGGTTCACTTTTAGCCAGTTTCTGGTAAGTCGCGGACGCCATTGGATGTAATTGTCGAAACCGACCTCCATATTGAAAGACGCGCCACTGCGGCCTTTGTAGCCGGTGAGCAGACCATTTTTGTATTCATCAGGTGCAAAATATCCCGCATACCCACGAAGATTCAAGCCGCCTCCCTGGTGCATGTGGTTCACATCATACAACGAGGTGCCGCGCCAGTCGGAAGGGGTGAAGCCGATACTTCTGGTGTATTTGTTCTCCATCAACTCTTCGGGACTTGCGCCTGCCATAAACAACATGCTCTCGTACGGCATTTGCCTGCCCAGACCAAAGCGGCCAAAGAGACGAGTGCGGATCTCTAACCTGTCTATGAAACCATAATTTACAGACTCGAGTTGTGCCCATGAATAGCCGAAAGGCAGTGCGTCTTTCTGTAGGAACGGGGCCCTTGCAGAAATTGTGTAACGACCCTGGCCATGGAAATATTCGTAATGGTGAGTCCAAGCAGCGTTGATGGAATTGTTTTTCCGTCCCGGGGTGCTGCTCCATTCCAAAGGATCGTTGAGATAGTCCAGGTCATTGACCGACCCACGCCACAACATCTGCCCGTAAAGCTGAATGGTATTCTTGTCGGACATGAGCCAGTTGAAGCCGCCACGGTTGCACCAAAGGCCATCGAGGTAGCGGGTGTTGACCTGCATTTGTAGTTTTGGCCAATTACGGCTAATGGGGGAGTTGTAGTTTATTGAATAGTTGACCGGCTTGTAACGTGCATAATAACTTTCGCCCTTGAACGACTTGTATGCATCTTCCTGTAGGAAATGCGTATTCCACCATACAGATGCGTCTATTTTGTATAACGTTGACAGGTAGTCGCCTTCAAGGTGAAGACCAGCTTTGATACCATCGATGGGGTTCCACCATGCATCAGGCCTTACATATGCGCGATAATGTTTACGGTCGGTCTGAGGATTCAGGCCACCATCGAAGCGCCATTTTATGGCTCGCGGGCTGAGCAGCATGCCACGGGTTCGGTAGTTGTCGACCATGTTACGATCGGCGAGACGGTTGGTAGTGTCGATCTGAACGTCTTTTACACCCGATGGCATGTGTATGCGCGCAGTGTATGTTTCGTGCAGTTTGCCCCAGCCATACCATTTAGGAAGTACGGTTGCCTGTGTTGATTTATTGTACCAATTTGTATTGGGAATGTGATAGCTGGTTTGAATTCCGTTGCGAGCAGTAACAGTAAAATCGATGGGCATCTGCATTTGCCCACGACGGCGGAAACGGATATCAAAACTGTCGGTGCCACGAACCTTGTTTATGCGCGTGATACCGTAGTCGAGGGTTTTTGTGGTTTCAAACCATTGATCGAAGAACCACGAAAGGTCTATGCCTGTAAATTGAATGATGGATGCACGGAAGTCTTCGAAATAGGGGTGCGCAAACTTCCATTGATCGAAATAGTGCATCATCGCTTTTTCGAAAAGCGAATCGCCTAAAACCAATTCAAGATTGTAGAGCATACTTGCCGTTTTGTAATAAACAGCCCCATATCCTCCTCCCTGACCAAGTGCACTATGAAAGTCATCGGAATGGGTATTTATCGACAGTTCATTCTGATTGAGTGCGCTGTTGGTATATGCGTTCAGCACCCTAAGGTCCAGCACATTGGTGGGCTGTGCGAATCGATTCCGGTATGTTGATTTTGATTTTCCGGTTACAAGGTTCTCTCCGTCAATACGGCGCAGACCCAGTGCTGTGAGGAATTGGGTGAATCCTTCGTCCATGGCAGCCCTGTATGTTTCGTTGCTGCCCACTTGTCCGTAGAACCAGTTGTGGGCGATCTCATGCACCAGGAGGCCCCTGTAGCCGGGGTCGGCACCGCCATCAAGTGTGATCATAGCGTATTCCATGCCATCAGCCGCATCAGCTGCCACTATTTTCGGATAACAATACATCCCGATTCCTTCTGAAAACGTCTTGATGATTTTGGTGATGTAATCAGGGGCGTTTTGCCAGCCGGCAGCGTGTGGTTCCTGAACAATGGCTACGCACTCTACACCTTTCCAGTAAGCGGTACCGATACGGTAGGAAGGGTCGCCTGTAAATGCGAAGTCGTGAACATTATTGGCTACGAAGTGCCACTGCTTGCGCTGTCCCTTTACATAAGGAATGATCGTGGATGGCAGTTCGCTTGATTTTTTGTTGGCGAAGTTTTTGAGGTCCAGTTTTTCGCGCAGGGTGTCAGGTAACACTTCTTTTCTATTCTGCAGTTCTCCGCTGGCTTCCAGGATATAGTTTGAAGGGAAGTCGAGTGTTACGTCGTACAATCCGTAGTCTCCATAGAATTCACGATTGAGGTGTTGGTAGGTATCCCACCCATGCATTCTGTCGTAAACGGCAACCTTTGGAAACCACTGGCAGCCATTGTAGTGCATGAAGCCCCATGCAGGGTACATTTTCATTCTGCGGCGTGTGGCACCGATGTCATAGTAGGTATTGAAGCCGATCTTGACCGTAACCTTGCTCCCAGGTGCCAGTGGTGTTGGGAGCGGCACCTTCATTATGGTGTTGTCGATAGTGGCAGCAATATTATTGTTGTTGCCGATCTTTACATCAGTGATGACAATACCCAAACCATTGGCTTCACGGTTTCCCATGCGTGAATTGACCTTGTTGGCGAGTTCCAGATCGCGGAGATAAGAACCTTTGATAAAGGCGTTCTGGTAAAGGTGGAAATAAATGTACCTGAGTGTATCGGGTGAGTTGTTCCAGTAGGTGAGTTCTTCTGCGCCTTCAATCACATGCTCTACCTCGTTCATTTTGGCGAAGATCTTGTAGTGGACATCCTGTTGCCAGTAGGCGGCATCGGGGCGACGGTTTTGCCAGTAATATTTATTATCAGCGTTTCGGTACGCGTTGTCATTCAGCTGGGCATGAGTGCCGGTGGCTATAAACAGACTTACAAAGGAAAGTACCTGTCTGAAATTCATATAGTTCATTTGATTGTAAAAATATGACTTAAATCGAAAAGGGGACTACCCCTATTGGCGGTAACCAAACATGATTATACAGCGATAATTAACAGGATATATATATAAAACAGAACGCCCCCCAGATTGTGGGGGGAGTTCATAATATCATGAATATAAATAGTACTATGCAGTTCCCATCTTTTTGAGCATGCGCCAGTGCTGAACCAGTGCATTCATAAAAGACGGCATCACCTTGTAGGGAACACCAAATTCTTCGGCAGTTTTCTTTACTATCTTCGATATTTGCGGGTAATGGACATGCGAGATGTGAGGGAACAAGTGATGTTCAACCTGGTAGTTGAGGCCACCAACAAACCAGAACACCATGTAGCTGCGTGGTGAGAAGTTCGCGGTATTTAGCATTTGGTGAACGGCCCAATTGTTCTCCATTTTGCGGTCTTCAGATGGCAATGGGAATTCAGAAGACTCAAGGACGTGTGCCAACTGGAAGATGCACGAAAGGCCAAGACCAGATATGAAGTGCAACAGGAAAAAACCTGCTACAACACTTTGCCAAGGCATACCTGAGTACATAATGGGCAGTACCAGTATATACGTAAAATAGATCACCTTGTAGATAGATAACTCCAGCAGGGCCTTACCCAATGTAAGTTTCTCCTTTTTTAGTAGCCCTTTTTCATTGTAGATAAAAAGCAAGCGGTAGTCTTTGTATGTAACCCACTGAATAGTGAGCAGACAGTACAGGAACCAGCCATAGATATGCTGAAAACGATGTAAAAAATGCTTTTTCGCATGTGGAGAGAAACGGAGCAGGCCACCGGTGTCAATATCTTCGTCCAAACCTTCGATATTGGTGTAGGTGTGGTGAAGGATATTATGCTGAATGCGCCAGGTCACATCATAGCCGCCCACTACGTTTACAACATCGCCAACTACCTTGTTCACTGTTTTGTTGGATGAATATGACCCGTGGTTGGAGTCGTGATGTACGCCGCAACCTACACCGATCATGCCAAACCCCATTAAAGCCCACAGGCCATAAAAGAGAATCGGGCTTGATGCACCAAAACCTGTTACGATAAAAATGTATGGGACGAAAAACAGCGATACCATTGCTACGGTTTTCCACCTCAATTCGCTGTTGCCTGTTGGCGCGATTTCATTTTCTTTAAAAAACTCGTCGATCCTTTTTTTCAGTGAGTCATAAAAACCCTCACCATTTTTGTGTGCGAAGCGCACAATGTTTACTTTACTCACTCTGATTATTTAAAAATTGTAATTACTTACTGCAAATATAACACTAAATCGCATAGCGCAGTCTGACGAAGGTTAGTAATGTTTGGTTTTTACACAGGAAATGCAGGTGAAGATTCCAGATTGCCGGTATAAAAAAAGAAGTTGCACATGGGTGCAACTTCCTAATTATGAGGTAGAAATAACAATCTTAGTTACTGCTAACGGCTTTCTGAACCAGTTCGGCAGCTTCTGAGAGCAGAATAGCACTCTGAACTTTCAGGCCTGAGTTAACGATCAGTTCCTTCGCAGCTTCAGCGTTTGTGCCCTGTAGACGAACGATGATCGGGATGTTGATGTTGCCCAGTTTGTTGTAGGCTTCAATCACACCTGCTGCAACGCGGTCGCAACGAACGATGCCACCAAAGATGTTGATGAGGATCGCTTTTACGTTCGGGTCCTTCATGATAATGCGGAAACCAGCTTCCACTGTCTGCGCATTTGCTGTACCGCCTACGTCGAGGAAGTTGGCAGGTTCTCCACCAGCCAGCTTGATCATGTCCATAGTAGCCATCGCAAGGCCTGCACCATTTACCATGCAACCAACGTTACCGTCCAGTTTCACATAGTTCAGATTGAACTCACCTGCTTCAACTTCTGTAGGATCTTCCTCCGTCTTGTCGCGCATATCTGCGAGGTCGGGGTGGCGCATCAGGGCGTTGTCGTCAAGATTCATCTTGCAGTCTACTGCAAGAACCTGGTCATCGGCGCTCTTGAAAAGCGGGTTGATCTCAAGCATTGAACAATCGAGACCTACATATGCATCGTACAGATTAGTAACGAACTTAACCATGTTCTTAAAAGCAGTGCCGCTAAGACCCAGGTTGAAAGCTATCTTACGAGCCTGAAAACCCTGAAGTGGAAAGCCGGGCTGAACCCACTCGCGGTAGATCTTCTCCGGAGTATCGTGAGCAACTGTTTCTATATCCATACCGCCTTCGGTGCTGTACATGATCACATTCTGCTTTGTAGCACGATCGAGGAGGATAGAAAGGTAGAATTCTTTACGTTCGCTAGGACCATCATAATACATATCCTGAGCAACGAGGAGTTTGTTTACTTTTTTTCCGGCATCGCCAGTCTGTATAGTCACGAGCGTATTTCCGAGGATATTACGGGCAACGCGTTCCACATCGTCAGCGCTTTTTACAACTGCAACACCGCTTTGGTCCGGAGCCTCTTTCATACGGCCTTTACCGCGTCCGCCGGCATGGATCTGTGCTTTAACAACAGCGAACTTTGTTCCGTTCTCAGTTGCGATTTGCTTGTAAGCGTTTACAGCTTCATCCACATTGGACACGGCTAAACCTTCCTGTGTGGGCACTTTGTAGCGTTTGAGGAGCTCTTTGGCCTGGTATTCATGCAAGTTCATGTACTGGAAAAATTTTTGCGAAGATAGTTTTTTATTGCGAAATCCTTGCCCGGCATTTGAATCGTTTTATTTAGGATGTGGAGGTGTATTAATTTTCGCGATTGCAAAAAAGAAATTGAGCTATCTGGCTGAAATTTAATAATTTGGCTACGTTAAAAAGAAATACGTACCTTGTATCCGGTTTCGATGAGCGGGGTTCTCCCTGACTGCATTATTATAGTAAAATAAGATCTCGAAAAATGAATTTATTTGTAGCAAACCTACACCCTGACACGACTGCAGAAGCACTCAGGGTCCTCTTTTCCGAATTTGGTGAAATAGTTTCCTATAAGGTGATCTTCGACCCGAGCACCGGGGCATCGCGCGGTTTTGGATTTGTGGAAATGGCTGACAAGATGAAAGGTTTTGACGCCATAGACAATCTGGATCAGACATTTTTTGAAGGTAATATCATCTCTGTAAAAGAGGCAAAGCAGAATAATCAGAAAGGCGGCGGCGGCCGATCCTTTAACAAGCCTCGGGGACCTCGTGAGGGTGGCTACAACAGTGGTGGCGGTGGTTTTAAAAGAGAAGGAGGTGGAGGTTTCAATCGCGACCGTGGAGGGTTTAACCGTGAGGGTGGCGGCGGAAGCTACAACCGAGATCGTGGCGGTTACAACCGAGACAACACCGGTGGCTATAATCGTGATAATGGGGGAGGATATAACCGTGACAACAATACCGGCGGCTATAATCGCGATAACACTGGCGGTTATAATCGTGATAGCAGTTACAACCGCGAGCAACGCGACGGAGGTTACAATCGCGACCGTAACTACAAGAAAGACGAAGACTTCAATAAATTATAGCATAGTAGCGTCAAATAATAAAATAGCCCCTGCAGTTTGCCGGGGCTATTTTGTTTCGGGCAATGCCCGGTAGTTTACATAGTAGAATATTCGTACTTAATTGTGTTCAACGTTTAGTTCATAATGATCAGGGTTTACAGTAACGTATTCCCAATTTGTTTCATTGTTTCAATTGTTTCAGAAATGAGATCTTATCTATACATAGGCTTCATTTTTTTGAGTGATTGATCTTTTGGTTAGTTCTATTTGGTTAGTTTGCGAATAATAATGGTTAGTCTCATAGTGATAGAAGCTCATAGGAACACGCATAATTTCTTAGTGGTAGAAGTATAAAGGTTAATTAATCCGTATATGAATTTTTTTTGCGTACTTTTTTGCACTTGCACCGGCAGCGGAAACCAGTGTTCACGCTTGATTGTTTAATTGCGTCCCAATTCACATCCGCAAAAGAAATGGGAGGGCATGGAAGCTGCGCGGCTGTCAGACCGCGGGTGAGGGCCTTGCCCTACGCAATATGCGGCGCGACTGCAGCATACTGTGTTGCTTCTTAATGAACAAAATTGTCATAAGTAGTACCATATTGTTAGTTTTTAAATGAGTATTGCTGTAGTGGTTCCCCATCTGCTGCTTGGTACAAAGGGATATGCAACAGCCGGTGACTAGTCTCGAAACACTAAGCATGTATCGGACGAGGGTCAGGAAGTGTGCAATCGGCGTTGTTCCATGTATGGATATTTCCGTTTACACATCCTTGTTCCGGCTGTTGCATGAATAACATACTATCCGTCGTCGAAATTGAAGATTGACATAGTTGCTCATTTATTGGTTAGTAGATGCTGCTGTGTATTAATGGTTAGTTTTTATCGTTACAAAAAGTATAGGTAATGTTCTTTAAACTATTACAAAGCAATGATTTATATACTGAATGTAGTAGTTTTAATTTATTGGTATTCTCCCGTAATAGCTACAGACAGAATCACTCTTTATCGAAAAGATGTTGTTAGCTATTTTCGATGCAAAGCCTATTGCCAAATGTGTGCCAGAAAAATTAAGTAATTGATTATCAATGGTATGCGATTTTTTGAATCGATCGATTTTTCCGCAATATGGATTTCTGTTCCAAATACAGGAAATGGGTTCCATTTTGTGGTGTTATTTATGTCAGTCTGAAAGTAAGTGATGTATGTCATTGTAAATCAATAAAAAAGGTGGCAATATTGCCACCTTTTTGTTGTCAAACACAAACCCTAAACCTACCTATTCCTTACACTTAGTTTATTACAATTTCTTGAACCGATGCTTCGGCTATTTCCTTTTTAGGGATAGTGACCAGCAGGATACCGTCGTTGTATTTTGCTGCGATTTTTCCGCTGTCTACTTTTTCGTTCAGTGTGAAAGATCTTTTAAAAGACCTCGTCGTGAACTCGTTACGTAGCCATTTACCGCTTGGTGCGCTTTCGTTCGTTTCCTCTTTGTGCTCGTATGAGATGGTGAGGACGTTTTTGTCCACCAGGAGTTTGAAGTCTTCCTTCTTTAGTCCGGGAGTCACAACGTGCAGCTCATAGCTTCCGTCTGTTTCTTTGATGTTCACCGGAATCTGGAAAAGCGAGGCGTCTTCTGCGGTGCGGTTCATTCCGTTGAAGAAGAAGTCTTCCATAAAGTTGTTCATTGTGCGTGGCATAATTCCGAAATTTCTTTTTGCGTACATAGTTATTAGTTTTTTAGTTTTTAATGTTGTTTGGTAGATTCTATACAAAGCGCGTGCCTTGCCGGTATTTGCGCCATTTTGGCGTTATATACATTTTAAATGCGTCATTTTGGCGTTATTTGAAAATTGCGATGGAATAAATGACATATACCTTGTATCAGCAGGGTGCCTGCTACCATATCGCCCATGTAAAATGGAACAAAAAACACCTACCGTTCGTTAGAAATAGGAATTCGATTCTTAACTTCGCCTTCCATTTTTTACTTATTCGCCGGCTCAGGCTGTGCATCACAATATTCAACATCAATACTATGTTTGAGAACTTGAGTGAGCGGTTAGAATCCGCATTCAAACAACTGAAAGGGGAGGGGAGGATCAATGAGATCAACGTCGCAACCACGGTAAAAGAAATTCGTAGGGCGTTGGTTGATGCTGACGTAAACTACAAGATCGCAAAGGAATTTACCGACAAGGTGAAAGAAAAAGCGATGGGGGAGAAGGTGATCACATCGGTGAGCCCGGGCCAGTTGATGGTTAAAATTGTGAAAGATGAACTGGTGGCGCTGATGGGCGGTCGCGAGGAAGAATTGGATCTGAGCGGAAAGCCAACGGTGATATTGATAGCGGGTCTGCAGGGTTCTGGTAAAACTACTTTTTCGGGTAAGCTGGCCAATTTCCTTAATAGCAAAAAGAGCAGAAAGCCATTGTTGGTGGCAGCCGACATTTATCGTCCGGCAGCGATGGAGCAATTGCGTGTATTGGGCGAGCAGATCGGGGTTCCGGTTCACATTGAGCCTGATAATCGCAATGCGGTGTCAATAGCGCAGAACGCCATAGAATATGCAAGGCAGAACGGTCATGGTGTAGTGATAATAGATACCGCCGGCCGTCTTGCAATTGACGAAGCGATGATGGCCGAGGTGGCAAACATCAAGTCAGCTGTGAAGCCTAATGAGATCCTTTTTGTGGTTGACTCAATGACCGGTCAGGATGCTGTGAATACTGCCAAGGCGTTTAATGACCGCCTGGACTTTACCGGTGTAGTGCTTACTAAGCTTGACGGCGATACCCGTGGTGGTGCTGCAATATCTATTAAGTACACGGTAGATAAGCCTATCAAGTTTGTAAGTATGGGCGAGAAGATGGAAGCGTTGGACGTCTTCTATCCCGAGCGTATGGCGCAGCGTATTCTTGGCATGGGCGACATTACCACGCTGGTGGAAAGGGCGCAGGCTCAGTTTGATGAGGTGCAGGCAAAGAAACTGGAAAAGAAGATCAGGGCCAATAAATTTGACTTTGACGACTTTAAAGAGCAGTTGAATCAGATAAAGAAGATGGGTAATATAAAAGATCTTCTTGCTATGATACCCGGGGTGGGGAAGGCGATTAAGGATATTGATATTTCAGATGATGCGTTTAAAGGCATTGAGGCTATTATTAATTCGATGACCCCATATGAGCGCGCCAATCCGGAGGTGATCGATGGCAGCAGGCGCAAGCGAATAGCAAAAGGTTGCGGTAAGGACATAAATGATGTAAACGCGTTTATGAAACAATTTGAGCAGATGAAGCAAATGATGGGGATGATGAACAAAATGAAAGGCGGCGGAATGGGTATGCCGGGAATGATGCCGGGGCGCAGATAATAAATATGTGCGAACTGCTTTATTCTTTTGTGTAGTTGTAATGATTTAAAGTATTAATAATCAGTAGTTTGTATGCATATCGGTTTATATTTCGGAAGTTTCAATCCTATTCATACCGGTCATCTGATAGTGGCCAACCATGTTATCAATCATACCGAGGTTGATAAAATATGGTTTGTGGTTTCGCCACATAATCCGCTCAAAGATTCGCATACGCTGCTGAATGAACATCATCGATTGCATCTGGTGAATATTGCGATCGATGATAATCCAAAGTTCAGGGCAAGCAATGTTGAGTTTACCTTGCCCAAGCCGTCATACACTATCGACACGCTTACTTATCTCACCGAGAAGTTTCCCTTTGAGAAGTTTTCTGTGATCATGGGGGCAGATAGTTTCCAGAATATCCACCGGTGGAAGAACTATGAAACCCTGGTAGCTAATTATTCCTTTATTGTTTATAACCGTCCCGGATTTGAGATAGACGATACGTTTGGTGCAAACGTTACCTTGCTCGATGCACCTTTGCTGCATATTTCGTCGACCTACATCAGAAAGTTGATAAGAGACAAGAAGTCTATTAAGTACATAGTGCCCGGGGCCGTAGAGAAGTACATCGAAGAAAATCGCTACTATACAAAGTGATTTTCTGCAACTTGCTATAATTCAACTGTTTCCGCTTCTTACCTAAACTGATTTCTGTCTTTCCGCACTTTGCTGCGTGGAAAGCTGGGTTCTCTCTGATTTATGTTTACGGTAAGGAAACCTTAAATTTTTATTACAATGACCGATATTAGTTTGCAGAGGTTTGTTTATATTTACTTTTGCATGAGAACTTATTATTCACTCAAGTAATCACTATTATGGCTAAAATGACCAACACCATCGCAACATTGCTGGCTGGTGCTGCGGTAGGGGTGGCAGTGGGGTACCTGCTGGCTACTGACAAAGAAAAGCGTCAGGAAGATCTTGAAAAGATCAAGAACAGTCTGAATTCATTGAAAGAGAAGTATTCTAAGAAGACAGATGACGGCGTAGAGGACATCTATCATACCTAATTCAGCTTTATATGTTTGATAACGTAAAGGAGAAGATCACCAGACACATACAGATCCGCGTAGACCTGTTGAAGTTGGAGGTCATAGAGCGGTCATCGGGTATCATGAGTTATTTCATGTTTGCCCTGATTTGTCTGTTCATCTTTTTTGCGGTTATACTGTTTCTTGGATTTGGCATGTCTGAGTTGTTCACCGACATGGGAATGTCGCGGGGTGGTTCTTTCATGCTGATGACAGCGATATACGCTTTGTTACTTACGACAATAGTTTTGATGCGCAAGAAGATAACGGGGTTTTTCTCTGATACTTTTGTGAGGATATTGACGGAAGAACAAAAGGACGAGCAGACGGAAGAAAAAACGGAAACCACTGAAAAATAAAGCTCACCAATGAAGCTCTACAAAAAAGGATTCCGGAACATGGCTGAATTGCGGCAGGAGAAGAGAAAACTGCTGCGCGAGAAAAAGCAACTGGATAGTGAGCCTTTGTTGACGCTTGATGATGTAATGGCCGGTGTAGGTGACAGCGGAGGTGTAATGGGTATTTTATCGGGTGTTCTGCCGAGTGTTTTGCCTATATTGTCTTCTTTCTCGGGTCCTGTATTCGGAACGATTGCTGAAATTCTGAAAAACAGATTTAGCGGTGGAAAGAATGCCGGGGGCGACGAAAAAAAAAGTGAGTCCGGATTTGGTGGCGTTGTGAAGAATGTAGGCAAGGAAGCATTGGGAAGTTATATCGCCTGGAAGGTGCTGGAATTGTCCTTTAAAGGAGTGAAATCGCTGATAAAGGACAAAAAGAAAAAGAAAAAGGAGAGGCAGTCTTCTGGAGGCGGAGGTTCGGTGTATGACGGAGCCTATACACATTAATGCAGGTTTATTCAATATTTGCAGAACGCACGACAATATGTTGTGCGTTTTTTATTTAAATTGTTGAAAAACAATTGAAAAAAAGTTCTGCTTGAAATTTTACTTTCTGTGAATCGAACCTACAAAGTTTGAATAAGCTATCGCTGGGCTTTGATACGTAGTTGTCTTTGTTTCATATATTTGGAGAAAACCTTTGAAATATGGATCAGGAAAGATTATCACAGATCACGATTACAGGCATATCAATGACCATTGCCAGGCTTGATGCAATGGCGACTCTACTTATTGACCTCAGAGGCAACGGTGACCAGGACCTTTGCGAAAAGATCTATGCTCAGTACCGGCAGACTGTTGAAGAAAGCACAAAGGAGTTATCGATGTTCCTTACACGACATTATACCGATTTGTAGGTATTTCACTTTGGCGTATTAGTTGCTAACAATTACCCAACCATTCGATTTTTTTCACTGTCTTTGTCCTATAATTTTCTATTTTATGTTAGGTAGGTTGATGGCAAAATTTCGTAAGTTTTTCACTACGAAATTTTCAGCGAAGGCAAGCGTGCGTGGGCTGAAGGGAAACAAAAACTACCTTGCATTTAGCTTTGAAGGTTAGGACTTAAAATAAAAAAGGTAAGCCCTAAAGCCTACCTTAAAGAAGCGATCGATGCAATCGTTACCGTAGGAGGTACGAAAGAGCAATCAACGCTTGAGCAATGCGAAGAACATCTTGTAACGTAAGATGAACTTCAACAAAAAGCTTAATTCGCATTTTGAAGTGCAATTTAGGTTAGAGCATTGCGATATGCTGTATGACTGTGCCTTTCGTCATGAATAGCCCCGAAAGTCTGTAACCAACGCAGATTTTTGGGGCTTACCTTTTTGATGTAGCCAAAAGATGAAAAGCTGAATGACTTACGTTTTTGTTATCCTTGCGGGTTGGTGTGTGCTACTTAGACATAAAATGAATTACAGGACAACACTTCCTTTGTAATAACCGAACCGCTAAGGTAGGAGATTTTTTTGAAACATGCAACATTTATCCAAAAAAATCTCCTACCTTAGCGGTTCGAAAAAAATATTGTTGTCCTATAATTTACGTTATGTTAAGTAAATGAAATCCCAATTTTCACGGGTTTGGGTCAATGACACGAACAGTTTTGGTATCTATTGGGATGTTATGAATATTCCCCCTCTCCCGGTCTCACGCGCCGAAGCTTTTTCTGCGAAGGTGGGTATCTCCTACCTAAGTTTATTACAGAGGCTGGCATCTCCGATCTTCCTGCTCGTACCCCGCAACATGTTCAATCACGCTACAAAAAACGCACTATCATAGATTTTACTTTTGTCGTGTAGCCATCCTGATTGTAACTTGCCCAGCTGTTGCACGAAATGTGGTTAAAATGCTCGTAGGTTTTTATAATCTATTTGTCCTAAAGGTATTCGGGTTTATAATACGATGAGCGTATTTCTTGCATGCCGCCAGACAGGCGGGAGATTTTTGGGAGTTTTTCGGGAAGTAAACTCTCGCTTGCTCCCCCGCACATCCGTTGATAATCAATGAGAAACCCCCAAATCACCCCCAAAATGAAAATCGCAGATCTGGGAGAAATTGTGCGGTGCATTGCCCGGTATCCGGTCCGGGATAAAATCCTTTAAGAGAGATGTTAAGAACGTGTGCAGACAAAATCAGGTCGAACTTTCCTACTAAATTTTTTCCCTACCTTTGCGCCACATTTAACAAAAACGATCTTTAATTTATTTTCAAACATGAGTAAAGTAAAAGTTGCCATCAATGGTTTTGGCCGCATCGGCCGTTTAGCCTTCCGTCAGATACACAATATGGAAGGAATAGAAGTTGTTGCGATCAATGACCTTACAAAGCCAAACGTACTCGCCCACCTGCTGAAGTACGACACCGCTCAGGGCCGTTTCAATGAAAATGTTAGCCACACGGACGCTTCAATCGTTGTGAATGGAAAAGAAATTAAGATCTACGCTCAGAAGGACCCGGCACAGATCCCTTGGGGAACTCACGAAGTTGACGTTGTGCTGGAATGTACCGGTTTCTTTACTGATAGAGAAAAAGCTGAAGGACATATTACAGCAGGTGCCAAGCGTGTAGTTATTTCCGCACCAGCTACGGGCGACATGAAAACCGTTGTTTTCAATGTGAACCACAGTATCCTGGACGGCAGCGAAACAGTGATCAGCTGTGCTTCATGTACAACAAACTGCTTGGCGCCAATGGCGAAAGTTCTGAACGATTCGTTCGGAATCGTTACAGGTCTTATGACAACAGTTCACGCTTACACAAACGACCAAAATACACTGGACGCGCCACACGCTAAAGGTGACCTGCGCCGCGCACGTGCAGCTGCAGAGAATATTGTTCCAAACTCTACGGGCGCTGCAAAGGCTATCGGTCTGGTATTGCCTGAACTGAAAGGTAAACTGGACGGTTCTGCACAACGCGTACCTACAGTTACCGGCTCACTGACAGAACTGGTTACTGTATTGGGTAAGAAAACATCTATTGAGGAAGTAAACGCAGCAATGAAGGCAGCCGCAAACGAAAGCTTCGGTTACAACGAAGACGAGATCGTGAGCAGCGATATCATCGGTACTTCTTTCGGATCTCTGTTTGACGCTACTCAAACTAAAGTGATTACCGTTGGTGACACTCAGATGGTTAAGACCATCAGCTGGTACGATAACGAAATGAGCTATGTAAGCCAACTCGTTCGCACAGTTAAGTACTTTGCTGGCCTCATCAGCAAGTAATTGCTAAAAACCACAGGGTCCGTGTGATACGGTACATATTGTATAAATTTACTAAAGCCTTCGACCGGAGGCTTTAGTAATTAAAGGGAAATGAAAAAGCGGGGTCTCTCCCCTATTATATATAACATAAAATCAACCTAATTATATGTCAACATTTTCTGGTCATAATTTCAATGGCGAACGCGCTTTGATACGCGTGGATTTCAACGTGCCAATAAAGAACGGTGTGATAACTGATGATACCCGTATCCGTGCTGCGCTGCCAACCATTAAAAAGGTGCTTGCAGATGGCGGAAGCGTTGTGTTGATGAGCCATTGGGGCCGTCCGATGAAGGATATTGAAAAAAAGCCACACCTTACTTTGGCCGATTTCTCCCTGAAGCCTGTTGTGGCTCATCTCTCCACCCTGCTGGGTGTAACGGTTCAGTTCTCTGACGATTGTATCAGCGAAGACGCGGCAACAAAAGCAGCGGCTTTGAAAGCGGGTGAAGTTTTACTGCTGGAAAACCTGCGCTACTACAAGCAGGAAGAAAAGGGTGATGTTGATTTTGCTACAAAACTGGCAAAACTGGGTGACGTATATGTAAACGACGCATTTGGTACGGCGCATCGCGCACACGCATCAACTGCGGTGATAGCTGATAATTTCGCTGTAGGTAAGAAGATGTTCGGTCTGCTTATGGAAGGCGAAGTGAAAGCGGCTGAGGAAGTGATGCACAATGCGAAGAAACCATTTGTTGCGATCATAGGTGGAGCTAAAGTATCCGACAAGATCCTCATTATAGAGAATCTGTTGGAAAAAGCGACAGATATCATCATAGGGGGTGGAATGGCTTATACTTTCTACAAAGCGCAGGGAGGTAAGATTGGAAATTCGCTTTGCGAAGATGACCGCCTCGATATGGCATTGGATCTGTTGAAGAAGGCTGCCGACAAGGGCGTTTGCATTCATTTGCCCGGCGACAGTATTCTCGCCGATAAATTTGCCGCAGATGCTGCTACTTCGTCAGCAGTGAGCACAGAAATACCAGATGGTTGGATGGGACTTGACATAGGTCAGATGGCTATCGACCATTTTAGTTCAGTGATCGGAAATTCGAAAACGATTCTTTGGAATGGTCCGATGGGTGTATTTGAGATGGATAAATTCCAACACGGCACCAAGGCGATAGCTGAGGCAGTTGCGGCCGCTACTGCAAATGGCGCATTCTCTCTGGTGGGTGGCGGCGACAGCGTGGCCGCCGTGAATAAATTCAACCTGGCTGACAAAGTAAGCTACGTTTCGACCGGTGGTGGAGCAATGCTGGAATTCTTTGAGGGTAAAGTTCTTCCCGGAATTGCTGCTATCAAGAACGCATAGTTTCTACAAAATTGCATAATAGAAAATGCCCCGGGCAGCCGGGGCATTTTCAACTAAAAGGATCAATATCTTAATTATCAGTAGCTAACCTGAATCCAAGGTTCCATTGGCGGGTCTTGGGTGCAAAACGGCTGCGATATACGGTACGACAGACAACATCATCGTCGAAATATGAACCACCACGCGCCACCTTTTTATCGCCTTTTGCCGGGCCTTTAGGATCCACAGCATCGAGCGTTGTTTTGTAGTAATCGGCATCGTACCAATCTGAGCACCATTCCATTACGTTGCCTGACATGTCGTAGATACCCAGCTCATTTGGTTCTTTCTCACCTACCGGATGAGTGGCTCCTTTGGGCTTGCCATACCACCCTACTGTGCTAAGTTTATTACTGCCAGCATAGCGATAATTGCCTGAGTACTTTCCTCCCCTTGCGGCATATTCCCATTCCAACTCGGTAGGAAGGCGATAGTTTTTTCCCGGGTACTTTTCGTTCAGTCTGCGGATAAACTCCTGCACCTCGTCATAGTTCACTTTTACAACCGGACAGTCGTCGCATTCTTTATTTATATAGTCTGTTCCTATATATGATGCTGGGAGTATCCCCATAAGTGTGCGCCACTGCCCTTGCGTGATCTCATACTTGCTGATGGCAAAACTTGAAACGTTCACCCTGTGCACAGGTTTTTCATTGGCAAATTCCTCCCCTGAAAACTTGGGTTCGTCGGCGCCTCTGAAAAAATATCCGCCCTTCACATAGATCATTTGTACATTTATATTGCCCTGACCGAAAACGGTCATCCCCAGGAATAAAGCAGGAAAAAGTAACAAGCGTTTCATCATAATAAAGCCAAACTGGTTAAGACAAACTGTTGAACATGCGAATATAATAATATTCACGGGAAACTCGTGGTGCGTAAACAATGTAATAACAGAGGGTCAGGGGCTATCAACCCTCGGGATTGTCAATACGTTCAATTTTACTTACACCCTCCAAAGCACCTAACCTGTTGCAAAAGACGTTAAGCTCCTCGCGGTCGTGAACATATACCATGATAGTACCCTCAAACATTCCATCTTTCGAATCGATGCTCAAAGAGCGCATGTTGAGACGTAGTTCTCCGGAAATAATATTGGTGATCTTCTGAATCACGCCCACATCATCTAGTCCTGTGATTCGCACACCTGTGAGGAAGGAGATCTCTTTGTTTTTGGCCCACTTGGTCTTCACTACCCTATGCCCGTAATTGGCAAGTAGCTGTGCCGCATTGGGACAATCGGCTCTGTGTATCTTCAGCCCCTCGCCCGATGTAACAAATCCAAATACATCGTCGCCGGGTATAGGTTGGCAGCATTGGGCCAGTTTGTACAATATCTTGTCAGACCGCTCTCCGAATATCACTAACTCTGCATTCTTGGCGGACTTACCTTTCATGTTATCTTCCTCCGGCAGATTCCGCGTGTCGTTTCGGATCTCACGTGATGGATGCATGAGTTTGTCGCCGTAGACAGAGAATGTTTTCAGTTCGCCCAGGTCTACACTACCAACCGCAATGGCATAATAGAGATCCAGTGGAGATGCTTTCTTATAGAACTGTACCAATTCGTTGACGTTGTGCTGAGACATGGAAGTATTCAGTGCTTCCAGCTTCTTCTTCAGCTGCGCTTTTCCGTTCTCGGCAGTCTTTCGTTTTTCCTCTTTGAGGTAATTCTTAACTCCTGATTTTGCTTTGGCAGTGATCAGGAACTGTAACCAATCTTCTGACGGATGCTGCTTGGACGAAGTGATTACTTCTACCTGGTCGCCGCTTTCGATCTTGTGGCTCAATGGCACGAGGCGATGATTCACTTTTGCGCCTATGCAGCGTGTACCCAATTGAGAGTGAATGTCAAATGCGAAGTCGAGCGCGGTAGCGCCTTTTGGAAGCACCCTCATGTCGCCCTTGGGCGTATAAACATAGATCTCTTCGGTGAACAGATCGAGTTTGAAGTCTTGTATAAAATCGAGTGTGTCGGTGTTTGGGTTGGCCAGTATCTCCCGAATATGTTCGAGGAAGCTGTCCAGTTTACTCTCCTGTGCAGATTGTGCCCCTTCTTCCTTGTACCTCCAGTGAGCCGCAAGGCCCTTTTCTGCGATCGCGTTCATCCTTTCTGTCCTGATCTGCACCTCCACCCATCGGCCGCCCGGGCCCATAACGGTAGTGTGCAGGGCTTCATAACCATTTCCCTTTGGTACACTTATCCAGTCGCGCAATCGTTCCGGGCTGGGATGGTAGAAATTTGTGATGATAGAGTAGACCTTCCAGCAGTCTTCCTTCTCACGTTCTGTCGGAGAGGTTAGTATGATGCGAATGGCGAATATATCGTAAACCTCTTCGAAGGTTACGTGCTTTTTGCGCATCTTGTTCCATATGGAGTGGATGGCTTTCGGACGGCCATAGATGTCGAAAACAAATCCTGCGTTTGTAAGTTCTTCCTTGATTGGCTTAATGAATTCGTTGATGTAACGAGATCTTTCGCGTTTCGTTTCTTTGAGTCCGCGAACAATGTCGGTGTAGATATCGGGTTGAGTAAACTTCAAAGCCAGATCTTCCATTTCCGATTTGATCTCGTACAGACCTAACCGATGCGCCAAGGGAGAGTATATATAGGTAGTCTCAGAGGCGATCTTCAATTGCTTTTCCCGGCTCATACTTTCCAGTGTGCGCATATTGTGCAGCCTGTCGGCGAGCTTTATCAAAATCACTCTCGGGTCTTCGGCCAGCGTGAGTAGTATTTTTCTGAAATTTTCGGCCTGAACTGTAGAGTCGCCCTTAATATCAACGACGTTCGAGATTTTGGTGAGTCCATCAATGATCCTGGCGACGTTGTTATTGAATTCTCGGCGAATATCCTCTAATGTGATCTCGGTATCCTCTACAGTATCATGGAGCAATGCGCATATCGCTGAAGTGACCCCCAGCCCGATCTCCTCAACCGCAATTCTGGCAACCGCAATGGGGTGTAGGATATAGGGCTCCCCTGATTTTCGACGTGTGGTTTTGTGGGCCTCAACAGCCATCTCGAAAGCATGGCGCAACAGTGCTTTATCGCCCTTCTTGATGTCCTGCTTCAAAGCGCGCAGCAATCCACGATACTCTCTAAGTATCAGTTTTTTCTCTTCTTCTTCCGTCTTATTGTAAATCTCAGGCTGCGATAAAGTATCCATGTATAGTAGAATGAAATGAAAAATAAGGTTGTATAACAACCCGCATAGACAACAACTAATTTACGACAATTGCTCCTCACTGCAATTATCGAGCGATAAGTTTTATCTACAAAATTAAAGAGCATGAACAAATGTCCTCGCGGTATGTTTCGCGTCACTTATCTGAAATATCATATTTTTGCTGCCTTTTACAAATCCTGTTTTCCCTCTCATGGCAAATTCATTATTCGATCTCCGAAAAGTATTGGCATTGCTTCGTGCATCAGTCAGCAACGAAGAACACGATTTTACCACGCTGAATCTCAGAACTGCTGTTTTCCTGCTTGCTATACCTATGATGCTTGAGCTTGCTCTCGAGTCAGTTTTTGCGGTAGTTGATATTTATTTTGTGAATAAACTTGGCGTACACGCTGCTTCTGTGGTAGGACTTACTGAGTCAGTAATAACCATTGTCTATTCGGTAGGGATCGGATTGAGTGCTGCTGCTACAGCAATAGTTTCTCGTCGAATCGGCGAAAAAGATCCCGAAAAAGCATCCCATGCAGGAGCGCAGGCTATATTGATGGCTGTTTTTTGTTCAGTGCTTATAGGCGTGCCGGGTGTAATTTTTGCCGATCGCATACTTGCATTGATGGGTGCAGAGCCGGAAGCAATAAAACAAGGCATGGGCTATGCGCGCATTATGCTGGGCGGAAATGTTGCTATTATTTTGCTATTTCTGATAAACGGTATTTTCAGAGGCGCCGGAAATCCGTCGATTGCAATGAAAAGTCTGTGGATCGGGAATCTCTTTAATATATTAGTCGACCCTATTTTGATCTTCGGATTTGCATTTATTCCCGCGTTTGGCGTTAAGGGAGCTGCAATAGCGACCACGACAGGGAGAAGTATTGGAGTGATCTATCAACTCTATCAGCTTTCAAAGGCAAAAGGATCACTGACAATGAAGGCACGACATTTTATTCCTTACTTTAATATATTCAAAAGCCTTATTTCAATTGAATCGCAGGATACGTTCCAGTT
>CAZZCR010000017.1:40317-87941 GCA_964652995.1 uncultured Flavipsychrobacter sp. | reverse complement strand
GAACAAGAGCGGATGGATTACAGTCGATGAGGCAAGTGAGACGAAGTGCGCAGTTTTTGCGCAGTTTTGAGAAGCAAAGTGCGCACCTGCTTCCCACCTTTTTGTTGACAATCAATTTGTTAGTGTAAAATTGAGAAAGATAAAAAATTGCGCAGTCGGCAGGTTATTACCTGGCACTGGTGATCGCCAACAAAAAAGCCATCCGTAGCGAACGGATGGCTTTCTCAGGTCTTTCAGAACAATTATTTGCCCTTGCCTTCAGTCTCTTTATTGGCTTTGTACCTTTTGTCGGGAGTGCCGTCTTTTTTCAGAGGGCCGCTTGGTTTGGCTTCTTCCTTCGCTGCTTTGTTCTCTTTGTAACGCATATCGGGTGTGCCGTCTTTTTTCAGTTTCGGGGCAGCCGCGTCTGCTTTAGAGTCATCAGCTTTTGTAGATTTTTTTACTTCTTTTTTGGTGGCCTTAGATCCGCCATCTTGTGCCATGACCGGTCCCAGACTCAGCATCATGAACGAAAACACTACTAAAAATATCTTTTTCATTGGTTTAATATTTACGGCTAAGATAAGGTGATTTACAGAGCATGTTGCGAGATTTCTTGTAGTCAAAATGTTAATATAATGCTCGTTTTCATAGCCTTAGCGTTTAAGTCGTTTTACGGTGTGTTGTATGTTTTGGCGCCCCAACTGCAATATGCGGGTTGTAGTTGATGCCGGTAGTGTACATTTGCACCCACACAATTGTTACACACACGGCGCGCGGCGCAGTCTATTATAAGTTATGAATAAATTGGGAGTGGCTGCAACCAATGGCCAGATCATAAGGCTTGCGGCTCCTATTTCGCTGGCGATACTGATACCGCAACTGAATTTCTTTACCAATACGGTATTCATAGGCCGGCTGGGAGAAAGAGAGTTGGGGGTAAACGGCATAACGGGTGTGTTCTACCTCATACTGTCTATGGTGGGTTATGGGCTGGCCAGCGGTGTGCAGATACAGCTGGCGCGCCGTGCAGGCGAAGGCGACGAGAAGGGCCTTGCGCAGATATTTGCCAACGGGCTATTGCTGTCGGTGGCGTGCTCGCTGGCGCTCATGCTGATAACACTGTGGTTTGTGCCCTTGTTGTTCGGCTTCAGCCTGCACGACCCTGAGAACTTTGAGATGAGTGTGCAGTTCATTTTCGCAAGGGTGTGGGGGCTGCCGTTCCTGGTGCTGACGCAGTTGCTCAATTCGTTCTTTATTTCCATCAGCCGGTCGCGCATGCTTATATATGGTTCGCTGGCGGCCACGTTGGTCAACATCCTGTTCGACTACCTCCTGATATTTGGTCATGGCGGCATGCCGCAGATGGGTTTTAAGGGGGCGGCCGTGGCATCGGTGATATCGGAGATAGCCGGTTGCACGGTGATGCTGTCGGCATTCTTCCTCAGCGGCGCGCACCGCACTTACCCACTGGCCCGGTATTTCCACTTCGACGGAGACCTGTCGCGCAAGTCGTTGACGGTAGCGGCACCGCTCATTGTTCAGTTCCTGTTCTCAATAGGCGGCTGGCTGGTGTTCTTCTTTTTTATAGAACATCTGGGGCCGCAGTCGCTTGCTGCATCGCAGGTGCTGCGCAACATATTTGGTATAGTGAGTGTGGGAACCTGGGCATTGGCCACCACCTGCAATACCATGGTGAGCAACATAATAGGGCAGGGGCGGCAGGCCGAGGTGAAGAAGATAATATGGAAAATAGCAAAGCTGAGTTTCCTGTATGCGCTGGTGATATGTGTGCTGATGCTGGCCTTCTCGCGCCAGTTCCTGTCGGTATATACTGCTGATGCGGCACTGATAGAGTTTGCACTGCCCAGCCTGCGTGTCATTATTGTGGCCACGCTGGTGATGTCGCTGTCCACAGTCGCCTTCAATGGCGTGGTGGGCACAGGCAACACATTGGTGAACCTGACCATAGAGATCACCTGCGTGAGCCTGTACCTTGTTTACTGCATAGTGGTGATACGCCAGTGGAGCAGCCCGCTATACCTGTGCTGGGGATCGGAGTTTGTGTATTGGGTGGCACTTCTGGCCACATCGGGCTGGTACCTTGCCAGCGGCCGCTGGAGGGGCAAGGAGATATAGCAACCGGTGGAGTGCCCGACCGGCTTTTAGTGTCGCTTAAGGCAGAAAACTATGCATGGGTAAGGCGGTGACTATCTATCTGTTCCACCAGCTCGGCCACGGTAATTCCGTTGTGGCTCTCGTCGTAAACGCACTCTCCGTTCACTATCAGCAATACCTGCGGCGACTCGTGATGCACTGCATATTCCTCGGCTATGCGGTTGGAGAGCGCGCGGTAGTTCAGCAGATCGAGGTAGTAAAATACCGCCCCGTGGGTATTGTCCAGTTTCTGCAGGCGGCTATGTGCCATGTTGCTGATGGAGCAACGGGTGCTGTGCTTGAATATCACCACCGGCTGTTTGGCGCTAAGTGCCTTAATATCATTGAGTTGTTCGTCTGTTGTGAGGTCTGTCCACATGATCTTTCCTTCGTGTTTTAATTGGTGCTTGTATAGCCGTCAGGCGGCGCAAACGTATGAAAAATACAACAAAAGTGGTATTGACACCCCCTCTATATGTGAATAGGTTTGTGCTATAATTCGTTCACACAAACTAAAGACTGATCTGATATGAAGAAGAACTCATTGATCCTCAATCTGGCATTGGTTGGTATCGTTTTTCTTACAGTGATAGGCTGCAAGAAAAAGGAAGAACTGGTTAATTCTGTGACCACTCCGTCTTACAGTTGCACATCGTGCATTACAGCACCCGAAGCTAAGTCGGCGTACGACAATTCATCGCGCGGCATATACAAGGGTGTTGTCATCGGTTCATCCGGCACCATCAAATTCGACATCGGTAATACCGATACGTCAACTATTAAGGCATACATGGTAATAGATGGTGTGTCTGTGACACTGACCGCCAACGTGAAATGGGTAGCGGGTTCTTCTTATGTATCTCCGTTCACAGGTACTCTGAATGGCGAGACTGTGAGCGTCACTTTCTCGGTAGACGCAACGGGAGCTAACCCAACGGTAACTTCTATGAACATCCCCGGCCATCCCAATGCTACACTGGCCATTGCAAAGGAAACATCTACCAGCCTGATAAAGGTATTTGAGGGTACTGCCAAGAACACTACCACTTCTAAGAATGCCACCTTCAACCTGATGCTGAGCACATCGCTGAAGCGCTGGTATGCACGTGTGCGCGAAGATGGAAGCACAGGTTCATCTTCAGTGGAGGGAACTTTTGACAACAACATCCTGTCTTTCGACGATGGCAAGGGTGCAACAGGCTCTGCAACATTATCAGGCGATAACATCATTAACGGTACCTGGAAGAACAGCAAGCCTGAGGCAGGTACCTGGGAAGCAAAACGCACACTGTAACAGCATACTTATTTACTCCTTTATTCATTTCACTTTAAAACAACACGCGTATGAAACGATTACTACTTACAACATCAATGATCGCGGCGGGCATTTATGGTGCTCAGGCGCAGAGACTTATGGGTATTGCAACGAGCAACTGGGGCGGCACGACCGGCCTGGCCCTGAACCCCGCCAACCTTGCCGACAACCGAGCCCGCTTTGTGCTGGACCTAGGCGGCCTGAACTTTGGTGTGGACAACAACCTGGCCGAGGTGGACCTCTCTAAAGTGACCGGCGGCACCAGCGACGGACTGGGCGGCGGCGGACTGCTGACCTTCTCGGGCAACAACAAGTTCAACATCATGATGCCCTATGCCGACCTGCGCCTGCCGGGTGCTATGTATACTATTGATAACAAAAACGCGGTGGCACTTACTATGCGTTTCCGTGCGTTCAATCAGTTCAATAACTTCGACAAGACGCTCTTCCAGAGTGTGATGGACCCTACGGCTTCGTCTGCTACAGGTTATAACTTCTCATCCAGCAAGTTTAACTGGACGGCGCACATGTGGAGCGAGATCAACCTGTCTTATGGCCGCGTGGTGTATGACAAAGGCAAACACTTTGTAAAAGCGGGTATTACTATAGGTAAGATGAATGGTATCGGATTCCTGGGTGTGAATGGTAGTAACCTGAACGCGCAGTTCTATACCAACGACTCACTGGTAGCCAACAATACAGATGTGCAGTTTGCCAGCAACGTGGTGGACAGTGCCGGCGAGCTGGGCAGCGGTCTGGGCAATGTGAGCCTGTTCAGCAATACCAGCGGAAACGGAGGCAGCGGCTTCCGTGCCGACATCGGTGCGGTGTACGAATATCGCCCTGACGATTTCGATCCGAAGGACAACAGCGCCAACAAGTACCGTGTGCGTGCATCATTTGCCATCACCGATCTGGGTAGTGTGAAGTACAAGTCTGCACTGGGTGTGCGTGCCTATGGTAATGGTACCATGAGTGCATCTGATCTCGCCGCAAACATCACCAACTTCAGCAGCCTGAAGGACTACATGAATACACGTGGTTTCTTCCTGGATACAGGTGTGCGGGTAACCAAAGTAGGTATCCCTACAGCGATGGTGCTGGGTGCTGATTACTATGTGGCAAGTCATTTCTATGTGAACGCTACCTGGATCAAGAACGTAGCTAACCGCGGCAAATTCGGTAACTCTTACTACGGTCAGCTCACCGTTACGCCACGTTGGGACACCAAGATGTTCAGCTTTGCATTGCCACTGACATATAGCGCGATGACCAAGAAAATGAAAGCCGGTGTAGGTCTGCGTCTGGGTGGCTTCTACTTTGGTAGCGACGACATCCTGCTTGCAGTGAGCAAAAAAGCATACGGTGTCAACTTCTACATGGGCGCTTATGTGCCACTGAACAGGAGGCACAAACACAGCAAGGACGGCCAGAACAAGGCAATGGAAGTGAGCGCGCCGGCACCTGCTGCAACGGAGAATAAGTAATTATTGATGTATACCCTTGGTGGTATAGGTCGGGGTATCGTCCCCGGCCGGGTAATAGGGGCTGTTTATACTACGGGAGGCAATTGCTTCCCGTAGTCTTTTATACGCATCCCTGAAATACCCATGGCTTCAGTGCCTTCAGCGAATAGATGAGCGGCACCTTGCCCTCGTTGCCCGTCATCTGAAAGTGTCCCGGGCTGGTCTCGGTCATATTGCCGAAACAGGCGTAGGGGCAATAGTCGTGCTCGTGAAACTCAGCGAGGTTCAGGCCGGCTTTCAGCAGTGCGTTCAGCACCTCGCCCAGGCTGTGGTTCCATGTGCGCGACTCCAGGCTGATGGGGGCATTGCGGTCGGCATAGGTGCCTTGTTCGGTCTCTGTTATCTCGCCCTCGTTGAAGTAGGAATAGATCACCTTGTCCAGATTGTCGTCATACATCAGCACAAACGGATGGGTCTCGGCAAATACAAAGTACCCGCCCGGCTTCAGCGCACCGGTTATCATGCGGGCCCATTCGTCCATATCGGGAAGCCACACAATGGTGCCGTAGGAGGAGAATACAATATCAAATTGTTCGTTCACCACCTTCGGCACGTCATACACATTGGCGCACACAAAGCGGGCGTCCAGGTTCAGCTCCTGTGCCAGTTGGCTGGCGGTGGCTATGGCTGTTTCAGAAAGGTCCACCCCTGTCACCTTTGCGCCCATGCGCGCCAGCGACAGGCTATCCTGCCCGAAGTGGCACTGCAGGTGCAGCACCGACTTGCCGCGTACATCGCCCAGCAGCGCCAGTTCTATATCGTTCAGTGTGTTCTTGCCCGCACGGAAAGCATCCATGTCATAGAAGGCCGACTGCACATGCCACGGCGTTTTAGCATCCCACAGGGTTTTGTTTACGGATGCGTAATCGGGTAGGTTGGTCATTTCTTTTGTTATTTAGTGTTGGAAAAGGAACATGACCACCGTGAACTTGCCCACCTCTTTGCTGTAGGTCACTTCTATGGAGGCATGTGGTGGCAGTTGTTCAGATTTCAGGCCCGGTTGCAGGTCTTTCATCAGCACCACCTTTTTGTAGTCGCCCAGGCCGGCAGTGAAGTTCTCCTGATAAGATACCTTGTAGCCCAACGGTGCCAGGCATTCCGTCAGTTGTTGTTTCAGTTTTTCATATACAGGGCGCACCTCATCGCGGTTGGTGGTCTGCAGGAAGGCCGCTTCGTAGAAAAGACCCATTGCCTGCACCACGCGGTGGCCTATAGAGCCAGGCACCTTCACGGGGCTGGCCCACATATTCGAGTTCATGTTCGATTCCACCATGCGTCCTCTTATGTTCCTGAACTCGTTGGGGGCATCGTTCATCACGGCAGTCACCGCCTCGCAGAAATCTGCAGACTGTGCCCTGGTATGTGTGTGCAGCAGGCCCGTTGCCGCCAGTAACAGGAAAAGACGTTTCATATGCTACGCAATTTAGGCACTATTGGTCTAAATAATTCCTAAAACCCGCCACCCGCCGTTCGTGCATATTCCGTTACTTTGTTGCTACATTATGTTCGACGACGAGTACTTTATGAGGCAGGCACTGCGCGAGGCTCAGTTGGCTTTCGAGGCCGACGAGGTGCCGGTGGGTGCCGTGGTGGTGTGGGGCAACAAGATCATTTCCCGCGGGCACAACCAGGTGGAGCGCCTGAACGACAGCACCGCCCATGCCGAGATGATAGCACTCACAGCCGCCTTCAACGGGCTGGGCAGCAAGTACCTGCCCGAGGCTACGCTGTATGTGACCGTAGAACCCTGCCTCATGTGTTGTGGCGCCATCTATTGGTCCAAGCTGGGGCGCATAGTGTATGGCGCTTCCGATCCCAAGAACGGCTACAAAAAGACCACTGCTGAGAATTGGCCATTCCACCCCAAGGCCGAACTGACGCATGGCATACTGGCTGCAGAATGTGCGCAACTCATGAAAGATTTTTTTGCCCGCAAACGTTAGTTTATCGCCACCTGAGGGTGCTGAGCATGTGCTGCAGGTCCTGCACCATAAAATCGGTCACAGGCTTCAGCGAGTCGGCATTTGGGGTTACGTCAAAGTACAGGCTACCGCGCAAAAAGTGTTTGGTAGAGTCTGATGCGGCAAACTGGTAGCGCGATGCCGAGTTGCCACCCACGGTGTAAAGGATGCACTGTGTGCCGTCGGGGTTGGTGGTGCTGCGGCTATCTATGTAGTCTGCCTTCTCGTGGTGGAAGTAGGAGAGCCCCCATGCATCGTCCATCAGCTTGTAGAACGGCATATCCTTGTTTATTTCCTTATACGTGATGTTGATGATGCCCTCCAGCCCCGGTACATATACATTGATCCAGAAACGGTTGTCCTGCTGATGTTTGTTGAAAATGGTGTCCTGGTCCACAACACTGTTGGCCGGCATCTCGAACGTGTACGGGAATCCCGGCCTGTCGAACAGGATGTAGCGGTGTGTGGCAGGTGTGTCTATCCTGAAGTAACCAGTAGGCTTGGGTGTGTACACCTCCGGGCGGCACGAGGCCACGGCAAGCAGAGCAAGAGCAGGTATCAGTCGCTTCAACATCGGTGTAAAGATAGGTAATTGCCGCTTGCAGCCCGCACCGCTGTTCGCCGGTATATGTAACAAATATTCATGTTCGTCTTTTCGGCATTCCCTCATTTTGCTCCTTTCATTTCCCCGAAATTGGCCTAATTTCGCAGGCGTAACCTGATAAAACAAACAAGCACTTAAATCAACGATCATGTCTGAACAGCAGAACCCCGAACAACAGCTTAACATAGAACTTTCTGAAGAAATGGCCGATGGCGAATATGCCAACCTTGCCATCATCACCCACTCTTTCGCCGAATTCGTGATAGACTTCGTGAACGTGATGCCCAATGTGCCTAAGGCAAAAGTGAAATCACGCATCGTGATGACCCCTCAGCACGCCAAGCGCCTCATGCGCGCGCTCATAGACAACGTAAAGCGTTTCGAGAGCCAGCACGGCAACATCAAAGACCAGGAGACACCCGCAGTACCTTTCAACTTCGGTATGCCTCCCGGCCAGGCTTAATTCAGCCACTGCTCAATACATTCACCGATCCCCGCTCCATGCGGGGATCGATACATACAACAGCATACAATGAACGATAAGATTCTCATTCTCGACTTCGGTTCCCAGTTCACACAGCTTATAGCCCGCCGCGTGCGCGAGCTCAATGTGTATTGCGAGATCCAGCCTTGCACCAAACCCGTTGTGTACGACGAACACCTGAAGGGCATCATCCTTTCGGGCAGTCCGTTCTCTGTCAACGACCCCAACGCACCCAACCCCGATATAGCGGGCATGGCGGCCAACCTGCCGCTGCTGGCCATTTGTTATGGCGCGCAGCTGCTGGCAAAGCAGTCGGGTGGCGAGGTAGGCAAGTCGAGCCACCGCGAGTATGGCCGTGCGCACCTGCAGGATGTGGTGCCCGATCCGCTCCTTGCTACCATCAGCACAGGCTCGCAGGTATGGATGAGTCATAGCGATACCATCAAACACCTGCCGGCCGATTTCACCGTCATTGCCCGCACCGAGGCCATACCCGTTGCTGCCTACAAGGCCAGTGCGGCCTATGCGCCCAACCCGGTCTATGCCATACAGTTCCACCCCGAGGTGACCCACTCTACCGATGGCGGACAGCTGCTCAAGAACTTTGTAGTGGACATCTGCGGTGTGCGCCAGGACTGGACACCCGCTGCCTTCATTCAAGAGACGGTAGAACGCATCAAACAGCAGGCCGGCAACAAAAAGGTGGTCATGGCGCTGAGTGGTGGGGTAGACTCTACCGTGGCGGCAACACTCATTCACCGGGCTATTGGCGATAACCTCTACTGCATATTTGTGGACAATGGCCTGCTGCGCAAAGACGAGTTTCAGCAGGTGCTGGACGGCTACAAACACCTGGGGCTTAATACCAAGGGCATCAATGCCCGCCAGCGTTTTTATGCCGAGCTGGACGGTGTTACCGACCCCGAGAAAAAGCGCAAGATCATTGGCAAGGGTTTTATAGATGTCTTCAACGAAGAGGCGCTCCAACTCACCGATGTCAGCTTCCTGGGGCAGGGTACCATCTACCCCGATGTTATTGAATCTATGTCGGTGCATGGCCCGTCGGCTACCATCAAGAGTCACCACAACGTGGGTGGCCTGCCCGAGAAGATGCACCTGTCGCTCATAGAGCCGCTGCGCATGCTTTTCAAAGACGAGGTGCGCCGTGTGGGTCGCGAGCTGGGTATAGACGAGCTGTTCATTGGCCGCCATCCGTTCCCCGGTCCGGGCCTGGGCATTCGCATACTGGGCGCCGTGAGCGAAGAGAAAGTGAAGATGCTGCAAGAGGCCGACGCCATCTACATACAGCACCTGCGCGATAGCGGCATGTACAAAGAAGTGTGGCAGGCAGGCGCCATATTGCTGCCCGTGCAGAGCGTGGGCGTAATGGGCGACGAACGCACCTACGAATTTACTGTGGCACTGCGCGCCGTTACCAGTGTGGATGGCATGACCGCCGACTGGGCACACCTGCCCTACGACCTGCTGGCTCGCATCTCCAACGATATCATCAACCGCGTAAAAGGTATCAACCGTGTGGTCTACGACATCAGCTCCAAACCACCGGCTACCATAGAGTGGGAATAAACAACCACAACAACATTTTACAGACGACCGGCACGTATTGCGTGCCGGTTTTTTTGTGTGAAATGCATGACAGAATTCTCTTGCTTGGCATTGCTTCCGACTAGTTCATTGCGGAAGCCGGTCTCCTGATCGGCTAGTAAAATTGCAACAGCTATGACGGATTCTGTTTGAAACTAAGGATGTTGTTTAAAAGATCTCAATATCAATTTGGTCGCCTTTGGGTGTTGTTGAACTAGGCACTCGCGTCCACGTTACATAGTGGGAACACACACTGAATCCGGCACAGCTACCTGCAAATGTTCCGTATGTTGGGTCTTCAATACAAGTAGTATTTGTAGTACAACCGGAAAGTGGATTGATCGTTATTCTGGCATTTCGCCATATCGTTGTCCACGTGCCAGATGATGGGACGGAACCGGAACCAGCACATGCACCATATCCCGTGAAGGTGCAATTCGCCCAGCCATATGCACATTCAATCAATGATGGGTCTGCATAGGTTGCCCAGCCAGATGATGCAGGTATAGTTATTGGATTACTTTCGATCCAGCTGCAATAATATGATGGTGGTGCTGAGCATCCATCATAGTCATCGTCGGTTCCTTCCAGGATTACCGTTACAGAGTAAAGCGAATTATTGCGAATGCGGATCGTAGCATTCTGTGAATAGGCACTTGCGTTTGATGCAATACATATTAATGCAATAAAAAGGGATTTAATGTTCATGATGTTTAGTTTAGTTATTTCAAATGTATAAAACATTACGAATTAAAAAAAAACATCTTCGTTTGTTTATTTTCAAAATTATACCTGTAACTTCGGATAGCTAAAATCCATGTATATGCGCCTCCTCACCATTATCTCATTTTTCTTTTTGTTGAATTTCCAATCGCAAGCCCAGGTCATCACGACAATAGCCGGCACCGGTGCAGCCGGTTTTAGCGGCGATGGCGGCGCGGCCACTGCGGCGCAATTTGATCGGATAGCTGATATTGCTGTCACTCCTGATGGAGGCTACCTGTTATCCGACTACTCTAACAAAAGGATACGGAAAATGGATGCAAGTGGACTGATCTACACATACGCCGGAAATGGCTCTGCTTCAATGTCGGGAGATGGTGGACCAGCAACTGCCGCAGGCATCACCAATTCGGGACTGAGCGTAAATGCTGACGGATTTGGGAATGTGTACCTATCACAGCCTGGTGCAATTCGTAAAATAACTCCTTCAGGTACTATTTCAAGGATTGCCGGAACCGGAGTGATAGGTTACAGCAGTGATGGCTCATCGGCTCTTGCTGTTCCGATTGGCGCTATAAATTCTATTACAACCGATTCTGTAGGCGATGTTTATTTCTCCGAATATTCTTTTTTTCGTGTGAGAAAGATATCAGGTGGCATCCTAACAACTGTGGTTGGAAATGGGACATCCGGGAACACAGGAGACGGAGGACCGGCGACAGCTGCCAATGTACGACCAAGGGGACTTTGTTTTGATCGGAGCGGAAATCTGTACATCGGTATTTTTGAAACCGGACCTTCAGGGTATAGTTACATTAGAAAAGTAAATACCGCCGGAATTATTTCAACAATTGCCGGAAACGGAGTTGCGGGTTACTCAGGCGATGGGGGACCCGCAACTGCAGCAGCTATTGCTGTTGTTAATAGCGGGCTTACTGTTGATAGGATAGGTAACGTTTTTTTTCTTGATGCGAATAATCATCTTCGGAAAATAGATACCTCAGGAATCATCAATACTATTGCAGGTACGGGTGTTGCCGGCTTTTTGGGCGATGGTTGTGCCCCGTCAGATGCACAAATAAATACGGCTTTGTCATTGGATGTTGACACTTCAGGTAACGTGTACATCGCTGATCAACTTAACTACCGCATCCGTAGGATATGGGCGGGCAACGCGCCTGTGTTCATGGGTGGGGCAGCACAATATCTTTCGGCCTGTCAGGGAGTGGCAGCGCCAGTTAATACCCTACTATCTGTTGCCGATGCCGATGCTGTGCAACCACTGAACTGGGCCGTTCTTCAAGCACCGGCACATGGAGTGCTCAGTGCGGCATATAGTGGTGTCAGCGGCGGCACAGTTACTCCTTCAGGGCTTTCCTACACAGCCGCAGCTGCCTACACTGGTCCAGATACCTTTAGTGTGGTAGTGACCGATTGTGCCGATGCAGCCGATACCACTATGGTGTATGTCACTGTTGCTGACACGCCAGTTGCTGCAACCCTCACCGGCGCCGACACAGTATGCGAAGGCAGCACCACTACAATTGTTGCGGGCACCACCGGCGGCACATGGAGCAGCAGCAACACAGCACGTGCCACAGTGGGTGCAGGCGGGCTGGTCACAGGTGTTAGCACCGGCACAGTAGTGCTTACGTACACAATAACCAATGCTTGCGGTAATGCGGTGACCACTCATTCCATGGTGGTGAAACCCGCAGGCACTTGTATAGCCGGTATTTCCGGCCTCAACGCTGCCGAACGTCCCCGCATTTGGCCCAACCCCGCAGTCAACGGCTCTGTGTACATCAGTATACCGGTATCGGCAGAGGGCGCAACCATCAGCATAACCGGCACCGACGGCCGTCTGATGCACCGCACAAAATATGCAGCGGGCACGATAGCCAGTGTTCACTTACCGGCGGGCATGTATGTAGTGCAGGTAGCAACCGCCACAGCCGTTACAAACGAAGTGGTGGTAGTGCAATAGGTTGCATACTCAGCTTTGTCCATCGAGACTACGATTGCCCCTTTCCATCCGTCATTGCGAGAAGCCTGGTGAGCAAGTGCGTGCGCCGGCGACGAAGCAATCTCGAGACGGCATATTTTGTTATCCTATCATCTTGAAATCTTATCAATCCTTGCTTGCCGACCGTAGGTGGGCCTGCCGACCGTAGATGGGCCTGCCGACCGTAGGTGGGCCTGCCGACCGTAGGTGGGTTCAGACAAACACGCACCTTCAGACAACCCGACAAACCCCAACAATTTTCTACCATACCCCCCAAAACGCCATATCATAAAACTTTCTTTTGCCCGTTTTCCTGCACGGTTGTAACTTGAATTGAAGTTGAAGAAAATGGGAGCAAATTTCCATATATGATGAAAATATCTTACTTCGGTCCCGGTCCCGAAAGCATTCGGCATGCGCAGAAGTGAGAAGTTTTTGCGCAGTTTTGCGAAGCAAACTGCGCACCTGCTTCCCACCTTTTTATTGACAATCAACCAATTACACTAAAAGTGCGCACAACAAAAAAATGGGCGAGAAGTAGCAAAATCGGGAGTGAAACAGGGAGTATGCATTTACAAGGCCTTAACCAAATGACGCAGCAAAGCCGTAGCAATATGTTTATTTTTGTCGCATATTTTCTCCTTGTTATGCGGTTTATACTACTGTCCATTATTTCAGCAATTGTTCTTTCTTCCTGTGGTGGCGAGAACCATAAATGGGAACCTCTTGTGAGCAAAGAGGGCAATTTCCCCAGCTTGGCGTAGCCTCCGACAATTTCATTGCTGTGGCCTCTCTCTATTTTCGAAGCAACACAGGTTATCTTTAATTGAAAAATGCAGAGATTTTTCGAAATTCATACCGGAGAGTAATGGAACATTCACCTTGATGCGTTAAATTTTTATGGACAAGAAACAATTGTTAAATGTAGTGGATTCGATACTGTTGCCGCTTGGGTACAAACGCAAAAACTCCAGATGGCAATTGGTCGAAGCGGTGGTCACAAAGGGCGTCGATCTGCAGCGGTCGAGATTTGAAAATCGCTACTACATAAATTATGGAGTCGATATTAATGACATTAAAGATGACAATTTCAACTATCATTTGGTTTTCCAACTTGGTTCCGGAGATAAGGAAATTCAGAAAGAGATTATGGACTTGCTACTTTTGGACAATAGTATAGAAGACAACTACAGGAGGGAAAAGCTAACATTTTACATCAAGGAAATAATGCTTAAAAAACTCTCGGAGCTCAATACACACGAGGATATTGTTGCAGATATTAATAGCCGGTCTTTTCTTAGTATTATTCCGCGTGTTGTTCTAGATTTTTACGAGATCAAAAAGAGGTAACGGCGCCTGCTTTGTAGTTGCCGGGTATTGAATGGGAGGATAAACACTGGTTCCTGTCTGTTAACAATCCACACGGCGTTGCGCATTTTTTATGTCTTTTTTTGCTAAATATGGACATTTCAGTAATTTTGGGTATAAAGTTGCCGGCATGAACATCAGCTTCACCACCAAGCAGGAAAAATATATAGCCGATCAATTGGAGAGCGGTGATTACCAGAATGCATCTGAAGTAGTGCGCGATGCCATGAGGCTGCATCAGCTATACCGCGAAAAAGTACTCGAAGACTTGCGTAAAGACATAAGCATTGGGTGGGATGGGCCTGAGAGCACGCTTAGGGTAAGTGATATCATAAAACGTAAAAAGTCTAAATAGCCTCAGAATTGTCCTCTGTCACCTATGTTCTTTCTATTGCCGCAGAAAATGATCTGGACGCCATCTACGATTATACCACGGCGAATTTTGGAGAGGAAAAAGCGGTTGAGTATCTGCTTGGATTGGAGTCACTTTTTTACTCCCTTGCAGCCCAACCGTTACTTGGTAGGCTGAGACCTGATGTGCGAGACGGACTTCGTAGTATCAGTTATGTCAGCCATGTAGTATTTTACAGGCACCAGGCACCTTTTGTAAAGATCGTGAGGGTATTGCATGCAAGCCGTGATGTGTTACGACATCTGTGATTGTTATTAAAAAGCTAGTCGTGCCGGGCCTCCGTCATTACGGCTGCCAATCTCCGGATTGGCGAAGGTCTTGCTCGTGGTTTTCATAATGATAACCCCCAACGATTTTCTACCTCACCCCAAAAACGCATTATCAAAACGCGTCATTGCGAGAAGCCCGGCGGGCAGGTGCGCGTGCCGGCGGCGAAGCAATCTCGAGACCGTGTGCACAGAAATATTGGGTAACCCAAAGTGGCGAATCGCGAGATTGCTTCGTCACAACCCGCCCGATAGCCTTGCTTTGTTCCTCGCAAAGACGACCTGCCTTGAAAATGTTCTTACATCAAAACAACTTTTTACCACACTACAGAAAACGCCATATCATAAAACGAGTCATTGCGAGAAGCCCGGCGGGCGAGTGCGCGTGCCGGCGACGAAGCAATCTCGAGACCATGCGCACAGAAATATTGGGTAACCCAAAGTGGCGAATCGCGAGATTGCTTCGTCACAACCCGCCCGAAAGCCCTGCTTTGTTCCTCGCAAAGACGACCTGCCGTGAAAATGTTCTTACATCAAAACAACTTTTTACCACACTACAGAAAACGCACTATCATAAAACTTTCTTTTGCCGGTTTTCCTGCACGGTAGTAACTTGAATTGAAGTTGAAGAAAATGGGGCTAAAATACATATATGATGATTATTTTTCACTTCTCAGTCTGAGCAAAACTGCGCAGCAGGTGAGAAGAGGTGCGCAGGTTTTGCGCAGTTTTGGGAAGCAGTGAGAAGCTGCGCTTCCCACCTTTTTATTGATAATCAATTAGTTATCCCAAAACAGGACAAAAAGAAAAAATCTGCGCAGGAAGCACACCGTACGTAGCAGAACCGGGCGGGCAAGAGAAGGGGTATGGAAGAAATCGCCTCCTAGGGTTGTGGGTCATTGCGCACCTGTAACACCTGTTCAAATTGTGGATAAGTAGCTGCACGCCATTCACAGGCATTAAATATTTTTGTGGTTGGGTGCTTACAGCCTGTTTTCCCACGCATTGGCGCGGACAGGCGGGGTACCTGCTACAGACAAGATGGAAGAACAGGATATGTTTACCGGGCAGGGCTCGGCTATGATAGGCGAAATGTACCAGAACTGGTTTCTGGACTACGCCAGTTACGTGATACTGGAACGTGCGGTGCCGGCCATAGAAGACGGACTGAAACCGGTGCAGCGCCGCATCCTTCACGCCATGAAGGAAATGGACGATGGCCGCTTCAACAAGGTGGCCAATGTCATTGGTCAGAGCATGCAGTACCACCCGCATGGCGATGCCTCCATAGGCGATGCCATTGTGGGGCTGGGTCAGAAAGACCTGCTCATAGAAACACAGGGAAACTGGGGCGATGTGCGCACCGGCGACAGTGCGGCGGCAGCCCGTTACATAGAGGCGCGCCTGTCCAAGTTTGCGCTGGAGGTGGCTTTTAATGCCAAGACCACCAACTGGCAGCTGAGCTACGATGGCCGCAAGAACGAGCCGGTGACGCTGCCCATGAAGTTTCCGCTGCTGCTGGCACAGGGCACCGAGGGTATAGCCGTGGGCCTCAGCACCAAGATATTGCCGCACAACTTCTGCGAGATACTGGATGCAGCCATCAAACACCTGAAGGGTCGTAAGTTCGAATTGTTCCCCGACTTCCTGACGGCAGGCATGATAGACGTGACCAACTACAACGATGGTGCACGCGGCGGCAAGGTGCGGGTGCGTGCACGCATAGAAGAGGTGGACAAGAAGTCGCTGGTGATAAAGGACGTGCCATACGGCATCACCACTTCTCAGCTGGTAGACAGCATTTTGAAGGCCAATGACTCGGGCAAGATCAAGATAAAGAGCGTTACCGACAACACCGCCAAGGAGGTGGAGCTGACGGTGCAGCTGGCGCCGGGCGTATCTACCAACCAAACGATAGATGCCCTCTACGCCTTCACCGATTGCGAGATCAGTATATCGCCCAACGCCTGCATCATCATAGACGACAAGCCGCACTTTGTGGGCGCATCCGATCTGCTGAAGCACTCTGTGGCCCACACCAAGGGGCTGCTGCTGCGCGAACTGGAGATAAAACTGGGCGAGCTGAATGAAGACTGGCACTACTCGTCGCTGGAGAAGATATTCATAGAAAAGCGCATCTACCGCGACATTGAGGAGCAGACCACCTGGGAGGGCGTCATCAAAGCCATATCAGACGGACTGAAGCCATACATCAAGAAGTTCCGCCGCGAGATAACGCAGGACGACATTGTGAAACTCACCGAGATTCGCATCAAACGTATCAGTAAGTATGACTCCTTCAAGGCCGATGAACACATTCGCGGTCTGGAGAACGAGATAGAGGAGGTAAAGAACAATATAGAACACCTCAACGACTATGCCATCCGCTACTACGAGCAACTGCTGAAGAAGTATGGCAAGGGTAGGGAGCGCAAGACGGAGATCCGCCTGTTCGAGACGATACAGGCAACCACGGTGGCCATTGCCAATGCCAAACTCTATGTGAACTACAAAGAGGGCTTCATTGGTACCGGCCTGAAGAAAGACGAATTCGCGTTCGATTGTTCGGACATAGACCACATCATCGCCTTCCGCAAAGACGGCAAGATGATAGTGACCAAGGTGGCCGACAAGACGTTTGTGGGTAAGGACATCATCCACATAGCCGTGTTCCAGAAGAACGACGAGCGCACCACCTACAATATGCTGTACATGGACGGCAAAACGGGCATCACCTATGCCAAGCGTTTTAATGTCACCGGCATCACCCGAGATAAGGAATACGACCTTACCCGCGGCAACGCAGGCAGCAAGGTGCAGTACTTTACCGCCAACCCCAACGGCGAGGCCGAGGTGATCACCATCTCTCTGTCGCCGGGCAGCAAGGCGCGCACCAAGGCGTTCGACTACTATTTTGAAGAGTTGGAGATAAAGGGCCGCAGTGCCATGGGCAACCAGGTGACCAAATATCCGGTGCGCAGTGTGCGTATGAAGGAAAAAGGAAGATCGACCCTGTCGGCACCACAGATCTGGTATGACGACAGTGTGGGCAGGCTGAACAAGGACGGCCATGGTATGTTGCTGGGCCGTTTCGACGAGACCGACCGTATCATTGTCTTCTATAAAGACGGTACGTATGAGGTTACGGGCTTCGACATCACCAACCGCTACGATGCCGACAATGTAGTGCTCATAGACAAGTTCCACCCCGAAAAGGTGGTGACTGCCGTTTACTTCGACGCGAAGAACAAGCAGTTCAATGTGAAACGCTTCCTTATAGAAAGCCAGACACTGAAGAGCCGCTACACCTTCATCAAGGACGGCGAGGGCAACTATCTGGAAATGGTGACCCTGCAGCAGGAGCCGGTGGTGATAGTGCGCAAGGGCAAGAAAAAGAGCGAACTGACAGAGGAAGTGGTGGCCCTGCACGAAACGGTGGACATAACCGGCTGGCGCACGGTGGGCAGCCACCTTGCCGGCGACGACATGAAAGAGCTGTCGCTGCTGCCCGAGGCCGGCGAAGATGCCAGTCAGCGGGAAGCGCCAACGCTATTTTGATGACCGGTTTTTTGCGATAAATTGAGTAATTTCACACGTTCATAGTAACAGCACCCATAAACGAAGAAGCCATAGCTTAGTGCCCTGATAAACAGATGAAAAAAGTAGAATTAGAGATCGTTGCATTGTCACACAGCATCACCCAGACCCACTCTTATGCCGTGGTGCTGGGCGAGGTGAGCGGATTGCGCCGCCTGCCTATTGTAATAGGTGCGTTTGAGGCGCAGGCCATAGCCGTGGCACTGGAGCGGATGCAACCCAGCCGCCCCCTCACCCACGATCTTTTTGCCAATTTCATGGACACATTCGCTATTGATCTGCTGGAGGTACTTATCTACAAGCTGGAAGAAGGGGTGTTCTTTGCGAAGCTGGTTTGCCGCAACAACGAAGACACCGTAGAGATAGACTCGCGTACCAGCGATGCGCTGGCCCTGGCTGTGCGTGCCGGCTGTAAGATATACACCTACGAGAACATACTGGAAACTGCCGGTCTGTTTCTGGAGAACGAGGGATCTGATGATGCAGGCGGCGAGTCGGAAACAACCGATGTGCCGGTAGCCGGCAAGGCTACTTCCGCCTCCGATGCCGATATGAAGCGCATGTCGCTGGACGAGCTGAACGACCTGCTTCAAAAGGTGCTGGAGCAGGAAGACTATGTGCGTGCCATCCACATCCGCGACGAGATCAACAGCCGCAAGAAGTAGGTAGCGGCATTCATCATTGCCATACATTATCTATCTTACACAATGAATGCAGCAAATAGCTGCTGATCGCTCATGCCGGATTTTCTGAAGAACAGATGGGTATTGCTGCTGGGCCTGATCGTGTTCATCGCGTTCAAGGTGCCGCACCTCTCGTATCCTTATTACTGGGATGAGAGCTGGCCCTACGCTACAGCCATCAGGGCCATGGCCAACCATGGCATCAGTCTCATGCCCGATGCGGTGGACGGCGAGTTGTCGCGGGGGCATCCGTTGTTCTTCCATGCGTTGGGTGCGTCGTGGGCAAAGGTGTTTGGTGCGGGGCATGTGTCCATGCATTCCATGGCACTACTGATATCGGTGCTGTTCCTCATCTGCATCTACGAGGCCGCTTTGAGGATGTTCAATGTGCGGGTGGCGGTGATGGCTTTCCTGCTGGTAGCATCGCAGGAGGTGTTCTTCATGCAGTCGTCCTATGTGCTGTTTGAGATGCTGATAGCGTTCCTGTGTTTCATCAGCATGTGGGCGTGGGTGAAGGAGCGGTATGTGCTGGCAGCCTTGTTCATGACCATGCTGTTCTACACCAAGGAGAGCGGCCTGATCATGGGTTTTGTACTTGGGCTGGATGCGCTGGCGTCCCTCTTCCGCAAAGACACCGACAAGGCCACGGCCTTCAAGCGTATTGCAGCGGTGGGTGTGCCCTGTGTGCTGATAGGTGTGTTCTTCTTGTTGCAGAAGCACATACGCGGCTGGTACATCTTCCCGTTCTACTCGGAGATCATAGAGCGCAGCTGGAACACCATCTGGTTCAAGTTGCGCATGAACTGTATGAGCGATGCCTTCTACCGCAACCAGAAGTATTGGTACTATCTGTTGCTGCTGGCGCTGGGCATAGTGGCAGCGGTGAAAGAGCGCAAGTGGCGCTACCTGGCCATAGCAGTACCGGTCATCATGGTGTTCTATATGGTAGATGATAAACGTGCGGGTCGCATCATGCCGTCCATACCATTTGCACTGCTGTTTGTGGCAGGGTGGTTCTTCACCATATGGGTATTCAGCAGCAATGCACTTTTCGAGAAGGCCTATCAGCGACGTTTCATCGCTTTGGCGGGTTGCTTCATGTTGTGCTTCGTGTGGTTCTCTACCATGAACTACTATACCTATCGCTATCTGCTGGCGGTGATCGTACCGGCCTTCTTCATCATGGCGGTGCTTTTCGATGTGTTTCTACGCTCGGGGTACAGGCAGGCAGTATATGTGCTGTTCCCTGCATTCGCGGTCATCAGCTACAGTGCCTGGGTCATGAACGACCACTTCGGCGATACCGATCGTGGCGCGCTGATAGCCATGGATGTGCAACAGAACATGGTGGACTACCTGGAGGAACACAACTGCTACGACAAGCATATATCGGTGACGTCTTATGTTGAGTCGCAGCACCTTGCCGATCCCGGTACCGGTTTTCTGAAGGGTAGTAAGCGTTTCCCGCATGTGCAGTGGGACATTGACGGCAATACAGACTATGTGATATTCGACAACATTGAACCCGATTACCGGTACGACCAGATCAGGAATGACACCTCATTTGTGCGGGTGCACCGTTATGAGCGCGGGCAGATATGGACGGAGCTATATGCCCGCAAGCGCTGATCAGTGATTGCTGCGCAGCCAGTGGAAACCCGCGGCACATATCATTGCCGTGCCACCCACTATCCACCATAGAGTATAGTAGCCGAGGTGCTGCGCTATCTGTCCGCCCGTGAAGGGGCCTATGACCTGCGCCACCGACCATGCTGCTGTATACAGACCGGCGTATTGGCCACGGTTGGCAGGAGTAGTTCGGCTGGTCCAGAAGGTGTTCATGAAGGGCATGGACAGCATCTCGCCTACGGTGACAATGAGCATGGAGATCACGGCAATCGTCATGCCATCGGCTTCGAGATTCAGCACAAAGAAGGACAGCGCCAGCATGATGATGCCCGCCACTATGAACTTCATGTAGCTACTGCGTTGCTCCAGCGTGAAGACAATAGGCATCTCGAACAACGCTATTAGAATGCCATTCATAGCCATGATGGCGCCGATGTCGGTGGGGGAGAGTAGAAGTAATTGCTTGAGGAACACGGGTTGGGTAGAGAACAGCTGGAAGAAGCACATTGCAAACAACACTGTGAGTAAGACGAACACCATGTAGGGTTTGTCGCGGTAGGCTGGTGTGGCATCAGGGTCTTTCTTCGTGACGCTGCGGGGTGGGGTAGCACTGTTGCGCGATGGTGCCAGCACAGCACCCAGCATTACAGCAGCACCAATGTTAGTGAACCCGTCTATCCAGAACAGCAGGTGGTAGTTGTGTGCCGCAATGAAACCCCCGAGTGCGCCACCGGCTGCCCATCCCAGATTGATGGAAAGGCGATTGAGTGAGTAACAGCGGGTACGATTGTCGTCTGTAGCATAATGGGCGATGGCGGTAGCGTTGGCCGGCCGGAACGCCTCGTTGAGCACAGCCAGCAGGAATGTGCAGGCGCATATGGCAATGTAGTCTGTCATTTGCCCCAAGGCTATGAACATGACTCCACCGCACAGCAGGGCAGTGAGCTGAATGTAATAAAAGCCAAAGCGGTCGGTAAGTTTGCCACCCAATATCCCGCCCACTATAGCGCCCAGTCCGAAGATGGCCATGACCATACTTGCCTTGGCAATGGTATAGTGCCGCGACTGGGTGAGGTACAGGGTCATAAAGGGCACCACCATAGTGCCGCTACGGTTGATGAGCATCACCACCGACAGCCACCACGTAGCGGGCGATAATCCGCTGTAGGCGTTCCGGTAAAGAGTGGTGATGCGATTCATTGTGGCAAAGATAGTTGAATGAGGAGGTGCCGTGCGTAGTTTGGGTGTCCTATAGTTTTGTGAAAAAAAAAGCCTCCGCGATGAGGCGGAGGCTTTTGACTTGATGTTGAAATGGATTACAGTCCCTGACCGTGGCAGCTTTTGTATTTCTTGCCGCTTCCGCAAGGGCAAGGATCGTTGCGGCCTATTTTGGGGCCGGCCTGCACAGGAGTGCGTTTCACCGCTTCCTGTGGTTCCGGATCTTCTGTGTAATAGTCTTCTTCATCGGCGGCATAGGCATGACCGGCGGCTTCTACCTGAGCTTTGTTGTCATACATCTGGCTCATGTCGGTATGGTGGACCGGAGCCTCTGCTACCTGTGGTGGCGCATCCTGTATAGGTATGCCGGCACGCATGATGAAGCTGATGATGTTTTTATTGGTCTCCATCATCATTTGTTTGAAGAGGTTGAATGCTTCAAACTTGTAAATGAGGAGCGGGTCTTTCTGTTCGTAAGATGCCATGCGCACACTCTGACGGAGATCGTCCATAGCGCGCAGGTGGTTTTTCCACGCATCGTCGATAAGTGCCAGGGTGATGTTCTTCTCCAAAGTTTGGAGGATAGGAAGGCCTTCCTGAGCTACAGCTTCTTTCAGGTCCACGTGTATCTGCATGCCACGTACACCATCGGTGAACGGTATCACGATATTGTCGACCTTGTCGCCGTTTTCCTCCAGTATTTGCATCAGCGTAGGCATCATGTGCTCGCGCATTGCGGCCGACTTGCGGGTATAGACGTCCTTCACAGCGTGGTATAGTTTCTCACCTATCACGTTAGCGTCAGGCTTGGTTGTGTCTTCTGCAGCTATTTCGAACTCGATAGCAAGGTGCTTGATGACCTCGAGGTTGAATGCTTCTTTGTCGCCCGAAGCAACGAACTGCTCGGAGAGATCGATACAAACCGCGAAAATGGCGTTGTCCAGATCAATAGAAAGGCGATCGCCGAACAGTGCGTGATTACGACGTTTGTAGATCACGTCGCGTTGCGCGTTCATTACGTCATCGTATTCGAGCAGGTTCTTACGCATGCCGAAGTTGTTTTCTTCTACCTTGCGTTGAGCACGCTCTATCGACTTGGAGATCATGCTGTGTTGCAGTACCTCTCCGTCTTTGTGACCCATTTTGTCCATGAGCGACGCGATACGTTCTGAACCGAACAGGCGCATCAGATCATCTTCCAGGGATACGAAGAACTGAGAAGAACCCGGGTCGCCCTGACGACCGGCACGACCACGCAACTGGCGGTCCACTCGGCGGCTTTCGTGACGTTCTGTACCGATGATAGACAGACCACCCGCCTGTTTCACACCCGGGCCGAGCTTGATGTCAGTGCCGCGACCAGCCATGTTAGTGGCTATCGTCACGGCGCCGGCCAGACCTGCCTCGGCAACGATCTGCGCTTCTTTCGCATGCTGCTTGGCGTTCAATACATTGTGCTGTATCTTCTTCTGCTGCAACATACGGCTCAGCAATTCAGATACCTCTACGGATGTAGTACCCACCAGCACGGGGCGGCCTGCACCACTCAGTTTTTCGATCTCGTCTATTACCGCCTTATACTTTTCTCGTTTTGTCTTGTATACCAGATCCTGCTGATCTTTACGAACAATAGGCAGGTTGGTAGGGATGCTTACCACATCGAGTTTGTAGATCTGCCAGAACTCGCCCGCTTCTGTTTCGGCCGTACCGGTCATACCGGCCAGCTTGTGGTACATACGGAAGTAGTTCTGCAATGTTACGGTGGCGAACGTTTGTGTCGCTGCTTCTACCTGCACATTCTCTTTTGCTTCTATTGCCTGGTGCAGACCATCGCTGTAACGGCGACCATCAAGGATACGACCCGTTTGTTCGTCTACGATCTTCACCTTCCCATCCATTACCACATATTCAACGTCTTTGTCGAACAGGGTATAGGCTTTCAGCAATTGCTGTACCGAGTGGATACGGTCGGCTTTAATTGCATAGTCCTGAATGAGGGCATCTTTGCGTTGTGTTTTTTCTTCGGCAGTTCCTGCCGTCTTTTCAATTTCCGCAATTTCACTGCCTATGTCGGGGAGAATGAAGAAGTTAGGATCTTCACCTGCGCCGGTGATGAGCGCAATACCTTTATCTGTAAGGTCAACACTGTTGTTCTTTTCGTCGATAGTAAAGAACAACTCAGCGTCAACTTTCGGCATATTCCTTTGCTGTTCGCCTATGTAGTAGTGTTCTGCTTTCTGAAGTATCTGTTTGTTTCCCTCTTCGCTCAGGAACTTGATGAGTGCGCTGCTCTTCGGAAGGCCACGGAAGGCACGATACAAGTGCAGACCGCCAGCGTCCTTGTCTGACTTGCCATCGGCTATCATACGTTTGGCCTCAGTGATGCTCGCGTTGATCACCTTTTTCTGCGCGTCCAGCAGGCGTTCTATCCTTGGTTTCAGTACGTGGAACTGTTGCTCCTCTCCACGAGGGATAGGGCCTGATATGATAAGAGGAGTACGGGCATCGTCTACCAATACGCTATCCACCTCATCCACCATTGCATAGTGGTGTTTGCGCTGCACCATTTCTTCAGGATGGTGCACCATGTTGTCGCGCAGGTAGTCGAAGCCGAATTCGTTGTTGGTTCCCCACGTGATGTCGGCCAAGTATGCCTGCCGACGCTGAGGAGAGTTTGGTTCGTGTTTGTCGATACAGTCGGTAGTGAGACCCAGCCACTCGAATAGCGGGCCATTCCATTCCTGGTCACGACGGGCCAGATAATCGTTCACTGTAACGATGTGTACACCTTCGCCGGCAAGCGCATTCAGGTAGGCGGGCAGGGTAGATACCAGGGTTTTACCTTCACCAGTAGCCATTTCTGCGATCTTTCCTTCGTGCAGTACCATGCCACCTATGAGCTGTACGTCATAGTGCACCATGTTCCAGCTTACTGTGATGCCTGCGGCATCCCATGTGTTCTGATAGATGCACTGGTCGCCTTCAATACGCATGTGTTTGCGCGTTGGGGCAAGGGAACGGTCGTGTTCGGTTGCAGTTGCCACCATTTCAGGATTCTCTTTGAAACGGCGGGCAGCATCTTTTATGACAGCAAACGCCTCAGGCAGAATGCTATTCAAAACTTCTTCGATCTGTTCGTCGCGTTTTTTTCTAAGCTTATCTACCTCATTATATATCTCTTCACGGGCATGGATGTCCTCTACATGCAGCGCGTCCGCTTCGGCCTTCCGTTCAGCAATCTGCTGATCGATGCCGGAAAGGTATTCCTGAATGCGGGCACGGAATTCCTGTGTTTTATTACGGAGTTCATCGTTCGACAGTGCGCCCATTTCAGAGAAGAAACGATTGATCTGGGCAACTATGGGTTGCAGTTTCTTTACGTCTTTGTCGGATTTGCTACCGCCAAATAGTTTTGAGAGGAAGGCTATCATTATATAAGTATCAAAATGGTAAAAAACACTTTTCTATGTTTGCCGTTTACAGCAAACAGTACCTTGAAGCGGGTAACAAAATTCATGCAAGTTTTTTGCAACTGTCATGTTGGCGCACAAGGGGTGCCAAAGCTACACTAAACGCTCCATTTCAGCAACATCGACTGACGCTTTGCGGGTTTGAGTTAATAGATGTGGGGTAATCTTTTAATGTGTTGCCGGCAGGCTATAATGGTGACAAGTATTGATCGTTATGTGTTGTCTGTTTAGGTGTTGTTAATGATATATGTGGGTGATGTGTGACGTCATATATGGTGTTTCGCTGCCTTAGGAAAGCTAGATTGCATGGGTGTGGGAATAAAGCCGGCGAAGCATCCGCTATCTTTCGGACTAGCCGGGAATATTGAAAAACGGGCAGTGAGGAGGTCTTTTCTAACCAGCGGACAAAAAAAAGTGTCGCAATAATTTGCAGGGCAAGAAAATTTTTATGTATTTTGGGTTCAATTTTGAAAACAAAAGCAAACATGAAAAGAACCTTCGTCTTAGTAGCCACAATATTCGCAGCGATTTCTCTTAGCAGTAAAAGCTTCGCACAGGAAGACCTCGTGCGTATTTTCCGTTGGTATGTTCCACAAGATAAAGACTATGTAACCGTAGTAGATGGTGAGTATCAGGACGGTCAGCTGATCAACTGGGGCTGGGGTGATAAGACCTTGTTATTCTGGGCTTACCGCAATCCGGGTCCTAACCGTGTTGCAATTTACGGGTGGTACAATCCGGTGGCACGTGTTCACATCTCTGTTGCGGAAGATGAATTCAGCGATGACCAGATGCTGAAAATGGGCTATACACAGAAACATCTTCAGTTTTATGCGCTTACCCGCCGCGGACCAAATACAATGTGTATCTACCGCTGGAAAGACGTTAAGCGTCGTTCATGGATCACAATTCCTGAAGATTACAGCATGGACACAGATACTTATCTGAAAAAAGGCTACCGCAGGAAAACATACCAGTACTTCGGTGTTAGCCGTAACGTAGACGCTCCGGTTTACGATCAGCTCTAAGAAAAGCACTCATAAAAAACTAAGCCACCGCAGTGCGGTGGCTTTTTTAATGTGGGTACGTGAACTGAATTATTTTACCGGAACCTGCCTGCGAGTGACTATGTAGTGCAGGCGCACCATCATGGCCATAAGCTGGGTTTTGCTGTGGGCATTGCGTTCTATGTAGTAAATGGTCTGAGAAATAGTGTCCATCATTTCCCTGATCGTTTCGACAGGGAGGCCTTGTTTTACAAATTTGCGGGCAAAATCGGCTTCGGCATGCTGCAGCGGCAGTGTTTCCACCGGCAGATAATGTGCGCGCAGTGCATGGCCCATAAGCTGAATGACGTATTGCAGGAAGTTTTTCTGCTGTTCGCGGCCTGCTTTACCCCATTTTTCTGCAATTGCGGCCCGGCCCAATCCATCGTTGGGTACGAATAGGGTCAGGAACATCTGCCTTACTTCGGGAAACAACTCGTTGTCGGCGTGCTGGCGAAGACGCAACGCTTCTGCATAGCTACCCATTGCCAGATGAGCGACCTGTGCGGCCACTGCCGGCGAAGCACCGGTACGATCGATCAACGCCTGTGCAATGTCGGCTGCGGGGATCGGTGCCAGCCGTACTTCCTGTGTGCGGGAAAGGATAGTAGGTAGGATCTCTTCTTTGTTTTCGGCAACAAAGATCATTATGGTGTCAGCGGGCGGCTCCTCTATCAGTTTAAGAAGGATGTTGCCTTCTTTTCCCAGGTATTCGGGTCGCCACATGATCTGCACCTTTTTGCCACCTTCATAAGACTTAAGGTATAATTTTTCAATGATCTCGCGGCACTCTTCGGCGGGTATATTTCCTTGTTTGTTCTCAGCATTTATGAATTGCAGCCAGTCGAACGTAGTGCCGTATGGGGTCTGCTTTACAAATTCGCGGAACTCCTGCAGGTAGTAGCGGCTCATTGCTTTTGTGTTGGCTTTCGGGGGTAGGGCAGGGAAGCTGAAATGCAGGTCGGCATGTTCCATTCTTTTTACTTTGCTGCACCCTGCACATACCCCGCAAGAATCAGTGTCCGTCCTGTTTTCGCAAAAAATATATTGTGCCAGCGCTATTGCCAGTGGCAGGCCTCCGGTACCCTCGGCACCAGTGAAGAGCAGCGCATGCGGCAGTGAATTGCCGCGGAACATGCTGAGTAACCCATTTTTTGCGGCCTGCTGGCCCACTACGTTGCTAAAGTTCAAGCTGCTGGTCCCCTGTGTTTTTGACTATTCGATAAGGGAATCACAAATCTAGGCAACCTTGGGGTAGCAACAAAAATGACGGAAGTGGGCAAGCCAATATTTGTTACTTTTGCAACCATCCGAATGAAGTTTTCAGCAATCATACTAACAGTCATATGTTTCTCTTTGTTGCCACTGGCGGGATGCGGGATATACAGCTTTTCGGGTGCAGCCATAGAGGGTAAGTCTATAAATATCCATCAGTTAGAAAACAAGGCAAGGAACGTAGTGCCGAGCCTGAGTGCCAACCTGACGGAGAAAGTGCGAAGAAGGATATTGTCGCAAACGGGTCTGAAACCGGTGAACAATGATGAGGCGGACTACGATATTACGGGTAAGATAGTGGCCTATGAGGTAACCGTTACAGCGGCACAGGGTGTGCAGTTGGCAACCAAGAACAGGTTGACAATTGGTGTCGAGATCACATTTGTGAACCGACTTAATGAAAAGGGAGGATTTACACAGACATTTACCCGTTTTTCTGATTTTAATGCATCTCAGATGCTGCAAAGTGTGGAGAGTGCGCTGATAGAAGATATAGGGAATCAGCTGGCGGATGATATTTTTAATAAAGCTTTTGTAAATTGGTAGCCGCAAGTATGGACAATCAGGCTTCGATAAGGCATATATCATTGTTGATGGCGTCTCCATCCGTAGTAACGGAAGGAGATGAGGGAAGTATTTCCGAGCTACGGCAATCGTATCCTTATTTTGTACCTGTACGGTATGCAGAGGCTGCTCTGAAATACAAAAATGGCAGTCAGCTGTCTGAAGTGACGCCCGGCGTGTTGCCTTATTCGGGCAACTGGATGCTGCTGTGCGACTACATTTCGGGTGTTTCGGAATCAGTGCCCGACGTTATTGTTGCATCAAATGAGTTGGAACCGGCGGTTAATAATGAACTGATCGAAGAGGCGATTGTTGAGGATGCAGTTCAGGAGGTGTTTGTGCCTGTTGAGGAGCAGTCAGAGTTGTTGGGTGCGACCGAGGAGCAGGAAGAAATTGTTATCGAAGATGACGCAACAGTGCCTGATGCGGATGACCTGACTGCAGATGCTGTTACCGAAGATCTGGCAGAAGAATTGGAGACGCAACATAAGAGTTTCTGGGTGCAGGATGAAGAAACAGACGAGGATGAAGCTGGTCCGGAATTAGACGAGGAGCCTGTGCTGATCAATGAAAAGCCACTGATCAGTCCGGTTTACACCGATGATTATTTTTTGGCACAGGGCGAGCGGGTTTCTGTAGAAATGCCTGATGAGATAACCAGCCTGATACCTGAAGAATCTGATGAAGACGCTGCGAAGTCGTTGATGGTGATGATGAGTTTCTCTGAGTGGTTATTGCATTTTAAGAGCACCACCGAGAAGCTGAAGGAAGAAAATAAGGATCAAAAGGCTTTGAAAACGATGTGGCAGAAGGAAAAACTTGCCGCGGCAATAGAAGAAGAGAACGAGGAGATACCGGAGAATGTGTTTGAAATGGCGGTCAATTCAATAGCAAAAGAAGATGGTTTGGCGAGTGAGTCGCTGGCGGAAATTTATATAAAACAGGGTAAGTACGACAAGGCAATTGAGATGTACAGAAAATTAAGTTTGCGTAATCCTCAAAAAAATGCTTACTTTGCCCGCAAAATAGAAGAAATCTTAAAGGAAAAACAATCATGATATCCCTAATAACAATACTCATTCTGCTGGCTTGTGTGGTTCTTGCCTTTTTTATTCTCATCCAAAATCCAAAGGGTGGCGGATTGCAGGGGTCATTCGGAACGATGAGTTCTCAAGTGATGGGTGTAAAGCAATCAACTGATGTGATGGAGAAGGGCACATGGACATTGATCAGTGTAATAGGTGGTCTTTGCCTGTTGTCAGTAATGTTTTTTGCTAAGCCGGAGGGTGCCGCAAAATCAAAATCAACACCTCCCCAGTCTGCTCCGGCTAACGGCGCGAAGAAATAATAAGTCCTGATATTCTTTTCATATAGCCTGCTCTGACCGAGCAGGCTTTTTTTGTCTTGTGACGCCCCTTTGGGGCTTCTTATCTACAAGTTATTAACATTATCCGGGAAGGGCTTTGAAATGTCAAAAGCCCGAAATGTAGCTTGAATGCCCTGTGGTGCTTGATTTTTTTAGCTTTCTTCACACAACATGAATGTTAAATTATGTAATCAGAATACCCTGATAACAAACGACTGTAAGTTTATTTGTAAAAATGTAGAGATATATAGAAAATGGACTTTTTTTTTCATGGCTTTCTTCTGTAATTTCACCCCCTAATTCGAGTAGGTCGGCGCATGCCGGATCCGGATAAAACGATAGACTTTACCCCTTGTTGACACGTTGTTCTTTTCTGAAATGCTGTTCTGGCAAGCTCATAGTCTCTTCTTCCATATCCTGTTCGGTGATTTAGGTTGGTTAATTGATGCATGGTTTATTGTTGGCGTATACTAAATATCAATTAGTAGTAATAAAGTACCAATTGTATTGAAATCTCAACTGATGTTATCGGTTGCTTTCATGAAATAATGTTGTTTTGAATTGTTGTATTATATAATATATAGATTTTAGATTACCACTTATCACTTTTAAAAGGTTCCAAATGAAAAAACTTGTACTATTTGTTGTGTTGGTGTGCCTTTCGGCCGTTGCCATGAGCCAACCGTATTATTCGAAAGCAGCAGGCGATCTGGATCAGTTAGCCACATGGGGTGACCAGCCCGACGGATCGGGAGCAAGCCCGGGTGATTTTACCACGGCCGGTGTAACCTACATCATAACCAACCGCGCGACAGCTACCTTGGGTGCTGCCTGGGCGGTATCGGGCGTAGGATCGAAAGTGCAGGTTGGTGATGGCGTCACCACGGTTGATTTCACAGTTCCTGCAACATTCGCGTTTACAGGAACGGTGGATGTAACATCAACAGGTACCCTGACATTAAACAATACAACAATTCCAACGTTTGGAACACTTGATGCAGCTTCAACAGTCGTATTCTCTGCTGGAGCCAATCAGTCAATTCCCGGCGGGACATATGGAAACCTGACCGTTACCACAACAACATTCAGCCGGACTTTTTTGGGTGCTGTGACTGTTGCCGGTAACCTTACAGCAACGACGTCGTCGGGGTTGATATCGATGTTTGCAGCCACAAACAATGTGACAGGCAATTTTTCGTTTTCAACTTCGGCTACAGGCGACCTTAATACTTCAGGTGCACTCAATGTGGGCGGAAACCTGAGTATAGCCTCTGCAAGTGCATCGGGATTATTCACTTTGGGTGGCAATCTTGACGTTAACGGAAGTGTGAGCCTTTCTTCTACCATACTTGTGACGACAGGTATATTTATTCCTAATGGGTTTCAGATAAACGTGGGAGGTGATTGGACCGTAAGCTCTACAGCAGCAACTACTACGAATCTGTTTAGTACAGCGTCAGTCTCGACAGTTGTATTCGATGGTACCGGTGCTCAAACAATATCGAAGACCAGCGGAAGTCTCTGTGTGGCCAACTTTTATCATTTCCGGAACAGCAATACAGGTGGTACGGTTACTGTGGCAACCAGCCCATCTGTAACCACAACTACGTTGGCGGGTAATTTTACTAATGATCTTGGGGCAACATTTGCCTGTGCGGGTGCAAATAATATAAACGTAGCAGGTGAATGGACCAACAACGGAACCTTTACACGCGGAACCAGTACAGTTTTGTTTAATAATGGTGCGGGCACTGTAACCCCGGAGGGAAATATGACCGGAACAAATGCCTTTTACAACCTCTCGGTGAGTGGTGCCGGTACCAGAGACTTCGGGGCAAACAGTGTAGATGTGATCAATACGCTTACACAAGCGTCGGGAAACATCACTGCACCTTCCACAACATTAAATATAGGGTTGAACTATGTACACACTGCGGGTACATTCACGCACAACAGCGGAACGGTGGTAATGAACGGCACTGCCGCTCAGGCCTTATCTAATACAACTGCGACAACATTTAATAACCTCACAATAAGTAACACCAGTGCTACTGTGACAGCAGGTGCAAACATTACAGTTGACGGTACGCTTACTGTGGACAACAATGCGATCCTGAATATGGCTACCCGTTCGCTGACGGCGGGCGTATCATTTGCTGTGGCGAATAGTGGTACGATACAGACACAGAACGTTGCCAATCCGCCGGTGCCTACCGGATATACGTGGGGAGGCACTGTTACCTACAACGGTGCGGGCATGTTTGTATCGAGTGGCACTTACAACAACCTGTTAATTACCGGAACTACCGGAACAAGGACCACCACAGGCACAATAACCGTTAACGGCAGTATGAGTGTGACAACTACATCGGGTGTCACAACACTGGGCGGTGCGCTTGATCTGAACGGTAATTTTACACTTACAGGAACAACAGCCAACTCCATATTCAATCCGGCAGGCAATACCATCAATATTGCCGGCGACTGGAATGTTTCGTCTACTTCGGCTACTAACATGGTAAATGTTACTACGCCCTTCCTTACCGTGTTTGATGGTGCAGGAGCACAGTCTATCAATAGACTGGCGGGAACAGCGGTTGCTAACTTTTATAATTTCCAGAACAGCAATACCGGCGGAACTGTAACAGTGGCAACATCGCCTTCTGTCGCTACTACTACGATAGCGGGTGACTTCACCAACGATGCGTCAGCGACATTTGCTTGTGCGGGAGCCAATACGATCAATGTTGCCGGCAACTGGGCAAATAACGGCACGTTTACGCGGGGCACGAGCACGGTTGCGTTCAATTCTGCAGCAACGGGTAAGACGCTTACCGGTAACATGACCGGCACGAGTGCGTTCAATAATATCCAGTTTAACAATGCCGCAGGCGGATGGGACTTTGGTGCTAACGCTGCTGACGTGGTAGGAAACTTCTCAGTGACAGCTACAGCGGGTGCTGGTGTGAAGGCGCCAAGTACTACGCTTAAGGTCGGTGGTAATTTTGTGAAAGCAGCGGCGGGCACGTTTGATGCAAACGGAGGTACAGTAGAATTTAATGGTAGTGCCGGGCAATCGTTCCCCGGCAATGCTGCCACTTTCAATCATGTGACGGTTTCGAATACATCGGCTAACCTTACAGCAAATGCAGCTACCACTATCAATGGCAATCTGACCACAGCTGCATCCAGCAATGTGAATATGGTTACCTTCCAGTTGTTGGGTACCGTAAATGGCACTGCAAACAGTGGTACACTACAGACTCAATGTACTGTGAACCCCGCTATTCCCAATGGTGCGACATGGGGCGGACAGGTAACATATAATAGTACCACCACGGCTATGTTTGTTGCTAATGGTACTTATAACAACCTGACGATCACGGGTGTCTCGGGTGCAAGGACTTTTACGGGTGCTGTTACAGTGAACGGTAATCTTGCGGTTGGAACAGGCGCAACCACCACGGGTGTAACGACTTTGGGTGGCAACCTGATAGTTGCGGGTAACATTTCTATCGGAAGCAGCACTACAGCAAATATTTTTGATGTTTCTGCCAGTAACTATCAGATCACCTTGGGTGGCAACTGGTCTCAGTCGAGTACTGCCGCCTCAAATCCGTTCAACAGGAGAAACGGTCTTGTGGTGATAAACGGTACAGGTACACAAACAATCTCCACCACAGGTGGTACCAGCGTGCCAACTTTCTATAACTTCCAGAACAGCAATACGGCACAGCCATTTACCTTCAGTGGTAATGTGGTGATCGGTAACAACTTTACCAACGATCTGGGCGCCACAGCCGAGGTTGGTGGAAATACAGTAACTATCACCGGTAACATGACCAATGCCGGAACTCTTACATCTGCAGCAGGTACGCTAAATGTAGGTGGTAACTGGTCGAACACGGGTACTTTCACCAGCGGAACAGGAACAGTGAACATGAACGCAACAGGTACAGGGCGTACACTGTCGGGTTCAATGACAGGTGGCAACAAATTCTATAATCTAACTTTCAACAGCGCTACCGGTGATTGGTCATTTGGTGCGAATGCTGCTGATGTAGAGAATAACTTCACTATCACTACAACAGCGGTGGGTGGCGTAACAGCACCTTCTACTACATTGAAAGTGGGTGGAAACTTTGTTCACACTGCAGGTACGTTTACGCACAATAGTGGTACTGTGGAATTGAACGGTACCGGGGCACAGGCTATCCCAACAACTGCTACCACATTCAATGTCCTGACGCTTAACAATACAGGCGGAACTGTTTCTTTGAATGCGGCAACAACATTGTTGGGTGATCTTACTATTCCTGTAGGTAATACACTTAGTTGCGGCAGTGCTACCCTGAACCTTGGTGGCAACTACACGAACAATGGTACGTTTACAGCCGGAACAAGCACAACTGTATTTAACGGTACGGGTGCGCTTGCCCTAAGCGGCGATATGACCGGCGCGAACAAATTCAACAATCTTACTTTCAACAACGCCGCAGGTGCCTGGTCTTTCGGCGCTAATAGTGCTGATGTCGGTAGCGCATTCACCATTACTGCAGGTACTGTTAATGCCCCAAGTACAACACTGAAGGTTGCAGGCAATTTTGTCAACACGGCAGGTACGTTCAACGACAACAGCGGAACAGTGGAACTGAACGGCACTACAGCTCAAGCGATACCAACAACGGCTACAACATTCAATAATCTCAATATAAGCAACGGTTCGGCAACGGTTACGGCAAATGCTGCCCTGACAGTAAATGGTACCCTGACCACCGCTGCGGCTGCTAATCTGAACATGGTGACATTCCAGTTGCTGGGTACTGTGACGCCATCGCATAGCGGGACACTTCAAACTCAATGTGTGGCGAATCCGCCGATACCTGTTGCCAAAACATGGGGCGGTCTGGTGAGTTATTCAGGTGGTAATATGAACATTTCTCAGGGCAATTATAATAATCTTACAATTTCCGGCACAACGGGTAGTCGCACGTTTACCGCGGGTACAACGAGTGTTGCCGGTAACTTCTCGCTGAGCTCAACAACGGGTGTAACCCAGCTGGCCGGCGATCTGGATGTGAATGGAAATGTAACGTTGTCTGAGACCGGTAATACAAACAGTATTTTCAACCCGGCCGGCTTTAACATAAATGTTGGCGGAAACTGGACTGTAAGCTCTACCGGAACCTCTACAGCGTTGATGAATGTTGTTTCTACGTCACTTGTGACATTTGACGGAGCAGGAACTCAAACGATCACCAGGTCGTCAGGTTCAGCGCTTGTTCCCAACTTCTTCAATTTCCGTAATAGTAATACCAGTTCTAATCCGCTGGATATTGTTTATAATATGACCATCTCCGGTGATGTGACCAATGACGCATCAGCGATCCTTACCATTGGTACTAACACAGTAACAGTTGGTGGCAGCTGGGCGAACAACGGTACATTTACCGCGAACGCAAGTACCGTGAATTTCACTTCAGGGGTTGCAGGTAAAACATTGACAGGCAACATGACAGGAAGTGACAAATTCAATAATATTACTTTCAATGGTGCAGGTACTTGGACATTTGCGGGTAACAGCGCTGATGTAGGTGGCAATTTCCGAATCACTACCGGAACGGTTACAGCACCTTCGACTACGCTGAAGGTTGCGGGCGATTTCATCCATACTGCAGGTACGTTTACACACAACAGCGGTACAGTGGAATTGAATGGTACGGGAGCACAGGCGATCCCGACGACGGCAACCACTTTCAACATACTGAATCTGAACAATACCGGTGGAACGATAAGTCTGAATGCTGCAACGACTGTAAATCAGGATTTCACGATTCCTGTTGGAAATACCTTGTCGGCAGGTTCAGCGACGCTTACGTTGGCAGGTGATTATACTAATAATGGTACGTTCACAGCAGGTGCAGGAACTGTTACATTTACGGCAGGAGATGCAGGCAACACGCTGAACGGAGATATGACCGGTACCAATAAGTTCAATAACATTACGTTCAACAATGCCGCGGGTAGTTGGTCATTCGGGGCCAATAACGCTGATGTCGGTGCAAATTTCACCATCACTACAGGTACAGTTACTGCACCTTCAACAACGTTGAAAGTTGCGGGTAACTTTGCAAAGGCATTGGCGGGTACGTTTACTCATAACAGCGGCGTTGTGGAACTGAACGGTACAGGAGCACAGGCGATTCCAACCTCGGCGACAACTTTTAATACCCTGACACCTAATAACACAGGTGGTACAATCACTTTGAATGCGGCGACTTCTGTACTTCAGGATTTTACTATTCCTGTTGGTAATACCCTGGCATGTGGCGCGCAAACGCTGAACCTTGCGGGTAGTTATTCGAATAGCGGAACTTTTACGGCCGGCACAGGTACAGTTGTATTTAATGCAACAGCAACAGATAAGACGCTGTCAGGCGATATGACGGGCACAAATAAGTTCTTTAACGTAAACTTCAATAATGTCAGTGGAGCATGGGACTGCGGCGCTAACGCAATAGATGTTGGCGGTGTGTTCTCAGTAACAGCAACGGCGGGAGCCGGCGTTAAGGCACCTTCTACGACGCTGAAAGTTGCGGGCAACTTTGTAAGGGGCGCCAGTGGTACATTTGATGCCAACGGTGGTACGGTAGAGTTCAATGGTACTGCTGCTCAGACATTCCCCGGTGCTGCTGTGACATTCAACAATGTCTCTGTTTCTAACGTTACCAATACGGTGACAGCGACTGCTGCAACCACAATCAACGGAACATTGACTACACTTGGTGCAAGTGTGCTGAACATGAGTACTTTCCAATTATTGGGTACAACTGACGGTACAGCAAATGCCGGTATACTCAGCACCGCAAATACAACCAACCCCGCTATTCCTACGGGCCGCACATGGGGTGGTTTGGTGCGTTACGTTGGTGGTAACCAAACGGTTGCACAGGGCAGCTATAACAACTTGAGTCTGATAGGTACTACTGGTACCCGTGGATTCACTGCCGGTACAACAACTGTTGCGGGTACCTTCTCGGTGTCAACAACGACGGGTATTGTGAGTCTTGCAGCAGCTGGAACCGGTCCTTTGGATGTGAACGGTGATTTTGTGCTGGCAGGTACAACTGCGAATAACATTTTTAATCCGAACGGTAACACAATAAACGTTGGTGGTAACTGGACCGTGACAACATCCTCCGGTACAACAACTTCATTGTTTAATGCTTCAGCAGCTTCAACGGTTATTCTGGATGGTACAGGAGTTCAAACCGTATCTAAGACAGCCGGGGCATTGCTTTCTCCCAATTTCTACGGACTTCAGGTTGCAAATACTTCCAATCCGGTTGCGTTTGACAACAGCACAAATATCTCTAACAATCTAGTGGTAGCTGCAAGTGCAACGGTTTCTCCTACGACTGAGACAGTTCAATTCAATCCTTCTGCGGCAGCCGGCACTATCTCGGGAAGCGGAACCATTCTTGTGAACAGGACCACGGCAACGGCCGATTATTCTACTCAGTACCGTTTCTCAACAAATACACTCGGTAGTCTTACCGTAAACTATAATGGAGCCGGTGCTCAGAATGTGAATTCATTTACATATGGTACACTGAGGACAAGTGGTTCCGGTACGAAGACTGCTCAGGGAAATGTAACGGTGAATGATGCACTTGATGTGACAGGCGGTACAGTTCTTGACATGGCGTCTGCAAACAGGTTGATCGCGGGCACTGCTCCGACTTACACTGTCAATGGTACACTTTTGACATCCGTTCCGACAGCAACCAGTTCTAGTCCGTTACCATCAGGCGCTACCTGGAATGGTTCAGGAACTGTAGAATACGGAACACTGACGGGCGCACAAACAGTTGTCGGTGGTAATTACAGTAACCTGCAACTTGATAACACTTCCGGTGTGAACGCGGCAGGTGGTGACATTAATGTTGGCGGAACGATCACATTAGGTAAATTGTCACTTGGTACGGCAAACCTGATCCTTGCTGACGGTGCATCGGTATCAGGTGCTTCGGCTTCAAATTATGTGGTAACAGGCAGCACAGGCAACGTACGGAAGGTGTTTTCTGCAAACGGAACCTTTAGTTTCCCGGTAGGTGACGCAACAAACTTTACACCTGTCAGCATCAATATGTCAGGTTCGGGATATTCATCTGCATATACCCAGGTGCGTGTAACTAATGCAAAACATCCTTCTAACGCAAGTGCGACGAATTATCTGAACCGTTACTGGACAGTTGGTACATCAGGCATCACTGCCCAATCATACACTGCCACAGCAACATATGTTGGTGGTGATATCTCAGGTACAGAGGGTAACATAGATGCAGCTACATATGCTGGTTCGCTTCCATGGACAATGTTTGATCCGATCGGGTCGAACACATTGACAGCTCCTGGTATTTCTGCGACATCTATTGATATTAGTGGTGTCTCCAACGTTCCGCCAAGTGTAAGCATTTCGCCCGCAAGTGCCACAATATGTAATGGTGGTACTGAGCCATTGACGGCAACGCCAACAGGTGACGCACCATTTACATACTCATGGTCACCTTCAACAGGCCTTTCAGCCACAACAGGCGCCTCAGTAAGCGCATCGCCTGTAAACACGGGCACAGCTACTGCAACAGTTGTTTATACTGTTACCATGACAGACGGAAATGGAATCACGGCGACCAACACCACTACAATCAATGTAAATCCTCAGGAGCCTATCACAGGTACGCTCTCAGTTTGTGAGGGATCGAACGTAACTCTTACCCCGACTACTCCGGGTGGTAACTGGACATCAGCAACCCCGGCGGTAGGAACAATAAATACTACTACGGGTGTGTTCCAGGGAATTGATCAGGGAACAAGTGCCGTTACTTACACACTTCCATCATCATGTTTCTCTACTGTTACTATGACAGTAAACAATGCGCCTGCTGCTATCGGAGGCACGTTGACAGTCTGTAAGGATGCTACAACAGGATTGACCAACGCCGAAGCTGGTGGTACATGGAGTACTTCCAATGCGGCGATCGCAACTGTAGGTTCAGCGTCGGGAGTAGTGACAGGTGTTGACGCGGGTACGGCAACTATTACGTACACCCTGCCTGGCAACTGTTTTGTTACAGCCGAAGTAACTGTAAACGCACTTCCGGTAATAACAGGTATCACAACTATATGTAATGGTACTTCAAATACACTTTCTGCCACTCCGATCGGTGGTGCATGGACATCGAGCGACGTGGTTGTAGCAACAGTAGGTGGTGGCACCGGCGTGGTGAATGGCCTCACTGCAGGTACCGCGAATATTTCTTATACGGATCTTAATACTTGTGTCAATTCTGTTCAGGTGACCGTAACTCCGACGCTTGCAAACATTGGTGGTGTAAATGGTATTTGTGAAGGATTGACTACGACACTTACCCACGCTATCGCAGGTGGTACATGGTCGAGCGCAAATACGTCTTTGGCAACTATCGATGCTAATACAGGATTGCTTACAGCTGTGTCTGAGGGTTTGGTAAACATTACCTACACGCTAGGTACGGGTTGTTTCAAAGTTAAGAGCTTCGCTGTGCAACATCAGCCTGAGCCAATTACAGGAAACCTTACCATGTGCGAAAGTTCTTACACGGTATTGTACAGTACAATAGGCGGAAGTGGTACATGGACTAGCAGCGACATTGGTGTGGCTACTGCAAACCTTACTACTGGTATGATCACAAGTGTAAGTCAGGGTACTGCGACTATCACTTACCGTATACCAACATCCGGATGCCAGGTTACTGCAGAGGTGACTGTGAATCCTTTGCCCGCTGCGATAGCCGGAGGTAACGATTTCTGTCAGGGATCTGTTGAAAATTACACCAGTGCTTCACCCGGTGGAACGTGGGTGAGCAGCAATACAGGTGTGGCTACAATCAACTCAGGTACAGGCGCAGCAACAGGTGTGTCGGCAGGAGTTACAACTATCAGTTATACGTTGCCTACTGGCTGTCGTGTTACTAAGACCGTCACTGTAAACAATATGCCTGCCGCCATTACCGGTACACTCGGCATTTGTGCCGGCGGGACATCAACGCTTGCGTCAAGTACGCCGGGCGGTGTATGGTCCAGCTCTGCGCCTGCTGTAGGTACGATATCTGTAGGAGGTGTTGTTACTGCGATCGGTGTGGGTAATACAACTATCGAGTATTCTCTGGGAACAGGTTGTAGTCGGTCGGTAGAGGTGACGGTGAATACTACTCCGGGTGCTAATACAGGCACTGCTCAAGTTTGTATAGGTTCTACTACTACGCTGGCAAATGCGACAGTTGGTGGTACATGGGCCAGCAGCGATAACACAAAAGCGACAGTTGGTGCGGCTACCGGTATTGTTACCGGTGTTGCTACGGGAACGGCTAATATTACTTATTCGTTGGCCGGAGGCGGTTGTTATGCTGTAACTGAAGTTACAGTTGATGCTGCTCCTTCTGCAATTTCAGGTACTGCAAATGCATGTGTAGGTCTAACGTCTACCCTTTCACATGGAACAGGGGGCGGTGTATGGTCGTCGGCCAACCCTGCAATAGCCACAGTGAACTCCGGTACTGGTGTGGTTACTGCAGTTTCAGCCGGGTATGTGACAATCACTTATATGGTCACTCCTACATGCGGAACCACAACAACATTCCATTCAAAAGCGCTACCGGCAGCTATTACCGGAAACCTGATTGCTTGTGTAGGAACTAGTTCCTCTCTGGCAAATGCCACTGCAGAAGGTACGTGGACAAGCAGTAATACCGGAGTGGCGACAATTAATGCTACCTCAGGTCTGATGACTGGGGTGTCTTTGGGCAACGCTACCATTACCTATCTGGTCGGTAGTGGCTGTCAGATCACAGCTGAGGCAACTATTAATGCGGCTCCTGCTTCAATAACAGGTCCTTCATCAATATGTTTCGACGCGGTAACGACTGTGAATTGCACCCCGGGTGGTGGTACCTGGAGCAGTAGTAACACGGGTGCTGCAACTATCAATTCATCGACCGGAGAAGTGACCGGTGTTGCTCCCGGCACTACTGTCCTCACCTATACACACGCTGTATCGGGCTGTCTTTCTACCCGCATTCAAACAGTAGGTGCTACTCCTGCTTCTATAACGGGTACGCTTACAATCTGCGCAACCAGTACATCGGCGCTTGCTAATGCGACCGCCGGAGGTACATGGAGCTCCAGTAATATGGCTGTAGGAACCGTTGGGTCGGCTACAGGTATTGTAAGGGGAATCACGACAGGTACTACCACTATCAGTTATATTCATAGCGGTGGATGTTATGTCACCGCAGAAGCTACGGTTAATACATCGATCACGTCGAACACCGGAGATAATAATCTCTGCGCGGCAGGTGCTACAACACTCGCAAATGTTACAGGCGGAGGTACATGGTCTAGCAGCACTATAACAAAAGCTACCGTTGGTTCTCTCACCGGAATCGTTACCGGTGTGGCTGCCGGAACATCTGTGATCACATATAAACTGACGCCTTCGTGCTATGCGACATCAGTTGTCACAGTGGCGGCGGCACCTGCAGCAATCGGCGGTTCGGCTTATGTGTGCATTGACGCTGACATAACACTTACGCATGCTGTGCCGGGAGGAACATGGAGCAGCAGCAATCCTGCAAAAGGTACTATTGACGCTTCGACAGGTGTATTACGTGGTATTTCGGCCGGTACGACTGTTGTTACTTATGTCCCCAGTAACGGTTGTTTTGTTACAAAGACAATGAATATTGCCAATAATCCTCCGGCTATTAGCGGCACTATGGGTATATGCGTGGGGGCATCCTCTGCACTTACTTGTGTGATTGGTGGTAGCGCAACCTGGAGTAGCAGCAACCCTGCTGTTGGTACTATCGGTCTGACGTCGGGTATGCTTACAGGTATTACTTCCGGAACAACTACTATTACATACCGTCTTAATACGACGGGATGTTATTCAGTGCGGGAAGCAACGGTAAATCCTTTGCCGGCAGCAATTTCGGGCAGCAACACAATATGTGTAGGTAGCAGTGCAGCATACACCAACGCGACTGGTGGGGGAACATGGTCCAGTGCAAACTCGGCGATTGCCAACATCGGGTCTGCAACCGGCATTGCCGCTGCGGGTACTGCGGGTGTCACAACCCTGTCCTATGTATTGACTACCGGCTGTAGGTCCATAAAAGTAATAACGGTGAATACATTGCCGGCTGCAATCACCGGCACCACTAACTTCTGTGTGGGTGGTGTAGGGGTGTTGTCGTCTTCAACTGTGGGCGGCGCATGGACCAGCGACAACGTTGCCGCGTCTGTAGCCGGATCGGGTACTGTCACCGCAACGGGCGTTGGCACTTCACTGATAAGTTACACAATGCCTACCGGTTGCGCACGCACTGCTATTGTTACGGTTAATGCAGCGCTTGCAGCTAACACCGGTAATGACGTGATATGCGTAGGTGGTACCACGACACTTGCAAATGTTACTGCAGGTGGTACATGGGCCAGCAGTGTTACAGCGAAAGCTACCGTTGGTGTCTCCACAGGTATAGTAACTGGTGTTTCTGCAGGTACTTCTAATATTACTTATAAGGCTAGTGGTGTAGGTTGTGTTGCCGTTACGCAGGTCACAGTTAATGCTGCTCTTGCTGCAATTACAGGTACAACAAATGTGTGTATCGGCGATATTACTACACTGTCGCACGCAGTATCGGGAGGGACCTGGACTTCATCAAATTCAGGACTGGCAACGGTTGATAATTCTTCGGGAGCAGTGACAGGTGTTGCGGCAGGTGCTCCGATAATCACTTACACTGCTTCGCCGGGCTGTTTCAAAACAGCTGCTGTAACTGTTAAGGCGCTCCCGTCTGCTATTGGCGGAACACTGTCTGTTTGTGCTGGGTTGTCTACACCACTCTCTGCATCGCCATCAGGTGGAACCTGGACAAGCAGTAACACAGGTGTTGCACTGATGAACCTTACTACAGGTTCAATGGTAGGAGTAGCTGCAGGTACTGCAACTATCACATACAGGGGAACAAACCTTTGTATCAGGACCGCTACAGGAACTGTGAACGCACTTCCGGCCAACATAGCGGGTACTCTCACCGCTTCGGTTACCGGCACCAGCACGCTCACCAACGCAACACCGGATGGTACCTGGACAAGCAGCAACCTTACAAAGGCTACTGTTGATAATATCAGCGGTGTGGTGACAGGTGTTGCAGTAGGTACTTCGGTTATCACGTACACATTGCCAACCGGTTGTTATAAGACTGCAACGTTTTCTGTAACAGCGTCTAAGCCGGGTGGGTATGTTTACTTCACCAACAACAACAATAAGGTTATTTTCTCTGTATTCCCTAACCCGACCAAGGGCGCGTTTACAATAGAAGCACCGGCTGCGGGTACTTTCTCAGTATTCACGGTGGATGGCAAACTTGTCAATGAGTATAAAATCAGTTTGCAGACCACAAATGTGAATCTGCCTGCTGATCTGGCATATGGCGTGTACATGTGTCGCTTCGATCAGGAGGATGGAGAAAGCACAATTGTGAGATTGTGGTACCAGCCATAATCATCTTGTAAATTCATAATAAAGATTTGGGGCCATCTGTACAGATGGCCCCAAATCTTTATGTTAATATGATGGCAGACTTGGGGGGGGAGGTTACATGTTCTCCAGCTTCTCTTCCAGCTCCATCAGGCTTTCGAAAACACGGTCGTATTCGGCGTTCTTTTCCGCTACCCGTGCGGACTGTTTGCGGTATTCTTCATCCACTTTCAGGAACTCGGTTTTGTTTGAGTAGAAGGCGGGGTCGGCGAGTTTGGCTTCGAGGGTTGAAACTTCGTTTTTCATCTTCGCGAGTTCGTCCTCTATTTTCTGCAACTGCTTTTGTTGCTTCTGTATGTCTTTTTTCAGGTTACTCAGCTGTTCATTACTGACGTTCTGTTTAGGGGCTTGTTTTTCTTCTTTCTTTTCTGACTGGGTGGTTTTGGCAGGGGCGGCCTGCTGCTGCTCGCGCTTCAGCTTGTCTTTGTGCCACGTGTCCCATTCGTTGTAGTCGCCGTTGAATTCGTTGATCTTGCCGTCTTCGATGTTCCATATCTTATTGGCCGTTTTGCTGATGAAGTAACGGTCGTGCGAAACAATTATGAGTGTGCCCTTGTATTTGTTGAGTGCCTCTATCAGCATCTCGACAGATTGCATGTCGAGGTGATTGGTAGGTTCGTCCAACAGCAGGAAGTTACCCTTGGCGGCAATAACTTTTGCCAATGCCACGCGCGCTTTCTCGCCACCCGACAGTACTTTGATGCGCTTAAAGACGTCGTCTCCGCTGAAGAGGAAGCAACCCAGCAACTGGCGCAGTTCCAGTTCGGTCTTGCCGCTGCCGCAACGTTTCAGTTCCTCCAGCACTTCCAGTTCTACATTCAGGGCCTCAAGCTGGTGCTGGGCGTAAAAGCTCTCTTCTACATTGTGGCCCCATTTGCGTTCGCCCTCTATGGGCTCCTGACCGGTGATGATGCGGAGCAGGGTAGACTTTCCCTTTCCGTTGGCACCTATGAGGGCTATCTTGTCACCACGGTTGATCTCGGCTTTCGCGTGATCGAGGATGGTGAGGTTGCCATAGCGTTTTGATACCTCGTTCAGCGTACAGATGATCTTGCCGGGCTGCACTGCCACATCGAAGTTGATGTTCATGACAGGGACAGAGGTATCAGGCGCTTCGATGACATCCAATTTGTCCAGGCGTTTGATGGCACTCTGCGCCGCCGCGGCCTTGGTTGCCTTTGCACGGAAACGCTCGATGAAGCGCTCTTGCTGGCGGATGTACTCTTGTTGGTTCTCGAAGGCGCGTTGTTGTATCTCCATACGCTCCACCTTCTCGTGCTGAAAGAATGTGTAATTGCCTGAGTACTGCACCAGATCGCGCTGCCATACCTCTACTATCTTGGTGACCATGCGGTCGAGGAAGTAACGGTCGTGGGAGACGATGACCACGCTTCCCGGATAGCTTATCAGGTAGCGTTCCAGCCATTCGATGGACGGGAGGTCGAGGTGGTTGGTAGGTTCATCGAGCAGCAGCAGCTCGGGTTGCTGCAGCATCATCTTGGCCAGTAGCACGCGCATGCGCCATCCTCCGCTGAACTGGTCGTAGGGGCGCTGGAGGTCGGCGGTAGAGAAACCGAGCCCTTCCAGTACTTCCGCACTGCGGTGTTCCATCTCGTATCCACCGGCCACTTCAAAGTCGTGGAGGGCGTGGCTGTAGTCGTCCAGCAGTTTGGGATCGTCGGGTTTGGTCTCCAGTTCTTTGATCAGTCGTTCCATCTCCTGCTCCACTTTGTGGGCCTTTTCAAATGCCTGCATGCCCACCTTCAGGATAGAATCGTTTGTAGAGAAGGAGAGAAGGTCCTGGTTGAAGAAGCCTATAGAAACGTCCTTTGGTTTGTTGATCGAGCCTTTTTCGGGGGTGTATGCACCGGTCATGAGGCGCAGCAGGGTACTTTTGCCGGCACCGTTGGGGCCAACGAGGCCTATACGTTCGCCGGTTCCTATTTGCCAGTTGGCATCTTCCAGTATGGCGCGGGCACCGAACGAAAATGTAATATTCTGTAATGAGATCAACATAAGGGTGCAAAATTACAGGTGTGGAACGGATTAAAGTAACTCTGCCCACAAATTGTCTATGATTCGCGAGTGTTAGTGCATATATTTGGCCGACGGTGACTACCCAACCGACACTTTATGAGAAATATCCTTTTGATCCTGGCATTTGCATTTGCCGTAAAAATACATGCACAGCCCGTTTGGGCATCTCATCTTGGCCGCAATGCCCAACCTGAAAAGCCGTTTGTGAAACTGACGGGAAAACCGAGGTTGTATGTAGATACGCTGTCGTTCATTTCAGGTAAGAAGCGCGATAAGATATGGGCAGGGGGTAAGGAATACGAGCTGAAGGACGTTGTTGGCTACAGTGATGGCAGGTACACTTTCCTCAAATATGACGGTGAGTTCCTGAAGCGCAACTATGAAGGGAAGATCAATTCGTATCGCCTTTATCGGGAGTATACTTCAATGAACGGGTATGGTTCGGGTTCCCGCAATTTCGGTACGACCTCCACTCATACTGTCCTGAAATTTATACTTGAGGACAGCGCCACAGGCAAAGTGGCTGAGATGAAATACAGGACGTTACGCGACTGGATACCCCGCAACACACCGGCAGGTGAAATGCTTGCCAAGTATAAACGGACGCGCACCAAAATCACAATCGGGGCCTATACCGGTGTGGGATTGTTATTTACCGGTCTGGGTTTTCTCGGTGCCTCGGTAATGGCACCGGAGGCCAAGGCAAAACGGTTGGAAACTACCAGCGTAGCTATGTTAGTGGGCGGTGGCGGGCTGATGCTCGGCTCCTACATTTCTATTCCGTTCAACAGGAAGAGAATGCGTGAGGCATTGGCAATTCATAATGGTGTAGATGCATATGACTACGATGGTGATGCTAATTGGGAAGACAACTAGGGTGGTTTAAGAACTCAATATAGTAAAGGCTTGATAGGTTAAAGGGTGATAGCATGGTGGGTCATCGAGGTAATAGGGAAAGGGTTTACAGGTAAATGGTGAACAGAGTTAATGATCTTTGAACGGGTGGTGCGGTTTAGCACCACCCGTTTTGTTTTATGGCTGCTTTCCGGTGGCGGGTTGCGGGCGGTATATTATAGCAAGCACCAGGGCGATAGAGAAGAAGATGCTTTCTATGGTGAGCCATTGGGTGCCGAAGGCGCCGAGGCTACCCTCTGTGAAGATTGTCATTATGCGGGAGATGGCGTAGAAGCCCCACAGCATGCACAGGAACAGGAGGCCGTGACGCACATCGCGCACGAGCATATATACAATGCTGATGAACAGGGTGAGCCCTACACCGCCATACACTCCTCTTATGGAACTAAATGCATCGGTGTTGCCGAGGTGCACGTGCACGAGGTCCATAACGGCCTGGGGGTTGGAGAATGCCATGAGGCTGACTGATAACATGCTGAGGGCGGAGAGGCCCATAAATACCCGGGCAATGAGCCGGATGGTTTTTTGTTGTTTCATGATCGTTTGTTTTTGTTGATGCAAAGGTGATATGGATTGGGGATGTGATTCTTGGTAAATACCATGATTTTGGGTGCCGATGTCTTAAAGAGAAGTGTTTTTTTGCGCACTAATTTTTTCGTGTGTAAGGTGGATTTGTGTAATTGGTTGATCGTGAGTGTTTTATGTTTTGTGGAGGCTTGTTTGATGGTTGGTTTGCTTCCCAAAAACTTCCCACTTGCTTCCCAAAAACTTCCCAAAAACTTCCCACTTGCTTCCCACTTGCTTCCCATTTGCTGCGCAGCGTTTCTCACGTTGAGCATTATTATATTCCGCACTATGTTCCATTCAGGATGTGATTTTCTTTCTTTCATTCAAGTTACTATGATCTGCAAAGAAGCGCAAAACGGGATTTTATGACAGTGCGTATTCGGTATTATGATGTGTTGTTTTTGTGGTGTGGTAAAACTTTGGTTTCGTGACTATTTCAGAATTCGGGGTGGATACGACAGCTCTGTCGTTACTTGTAAATAGGGTAGGCAGGATTGAAGAGTTGAGCAGATTTTGATGGTGATTGCCTACTTTAGCAGGGTGTTGCCGGCGCGTTGCTGCTGACACTAATTGCGGATGCATATACTATCGGATAGATATTTTGACGATTACAGGGTGCAACTAAAGGTTGACATTGCGCAAGCTCTGGAAGGACAGGGTGCAGACGACCTAAACCCTACGTCATTTACGTTCTATACGTCGGTGGCGGTGATGTCATCGTCGCGGATAGAGGGTGAGCAGATGGAGGTGGATAGCTATGTGAAGCATAAGGTGCAGCATATAGACTATGTTCCTGAACTGCTTGAGAAACCGAACGATCTTTATAACGCCTATATATATGCACATGATAATGTACTGACGCGAGAGGGGTTTCTGCATTGTCACCGACTGATTACGGCGCATCTGCTGCCTGAAAAAAACAGGGGTGTCTACCGAAAGACGAATATGGTGGTGATGGAGCACAACACCGGAAGGGTGCAGTTTGAGGCTGCTCCATTTGACATTGTACCGACTGAAATGGAGCGGTTATGGGCAGATATTGAAGTGCTGTTGAGTCGAAGCCTGGGCCCGGAGGAGGTGTTCTATTATGCTTCCTGCATACACTTTGCGTTTGTTTGTATCCATCCTTTCTATGATGGTAACGGTCGTGCGGCACGCCTGCTGGAGAAGTGGTTTCTGGCAAGTTGCCTGGGTCCGATGGCCTGGCGCA
>CAZZCR010000017.1:0-40217 GCA_964652995.1 uncultured Flavipsychrobacter sp. | reverse complement strand
CGCCTGCTGGAGAAGTGGTTTCTGGCAAGTTGCCTGGGTCCGATGGCCTGGCGCATACCATCGGAGCGCTATTACTACAGCCACGTGAACGACTACTATCTGAACCTGAACAGAGCCGGTGTTTTTTATGAGCAACTCGATCTCTCAAAGGCGCTTCCTTTTTTGTTGATGTTGCCTCAATCGATTGTGTGAGTTGATGTGTGGTTTCTTAATAGATTGTCGGAACTAAATTCTATAGGATGAAAGCATGGTAACATGTGCGAGTCAGCGGAGATAAACACCAAAACTGCATTTTTATTTTTCATTGGAAATTGGCGACAGCAGATTAAGACATCGAGCATTTTCAAGATGAAGACGTTCAGAGAACGGGTATTATTAATTGTTCCGGATGCGCTGCGCTAACATCAGGAACAACGTTGGCATCTGGCAAGATCAAGATGAAGACGTTCACAGAACGGGTATCATTAATTGTTCCGGATGCGTGCGCTAACATCTGCGAACAACGAAAATTGAGATACAACTGAGAACTCCAATTGCAAATGAGGTTGCTTTAATATATTTGCTATCAACTAAATATACCCGAACATGAAAACATCACTCTACGTAACCGTGTTTACGCTATTTACATTTGCTACTGCGTCTGCTCAGTATAATTCCAAATACAATAAAGTGTGGACGTTTGGGAAAAAAGCAGGGCTTGACTTTACAACAGGAACACCTGTGCCAATTACCTCTGCTATCGATTACTTGTACAATGAGGGCTGCGCATCAGTTAGTAATTCAGCCGGAGAGCTTCTGTTTTATACGGATGGAAAAAAGGTGTTCAACAGGGACCATATGTTGATGCCGAATGGTGTGTCTATCGTGCCGTTTGAAACGTACAGTTCTACTCAGGGCGCACTGATTGTGCCGGTTGTCGGAAGCCCTGACAGGTATTATGTGTTTTCAATTCAACATGCAGATTTTTCAGATACTGGTGTATGCCGCATGATGTCTTCGATAGTAGATATGTCGCTTTCGGCAGGATATGGAGATGTTGTGTTGTCATCGATGTCAACGCCAATTGAAGATTCCCTAGGCGAAAAAGTGATTGCGATCGCGGGAAATAATAATAACATCTGGCTGCTTACTCATAGGAAAGACTCGGCGATTTTTCTCGCTTATAATATAGACAGTAGCGGAATTGATCCACATCCGGTGGTGTCGAGAGTGGGAACCCGTTCGAGTATAAATGGGTATTTGACAGGGGTTATTAAAGCATCCCCCAACAGGAGGAAGTTGGTTTCGCAAACATGGACAATGGGTTCAGCATGTTTATCCGGTACAGAACTGTACGACTTTGAACCAGCAACAGGTGTCGTTTCCAACTGCATATTACTGGATTCGTTAAATAGCCAATATGGTGCAGAATTTTCACCGGATAATACAAAGTTATATACACAGCAAAACAGTGGGGGACCGATCATGACGATCTATCAATATGATCTTACATCGTCAGTTGCTACAGTTATAAGATCTTCCAAGACACTTATCGCAACTGTTAATGGCCACAATGGATCGGATCTGAAACTTGCTCCGGACAAAAAAATCTATTTGGCCGGAACGGATGACTCTATGAGCTATTTTTCGCGTTACCTTGATTGTATCATTTCTCCCAATCTTCCAGGACTTTCATGCGGTTACGTTTCTCAGGCGATTCATCTCTCGCCAGGTACCGGCATTTATTTTGGTTTACCTAACCTTTTCGTTACAAAAGATACTGCTGTTATAATTGACACCATTGTCACCACAAATGTTCAATTTTTATCCCAGCACTCTACCATTACTATCTTTCCTAATCCGGCGACCACGAAGCTAACGGTGGCCGCAGCGGAAAATATCACCGGAATGAGTATTAGTAATGTATTAGGCAAAGAGGTTTGGCGTCGAGAATCTGACAACTCGTCGGTAGACATCGATATTAGTACCCTGCCACAAGGAGTTTATTTTATTCGTGTTAACGAATCGGCGGTTATGCGATTTGTCAAGGAACAAACGGCAGGCACTAAATAAGTGAGCTTTCCTTACTTAGTGCCTAACTCCTTATGCTTTCTCCACTGAGTATTTTATGTCTTCATTCTCGGCGAGGAAGTTGATGAGTTCGTCGCTGATGAGGATCTTGCGGCTTTGTGTTTTGAGGCGGATGGCCATGTCGGTCTCCATGTCTTTTACGCTGATAACAAGTTCGGTACTGCCGGGATTTTTGCGGGCATTCTCTTGCATGAATGTGGCGAAATCTTCGGTGACACGATCGAGCGTGAGTGCCAGATGAATGCGCTTGGTGAGTGCCTTGCGCACTTCCTCAAGCAGCATAATGCTTTGTATGCGGAACTCCATGGTGCCGGGGCGGTACTTGTGTTCGTCGTACACGCCGGTGATCATGAGTTTCTGCCCATTGAGCAGGAAGTTGCCGTAGGTTACATAGTCGTTCTGCCACAAGGCTATTTCCAGGTTGCCGGAGTAGTCGTTGAGCATCATCTTGCCAAACTTAGCCCCCTTCTTGGTGGTGGCGTGTACCACATCGGTAACAAAGCCGGCTATGCGGATGGTGCGGCCACGCACCTTTTCTATGTCGGCAATGTTGGTCATGCCGTAGTGGGTCATTTCGAATTTATAACCGTCAAGCGGGTGTGCGCTAAGGTAGATGCCCACCACTTCTTTCTCGCGGTCGAGCAGTTCGGCCAGTCCCCATTTGTCGCATTCAGGTATCACAGGTGCTTTTATCTCGGGCATGGATGATGCACCAAAGAGGCTGTTGGATGCCATGGATGAGCTGGCCTGTACCTGGTTGCCAAAACGCATGAGGCGTTCGAGGCCGGAGATGGGGTCGGTGGGTGGTGCAAAGAAATACTGCGCACGGTGCATCTGCGGGAAGCAGTCGAGCGCGCCGGCCAACGCCAGGCTTTCCATTGATTTTTTGTTGACGGTGCGCTGGTTCACGCGGCGCATGAAGTCGAAAATAGATTGGTAGGGTCCGCTTTTCTCCCGCTCAGCTATCACGTCTTCCACGGCGGATTCGCCAACGCCTTTGATGGCATTGAGCCCGAAGCGCACCACGTTCTCCTTGGCCACAGCAAAGCCCTTCAGACTTTCATTGACATCGGGACCTAATACCTGAAGGCCCATGCGCTGGCACTCCTCCATGTAGAACTTGATCTTTTCTATGTTGCCCTGGTTGTTCAGTACGGCCGCCATGTATTCGGCAGGGTAGTGTGCCTTGAGGTATGCTGTCTGGTAGGCTACAAGGGCATAACATGTAGAGTGCGACTTGTTGAACGCGTATTGGGCAAATGCTTCCCAATCGGTCCATATTTTTTGCAGCTTGTCTTCGGGATGTCCTTTTGCCTTGGCCCCTTCCACAAACTGTCCCTTCATCTTGTCCAGTACCGCTTTTTGCTTTTTACCCATGGCCTTGCGCAGTACGTCGGCATCACCCTTGGAGAAGCCGGCCAGACTTTGCGACAGCAACATCACCTGTTCCTGATAGACGGTGATACCGTAGGTGTCGCCGAGGTACTCTTCCATATCCGGTACATCGTAGGAAATAGGCTCCTGGCCATGCTTGCGCCTGATGTAGCTGGGGATGTATTCTATGGGGCCCGGACGGTAGAGGGCGTTCATGGCAATGAGGTCCTCAAATTTATCGGGCTTCAGGTTGATGAGGTGTTTCTGCATGCCCGGACTTTCGAACTGGAACGTACCGTTGGTATCACCACGTTGGTAGAGTTCGTAGGTCTTCAGGTCGTCGAGGGGCAGGGTGTCAATATCAATATCTACCCCATAGTTTCTTTTGATGAGGGCGAGTGCATCTTTGATGATGGTGAGGGTCTTGAGACCCAGAAAGTCCATCTTGATAACACCGGCATTCTCAATTACGTTTCCCTCGTATTGGGTGATGAGCGAGTCCACGTCCTTCACCATGAAAACCGGCAGGAGGTCGGTAAGGTCGCTGGGGGCAATGATGATGCCCGCGGCATGTATGCCGGTATTGCGCACCGATCCTTCGAGCGTTTCGGCATATCGCAGTACCTCGCCGTGCAGGGTCTGTTGGCCGTAGGTCTCGCGGAGTTTGCCCACGAGTTCCATCTCTTCAGAGGCAAGACCTTCCTTGGATTCCAGGCTGCCTTCGCCCTTGAGGTCGGCATGCAGCAGGCGTTTCAATGAAATGCCCGGTTTTTCCGGTACCAGCTTTGCCAGTGCGTTACTCTCGGGCAGGGGAAGGTCCATGACACGTGCCACATCTTTGATGGAGCTTTTGGCTGCCATGGTGCCATAGGTGACTATTTGTGCTACCTGGTTCTTTCCATATTTCTGTACCACGTAGTCGATGACCTTTTGCCGACCAACGTCGTCGAAGTCGGTATCGATATCCGGCATGCTCTTACGGTCGGGGTTGAGGAAACGTTCGAACAGGAGCTTGTACTTAATTGGATCAATGTTCGTGATGCCGATGCAGTAGGCTACAGCCGAACCCGCGGCGGAGCCACGACCCGGTCCGATGAACACACCCATGTTGCGCCCCTCGCGAATGAAGTCGGACACGATGAGGAAGTAACCTGCAAAGCCCATGGTGCGGATAGTGAACAGCTCGAAGTTGAGTCGTTCTTCCACCTCCTGTGTAATTTCTTTGTATCGCTCTTTCGCGCCCATCCAGGTGAGGTGCTCGAGGTAGGCGATCTGGTCGTCGTTGAACTCGGGCGGCACCTTGTAGTGGGGCAGCAGGATGTCGCGATCGAGCTTGAGCGGTTTTATCTTCTCAATGATCTGGTTGGTGTTGTCGATGGCCTGAGGAATGTCGGCGAAGACATTGGTCATCTGTTCGGTGGTCTTGAAGAAGAACTGGTCGTTGTAGAAGGCGAAGCGAGCATTTTTTGCCTGTACCTCGTCGTCGCCCACATCGCGGTACTTCTCATCGCTTTGTTTGGCACCTGTGTTGATGCACAGCAGGATGTCATGCGCATTGGCGTCGGACTGGTCTACATAGTGACTGTCGTTGCTGGCAATGATGGGTACATTGTATTTTTTGGCGAAGCGCAACAGCACCTCGTTCACTTTTATCTGGTCGGGTATGTCGTGGCGTTGCATCTCTACATAGTAGTCGTCGCCAAAGAGGTCGAGCCACCATTTAAAAACACGTTCGCCCTCTTCCTCTCCCTTGCGCAGAATGGTACGGGGCACCTCGGCGGCCAGGCAGCAGGTAGTGGCTATTAGTCCTTCGTGGTATTTAAGTATCAGTTCCTTGTCTATGCGGGGGTACTTGCCATACAGCCCTTCCATGTAGCCGAGCGAACACATCTTAACGAGGTTCTTGTAGCCGATCTCGTTCTTGGCGAGCAGCAACTGGTGGCAGCGCTGATCTTTGTCGTCTTTAGAGAACTGGCGTTTATGGCGGTTCTCCACAAGGTAGAATTCGCAACCCACAATCGGTTTCACCACCGGTTCTTCAATATCCTTGCCCTCTGGTGTTTTTCCCACCACTTTCTTTTTCTTCCAAGCCTCGGCCACGAAGTCGAAGACGCCGAACATATTGCCGTGGTCGGTGATGGCCATGGCCGGCATTTCGTCTTTGCGAGCTTTATCAAACAGCCTGGAAACGTTGGAAGCCCCGTCGAGCAGGGAATACTGTGTATGGTTATGTAGATGCGAGAATTTCACTTTGTCTGAAGCACGGATTAAAAAAAACTGAACGAATGGAGGGTGCGGAAATACTGATCCGCGAACTGTACAAAGTAAAGAAATATTGCAGGGAGGGGCGTGTGGAATTTATCCACAATGGTTGGTGATTTAGTTATATATTACATTGCTGTTTCGAAACATGCCGCCCCTGGAATTCGGCATAATTGTTGCGGCAAAGGCTGAAAAATATACCCTCAAATGAAAAATGCATTACCTGCACTGCTCCTCATGTGTACCATGGGGTCGTGCGTCACCCTTTTCAATGGCCCATCGACCAGCTTGAATGTGCGCATTCCCGACAATGCCAAAGTGGTATATACCAATGAGTGCGGCAGCACCGATAGTGTAGCGCCCGGCATCAACAACATGGCGCGGCTTATAGTGCGCAGAAGCAATAAAAAACTGCCCCTTACTGTGGTGAGCGATACCGGTAGTTATAGTTTTGCGGTAAAGCCAACGTTGTCGTGGCTGTTCTGGGCAAATGTTTACCCGTTGTATGGACTGGGTTTTTTGGTCGACTATAATAATCCGAACCGGTTCACGTATCCACATTTTATTTATCCGGATCCGAGGCCAAAGAACCGGTTCGGGTATCTGACCAAAGCCCCGCTGATGCGGTCGGACTGGGAACTTTCTTTCACACCTCCGTTGGTGAACGGGTTTGTGTTCAATCCTGCACGGGTGGACCTGCGGGGCGGAGTGTTGGGTATTGGCGGTGGAGTTGCTTATCATCACAGCGATAGGGGCTTCTGGAGTACCGAGGTGGGAACTGCTGTTGCCGGTGCGATAGCTGGTCACAAACGAATTGACAGTATGCCCAGCTATGTAAGGGTGCGTCTGACGGGATGGTATCTTAATCTTCGTCACCATCATCAGCTAGGCAGGCTTGATCTCGGCTACGGTTTATCGACGGGAGAGCAAAAAGGGCTTGAATACTATGATCACTATTTCGGTGCCACGTATAAGGGAGATTCTGTCACAAAGCAGTTTTCGCATGTGAGCGCAGGGTTATCGTTCTCTGCCAATTACCGTCTTTCCAATTCGATCTATGCCGGCATGAGTTACCAGCCTCAGCTGTATGAGATAAGTAAGGCAAATACCGGGTTCAACTATTCACATATGACCATATTCGGTTTTTACTGGCGGTGGGGTCTTAATCCGAAATGGTAAAATGTCGTTGATTTGACAAACAGACAGGTGGTGGCACGGCAAATGGAGTAATTTTGCATCCGGCATAAGAAATCAATTTATGAGCAAGAGCAAGCAGCTATTTGAAAGGGCACAATTATCTATCCCGGGTGGGGTGAACTCGCCGGTGAGGGCATTCAGGAGTGTGGGAGGTACGCCGGTGTTTATGGATCGTGCAAAGGGTGCCTATATGTATGACGCAGATGGCAAGCGCTACATAGACTATATCAACTCGTGGGGGCCGATGATACTCGGGCATGCCTATGATGCTGTGGTGCGTGCCATACAGGAGAAGGCGGTGTTCTCGACATCCTTTGGTGCGCCTACGGAGCTGGAAATAGAAATGGCCGAGCTGATCATCAGCATGGTACCCAATGTGGACCTGGTGCGTATGGTGAGCAGCGGTACCGAGGCTTGTATGAGTGCCCTGCGTCTGGCGCGTGGCTACACAGGCCGCAATAAGTTCATCAAGTTTGAGGGTTGCTATCATGGTCATGCCGATGCTTTTCTGGTGAAGGCGGGCAGCGGGTTGGCTACATTTAATATACAGACGGTTCCGGGTGTGACGGCTGGTGCGTCCATGGATACGTTGACGGCTCCTTACAACGATCTGGAGGCTGTGGCGCAGCTGGTGAAGGAGAACCCGAACGAGATAGCGGCCATCATCATAGAGCCTGTTGCGGGTAATATGGGTTGTATCATTCCTCAGGCGGGCTTTATGGAGGGACTGCGCGCGCTGTGCGACAAAGAAGGTATTCTGCTGATATTTGATGAGGTGATGACCGGCTTCAGGTTGTCGGCGGGTGGCGCACAGGAGCGTCTGGGCATAAGGGCCGACCTGGTGACGTATGGTAAAGTGATAGGCGGTGGTATGCCGGTAGGTGCCTTTGGTGGCCGCAAGGATATTATGGAGCGCATCGCTCCGCTGGGGAATGTGTACCAGGCGGGCACGCTGAGCGGTAACCCGATTGCGATGATAGCGGGTTACACCATGCTGAAGACCCTGAAAACCAATCCGGCAATATATACTGACCTCGACAAGACAACGGAAAAGCTGCATCACGGTCTGGACAGAATTCTGAAGGACAGCGCACACGACTATGTGATCAATCGTTTTGGTTCCATGATCAGCGTACACTTCAGCAGCAAGCCGGTGCAGAACTTCGCTGACGCTGCTTCAGCAGACAATGCAACCTTTAACCGTTTCTTCCATCTGATGCTGGAGCGGGGCGTTTATCTGCCACCATCGGCATTCGAAACATGGTTCCTGAGTCATGCATTGACAGAAGCAGATATTGAAGAAACACTGAATGCGGCAAAAGAAAGTGTAGCGTTATTGTGATCGCTACAATAAAAGTGCGTAATTTGTTAACCTAAGCCCTTTTAAAAACATAATTTTATTACTACTTTTGTCGATAATCCATGAAATATGCACGCTGGATATAAATTAAATAAATTGCTCTTCCTGTGTTTGTCGGTACTGGTTACCGGCAAAGCTACAGCGCAGGTCTCCAGCTTCGATGAGGAGCGTCGTGGATCGGTGTATATCGCCATTGGCTCTAACACCCCGACATTCAAGGCTTCTACTATAAATGTGGAGCAGGGGAATGCCGGAGTTGTAAGCAGCTATTCGTGGGATAATGTTGCTGCTGACAACAAGGTAACTTCAAAAAGCACAGCACTTGGTTTCAATCTGAAGGTTGGCTATTTCTTTGACTACAACCAGACATGGGCAGTAGAGCTGAGCTATGAGCCGGTGAAATATCATGTTACTGATGGTCAGAAAGTGAAGATGGCGGGTACCTGGGAGAACAATCCGATAGACACCACAATCACTTTTTCACCTGCCAACGGATACTTCTACAACCTGGACGGGTCAAATCTGCTTTCGCTGAATGTGGTGAAACGATTCCAACTGTTGCAGGACAAGAAACACCTGGTTCGCCTTGATGCACTTGCCAAGGGCGGTGGCGGACCGGTAATGCCGCATACCTTTAATAGTATCGCTAATAAAGTTGCCGAACATCCTTCTTTTCAGTTCGGCGGTTGGAATGCAGGTCTTGAGGCAGCACTCAGACTCACGGTTTTGCGCTATGTGTTTGTGGAAGGTGGTTACAAATATTCATGGGCATCATACAGCGATGTGAGTGTATATAATGGTACTGCTTCGCAGAAGCTCACCATTTCTCAGGTCATCATCAGCGCGGGTGTGCATTTCCCAACTACGAAACGCAATCCGCTGTTCACCAAGCCTGATAACAAAAAGCCGCCTTTGTCGATCAAGCCGATCTATCCGGAGCCGCTGGATAATGGCATGTAAAAGGAATAGTTTTCATAAGGATATTGAAGAGGCGGGTGTTAATCACCTGCCTCTTCCGGTTTATAGCCGGTATCTTCCAGCAGGTTGCCGCTGTCGGCAGCGGAGGTTGCCAGCTCGTCGCAGCGGTTGTTCCAGCGGTTACTTGCATGACCTTTTACCCATACAAATTTGATGTTGTGCTTCTTGTATTCCTGTAAAAATGCGCGCCACAAGTCTTCGTTCTTTTTGCCGGCAAACCCTTTTTTTACCCAACCGAAGACCCATTTTTTTTCTACTGAGTTGACAATATATGCCGAGTCGGTGTAGATGGTGATATCGAGGCCGGTGCGGGTTAGTAGTTTTAGTGCAGCTATCACCCCCATCAGTTCCATGCGGTTGTTGGTGGTGTGGCGATAGCCCTGGGATATCTCCTTCATGGTGGTACCCCATTGCAATACGGCGCCGTAACCACCGTTGCCGGGGTTTCCGCGGGCTGCACCATCAGTATATATAACGAGTTGTGACATTTTGTGTGTTTTGTTTTTTGCCGCAGGTGGGGAATAATGCAATTAAGCTTCTGTCACAAATTCGTGAAGATGGGTAGTTGCATGATCGAGTAGTTTGCGGGTTGTGGCCGCGTGCAGCGATTGGAAGCGTGCGTCTATCTCCTCGAATTCTCGGAATTCATCGTACAGTTTTGCAAACTCCTCCACCGTGGTCTGGCGCTCCAGCTGCTCGCGGTTAAGGACATATACCTTCAGTACGTCGTCGAGCACCTGAGCCATATCGGGCGCTCCCAGTTTGAACAGTTGTTCTATTACAGAAGGCAGCAGGCTTATATATCCGTTCTGAATGAACTGAATGAACCCACCCTGTCCCACCTGCATGTGCACATAGTCGTATGCGAGGAGCAATTGCTGTGCCCAGGAGAGGTCGTCGAGGAATTCGAAGGATTGGCGACGGTATAGTTCTTCGTGCAGTGGTTGCACCAGCAGGTCATAGAACTGCTCAAGATCTCCATCATTTATCGCCTTTTTGAGGGTTGTTGCATTAACTGATGGTAAAAAATTGCTGCTCATATGCTTATCTTTGGCACCTCGGTAGTTTCTTGGGGATTACCAAAATTTTCCTGAATGGCAACATTACTAAACTTGCCCAATACAGCCAAGAAGGTTGTATTTATTTTGTGCCTTGCTGCATTTGCTCTTTTAAGCGCTCCACCACCACTGGCATTGGTCACAGGTATCTTCATAGCGCTTGTCATCGGTCATCCGTTCATTCATCTTAATAAAAAGGCCACAACTATGCTGTTGCAGGTATCGGTAGTGTGTCTGGGGTTTGGTATGAACCTGGAACATGCCATGAAGGCCGGTCGCGATGGGTTTTTTTTTACGGTGGTAACCATTGCGGTGACGCTCATTGCCGGTTACTTTATTGGTAAGAAGCTAAATATTGATAGTAACACTTCTTTGCTTATATCTAATGGTACCGCTATTTGCGGAGGTAGTGCTATTGCTGCCATTGCACCAATCGTGAAGGCGAACGACAATCAGATGAGTGTGGCACTGGGTACAGTATTCATTCTGAATTCTATTGCCCTGCTCATTTTTCCGCCCATCGGGCATTACCTGGGCATGACGGCCGAGCAGTTTGGTACATGGTGCGCCATAGCCATTCACGATACCAGCTCGGTGGTAGGAGCTGCTACCGGGTATGTGGACAGTCAGGGGCATGATGCACTTGGTATAGCCACTACCATTAAGCTGGAGCGCGCGTTGTGGATCATCCCGATAGCGTTGGGAACTGCCTATTTCCAGAACAATACGGGTAAGGTGAAGATCCCGTATTTCATTTTCTGGTTCATTGTGGCTATCATTGTTTCTACGTATCTGCCTCAGTACTTCCCTGATATAAGCAATCCGCTGGGCGGCAAGACCATTTTCCAGCACTTTTATGGTCTGGGGCGTCGTGGTCTGGTCATTACATTGTTCCTTATCGGCTCGGGGCTGTCGTTAAAGACCATTAAGCAGGTAGGGTGGAGGCCCATATTGCAGGGTGTGCTGTTGTGGGTGATCATAGGAAGTATCTCGCTTTGTGTGATAAGGGGCGTTTTGTAGGGATGATTCCGCAAAACAGATATTTTGCTAATGCATGTGAGGGGTATTAATATTCCCGTTTAGTAAAAAATCATTCGTTGAAAACGAACTTTCCCGTATTTTGCCAATGCGTTCAGTATACCAATGGTATTTTCCAATGGTGTGTAGTGCATGATTCAATTTTGTGTTGTCAATGAGATCGTTCCTTTTAATAATACCCTTGTTGGGCATATGTGGCAGTTTGCTGGCTCAGGATGCAAAAGACAAAAAGAATGACTGGGAGGCCGAAGATCTTCACGGAAAAGTGAAGAGTATGACCATCCGTGGGTTCAAAGCATCTGCGGGATTGCAGGGATCTGTGCTGAAGGGAAGCCTGATACACACGACCGTAAAGAAGTACAATGACAATGGCTACCTGCTGGAGAGCACATCGAGCATTGGTGGTAACAAGATCGGTAACTATACCATGCCTTTTCGATCGGCCAAGATCGTTTACAAGTACGACAAGTATAATAACCTGCTGAGCAGTTGCAGCTACAACACTCAGGGACAGCTGGAAGATTCATCGGTACATGAGGTGGATAAGCTGGGGAACCGTATCATATGGAAGATATTTAAGGGCAACGGGGTGCAAGAGTGGGAGTATGTTTCGGAGTATGACAATGGAGGGAATCTGCTGGAGGTGAATGATTATCATTGGAGCAAACTCATAAGCCGGCATACCTATCGTTATAACGATCGCGGGCAATGTACCATGGAGAGCGAGTATGAACCGGACGGCCGATTGAAGATGAAGAAAGTGAACCGCTTTGATGAGAACGGGCGGAAGGTTGAGACCACCGACTTTAATGGTAGCGGAAATTACAACGCACGCCATACCTATGGATATAACGACTGGGGTAATGTAATAGATGAAAGGGAATACAAGGAAGACGGCTCTGACAGGCACACCAAGGTGTTGAAAGAGTACGACAATCAGGATCATATGATAGAGTTGCGTCAGTTTGATGAGAACGGCAAACTCATATACATGGGTAAGTTTGATAAGTACAACAATCACCTTGCTGACATTACGTACACGGCTGAAGGTGCAGTGAGGGAGAAGGTCACCGCAGAGTACAAGTACGACTCATATGGTAACGAAATTGAAGAGTTGCTCAAACTTGCCGAACGTGTTCCGCCTATCAAGAGCGTCTATAAGTATGATTACGACTACATGGGCAACTGGATCAAGAAGACTGTTTTTGAGGACGGCGAGCCTGTGCGTACTACCGAGCGCGACCTGCAGTATTACGATTGATCACTACCTTTCCTGAACTATATTCAAGACTGTATTTATGTTGCCTGCGAAGTGGGAGTTGCTTGCCAAAGAACACCAGAAAGCCTACAAGCGGTTGCTGGAAAAAGGCAATCGCAACAAGATGCTGAATGAGCTGCCCCGCTTGCATGATGAGGCATTTGCTAAGATAGATTGTCTGGAGTGCGCCCGTTGCTGCAAGAACCACTCACCCCGTTTTAAGCAACCTGACATAAAACGCATAGCCAAGGTGCTGCACATGAAGGAGGGCGATCTGGTGGCCAATTATCTTAAGCTGGACAGCGATGGCGACTATGTTACGCGGACTTCTCCGTGCCCTTTCCTTGCCGAAGACAATACCTGCAATATATATGAAGACCGGCCAAGCGACTGCAGGCGATATCCCTACACTGATGAGGATGTTCTGTTGAAGCGGGTACAGCTCACACTGAAGAACGCAACAGTTTGCCCTGCTACGTTTACTGTGCTGGAACGCCTGCTGGAATTGGAAAAGTAATACTACTCTTCTCCGATAAGATCACGGATCACGACTGACGACAGCACCGCCCCGAAAGTAGCGGGTAGGTATGATATGGTGCCGTATGCCGACTTTTTGAAATTGGAGCCGTCGGTCAGCATCAATGATTCTTTGATCGGTTCCTCGGGCGAGAATGCTACCTTGATCCCTTTGCGGATGCCGCTGTCTTTAAGTTGTTTGCGGATCTGCTGTGCAAACGGGCAGTTGTAGGTCTTGGATATATCGACAACCTGCAGTTTGGTGGGGTCCAGTTTGGCGCCGGCGCCCATAGAGCTCACAATCCTGAGTCCCTTGGCGTAGGCAGCGCGGATGAAGGTAAGTTTAGGTGTAATGCTGTCTATGGCATCCACCACATAATCGAAATGTCCTTCCAGCAATGCGTCCACCCGTTCAGGGCGAACAAATTCTTTGATTACATGGAGCTTCAGTTCGGGATTGATCTGCATCAGGCGGTCACCCATCAGCTCGGCCTTGCTCATACCATGTGTGGTGGCCAGTGCCGGCAACTGCCGGTTGCGATTTGTTGGGTCTACCACGTCGCCGTCAATGATGGTCATCTCGCCAACGCCTGAACGACAAATGAACTCGGCAGCGAAAGAGCCAACACCGCCCATACCTACCACCAGCACATGGGAGTTAATAAGTTTGTCGAGTTTCTCTTTTCCAATAAGTAGTTCGGTGCGCGAGAGCCATTTGGTATCCTTCATCGGTTGAATACAGTTTTGAAGTTTTGACGTAGCTGCAAAATAACATCATCCTGCTCAGTTTGCCGAAGGGTTGCTGCCGCAGTGTAAATATCTGCAATTGAAATGTCTGAGTCGTCGGTCTCCAGGAAGTATCTGTGTGCAGGAATCGAGGCTATAGCCTCTGCAGCCGGTGAACCAGGGGAAAGCAACGCCTTGCCGAATGACAGGTAGTAACCGTTATCTATTAGCCGGGAAGCTATGTTACTTTTATTGAATCCGTGAAAGATGACCGGCACTGATACCTTATGCTGTTTCAGGGTGGCCATCACTTCTTCCCATGCTCGCACGCAATGTATGATGAGTGGCTTGCCTATTTTGTTCGCCAGTTCTATTTGTTGTGCAAAGGCGCGGATCTGAAGGTTCCAGTCAGTGGCGCATACCTTGTCCAGCCCACATTCGCCAATGGCAAGGATGTTTGAACGCATTGCCACTTTCTGTAGCTTATCAATGTCGATGGCGCCTGACAGGTACCATGGGTGCATTCCTACACTAAACCAGCCGTTTTTTGGAATGGTGTCGAACTGCTCATATACATTCACTATCCGCAGCGCATGTGCTGTGGGCGTGTTGTTATGTGTGTGTATGTCGATGTAGTGATACAATGTGTGAAGTTACTTAGTCGACTTGAGTAGCAGCTTATTGACTATCAGAACTTTGCCGATAGGGTAATGTAGTAGTTCCTGATATCGGCAGGAATGATACCCGGTCCCGGATAACCATCGGCACGGCGGGTGAAGTATTTGGTATCTGTAAGATTGTTGATGCCGGTGTAGATCGCATACTTGCGCCAGTTGTAGCTGATACTCAGGTCCATAACAGTAAATGCCGGAATCGCTCCGTCAATTGCCGTAGGCGTGATCTCGGTATTGGTGGCGTCAGAATACTGCTTCGACTGGTAAGACAACTGCCAGGACACATTCCATCTTGGTGTACCTGTTGAGATACCCGTACGGAACAGAACGGGCGGCACGTTCTCTACCAGTTTGTTGGCAATTGCAGTGTTGGTGGTGTTCACATACCTTGCATCTATGAGCGATAGGTTGGTATAAACACCCAGCTTGTATTTCGACCTGCCTTCAGATATGGCTTTGAGGATGTCACCTTCCAGTAAAAATTCAAGTCCCCTGTTGCGACTGTCTGATACATTGGTGCGCAGACGATAGGTCATGAAATTGGAGTCGCGCGCGAATACGGACCCTATACGGTCGTTGTACTTGAGGTAGAAAACGCTAACATCGGCATATAGCCAGCCCTTGTGGTTGCCCCTAAACCCTATGTCGGTATTGTAGCCGGTCTCGTCTTTCAGGTTGGGGTCTACCCGGGCGTTGGTGTTCACTACCCGCATATCATTGAAGTTGATGGAGCGGTAGTTCTGAGATATGTTGCCATAGATCTCCATGCCGTTGGCAAACTTCCATGAGGAACCAATGCCCAGCAATAAAAAGGAGCGCGGGTTGGATCGGTTCTCTGCTATCTTGTCGGGGGCTATGAACAAGTTTTGCTTGTAGTAATAGCCATCTGCCTTAGTATCAATGAATTCGAATCGGGCGCCGGGCGTAATGTTCCAGTGCCGGTTGATCTGGAAGATGTTCTCCGCAAAGGCGGCGTAGTTAAGGCCGGGGAAGCGGAAGTCGGACTTATCAGGTTCGGTGCCGTTGAATGAGAAGTCGGCGCCACTGCCATTGCTTGCCGATCCCTGACTGCGCAGGGTGAGCCCCCTGTAATACCGGCCACCAATGAGAAATGTACTGCGTTGATCGCCAACGAGTTTGTATTGGTGAATGAAGCGTAGCTCTGAACCAAAGTTGTTATAGCGGTCTGCCAGCAGGTCGCGGTTGCCGCCGTTGTCGGGGCGGTTTATATAATCGAGTATGCCCAATGCTTCCCGGCCGCCCTGTAGGGTATAATTGCGCCAGTTGATGCGGGTGTATTCGCTGATGTGGTAGTCGGCAGAAAGACTGATAAGGTTCCAGTCGACCTTGAACCAGTTCCGCGCCCGGTTCGATTGAGACGGATCTGCATCAAACTGAGCATCGGTGAGGCCGCCCGGCTGCTGGGCCAGGTATTTCATCAATGTGTATTGTGCAGTGATCTTCAATCTGTTAGTGGGGTTATAGGCAATATGTGCATAAGCATTATGCTGGTCGTAATGGCTATTTGGGCGCCAGCTGTTTCCTGTTTTGAATTGGTAGAATGTGTAATAGTTGATCTTGCCCACCGTGCCACCCAGACTATTGAACGAGTTGAAGAACCCCCAGGAACCCGCAGTCTGTCGTGTGGTAAATTCGGCCTTTTTGTCCTTGGGGCCTTCTTTCATAATGAAGTTGACCAGTCCGCCAAACTGAGGTCCGTACTGCAGGCTGGCAGCTCCGCGGATGATCTCAATGCGTTCCACTGCCTCTGAAGATGGATTGTAGTAACTCTCCGGGTAACCCAGGGCGTCGGCACTTATGTCGTATCCGTTCTGGCGCACATTGAAGTTCGAAGATCGATTTGGGCTGAGGCCGCGACCGCCTATGCCCAACTGCAGGCCGGCCCGGTCATATTCCCAAATATTCAGTCCGGGTATGCGTGCATAGATCTGACGGGTATTGTTGGTGGCCAGATTTGCATTGATATTTTTTAGATAAATGATCTCTGTTTTCTTGCCGGCATTGATGGCGGTGCCGGTCACATCTTTCATTCTGCCCGATACGGCATCAGACTTTTTAGCTGTTACGGTAACACTTTTTAGTTCTTTTTGTTTTGGTTGTAACAAATTGATATCCAGTGATATGTTTTTCGTATTTACAGTAATTGTAGCTGATTTTTCTGTATTCTCGCCATAGGTCGCGGTAATCGTGTAGTTGCCGGCCGCTACACCCTGAAAGCGGAAAAAGCCGTTATCATCTGTAAGTACTTTTTTGCCCCCGGGTTCAATGGTGACGGTAGCGCCGGTGACCACTTCGCTCCCGATACGGATATGGCCCGATAAATCTGCCTGAGCCTGAGCGGACGTAAACGACAGCAATGCCAATATCAGTTGAACTATGGATCGGGTACTGAGGGTCATTTCTTATTGTATGGTTTTATCCAGTTATAATGTTTCCAGCTTAGGTTCTGTTTCGCAAGGTTTATGGTAGTGTCTGTAAATAGTTTTGAGCGGTCACCGTTCAACGATACATACACTTCGGCGTAAACCTCGGGGTCTTTCAGTCCCTTTTGCCGGTATTCGGCTGCAAGGTAGTGTGCATAACGCAAAATGAGGTCGGGTTGGGTGCTCATCATTTTTTCCTGAAAGGGGGTGAGGTATTGTGCATTGTTCACTTCGGTGCGTTTTCCCGTTTCAGGGTCTTTGACAGAAAAATAGGCCTGTCCCGATTTCTCCATGAGCATTACCCGCCACGAGAAACGGAAACCCTCCTCGTGCCAGAACAGGTGACCGGGGTAGAGCAGGTAGCGGAAGGGGAGCAGTGCTTGGATTGCCACAAAAACGGCAACTGCAACGCCTGCCACTTTCGGGTAGGGGTAAATGTAATTGAGAGTGCGGATTTTTGATCTTTGTTTATTGTAAAAAGGTAGGTATGATAGTATAATATTATGAAAATCAGATGAAAAGAAAATTAAACTGCATACCATCATTACATAGGGGAATACACCGATCATGGGGAAGAAAATGGCTGTAGCGACGTGAAATATTATGACAAAAGCATAGGCATATGGCCTTGTTTTCCGGGTGGCGAGGAGGAAGGTAATAGAAAGGTCATACACGGCGCCGAACCACGAGAACAAATATGCAACCCAAGTCTCATACATGAGCGGTCCCACGACAGGCAAGTGAGTTTTGGCAGGAAGCCAGATGCGCATGGGTATGGCCTCGAGCAGCCAATCAGGGTTCAGTTTAGCTATCCCCGCAAAAAAATAAACGCATCCCATTTGGAATCGTAAAATGTTGATTGTAAAAGAGCTTACGTGTGTTACTACTATTTTAAGATTTAAAAATGCATCAACCGAATAATGCCTGTTGGCCGGTAGCCATATCATGAGGAACGCCATGAGGCTGATGAAGTAATAGTGGTTGAGGTAGGTGGTCACATCCAGTAGTTCGACATAAGTGAACCCAAGGAAAAAGAAGATAATGGCCGGTCGGTAAAGGAACCCTACAGTGATGAATAGGGTGGAAATCGTTAGCGCGATGAACAGCACCCACATGCCGGTGTGCCCCATAGGCTGAATCCAGTCGAACCCCATGTAGGTGAAATGGAACTTTGGCTGAACATATACCGACTCGACCCAACCCCGCCACATGAAGCGAAGGGTGCTAAGGAACATCAATAGCCCGAAAGCTATGCGAAAAGTAATGAGTGGGGTGATAGAGACCAGCTCGCCGGGGAAAAGGTATTTGAGTCCTTTGGTGGTATTTCCGCGCCCGAAAGCTCTGTTAGTCTCCGTCATTGTCGGTAAAGGTGATCTGAACCGCAGTTGCCGATGCTACGTCTGTTTTGATAAGCGTCAGTAACTTCTGAACTTCCTTGTAGGCGGCATCGATGGTTGTCGTTTGTGTGGTGAATGAAGCCGACATCGGGTCATTGATCTGTTGTAGTGCCGAAATTGTAATATCAAACTGTGCCAGCACATCGGCATTCAGTGTTTCTTTTTTCAGCGCTTTGAGGTAGTCGGCAAGTCCGCGACCGCTGGTGCTGCCGGTGTAAACTTTCTTCAGCGAAGCGATGTTTTCTTTCGCCAGAGCCGCTGATATTCCTGCGTAGTACCCTTCACATTTATCGGGGAAAGAGGTGCCATTCGATGCCTTTCCGAGCGGCCAGCCGATGCGTGGGCCCTTTGTCATATCTAATTGATAAGCAAGTTGATTGACAATGTTACCTATCGGACTACCTACGTTAGTTTTTGTGTTGGCAATGAATTCGGTGCGATAGGTTGGCCACGCCGTAATCACCCCGTCGACCAGGGTAGTGAGGCGACTCAATACATCATTCACATACTTAATGCGTGCAGAGGTATTGGTGCTGAATTTGTCGGCAGCCCCGGGTGCGAAGTAAAGGTAGCCCAGGGCGGGGAAGCCCTGTGAGTAGAGAATACTCCGGCTATTGGTAGCCAGGTTGTAGGTTCCGGATGATATGTTATTTTCTATTGTTGCTGTGTCAACTGAAAAGCCGGTAAGCTGTCCGGCGGTTGCGAAACTGTAATCGATACCACCTGCATAATTCGCATATATGTCTAGCAGGGCAGTCTCGGCCGGGCCGAACTGAAACGCAACAACGCGTTGATACTGGAGGTAGGCATTTTTGAAGGCTTCCTTCAGTGGAGACTGAGTGGCATCCGAAGGGGAATTGACAAAAGCATCGGAGGCAGTTTTGAGTTTTGCCAGTTCCGATTGCAGCGACTTATAACCGGGAACGATCATGTTGTCGGCATAGTCGGCCAGCATTGCTGCTTTGTCGAACGTATCGGTGTTTTGAGTAATGTTGTCGTTTGGTTTGTTGCAGGCGTAGAATGCCCCCGTCAGCACGGTAAATGCGATAAAAATTGCAATTATTCTTCTATTCACAGGGCAAAATTAAACATTGTCAAGAGAACCACCGTCAAATTCCCGTCACCATAACGGTGAGGGAATTTGACCGTAGAGAAATTAAAGGCCATATGTATTCTTCAGAATGTTCTGAGCAGTGGTCAGGTCGGTGAAACCTGTCTGATTGATCAGTTCATAGAAGTCCTTATGAATGATATTGTTCAAAGTGGTAAAGTCTGAGGCTGATAGTTTGCTGTTGGCTGACCTGTACTGAAGTGCAAGTATGAAGCCAAACCCTTCGGAAAGTGCGTGAAACTGGGTGCCAAGGTTGCCGATAGCCGACGAAGCTGTGGGGGAAGTAACGTAGGCGAGGGCTGATGCCGCGGCCAGCTGCTCCCATTTTGCCATAATCGTATCGGCCTGCGCATTGCGGACAGTCTTGTCGTAAGCACCGATAGCAGCGCGACCTTTCAGGAATGCGGAAAAGATGATGCCGCCTGCCGTTATCGACTTGCCACGCTCTGCAAGGTAGCCACCCCAAAGTAACGGACGGTTGGCATCGGTGCTTGCGTAGGTTTTAGAAGTGTCGTAGTCTGAAGGTACAGCTAAGTAGCCGAATGCCTGATCCCACGCTGCCTGAGCGGTAGCGGTATCCTTAGGATCCATTGCCTTGACCGATGCCAGCAGGCGCATGGCTTCTTTGAAGAACAGGCTACCCATTACACCTTTTGTGTATGCCTGGCTATATTCCAGTCCGCGAGGGCCTACAATGATCTTGTTGGTGCCGCGTGGAACGAAACCACCGGTTCCCTGCGATGCGGTAGTGCCGTTGTTGTAAATAATAGAGCTGTCGACATATGATTTGAACAGCGATGCGTTTGCCATGGGCGTGATGATGTTGATGCCCGATGTGTTGAGTGATGCATCGGAATAGGGGTTGTTGGCGTTGTTCCAAAGGTTATCGGCCTTGGTCTTATCCAGTGTCACCAGGGTTGAGCCTGCATTTGCAGTTTTCAGGTAGGTGTCCAGCTCTACAGCCATTTTTATGCGCTGCGTAGAGGTAGTATAGTTGGCGTTGCCGAAATTGTAGGTGGTGGGGACAGTATATGCTTTTACGTCCGGATCGGTATTCTTGTCTTTTTTACAAGAAGTGACTGATGCTGCCAGGGTGAGTAATGCTGCTGCGGGAAGGTAGTATGATCTCATTTGTTTCTATTTTGACACAAATGTAGATGGGGGTTGCCGCCTCGGCTTTTACAATCGGGAAAATGCGGTTTTACAATCGGGAAAAACTAACTGCGCTTATTTCGATTGTCTTTCCCGGCTTATGTAACGCGCAATAATGAATAGCCCGGAAATGTATAATACTCCGGCAGCGGCAGCTGTACCAAGGTTATAAGCAAAGCTCCTTTCCCTGAAAAAGGCAAAATTGTTGACAAGAAACAGGATAACTGTATAAGTTAAGAACTGGATCAGGTAGCTATTTTTCATGTGTTTGTCAGTTGGTCAAAACGTGGTTGCGTTCCATTTGGTGTTCTTTTCCGTCGGTGAGTGTGTATTTAATTACTCCGGCAACGGTCTGCACGAGAATGAATATCATAAATATTAAAAGTACCCATTTCCGTTTGGATATCAGTAGAAACCAGGTTGCCGGAACCAGCAAAACCGCATCGGCAAGGCTGCAGCAGGTATAGAATAGTCGGGCCTCGTGCGGACTAAGTATGCTACCTGCGCTCCCGTCCCAGCCGGTGCGTATCACTGATACGGTGGTCTGGATATCTGACACACAGGTGAGCGCGACCACCAATACTAATACGGTAGCGGATATGCGAAGGAATTTGTCTTCGCTCCCGGGAGTTGTGTCCTGATCATCAGGGTACATAGGAACCTTCGTACATTTTGTCTTAAAATACAGCGTATGGAGTCCATTTCCTGCAATTATTGCCGATAATTGTGCGTGGCACAAGTATTGCCCATACTCATTTCCCGTAATTTAGCTAATAAATACGGATAACTTTGTCATAATGTCTGATAAACAATCAATGCTGGATATGCTGGTGAACCAGAGCGAACAGGAAATGGAGTTCATGCCTATCGTTCCCCTCGGTGAGGACGAGATGGACGAGGCTGAACGATCATCGCTGCCGCAGGACCTGCCTATTATAGCACTACGCAATACGGTACTATTCCCCAACGTGGTTTTGCCCATCACGGTTGCCAGAGAAAAATCGGTGAAGGCTATAGCTGAGGCTCAAAAGACCAACAAGTGGTTGGGCGTGATCGCTCAGCGCGACAGTAACAACGACGATCCGCAGCCCGACGATATATATGAGGTGGGAACTTTGGCCAAGGTAGTGAAGCAGATAAAAATGCCCGATGGGAACATCACGCTTTTTATCATGGGTCGTATGCGCTTTAAAATAGAGAAGTACACCCAGACCGATCCTTTCTACGTAGCCAAAGTAAACTACCTGGAAGACGACTATCCTAAGAAGGACCCGAAGTTCGACGCGCTTATCTCATCTATCAAAGATTATGGCGAGCGGATAGCTCAGCAGTCGAGCAATGTGCCCAATGAGGCGGGTATCGTACTGCGGAACATTGAGCAACAGTCGTTCCTCATGCACTTTATAGCTTCAAATATCTCTTCGAAGTTGCAGGAGAAGCAGGCGATGCTGGAGGAGAACGACATCACGCTGCGTGCTGAAAAGCTGCTGCAATTGTTGCAGGCCGAACTGCAACTGGTGGAGCTGAAGAACGAGATCACCAACAAGACGCGGGCCGATATCGACCGTCAGCAGCGCGAGTACTTCCTGCAACAGCAGATGAAGTCTATCAAAGAAGAGCTTGGAGCGGACCCTAATGACAGGGAGATAAAAGACTTGCAGAAGCGGGCCGAGGGAATGAAGTGGACGGAGGCGGCCAAAGAACTTTTTAAGAAAAATATTGAAAAGCTCGAGCGAATGCATCCAAGCACGCCCGACTATTCAGTAATATATAACCATCTTGATCTCATGCTGGACCTGCCATGGGAAACCTACACGCAGGACAGCTACGACCTGAAGAAAGCGAAAAAGGTACTTGATGCCGACCATTATGGTATGGAAAAGATCAAGGACCGCATTCTGGAATACCTGGCAGTGCTAAAGCTGAAGGGGGATATGAAGTCGCCGATCTTGTGTTTTGTGGGCCCTCCGGGTATCGGTAAGACGTCGCTGGGTCGCAGTATTGCGTCGGCGATCTCGCGCAAGTATGTGCGCCTGAGCCTTGGTGGCCTGCACGACGAAAGCGAACTGCGTGGGCATCGTAAGACTTACATAGGTGCCATGCCGGGCCGCATCATTCAGTCGCTCAGGAAGGTGAAATCATCCAATCCGGTATTCATTCTCGATGAGGTGGATAAGATAGGAAAGGATTTCCGTGGCGACCCGAGTTCGGCGTTATTGGAAATTCTGGACCCTGAGCAGAACAATTCATTCTACGATAACTATCTGGAACTGGAATATGACCTGTCTAAGGTACTGTTCATAGCTACTGCCAACAGCCTCGCCGACATTCAACCGGCACTGCGCGACAGGTTGGAGATCATTCAGCTTTCCGGCTATTCGCCTGAGGAGAAAGTGGAGATTGCCAAACGCCACCTGATACCCAAGCAAAAGGAAATGCACGGGCTGTTGAAGGTGCCGCTGAAATTCCCTGACAAAGTGATCCTCAAGATCATTCAGGAGTACACCCGTGAGAGCGGCGTGCGCGAACTGGACAGGCTGATGGCGGGCATGATGCGCTCGGTGGCGAAGCAGGTAGCCATGGAAGAAGAGGTGGCGCCACAGGTCACCGACGGGAGGGTAGAGGAGGTACTGGGCAAACCAAGGTTCACCAATGATATATATACCAAGGGGCACCCCCCTGGCGTAGTGGTAGGGTTGGCATGGACATCTGTAGGTGGTGATATTCTGTTTATCGAAACTTCCTTGTCAAAGGGTAAGGGAGTGGTGACACTTACCGGTAACCTGGGTACGGTAATGAAGGAAAGTGCTACAGCCGCATTATCTTATCTGCGTGCACATGCGGCCGATTTCAATATTGACCCCATGCGTTTCGATGAGACCAATATTCACCTGCATGTTCCTGAGGGGGCTGTGCCTAAAGATGGCCCGAGTGCGGGTATTACCATGCTCACCTCGTTGGCTTCGGCATTTACAGGGCGCAGGGTGAAGCCGTTCCTGGCTATGACCGGCGAGATCACATTGCGTGGGCAGGTATTGCCGGTGGGAGGTATCAAGGAAAAGATACTTGCCGCCAAGCGTGCGGGTATCAAGGATATCATCATGTGCCGTCAGAACGAAAAAGATGTAGAAGAAGTGAGCGAACACTATATAAAGGGCCTTCGATTCCATTATGTGGACCAGGCCAATGAAGTGTTGGATCTTGCTTTGCTGAAGAAATAAGAAAAAGACCGAAGGTGTTTCCGGCCGGATATTCTTACAGAATATCCGGTCTTTTTGTGCCTACATCATTTTGCGCTTTGCCCATGCACGGAAGTTTTCCCAGGCAAGCCCGGTAGGGTCGGTGAGCGGACCGGTGAACGGTGTGCCGCGACGGATATAATATTTATTGAAGGTAGACTGGTTGATGCCCCATTTCATGAGGAACTGTTTGCGGCCGTCGTTCTTTTTGATGCGAAGGGTAGATTTTGACTGGAAGTGATACACCCTGCTTTTCCCTATTCCTTTAAACAGCCTGCAACCGGCTTGCCACATCTTCATGGAAAAATCGTCGTCGCTGCTTACGCCCGGGCTCAGTTCAATACTGTATCCGCCGGTTATCAGCCAATATTTTCGGTGCACAATGGTGGGGGGCCATGTAGACCCGGTCCAATCGTGCATGTCTATTGCGTTGCATTCATTCAGCAGATCGGCCTCACGAAACGTCTCAATGGTCTGTCCGTAATCACGATGGATGACGCAAGGGTTATGATAATTGATAGGCTCTATCATGGTGCTGGAGAACATAAAGGCATCGGTTCCGGCTGCTATTATTTCATTGGCTATATGTACATCCCATTGAGGGCACACATACATATCATCGTTCATGTAGACAATATAGTCGTGCTTTGCCAGGCCTCCTGCCTCATTCACTGCCTTGCATATCCCGGCATTTTCGGGTGTGTAAGTATGGTCTATCTGCTGCTCTTTGGCCCATTGCAGGGTGCCGTCGCTGCCATCATTTATATGAAGGATGACCTGGTGATTGAAAGCTGAGTTTTTTCTAATGCTGTCCACACACAATCGGGCAAATGCCAGATTATTCCAGGTCGGTATGATGATTGATAGCTGCAAGCGGAAGTAATAGTTTGAAGTGCCAAAAGTAGAAATAGCAGTGGAAAAACGGCAATTATTTATGTGACTCATCCTGTTGCCCGCGTTTTATGGTAAAACAGGTAAGGGAATAGTCGCCAAATGATCAATATCTGACATCTGTCAGAGTAACTATTTTTTACTTTTCAGTATTGAAGTTTTACTTTTGAAGTTTGATATTTATTAAACATCCGGCAATGCCGGGAAAATGATCACTAACATGATAGATGTTTTGCTGGGTTTGCAGTGGGGCGATGAAGGAAAAGGTAAGATCGTAGATTTTCTTGCCGGTCAGTATGATATTATCGCAAGGTTTCAGGGCGGACCGAATGCCGGGCATACCCTGTATCTGAATGGCGAGAAAGTGGTGCTTCACACCATTCCTTCAGGGGTTTTTCAATCCAATTGTCTCAACCTGATAGGTAACGGCGTTGTTATTGATCCTGTGACGCTCGGTAAAGAGATAGACAAGATATTGCCATTGTGCCCAGATCTGCTGAAGCGTTTGTTCGTTTCGCAGAAAGCGCATCTTATCCTGCCTACCCACAGGGCTCTCGATGCGGCTTCGGAAGCTGCGAAGGGTGCTGACAAAATAGGATCTACGCTGAAAGGAATCGGACCCGCCTACATGGACAAGACCGGAAGAAATGGTCTGCGTGTGGGCGATATCCTTACCCACAATTTCAAAGAAAAGTACGACAAGCTTACTCAGAAGCACAAACAGATGTTGCGCCAGTATGGCGGCACCCCCATCGAGTGGGAGCAATGGGAGCAGCCATTCTTCGAAGCAGTGGAGCGTATGCGCTTCCTGCAGATAGTGAATGCCGAGTATTGGCTGGACAATCATATGAAGGCAGGCAAGAAGATATTGGCAGAGGGTGCACAGGGTAGTATGCTGGATATTGATTTCGGTACCTATCCGTTCGTCACATCTTCCAATACAATTGCGGCGGGTGTGTGCAGCGGACTGGGCGTTCCGCCTTCTGCGGTAGGGGATGTCTATGGTATCACCAAGGCATATTGTACACGTGTTGGTGGCGGACCATTCCCCACTGAATTGGAAGATGAAACCGGTGAGTCTTTGCGTGCAGCCGGCCATGAGTTCGGTGCAACTACAGGCAGGCCGCGCAGGTGTGGTTGGATAGATCTGGTTGCACTCAGGTATGCAATCATGCTAAGCGGTGTTAATAAGCTCATCATCACAAAGACCGATGTGCTCGACGGTTTCAGTCCGCTCAAAGCAGCTACGGCATATTCTATACTGGGCACTGAAACGCAGGAGGTACCGTTCGACATTTGTGACGCAGATATCACACCGGTATATACTACCTTCAACGGCTGGGAAAAACCAATAAGTACGTGCCGTAGTTATGACGAATTACCACAGTCATTCAAAGAGTATTGCGCTTTCATTGAAAAGTACCTCGGAACTAAGATCAGCCACATTTCCAACGGTACCGGACGTGATCAGTTAATTGTCATTTCGTAAAAAAAAATTTATATAACCTCCGGCAAAAAAATTTGGCAAATTCATCAAACTATTAAAATTTTACGGCATCAAGATTAAGAGCTATGAAATCAAATACTGATAAAAAGACTCCGGCGAAAAAAAGTGCGAAACCAAGCGCGGCTCCTTCATCTAAAAAAACGTCTGCTAAAGCAAAAAAGGAAGAGCTTGATGATGAGGACGATGAATTAGATGAGGATACGGCAAAGCCTGCGAAGAAGTCAGCGACAGCTTCTAAGAAGAAGTCTGATGACGACGACGATGATGATGACGATGATGCGCCAAAGTCGAAAAAGGCTCCTAAGAAAGCAGCTAAAAAGAAGTCGGACGACGACGATGACGATGACGACGATGTGGACGATGATGATATCGACGACGATGACGATTTTAAAGATGAGGAAGAAGATTTCGATATAGAAAAGGAATTCGAAGAGTTTGATCTGCCGAAGTCTAAAAGCAAATCACCAAAGAAAAAATCAGCGAAAGACGATGATTTCGATGTGGATGACGATTTCAAAGATCTTGGTTTCTTCTCTGACGCCGGCGGTGGTTTTGATGATGACGACGACGACTTCTGATCAAAAAGGAGCAATTGCACAGAAATAAAAAAAACTACGAAATAAGTTCCGCTGATGCGGACAAGATAAAGGCAGGGATGCTGAATTGGTCAAAACAGTTCAGCATCCTTGTTTTTTTAGATAGCAATTCCTACTCATCGGTCTATGATGGGTATGAGTGTTTACTTGCAGCGGGTTGCCACTACATGGTGCCCTCATCCGGTTCCGACCCATTGACAGCGCTGCAAGCCGCCCACAATGAACACGGCGACTGGATGTTCGGGCACATTTGTTATGACCTCAAGAATGTGCTTGAGCCGACGCTTGAGTCGCGGCACATGGTGCGGCATCATTTTCCGCTTCTTCAGTTTTTTGTTCCCGAAATCGTTTGTCACATCGACAGAGCTTGCTCGGTATTGACCATTGAGACATTCGGCGACCCGGACGAGATCAAAAAGGCAATTGACGATGCATCGGCAATGCCATTGCCTTCACTCGGGCTTTCTCTTTCTTTTACACCCTACATTGAAAGGGAGCAGTACATTGAGATTGTTGGCAGACTCCGCGAACATATCCGTGAAGGAGACTGCTACGAGATCAACTTCTGCGGCGGAGGTCGCACACCTGCCAGGGTTGAAGAACCGATGGCTGTATTTGTCGCGCTCAATCAGTTGTCGCCGGCCCCTTTTGCTGCATACTATCGCGATGGGGACAGATACCTGATGTGTGCCAGCCCCGAGCGTTACCTGCGCAAGAGCGGGCGAAGGGTACTGTCGCAGCCGATAAAGGGCACAGCCCGACGAGGTGCGGATCCTGATGCCGATGAAGCTATAAAAACTGCATTGCGCAGCGACATAAAGGAGCGGGCCGAGAACGTGATGATCGTTGATCTGGTGCGCAACGACCTTGCGCGCTGTTGCGAGGTAGGGTCTGTTACTGTCGATGAGTTATTTGGTATCTACTCGTTCCCCCAGGTACACCAGATGATCTCAACCGTGAGCGGTACCCTTCGCTCTGAATTGTCGTTCACTGATGCCATAAGGACTTCCTTTCCTATGGGGAGCATGACCGGAGCGCCCAAGTTTAAAGTGATGCAGCTGATTGACAGGTATGAAGAAGCCCGACGAGAGCTGTTCTCAGGCACAATCGGTTATATCACTCCTGAGGGCGACATGGACCTTAATGTTATTATTCGCAGCCTATACTACAATGCAGCTGCTGAATACATGTCCTACTCCACCGGTGGCGCCATCACCTGGGATAGTATCCCGGAAAAAGAATGGGAGGAAATGCGGCTGAAGGCCTGGGCGGTTGAACGTTTGTTCCAACCGGCATAGAGGCAGGGTGCATAGTGCCTGTATTATTTCGTACCTTTAGCCAAAGGACATCATGCTGCTCAATATACATCCTGTCGATCCGCAACCGCGGCACATAAAAACGGTAGTAGATTGCCTCAGGAAGGGCGGTGTCATTATTTACCCAACGGATACAATCTACGGGATCGGTTGCGACATATCAAATGCCGATGCGGTCGCGCGTATAGCACGCATCAAAAAAGTTGATCCGAAGAAAGCACATTTCTCTTTTATCTGTTCCGACCTCAGCCACCTCAGCGACTATGCCAAAAGTGTGCCTACGCCTATTTTCAGGCTGCTGAAGGCCGCGCTGCCCGGCCCCTACACATTTATCCTGGAGGCCAGTAAGCAGGTGCCCAAAATGTTGAAGACAAAAAAGGACACAGTGGGCATACGTGTGCCCGATAACAGGATATGTATGGATATAGTGCACGAACTGGGGCATCCCATTATGAGTGCATCGCTACCCATGGATGTGGATGTGGAGTACTTCACTGATCCCGAGGTGATGTATGAGCATTTCGGGGCTCTGGTGGACATTGTGATAGATGGAGGTCCCGGTCGTATACTGTCTTCTACGGTCATAGACTGCACCTCGGGCACTCCCGAGCTTATTCGTGAGGGCGCAGGAGATTGGGAATCTCTGTTGTAACGCAGTCACTGCAGTGCTAATTGCCTTAGCTTTGCGCACATAAAATAATCTTCTCGAAAATTATGGTAGCATACTTGGGTACCGGCTTGCTCGGTTCAGGATTTGTAAAGGCATTGCTGCGCAATGGTCATAAAGTGAATGTATGGAACAGAACTGCTGCAAAGGCGCAGGCCTTGGAATTAGATGGGGCAATAGCGTTTGCCGATGCCGCTGATGCGGTGCGTGGTGCAGAGCGGATCCATCTGACCTTGAAAGATGATGCGAGTGTTGATGAGGTGTTGAGTGCCGCTTCGGAAGGCTTTGAAGCAGGTACTATTATCATAGACCATACTACGACATCTGTTGATGGTGCGCGAAAACGCACTGCATATTGGAAAGAACACGGGCACATTTATGTGCATGCGCCGGTATTTATGGGGCCCGTCAACGCATTCGACGGAACGGGTTATATGTTGGTGTCAGGCGATATTGCTGATGTTGCAACGATAATGCCCTATATCTCAACCATGACCGGAAAGGTGGTCAATTTTGGCACAGAAGTGGGGCGTGCTGCCGGTATGAAATTGGCCGGAAATCATTTTCTCATTGGCTTCACCGCTGCTATATCCGATACGCTGGCACTCACCAAGGCAATGGGAATGCCTGCTGACGATGTAACTGCTTTGTTCAACGAATGGAACCCCGGATCAATGTTGCCGGGCAGGCTCAAACGCATCCGTATGGGTGACTTTGGCAATCCGTCGTGGGAATTGAATATGGCACGGAAAGACGCGGGACTCATGCTGGCCGAGGCAAAGAAGGCAGGTGTTCATTTGACGGTGGTTTCAGCTGTTGCAGCCGAGATGGACCGCTGGATAGATGCTGGTCATGGTAGCGAAGACTGGACTGTGATCGCGAAGAATAATCTTTGATAATTGATTTGAAGGATTGGGGCAGGGGGTCAGGAACAATGTTTGCAGATCCCCTGCACCAATATCTGTATGCCCGATATTTTGAAGCCTGTCGGCAGCCTCAGGTCAGGGTTATGCGTGTGTTCCAGGCAGAAGACTTTTTGGCAGTTGGTGCAATTAAAATGCACGTGATCCTCGGTATGCGTTTCGTCGGGGCAGTTGTGCCGACACACGGCAAACCTTGTAACCCCGTCTGTGCCTATGATCTTGTGCACAATACCTGCTTCTTCAAAGTCATTAAGCACGCGGTAGAGGGTGATCCTGTCAACTTTGCTAAAGGTAGATTCCAGTTCGGTATGCGACAATGCCTGACCTGTGCCGGTCAGTTCTTCCAGTACCTTCATTCTCGCCGGGGTTGCTTTCAGTCCTTTCTCCCTTATTTGTTCAGAGGCATTCACGCTGTAAAATTACTACTTTAAATGCAACGTTGTTGCATTTAAAGTTATTGCGTACATTTGCAACTCAGTTGCATTTATAGTTTGTCCCATTCCGAAAAATATACTTCCGGTGCCGACAGAGTAGGCATTATAAGTGCCATCATCTGCGGTGTGCATTGTCTGGTAATTCCGGCTGTTTTCCTGTTGAAGTACTCTATTGCCGATGGCGTTGAGGCGGCAGGGTGGGGTGTGGGGCTACCACATTGGTGGGAATGGCTCGACTATATTTTTCTGGCAGTAGGTTTTTATGCAGTTTTCCATGCTGCGCAGCATGCTTCAAGTAAATTCATCAGCATCGCATTGTGGATCTTCTGGTCATTTTTGGCCATTGCGGTAGTGTTTGAAGATACGCTGCACTGGATGGCATATTTCGCGTCCGCTGGTCTGGTTATTACCCACTTTCTAAACATCAGAAAGCATGCAGTCAGGCACCGTAAGCAGGGTTAAATTCGTGTAGCTACATGAATGTTTTTGTTAATCGTAGGTTAACTAAAACATGATTTTCGTCATAAAATTGTCTGAAGTTTAGTGATTTTGGTCATTTTTTGCCCAAAATTGACCCGAAATACGCTCTACTTAACATTATGTAAAAATATGGTTTAAAAACCGGTATAAAATAACAGGGGAATAACACTACATTTGATTTCGATTTTTTATCCAATTCTTTTTTCTACATGCAAAATATTCTTGTAGCCGGGGCAGGGAAATCTTCAACCTATCTGATTGAGTACCTTTTGACAAATGCATCCAAAAATAAATGGAATGTCATTGTCGCCGACGGAGACTCAGCCGCAATAGCCAGAAAGTTAAATCGTCATCCCAACGGTGAGGCTGCGGTTTTTGACATCAATAATAAGGCTCAACGCGAAGCGCTGGTAAAACGTGCCGACATTGTGCTTTCATTGATGCCCCCACACTTGCATATTTTGTTGGCGCAGGATTGTCTGAAACATAAGAAAAATCTTATTACATCGTCCTATATCTCTGACGAGATGAAAGCAATGGATGCAGCGGTGCGTGAGGCGGGCCTGATGTTTATGTGCGAAATGGGATTAGATCCGGGTATTGATCATATGACCGCCAGCAAGATCATCAATAGCATACACAAGGTGGCTGGGCGCATCACTTCGTTCAAATCTTATTGCGGTGGTCTGATAGCCCCCGAGAGCGACGACAACCTATGGCACTACAAGTTCAGTTGGAACCCTAAGAATATTATTACAGCTGGCATGGGCGGTGCCAAATACCTTCATAATGGCAAGCAGGTAGATGTGCCTTATGAAAAGATGTTTGAACAGAACAAGAAGATAAAGATACCCGGACTGAACGCGCTGGCGTTTTACCCCAACCGCGACTCGCTGAAGTATCTGGATCTCTATGACGTGGCGTCAATAAAGACTTTCGTTAGAGCCACACTCCGTTATCCTTCTTTTTGCAGGGGTTGGGACGCAGTAGTGAAATTGGGCCTTACCGATCAGACAGATTCATTTGATACCAAGGGGGCAACAAATGCATCGTGGGTGCGCAGCAAAACGGGCTGTCCAGCAAAACAGGATATCCGTGATCATATTGCAACAAAACTCGACCTGCCAAAGGATGACAAGGTAATAGGGTTGTTGGAATCCATAGATCTGTTCGAAGAGAAAACGCTTCCGGTAAGCTCTATGTGTTCAGGTGATATCCTGCTTACTCTTTTGCAGGACAAATGGCGTATGGCCGATGATGATAAGGATATGGTGGTGATGCATCACGAGATAGAGTATGAACATAAAGGCCGGATGATAACCCTGAACAGTTCTATGGTGCTGAAAGGTGAAGGTGGGGAGCACAGTGCAATGGCTCGCACCGTAGGTATGCCCATGGCAATATTGGCATCGCTGATCCTTACTAAAAAGCTGAACCCACCGGTGGGTGTGTTGCTGCCCGTGATGCAGTCGGTTTACAGGCCGGTACTGCGCGAGCTGGAGTATGCCGGCATCACCTTCACCGACGAGGTAGAGTAGCAGGCGACCGAAAAATCAGGATCAAATTATTACTTCAGATATCGCTTCATTTCGCGCTCCACGTCGCGCGTCTTGATACTTTCGCGCTTGTCGTAAGTCTTCTTCCCCTTTCCAAGGCCCAGTTCCACTTTGGCATAACCATTCTCGTTGATGAATACGCTGAGTGGTACTATGGTATATCCTTTTTCTTTTACTTTATTGAGCCACTTGCGCAGTTCTTTTTTGGTAAGCAGTAGCTTACGCTCGCGGGTGGCCAGATGACCAGCGTAACCTGCATTGGAATATTCGGCAATGTGCAGGCTTTTTACCCATAGTTCCCCATCGTCAAAGTAGCAATAACTATCATTAAAGCTCACGCGGCCGGCACGGATAGATTTGATCTCGGAACCGGTGAGCATGATGCCCGCAGTTACCCGGTCTTCGATCGCGTATTCAAACGTGGCCGATCTGTTCTTAATGTTGATGTTCTCTGCCAATGCTACGTTTATTGATAAAAGGGGTTAGCAGTGCTAACCCCGTCAGGTTGGATACAAAGTTCGTAAAAAAAAGAGTGGCGTCCGCGCTTATTTCATGAACCATTCCGCAGCAAGGCTGAGTTTGTTCTTGAGTGTGCGGCGCTCAACTATAAAATCAAGGAAGCCATGCTCCAGCAGAAATTCCGAACGTTGGAATCCGGCCGGAAGGTCTTTCTTAATGGTCTCTTTTATGACACGTGGACCGGCAAAGCAGATCAGCGCGTTAGGCTCAGCAATGTTGATGTCGCCCAGCATGGCATAAGACGCGGTGACGCCGCCGGTAGTAGGGTCGGTCATCAACGAGATATACGGAAGCTTTGCCTTAGCCAGCTGCGTAAGCTTGGCCGAAGTTTTTGCCATTTGCATCAGCGAGAACGCGCTTTCCATCATCCTGGCTCCTCCCGATTTGGAAATGACCAGCAACGGAAGCTTGTTAGCCACGCAATAGTCTATTGCCCGGCTGATCTTTTCTCCTACCACCGAACCCATGGAGCCACCAATGAAATTGAAGTTCATGCAAGCCACCACAAATTTTACACCGTTCATCGTTCCGGTGCCAACAGTCATTGCGTCCTTGAGGCCGGTAGATTGCTGGGCCTCAACTATGCGTGAACTGTAGGGCTTCATATCCACGAAGCCGAGACGGTCTTTCGGGCCTATGTTCTCAAACAAAAGTTCATAACGGTTGTTATCAAACAGGATCTCAAAATATTCAGAAGAGTTGATACGGTTGTGGTAGTTGCACTTGGGGCACACATACAGGTTTGCCTGCAGCTCCTTTACTGTAGTAGTGGATTTACACTCCGGGCATTTGTGCCAAAGGCCATCAGGGGTCTCTTTCTTGTCCTCGGTAGAGGTAAGAATGCCTTTCTTATTGCGACGAAACCAGGTAGATGACATAATCAGTTTTTATTAAACAGAGAGCAAAGATAAGGGTATGACCGATAAAACAGAATATTTCAACCTTTCCTGAATTGGTTCCAATACACATGATATTTGCAATTCTGTTTTTATCGTCTGCTGTGGCAGCATGCAAAATGTATTATATTTGCCACAATTTCTTCCGAAGTTGCTATCCAGGGCCCGACATATCATTATTGGTATCATCGATTTTTTTCATAAACCCTTTGCAAGGTATATACCTACTCAAACTTTCAGGTATCTGGCGTGTGGTGGCTCCAATACAGTTCTCAACTGGGTCGTTTATTCTGTATCGTTCAATATTGTTCTTGCCCGTCAGAGTTTTCACGTCATGGAGAACGTTGACATTACGGCTCCTGTAGGCGCGCAGATCATTTCCTTCTGCATCACGTTTCCACTCGGGTTCATTCTGTCGCGTTATATAGTTTTTCCGGAATCTAACCTGCATGGCCGTAAGCAGTTTTTCAGGTACGCGCTCACAACTGCAACGTTTATCCTGCTTACTTATGTACTAATCAAGGTGTTTGCTATGATGCTGCCCATGGTGCGTGCCGATATCTCTTACATCTTTATCATGGTCATCACGGCCATACTCAGTTACATATCGCAGCGCTTTTTCACTTTCAAAGTAGAAGCTGACGAAGACCCGATTGGGGAGTGATTTTTAGGGGTAACTGCGAGTTGCGTCGGGTTACTGAACACTATTTGTTTATTTTTACTGCATTACAAATCCCGATAGCTTTAATGAGAAATATATTTCTGCTGGTGGCAGGGTTGCTTGTCGCTGAAAAATGTGCTGCACAATCGCAGGATACGGCACAGTTCATAGACCTCGATACGCTTACTATTTCGGCTACTGCCGGCAAGCCTGTATACCGCGAGACCGCACCCAAACTATGGGATATCACGCACACACGTGTAGCACTTTCTTTCGACAGGATGAACAAGACTGCCGCGGCGCGCGAGTGGGTAACACTACATCCCTATTGCTATCCGTCAGATTCCGTGGTGCTGGACGCCAAAGGAATGAAGATAGACAGCGTACTGCAGGTTGCGGGTAGCGGAAACGTGCCGGTCCGCTATTCTTATGCGGACGATAAACTCACTGTTCGTCTGGGGCGCAGGTATACCTCTCGCGACAGCATTGTACTTTATTTCCGGTACACAGCCATGCCTTACGGGCAAAAGACCGGCGGCAGCGCAGCGATATCAGACGATAGAGGATTGTATTTTGTCAATACCGATGGTCAGTCGCCTACCAAGCCCGCCCACATCTGGACACAGGGCGAAACGGAGTCAAATTCACGATGGCTCATTACCATAGACAAGCCTAACACCCGCTTCACTACACGCGTAGAACTTTTGGTGCCCGACAGTCTTGTAACACTCAGTAACGGCGCATTGGTAAAGCAGATAAAGGACGCAAAGGGCATGCGCACCGACATCTGGCAGAGCGATCTGTCCATACAGGCATATGCGGTCATGTTCGCCATAGGTAAATACAGTGTGGTGAAAGACAAATGGATGGGCAAAGACGTGAATTACTATGTAGAACCGGAATACGCCCGATATGCTTCCGGGATGTTTGCCCACACCACCGATATGCTCTCGTTCTTCTCGCGCCGCACCGGGGTGACCTATCCGTGGGCCAAGTACAGTCAGGTGGTCGTTCGTGATTACGTTTCAGGGGCCATGGAGAATACATCTGCCTCTCTCTTCGGTGAGTTCATGAACATGACCGACCGCGAACTGGCCGATAAGGATAACGAAGACATTGTAGCGCACGAATTGTTCCACCAGTGGTTTGGTGACTACGTGACCTGCGAGTCGTGGAGCAACCTCACTGTAAACGAGTCTTTTGCTAACTATGGCGAGCAGTTGTGGCGCAGGTTCCGCTACGGAGACGCGTCGGCCGATGAGCTGGCCTGGAAAGATCTGCAGATATACATTGCCACTTCCCGCGGCAGCGATCCGGCCCTTGTTCGTTATTACTACGACGACAAAGAGCAGATGTTCGATGGCATATCTTACAACAAGGGTGGGGCAATACTTCACTACCTTAACACCCTTATCGGCGACGAAGCGTTCGACAAGGCCATGAAGCTATACCTTACCCGCAACGCGCTCTCATCAGCCGAGGCGCACCATTGGCGTCAGGCAGTAGAGGCAGCCACCGGAACGGATTGGAGTAAATTTTTCGATCAGTGGTATTACCGTGGTGGCCATCCGGTGCTGAAGGTGAACTACAATTATAACGACACCCTGCAGCAACTTGTGGTAGAAGTGGTGCAGGCTCAGGAAGATTCCACCTTTATGTACGACCTGCCGCTGGAGACCGCCGTCATTTATGGAGATTCTTATACGGTGGAACCCTGGCGCATCACCAACAAGACCACCCGATTTACGTATCCCTACCGTAATGGTATCCGTCCGGTGATAATCCCCGATGTAAGACATGTGCTGCCCGGCGAGATCAAGGAAAACAAGAAGCCTGCGCAGTGGCTCGCGCAATATCTGGGCAGCAAAGATTACGTAAGCAGGCGCCTTGCGATTGCTGCCGCTGCAAAACAAATGTCCGATTCTTCTTCTCAGGTACTTATTGATAAGGCGCTTACGGATACTATGGTGCATGCGCGCCGGTTCGCGTTCGAACAGGTGGGTCGTGCTTCCAGCGACAGATACCGCAAGCGCTGGACGCCGATCGTGATGGTAGCCGCCGCCAACGATAAAGACCGCCATGTGCGCGCTGCGGCTTGCGAGGTGCTGGGCGACTGGAAGTCTGCCGCTGCTCGTGCGACGCTCGTACAATGCATCTCAGACAGTTCTTATATAGTAGCAGGCAATGCGCTCGAAGCGTTGTCAGCACTGGATGCAGATACCGCCTATGTTATCGCCCGTTCATTGGTAAAGACCCGGCCGGGTGGCGAACTATCCTCTGCTGTATGGAGCATCATAGGTCGTCGGGGTGCCGATGAAGATATTGCGTTGCTCAGAGAAAAGGTGCCCTATACATGGGGCGGCAAGGGGATGTCAATGGCATCTGTGCTCAACAACTATTTAAAGAAGGTATCTGCTCCCTCGTCATATGCAGGAGCGGCGAGGCTCTATTCCGATCTCGTTATACACGAGACCTCCCGTTCTTACAGGTCGGGTGCAGCCGGTTTCTTCTTCCAGGCTGCGGCGGCCGCACGGGCAGAACTGAAGCAGGCCGAGCAGGCTGCTGATAAAGACAAGATTACCCGGGCTACTGAACGGCTGGCAGTGCTAAAAACGGAGGCGCAGCGGATAGTGGATGCAGAAAAAGAGGAGGAACTGAAAAAAAAGTTCGGAAAGATGCTGAACGACAACTTCAACAAAGAGTAGGGTACACCGACAGATCAATCTCTGAAACGCGACCGCCTTCTTGGTGCCAGCGTCTTGTAGTGCATGTGCCGTCCTTCGCTGAAGAACTGGAGACCCAGCTGCAGACCACAGTCTACGAGTGATCCCGGTCCAAGGGTGTAGAAAAGGTTGGTATTGATACCGCTCTTCTTTTCCAGTATCTGTGTGTATTTCAGGCCCACGTTTGCTTCTATAAAGAACGGACCGAAGTTGTATCGCTTACCCAGACCCGCTCCCAGTGCACCATACGCGCCGGGGTCGTTGTAGGCAGCATCCCAGCCGCTATAGTATGGCTTGGGTGAGTAAGTAGAGTTACCGTAGAGGAACTTACCATAGAAAAACGCTTCCGATCGATCCCATGTGCGGTAGTAGTGATGGTATTCAACCGAACTCTGATAGCCGGGAAAGAACCCGTAGTAAGTGCGGTAACCGGCCACTACCGAATGGTTCTCATTCAGTCGGTATTGCAATTTCACCCCCGCCTTCGACATAAGGCTTAGCGGATTAGAGACATGGATGGAAATTCTGGGTGGCAGGTATTGTGCCGCAGCTTTAGCACCTTGCATCAGGCATAGCACTGCCGGCAAAATAACGAGACTGATAGACTTCCTGGCTCTGGTGCTGCAAAACATCTTTTCGATAGATCGGTTACTGTTGTTACAAATATCGGTTTTGTCATGCAACAATACTATAGCCCCGGCCCATTTCCCGCATTTTTTTGTTCGCATGGCAGTAAATTGCAGTAAAAAGGAACATCCATGCCATTTCCCGGGAATATTGTCACCTATAATGTGAAAACTTCAGAAGACCCTGAACGCATTGTCATTGAGACAAAGCGTTTGTTGCTCAACGGGCTCACTCCCGCGCTCATGCGCAAGGTACTTACTACTATGTCTGATGAAGACGCCATTGCCTTTCTTGGCCTTACGGGTGTCGAAGAACTGAACAGTGAGCGGAAGAAGCTCGTGGGCGGACTTGAAACGTATCGGAATACATTCCTGCAGTTTGTATTGGAGGTAAAGGAGACCGGGAAAAATATCGGGCGTGGCGGATTTCACAACTGGGCGGTGCAGCATTCCCGTGCCGAGGTAGGTTATCTTATAACCGACGTGTCTCAGCGAAACATGGGATACATGAAGGAGGCAATGGCCGCAATCATCGACTATGGATTCAGGGAGTTGCAGTTAAATAGGGTAGAGGCATTGATCGGTCCCGATAATGAACCGTCGTTGAGGCTCGCAAAAGGACTGAGTTTTGTAGAGGAAGGCAGGCTGCGTGCACATTCCTTTGTGGATGGTATTTACCAAGATTCGTTGACCTTCGGTCTGCTGCGCGACGAATATCTCTTGGGGAAATAGGTTATTCAGGCACTTCGCCTTTTTCTACATCTACCGATCCCTTCGGGTTCAGTATGCGATACCACGTAAAGTCTCGGTTAGCTTCCATACCTGTGCCATAGAGGATCTGGGTGGTAGTAGTGATGCGAACATCTTTTTCTGTAAAGAACTTTTGGGCGCTTTCGTTCCATATCAGCTCTTCGGTATTCAACTGTTCGCCTTTTCTGCTCACTATTTGTACGCTGTCCCAAACAATGAAGTCACGCTGCGTTTCATAGTACCGTGATGAGTCGGCCGTAAGTACATCGGCTATACGTCCGCTGTCATCAAAGAACTCCATCTTCAGACCGTTATTCATGTCTATGTAGGGTCGCCGTGCTGTGGAGTTGCGTACAAAATCACGTGCATAAATGCGCATCTTCATATCGCCGTCCTGACTATATAAAAACGTTACACCTTTTGCATGGTCTTCCTGTTTGTTGTTGCGCGCCGTAAGGGCACGGATCTCGGCGGGGTCGTTATTGCAAGACATAAATGCGAACACTGCCACCGGAAGTAAACCCAACAAGCGTGTCCGTAATGTCTGTTGCATATAAACTCATTTGAGGCGGAATTGAAAATAGCCTCTTTGCAATAATTACTCGTATTTGCGTTTCACAAACCACAGGTCATTCAGCGTCACACCCAGTGTCACTCTGATATAGGTCTGCTTCATTAGCCCGTTGTCGGTAGTACCCATCATGCCACCATCTATGGCACCGTGCAGGTGTGAGGCCGAGCGTTTGAATGGCATACTGAAGCCGGCGGTCAAACCATAATAAAGCATTTGAGTGCCCTGTATTTTCAGATAGTCGTTTCCGTAGTACCCCCCAAGGCGGTAGGTAGCTCGTGAGAAGTATCGCCTCGTGTTGTCAGCATCAGGCGTGTATTCGCCCCCCAATCCCAGTTTGTAAGATGAAGCCGCTATCCCGGTGTTCAGGTTGGCGTTGAGGCTGCTCGAGAACTGGCTCCATTGTGTGGCCGAGTAGTCTATTCCTACACTCCACTTGCCCGGGCGCGAGAACACGATACCGGCACTGTAGGTGAACGGCATGGTGATCTTTCCTTCCTGTTCAGGTATCGAGAATGTCGTATCACGGATAACGGTATCCTGAAAGTTGTAGGCAGCCAGATGGGTTTCGTAGAAATGTTCACGTATTTTCTGGCTCAACTGCACTGTGCCTCCAATGCGTAAGACGTGAAAAGAGTCCAGCTTGGCTTCATATTGCAGGCCACCCTTCCACATAATGCCACCCACGCGCGCATTGGTAACAAACTGAGAGTAGTAGGCATTGTTGTAAGTCAGCCGGTCCGTAGGCACCAGCACTATCGACTTGTTGATGTCTCCGAAAAGAAAACCAAAATTGACACCTGCACTCAGCCCTTTGTATTTGGCACTACCACCCACAAACGCGAAGTTCATAGCACCTTCACCTCTGTAGCTCTTTATCGCGTCACCCAGTGGTGACGGAGGTGTGGAGGTGGAACGTATAGTATCGGTAAGGTAATAATAGGTTGCCGAATAAGGGCGGAAACCGAAACACATACCGGCGTTCTTGCCTACCGGCACAGCCAGATTCATATATGCTACAGATGCTGTGCCCGATTGGTACTTTTCGCTCGTTCCGTTGTCTGTTCCTTCCACAGTCCTTGTGGTCATATTGGCACCCACTTCAAACGTGGTGCGCCTGATGAAGGAATACGAAGCAGGATTGTCGGTATTAGCCATCGTTGCGCTCGAATAGGCGCTCGTGATGTTGCCCATACCTCTCAGCGAGGTGTTGTTGCCGTTGCGCAACTCTCCGAGTCCGTATTTCG
>CAZZCR010000016.1:0-89296 GCA_964652995.1 uncultured Flavipsychrobacter sp. | reverse complement strand
TGTCTTGGAGCCGCTTACAGAGGAGACGCTATGGACGAAGGAGGGGATGTTGCAGTGCAACATAGCCTCCTTCATCATTTGCGCCTGCTCTTTTAGCTGGTGCATGGCATCTATAGACTGTTGGTTCTTGTCTGTAACGTTCTTGCTCTGGGCCTCAATGATGGTAGAGGACAGGCGGCTGGTTGCTGTGAAGTATAGGAGCAGGTTGTTCTCGAGTTCGTTGAGATACTCGGGTTTTATACGCAGCGGGTTGACAATGACCTTGTTGCCATCATAGAACTCCATGAAGTTAACACCGCCGAAAGTCGCGGCATACTGATCCTGCTTACCACCGGCCATAGCCAGCTCCACCCGCTCAATATCGTAAGCCATCTGGGCTATATCATACTCTCCCAACGGCAGGTTCAGCCATTCGGCAAAGGCGCCTATAATGGCAACCACCAGCGTAGATGAACTACCGAGACCCGAACCGGCGGGTGCATCGACCGAAGTAGTGATGCGAAAACCGGAAGGAACAGGACCATATTTGGCAACGAGGTGATTGTAGACCCCGGTGGCCAGGTCGAGGCTGCCGTCGATAGGCAGTTCGTCGGCCAGGTCATAAGCTACACTCTCATTCCTGTCGAGCGCCTCTATAATGACCTGCGGCACTACCAGCGGCTCGATGGTAGCTGACGCGTACAACGAGATAGTAGCATTAAGAATGGCACCTCCGTAGAGATCGCAATATGGGCTGACATCTGTGCCACCTCCCGCCAGACCTATGCGCAGGGGGGCTTTACTCCTGAAGATCATAATACAAACGCTAAGTTATAGAATATTGAGGTGCGAAGGTGCTTTGATTGCCCTGCGCCCTTTGGTGGTTATGTACGGCGCCGATGAAACCATAAAAAAACACCCGACCTATGCCGTAACGGAAGAGATCGGGTGATTATTGCTGAAACAGAGATCTTATGACTCCGGGTTCAACACAGAAATGAACTTAGCCCCGTCGGTAAGGCCCAGTAAAGCAGCCTTACGGATATCGTCGGCAGAAAGTGCATTGAGGTACTTTTCGTAGTTCAGCACACGATCTTTGTTGCGACCCCAAATGAGCACACGCTCCATTTTGTCGTTCCAGAAGCTGTTTTCTTTTGAGTCGGTGATATACTTCTCCCTCCACTGGCTTTTCACCTTGTCCACATCTTTCTGGTTGGGCCCCTGTGCCAGAATAGCCTTTATCTCTTTGTCGGTTGCTTCGAGCAGCTTGTCTACATTCTCGGGGCCACAAGGTAATTGCAGTTGAATAGAATAATGCTCGTATGGCTCGCGGGTAAGCTGGCCGCTGAATCCGCCGCCATAGATGGCGCCCATCTTCTCGCGCATTTCTTCTATCACACGGATGTTCAACACCTCGCCCAATGCAGCCATAGACAGCTCCATGTCTTCGCTGTACGGCATTTGTCCGCTGAACACGCCGAAGATCATGCTTTGTTTCTCCTTGCCTTTCCTGATCGAAAGTTGTTTTCCCCCTACCGGGCGAAGACCGTTGTCCTGATATTCGGCGGTACCAAGCGATGAAGGCAGGCTACCGAGATACATCTCGATGAGTGGCAGTGCCGTTTTTGCGTCCACATTGCCGGTGATAAAGAAATGATAACCACCTGCTGACGTGAACTCAGCGTTATAGATAGCCAATGCTCTGTCGAGGTCTATCTTATCGTAGTCGGCAGCCTTGGGGAATACCATGGGCGCACGTGGATTGTTGCCATACAGCGCTTTGATTGTGGTATCGAAGAAAGCGGCACGGGGATTGGCCATGATGAACTGCAACATAGACTTCTGCTTGTCTTTGTATGCAGTGAATAACTCTGCGTCTTTGCGTGGCTGTGTAAGCTGCAGGTAAATTACCTGCATGAGGGTTTCGAAATCTTTAACTGTTGTCGCACCCGATATGCCTGAACTATATTCATTCATTCTCAGATCCACTTTTACAGTCTTTCCTGCGAGTGCTTTTTCCAGATCGGAAGGGGTGAAACCACCTATGCCCATAGCGGGAATCAACTCTCTGATGAACTGGTAATTGCTGCGGTCTTGCGGACCATACTTATTGGTACCACCCTTCTTGGTGCCCCTTACCAGTATCTCGTCGCTTTTGAAGTCGGTGGGTTTAATTGTTACTTTCACCCCATTGCCCAAAGTATAAGTCGTGGCCTTAAAACCCTCCTCAGGAGACTGAGACACGATAAGGCCCGGCTCGGGCTTCTTTGTAATGAGTGTAGTTGCAACTGCTTTTTGTTCGGCATTTGCTACATCTTTCGACAGCGCTTTCGCCGTCATTGCAAGAAGGTCTTTGTCTGACGGCAACTTCAGCTCGGCTTTATCAGGGCCGGTAACGAGCGTGAATGTGTTATTGTCGGAGAGATACTGCCTGATCGCGGTGCTCACTTCTTCTGCCTTGATACCGGGCAACATTGATTTCGCATAAGCATATTCATTTTCAATGCCGGGGTAGGGTTCGTTGTCAAGGAAGGCGCGAATATACTCTTCAACAAAGTCTTTGCTATCGGTGGTTTTGCGTTCGTTGTAAGCACGCTCCATTCCGGCCAGGGCGTCTTTCTTTGCAATTTCCAGCTCGCTTTCAGCAAAGCCATATTTGCGTGTACGCACCACTTCGTCAGCGACAGCACCGAGTGCTTTTTCCAGACCACCGGCCATGAACAGCGCATAAACGGTGAGGTTCTCATAACCATGGATCATGTCGTTGAAGTCGATGCCTGCAAACGGGAACGGCGGTTTGCTACTCTGCGCAAGAACAGAAAAGCGGCGGTTGAGCATCTGTATGCCTAACTGAAGCACCATATTTTCTCTGTAGTCTCCTATGGTTTTCTCGTCAGTCTTCTTCACGTAGGGAAAAGACAACATCAGCATGGAGTTGGTTGCTTCTTTGTCGGTCACCACCATTGCATCGGCGGCTTTGCGTGGTGCGATGTCCACGTAAGTGCGGGGGCGGGCATTGGCGGGATTGGTGAGGCCTGCGAAGTGTTTGGTGATCATAGACTTGGCAGTAGCTACATCTATATCGCCCACCACTACAACCGCCTGAAGATCGGGGCGGTACCAGTCACGGTAAAAGCTGCGGATGGTCTCGTACTTGAACGACTTGAGTATCTCGTCTTTCCCTATAGGCAGGCGCTGGGCATATAACGACCCCTCGGCCAGTTTAGGGAAATACTTTTTCAGCATGCGGTCGTCGGCACCCTTTCCAAGGCGGCTTTCTTCCAGCACCACGCCACGCTCCTCGTCTATGTCCTTATCGGTGAGCAATGCATTGTGCGCCCAGTCTTCGATGATCTGGAAACCTTTATCGAGGTTGCCCGGCTTGTCTGTCGGGATCGGCAGGATGTAGACTGTCTGGTCGAAAGATGTGTAGGCATTGAGGTCGGCACCGAACTGTACGCCTATGGACTGCAGGTAACTTACCAGTTCATTCTTCTGGAAGTTCTTGGTTCCGTTGAAGTTCATGTGCTCCATGAAGTGGGCAAGACCCTGCTGGTCGTTATTCTCAAGTATAGAACCGGCCTTCACAACCAGCCTGAGCTCCACCTTATTGGCCGGCTTCTTGTTGGTTCGTATGTAATAAGTGAGCCCATTATCCAACTTTCCGGTCACTACATCGGGGTCGGTAGGAATAGGAGACTTGAGGTCCTGCGCCCATGACGCAAGGGACAAAAACAATAGGGCAATAAAACCGCTGAGTCTGCGGCGGGTAGGTGCACTTTGTATAAACATAAATGAATTATTTGGATAAAGGTAGGAAATAATGACCTATCTTTTCGAAGCCGGAGTGTCACAGTTGACTCCCTAAGACGGTCAGGTGACTCCCCTATTCCGGCGTTTGACGAATTTCCTGTTCTCCGTCCCGATCGCGCTTCAGACATTTGTATCAGAAAAGAAAAGGAAAAATGAAAAAACACCTCTCCGTACTGGCAATTACCTATGCAGTGGTTCTGGGTGTGAACCTGTTTGTCAACTATGGCTACTATATGTCGGGAGGCAGCTGGCATTACAGCGTCCTCTTTTCGCTTTCGCTTGCAACAATGGGTGCGTTGGGCGGCACTACCTTTCTGACCAGATTATTCGAGGCGCTCAATTGGAATAAGCAGCCGGTTGTATCCTTCGGGATAGGCGTATCGATGCTGGCTGTGTATGGCGGCCTAATCATGTTCGTGGCCATGAAAGTTATGGCGCTCATGGGCTATGCCGAACCGGGCATAGACACCTACAGAGAGAACATGATGTACTCTGCACTCTTTTCTATGATCGTAGGCCTCATTGTATCAGGAAAGCACTTTGTTGTGAGCCTGCAGCGGAGCACGATTGAAAATGAGCGGATGAAGCAAGAAATGATCCAGAGCAAGTACGAGACCTTGAAGAATCAGGTGAACCCACATTTCCTATTTAATGCACTCAATACCCTACCCGGACTGATCAAAGAAAACCCTGACACCGCTGTTGCATTTGTTGAGCAGATGGCCCGGGTAATGCGCTATTCCCTTCAGCATCAGGATGAGCAAACTGTGCAATTGTCGACCGAATTGCAGGTAGCCGAATCCTACCTTTTCCTGCAAAAGCAACGATTCGATGATAAACTTATCGTAGAAATAAATGTCAGCGCAGCAGCACAAACACGCAATATTGTGACACACGCGCTGCTACTTGTGGTAGAAAATGCGATAAAGCACAATGAGATCTCCAAAAAACATCCGCTTAAGATCAGCATATCAGACGACAGAGACACACTAATAGTAACTAACAACTATAACCCCCGCCCGGCAGCGGACACATCAACCGGGCTTGGACTCAGCAATATCCGGAACCGTTATGCACTGATCACAGGGCAAGAGGTGCCGGTGACGGTGACGCAGACTGATGGGGAGTTCCGGGTGGCGCTTCCCCTACTATAGAAAGGAAACATATTCTTTACCAACAAAATGATACAACCACATGGAACTGTATAAGGGACTTCTATTGCTGCATATTGCCGCAGGCACTGTGGCACTTCTTTGCGGTGCCGCAGCACTAATGGCCGTGAAAGGACGAAAAGGTCATAAACAGACAGGACAAGTGTACAACTACTGTATGTATGTGGTAGGGCTCTCAGCTCTGGTGATGACCATTCTCAGATTCAACCCCTTCCTCTTGTCCATTTCTGTCTTTACGCTGTACCTCACCTTCTCAGGTATGCGTGCCATGCAGTACTGGCGTGAGGGACGTGCCACGCTAACGCTTCGCGACAAACTTCCCTACTTACTGGCTGCTACCACTGCACTGTTCATGATCTTATATCCGATTGCATTAATGGTGATGGCCAGGACTGCCTTTGTGCCCGTGTTGAGCTTATTCGGTGGCATCATGTTGGCTCTTGCTATAAAGGACCTGCAACTACTTGCCGATGAAACAACGACCGGCAAACAGAACCGGATATGGCTGATGCAGCATATTGGTAAAATGAGCGGTTCCTATATAGCTGCTATCACGGCGTTTCTGGTCAATAATGTTTCTATAAAGCCTTCGTGGATTGTTTGGATCCTTCCGACTGTTGTTGGTACCGTACTCACAACATTGGCCACCCGCAAATGGAGCAAAAGACTGGTTAAACCAAGAAAAATTAAGGTGGCTGCTATTCCCGGCATAATGATAACGGCAGTCTTTGCTGTTCCGACCCATGCCGCCCAGCAGGTGCGAGGAGTGGTCTGTAATGAGAAAGGCCAAGCGGTACCTTATGCCAACGTGGGTATTCACCACTCTACGCTCGGCACGATGACTGATGAACATGGCTCATTTGTATTGTTCTTGCCGGATACCATGCAGCATGACACGATAAAAGTGAGTTGTGTTGGCTACAGCATTTTAATGGAAACGGTTGCTTCATTGAAGCAACGCAAAACTGATACGATCATACTTCGGCAGACCACTACCGGACTGGAGACAGTAACAATAGTTGCCGGGCAAGACAAACAACTGAAGCGTGGTGTTGCCCGAAAACACACACTTATGACGAACAACTTCGCGATCAGCAACAGACCCCGGCAAAATCTGGGAGCAGCCATAGGTGAGCTGATGCGTGTGCAGGGACAGGCTACACGCATCAAAGGCGTGCACCTGTTTGTAGACCGAAACAATTTTGATTCCATACTATTGAAAGTCAGCTTCTGCAAGATCGTAAATGGCGTGCCGGGCGAGTGTTTCAATACTGAGAACATTCTATGGCAAATAACGAAATCGAAGACCGGCTGGATCTATCTGGATGTATCGAAGTATAATTTGGTGAGTGACCGAAATTTCGCGGCAATTATTGAATGGGCCGACCACTCTAAACGGGGCACGTTCCTTTCTGTACCTATTTGTATGCCGGTTCCCGGAAAAGTTCATTATTACCGGTTTGGAAGTCAGGGGATCTGGAAGCGTTACCCGGGAATGGCAACTTCTTTTTATCTTGATCTCGAAAGAGTATCAACGCAACCACAAAAACATGCGATATGAACATCCTGATACTTGAAGACGAGCGCCATGCCGCAAACCGACTGACAGAACTTGTTGCAGCGGTGGCACCGGATGCAACTATCGGTGCTGTAATTGAGTCGGTACAGGAAGCGCGGGAATGGTTGAGCCATAACAGCGCAGACCTGATTCTGGCCGATATCCACCTGAGCGATACACTTAGTCTGGAACTGTTTACAAAGGATGCCATCACTATTCCGGTCATTTTTACTACTGCCTATGACGAGTATGTGCTGCGCGCATTTAAGTTCAATAGCGTTGATTACCTACTAAAACCGATAGACAAAGATGAACTGGCCGCAGCCTTAAAAAAATTCAGCGCGCAGCATAGTCCTGTAGGAATAGAAAGCCGATTGACCACTTTGCTGCAACAGATGATGGGCGGAAGGCAGGCGTTCAGATCGAGATTTCTTGTGCGCAGGGGTGAACGGTTGATACCTGTTCCGGTAACTGACACAGCCTTCATACGTGCCGACGACAAGCTGACTTACCTCTATACCCGTAACGACCAGCAATACCTCATAGACGAGAATCTGGACACATTGGAAACACAGTTAGACCCTGATTCATTTTTCAGGATCAGCAGAAGCTATATTGCTTCAATAGATTCAATAGAAAAGGTAGTGACCCACCTGAACGGACGACTGAAAGTAGTGATCAGGCACGCCAAAGATGACGACATCTTCGTGAGTAAGGCACGGGCAAATGCATTCAAAAAGTGGCTTGGCAAATGAAGTTAAGCGGCATCTTCCTTCAGCGGATTCCGCTGCGTCCATTTGCCACTTTCCATTGAGGAGAAGTAGGAAACAAACCACCTGGTTGCCGCCTCGGGCACACGGAACAAACGGATGAGATAATCCTTTCTCACCGCCTTTGCGCCCAGACTGGCCTTTGCATCGAACGAGGTGCGACCAAGTAGCAATTGCTGTTTGCGCAGGGCAATGGCCCGGCCCAATCCTGAAAAGAGCATGTTGAAGTACAACTGATACTTCGCATTCAGCGACTGACTGTAGCCCACGTAAAACAGCTCATATCCGGTGGGGGTAACAAACGCGCTGTAGAACGCCACAAGCACATTGCCCTCAAAAAAACCGATGATCTCGAAGTTGTCTTTATACAGTCGCTTCAACTCGGCTATATACCTGCTGCCGGAAGTAGTGAAAACGAACGGCTGGTTCTCTATTACTTCGGCGAAAAGCCTGTCGATATCCGGCTGCAAACCGTCCAGCTCCTCCTCCGTGATCGGAGCCTGCCTTAATGTGCTGCCTGCGGCAATTATTTTTTGCGCGCGTGCGCGGTATTTGCGCGACAGTGCCACGATGTATTGAGACATAGCCTCCCACGACGAGGGAATGTTCATTTCCATGGCCATGTCTTCCCATGGCATCTGGTAGCCCAATGTTGCCAGCTTGCGTTGTGTGGCTGCGCCTGCATTTCCGGTTCCGGTAAGGATAACCGCCGAGGCTTCATCACGGTTGGCAATGGTGTCGGCAATTGATGCCACCAGCTCCAGTGCCTGCCCGGCAGGCAGCTCGTGATGGTTGTAGCAGAAGCATGGCATATCGGTGCGCAGCGCATTGCCGGATACTACGACCTTTATACGGCGCAGATCGAGGAAAAGCCCAAATATATGCTTGACGAAAGTACGCTCGCGGTGAAGATTGAAGTTGCGGGCAGTGAGCGTATATACCTGAAAAGTGCTGAAAAGTAAGGGATGACCATCTTTATAAACTACCGCATAACGAAATCCAACATCGGGCATGGAGCGCTCGGCCGACGATAACTGCGACAGCGCAAGTTCTGAAGGCAGGAAAGGTGCCATGCTCTTCAGTATAGGAGCCACTTCCCCAGCGGTGCTCATGATCACTATAGACGGATCACTTTCTCCCTTCCGGCAGCGCGAAAGGAGATTTTTCACAAAAACATTTGCCGGACAACTTTCAACAGATAAATGAGATAGTTCAGCTGATCGTCTATGGTTCGTCATTCCTTTCCAAAATTATTGCAAAACAGCGGGCACAAATCTATAGGGCTATAACCAATAGTAAAAAAAAGACCGCATCGAATTGATGCGGTCGGGGAAATATGATAATTGTGTGTTTAGGCGATTTTTTCTACCTGCATGTAGTTGAGTTCCACCGGTGTAGCGCGACCGAAGATCTTTACTACTACCTTGAGTTTCTTCTTCTCCTGGTTGATCTCTTCCACAGTACCATTGAAATCGTTGAATGGTCCGTCAACGATCTTAACGGTCTCACCAACGATATATGGCTCTGCGTAGCTTATGCCCTGCTCACTCACCTCGTCCATCTTACCGAACATCTTGTTCACTTCAGATTTACGAAGCGCAGTAGGGTTCTCTTTGCCGAGGAAATGGATAACACCCGTAACATTCTTTACGGTATGGATGATATCATCGGTCAGTTTGCCGTCATTAGCTTCCAGCAGGATGTAACCGGGGAAGAGGGTCTTTTCGCGCAGTACTTTTTTGCCGTTCTGCACTTTGAACACTTTTTCTACCGGGCACAGTACCTGAACGACAGAATTAGACCAATTGTTGATCTTTACTTCCCGATCAATATACTCCTTCACTTTCCTTTCCTTACCACTCACCACGCGGATCACGTACCACTTGGTATCAGGAGCCGGTTTCTGGTCCGGAGTAATTACTACTTCACTCATGGTTTCCATTATTAATTACCGAGTATGTTGTAAACGAATTTCAGAGTTGCCTCTGAAGCGATGTCCATGCCCCAGATCACAACTGTGACGAGACCGAGAGCTGCCAGCACGATGATGGTGGTCTGCTGCAACTCGTCCCATGACGGCCAGCTAACCTTGTGTAACAATTCATCATATGCTTCCTGAACGTAACTGCCTAATTTGCTCATTTGTTTCAGTTAAATAGTTAAATGTTAAGTGGTTAACAGGACAACAGGATTCGGGTAAGACCCGGATATACCTACTGTCCAATTAACCAAAGTGACCCAAGGGTCAAATTTGCACGGGCACGCGGATTCGAACCACGATCGAAGGTTTTGGAGACCTCTATTCTACCATTGAACTATGCCCGTATAAATCAAAAAGTCAAAAGAAAATCCTTTTGACTTTTTGCGGAACGCTGCAAAGATAGGGAAACTTTTCGGTTTTCCGAACGTTTTCTGTCAAGATATCGGATGGCAAATTCTCTTTACATGAGCGACCCGAACATGCCAAACGCACGCAATATGTATTATTCATCCCGATTGATGATTTCGGACTAATTTTGGCACCATGAAAGTAAGAGTAAGATTTGCGCCGAGCCCTACGGGTGGCCTTCACCTGGGTGGTGTGCGGACTGTATTATATAACTATTTATTTGCACGTGCCAACAAGGGCGAATTTATTCTCCGAATAGAGGATACCGACCAAACCCGTTTTGTGGCGGGCGCAGAACAATATATAATGGACTGCCTGGCGTGGTGCGGACTGGAACCGGACGAGAGCCCACTGAAAGGAGGGCCATTTGCCCCTTACCGCCAGAGCGAGCGCAAAGAGATGTACCACCATTATGCGCAAATGCTGCTGGATTCGGGACATGCTTACTACGCCTTTGATACGCCGGAGGAAATAGAAAAGATGCGGAAAGACCACCGCAAAGACGAATATACCAATGCCCAGTATGACCAAAATACCCGCATGCTGATGCGCAACTCGCTGACACTGGGTCAGGAAGAGACCGCCAGGCTTATATCGGAAGGGACACCGTATGTGGTGCGCATAAAAATGCCTGAGCATACTACCGTGAAACTCACTGATATGATCCGTGGTGAGATCAGCTTCGACAGTTCGCTGGTAGATGACAAAGTGCTGCTGAAAGCCGATGGTATGCCTACCTACCACCTGGCGGTGGTGGTGGACGACTACCTGATGGAGATCACACATGCCTTCCGTGGCGAGGAGTGGTTGCCAAGCGCACCGGTGCATGTGTTGCTGTGGGAGTACCTGGGCTGGAAAGACCGCATGCCTCAGTGGGCGCACCTGCCGCTGATACTGAAGCCGGACGGCAACGGAAAACTGAGCAAACGCGATGGCGATAGGCTGGGCTTCCCGGTATTTGCCATGAACTGGACCGACCCCAAGACCAACGAAGAGACCCGCGGTTTCCGCGAGATGGGCTTCATGCCTCAGGCTTTCGTGAATATGCTGGCTATGCTGGGCTGGAACGATGGCACGGCGCAGGAACTCTTCTCGATGGAGGACCTGATCGCCAAATTCTCAATAGAACGTGTGCACAAGGGTGGTGCAAAATTCGACTTTGAAAAAGCTAAATGGTTCAACCATCAATATATACAGAAAACCGACAACGAAACACTTGCGGAACTTGCATGGCCCTTCATTGTGGAGGGTGGTGTGGTGACCAACAAAGAGCTGCTGGTGAAAGTAGTGGGACTTATAAAAGACCGCTGCACCTTGCTGCCAGACTTCTGGGAGCAGGGTCACTTCTTCTTTGAAACGCCTGAGCTGAGAGAGAAAGGTGCCATTCTGGAAAAATGGAACGATCAAAAGCAACAATTCTTCGCGGCGTGGGCTGCCGAGCTGGCCAACTCGACAACGTGGAATCAGGCCGACATGGAGACATCGTTCAACGAACACGCAACAAAACATGGCCTTAAGAAAGGAGAACTGATGTTGCCTTTCCGCATTATGCTGGTGGGTGGCAAATATGGCCCCGGCGTGTTTGCCATTGCAGAGCTGATAGGCAAGGAAGAAACACTGAAACGCATCAACCGGGCACTGGAACAATTGTTGCCTAATCAATTATAGTTTATCTTAGCATACGCTACATGTCTATCATTGACGAGCATATAGAAAAGATCAGACAGCTTTGCGCCACGCACAAGGTGAGGAGACTTTATGCGTTCGGATCGGTATTGTCTGCCAGATTCAATGATAAAAGCGACATTGACATGATCGTCGACTTCGCGCAGATGCCTGTCAATGATTACGCTGACAATTACTTTGATCTAAAATTCTCATTGGAAGACGTTTTTAAAAGGCCCGTGGACCTGATTGAGGAAACCGCTGTAAAAAATCCATTCTTTAAAGAGAACATAATCAACTCCCGCCAAGTAGTTTATGCGGACTGAGACAAAGGCCTGGCTCCACGATATCCTTAATTCGATCAATGAGATCGAAAGCTATTTTGACGGGCCAAAGAGAGACTTTAATGAATATAGTTCAAGCCTGAAAACAAAACGTGCTGTTGAGCGAAACCTGGAAATAATTGGCGAGGCTATGAATCGGATACTCAACTCAGACAATGCATTGACTTTTACGAGTTCACGAAAGATCGTGGACACTCGTAACAGGATCATCCATGGCTATGATACAGTTTCTGACGAAGTGATCTGGGGAATCATAGTTAGACATTTGCCTACGTTGAAAACAGAGGTGGAGTCGTTTTTGTATCATTCATAGGAGGCAGAGAATAACAATATCCGTATAGAAAAGAAAAGCCCCCGGCTGTTGGACAGAGACCGGAGGCTGGGCTGTAACAGATACAGCTCACTTGCTAATAGGAGGCGGGAAAATCTTATCAGGCACCCTGACCTACCCGGCGCTTTTCGTCTTCGGCGCCACCACGGCGCTGCTGCGACTGAGAACGTGTGCCAAAACGCCATGTAACGGACAATGCCACCTGGCGGGTATCGCGCCGCGCCACAAACGATTCTTTATACCCTGTATATTCTGATGTTGCCCTCGGGTATCCGCGCCAGAAAATATCAGTTGCGTTCAGCCTTATCGTTGCTTTCTTGTCGAACAGATTTTTCTGCACACCGCAGTTCACCATCCAGGTGGGCTTGTCGACCATGTAACCATACTGCTGCGGCGCATGATAGTTGCCGCCGAGTTCAGCAGACCAGTCATTGGGGAGAATGAAACTGTTGGATGTATTTACATCGAACGACACTCTGCCCTTGCTGAGCGGAGTACCTGCAATGTTGCCATTGTAGTGCGCATAATACAAATTGCCATTGGTGGTATTGCTCCACCATTTGGCGAACCTGAACTGATAGGCGCCACTCACCCCGTACCAAGACAGACCCGAAAGGTTCTTTTGTGTCTGAATGGTTACGCGACTCTCGGTAGTGCTGGGTTGTATGACCTCTACAATGGGCGATGATGTGTAGGCGTAGCTGAGTGTCGTGACCAAACGTTGCCTGAAAACATGCGACAGCTCGGCATTGTAGGACAGTGCCGGACTCAGGTACGGATCGCCGGCCTTGTATGTAGTGGGATCAAGGTAATAGGTTGATGGATTGAGCTGATCGTAATTGGGCCGTTCTATACGCCTGCTCAACGACAGACCGATATCATGGGTTGATGTAACATGCCGCTGCAGGGAGAAGGACGGAAACAGCTGCCCATATCTGCGGATGAATGATGAGTCTTTTGAAGGAGAAACGGCATCGCCGCCTGCCATGGTCTGCTCCCACCTAAGGCCCACCTGTGCGCTCCATTTTTCCTTGTCGATACTCCAGTTCGCATATGCGGCAACTATGTGCTCGCGATACTTAAAATTGTTCGTCCGTTGGCTGTCTGTGACCCATGTAGCCGAACGGTAGTTGAAAAATGCCAAGTCGTGGTCGGATGTCACATAGCTGGTCTTGGCACCCAGCTCCATTTTTGCTCCCTTGAAGAGGGGCGTTGCATAGTCTGCCTTCAGCGAACGAATCTGCGTAAGCCCATTGAGGTCGCCACGGAATATGGCCGGCAGCCTGCCGGAAAGTACTGATGAACCATCGGGCAGATCATTGTAGTAGTTGGTGGTGTAGTCTTGTGTGCCGCTACCGGGATAGCCGGCATAATCGGCATCTACCGACAGGGTTCGTCCGGAACTATCGAATTTGTGCCTCAGATTCAGGTTTACACTGCGCCCGCTCCAGACATTGGGTGCGGCATTCTCTGTCACAAAATGGCTGAGCTGTTGACCTGTTGCCGAATCGATGATGCGGGAGTAGTTGTAACCGGTACGCCTGAAGGACGTAGTTTCGCCCGTAGCGGCAATGCCAACCGTCGTGCGCGACGACAGACTATAATCGAGACCAACGCTACCGTTGTCTGAAAGCACATTATACAGGTATTGATTATCCTGAATAAAGGCGCCGGCAAAGGTGTTGCCGCTAAAGAAGTTCCTGTTGAGCTTCAGGTCATTGAACCCCTGCCGGTCACTATGGTTGTAGTTGGCAAACAGGCTCACCTTTTTGTTGCGGTAATTCAAATTGAAACCTCCGTTCATCTTACGGTACACACCTTGTGCATAGGCGGCATTTACAGAACCGTTCACTCCCTTCTTCTTATTGCGCTTCAGACGGATGTTGATGATACCGGCACTACCTGCTGCGTCATATCTTGCCGAGGGGTTGGAGATCAGCTCTATCGCCTCTACCGAATTTGCCGGCATGTTGCGCAGCATCTCTGCCAGCTCCTGACCCGAGAGTGGTTGAATCTTGCCATTGATCATGATGGTTACACCGGGCCGGCCTTTAAACAGGATGTTGTCGTTATTGTCCACGTGTACACCGGGAGACCGCGTCAAGACCTCCAGTGCATTCGATCCTGCGTTCACAATGCTGTTCTCCACATTCACTACCAGCTTATCGGCATGTACCTCAACAAAGGGCTTAGATGCCCGCACCGATACCTCGGCCAGTGCCTTGCCCGATGGAGACAGAATGATCTCGGGCCTCATTACAGCATGGCCATTATAAACAAACGGCTCAGATATATTGTCGTTGTATCCTATATAAGACACCCGAAGGAGGTAATTACCTGCCGGTGCAGGGGTGAGATCGTACTCCCCCTTTGGGTCGGTAAGGGTGGAACTGACAAGGGAAGAATCGGTCGCAGACAGCAGTAATACGCTGGCCAGCGATACGGGTTGTCCGGATGCATCAATGACGCGTCCGCCAATACCGGCGGGCTTTGCAGCTGCTTTAAGTGCTAAAAGAAGGGAGATCGAAAACAGGAAGATCAGTCGGTTGCTCATGGTTGAATGTTATGAACCAAATGTAGCCGGGTGCCCGGCGGATGCGGTCACCCGCAGCGGGTGATTTGCATTTTTGTAACAACAGCTGATATGTTGCACACCAGCCGGATGCACCACATTACAATATGTTTTAACTTTTGCGGTAGTTCCCTATTCCACTATATTTGCCGCCGTGAGTTTCCTATATCCGTTGTTCCTTGTTGCCGGTGTGTCGCTGGTCATTCCCATACTGATACATCTGTTCAATCTCCGTAAGTACAAAACGGTATTGTTCCCTCACACCCGCTTCCTCAAGAACATTCAGCTCAACAGCCGCAAACAGTCTCAGATACGCTACAAAGCACTATTGGCTGCGCGCCTTCTGTTCCTTGCCTGCCTGATACTCGCATTTGCACAGCCTTTCTTCAACAACGGCGAAGGCAATAGCTCCGATCCGCGCCTGCAGGTAGTGTATCTGGACAACTCGAACAGTATGGGCGCTAAAAAGGGGGCCAGATCGCTGTTGGAGATTGCCAAGGAGGCTGCGGCCAAACAAGTACGCGCGGCCAAACCGGGCACCAAATTTGTATTGCTCACCAACGACAAACCCACCACCTTTCATGCCGAACCGGCAGACAAGGTGTATGCGCAGATACAGGCAGTGGAGCTATCGGCCACACCGGGCGCGGTGAACAAAGTGATGGCAATGACGCAGACCATCCTGCAGAACGAAAGTTCGAAAAAGGCTGACCTGTACTACTATTCCGACTTTCAGCAGAGTGGCTTTACTGCCGCACCGCCAAAAGAACTGACCGAACATATCACCTTCCATGGCCTGCCTGTTCAGGCAGAAGCGGTTGAGAATATTTATATAGATACCGCCTACCTTACAACTCCGGTACTGCAGGCCGAGAAGAGCAACTATGTGGTGGTGCATACCCGCAGTGCGGGCAAGGCACCCAAAGAAAATCCTGTGCTCAATCTTTCTGTGAATGGCCAGGTGAAAAGCGCGGCATCGCTCGATTTTTCTGACGGGGCAGAACGTACGGACACACTGAACTTCCAGGTGAGCGGAACAGGCTGGCAGCAGATATCGCTGACCCTTAATGATGCATATCAACGTTTCGACGACACCTTCCGTATAGCAGCACGGTGCGCCCCCAATCTGTCGGTGCTGGTACTGAACGAAGGACCGCTGAACCCCTATATACAGGCGTCTTTCAGAGCTTACAACGGCTTCCGACTCAACCAGGCTGAGATCTCGGCTATACCCGCCGACCGCAAACAGTATAACCTAATTATACTGAATGGCGTGACCCGTATAGACGAAAATATGGGTAAAATGATGGCCGACGCGCTGGAGAACGGCCAGACCATCTGCATCTTTCCGGGACGCACCAACAATTTGCAACAGTTCAACGAAGGACTGAAACTGGCGGGAGGCATCTCCTTCGCGAGTGTAGACACTGCCATGCAGACGGCCAGCCTACTGCAGCAAGGCAGCGCGCTGGTAAAAGATCTGTTTGAGCAGATACCCGACAATGTGCAGCTGCCCGTGGCCAACTGGCACTATGTGATCAATGCCGACCTGAGTGCGAACCAACAAACCGTGCTTGGCTTTCGCAACGGCGACCCGCTGCTGGCACGCTACACCCCCGGTCGCGGCCAATTATACATCTGCGCCACCTCTGCCGACATTCAATCGGGCAACTTCCCTGGCAGCTACTTCTTCACCCCTTTCCTGTATCTGATGGCCACACAGAACGGTGGCGGCAGTGTATTTGCAGTTGCGGCAGGCTCTAAGGCACCTACCTACCTGGCACTTTCGAATGTGAGCGAACGCAACACGCTGCATGTCATAGGCAAGGATGCCGACATCATTCCGCCGCAGAAACCCAATGGAGCGGGTATAGATGTCTACGTGGGGCAGGCGGTACAGCAACCCGGGTTCTACGTGCTGGCCGCAACCGGCAGCGACACCACGCAGGTGGCACTTAACCAGAACAAAAGCGAATCAATACCGGCTTTCCGTGACATTGCCGCTCTGCAAAAAGAATGGACCGGAAAGAATGTGAAGTGGATGACGATAACCGATGGCGGCACCCTCACAGGCAGCGGCCCCGACTTCAACTTCCCGCTTTGGAAAGTTTGTGTAATTTTATCGCTTGTAATGCTGGGGCTGGAAACATTCCTGCTCACCAGAACCAAATTTTCCGGCGCATCCGCTACGTGATCGCTCCGGACCAATGCTGAGACATAATACGTTCAATTCAAAGTCATGCAGGTACATATTCGTAAAGTCAGGGTAATAGACACACAATCGGATCATCACGACAAGGTGGTGGACCTTTTGGTAGAAGAAGGAGTGATCACCAGGATAGCTGCCACTATCAAAACATCGGCCGATGCGGTGGTGGAGGCAAAAGACCTGTGTGTGAGCCCGGGCTGGGTAGATGTGTTTGCCGACTACAGAGAACCGGGAACGGAACACAAAGAAACTATAGCCACCGGACTTGCGGCGGCAGCCGCGGGTGGATTCACCGATGTGCTGCTGGCACCCAATACACAACCTGCCCTCAGTTCAAAGTCGACCATACAATATGTACTGAGCAGAGCGGCAGGGCATGCAGTGAACCTGCACCCCATAGGTACCGCAACCCGCAATGCCGAAGGAAAAGAACTGGCAGAGATGATGGATATGCGCATGCACGGCGCCATGGCCTTCTCGGACGGATGGAAACCGATACAGAACCCGGGATTGATGCTGAAGGCGCTGGAGTACATCACTGCGTTCCACGGCACCATGATCGAGATACCGATGGATGCCGCGCTTTCTGCAGGCGGCCTCATGAACGAAGGACCCGTATCAACCGCGCTGGGCATGGCAGGTATACCCGCCATTGCCGAAACAATGATGGTGTACCGCGACATAGAGTTGGTGCGCTATACCAACTCACGCCTACACCTCACCGGCATTACCACTGCAGCATCTGTGGCCATGATCAAGAAGGCCAAGGCCGAAGGTCTCGGCATTACCTGTTCTGTGACACCATATCACCTTGCACTTACCGACGAAGCTCTGCGCGGCTACAGCAGCGCCTACAAGGTGATGCCGCCACTGCGCGCGGAAAGCGACAGAAAGGCGCTGATAGCAGGACTGAAAGACGGCACTATCGACTGCATTGCCAGCCACCACGCGCCACATGAGTGGGACGCCAAGGCGAAGGAATATGAATACTCTTCTGACGGCATGGCCATTCAGGAGTTGGCTTACAATATCATGTGGGACTCACTGAAGAACAGTTGCAGTATAGATCGTCTGGTGACGGCTATGAGCCTGATACCGCGAGATATCTTCGGACTACCCGAGCGTAGTATAACCAAGGGTAGCGAGGCCAGCCTTACACTGTTCACCACAAGCGGCACTACCACACTACAGCCCGAAAAGAAAAGATCAATGGGTGTCAACAATCCGTTCCTCGGCAAAACACTGCAGGGTTCGGTGATCGGTATTCTCAACAATAACAAACTACACATCAACAACTAATATGGAAGACATTACAATGTCGCGCGCGGCCAGAAACAAAACAGGTGCTATTTATGGCGTGGTACTGGGTCTGGTTTACATCATCCTCAGCACTATCACCAACCTCACAGTGGCACAGCAGGTGACACTATATGGCGTAATGACACTGGTGAACTACGTGCTTTACTTCATCATTCTCGGCATTATGGCCAAGATGATCCGCAAGGCTAATGGCGGTTTCATAGAGTTCAAGGAGCTGTTCGGCACCATCTTCGTTATACTGCTTGTATCGGGTAGCATGACCTATATCTACAATTGGGTGTTCATGAACTACATAGACCCTCACTTTACTGAGAAGGTACTGGAGGCAGCCCGCATTAAGATAGAGCAGGCTCCCCTACCCGACGAGAAAATAGATGAACTGCTGAAGAATATGGACAAAGAATCGGCGGGGGCAAAGAGCTTTGATGTGCTGGCCTGGGCCGGCCTCATAGTGCGCGACTGCGTGTTTGGTCTGATCGTTGCGGCTATCATGAAAAAGTCGAAACCCGTATTCGAATAATGGACAATCTTATCATTTTCGCATCGGGTGCAGGCACAAATGCTGCCGCTATCATTAATTGGTTCAAGGCCAACGGCAAAGCACGTGTGTCGCTCATTGTATGCAACAAACCACAGGCGGGTGTATTGAAGATCGCAGAAAGGGAGAACATTCCCACGCTGCTGATCGACAAACAGTCTATTCAGAGCGATGAGTTCATAACTACCCTGAGATCGCACAACCCGACACTGATCGTACTAGCGGGGTTCCTCTGGAAGATACCGGCTACAATGACGACCACCTTCCCTGACAAGATCATCAATATCCATCCGGCTTTGTTGCCTAAGTATGGCGGCAAAGGCATGTACGGCCACCATGTGCATGAGGCTGTGATAGCTGCAGGTGAGCAGGAATCAGGCATCACCATTCACTATGTGAACGAGGCCTATGACGAAGGAAACACGATCGTGCAGGCACATTGCCCGGTAGTGGCCGGCGACACGCCAAATTCACTGGCAGCGCGTATCCACCAACTAGAGCATTATTACTTCCCCAGGGTTATTGAGTTCCTGCTTCAGCACTGAGAAAATCGGTGATGCAGGTATAGATGTTGTGCAGCTCCTCCTTAGTGATACAATACGGCGGCAATATGTACACAATGTTGCCCAGCGGGCGCAATATCACATTACGCGACAGGAAGTAGCGGTACATTCTATCGCGGATACTGCTGTGATAAGATGTCGTTCCGGCATTGATCTCCAACGCTATGATGGTTCCTGTATGGCGCACATCGGCCACCAGAGGATGTTTGCGCATGGCTGCAGCGAAACCCGTGTGCTCGGCCTCTATCATGGCGCGTGCCTCAGTACAACTATCCGCCAGCAAGAGGTCGAGGCTGGCCAGCGAAGCTGCACAGCTCGTAGCATTGGCAGTAAAGGAATGACCATGATACAACATACGGGAGCGGTCATCGTCCCAGAAAGCGTCGAATATTTTTGAAGTGGCCGCTGTGATGCCCATGGGCATGGTACCCCCTGTCAATCCTTTTGACAGGCACACCATATCGGGGCCGGTAGACAGTCTGTCGGCAGCGAACAGCGGGCCTGTTCTGCCGAATCCCGTCATCACTTCATCGTCTATTGTCAGCGTGCCATACTCCTTGCACAAGGCAAAAAACTGCTCCAGCACATCGGCGCTGTACATATACATACCCGCCGATCCTTGTATCAATGGTTCCACAATGAATGCAGCCACATCGCCCGCTGAAAGCAGCGTGCGCAGTGCTGCTACACTCTCTCTTTCCTTACCCGGAGAGGGGAAGGGCACAAATGAAACGTCGAAAAGATAATCGGAGAAAGTAGCGTTGAACACACTGCGACCGCTTACCGCCATGGCTCCGAAAGTGTCGCCATGGTAGGCATTTTCTAAAGCCACAATACGCTTTCTGGGCTGACCGGTATTAATGAAATACTGCAACGCCATCTTTATTGCCACTTCCACCGCCGTAGATCCGTTATCAGAATAAAAGATCCTGTTCATTGGACCGGGCAGTACCTCCAGCAAGCGCTCGGCAAGGGCCACTGCGGGCTCGTGTGTGAAGCCGGCGAACATACAATGTTCCATGCTGCGCAGTTGTTCGCTCACACGCGCTGCTATGTACGGATGGCTATGGCCGTGCAGATTTACCCACCACGACGATACCGCATCCAGATAGCGGTTGCCCTGCTCATCGATCAGGTATGCACCCTCACCTCGCGTTATCGCTATGGCCTCGGGCCAGATCTTCATAGGTGTGTATGGATGCCATATTACCTTACTGTCTCTTTCAGAAATAGATGCCATACTCTAACAAATTACTTATCAGGGATCTTTATCACTTTACGGCTGCTACGGCCTTCATCAGTACTTCTGTAAACGTATCCCATGAGTACTTCCTACGCTCATCGGCGATATTCTGTTCAAAATCGGGTAGCGCGTCAGGTTGCTGAAAACGCATGATGGCATCCGCGATAGACGACGGGTCGGGCTCGGCCACAAACCCCACTTTACCGTCAGGCACTACTTCTGCAAGTCCGCCCACATTGGTCACCACCATGGGCTTGCCAAAATGGAAGGCGATCTGCGTGATACCGCTTTGCGTAGCATGTTTGTATGGCTGCACCACCAGATCGGCTGCGCAGAAATAATAACGCACTTCGCTGTTGGGAATAAAATCGGTCACCATATGCACGCGCTTACTCAGGTCGAACTGGGCAATGATGGCGTTGTTGGCGATCTCTACGTCTTTGTTGTAATACTCACCGGCAGCTATCAGCTCCACACCCGATCGGATGATGCGCTCATCGGCCATTGCCTGAAGCAACCAGTCGAGTCCTTTGTATTCCCTGATGAAGCCAAAGAAAAGCATGTACTTCTTTGCCGGGTCAAGGCCCAGCTTGCGACAGGCTTCCTCCTTCGATACAGGTTCGTTGTAGCTATCGTAAATGGGATGCGGTGTAAAGAAAGACGGCTTTGAAGTGAATGTCTTCACATCCTTCAGCACATCCTTACTCATGGTCACAAACGTATCTACGGCTCCTATAAAATAGTTAGTGAATTGTTTGTCACCCGGCCTGTGTTCATGCGGAATAATGTTATCTACCACACACAATACCTTTGTCTTCCCGTTTCGCCTGGCCCGGCGCAGGATAGTGCCGAATGCAGGCCCCATGAAGGGTAACCAGAATTTCACAATTACCAGATCGTACTGCTCTTTGTTCATGGCCGCACCTACTGACAGCCAATTCAGCGGGTTCACAGAATTAACGGTTGTGCGTATGTCCAATCCCTGCGGTGCCGGCTCGTCGGTGAACTGTGTCTTTCCCGGAAACAGAAACGAGGGATACTGCAATGAGAAAGACCAGATGGTCACCTGATGGCCCTGCTGCTGCAATTGATAGGCAAGGCGCTCGTTGAATGCGGCAAGACCTCCCCGCAACGGATGCGCTGTACCCAATATGGCTATCTTCATCCGAATATGTTTTTAAAGTCAGTCTGTGCCCGCTCATAATCTTCGGGGATGCCTATGTCTATAAAATAGCCCTCAGAAATGTGGCCATAGTATTTATGCTCATCAGCAAACGCTTCCAGATAATCTTTCTCAAACGAGAATTTGTGTGGCAAGTGTTTCGCATGCAGGAAACGCTGATCGATAATATAAACACCTCCGTTGATGAGCCCCTCATCTCTGAATTTCTTCTCTTCAAATGACGCTACCACTCCCTTTGCACCTATATTCACAACGCCGTATCGGTCGAAATGATACATTTTCTTCAGTGCCAGCGTGGTGCCGGCATGGTGCGCCAGATGGTCGGCCATCATTTCAGACAATTGTACATCAAACATGGTATCACCGTTCAACACTACTACATTGTCGGCTACTGCCTGCTCCATGGCCAGCCTGATGCCGCCACCTGTACCCAATGGTTCGTGCTCTATCACGGTATCCACCACAAAGGGTGGGTCCTGATGGGCCAGCCAATCCAATACCACCTGATGTTTGTAGCCGAGCGATAAAATCAACCGCACACACTTTTGCCGTGTCAGGTACTCAAATATATACGCGAGGAAGGGTTTCCCGTTCACAGGTGCCATACACTTGGGGGCTTCCCCTATGACACCCTGAAGACGTGTACCCAATCCGCCGGCCAATACTATTACTTCCATTTTCTGATCTGTGTTGCTTTGGTACGATACCGCCACAAATGTAGAAAGTAGTTGTGTTACAGCAAGTAAGCGCCCGAATATTACGATTTACCATACTCGTGAACGTCCAAATAAAAAGGATCGGCTCACAACTCAGCGAATTAAGCAGTAATTTGGGCACCGGAAAACAGCCTTAGTCCATGTGCGGAATACTATCGATAGTCAACAACGGAACCGGAACACGATCAGAACACCTGATTGCGGCAAGTACTATTATACGCCACCGCGGTCCCGATGACGAAGGTATGCTCACATGGGTACCCGGTGAGGAACCGGTGATCTGGGCAGGCGCCGACACAGCAGCCTCCACTCATGAGCACTGGAGATACCCCACCCTGCAACCCGGCAAAACCTTTAAAGTAGGCTTTGGCCACCGCAGGTTGTCCATATTGGACCTGTCTCCGGCCGGGCACCAGCCCATGCGTTTCGACCCCGCTGGTCTGGCCATCACCTTTAACGGAGAGATATATAACTACCTGGAGATAAAGGAGGAGCTGAAGAGACTGGGGCACACATTTGCTACCCGCTCTGACACCGAAGTGATACTGCATGCATGGCAACAATGGGGCCCCGAATGCCTGCACCGCTTCAACGGCATGTTCGCCTTCGTATTGCTCGACTATAAAAAGAACGAGTTATTTGCTGTTCGCGACCGCTTTGGTGTAAAACCCTTGTATTACTACAAGGGCGACGACTGCCTGTACCTGGCATCCGAAATTAAGCAGATACGGACAGCACCCGGCTACAGTCTTTCGCTGAATGACGACGCTGTGCGGCAATACCTCGCATCGGGCGCGGTTGATTATAATGATAATACGTTTGATACCGATGTCAAATACGTGCCGCAGGGGCACTACCTGAAGATAGACCTGAACGGCAACGTTCAAAACTTCACCCTTCGTAAATGGTACACGCTGCAACCAAAAAAATGGACGGGCGGATATGATGAAGCCGCCGACAGACTTCGTGAGATACTTACGGACGCAGTGAATGTGCGCCTGAGGTCTGACGTTCCGGTGGGTTCCTGCCTGTCGGGCGGGCTCGACTCATCGAGCATCGTTTGCCTTGTGGCTAAACTGCTGAAAGACCGTGGCGAAACAGCGGGACAGGAAACGGTGACCGCCTGCTACGAGCAGGCAAAGTATGACGAATGGAAATTCGCGCAGGAAGTCATAAAACAGACCAATGCTACGTCGCACCGCACGTTTCCGAAATTCAACGACCTTTTCGAGCAGGCCGATCAGTTTATCTGGCACCAGGACGAGCCCAACGGAAGCACGTCCCAGTTCAGCCAATGGGCGGTCTTTAAAGCAAGCCACGATGCAGGATTGAAGGTAATGGTGGACGGACAGGGTGCCGATGAGCAACTGGCCGGTTATGGAGGAAATGATATCTCTTTCTACAGCGGACTGCTGCGCGGGATGAAAATAGGCGCACTCATAGACGAGGCAACCAGCTATAAAAAAGAACACGGGCGCTGGCCGATAGGCTTCCTGCTGAATGCTGCCAAACTGAATACCGGTGGCCGCATAGGCAAAGAAATGGCCGACTGGCTTCGTCCAGCACAACCCACAACACTGCACGACCAGCCTGCCACATCTCTGCAGGCGAACCTCCTGCGGCAACTGTATATGGAGCCGCTGCCGGCACTGCTGCGCTACGAAGACCGCAACTCCATGGCGTGGAGCGTGGAGTCGCGCACCCCATTCATGGATTATCGTCTGGTGGAATTCACCACAGGACTGCCCGAGCGTTTTGTTTACAAGAATGGCACCCGCAAAGCCATCCTGCGGTCGGCCATGCAAAATGTGCTGCCACCCGCCATTTCGGGCAGAAAAGACAAAATGGGCTTTGTGACACCTGAAGAGGTGTGGCTGAAAGGCGACGGACGAGAGTGGTTCCTGCGTGGCGTAACGGATACCTGCGACAAATTCGGCCATCTGCTGGACCGGGAAAAGACACTGGCCCATGTGCGGTCCATTGCCGATGGAAAAACTCCATTCAGCTTCGTGCCGTGGCGCCTCGTTTGCCTTGGGAAATGGCATAATAGCTTAAAATAATTATATAACACATCATTAATACACTTCCAACTCTCTGTATCACACAGTGATATCTGATTTTTTGTACACCCTGCAGATATATTCCTTATCTTGCTTGTTGGACGGACAAAAAATTGAGTCATGAAGAAATTGTTACTATTTTCTATCCTGTCGGTGTGTTCTTTTCTGGGACTGAACACATATGGACAGACAGTTGTTTACACTAATGCCTTCCCGGGCATCGGGGGTGTTTCTCCCTTTCCCGGTGGCACACCATCACTCACTTTCACTCATGTTTCTGCCAGCAGCGATGCGTTGCCGGGAAGTGCAGCGGGAACACAGATAGGTGGTACGGTAGGTGCCATGACACTCACCGATAATATTCTGGCCGCATGGGTCAGCGTAGCCAACGTTCTGGGCACCACCAACAACGGTTATGCCTATACCACGGCTCCGCTTGGCGGCTATTCCGCACCGTTCAATACCACACTCGCTTTGAACACGGAGGTAGTGAACTGGACATTCAACATCAGGACCAGTGCGCCTACCACCGGCTTCCTTCCCGGCCAAAACGAAGCAGCAGTGGTGCTTACTTCCACCGACGCTGACGTACGCAGCACCGGATCGGGTTATGCGGTCATTTACAACCCTGCTGCACCCGCAGGCTTACAGCTGGTTCGTTTCACGGGTGGCCTCACAGGCGCTATCACACCCATCATTTCAACTTCTACTTCAGCGTTGATAGCGGCAACCAACTACGCCAGCGTACGTGTACTTTACGATCCGTTTTCTGATACATGGCGCCTCTACCTTCGTGACGATGGCCCAGGTGTCTTCGCTGATCCTTCAACAGGCGTTACAACGCTTATAGGTTCAGCCGTTGATGCAACTTTCACAGGAACCGCGGCAACTCATTTCGGCTTCTACGGAAACTATAGCCTTCTCTACACAAGCTTCGTACCCGATGCGCAGAACGCTTACTTCGACAACTTCACAGTATCACTGTCCTGCCCTGAAATAGAAGGAGGACTTAGCACCTGCGTCGGCCTTACAACCGCGCTCTCTCATCCATTCGCGGGTGGTGTTTGGAGCAGTTCCACACCGGCTGTAGCTACGGTTACTGCGGGTACAGGTATTGTTTCAGGTGTCTCCTCGGGCACAGCCACGATAACCTACACAGTGAGCACCTGTGTGGTGACGGCTGTGGTTACAGTGAATCCGACTCCGGTTCCGCCTCCTATCTCGGGCCCATCGTTCGTATGTACCGGCGACACCGTAGCGCTCTCTGTCCTACCGGCAGTTGCAGGCAGCACATGGAGCAGCACTACGCCTTCAGTTGCCACGGTTGGTGCCACTACAGGTCTGGTTGTGGGTGTAAGTACCGGTACTACGATGATCACCTACCGGGTTCCTACAGGTTGTTTTTCCACCAGAACGATCACGGTAAACCCGAAAGCGTCTATCGGAGGATTCCCAATGATATGTGTAGGCGATGTGACCACTTTTTCGAACGCGGTACCCGGTGGCACATGGAGCTCGAGCAGTACTTTATTAGCCACAGTCGTACCTACTACCGGAATAACAACAGGCGTCGGTGCAGGAAATCCTTTCATTTCCTACACTACGCCGGCAGGCTGTATTTCTACCATAGAACTGACGATCAATCCGCTTCCATCACCCATTACAGGTACCCCAACTGTGTGCGAGGGTGCAAGCACACCACTCGCCAGTGCCACACCGGGTGGTTTCTGGAGCAGTAGTAACGAGGCTGTTGCCACTGTATCAGGTACTGGTCTGCTGATCGGCAACTCGGTAGGCACAGCGCTCATAACGTACAAGATCTCAACAGGTTGTATGGTGACACTTACCATCACTGTAAACGCGCAGCCATTGAGTATTGGCGGCACACCAACCGTATGCGTTGAGTCCACCACTACGCTCACTAATGCGCTTACAGGCGGAGCATGGTCAAGCAGTGCACCCACAGTCGGCACCATTGATCCCGCAACCGGCGAATTCACCGGCATCTCTGCAGGCACTTCATCAGTAACATATATGATGCCAACGGGTTGTTTCCGTACCATTACCATAACGGTGAACCCGACCCCGGCGCCTATTACCGGTATTCCGTCTGTCTGCATCGGCCTGACCACTCCATTGGCAAGTTCAGGCGGCGGCACATGGCAGTCTTCCACACCTGCAATAGGCACCGTAGGCGCTGCTACGGGCATTGTGGGTGGTATTTCGTCAGGCACCACCACCATCAGCTATTCATTTGCCACAGGCTGCAGGCGCACTGTCATAGTAACAGTAGCTCCGCTTCCTCCGGCAATAATAGGCTCCGCCACCGTATGTACGGGACGCACAACGACACTGGCTAACACCAGCGCCGGCGGTACATGGAGCAGTAGTAATACTGCGGTAGGTACTGTCGTTACCACAACAGGCGTTGTGACAGGTCTTACAGTCGGTACAACAAACATTCTTTACACTATCGGCACGGGCTGTTCCGCATCAGTAGTGGTTACTGTTATTGCGTCTCCGGCGATCATCACCGGCACACCAACTGTCTGCATCGGCCAAACAACCGCACTTGCCAATACAACCGCAGGCGGCACATGGAGCAGCAGCAACCCGGCAGCAGGTACTATTGACGCAGCCGGCGTTGTAACGGGTATTGCCGCAGGCACCACAACAATCTCATACATCACAGCCAACGGCTGCTTCGAAACACTTACCGTTACCGTAAACAACCTTCCCGGCGTGATCACGGGCGGCACCACAGTGTGCGAAAACTCCACAACTACATTGTCATCAACGCCTCCCGGAGGCACATGGAGCAGTAGCACACCTGCCACAGGCACCGTGAATGGCGGCGGCCTGGTAACAGGTCTGAGCGCGGGTACTACAACAATCACTTACACAAGTGCCGTAGGTTGCATCAGAACAACCGTTGTAACCGTTAATGCACGCCCTGCAGCATTTACACCAACTACAAACGCACTGTGTGTAGGTGCTACCCTAACCTACACAAGTACACCTACAGGCGGCACATGGACCAGCAGCAACGCGACTAATGCATCTATTGGCTCTGCTACCGGTTTAATGACGGGCAACAACGCGGGCACCGCAACCATTACATACACCCATCCTACTAATGGTTGTTTACGCATGCGCAACATCACTGTCAACCCTCTTCCGGCAACTATCGGTGGCTCTACCACACTGTGCCCGGCTACCAACGTTACACTCACCAACACATCACCCGGTGGCACGTGGAGCAGCAGCAATGCAGCCGTAGGAACAATAGGCAGCACATCGGGCGTACTTTCGGGCATTGCTACAGGAACCACAATTATTACCTACACACTGCCTACGGGCTGTCTGACTACAACAGTAGCAACAGTAACTACAGCACCAACTGCTATTATCTCCATCATCGGCGACACCGTATTGTGCCCCGGCGACTTCGTGACACTCACCTCTACCACTTCTCCGGGTGTTACCTATGAGTGGTACAATGGTGCAACACTTATCACCGGAGCCACGTCATCTATCTACACAACGGGTGTCGCAGGCACTTATCGCGTGCGTGTTTCAGCAACCGCGGGTTGTGCTACATTGTCTTCACCGGTGGGTGTAACTGTTGTCCCTGCAACTGCTACCATCACCGTTCCGGGTGGGTCTACAACTACATGCGCAGGGACACCGGTTACAATGAACGCAAATACAGGCGTGGGCCTTACTTACCAATGGGAACTGGGCGGCGTTGCGATAAGTGGTGCAACAACCAGCACATACGGCGCCGTTACTGCAGGCACCTACCGTGTACGCGTCACCAACAGTTCAGGATGCTGGGCAATGTCTGCTCCTGAGACCATCACTGTGCTTGCAGCACCGGGCGGCGTGGTTAGTGCGTCCGGTCCGCTCACTATCTGCAATGGCAGCAGCGTAACACTCACTGCTGATGCAGGTGCAGGATATACCTACCAATGGTACAACAGCACAGGCGCAATTGCAGGTGCAACGGGTATTTCGTACAATGCGACTACTGCCGAAACCTATTACTGCGTTGTCAGCAATACATCGGGCTGCAGCACCACTACCGCAAACAGCATCATCACTGTAAATCCGCTGCCTAACGTTACCATCACTCCGGGTGGCCCGCGCATCTTCTGCAGTGGGGGTATCGTATCGCTTTCTGCTGCTCCGGGATTCAGTTATCAGTGGTACCGCAACGGAACTGCCATCACCGGCGCTACCAACGCTGTATATATCGCCAACAGCACAGGCGGCTACCGTGTGCGTGTCACCAACACAACTACCGGTTGCACCGACATGACCCATGCCGACACCACTGTGAACGTTGTAGCGTCGCCTTCAGTGGTGCCGCTCACACCGGCTAAGTTCTGCTGGGGTGGCAGCGCACTCCTTTCTACCAGCGCTTCCTCGCTTGGCTATGCCATCAGCTACCAGTGGTATTTCAACACCAGTGCCATTGTGGGAGCAACCAATCCTACTTACAACGCTACCACACCAGGTAATTATTCCTGCACCATATCGGTGCCTTCCAGCTGCACAGCTTCAACCGCGCCTATCGCTGTTTCGCAGGTGCCACTGCCCGATCCGCCGATCAGCTTCACCGGCTCTGCCCTCAAAACAGGCAACTATTACGTCACTTACCAGTGGTATAAGAACCTTGTAGCGATTCCGGGCGCAACCGCTTACATGACACCTTCTACAGGTCCGGGCAACTATAAAGTAGCCGTTACCGATACCAATGGCTGTCAGGCAATGAGCGCAGTTTATGTCCTCAATACGACAACCGACATCACCAACCTTAAAGCATCAGACATCGTGATCTTCCCTAACCCTGCCAGCGAAACCGTATTCATCGAGTCTCCGGTTTCGGTACGTGCGGTTATCACAACTGTCGACGGGAAAGTAGTTGCCGACGTGGCCGATGCACATGAAGTGAACATCACCGGACTGGCCAACGGCCTCTACCTCGTTTCGATCCTCGACAGCGATGGTCACCAACTGAAGGTGCAGAAGCTGGTAAAACAATAAATCACTTACCTCAATTTCATATGATGGCTGCCCCGGAAAGGGCAGCCATCATTGTTTACAGTCGGACACATTTTTTACAATCAACATCTTAAAGTATTTTTATGCTGCATGGCAAAAAACAAACCAAGGCAGGCAGCGCCCACACAACAAGCAACAGCCAGGCCAAGACCACAAAACGACAACACAAGATCAGCGACACCCTCTGCTCCGCTTTTCTCGGGCAAGCGGTTACAGTTTTTTATTGCCGGTGCCATAGCGCTCGTTACCTGGCTCTTCTACAAGACCAGCACCAACAACCTGCTGACCAACTGGGACGATCCCGGCTACATCCGCGACAATGCCCTCATCAAAGACCTTTCCGCTGAAGGTCTGAAGCAGATCTTCGCCACCCCTGTCATGGGTAACTACCACCCTCTTACGATTCTCAGCTATGCCATAGAATATAGCTTTGTGCGGCTCGAACCCTGGCTCTATCACCTCGATAGCGTGTTGCTGCACATAGTCGTTACGCTGCTTGTTTACTTCTTCACCAAGGCGCTCACACAACGCACCGTAGCTGCAGCCATCACCGCCGTGCTGTTTGGTCTGCATCCTATGCACGTGGAATCTGTTGCCTGGCTCGCTGGCCGCAAAGATGTGCTGTACGGCACCTTCTACATGGCTGCCTGTTTGGCACACCTCTATTATCTGCGTGCAGCCGGCAGCAACAAAAAATTATGGTACGCAGGCGTCATCGTGCTGTTCATTTGTTCTCTTCTATCAAAACCTGTAGCGGTTACGCTCCCGCTTGTATTGCTGCTCATCGATTACTACGAGCGCAACGAATGGAACAAGAGCATGTTCCTCGAAAAGCTGCCCCTGCTCGCTATCTCAGTAGCCTTCGGCATCAGGTCCATGATAGACCAGAAGTCATTCGGTTCGTTGGAGACCAAATACGTCTCGTTCAACTTCATCGAGCGTATAGGGCTCGGTGGCTACGCCTTTATCACCTACCTGTGGAAGGCCGTTGCGCCACTGGGACTCAGTTGTTTTTATCCTTACCCATCCAAGGATAATGGCTCTTTGCCTTCATACTACTATATCTACCCGCTTATAGCACTGGGCATTTTGGCGGCTATCTGGTACTTCAGAAAGAACAAGGTAGTACTGTTCGGTTCTCTCTTTTTCCTGGTCAATATCGCCCTGCTGTTGCAATTCATCCCCGTGGGTGGCGCCATCGTTGCCGATCGCTATTCTTACATTCCCTACATGGGGCTGTTCTTCATGGCAGGTTATGCCATCTCTGTTTTCTTCGAAGAAGGAGGCAACCGCACCACGGGCAACCTGCTACTTGCGGTCACCGCAGCCTATTCACTTTACCTCGGCTTCCAGACCACCGAACGCTGTAAAGCATGGTATGACACCACCAGCCTGTGGCGCGACGAGATTGAGAAACAACCCAAGGCTTCCAATGCCTTCAACAATCTGGGCTTCCAGTATTTCAATCTATTCAACGAGAGTGTGAACGAGCAGGAAAGAAAGGTCTACTTCGACTCGTCCTACTCCCTGCTGAAGCGTGCCATAGAACTCGACCCCAACTTCGCCAATCCACGCGTATCGCTGGGCGAACTCTTCCGCGCGGCAAACCGGTTTGAGGAAGCACGCGTATACTACTACGACGGACTGAAACTGAACAACAAAGAAGGCAACGCCAATGCCTACCTCGGTCTTGCGATTATTTATGCCATAGCCCGCCAGCCCGACTCTTCATTCATCTGCTTCCGCAATGCAATTGGTTATCGCTATCACTTCCCCGAGGCGCATAGCAATCTCGGCAACCTCTACGATATGATGCGTATGCCCGATTCAGCATTGAAAGAATATGGCATAGCGGTGTCTCAGAACCCCGACATGTATGCGCCCTACCTCAATCGTGGCCGCTTGCTGCACAGGCTCAAGCGTTGCGACGAGGCCATGCGCGATTTCGAGAACGCAATGCGCATCAACCCGCAAATGGGAGAGATATACTACGCACGTTCTTATTGCCACACACAGCAGGGCAACAGGGTAGCGGCTTTGCAAGATGTACAGCAGGCTCTTTCTCTTGGCTTTAAACAAATAGATCCGGCATACTACGCTATGCTGCAGGGACGGTAATGGCACGCATCATCACACTTCTATCCGACCTCGGCACACGCGATGGTACAGTGGCACGCATCAAAGCGGCCATTGCAAAACGTATACCTCACGCGCTTGTTACCGATTTCTGCCACCATGTGCCCCGGCACGACCGATACGAGGCAAGCTACCTGCTTGCAGATAGCTGCTATAGCTACCCTACAGGCACCATACATGTGGTGCTTACGGGCATGTTTATGGACAAAGAGAATCCTCCGGCACTAATTCTGGCCTCACACCGCGGGCACTACTTCCTGATACCCGACAATGGCATCTTGTCAGGCATGCCGTCAGGGTTCGCGCCTACCAACGCGCTGCTTGTTGCCCGCTTCAGCAAACCATATAGCAGCGATAATTGGCTACAGGAAACGACAGCGGCAATTTTAGCCATAGAGTCCAACACACTTAGTTCGTTCGCACCGGTAACGCCCTACATATTACCACCCTTACCCGCGCCACAGGTCACCCCTGTGGGCATTGCATGTCGCATACTTCGCCGCGACCGCTACAACAATCTTGTACTGGATCTGAGAAAAGAAGATTTTGAAAAACACACCAACGGACGCCCGTTCACTATCCGCACATTTCGCAGCGGATTGATCAGTACCATCAGTAACCATTACAGCGATGTTCCTCGCGATGCGCCGCTATGCCGTTTCAATAAACTCGGATACATGGAGATAGCAGTGAACCACGGTGCTGCTACCGATCTGTTCGGCATAGACGCGTCAGATGATACCGCACTCGACTACCACACTATACGCATCGCTTACTGACCCTTAGACTGCTTCTCCAGCTTGTCTATACGCTGCGCCAGCCCGTCCAGGTTTCTGAAATGAATGTATGCCTTACGATACCTATTGGCATCAAATGCGGGCGATCCCATGTACACTTCGCCCGGCTTGGTGATGCTCTTTGATATGCCCGATTGCGCGGTGATGATCGTGTTATCCGCTATCTGCAAATGCCCTACGATACCCACCTGCCCGCTGAACATACAGTTCTTACCGATCTTAGTAGATCCTGCCACCACATTGCACGCAGCCAGATAGCTGTTCTCTCCCACTTCCACGTTGTGGGCTATGTGTATGAGGTTATCGAATTTCACGCCCTTCCTCAGTATGGTCGAGCCTAGTGTAGCACGGTCTATGGCACAGTTGGCGCCTATCTCCACATCATCCTCTATGATCACGTTACCAATCTGCGGCACCTTGCGCTGTCCCTCTTCGTTCTGCGGCTCAAACCTGAAACCATCGCTGCCTATCACCGTGCCCGAGTGAATGATACAGTTCGCACCTATCACACAATCAGAGTAGATCTTCACACCTGCAAACAGTGTGGTATTATCGCCAATGGTCACATTGTCGCCAATGTATACCTGAGGATATATTTTTACGTTGTTGCCAATGCGCGCATTGTCGCTCACCACCGCAAACTCACCGGCATAAATGTTAGTGCCGACAGTTGCTGTTTCAGAAATGTAAGCTTGTTTGGAGATACCAGTCTTATTCAGCTTCACCTGATTATACATTTCCAGCAACTTGGCGAATGCCGCTGCGGCACTCTCCACCCTGATGAGCGTGGAACTGATAGGCCCTGTTGCCTCAAAATCTTTGTTCACTATCACCAGCGATGCATTCGTGGTATAGATATACTGGGTATAAACTGGGTTAGCCAGAAACGATATAGAACCCGGCACTCCTTCCTCTATCTTAGAGAGTTTACTTACTGTAACTTCCGGATTACCTTCAATCACCCCGCCAAGGAGGCCTGCTATCTGTTGTGCACTGAACTGCATAGAACGTGTTTGCCTGTAAAATATAAAAAATCAATGAAAATTAAACAAACACGACCTATGGTCGCACGGGGCACTATTTAACAGTGGGTATGGCGCCATAACTGCGTAGCACATCCTTTACAATGGCTATGCGGGTCTCGTACCAGTTTTTAGCGCTATCGGTCTCAGGCATCTCAAAATTCGAGGCGAAGAAATAGGGATAGTTGCGTTCGTCCGACTTGTTCATAGACCCTTTGGGTTCTTTCACTTTCTGCACACGCTCCACAAAACCGGCCACCCAATACAGGGCCTTACCATTTCTCATACCCGTGCCTGTCTTGTAATACAATTTGTATCCCGGCTCATCTTCGTGCAGCATCAGATCCTTTACTATACGCTGGCTTCGTTCAGATAAAGGCAATTGCGCAAAATAAAGGCGCTTCATGAAGCCCACCTGTTCATCGGCAGTTATCTGCAGCGAGTCGTTTACCCAGCAACGGGTAAGGTCGCCAGAGATGTTCATATTACCATACCTTATGGTGTCTATGTAGTGCTGCATTTTTTCTGCGCCTATGCGGGCTATCAACTTTTTGTAATACCACTCGCAACTTGTCTTCAGCGCCTCGCGCATGTCCATGTCGTGCTGCCACTCAGGTTTGCCGCCATCGGTGCTGTCATACTTTATTAACAGACGGTAATCAGGCGCCACTGCTGTCTCCAGCGCTATCAGCGAAATGAACACTTTGAACGTTGAAGCCGGCATCATCCTCGCCGTGCTCCTTTCCTTGTTGTAGTAGTGTATCGCTTCGTGGTTATTGTCGCGCATAATGAAACAGGCGTCCTTGATGCCTTGCTTCTCGAAAAATGCGCCCCAATCTTTGTGCTCCGTTATACGGGTCTGTGCACAGGAAAAAACCAGAAAAGAAGTGACCAGTAAAAATAAGATACGAGACCGCATGAATTTTTTATTTGCTGTTGTTGAATTTATCAGACTCCCTTTTCAAATGAACGCTTCGAACTACCGCTGCGACGCTCCTGTGCTTCTTTGGCAGCCTTTACAAATGCTACAAACAAAGGATGAGGATTCTCAACAGTACTCTTGTATTCAGGGTGATACTGAACGCCTACATAGAACGGATGGTCTTTTATCTCCACCACTTCTACCAGGTTGGTCTTGGGGTTCTTACCTACAGGTATCATACCGGCATTCTCAAATTGCTCCAGAAAGTCGTTGTTGAATTCGTAGCGGTGACGATGACGCTCTGTGATAGATGAACTACCGTACGCTGCTGCAGTAAGCGAATCGGGACGCAATTCGCATTCGTAGCTTCCCAGGCGCATAGTGCCCCCCATCTGCGTGATCGCCTTTTGCTCCTCCATCATACATATCACTCCCTGGTCCGTATCTGGATCCATTTCTGTAGAGTGCGCCTTCGACATATTCAGCACATTACGGGCAAATTCCACGCACGCCATTTGCATACCCAGGCATATACCAAAGAATGGAATCTTATTTACACGCGCATAGCGAATGGCGTCCACCTTTCCTTCTATACCCCTACTACCAAAGCCCGGCGCTACCAATATAGCGTCCACGTTTTCCAGTTTCTCCTTTGCGTTTTCCTTCGTCAGATATTCCGAATGAATGTTGCGTACTTCTACCTTACACTCATTCATGGCACCTGCATGTATCAGTGCCTCCAGGATCGATTTATACGCATCCTGCAGCTCCACATACTTTCCTATCAATCCCACCACTACCTTGCTCTTTGGATAGCGCAGTTTATTCAAAAACTCTTTCCAGCGCGCCAGATCGGGCTCCTTGCCCATAGGCATTTCCAGTTTCTCCAGGCATATCACATCCAGTCGCTCGCGCATCATCTCCAGCGGCACGCTGTAAATGGTATCCGCGTCCAGCGCCTCTATTACCGCGTCTTGCGTCACATTGCAGAACAAGGCTATCTTGCGTTTCAGATCTTTATAAAGTGGCTCCTCTGTGCGGCATACCAGCACATCGGGTATCAGGCCATGCTCACTCATCATCTTCACAGAGTGTTGCGTTGGCTTGGTCTTCAGTTCTTTTGCGGCTTTCAGGTAGGGTATCAGTGTCAGGTGTATCACCAGGCAATTCTCATTGCCCATCTCCCACTTCAGCTGGCGAACTGCCTCAATATATGGCAGCGACTCAATGTCGCCCACAGTACCACCCAACTCTGTAATTACGATATCATATTTATTACCCTCACCCAGCAACAACACACGACGCTTTATCTCGTCGGTTATGTGTGGTATCACCTGTACGGTCTTGCCCAGATAGGCACCTTCACGCTCTTTATTGATAACATGCTGGTAGATGCGACCGGTCGTTACGTTGTTGGCCTGAGAAGTAAAAGTATTCAGGTAGCGCTCATAGTGTCCCAGATCCAGATCGGTCTCTGCACCGTCCTCTGTCACATAACATTCTCCGTGCTCATAAGGGTTCAGTGTACCCGGATCGACATTGATATAGGGGTCAAATTTCTGAATGGTTGTAGAAAAACCTCTTGCCTGCAACAATTTGGCCAGCGAGGCGGCAATAATGCCCTTACCTAAAGATGATGTAACACCTCCGGTTACAAATATAAACTTAGTCATAACGCTCCTGTTTTCAAGACACGTGCGCAGCTTAATATTAAAATAAATTGGGGGAAGTAGCTGAAACGGTCGTACAAAACTACGATGGATATTCCGATAATGCAAAAAAGGAAACCGCCATGCGCCTATTATTCAAGAAGCATGTCAACCACCGTTGCTATTTGCCTTTCCGTCACCTGTCCTTCCACAAATTTCCGGTATTGTTTCCCCGTCTGAACGATCAGTGTTGCAGGTATAGAGCCCTCCCAGCTTTCATCTACACGGGGCACAAATTCGTTCGGATTCGTATCTGAAAGCCACACCACGGGGGGCAATATGCGCTTACGCTGCAAAAACGTGCCCAAACGCATCGGGTAATCCTCCTTAAAATCAAGGCTCACAAGCAGCACCTTCACCGGTTTACCCGCATAATGCTGGTGTATCTGGTTGAAAACAGGTAGTTCCTGCACACAGGGCGCACACCAGGTGGCCCAGAAGTTGATCACATACACCGTATCGGGCGAGGCATTGCTCTTCATGATCTCCCTGATACCCATTGCCGGTATTTGCTGCGCGCTTGCTGTAAATGCCCACAATGCCACCACTGTTATAGCCAGTACCTTCCTCATAACGATATATATTTCAGTAAAGATACAACCTTGCGGCACGCAACTATCACTTCCCAATGTCTTAGCTTTGTAAGAAACACACACCTATGCCTGTCTCGCTTCTCGGCCTGCGCACCGTCATCTATTTTACGCACGAACTGCAACAAGCAAAAGCTTGGTACAGCGATGTGTTCGGCATTGAACCCTATTTCGACGAGGCATTCTATGTGGGTTTCAATGTTGGCGGGTACGAACTGGGACTTCATCCGCTGGATGCCGCCCAGACACACAGAGGACCTGCGGCCACTGCCTATTGGGGAGTAGATGATGCCGAAAGTGCCTATGAAAAACTGGTAGCTGCGGGCGCGATGCCCGTTGAAAAACCCACCGACGTAGGAGAAGGAGTGATCGTAGCGACAGTAAAAGACCCGTGGGGAAACCTGCTCGGCATCATCAAAAATCCACACTTCAAGCTGCCCTAAGGCAAGCAATTAGCGGGCCTTGCCCAACCATTGCTCCGGGTTGAGCTTCACGTTATCCTTCTTGCCGCTCGATTTCCATATCTGGAAGTTCACAAACGGAACACCCTCGTCATTCTTCGAAACGCTGCCTATAACCTGCTTGGCCTTCACCTCGTCACCTACGCGCACTGACGTTGATGCAAGGCTATTATATACAGTACAGTAATTACCGTGGCGCACCATCACTATCCAACTCGACCCGGTCACTGAGAACACGCTGGTCACCACTCCATTGAATACACAACGCACACGGGCATTCTCGTCCGTCTGAATGTCCACGCCCGAGTTCTCAATGTTTACTTTAGGATACAACGGATGCGGATGCACGCCGAAGTGGTCAATGATATAGCCCTTTTCAACAGGCCAGTACATCTTACCCTTATTGCCTTCAAAGTTCTCAGCCAACTCCACATCCTCAGGCGTCAGCATCAAAGACACCTCAGCCCTTGCACGACCCGTTGTTGCCCTCGGAACCTCATTCACCGCTACATCCGGTCCTCCGCCCGAACTTGACTTGATATTACTTTTGCCTGCAGATTTTACATCTATGCCCGACTTCTTCGCTTCAGCTTCAGCCGCTTTGGCGGCTTTTGCCATTTCACGTTCTATCATGTCACTGATCGCCTTATTGATCCTCGCGTTAACCTTTTTGTTCTTTTCTATATCGGCCAGCAGCTTGCTTTCCTTGCTCTTCAGGTTCTGTACCACCTGATTGGTCTGCTCGGTTTCGCGCTGCAATATCTGCTTCTGCTGCACCTGCGCGTTCAGCACCTGGTCTTTCTTGGTCTTTTCCTCACTCAGCACCCCTATTTTCTGCTTCAGCTGCACCTGTGTATGCGTTATCTGCTGCACCTGATACTTCCTGAAATCCCTGAACTTCTTCAGGTACTTCATTCGGCGCATAGCTTCGTTAAAGTCGCGCGAGGAGAACAGGAACGCAAGCATGTCATACGAACTGCGGGTACTGTAGGAATAACGCAGCGACTGCGCATAACGGGTATTCAACTGTTCCAACTTCTGCTTCAGCGTCATCACCTCTCTCGATGAATTGCGGATATCCCGGTCTATCTCGCCCAGTTCGTCATTGATATTACCTATAAGGCGCTGACGGTCCGCCAGCTTGCTCTGCAACGCCCGCAACTGACCAATAGTGGCCTGTTTGTCGCTCTTTATCGCCTGCAGCTCTCTTTCGGTCTCCTCAATAGCAGCCATTATCTGCTTGCGTCGGGCCAGCAATGTATCCTTCGGAGGGTAGATCACCTCACGGGTTTGCGCATCGGCCGCAAACGACAATAACAACAATATGAAGAGGACAATTGAACGCATATGCGATACGGACAAAAATAACCAAATTAGAACCCGCTCCACCGCTTTTTTGCTGAATTAAGATGATTTTACAATCTTTTTCCACAAAAGCCGGCAAACGCATTTTTTTATCACGACCTTTGTCGTCATCTTGCAGTAAAGAAATACATTATGTTATACTCAATGACCGGCTTCGGAAGGGCCGAAGAAACCATCAACCAACGACTGGTAGTGGTGGAAATGAAAGCCCTGAACGGAAAACAGTTCGACCTCAATACAAAGCTACCTCCTATACTTCGGTCGTGGGAATTGGACATCCGCTCCATGCTTGCCAACATCCTCATGCGTGGTACTGTTGATCTTACTGTTACCGTGAAGCAGGAAGGCGCGTCCAAGCCGATGGTGGTGAATACTGACCTGGCCGTATTCTACTACAACGCCATGAAGCAGATAGCACAGCAAACAGGCGTGCCCGAAGAAAACGTGCTGTCCACCCTCATGCGTATGCCCGAGGTAGTAGCACCCGATTCTGACATGCTGCCCGACGAAGAATGGGAACAGGTGAAAAAGGTGATCGTTCGCGCGGCCGAAGACCTGATGCAGCACCGCCAGCACGAGGGCGAGGCGCTCCTCCGCGATATCACTACCCGCATCAACAACATAGACGACCTTCACAACAAGATACTGCCGCTGGAGCCCGATCGTATAGAACGCATCCGTACACGCATCAACCAGTGGCTGGAAGACATGGCCGGTAAGGAGAAAATAGACCCAAACCGCTTCGAGCAGGAAATGATCTACTACCTGGAGCGTATGGACTTCTCTGAAGAAAAGATACGCCTGCGTCAGCACTGCGAATACTTCAACAATACAGTAAAAGAGAACGACATGGCCATCGGTCGTAAACTCAACTTCATCCTTCAGGAGATAGGCCGCGAGATCAATACACTCGGTTCAAAGGCCAACCATGCCGAGATCCAGCAGATCGTTATCAACATGAAAGACGAACTGGAAAAAGCAAAGGAACAGATCCTCAACATCCTTTAATTAAGGTATTACAAAAAGTGAAGGGGCTGCAATGTGATTGCAGCCCCTTCCTTATTATATACCCTTCCGGGTAGTTCTATTACATATTGCGACGGTACTGTCCGCCCACTTCAAATAGCGCCTTGGTTATCTGTCCCAGCGAGCAATACTTGGCCACATCCATCAATGTTTCAAAGATGTTACCATTCTGAATGGCAGTATGCTGCAAACGCTTCAACATCTCTGCACTCTTGTCCTCACTGCGCTTCCATAGGTTGTTCACTGTAGCTATCTGAAACTCCTTCTCTTCAGTGGTCGAGCGAATCACCTCCGACGGTATCACGGTTGGCGACCCTTTCGAACTCAGGAACGTGTTCACACCTATGATCGGGAACTCGCCTGTATGCTTCAGTGTTTCGTAGTATAGACTCTCTTCCTGTATCTTACCTCGCTGATACATGGTCTCCATAGCACCCAGCACACCACCACGCTCTGTTATACGATCAAACTCAGCCAGCACAGCCTCTTCCACCAGATCAGTAAGTTCCTCTATAATGAATGATCCCTGCAGCGGATTCTCGTTCTTCGCAAGACCCAGCTCCTTGTTGATGATGAGCTGTATCGCCATCGCCCTACGCACACTTTCCTCCGTAGGCGTAGTGATCGCCTCGTCATAAGCATTTGTATGCAGCGAGTTACAGTTGTCATATATCGCGTACAGTGCCTGGAGCGTGGTGCGGATATCGTTAAAGTCTATTTCCTGCGCGTGCAGCGAACGGCCCGATGTCTGAATGTGATACTTCAGCATCTGCGAACGTTCATTACCGCCATACTTCAACTTCATGGCCTTAGCCCAGATGCGGCGGGCAACACGGCCAATCACACTATATTCCGGATCGATACCGTTACTGAAGAAGAACGACAGGTTCGGTGCGAAGTCATCGATATTCATACCGCGGCTCAGGTAGTACTCTACAAACGTGAATCCGTTCGACAGCGTGAATGCCAGCTGCGATATAGGGTTGGCGCCTGCCTCTGCTATGTGGTAGCCGCTTATGGACACCGAATAGAAATTGCGCACCTTCTTGTCAATGAAATACTGCTGCACATCGCCCATTACACGCAGCGAAAACTCTGTAGAGAAGATACAGGTATTCTGCGCCTGGTCTTCCTTCAGTATGTCTGCCTGCACTGTTCCGCGCACCGAGCTCAGTGTACGTGCCTTTATTTCTTCATATACGTCGCGCGGCAACACCTCGTCACCTGTTACACCCAGCAGCATCAGACCCAGACCGTCATTACCTTCCGGCAACACTGTCTTGCCCCCACCTGAGTTGTAGTAAGGTCTTGGCAACCCTTTAGCCGCGAAGATGGCATCGATCTTTTTGTTCACTTCCTCTTCCAGACCATTCGCCTTGATGTAGAGTTCGCACTGCTGATCAATAGCGGCATTCATAAAGAATGCGGTCATCGTCGGTGCCGGACCATTAATGGTCATTGACACCGATGTCATTGGATCTGCCAGATTGAACCCGCTGTACAGTTTCTTGGCATCATCCAGGCAACAAACACTCACACCCGAGTTACCCACCTTTCCATATATATCCGGACGATGGTCGGGATCCTGGCCATAAAGCGTCACACTGTCAAATGCCGTACTAAGACGCTTCGCCGGCAATCCGCGCGATACATAGTGAAATCGTTTGTTGGTGCGCTCCGGTCCACCCTCGCCCGCGAACATACGCGCAGGGTCCTCGCCCACACGCTTGAACGGATAGATACCCGATGCATACGGGAACTCACCCGGGAAGTTCTCATTCAGCGCCCATTTCAATATCTCGCCCCATGCCTCGTAGCGTGGCACAGCAACTTTTGGTATCTGCAGGTGCGACAAAGACTCGGAGTGGGTCTTTACCTTCACTTCCTTGTCACGCACCTTGAACACATAATATTCGTCAGTATAGTTTTTCTTCTTGTTCTCCCACTGTTCCAGCAACACATTGTTCTTAGGGTCCAGTTCAAGCTGTGTCTTGGCATACACTTCTTCCAGCGTCTTCACCAGCCTGTCCTTATCGTCGGCCTCCATTGCCTGTACGGTCTCTATCGTCTTCCTGATACCGAACAGCCTCTGTGCTATCGCCGCCTGTGACGATGCCCACATATTATAACCGCGATTGTTCTCCGATATCTCACTCAGGTAGCGGGTACGGTTCGGCGGAATGATGTAGATCTTCTCGCTCATCTCACCCGTTATCTCAAAGTTCGATGTCAACAGTGCGTTCGTCCTTGCCACCACAATATCCATCAGGGTCTTGTACATAGTATTCGTACCCGGATCGTTGAACTGAGAGGCTATCGTACCAAACACAGGCATTTCGTCTGCATTCTTATCAAACAACTTATGGTTGCGCTGGTATTGTTTCTTCACATCACGCAATGCGTCCATAGCACCGCGCTTGTCAAACTTGTTGATCACAACAATATCGGCGAAGTCCAGCATGTCTATTTTCTCCAGCTGTGTGGCAGCACCATACTCAGGCGTCATCACATACATGCTCAGGTCACAATGATCAGTGATCTGCGTGTCACTTTGACCAATACCTGATGTTTCGAGGATGATAAAGTCATAATTGGCCGCCTTCAGTATATCAACAGCGTCATGTATGTGCTTAGACACAGCGAGATTGCTCTGGCGCGTGGCCATAGAGCGCATATAAACCCTATCATTACGTATGGCATTCATGCGGATCCTGTCGCCCAGCAGTGCCCCACCTGTCTTTCTCTTCGATGGGTCTACCGATATAATACCGATATGTTTGTCTTTAAAGTCTAGCAGGAAGCGGCGTACCACCTCATCTACCAGCGAGCTCTTACCCGCACCACCTGTACCTGTTATACCCAGCACCGGCACCTTAGATATTGCTGCTGCCTCTTTCACTTTTTTCAATGCGGCCTGTGTCTCAGGCAACTCATGGTAATTCTCCGCCGCCGATATCAGTCTGGCTATCGACTTCACATCGCGCTCTTTCAAATGGCCTGCTTCGCCATTCAGCTGATTGCCCGTCGGGAAGTCACATTTCTCCAGCAGATCATCGATCATACCTTGCAGACCCATGGCACGGCCATCATCCGGAGAGTAGATGCGCGTGATACCGTATTCATGCAGTTCTTTGATCTCGTCCGGCAATATCACACCACCGCCGCCGCCAAAGAGTTTTATATGGCCGCAACCAGCCTCTTTCAGCAGATCGTACATATACTTGAAGTACTCCACATGGCCTCCTTGGTAGGATGTAATGGCAATACCATTCGCATCTTCCTGTATCGCGCAGTCCACTACTTCCTTCACACTGCGGTCGTGACCCAGATGGATCACCTCCGCCCCGCTCGACTGCAATATGCGGCGCATGATGTTGATGGATGCATCATGACCGTCAAACAACGATGCCGCAGTGACCAAACGTATCTTATTCTTTAGAGCGTACGCCATATTATATATTCCGTTTATAACAGGGTGCAAAGGTACGAAATGAGCCGTTTCGTACGCTATCAGCATTACACATTACCTTTATTCTTAGAATCTTCCTTTTCAGTGCGCAAACGGCTACTTTTTATCTTACTCGCCTTTATTCTGATCGCCTCGGCGAAGCCCGTTCTGCTGCATATTGCCCACCTTCGCAACTGGCAATGGACGGGCACTTACCACCACCACATCCCCACCCGAAACAGAGCCGTAGCACTGACATTCGACGATGGCCCCGGCCCTGCCTCCGACAGTGTACTTGCCATCCTCAACAGGTTTGGCGTCAAGGCAACTTTCTTTCTCACAGGCGCAGAAATGAGCCTTGAACCCGAACGCACCGCCCGCATCATTGCCACCGGGCACGAGATCGGCAACCATTCCTGGTCACATCAGGCGCTCATTTTCCGCTCACCCGCCTTCATCCGGTCCGAGGTGGAACGTACAGACAGTATCATCCGCGCATTGGGCTATAAGGGCCCCATCCGTTTCCGCCCCCCGTTCGGCACCAAACTCATCTATTTACCTTACTATCTCAACCAAACCAACCGCCAAACCATACTCTGGGACATCGCGCCCGACCTCGATCTGTCTCTCCGCTTCAACCCCGACAGCCTCGTCCGATTCACTACCCGCAACGTGCGCCCCGGCTCCATCATCCTGCTGCATACCATGTACGACAGTGTGTCGGCATCGCTCAGCGCACTTCCCCTCATCCTGAACTCGCTGCAAGCACAGGGTTACAAAGTCACTTCCGTAGGCGACCTCCTGAAGACCACCGCCCATGATCGCTAAGCCTGAAACACCTATTCACACGCTTTCGCTAACTTTATCGTTCTTTTGTATTGCATGAAACGCGTCGTTTTGCTGTTGCTGGTATTGCTTGCAGGCATTGGTGCCTCTGCCCAGTATTGGCGGAAACCAAAACGTCAGTGGCCCAAGACCGAAGGGGAACTTATGTACAAACTGGTAGGCTGCCTCCAACACAAAGACACCGCCGGCTATTACGACCTCTTTCCTCCCTTCGACACCCTTTGGAGCATGGTCATGCACAATACCGACAAAAGCCCGCAGACACAGAAAGAGCTCAACAATCTGAAAGAAAAACCACAGGTCCTCATCGAGTTCGACCCGTTGTATAACAAGAGCATCATCGGTGGCTTTTGTCACGTCCTCTCCAAGGGCGAAGACTCGGGCATACAGTGGAACCGTGTTACCATGGCGCGCTACGAACTGCGCAAACAAGACCCCACAAGGGCTTTGATCGGCTACGACCACATAGCCCCCGAACGCTTCCATGGTTACATGTTTGTCACCGATGTGTTCAACCGGGTCATGTTCTGCGTGTCTGTCACCGAGATACAGAAGATAAAAGGCCAGTTCTTCGGCGGGCAATTGGTTAATGTACTCCAGGCAAAGTCCATCGACGAGTTCCGTCGCAAAGAGCTTGAAGAACAGGCGTGGCTGGAGTGGAAAGCCGCCCACCCCGACACCGTGAGTGTAGACAGCATTGCCGTTGCCGACTCTCTGGCCGCTGCAGATACGGCCGACAAAGGTTCGTTGCTTCTAAAAAAGCAGGAAGACCCCGAGGAAGACGAGATGCGTAAAGAGGTGGTGGACCGCAAATACTACGAAGGGCTTATGGACAATGAGATACCCATCAAACTCTATGTCCGCTATATGAAACCCATTCCCGGCAAGCCGCAGCAATACGATGGCCTCTACAAGCTGGGCGAGAACAAACGCTACCTGAAACTGGAGATCACTCAGAACAAAGAAGGCAAGTGGATCATAGAAGATGAGACCGCCCAGGGTCTCATGGAGCTCACCCTCACCGGGCGCAACTATGTGGGCGCATGGACCAATGCCGAGGAGAACGGCTTCGACGTGGAACTACACCAGACCGGCACACCCAAGGGAAAGATAGAGACGCTCGATGCGGTTCTCGATCGCGGCCGCTCGGGCCGAATAGATGAAAGTGTATTCGAAGACCAGATGAAGGAAGACGAAGAGAAGGATAAAAAGGCAAAAGAAAAGCTGGCCGAGGAACGCGAAGCCGAAAAAGAACGCCTGAAAAAAGAACAGGAGAAAAAAGAACGCAAAGAAAAAAAGAAGAAAAAAGACACTGAAGAAACCCCGGCCGAAAAGAACGATAAAAGCGGCAGCGAACAGGGTAAAAAGTAGTTAGTACTACAAAGCCTTCTCCATGATGTAGTGGGGTATCCCCACCTCTGTAAATTCATCTCCCACCATAGCATAGCCCATACTTCCGTAAAAGCCCATCGCATTCTTGCGGGCATGCAGCACCAGTGTGCGGTAGCCTTTTTCCCGGGCATACTGTTCTGCTGCTTCCACCAACTCGCGGCCCAACCCACGGCCTTGCCACGCATCATATACAGCCATTTGGCGCAGTTGCACCAGCTCATCGTTTTTGTGGTGCAGCATCAGACAGGCCACCACCTTGCCGTCCATCTTTCCGGCAAAGATCACATCCACCGCGTCACGGCTCAGGTCGTCATTTTTCAAAGACATACCCAGCGGCTTGCGCAGCACCTCATCGCGCAGGACAAACACCTCCGCATATTCGGGCGACGCAACGGTAACTATATTTATTTCAAGAGGAATATGGTCCATTATTTTAATTCTATCACGGTTTCTTCTGTAGCCTTTATCAAGAAGATCACCACCTTTTCCGATGCGTTCGGACCACCGGGACCCTTGTGGTAGTGAGCCTCATACTTTCCGGGCTGTATCTGCAGGTGTTTGGCTACCGGGTCACTAAGTTTTATCGTTGAGAACGAACGGTACTTATCGCCAAACTGTTCATACAACGTCACGCTATTCATACCCTCTTCGGCCACAAACTTCGCAAAGCCCGGCTGGGGTATGCGTATCACGCTCTCGTCAAAATCGAGGTCTATGTTGCGTATATCCAGCGGGAAGGTGTTGATCTCCACGTGGTAGTTCTCGGGTTCATACTCCAGCTTGTCTGTGCACTTCTGCTGTGTTATGCTACCGTTGGCGCGGTTGCGTTGTGTCACTACCGCGCTGAACTCCTTCACCGGCCTGTTAGGCGCGCCCACATACTCAAACGAAAGACTTGCCTTGTTCACCACTATATATACCTTGTTCTTCTTGTTCGGCTCTATCACCAGGTTGTTCACCACCCTGTTGCGCGACTCTGAGAACGTCAGGTTATACGTACCCGGCTGAATGTTCAGTTGCGGATCGGGATTGCCGTCGCCATCCACCATGCGGTAAAAACGTTTCACCATATCGCCCGTATAGGGGTCTAGCAGCATTATCTGCGGCGTGGTGGTGTAAAACTTTCCTTTGCCGTTCGTGAAGTAGATCTGCACAGTCGTCTGTTCTGCGTCTTCGGTCTCTACCTTGAACTCAGCAGGCTTGCCTGGCAATGGCTTCGGAGTACCCGCCACAGGCTTCGCGGCAGGTTTTGCAGCAGGTGCGTCGTCAAATTTCAGCGGCGGCATAGGCGGCACCATGCGTGGCCTCAGTATCGATCCGTCGCCATCCAGCACAAACAGATTCATCAGCCGCTTCGGTGGCGTTTGCAGTCGGGCAATGGTTATCGGGTCCGGCCGTGGCGGCACTTCTTCCACTATTACGGGCTCGTAGCGGCCCACCTTCACCATGTCCACCGGCACAAAACCCTGCGTCACCTTCACCAGTGTGCGCAGCGGTGCGGTGTTCAGTCTACCTATCGCCTCCGGCGCAGGTTTTGCCGGCACTTCCTCTTCTATCCTTGGTTCATAGCGCCCCACTGCAGTTGGTCTTGGTTGCTGACTCACCGGCGCGGGCATTGTCAGCGTCTTCAACGCACTTGGTGCCACCCTCGTCACCGCAAATGTCGGTTCCTTCGCGGGTGGTTCAGGTTCATCATCTTGCGTCACAGGCACAAACGGGGGCACTGCCACCTTCACAGGTTTCGCCACTGCCAGCGCGTCTATCGCAAAATACCTTGTGGCCGGCACCAGCGCCGCTATCTGCTGCAGTCCCTTGGTAGGGTCCACACTATGCACCACCGTATCCTTTACTTTTATTATCGGAATGGTCACATTCATCACCGTGGGCGCTGTTGCAGCCACTTCCTTCACCTCTGTATATGTCTTCTGATTCACATTGATCACCGGCCTGAAGGCGTTCACTATCTTGCTCACCGCCCCCGGCATATCGCCATAGCGGGTCACCTCCAGATAATCGCCCATACACGCATAGGCCGTACGCAGCTGCATAGAACTTTCCAGATTCACTATGTAAGGCCTGAAGAACACCTTGCTTGCAGCCAGTTTCGCCATCACCGCGCATATATCACCGCCGCAGCTCTCGCCACCGTCTGTTATCAGTATGATGCTGTAGGCGTTATGCGCCACATCCACCAGATCATTATCGGCTGCTTCCTGCAGCGCATAGGCTATCGACGTCACACCCAACGGCTGAATATCGTCCAGCCTGTACTCCATCTGCAAGCGGTTATCGCGGCGAAACGGCACCTCATTGCGGGTATCGCGGCAGTTATTTTCGTCCACTGTCGACTGGTGACCGAACACGCGTAGCGAGAACTCCACATCCGGGTTCACCCTATACACGCTATCCATGATGCGCAGCACTATCTCATCTGCCACCTTAGATTTCTTCCGTCCTCCATCCCACACATTGATCATGCTCGACGACTTATCCAGCAATATCAATATACGGGACGTCACCTCCCTTCCGCCTCCCGACTGAGCGCGTCCACAAATGGAGACCGCTAAAGCAATAAGTAATACTATTAATATCTTGACCCGCATGAACTACTCCTAACACAAACGTACATTATTTGAGCGAAACGGCTGAATGTGCCCTGCATTTCATCAACACTGCATCCCCAATTGGTGGTTTGCTAAGTTTTCGAGATGCGAAAGGTGTGGCACACTTTGGAAGTGAGGCACACAAAGAGCCTGCAAGAAATCTCCCGTTTTTAAAAAATCTACAACTGCCATTTTATAGATTTTTCGCCTGATCCTCACTTGTTTATAAAACTCCCACGTTACCAAAAACTCCCAAAAATCTCCCGCCTACTTAAGGCGTGGCACACTTTGGAAGTGAACCACACCCGTCTTTATCGGGCACTTGTAGAGCTGCGCCTTAAGGCGTGGCACACTTTGGAAGTGAACCACACCATTATCCACAACACTAAGGTAACCGCGACTTCTAAACACAACAAGAAGAAAATTCTGTGATAGTGCATTTTTTGTAGCGTGATAGAAAATTGTTCCGTCATATAAAATGTCGCGCACTTTGGAAATGAGCCACTCCATTGCAACAACGAAATAGGGAGCAAACGGCATGCGCGAATGCTCCCCTTCAATTTTTTTCTGTCGGCATAGTACATCCAACTGCTTTTCGCCAATCACATCCCGCGCTATTGGCAGCAGATCATCTTCCTTATTTCCACTGATACAGATACCCTTCCCACTCCCGAACATAAACTGTTCCATCAGGACCGGAGATCAGCTCATTCTGCACCCCATCATGCTGCTGCATAGTCAGCTCTGTGGATGTTATTTTTGATACTCCAAGATTTTTGTGAGACGATGACCCCAACTGGCAACTAGATCTATACTTAATGCTACCGGTCACTTCGTTTACCTTGCAACCACGCATGGTGAGGTAGCTGCCACTTTCGATTGGCGGGTGTGAGAATTCAGTTACTTTTACAAACTTCGCCGGCAGTGTTTTTGAACTGATCTTATACAAAGAGGTCTTTGCTCCGGTTGATGCCGGCACCAGTGTATAGAAGTCGCCATTGGGCGTTGTGTGATCGCTGTTGAATCCCTCATAATTATACGCTGCAAGTACCCCGAGGTTTTCCGGGTCAGCCTTATCATAAAACACCTCAAATACCCCGGTATTGGTGTTTAACACAACGTCATTATAGACACCCGACCCGTCGATGGCACTACTCGCACTGGCTGAAACAGGAAAAAACGCCCGACCATCATTATTCAAAAATTGAGGCGCCGTTTGCTGGGTGCTTGTGGCCGGAAGATCCAGCACCTTCGCCCATGTGTTACCCGAAGCAGATTTCTTATAAAAACTCTGCACCCCACCAATAGTTGTGTTATCGATGTAAACGAGAATATCTCCGTTTGTGTTAGCGATCATTTTGTTCTTATAACCGGGTGCTATTGCAACAGTATCCCACTTATTTGTGACCTTATTCAACATGAAAACATCCCCTTGATTGCCTGAGTGATAGAAATAATTACCCAATGCATCCTGTACAATTCTTCCATTTGCTGCCTGAGCCTGGTTAGGAATAACATCGCCCAATTTATTGAAGGCTTTGCCCGCTTCGTCCCACTCATACAGGTAGTTCAGACTATGATGAACAATTGGCGCTCCCTTCCTATTGAACCCCCTGATTCCATAAACCGACGGCTTCAGGTCTCCGTTCCCCAGCTTCTCAAGGCTCACCTTCTGCGATTCTTCCTTTTTCTTACTACAGGAATTTAATACCGCCACTATGGCTACACACAGAATTAAAACTAAATATCGTTTTTTCATTTTCAGAGTAATTAATATATATTGAAGAACAATATCGTATTCGAAACAAAGATAATTTCACCAAAACTATTATATTTTTCAACAATCTTCTCCAATTTCGGCACATAAATAAAGGAAATGCTGGGTAAAGGTGTGGCGCACTTTGGAAGTGGGGCACACCTTAGCCCAGCTCAGCATAGTTTATCAATTTATCAACACATCTTTGCTTTTGGCTCCGACTGCGTCGTAGCCGCGGCAAATCCCTTTTGATAGGGCGCTATCAGCACAATTTCTACTCAACTTTCTTAAAAAACCTGCCCAAGTCCAAAAAACAACAAATGATCTTCTTTCGATAACCCATAATCCAGTGAAATAATAGTTGATTGATTCCACCCAATTCTTAACCCTGTACCATAAGCGTACCTTACGTTTTCAAAATTCAGATCTTGCCACCTGTCTCTTACTGTTCCTGCATCAAAAAACGGAGCTACAGTGAATGAAAACCGTTGTTTCAAAAAACTGACTTCCGCCAACCTTGCCCTCAACTCAAAATTGGCAAACCACATAGACCTTGCAAGGAACCTGTTTGCTCGGAACCCCCTCAATGATTGCTTGCCACCCAGTGAGTTGATGCTGCCATCAGGGCTCCATTGGTCTTGAAATTCGAAGAAAGGCGCCTTGTCCCCAAAGATGTTCCCTGTTGCAAAACGTCCGGCAAATACAGTTCTTTTGCCAACAGGTATTTTCTTGTACAATCGCCCTTGTATAAAGAGTTTATTAAATGAAAACTCTGAGCCTATAGCCGGATTAGAAAATTCATCGGCAATTTCTACGTAGTATCCTTTTGTCGGATCAGGTTCAAAGTCACGCGTATCATATATTAAAGCACCCTGCAACAATGAAACCCAGCCTCCATTCAACCCTTGAATTAATCCTTGCTGAAAATCCCTGCGAAGGAGCGAAGTGCCATTAGGTGCTTTTGTTTTTTGGCCAGTCGTTGGTTCTATCGCATCTGCGTCCGTGCCCTCAAATGTTTTGTAGCCCAGATTCTGAATTTCATAACCACCCAATACCCTCCATTTACCCTTCCCGAGTGCATAGTCGGCTTTTATGTTCAACATAAATTCAGTCTCCATAAACCTGTTTGAAAGAGCATCAGTCACCTGTGGTGCTTCACCGGCTTGCCCTGCACGAATAGTTTTCCGGGCTCTGTCATATTCCTCAAATGTTGCGTAGGTATCGCCACCGGTGGGTGAAGACGGTAACCGCAACTCCTCAAGCGTGCTTTCCGAAGAACCGAAATACAGATTAGCGGGGTTCTGTTGTGCCTTAAAATCGACCTTGTAGCGCCAGCGAGTTGCGTTGTAGTAGGGCATGTCGAAAGACAATACAAGCTCACGTGCATTTGAAGTGTAGTAGGCTGCATTGGCTTTAAGCTTTGCGAGATAGGGAGTATACGGAAACAAAGGATTATCCCTGTTTCCGTTCCAATATATGTTGCTTCTTACACCAAAGCCGAAACCAGTTACGGGATCAGATGAAATATCGGGTATCGCTGTAAAAAATGTACCTTCTTTTTTCTTTGCAAGATCGCGGTCTGACATACGTTTCGACCTGATAAAAGAAAGGGAATCGAAGTTGTTGGCATCTTGGCCTTGGGTTACACTGCTTATAAAGAGCATAAGTATCCCAATAATAAATCTGTTCATTTATTTCTTTAGTTGTTTTAGATGAGTAAATAATACTTGAGTCAATGTGAATATGCAACAATCTCACAATTGATACATATTGTCGTTTTGACTCCAATTGCGTGGCCTTAGTTAAACCACTGGCGGGTGGAATATATCCGCATAAAAATTCGAAGAATGGAAGCTGATATCATGAACAGTGTATATCATTCGGTCAGAGTAAAATATACGTTGTGAGAAATTAATGCTCATAGCGGCCGGGATAGTGATCGCAACTTGACCGGATGATTCTACTGTCTGAAATGGCTGATGCTCTTCTTCATTCTCACCCTCGATACAATTGATCACAAACTCAAAATTCAACAAATGTTCAAACACAAAATCCAACGGTGTGATATCGTGATCTTCTGCGCTGCAATGTTGGTACATCTCCCTAAAATTCATGGAGGCAGGACTGCCCATTGGCTGTAACAGGAAAGAAAAGCCATGTAAGAGCATCAATATGTACACAAAAACCCTCATTACTGTAAAAGTATCTCTTCAACAGTTACAATCAAAAAACAATCCGTTGGCTATCGACCTCGGCGTGTGTCTCTGACCACGTCGCAGCGGTGGCAGTTCTCCTGATGTGCAAATGCTCACCGTGTTGGCGAGGACGCATTGTACTTGCCTCAAAAAACTTTTTATCATACTGCACTTTTCGCACTATCATAAAACTTTCAACTTCCTACTTCCGCCCACTTTTCGTAACTTGATGTAAGATCAGAAAATCTGCATTGCATTAAAATTTAAATAAATACGGATTTTCGGGAGTGAGAAGCAGGTGCGCAGTTTTTGCGCAGAAAGTGGGAAGTTTTTGCGCAGTTTTTGAGAAGTAGGTGCGCGCTTTGCTTCCCAACATTTGCGTAAAACATTGATTGTCAATAAAAATGTGCGCAGATCGGGCAAAAAAGAAATTTCCTGCGCAACTGAGAAGCAACTCCGTGCGGGTGCGCAGTTTTTCGGCATACAGGCACCGTTCATTTTCGTAATGTGTTGCCGGAAAAACGCAAGAACACAATGGGTATTTTTATCCACCGTATGTTATTAATTAAGTTGTCAGAGCGGCCTATTCAGGTTATCTTTGTAAGGTTCGCACATCGTCTCAAATAACGATAAATTATAACGAACAAATCACAACACATCAGCCGCTACAAAGGGTATTGCCACACCGGGTCGTCAAACGCCTCCTGATGGAAATTTTCCCACAACGGCCGATATAAATTTTTTGAAACAAACTAATGGAACAGGAAAACGAAATAGTGCGGGTACCCGCCGAGTATGATGCCGGAAGTATACAGGTACTGGAAGGGCTGGAGGCCGTTCGTAAGCGCCCCGCCATGTACATAGGCGACATAGGCGTGAAGGGTCTGCACCACCTGGTATATGAGGTGGTGGATAACTCTATCGACGAAGCACTTGCAGGTCATTGTACGAACATCAACGTCACTATCCATACCGACAACTCTATCTCTGTGCTCGATGATGGCCGTGGTATCCCCACGGGCATGCACCCCAAGGAAGGGCGCTCGGCACTGGAGGTGGTTATGACCGTGCTGCACGCCGGTGGTAAGTTCGATAAGGACAGCTACAAGGTATCGGGTGGTCTGCACGGTGTGGGTGTAAGCTGTGTGAACGCGCTCAGCTCGCTCATGCAAACTACCGTGTACCGCGAGGGCAAGATCTTCGAACAGGAATACCGCATGGGTATCCCTCAGTATCCTGTCCGCGAGATAGGCACATCAGACAAGCGCGGCACGCAGCAGCACTTCTGGCCTGATGGCTCTATCTTCAAAGACACTGTCTACAACCGCGAGATACTTGCAGGTCGCCTGCGCGAGCTTTCTTACCTCAACAAGGGCATCCGCATCACCCTCACCGACGACCGCGAGAAAACCGAAGACGGTCAGTCTCAGACTGAGACCTTCTATAGCGAGGGCGGTATCATAGAGTTTGTACAGATGCTGGACCGCGTGGGCAAGCGCGACCCGCTTTTGTCGCTGCCTATCTTCGTTGAAAGTCACGATAAAGATTCAAACGTATCGGTGGATGTGGCACTTAGCTACAACACCTCTTACAACGAGCATATTTACTCTTATGTAAACAACATCAACACCATAGAAGGTGGTACGCACGTGGCAGGTTTCCGCCGCTCTATCACCAGGGTGTTTAAGTCTTACGGAGATAAGAACAAACTGTTTGAAAAAGCCAAGGTGGAGATCACCGGCGACGACTTCCGCGAGGGACTTAGTGCCGTTATCTCGGTGAAGGTACCCGAACCACAGTTCGAGGGACAGACCAAGACCAAGCTGGGCAACAATGAAGTGATGGGCGTGGTGGACGTATGCGTGAGCCGCGTGCTGGAAGCCTACCTCGAAGAACACCCCAAGGAAGCCAAGCTCATCATTGACAAAGTGATACTGGCAGCGCAGGCACGTGCGGCAGCCCGCAAGGCCCGCGAGATGGTGCAGCGTAAAAGCGTACTGTCGGGCGGCGGTATGCCCGGCAAACTGGCCGACTGCTCTGAACGCGACCCGGAGAAGTGCGAGCTATACCTTGTGGAAGGAGACTCGGCCGGTGGTACTGCCAAGCAGGGCCGCGACCGTAGCTACCAGGCCATCCTGCCGCTAAGGGGTAAGATCCTGAACGTAGAAAAAGCTCAGGAATACAAGATATACGAGAACGAAGAGATCAAGAATATGTTCACCGCGCTGGGCGTTTCCATAGGCACCACCGAAGACCCCAAGGCGCTGAACCTCACCAAGCTCCGCTACCACAAGATCATCATCATGACCGATGCCGATGTGGATGGTTCGCACATTGCCACACTCATTCTCACCTTCTTCTTCCGCTACATGAAAGAACTGGTGCTGCAGGGCTATGTGTACCTGGCACAGCCGCCGCTTTACCTCGTGAAGAAAGGCAAAGACCAGAAATATGCCTGGACAGAAGAGGACCGCAAGCGCGCCATAGCAGAACTGGCCAACGGCAAGGAAGATTCGGTTAACGTGCAGCGATACAAGGGTCTCGGAGAGATGAACGCAGAACAGCTGTGGGACACTACCATGAACCCCGACACCCGCACACTGAAGCAGGTGACCATAGAAAGCATGTCTTATGCCGACGAGATCTTCTCTATGCTCATGGGCGATGAAGTGCCACCACGTCGTCACTTCATTGAGACACACGCCAAATATGCCAAGATCGATATCTAAGATCTTCACAGATAACAAACCAAAACGGCCGGAACCTACCGGCCGTTTTTTATCACTTTTATCCCTGTAAATTTCGATATTTGCATTACATGAAAAACTTACTTGTTCTTTTATTCACTTTGGTTTCGCTCAATTGCGAGGCGCAGGTCTCTGTAGATTCTACCAAGACCACACTGACCGTAAAAGAGAAACTGCCCACTGGCGTTAAGACACTCACCGTGTATCGCTCGTTTGTGCAGGGCAGCGGCATGCGCCACCAGGCGGTTTATCAGCCCGTTGCCGACGAGCTGGGTGACGAGCCGGAATCGCTGAAACTGTCGTTTGCAGAAGAGCTGCCCCACATCAAAAAAATGATGGACGCTGCCATGGCGAAACGCCAGCTGAACCTTTCCAGTTTCTCCTTCAATTTGCTGCCCTATGCCGATCTGGCCAACAAGCTTATAGACATCTATACCAACTCTACCGACTGGAACGACTATGTAAAGAAGGCCACCAATCTCAAGCAGACCACTACTCTGTTTGATGGCTCTGAGGTATCAGAAGTACATTTCTATGCCAAGATGGCCAAGTATGTGATGGACAAAAGCGACTTCGCCACCCAGTTCGACGGGATGCTGAAACCATACGGATACAAGATCGCCTCCATCGACTTTCCCGAAGAGCACCAGCAAGTTTTCTCTGCCGACAAGCTGATGGTACTGGGCAAGAACCCTAATCTCTTCATCCCCATACCGGACTATTCCATCTCAGTAGTTAAGATCAAGAAGTAATGAGCCAGTATAGTATAGGAGAAGCGCTGAATCTGCTCATGGAGCGGTCTAACTGGAAGCCGAAGGTCATAGCCCTGCGCATGAGCCAGGAATGGGAGGCGATTACAGGAAAGACGATAGCACGGTACACCCGCTCTGTGAACATGAACAACAAGACACTCACCATCTATACGGATGTGGCCCCGCTGAAACAGGAACTGCAACTAGGCAAGGAACAACTCATTATCCGCATCAACGAGTACTTCAACGAGCGGGTAGTAGAAGAGATAGTGATCAGGTAGTGCGCCGGCGTGCCCATGCAGCCCCTGCGGCAAACAGACCAACACCAAGCATCGCGCCCACAGCATCGGCCACCACGTCCATCAGTTCCATGCTGCGCCCCAGAAAGGTGAGCGCACCCTGCAGCCCCTCGGTTACGCCTCCCACCACAACAGCAATCACAAACCACTTGATCATATTGCGCACACCACCCTCGGGGTAGGCGCACAACCATAGAAAACCAAACAACCCGAACATCACGAAATGAGTCCACTTATCTATCAGCGGCACATCCACATGAGGCAGCTCGCGCCCGGGGTAAAGGCAACCCGTAAAAATGAGCAAGGTCCATAGCGTAGCTATGAACCTTGACTGTTTCTTATAGCCCGAACCGGGCAGGAAAATGGTTTTCATTATTCACCTATCAGCTGGCGGTAAGCAGCAGCATCAAGCAGCGCGTCCACATCAGCAGGATTGTCAACGGTCATTTTCACCATCCAGCCTGAACCGTATGGATCTTTGTTCACGTTCTCCGGATTTGCCTCGAGGTCACCATTCACTTCAGTGATAGTGCCTGCAACCGGCAGGTACAGATCAGAAACGGTCTTAACAGCCTCTACGGTACCGAAAATATCGTTGGCGCCGAAAGGCTTACCAACCGAGCTGACGTCTACAAATACGATGTCGCCCAGTTCCTTCTGTGCGAAATCTGTAATACCTACAGTAGCGGTATTGCCTTCAATTTTGATCCACTCGTGATCTTTCGTGTAACGTAATGTGCCAGGAAATTCCATTGTTGATTGATTTTGGCATAAAAATAGTGTAAAAAACAGAAAAAGGGAATACCCTGCAGCAGCAGGTCTAAAAAATAACAGAAATGTTCACGGCAATGATGCGAAGCATTAAAAATGGGTGAAAAACGGGTGATGCAGGCCATAAAAGCATGCTCTTAACTTTTAGTAGTGCGCTTTCATTGCTACCTTCACAGTATTAAATATCAAATCAGGATCATGAAATATCTACCGATTCCTTCGAAGTTGTATGAACAGAACAGGCAGCGGTTCATCAAGAAGATGAAACCGAACTCAGTTGCCATCTTCCCGGCCAGCCCCACCTTTCCGAAGAGTGGTGACGGCACGCATGGTTACAAACCCGATGCAGATGTGATGTGGCTATCGGGCGTGGTGCAGGAGAAAACCATTGTTGTACTGTACCCTGACAATCCGGATAAGAGCATGAGGGAAGTGCTGGTGCTGCTGCGCCCCAACGAACTGCTGGAAAAATGGGTAGGCCACAAACTGCGCAAAGAAGAAGCAACTGCCATATCTGGCATTGCCAATGTGCAGTGGCTGGACGGCTTTGATGCCATGATACAGGTGATGATGAACTCGGCCGATTATGTGTACCTGAACAGCAATGAACACAACAGGCTGGACGTGGAACTGCCACGCACCGACCTGCTGTTTGTGCAGGAGCTGATGAAGAAATATCCGTTGCACAACTACGAGCGTGCCGCCAAGATCATGAAGGAGCTGCGCGCCATCAAAACGAAAGAGGAAATAGAGGTAACGAAACAGGCTATCGCTATTACCGGTAAGGCGCTTGACAGGGTGCTGAAGTTTGTGCAACCGGGCGTAATGGAGTATGAGATAGAAGCAGAGATCACGCACGAGTTCCTGCGCAACAGGGCCACTGGTCATGCCTATGGCTGCATCATCGCATCGGGCGACAGGGCGCGCACACTGCATTACGAAGAGAACAACCAGGTATGTAAAGATGGCGAGTTGTTGCTGATGGACTTTGGTGCAGAGTATGGCAACTACAATGCCGACCTTACGCGCACCATTCCCGTGAATGGCAAGTTCACCAAGCGTCAGAAGGAAGTGTACAACGCTTGTCTGGCGGTGCACAACCATGGCAAGAGCATACTGAAGCCGGGCATCCTCTTCCAGGATTATGTGAAGAGTATCAACGCTGAGATGGAAAAACAACTGCTGAAGATAGGTCTGATCTCCAAATCGGATATCAAGAACCAGGACCCGGCGAACCCCGCTTACCGCAAGTACTTCTACCATGGTGTCTCTCACCATCTGGGCCTTGTGGTGCACGATGTGGGATCTTATACCGACGCAGTGAAAGAAGGCATGCTATTCACAATAGAACCCGGCATCTATGTGGAAGAAGAACAAATGGGTATCCGCATTGAGAACAATATCTGGATCACCAAGACCGGAAATGTAGATCTCTTCAAAGGCATACCGATAACAACAGATGAGATAGAGACAGTGATGAAGCGCTGATCTCAGTAAGCATAACCAAAAGCGGGGCTGTTTTGTACACAGCCCCGCTACATTCTTAAATCGCCATCATTACTTGTCACCCACCTGTACTTTGTACACTTCGCCACGCTGAGTATTGACGGGTATGCCCAATGATTCGTAGATATAGTCCTGAGCTACAGTGCGCACACTCAGCTTGTTTATTTTGGTATTGCTGCCGGATGGGTAAACCCTGTTTGAGAGGAACACGAATACCACTCCGCTCGCAGGATCGGCCCACACACAAGTGCCCGTGAAACCCTGATGGCCGAATGTGAGCGCACTCCACCTGTCGCCCGCACCACCGCCATCGTCTTCTTTAGGAAGCGCTTTGTCAAAACCAAGTCCGCGGTGACTGATCTTACTGCCATAGGCAGTGAACAGATCTACCGTCTCCGGTTTGAAATAACGTTTGCCTCCGTAGGTGCCTTTGTTCAGGAGCATCTGGAAGATCACCGCAACGTCTTTAGCAGTTGAGAACAGTCCGGCATGACCGCCCACGCCGCCCAGCATAGCAGCCCCCGGGTCGTGCACATAACCACGAACGGTGCTTTGCCTGAAGCCTGTCTCTATTTCGGTTGGAGCTATCTCCTTTGCATCAAACCTGGTGAGCGGGTTGTAGAGTGTGCGCTTCAAACCGAGTGGCTTGTAGAACTCATCTTCAGCGTACTTGTCTACAGTTTTACCGGTGATCTCTTTTATGATGGCCGCCATAAAGAAGAAGTCGAGATCGCTGTAGACCATCCTACCGGCATTGTCGAGTTTGCTGTCGTAGATTGCGGCCCACATCGTATCGATGTAGTCATTGCGCATGAAGACATTGGCACCGAGCTGAGTTGTATAGCCGGGCTTGGATACGCTGCTCACCAGCTCGGGGCGTATCTTACCTGACCTGTCGACCACGTCTTTGAAGAAGGGTATCCAGCCCTTGAGGCCAGCCTGATGCAGCAGCAGGTCGCGAATCTTGAGATCTGCTTTATTGGTACCACGTGCTTGTGGCAGGTAGTCGCCAATGGTCTTGTCCAGGCTGAGTTTGCCTTGCTCGTAGAGGCGCATCACCGATATGTTGGTAGCCAGCACCTTGGTACATGATGCCACGTCGTAGATGGTATTGGTATCAACCTTTTTGTCTTTGTTGTAGTCGAGGTACCCAAATGCCCGATCATAAAAGACATTGCCGTTGCGCGCCGCCAAGACCCTGCATCCGGGGAATACCCCATCGGCCACACAACGGGCCATGAACATGTCCAGCCGCGAAAGGGCATCGGGCTCCACTACACCGGCAAAGGCAGGCAACACAGGCTGTAAAGTAGATGACGGTTCCTTTAGCACCGTACGCAACTTGAAGGGAGACGGGCATACACTTTGCCCATCAGCACATGCAGTTACAGGCATTTTACCTTTTGGCTTCGCCTTCTTCAGCAGGATGTTGGCCACAGCCTTTTCGGTAAGCGTATCATCTTCGTAAGCCACCATTACAGACCCTGCGCCGCAGAAGTATTGAGTCGCATAGGCATTGCCCATCACTACGATCATCACGTTACGCATGCAGCCTGCCTGCTGCAGAAAGGCAATTGCTTCGTCGCTCAGGCCATAGTTGCCACCAGGAGTGAAGTTCATGTTGTGAATCGCAACAATGGCTGTGCTGTAGCGGGAGAGACTCTCCAACAAACGCTGCACGCTATCTACCCGTGTACCCTTGGGCAACCAACCGGCCTTTACATTGTCGAACTTGTCCTGAAGTATCTCGTATAGCGGCGTAGTCTCAGACGCATTGATACCAATGTAGCCGATACGCATATTCTCGTTGATCTTCTTCAAGATCTGGTTGTCGTCTTTGACCATTGTAATAGCGGCGCGTGCCACACGGCTACGCATACTGTCAACATCACGATTCAGATCGCGCACGATATTCTCCGGATCTATGTCTTTCACCTCTGTAAGGCCGGCATCATATTTGGCAGCCAATATCTTCTTTACGGCTATCTCCAACTTTGTCTCCGGCACAGTACCGGCCTCAATAGCCGCCTTGATCTTTGCGATTGATGCTGGCACGTCCTGCGGCATCAACATAATGTCGTTGCCGGCCATGAATGCGCGTAATTCGGACTCGCCGGGATCGAAGTACTTTGTGAGGCCCTGCATGTTGAGGCCATCGGTGATGACGAGTCCGGTAAACCGAAGCTTCTCCCGAAGCAACCCTGTGATCGCATTGTACGAAAGACTTGTGGGCACGTGCTTTTCTGTGTCGAGCGCGGGTACCTCCAAGTGAGCCACCATTACTGCCTTTACCTTCTCGGCTACCATCTGGCGGAAGGGATATAATTCTACGGAATCGAGCTGTGGTAGGGTGCGGGAAATGACCGGAAGATCGTTGTGGGAATCGACACTGGTATTGCCATGTCCCGGAAAGTGTTTGGCGCATGCCATGATTCCGTTCTGCTGCAGTCCGCGGACATAAGCACGACCCAGGCGCGCTACCCAAACTTTGTCCTCGCCATAGGAGCGGGAGTTAATAACAGGATTGGCAGGGTTGTTGTTTACATCAACATCGGGACCAAAATTCATGTGCATGCCTAACCTTCTGAACTGCGCGGCAATGGCTGCACTTGTTTTATATACCAGGCCGGTATCGCGGGTGGCACCCAGCATCATTTGCCGGGGAAGGGGTTTTACACTATCCAGGCGCATACCAACGCCCCACTCTGCATCCATGGCAATAAGCAATGGCACCTGCGCCATATGTTGGTACTTGTTGGTGAGCATAGCCTGCCTGCCGGGGCCGCCCTGCATAAAGATGAGGCCCCCGATAAAATGTTTGTTCAGCAGATCGGTGATACGCTCTTCGTTGTAATTCTTGCCGCCTGAATAAGCCGAGACCATCATCATCTGACCGATGCGTTCTTCCATATTGAGCTGTGCATACACACTATCTACCCAGATATTCTTCAGCGCTAAGTCACTTTGCCGGCCACGATGCGCGGAAGACTGCGCACGACCAACAACCGGTAAAATCATAAAAAGCAGTACCAACAACAGTGAACTGCCGGCATTAATCCTCATGGAAACAAAAGTAACCTTATTCCGAAAACAAATGTCCCGGAAACAAAACAGCCTCTGCAACAAGTGCAGAGGCTGGGGATATCTTTTTTAGAAACGAATTAAACACTATGGTTCCAACACCAGGCGCACCGAGTGAGTACTACCATCGGCACCGGTGAAGCGACACATATATACACCGGCAGACAGGCTATCAGACAGACTGATCACTGCGGAACGGCCATCGATCTTAACGGTCTTGACCATTCGGCCGTCGAGCGCATAAATTGCGAGCGTACCTTTTGAACCTGTTTCAATATTTACAAAAGTTGTAGCCGGATTGGGGAACAAACGGAATGCAGGTGTTGCAAGCTCCACGCCTGCTACAGAGGTCTCACATTCCAACTGAGTCTTCACAACGATAGTATGTCTTGCTGTATCAGAGCTGCATGAATTGGATACAACATACATAATATCGGCAGTACCGGGGAACAGGCCTTCGACAATACCTGACGCATTGAAAACCTTTGCGATCCAATCGGCATTACTTATCCAAACACCTCCACCAACTGAGTTTACCATTACTGTAGTGTCACCCATACATATGCTATCGATACCTGAAACTGAACCTGCATTGGCAAGCGGATGCACTGTAACGACAACTGTTGCGCTGGATGAACCACACAAGTTGGTGCGGGTGTAAGAGATCATAGCGGTTCCCGGAGCAACACCCGAAACCTCTCCGGTTGCTGCTACAGTAGCCACCGAAGTGCCGGTAGTACTCCATGTGCCACCGGTAATAGTTTTACCAAGGAACGTTGACCCACCAATGCACATACCGAGGCCGCCGGTGATGGTACCGGGATCTGGTAATGGATCGACAGTAACATGCTGGCGCACGGTGCTAACGCCGCACACACCTGTAACGTTGTAATTGATAGTGTCCATGCCCGGTGTGATGCCGGAAACCACGCCTGTTGCTGACACTGAAATATTGCCGGTGCTCGCAGACCAGGTACCGCCGGATACTGTAGCTATCACCGTCATAGTACCTGACTGACAAACATTGTATGGTGCTGACAGCAGGCCCGGATAAGGAAGCGTATTCACTGTAACTACAGAAACCCTTGCACAACCCGTAAGCGGTAATGTGTAGCTGATAGCCGAAGTGCCCGAACCGACTCCTGTAACAGTACCCGCGGAACCAACGGTAGCTACCGTGGCATTGCTGCTTGTCCAGCTACCACCACTCGTGGTAGTGGCCAGTGTAATGGAAACTCCGACACAAACACTGTCGGGACCTGTTATGGCCGCCGGTAGCGGATTTACTGAAACAGGCGCTGTTCTGTAACAGCCTGTAACCGGCAATGTATAAGTTATGCGCGCTGAACCAGGAGCGACACCAGCGACGAGACCCGCTGCGCTGCCTACGGTAGCGATAGTGGTGTCAGAACTGGTCCAGCTACCTGTGAGTGGTGTGCTTGCAAACAAAGTAGAACCTGCTACACAAGCCGTTGCCGTGCCTGTGATAGGAGATGGAACAGGATTAACGGTCACAATCATTATGCGACGGCATCCTGTAGCGGCTATGCGGTATGTAATATTGACCACGCCGGCAGATACACCCGTGACAATACCACTGGTGGAACCAACAGTAGCGTTTGCCGAAGATGCTGACCAAAGCCCACCGGTTGTAGGTGTGCTGAGCGTGATATTGCTGCCTGCACATACCTGACTAACGCCTGAAATTGCAACCGGCAACGGATTAACTGTAACAACTGTGGATTTGAAACAACCGTTGCCCAAGGCATAAGAGATCGTGGAAGTTCCTGCAGACACACCACCAACAACACCCGATGGAGAGACAACTGCAGCAACCGCAGTGTTGCCGCTGATCCATACACCACCATATGTGGTACTGCTTAGCGTTGTTGTAGCGCCTTCACACATTGTAAGCGTGCCGGTAATTGATTGCGGTGCGGTAAGCACCCTTATGGTATCGAACACAATACATGCACCCGGCATGCGGTAGGTGATAAGTGCAGTACCTACGGTCATACCTGTTACCACGCCTGTTGTGGAGCCTACGCGTGCCACTACTGTGCTGCTGCTGCTCCATGTGCCGCCCGGAACCGAGTTTGTCCATGTAGTAGTAAGCAGACGGCACACAGTCGAGTCGCCGGTTATAGGGCCGGGCGCAATGTTCACGGTAATTATAGCAGTGCGGAAGCAACCATTGGAGATGGTATAGCTTACTGTAGCAGTGCCCGGAGTGATACCTGACACAACACCCGACGTGCTGCCAACCGAAATGTTGGCATCGGCAGTGCTCCATGTACCACCGGTGGTGGTATCGGTGAGGGTAGCAGTTGCGCCCTGACAAACATTTTTTGTTCCTGTAATAACCTTCGGACTTGTTGCAACGGTAACCGCCTTTGTAACGCGGCAACCGGTAGGCATTGTGTAAGAAATAGTTGCAGTGCCTGATGCAACAGCGGTTACGATACCGGTTGCAGCGCCCACGGAAACGCCCGACGTACCGCTCCAGGTACCACCTGTGCTATCATTGGTCATTGTAATATCCATGCCGTTACATACGGTAGAAGCACCCACGATAGCTGCAGGGAGCGGATCGACTGTAACAACATCTGTAATAGTTGTGCTGCCGCAGGCATTGGTAGTAGTATAAGAAATGGTATCGACCCCCATGGATACACCTGTTACAATGCCTGATGTGCCAATGGTAGCTACTGAGGGGTTTGCGGATGCCCATACACCGCCTGTAACGGCATTGCCCAATGCCCGGGTGCTGCCCGCACATAAAGGTGTGTTGCCCGTGATGGTACCGGCAGAAGGAAGTGTGTTAACGGTAAATACGAGTGTTGTCGTTGCCGAACCACAAGTATTGGTAACTGTGTATGAAATAAGCGTTGTGCCTGCAGCAACCGACGTAACTGTACCCAACGAATTGATGGTGGCCACAGATGGGTCTGAAGAGGCCCATGTGCCGCCGGCTGTGCCATTAGACAGCACGGTAGTGTCGCCAAGACAAATAGTACTTGCTCCCAAAATGCCGCCTGCAAAAGGAAGTGCATTTACTGTAACAAGTGATGTAACTGAACAGCTACCCAATGTATACGAGATCACAACCACGCCGGCGCTAACACCGGTTACAACACCGGTTACGGCATCGACCGATGCAACCGTAGGAATACCCGACGTCCATGAACCACCCGGGGTTGTGCTTGCAAGCGTTGTTGTTGCACCTTCGCAAACGGTTGCAGTACCGGTGATTGCCGCAGGGGTCGTATGAACTGTAACGATTGCCGTAGCAAAATCAAGTCCTAATATGTAAGAAATCTCCGCAGTGCCTGCTGCCACTCCAGTAACGACTCCTGTCGAAAGGTCAACAGTTGCGACCGAAGCATCACTGGTGCTCCATGTTCCGCCGGGTGTAGCATGCCCCAGGGGGGTAGTGCTACCCGTACATACGGAATAGGTACCGGTGACCGGGGTAAGTGGGGGTGTGGGGGTAGCTTTGGCAATAGAGACAATAAGCAGCAGGAAGCCAAGTAGCACGTTCTTCATAGCACAGTTTTTATTCATAAGTATAAACGAATTGCAATATAATAAAAGTTTATAAATTCTGGACGTTATTATATTACCAAGGCGTAAAAATAATCAAAATCGCCGCGTTTGCATCTTTTGAATGGCATCGAATATGCCTGATCACTAACATAATATATACCACATCGGTTGCTTACCTTGTGCTTACATTCGCACAATATCATCTTTATGTGGCGGGAAGACGATGAAAAATACATGAAAAGATGCCTGCAACTGGCAGAGCAGGCAAAGGGTCATACCAGTCCCAACCCCATGGTGGGGGCCGTGCTGGTGCACGATGACCGCGTGATAGGTGAAGGTTTCCATCATTATTATGGAGGACCCCATGCCGAGGTAAACTGTATCGCCTCGGTGAAACCAGAAGACCGTTCGCTTATTCCGGACAGCACCATGTATGTGAGCCTGGAGCCATGTGCCCACTTCGGTCTGACGCCACCTTGTGCCAACCTGCTGGTGCATGAAAAAGTGAAGCGGGTGGTATTGGCGAACCCCGATCCGTTTGCCCGGGTGAATGGCAAGGGGATAGCACTACTGAAAGAAGCAGGTATTGAAGTGACATCGCATGTGCTGGAAGCGGAGGGCTGGTGGCTGAACCGGCGATTCTTCGGATTTCATACCCGCAAGCGCCCCTATGTAATATTGAAATGGGCTGAATCGGAAGACGGATACATAGGCACTACCGACAGGCAACCGGTGGCCATCAGCTCGAACGAAAGCCTGAAGCTGTCGCATACATGGAGAACAGAGGAGTCGGCGATAATAGTGGGCTATACCACCGCACTGAACGACAACCCTCGCCTGACCCCACGCATGGCAGAAGGGCGACACCCGTTGCGTATAGCTTTTGACAGAAAACTACAACTACCCAAAACGCACCACTTGTTTGATGATGCTGCGGCAACCTGGATATTGAATGATAGTGCAGAGACGGTGGAAGGTAATATTCACTACATAAAACTATCGTCGGGCGATAAGCTACAAGAACTGATGGACCGGCTGTACGATGCGCATCTTGTCTCATTAATAGTGGAAGGGGGCGGCCATTTGCTGAACAGTTTTATAGAAAGGGGATTGTGGGACGAGGCAAGGGCGATAACCGGTGCAACGAAAATGGGCAATGGGTTGGCTGCACCGTCTTTATCGGGCATGGCTCCGGAAATGGAGGTACCAAGCGGCCCTGACACATTGAGACTGTACGTCAACCCCTATCATGGATTCCACTACGTACAGGGCATGCGGCTATAAAAACGTCCTTATTCGGGTGTTTGCGTAGTAAATACCCAACGGTTTGCAGGGTGTTTGCCGTCTAATAGGGCGTGTGAAGATTAACTGACCTGTAAACCCATCTCTTTGTGCAATGAAATGATCAATGGATATTCACCTGTTTACCCTGTGTTACTAAATTGGTTGCAATACCCGTAAAACAAACGGTCGCTTGAAAAGCGACCGTTTGTTTTTATAATTCGATACATACGTTCTTGGGTTCTGTGAAGAAACGCAGGGCCTCCCAGCCACCCTCGCGGCCCACGCCGCTGTTCTTGAATCCGCCGAAAGGAGTGCGCAGGTCGCGCAGCAGCCAGCAATTCACCCATATGATACCACTGCCCACCTTGGCCGCTACCCTATTTGCACGGCTGATGTCTTGTGTCCAGATGGTTGCCGACAGGCCGTAATCGCTGGTGTTGGCGAGCTGCAAAGCCTCATCCTCGGTCTTAAAAGACTGTAAAGTGACCACCGGTCCAAAGATCTCTTCCATATTGGTGCGGCAGTTGGCACCAAGCCCTTCTATGACAGTAGGCTCTATGAACAAACCATTTTCACAACGGCCGGGTAATTTCACTACGTTTCCGCCCGTAAGTATCTTACCACCTTCCTGTAGAGCGAGATCGATGCAGCCCCGAACCTTGTCGAAGTGCATATTGCTTACTACGGCGCCTTGTTTGCTGTTTTCATCAAGCGGGTCGCCAACGGTCAGTTTCTTTACGCGGGCGATGAACTCTTCCTTGAATTTTTCATAAATACTCTCTTCAACCAGAATGCGGCTTCCGCAAAGACAGATCTGTCCCTGATTGCTGAAAGATGACTGTATGGTAGTGCGCATCATCTTGTCCCAATCACAGTCGGCGAAAATGATATTTGGATTTTTGCCGCCCAGCTCCAGCGATATTTTCTTGAACATGGGCGCTGCAGTCGCGGCGATATCGCGACCGGCACGGGTACTACCGGTAAATGAGATGGCCTTTATGGCCGGATGGGCCACTATGGCCGATCCGCAACCGGGGCCGGTGCCATGCAAAATGTTGAGCACACCTGCGGGCAGGCCGGCCTCCTGACATATGATGCTGAGGAGGTAGCCTGTCATTGGCGTGACCTCGCTTGGTTTTGCCACGACACAGTTACCTGCGGCGAGGGCCGGGGCAATCTTCCAGGTAAACAGATATAGCGGCAGGTTCCATGGGGAGATGCAACCCACTATACCCACCGGCTGACGCAGGGTATAATTGATAGCCTTGTCTTCCATATTATGGCTATCGGTGCTGAAATGCATGATGCCGGTGGCGAAAAACCTGAAATTGCTGGATGCACGTGGAATATCTACCTTTTTGCTGAGCCAGAGCGGCTTGCCATTGTCATTGGTCTCGGCAAGTGCCAATGCGTCCAGGTTCGCATCGATCAGTTCCGCGATACGGTTCAATATTCTGAAACGTTCCTCGGCCGGAGTGACACTCCAGGCCGGGAATGCAGCCCTGGCTGCAACTACCGCTGCCTCTACATCCTGTACATCGCTGTCCGGGGTCTGACTATAGGTTTCCCCGGTGGCGGGATTAATATTTGGTATATATCTGCCACCAACGGGAGCAACGAGCGCACCACCTATATAATTGGCTATCTGAGCAGGAGCATTAAGATTCATGCTGCAAAAGTAAGTTATGGATCGTGACAATGACCTAAAAGGGCCTAAAAGGATACCGGCCCGGCCCCCGGATGGGTGTGTGAAGGACGGAACGACAGTAGGTGACCGATTTTTCTAAAATTATTTTTCAACACAAATAGCTGATTTACAATAACATTAAAGATATTTTTAAAAATATCAGAAAAACGGGGGTTACCTTTTTTCAAGTTCGGTATAAACATGCATAACCATCTAAAAAACAAAAGTTATGAAATTAGTAAAGCTGAGCGTATTCGCTCTTACAATGGGTCTGTTCGTTGCATCATGTGGTAGCTCTAGCAACGAAGCTGCAACTGAAGCGCCTGCAACAACTGAAGCTCCTGCTGCTGAAGCTGCACCAGCTCCTGAAGCTGCACCAGCTGCTGCTCCTGCTGACTCTGCTGCTGCTGCTGCACCAGCTGCTGAAGCTGCTGCTCCTGCAACTAAGTAATTAGTTCTTAAAGCAAAAGAAAATAAAACCACTCGCTCTGCGGGTGGTTTATTTTTTTGTGTCTGTTAGTGGCAAAAGAAGAAAGGCGACCGAATGGCCGCCTTCATTATAAATATCATACAGACAGGATCACTTTACGAACTCCAACGGCAACACCACCTCTTTTCCGTCACGCTTCACTGTTACCTGAGTTTTGTCGCCTGCGCCAAACTTGCCCAATGCCTCCATATAGCTTTGCATACCGGTGATCTTGTTGTCGCCCAGCTGAATAACAATGTCACCTACTTTGACACCGGCACGTGCTGCAGGCTTATTATCGGTAACACCGTCCACTTTCACGCCGCCACCATCAAAGGTATAGTCGGGCATGATGCCCATAGAGACCTTGAACCGGGATTTCCCTACGCTTGCCTGCTTTGTCACCAGGTAGCGGGGCTTCTGTTCTTTATCCATTTTCTCCACCACACGGGTCACATATTTCAGCACATCCACCTCACCCTGATAATTGACTGCACCGGGCAGGTCTGATGGCTTGTGGTAGTCTTTGTGCGTACCGGTGAAGAAGAACAGTACCGGGATACCCGCATTGTAAAAGCTGGTATGATCTGAGGGGCCGACACCGGCACTGTCTATGACCACTTTAAAGTCGGAGCCGGCCATAGCCACGACATCTGCCCAGGCGGGTGATGTACCTATGCCGCCCACAGTGAGCGCATGCGTGCTGTCGTTGAGGCGGCCCACCATGTCCATGTTGAGCATGTAGGCGATCTTGTTACTGTCGAGCCCTTCTTGTTTCACAAATGCCTTTGAGCCGAACAGACCCAGCTCTTCGCCGGAGAAATTGACAAACAGATAATTATAGTGGCGCAACTTCTTGTTGGCTTTGATGCGGCCAGCCATCTCCAGGAGGGCCGCGGTGCCGCTGGCGTTGTCGTCGGCGCCGTGGTGCACCAGGTGATCTTTGCCGGCATTTGCATGCAGGCTGTTATGGTCCTCGCCATAGCCGAGGTGGTCGTAATGGGCTCCCAATACCACCGTATAGGTAGCATTGTTGTCGATATAGGCTGCAAGGTTGTTGCCGCTACGTTCGGTCTTTGTGACGTCTATGTCCAGCGACACGGTTACAGCACCCTTGTTAGCCTGGCGGTCTACAACAAGTTTTTTCCACACCTTGTTTCCCATAAAAACTACAGGCACGGCCACTGTCTCGTAGATAGACTGGCTGTTGAACGTAGGTGCATATTTGCTACCATATCCATCGAACAAGATAACGGCTGAAGCACCCTGTTTGGCGGCCTCGCGGCACTTGTCGAATGCAGCTTTCTCCGCATCGAAATGAGGATTCTCGGCCTCCTCCTGGCTGGCGTAGAGGGGCATCATCCACGCACTTCCCTGCTCCATCACATCGGGCAGAATGTCTCCTGAAGCCTTTTTATTGGCACTGAACGGGAACGGGAAACAATTGTCATTACTTTTTACATCCACTCCATTGATCACTATGCGGGTGGTTAGAGCGACCTCCTTGCCGTAAGTGAAACGAAAAGGGTGGAAGTAGGAATTTTTATAAGGTGCCACCCGCATTTGCTGGTAACGTTTTTCTATATACTCTGCCGCTTTCAGTTCACCCGGGGTGCCCGTGCGCCTGCCTTCGAGCGCATCTGAAGCCAAATATCCTATATCACTCTTAAGCTGCTGAATGAGTTGTTCGTCCGACTTACGCTGGGCATTTACTACAGGCTGAAAAAAAATACCCGTTAGGGCAAGAAAAATTGTGAACCGACTTATTGCCATAAAATCATTTGTTTTACAAATGTACATATTTTGAGTAGTGTTGATCATTCAGGGTTTGAAGGGTGGGGTAAAAAAAGCCGCCCTGGTAAGGAGCGGCGGGTTGTGAATTTGTAATTCTGTATTGATACTTACTAATTCTCGTTATTGAGCTACTGATGCTGCAATTAAGACGCCTGCCTCAGTTCGGTTGGCTCCAGAACCAGTCCCTGCGCGTCGGCCGGAACTGCGTCCTGACCGCTGGTAGGCATCACGATCTGCATGTCGGTGATGTCTTTCAGTTGTGGTAGCTGTGCGGGTGAATTGATGCCGAGGTAGTCCATGAAGTTCTTGGAGGTAGTATAGATCAGTGGCTTACCTACCATTTCTTCATTGCGGCCTGCTATGACGATCAGTTCTTTTTCCAGCAATTTCTGGATGCTGTAGTCTGCGCTTACCCCACGGATATATTCAATTTCACTTTTTGTTATCGGTTGCTTGTATGCAATGATGGAAAGCGTTTCCATGGCTGCTGTAGACAACTTCTTGATGTGCTTTTCGCCATTGAGCTGCAATACAGTCTTGTGGAATGCTTTCTTGGTAAGGAACTGGTATCCGCCACCCATTTCGCGAAGCTGGAAGGGATAATAATCCGCGTCATATTTCTCGCGGATAGCCTCGAGACAGGTAGCTATACGCTCTGCCTCAATCAGCGTATCGAGCGCCTGGCCCAACACTTCGGTCATCTCGATCTGCGTGAGCGGACGCTCGCTCGCAAATATAAGGGCCTCTACATGGGGCATCAGTTGTTCTATATCCATACGGCTATGCAATTTTGTCAACCGAAAGTACCACACCTTTGAAAGGTAACACGAAGAAGTAATGCACAGATGTGTATAACTCGGGTTGCCGATATGGGGTTCTCAGCATACCCCGAAGGGGACAAAACTGACGATAATTATTACTAAAACATGACTGTAATCGGCTATATTATGACAACAATCATGGATGCCCCCGCATCGTGGGGCTAATTTTGCTGAAAAGCGATACCGTGACCGAAGATCAGTTAATAGAAAAATACAATATACCTGTACCAAGATATACCAGCTACCCTACCGTGCCCGGCTGGAAGGAGGGGTTGGATACGGCGCAGTGGCAAAATGTATTTGCCGCCGACTTCAGCGCACATAACCGTAAGGGTGGCATCAGTCTGTACCTGCACCTGCCGTTCTGCGAATCGTTGTGCACCTATTGCGGCTGCAACAAAAAGATCACCACCAATCATAGCGTAGAAGATGCTTATATAGATGCCATACACAGAGAATGGCAGATGTATGTGGAACTGATGGATGGCCTGCCGGTGCTGCGAGAGCTGCATCTGGGCGGCGGAACACCCACCTTCTTCTCACCTGCCAACCTACGCAAGTTGCTGGAACCGATACTGAACAGCGCCATCATACACGAGCAGCATGAATTCAGCTTTGAGGGGCACCCCAACAACACTACGAGCGAACACCTGCAGGCGCTTTTTGATCTCGGTTTCCGAAGGCTGAGCTATGGAGTGCAGGACAATGACCCTGAGGTGCAGCGCATCATCAACAGGATACAACCAATTGAGCATGTGAAGCGCGCTACCGAAAATGCCCGTGCTTTAGGGTACACATCGGTGAACTTTGACCTGATATACGGTCTGCCACGGCAAACACTTGACAGCATAACACGTACCATCAACGAGGTAATATCATTGCGCCCGGACCGGATAGCATTCTATAGCTATGCGCATGTGCCCTGGACCAGTCGCGGACAGCGCCTGTTTGACGAGAACGACCTGCCCGGCGCCGCCGAGAAGCTGGCACTGTACCTGAGAGGCAAACAACTGCTCACCGCCAACGGATATAGAGATATAGGCATGGACCACTTTGCGTTGGAGACCGACGACCTGTTTGTGGCACTGCAAGAGGGCAGGCTGCACCGCAACTTTATGGGTTATACCACGCAACAGACCGAGATACTGATAGGCCTAGGTGTATCGTCTATCAGCACCACCCCGGGTGGCTTTGCGCAGAATGAGAAAACCCTGCACAACTACTACGAACTAATAAACCAAGACAAAATACCTGTGCAAAAAGGCCTCTTCACCAGCGCCGAAGACCGAAAACATGGCCGACACATACTGGACCTGATCTGCACGGGCCATACCATCATTACTGACCTGAACGACAGCAACATGACGGAATATGTGTTGCCGTCGCTTAGGGCACTGCAAGCTGACGGACTGGTGGTTGTAACAGGTAATGACGTTCAGGTGACTCCTGTCGGAAAGCCATTCATCCGCAACATCTGCAGCGCATTTGACCTGTATATTGCCCGCAGCAAGGCTGATGCAGGGAAAAAGATGTTCAGTAATGCGGTGTAGTAGCACGGAACAAAGAGGGAGCGCCACCAAACCCACGTGCACCAGTTTTGGCTTACCTTAGCGGCATGCCAGAAAAGAAATTATTCCTGCTCGATGCGTTCGCACTTATCTTCCGTGCGTATTATGCCCTTATCCGCAATCCACGTGTAACAACCAAGGGAAAAAACACCAATGCCCAGTTTGGCTTCACCTCTACCCTGTTGGACCTGATCAACAAAGAAAAACCTACCCACCTGGCAGTGGTATTCGACACTTCGGCACCCACAGAAAGGCATACTGACTTTGCCGACTACAAGGCGAACCGCCAGGAAACGCCTGAGGACCTGCTGGCTGCGGTACCGGATATTAAGCGCATTATTCGTGGCTTCAATCTGCCGGTACTGGAACTGGATGGCTATGAGGCAGATGACATTGTAGGCACTCTGGCACTGGAAGCTGCCGACCTTGGCTATACCGTTTACATGGTGACACCCGATAAGGACTACGGACAGGTAGTGCGCGACAATGTATTCATCTACAAACCGGCCAGTGGCGGCGGCGATGTGGAGATACTTGGCCCAAAAGAAGTGTGTGCCAAGTGGGGTATCAAGCGGGTGGACCAGGTGATAGATATGCTGGGACTAATGGGCGATGCCGTAGACAATATACCGGGCATACCGGGTGTGGGAGAAAAGACCGCTGCAAAACTACTTGCAGAGTACGACACACTTGAAAATATACTTGCGAACGCTGACAACATAAAGGGTGCCATGGGCGAGAAAGTGCGCAACGGCAGAGACCTCGCACTGATGTCGAAGAAGCTGGCTACAATCATTACGAATGTGCCGCTCCCCTTCCACGAAGAAGATTTCAGGATAAAAGAAAGGAACACAGAGGCACTTACGGAGGTATTCAACGAACTGGAATTCAGGCAGCTGGCACGTCGTGTGTTTGGCGATACCGCCGCAGCTGCACCGGCAGCAGCCACCGACCTATTTGGCAACCCACTGCCACAGAAACGGGGCGCTACGCTGCAACCAACAGCCCCTGCAACGACAGTTGATCAAACGAATGCAGAAACTGATGCAGAGACAATACCGGAGGGCAACTATGCCACAATAGAAACCACTCCTCATGACTACAAGCTAATAACCGAGCCTGTAGCAATGGACGAATTAGCGGCATTGCTATTGCAACAAAAAGAGATCTGCTTTGACACTGAGACCACCAATATTGACGCCAATCTGGCCGACCTGGTGGGCATGAGTTTCAGCTTTGCTAAGGGAACAGGGTACTTCGTATCGGTACCGACAGAAAGGGAAGCCGTCGTTGGTGTGCTGGAACGATTCAGAAAGGTGTTTGAAGCGCCCGGTATTCTGTGGATAGGACAGAACATTAAGTATGACATGATCATGCTGAAACGTTATGGTTTCTCGCTGAACGGCCACCTGTATGACACCATGCTTGCCAACTATGTGATAGACCCAGACGGCAAACGCAGCATGGACATGATGAGTATCAAGTACCTGAACTACCAGCCCGTGTCCATAGAAACATTGATAGGCAAGAAAGGAAAGAATCAGCTATCGATGCGCGACGCACCGCTTGATGCCGTTAAAGAATATGCGGCAGAAGATGCAGACATCACTTTGCAACTGAAACAAGCGTTTGACCCGTTGCTGAATGAGAAAGATGTGACGCAGGTGTTTGAAAAGGTAGAGAACCCGCTCGTACCAGTGCTTGTAGATATGGAGACCGAGGGCGTGAACCTGGACGTAGCATTCCTGAACCAATACTCGAAGGAACTGGAAACGGACATACGCACAGCCGAGGAACGCATTTACGATCATGCAGGTCTTAAATTCAATATTGGCTCGCCCAAACAACTGGGCGAAGTACTTTTTGAGGTGATGAAAATAGATGCGGGTCAGAAGAAAACTAAAACAGGGCAATACGCCACCGGTGAAGAGATACTGCAGAAGCTGCGCCATAAACACCAAGTGATAGAGGACATACTTGCCTACCGCGAGTTGACAAAGCTGAAGAGTACCTACGTAGATTCACTGCCCGGACTGCTGAACCCACATACGGGTCGCCTGCACACGAGCTACAATCAGGCAGTGGCTGTCACAGGCCGTCTGAGCAGCAACAACCCCAATCTGCAGAACATACCTATACGCACGGACCGCGGCCGCGAGATAAGAAAGGCGTTCATTCCACGCGACAGCTCGCACAAACTGGTCTCTGCCGACTATTCGCAGATAGAACTGCGAATAGTGGCGGCAATAAGCGGAGATGAAAACATGATAGCTGCCTTCAAGGAGAATAAAGACATACACACGGCCACCGCAGCCAAGGTGTATGGCGTGGCGGAATCGGAAGTGACCAAGGAGATGCGCCGTGCAGCCAAGGCCGTGAATTTCGGTATCATCTATGGTCAGTCGGCGTTCGGACTTGCAGAGAATATCGGTGTAAGCCGCACCGAAGCGAAGACCATAATCGACAACTATTTCATACAGTACCCATCCATCAAAAAATACATGGACGGATCGGTGAACTTTGCCAAAGAACATGGTTATGTGCAAACGCTGATGGGACGCAAACGCTGGCTCAAAGACATCTATTCCGCCAACTTCACCGTGCGCGGTTTTGCAGAGCGGAACGCCATCAATATGCCGATACAGGGAACCGCAGCGGACATGATAAAACTGGCGATGATATCGGTGCATGCGGAAATAAAGCGCAGAACACACCTGAGGTCTAAAATGATACTACAAGTACATGACGAATTGGTGTTTGATGTACCGGACAATGAGGTGGAAGAAATGAAAGCACTGATAAAGGAGGGAATGGAACACGCCATGTCGCTGCCCCACGGAGTACCAACCAGTGCGGAGACAGGCAGCGGCACCAACTGGCTCGAGGCACATTAACAGCAGCCTATGCGGGAATAACGTTTTCCGATATGGTCGGCTGACATAATCAGTAATTTTGCCAAAAACAGAACAGGATGATGGAATACAGGAAAATGGGCAATACCGGGCTGAAGCTCAGCGTGCTTTCTTACGGATCGTGGGTCACTTTTTCGCGCCAAGTCGATGACAAGGCGTCAGACAGACTGATGGGGCTTGCCTACGACAACGGAATCAACTTCTTCGACAATGCTGAAGCATACGAAGGAGGACGCAGTGAAGAAATGATGGGACGCGTGCTTGCTGCCAAAAATTGGGACCGCACCTCGTACTGTATCTCCAGCAAAGTATTTTTCGGCCTGCATGGCAAGGACAACAAACCCAACCAGAACGGGCTGAGCCGCAAACACATAATGGAAGCCTGCCATGCCGCGCTACGCCGCATGCAGACAGAATACCTGGACCTGTACTACTGCCACAGGCCCGACCCTGAAACGCCAATGGAAGAGATCGTTCGCACAATGAACATCCTCATAGAGCAGGGTAAAGTATTTTACTGGGGCACCAGCGAATGGAGCGCCGATGAGATACTGGAAGCGCACAAAGTGGCGCGAGAACTCGGATTGATTCCACCTGCCATGGAACAACCGCAATACAACCTCTTTGAACGCACGAAAATGGAACAGGACTACCTGCCCATATTTAAAAACCACGGAATGGGCACCACCATTTGGAGTCCGCTTGCCAGCGGGTTGCTTACCGGCAAGTATAATGACGGCATCCCCGAGGGTTCGCGCATGGCTTTGGAGAACTATGCATGGCTGAAAGACCGCATGATGCAGGACGACAAAGTGGAGCGGGTGAAAAAACTCTCAAAGGTAGCATCAGACATGGGTACCAGTCTTGCGACTCTGTCCATAGCGTGGTGTATCCATAACCCGAATGTGACAACAGCCATTCTGGGAGCGACCCGTGAGTCGCAGCTGATGGAAAATCTTGAAGCATTGAACGTGTACACGCAGCTGACACCTGCAATAATGCAGGAAATAGACGGAATTATGGGAACGAAACCCTGATGACCGTCTGTTCGGCTGGCAACACATGATATTAGGCTGACAAACCAAAATTCAAGAACCCCATACCTTTGCAGTAATGGCAAGTGTCAGAACATCAGAAAACATTCCGAGCATCGCTGAACGATTTGCAGGGACCGGCAGCCGTGTTACCAACACGGTTTCGGTGCCTGTGAACAACAGCATTCTTGCTGAATGTATGGAAGTGCTGATACCGACAGAAGAACTGCCGGAAGACAGGGGTATGCTATACCTCTATCCGATAGGTGACAACCAATTCTGCCTGCACCTCTGTTACCTGGAGTATCTGGAGAACAATGGCGATGAGGCCGTTATCTATTCTATACGTTTCCTGCCGTCATTCTTCAACCAGTTTCCTGCAGATGTATTGATGGCCAATCAGCCATTCCGTCTTGACGAGACCACCGACCAGCAGTTTACCGTTTGTGCGCAGGCACGAGCGTTGCTGAAACAACTAACACAAGAATCTGTTGCGGCTACACCACTGATACGATCGCTGCACCGCATGGATGCCGCCACTCACCTTCTGCGGGGCGCTTTAGAGACTATTTCAGCTCCGTTCGAGGCCAGTCAAGTACCCGCATGCCGGTTCCTTGCCTTCGAGGGGGAGCGAGAGAAAATAGCAGCTGCCATGACTATACTGCAACAGAACACAGACCAGCCACATACCATCAAGGAATTGTCGCGCAAGGTAGCCATGAACGAATGCTATCTGAAGAAAGGCTTCAAGGCACTTACCGGAAAGACGATACACGAATACCAGCAAGAGCTGCGGATAGCCCGCGCCAAAACACTGCTGAAAGAACAAGGTCGATCGGTGACCGATGTAGCCCACGAACTGGGCTACAGCAGCATCTCACACTTCAGCACTGCTTTCAAAAAGGTAACAGGTATGAAACCCTGTGAACTCCTCGCTTAACACCTGCTTTCACATTATCGCTTCACGAATGCCACATGACTCAGCAGATCCTGAGCCTTTTCGGGCGAAATAGGTATGTTGTGATTCCCTTTCATTACCAGATATCCGCCATCAGATTTTACATAGTCGGTAACAAAACCGGTATTGACAATGTATGACTTTTGACAACGAAAAAAACCAACTACCCCATTAAGGGTGTCTTCAATATTCTTCAGTGTGCGGCTGATAGTGAGCCGGCTGCCATCGACAAAGAAGATCTCGGTATAGGTATTATCGGCTTTGAAGAACAGAATGTCTGACAGTTTCAGAAATCTTATAGAATTGGCATCGGGGACAGCTATTGTGTGCATTCCCTCTTCCTTAAGATTCTCTCGAAGCGGGGCAATGTTGTTACCCCTCGATTGGGCCGATTTTTTTCTGACCCTTTCCACCGCCTGCTCCAATTCTCCCGGCTCAACCGGCTTCAACAGATAATCGACTGCTGACATTCTGAACGCCTTGATAGCGTAATTGTTGTATGCGGTTACAAAAATGATCTCGAAGGTCACCTCCTGCTCATCAAAAAAGTCAAGCAATTCCAGTCCGCTATAGCCCGGCATCTCAATGTCAAGAAACACCACGTCGGGCCGCCATTTTCGAATAGCCTTCACCCCTGACGGAAGATCGGAACCTTCGGCCACCACCTCCACATCGGGGCAGTACTCTTTCAGCATTTTAGCAAGCAGGGTGCGCGCCCTTGTTTCGTCATCAACTATTATCGCTTTCATCCGTTCAACTTAGGTCAAAGGTATGGTTATGGTCACACATGTACCTTCCGGCTCTCCATCCATACCCTTTTTATCTAAATAGGTTATCTGTATCTTTTGTTCCCTTTCCCTGTTCAGCAAGGCTACGCGTCGGTTATTGGCTTCGGTAGAGAAAGGCGTGTGTCTCTCCTTTCGGGTTGTTGCCATCTCGGCCGCCCTTTCTCTTCCTATTCCGTTATCGTCTACCAGCACACTCAAGACACCATCAGCTACACTAAAATCAACCAACAACCGCTTGTATCCCTTTTTGTGCAGCAGTCCATGCTTTATCGCGTTCTCTACATAGGGCTGAACAATCATTGAAGGTATGCGCAGAACGCCCGCCTCAAGATCGCGCGACAACCTTATCTCAAAGTCAAAGTCCTGAACAAATCGCATCTTCTCCAGATCAAGATATAGTCTGAGCGCCTCCACCTCTTCTTCTACCAATATCGATTCGCGTTCTGACATCTCCAGCACCATCCGCGTGAGCCGCGACAATTTAGACAAATAGGTGGACGCATTTCTTTTGTCGTCCGAGAAGATAAATGACTGAATAGTATTCAACGCATTGTAAAAGAAGTGCGGATTCATCTGCGCTCTTATTGCGGTAAGCATAGAGTTGCGCAGGTTCTTCTCCAGTTCCATTTTTTCCAGCATCAGCACATTCTTTCGTTGCATCTGTCTGGTTTTCCAGCGGAAGAAGAGATAGACAACGTAGCCCGCCAATGCCATGCAAATAAGCCAGAACCACCACTTCAGCCAAAACGGCGACCGGACAAAAAGATCCAATGACCGCTGGGGGTACACAGCACCACCATCGGCAACCAACCTGAAAGACAAATGATACTTGCCGGGCGAAAGTGCTACGAGCTTTATATTTCGACTGGAGTTGGGATTTGAACGCCAAGGCTCGCCGTTGATGCTATACTGTAAAGAATAGCGGCGGGTCATATCGAACGACAGAACGCTGTAATCAACCTCAATATCGTTTTCATCATATTCGAGGGTGCTGATGGCTTCCTCCGGTACCTGGCGACCATTCACAATTACTTTATTCACGTAAAAAACCGGCTGTACACCTGACCTAGTGCCCACGTTATTCAGTTCTACTATCAGTCCTCTGTCGGTAGCAATTATCAGCCTGCCGTTGCGCACTTCAAGGTCGTTTATCTCATCGCCCCTCACGCCTGATCTCGTCTGCACCAATTCAAATCTGCCGGTCGCTTTGTCCAACTGTCTGATACCGGAACTGGTGAAGAGGAAAAACGACTCGCCGGAGCGCCTTATCTGGAATACCCGTTCAGCTACCTCGCCAACCTGCAACCTCACCGGCAAAACACCCTCTCTTACGACCCACAGATCGTTATCAGGAGTGAGCGCATACAATGAACCGTTAAAATACACAAGGCTCACCGGAAATATCTTGCTACCATTCGTCTTTATTTCGCTGATCCGCCTTGGAGTTATGCGATACAACCCAATATTGGACCCACTGTAGATGACGTGATTCTGTTCGTCAAAAGCAATCGTTTTTCCCCGGCCACCCTGAAGGAAATCGCAGTCGCCATTTGCCAATGTGCATACCCTGTACAAACTGTCCCATATGCTGGCAATATTATTGCGCATTGGTATGAGCCCGGTGACCCCGCTTGATGTAAATGCAATGTACTTTTCATCCACCGGAACTATCTTCTTAACGGCAAACGCAAATCGGCGGGGATCGCGGAAAAGAGTATCGGTGATGAAAAAAGCCTGAGCAGCAAACAATAATTTCTCTGAACCACTATGATAGGTCATACATTGGATCTTGTGCCGCACGTCTCCATGGTACCTTTTCACCAGCGTATTGCGCCATTCATCGAAAGTGTAGATCGTATTACCCTTCGTTCCTACGTACAACGATCTATCGGTATTGAGCAATAAACCCGGTTGAAAATTTTCTTCTGTTACCAGTTGTGTTTTGAGATCGGGCACCAGCAGTATACCTTCGTATAGGGTGCCTATCCAAAAATTACCATCACGGTCGTGCATCACCGACGAAATATTTTTATCAGCAAAAAATGGCCGCCCATTGTTGATGCTGTTCCCCGTTTTGTCGAAAACCCATGCACCGGTTGGTGTAAGGATCCAGTAGTACCCCCCGCAAAACGAAGCTCCCTGCAACAGATTGATAGGAGGCATTGCTATGGTCTGTTCTACACGTCCGTTATTCAATACAAAACATTTCCGGATTGCGTTCACTTTGTCAGAAACAAGCAACTTACCATCTGCCGCACCATCAAGAGAGCCTGCCGGAATGTCCTTTGCAATAAGCGTCTGCCGTTCAGCAGTAAATGCGTAAAGATCAAGGCCATTCAGCACATACATTACACTATCATTGCTGTAATGATATAATATCGACTTCGTTTCCATGGACAGCGACCTTATCAACCGGAAAGACATTATATCATAGACGAAGAATCCCTGCCGGTTGAACACAAAAAGGTGATCGCCCACAACCGCGAATGGCCCGGTAACGGTCTGTTCCAGCAAGTTGAAGTGATGAAGACTATCGGCTTGCTCGTAATAGATCTGACCATCAAAATTCCGGTACCAGATTCGTCCCAATTTGTCTTCGGCAATAGAATTTCCCGCCCTCGATGTTTGGCCGGCAGAAGTATATGTCCTGAATTCAAATCCATCGTAGCGGGTAAGCCCGTCTTCTCCCGCTATCCATATAAACCCCTTGCTATCCTGAAAAAGATCATATACCGAATTGGAGGGGAGCCCGGAAGCCTTGTTGATGACAGTATAATAGGGGTCTTGTGCCAGGGCGGGCAACACCCGTAGCAACAGCAACATGACAAAAACGCTTAGACGCCCCATATATAACTTTTCAAAGATAGAAATTTGATTTCAGGCCCGAAATCAGGGTTAGTGAAACGACATTTACAGTTAGTAATACCGCCTATACCTACTAATCACCCCCTATATCACTAACTGAAACGTTCCTTTCACTAACTGCGCCCCCCGAAGAACTGCACACCCGTTACTTTTGACTGAAGAACTGGCTTTTACCCCTCACCAGATCCTATAACAGGTAATGATTGTAACAAGTTGAAAAACTGAAGAATAATAGCTGTACCTGTAAAACGCCGGTTTTTATTTGCCGATACCAGGCCCCTTTTAACTGGCATACAGGTGCGTCTATCCCTGTGTAAACTGAAATGAACCGCCGTAGAGGCGGTTTGTTTTTTATGTAAACTGTCAAATACCGGTTGCTACATAAGCTGCAGCATGCATTGCTAACTGAGACCATACCCCGGCATGTGCTGCGGGCACTTGTACCCACTCCTTCATGGGCCTGCCCTTGCCCGAGGGGTCGAAAAGTTTTGCTCCGGTCAGCCCAAGCGCTTTTTCGTGGTCTGCACCTGTGAGCTTAAATGCCGCTTCCTGCTGAAAAAAGCAAACAAATGCTTTGCCGCCTACCTTGTAGCAAGGTTTACCAAACATCTGGCTCGCCACCGCGTCTTTCACTTTGGAAGCGGCCGCACTGTATAGTTGCTCTTCGTTTGTCATCTATCAGTACTTTTTGAAGGTGCCCTCCTTTTGTTCATAATGTACACTGCAATTATCCCCAAAACCCCGCCAATAGCAGTGTGTGGCTTTATCTGCTCGCCAAGCAACATCCAGGAAGATACCGAGGCACATAACGGCACCAGGAATATAAAACTACTGGCTTTTTCGGCCCCCAGCCGTGTAGTGGCATAGAAATACATGGTAGTGGCACCGGCAGTAACTATGGCACTTGAGAAGAACAAATTGCCCCAGAAAACCGGATCGTGGATCTGAAGGGCTTGTCTGAACTCTGCCATATCTGCCAGTGGCATCATACACAGAAACGTCACAAGGTATTGCCAAAGGCTGAAGCCGAGCGATGAACCATAACGGCCACCTTTGGAGGTGAACTTACTCATGACAGCCCATGTAAATGCTGCAAGGAGGAAGTAAAGATTGCCGCTATCCAACAATGTCGAGGTATTCTTCCACAACTGTAACAACACCACACCTGCTACCACACCCACGGCAAGACCGGCCCCCTCGCGCCCTGTGGGCCGTCGACGATCGAGCGCCAAACCCAATACATATGCCATTAAGGGATTCATGATGGTGACAAGAACACCACCGGCACCAGGGGCACCCGTCTTCAGCCCCATGTAAAAGAGATAACTATAGACGGCAAGCAACAATCCGGCAGTGGCAACAATGGGGATACCCTTGCGCTGTAACCCGAAACTTGTGCGTGTGACCAGCAATATCAGCACCATACTTACGAGTACTACAGCGTAGCGGTATACCGAGAAGTTGATGGCCGAGCAGTAACCGCTGAGCACCTTACCCGATGGCCAGCTAAGCCCCCATAGGAACATACTGACAACGATACCGGCGACAAGCCAAACCTCGGACGACTGTTTTTGCTGCATTGAGTGATGTGAAATCGCGTGCAATCTACAAAGATTCGCAGGAGCTACGGGAATTTACCCCGATGCTGACATGCCGGCGGCACGAAACTTTAACAGCCAAAATATCCAAAAACCCGCTAAATTGTGCTGGTATTAGCCGGCTCATTTCCAACAGGCGGCCGTAATAACCAACAACAATTTTATGAAGCAGCTCCTTCTATTCGTTCTTTCCGCCACCCTGCTCGCCTCCGCACCCACGTTTGCGCAAACACATACTGAAGGTGGTTTGGAATGGTATACCGACCTCATGCAAGCCCAGGAAAAATCGAAAGCAACAAACAAGCCTATATTCGGATTCTTTACAGGCAGCGACTGGTGCGGCTGGTGCCATAAACTTCAGAGAGATGTATTTGCCAAGCCGGCATTTGTAAAGTGGGCAAAGGAAAAGGTGATCCTGCTGGAACTGGACTTCCCCAGGCGCAAACAACTTTCTCCTGAGCTGATGCAACAGAACAATAGCCTGCAGCAAGCGTTCAGGGTGCAGGGCTATCCTACTATCTGGATGTTCACGATGGAAAAAGACAAGGCAACGCCCAACATGAATATCAATCCGCTTGGTTCCCTCGGCTACCCTTCAGGTGCTGAGCCGGGCAAGGAAGAAGTGAAATTTCTAGGCGAGGCCAACAATATTCTATCTAAGAAGCAGGGATAACAAGAATATCTTGTTAATCACCGCAACACCTTACCGTGAGTGAGCGAGCGCACTATAATTCAGGGACTTTCGGCAGAAGAAGCCAAACGCCGGCTCACAGAGCACGGGTACAATGAGTTGCCCTCGACCAAACCTAAAACAGTATTCCATATTGCGCTGGAGGTAGTGAAGGAACCAATGTTCCTGTTGCTGCTGGCGTGCGGTGTGCTCTATGTGATACTTGGCGACCATCGCGAAGGTGTTATCCTCCTCTCCACCACATTCATCATCATCTACATCACCTTTTATCAGCACCGCAAAACAGAAAAGGCGCTTGAAGCACTGCGTAAACTATCTACGCCCCGCGTACTGGTGATACGCGACGGCAAGGAAATGCGCATACCTGGGCGCGAACTGGTGCCCGGCGATGTTATGATATTGCACGAGGGCGACAGGATAGGTGCCGACGCCACCGTGCTGGATACTAAAAACCTTATAGTTGACGAGTCGTTGCTGACCGGAGAGTCGGTGGCAGTGCGCAAACAGAACTTTGCCACACAAGCCGACGAGAACGGGCGTGTGTTCAGCGGAACACTGGTGACCCAGGGCAAGGGGCTGGCAACCGTAACTGAGACAGGCATACACACACAGTTTGGCAAGATCGGCGCATCGCTGCACGGAATAGTGACTACTGAGACGCGGCTGCAGCAGGAAATGAAGCGCCTGATCCGCAACCTATTCATTATCGGCATTGTCCTAAGCATTACTGTGGTGCTGGCCTTCTACCTTTCAGGTACCCCATTTGTAGAAGCTTTACTGAATGGTCTGGCATCGGCAATGGCCATATTACCTGAGGAGTTTCCGGTGGTGCTCACCGTATTCCTGACGTTGGGTGCGTGGCGCCTTTCCAAGAAAAACGTACTCACCCGCAAGCCGTCGGCTATAGAAACACTGGGGTCTGCTACCGTGTTGTGTACCGATAAGACCGGAACCATAACACAGAATAAAATGGAAGTAGTGGCTATTTACGACGGAACGACCATCTATCATCGGGTAGAACTGGCCGACCGACCTGCCGTTGTTCCCATAATAAGTACAGCATATTCCGCTACTCACCCCGACTCCATAGACCCCATGGAGAAGGCAATAATAGAAAGCTTCAACAAACATGGCCGTGCTACCGGGTCAGCTACATTTGTAAAAGAATATCCGCTGAGCAAGGAGCTGATGGCCATGACCATTGTGCAACGGCAAACCGATGGCAGCCAACACGCCTATGCGAAGGGTGCACCCGAGGCCATCTTTGCTCTGTGCAACCTCTCGCCTGCAGAACGCGAGCACCATGCTAATGCACTGAACGCACTTGCCGGGCAGGCCTTCAGGGTGCTGGGCATTGCATCGGCTCCAGCACCGTCAGAAATACTTCCGAATTCGGCTATGGAATTCGGTCTGCAGTTCAACGGCTTTCTGGCGCTTGAAGACCCTATACGGCCCGAGGTGCCGGAGGCGGTGGCACAATGCGGCCGGGCAGGTATACGCGTCATCATGATCACCGGCGACTATCCATCTACTGCGCGCAGCATAGGCGACCAGATAGGACTGCCACACAATGGCACTGTGGTGACCGGCAAGGAAATTGCCGACATGAGCGATGATGAGTTGAACCACGCAATAGGGAAAGTGAGCATTTTTGCCCGCGTGGTACCCGACCAGAAACTACGCATTGTGCAGGCGCTGAAAGCCAATGGCGATGTGGTGGCTATGACCGGCGATGGCGTGAATGACGCTCCCGCCCTGAAGGCTGCCGACATAGGCATAGCCATGGGCGGCAAGGGCACCGATGTGGCCCGCGAGGCTTCCTCGCTGGTGCTGCTCGATGACAATTTTGTGTCCATTGTATCTGCCATCCGCATGGGTCGCAGGATCTTCGACAATCTGCAAAAGGCCATGTCTTACATACTGGCCATACATGTACCTATCGTAGGGCTTACGCTGCTTCCTGCGTTTGTCTCGTCCATACCCATTCTGCTTATGCCGCTGCACATTGTGTTCATGGAGTTGCTAATAGACCCCGCCTGCTCTATTGCTTTCGAATATGAGCAGGAAGAGCGCAACATTATGGACCGCCCGCCACGCAACCCCAATGAGCAATTCTTTGGCGCACGGCGCATCATCGCCAGTGTGGTGCGGGGCATCATGCTTTTGATAATGGTGGTGTGTATCTTTTATCTTTCATTAAAAGAAGGCCACCCCGAAGCGGAAGCACGGTCCATCACCTTCACCGCACTCATCATCGGGAATATGGCACTTATTCTTACCAGTCTGTCTCAATCAAGATCGTTCCTCGCTGTGTTCACCGAGAGGAATTATGCGGTACTGATCGTATTGGGACTGGCCTTTGCCGTTCTTGTTGCGGTGGTGTCTGTTCCTGCAATGCAGTCTGTCTTCTCCTTCAGTTTCCCCGGCTTCAGGCACTTCCTTACCTCTGTAGCAGGCGCTGGTGTCATGCTGACAATTTTCGAATTGGCAAAGCTCGTGCGATTACGTAAGGCGGCATCTTCGCATAAATGACCGCAGACCACCGTTCACCGTTCCTGTTGTAATATTGCAACCGGAAAATGACACAGCACACAGTAGTTAACGGGATTAAGATCGCCATCAATCATGTGGTACAACATGTGGCCAGACCCACAATTGTTTTCCTGCACGACTCGCTGGGCTGCATACAACTTTGGCGCGATTTCCCGAAGCAGTTAGCCGATGTTACAAACTGCAACTTCCTGGTCTATGACCGGCACGGATATGGCGCATCAGACGCATTCGGGCCTGAACCAAGAGATAGCGGTTATCTGGAAAAAGAGGCCGATTTTCTCGATGCATTACTGGCTCATCTCAACATAGAACAAGCCATACTCTTTGGCCATAGCGATGGTGGTTCCATAGCCATCATCGCAGCCGCAAAATATCCCGCGCGCATCAGGGCCGTTATTTCAGAAGCTGCCCATCTTTTTGTTGAAGAGATAACGATGAATGGCATCAGAGAGGCAGTGACCGCCTACGAGCACACGGCGCTGAAGCGGCGACTGGAACGATACCATGGCACCAAGACAGATGCTGTCTTTTGGGCATGGGCGGGCACGTGGCTCAACGAGGCCTATCGGGAATGGAGCATTGAACATTTTGTGTCACGCATTACCTGCCCGGTACTTGTGATACAGGGCGTGCAAGATGAGTTTGGCAGCATGAAACAGGTAACTGCAATCACCGACCATACCGCTGGTCACGCAGAAAGTATGATATTAGAGAATACCGGCCATAACCCGCACCGCGAAAAACCCGAAATTGTGTTGCAGCGTTGCGTAAGCTTCATAAACCATCACGCCTGCAACGAAAGTGTATAAACGAACAGAGCCCCCCCCCCGAAGGGTGCTCTGTGTGTCGATAAGCGACGTAAATATGAACTAATGCTTCCTGAAAGAAACAGGATACTTGAGTGAAGTTGCCCCTATTCTGATGCTCTGATACGCTTAAGCTCAGAAACATCTGTAATATCCTTTTCTCTTGCTGTTGCATTTTTGTTGGCAATCAGATCGTCAAGATCAATAAATGATATACCAACCCCCTCAATTTCTACAAAACATCTCCTTCTGTATGAAGTTCTGAATGCGGCCAGCCCCGGAAGAGTTGGCAAAAAATCAACAGTAAAATTTTCAAAATTGAGTTTAAAAAAAGATTCTTTCGGTTTGGGTGACTTCTCGACTTTGTATTTACTCATATCCTCCCCCAATTCCTCAATAGCATTTAAAAGGTTGAAGTAATTATCGTAAGTCGGATTGTACCAAAAATCAAGATCCGGCTTCTCTGCAGGAACCCCTGATGACGTGATCGATAACCGGTAATAGCCGTACAGTGCCACTGCCGTACCACCAACCACCAAATACTCAACTTCATGTTTAACAAGAACTGCACAAACAGAAAGCAAACTACCCTGAAAGTTACTCTCCATTGACTTTCTTGGTTTTCTTATTCATGTGTCTTCCATTCTTTTTCCTCATTGCGTTACGCAATATGTTTATGAACGACTCATATTCCTTGAAAGCGGCAACATCCGGAGCATTCTGCGGTTGCTCATCAGTTTTTAATTCAATGAAACTCGGGTATCGTTGTACGCTTGCCATAAGAAGTTGTTTTGCCATGATATCACCCTGATACAAATGAACCGATTGCAAAATTAGCAAAAAAAGCACGCATAAAACGAATATCCATACGATAACCAACCGGGCGTAAACGAACAGAGCCCCCCGAAGGGAGCTCTGTGTGTCGATAAGCGACGTAAATATGAACTAATGCTTCCTGAAAGAAACAGGACTCATATTTTTTCTTGCTTTCGTCTGATTAGATAACGCGAACGTTAACAGCGTTCAGACCTTTTTTACCGTTCTGCACTTCGAAAGTGACTTTGTCATTTTCGTAGATGTCGCCGCCTACCAGGCCCGATACGTGTACGAAGATGTCCTCACCGCCGTTTGATGGTTTGATGAAGCCGAAGCCTTTTGTCGAATTGAAGAATTTTACTGTACCTTCTTGCATTTTACTGTGTTTTTAATTGTTACCAGATTTGTTTACTATAATTATAACTTCTTTACTTTAATTGCGCTGAACCCTTTCGGAGTACGTTCTTTCTCAAACGATACCCTGTCGCCGTCTTTGATAGGCTGCAGTAACTGATTGCTGTGCACAAACACATTCTCGCGTGTACGCTCTTCAGTTATGAAACCATATCCTTTTGTCTCGTTAAAGAACGAAACAATACCTGTCTTCACCAACTCCTCGGGCACCACCGGAGCCGCACCCAATTGGATGTCCTCCAGGCTGATCTCAACTCGCCTTGACATGTCAGGCGGGGTAGATGTAATGTTTCCATTCTCATCAATGTAGGCCATCATATCCTCCAGACTCTTCCCCTTCGATGCGTTCGCTTTGCGATCCTTCATCTTTTGGGCCTTGTCCTGCTTGCTCTTGGCCTTCTGTTTTTCTTTCTCTTTTTTGGCAAAAGATTCACTCATAATTCCGTCAACGGTTTTTTAATCGTTTACAATCCGCTACCAACGTAACCATAGGTCTGATCATAACCTGCGGCACTTACCCACAAACCAGATCAGAAAGGCTGCACATGCCGGCACACAAACACCGAATAATGAAGCGAAACATGAACTGCTGTAAGCGGTCAGTATCTGAAAGGCAGCCGGGAACGCGAGAACTGAGAGAAAAAGAAAAAAATCTTGTCTATGGCAGAAAAAGCCGAGGCTGGCGCCTTATTTCTACACAAAGATAGGTGATTTTATTTGAAAAAGGCACTATATTTTGTTAATCCGCCCGAAACAGGATCACATTCACACCTGCTGGATAGTACCCACACACGCCTCAAAATGCTACTTCAGTTCTCTGAGCAACTCACGTATACGCTGCTCCACAAAATAAGAGTCGCTCCTGATAGCCGCCGCCTCATCGGCATCTACACCTGCTGAGCTACGGCCTATCCTGGACTGCGCGGCTTCCTGTCTTGCCTCCCGTTTCTTCAGCCAGGCCGGCTCTTCTTTCTGCAACTTGCGGAAGGAAGCAGAATCAAGTGTCACCCGCAATTCGCGGCACACCGTATTCAGCAGGGTATCCAGCTTGCGGTGGCGCACCTTCTCACATTCCGACAGTGGCGTCCCTCCTTCGTCAATACACGCCTTGCACACGCTATCCAGCACAGCCATCTCGGCTTTTACAGAAGCGGCGAAGGTTTGAGCCTGGCCTATCTGAGAAAAGAACACCAACAAACAAAATGTAAAAATCACTCTTGCCATGACACTACTAAGTTAGCCCTATAGTTCTGATGGAAAGGAGAGGATTTTTAGTGTTCAAGACAAACGTTCTACGAACGGAATCTCAGGATGACCGGATTTCAAGAAAATGTGACTTAAACCAGTCCAGTGTGGTAATCAACGAATTCCTGAAATAATACCCTTCAAGATCTTCTCATCGATAGACTCAAAATCGGCCTTATCGTACATTGTAAGCAAGTACACCTCCCTATCGCCTGAAACAACATAAGTTATCACACGGGCGCCGCCGCTCTTTCCCTTATTCTTACTCTTTATTGCAATTCGAATCTTAAATGTATCATTACCAAGAGGAGTGCCCGACTCCGGATGAATACTCAGCGTATGGGAAAGTTCAGCAAGTTCGTGCTTTAGCGATGGGTACTTCTTAACAAGTCGCTTCGCGTCCTTCTTAAACCTCTCAGTGGGGAATACACTAAAGCTCATCGAGGAATTCGTTCAAGGTTTGCTTCTTTGTTTTAACTGTCAGCAATTCCTTCACCTGTTACAATGCTTCGGTCAGATCAGATTTCAACT
>CAZZCR010000015.1:0-92168 GCA_964652995.1 uncultured Flavipsychrobacter sp. | reverse complement strand
GGCGCTCAGCAAATTGTATCTCTCCATTGGCAACGGTACCTTTTCCGTCGGTGAGCGTGATGCGGTCACCTTCATCCATTCTTAGTACTTGCCATTTGTGTTTGGCGGTTTCTGATTCAAGAGTTACGACACCGCCTGAGGTCATAACGCCGGGGTAGAAGAATCGGTGTAATTCTGACATAAAGCAAAATAACAAAAAAAACTAACGCAAAACTAACTGTTTGTCTGCTATTAGTTTACGCATATTTATCAACGCATATCGCATGCGTCCGAGCGCGGTATTGATGCTTACGCCGGTGAGTTCTGAAATTTCCTTAAAGCTCAGGTCGGCATACATACGCAGCACAATAACCTCGCGTTGTTCCTCCGGAAGACCTTCTACCAGTTTCCGAACGCTGTCGTGTACCTGTCGGCGTTCTATGGCGTCTGATGCCAGCTCGGCAGTGCCCAGCAACGCCGAAATGTCCTGACCATCGGGCAGAGTAACGGAGATCTGCAGGCGGGTGCGCCTGAAATAGTCCATACAAAGGTTGCGTGCCACACGCACCGCCCAGGGAAGGAATTTGCCCTGTTCGCTATAGCGACCCTCTTTTATCGTTTTGATGATCTTCAGGAAGGTATCCTGAAAAAGGTCTTCAGCAAGGTATTTGTCTTTCACCAACATGAACAATGAGGTGTACACCGCGTCTTTGTGACGAGTGATAAGAGTTGAAAGGGCTTGCTCCTGTCCCTGCTGATAAGCAAGAACCAGTTCTGCGTCTGATAGATTGGAAAAATGCATAACTTCTACTAGTTTAAACGTAATGTAACGTTCACGCCATTTGCCGTAAATTGGTAAAGTAGAAGTCTATGCTATAGAATAGATTTTTAGATGAATATGTCTGCAAAAAAGTTAAAAAAACCGAAACTGCCAAATATTTCTTAAAAACCGAATGTCCGGCAGGTGCGCTTTTGCAACATTATCAGACCGTAATAAGGCGCGCATGGTTGGGTGAATGTTGGGAAAAATAGCATTTTGCTCCTCCTACTGATAAAAAGCAGCTTGAAACGGAGCATCAGCCGTTAATTTTGCAACATGAAAAAATGGTTGCCGATAGCCATATTTGCGATGGCGGGTGTTACAGGTTTTTTTATTTCCGGATTTGATATTCCCTTAAAGGGAGCAAGTTTCAAAGGAGCGCCGAAGACAGAGGCACAGCTGGGTGAAAAGTTGTTTTTCGACAAGATGCTGTCGGCCGACCGCTCACTGAGCTGCGCATCCTGTCATATTCCTTCGCATGGGTTTGCCGATACGGTTGCGTTCAGTCGCGGAGTGGGTGGTCGTTTGGGCAAGCGCAACACGCCATCGTGCGCCAATGTTGCCAATCGTCCGTACCTTTTCTATGATGGCCGGGCAGCATCACTTGAAGATCAGGTGCGTTTCCCGATCGAAGACCATAACGAAATGGACCTGCCAATAGAAGAGGCGGTGAAGCGAGTGGGTGCCGATAAGAAATATGTTGCCTGGTTCAAGAAGATATACGGTGCTGCGCCGACCGCCAAAACACTACAGGCTGCTATTGCGGCATTTGAGCGTACCATAGAAACATCCAAAACCCCGTTTGACAGGTATATGGCGGACGATGAAAAGGCTATGTCGGCATCGGCTATACGTGGCAGAGAACTTTTTATGAGCGACAGAGCCAAGTGTTTCGACTGTCACTTCTCGCCCGATTTCACAGGCGATGAGTTCAGGAACATAGGGTTGTATGATGGTGTAACGTTCAATGATGAGGGCAGGTATGGTATCACCAAGGATAAGAGCGACCTGGGCAAGTTCAAGGTGCCGGGTCTGCGGAATGTAGCGGTAACCGGCCCTTATATGCATAACGGCATGTTCGGCACACTGCGCGAAGTGATAGAGTACTACAATGATCCGTATAAGGTGGTAAAGGCGCCCGTAAACATAGATACGGCACTTGCAAAGCCACTGAACTTTACCGAGCAAGAGAAGACCGATCTGGAGAACTTCCTTCTGGCGCTCACCGACGACCGCTTCGTGAACAAGTGATATATTCGCTGATGACCGGTAGTGCAGATCTGAAAAAATTATTGGACGCTAAAGCAGCAATGTATAACCGCAGGGACTTCATTGCCCGCGACCCAATATGCATACCGCATAGCTTCACGAAGCGTCAGGATATAGAGATATCGGGCTTTTTTGCAGCCACACTTGCCTGGGGCAACCGCACTACCATTATCAATAGTTGCAGGCGACTGATGGCGCTAATGGACAATGCACCGCATGAGTTCATCATCGGGCACAGGGACACCGACCTGAAACCTTTTCTTTCATTTGTACATCGCACCTATAACGCAACTGACCTTCTGTATTTCATAGCTGTCCTGCAGCGGCACTACAAGGAGAAAACATCCTTGGAAGACGCATTTGTGCCGGGCACGAAATATAAGGAGCCAACTGTGGAACAAGCACTGAAACGTTTTCACGAATACTTTTTTGAAGGGGAACATCCTGAACGTACCCGCAAGCATGTGGCCACACCCGCGCGCAACTCGGCATGCAAAAGGCTGAATATGTACCTGCGCTGGATGGTGCGCAAAGACAAGTGTGGTGTTGATTTCGGGATATGGAAGAAAATAAGTCCGGCACAATTGGTTTGCCCGCTGGATGTGCATGTGGCAAGGGTAGCAGCAAGGCTGGGAATGATACCTAACGAAAAGGCCGACTGGAAAAATGCGTTATTGTTGACAGAGCAATTGAGGGCTATGGACGCAGCAGACCCGGCCAGGTATGATTTTGCATTGTTCGGGTTGGGTGCAGAGGAGCGCCTATGATCGTTTCTCCAGTTTCAGCAGGCAATAGTTTTTCACCTCTTTGGGGCGTGTCGCAGGGTTCAGGAAGCCCGGTGTGAGTTCGCTCACTTTGTAGAATACGCCTTCTTTCTCGGTAGTGTATCTGATGCCCATTTGGTTGATCTGGGGCAGATGTTCGGGCATGGTAAGCAGGTATTCCCTTGAGCCGATATCGGTAAGTGTATCTATGCTGATGATGGTGCCGTTGGCGTAGAACCTAATGGCGTTGATAGGGTCATCTATCCGGTAGACAGCCACATCTTCGGTTTTGATCCCTTTTTCCCTGATGTAGCGACCCGTTTGCGAACCCACCTGATAGGACAGCAGATTGTAATAGAAGAAGTTGGTAAGCAATGCGTTTACGATGATGATGCCCGCGGCCGGCAGCCAGAGCAATTTTCCCTGCAGCTTCTTATTGAAGGCAAGGTATAACCATAGTCCTACACCGGCCGTCCAGAGCGCCATTACAACCATTCCACCATCGAAAGACCAAGCGGTGAGTGCCAATAGCGCCACAAGCAGCAGTATGGTGATGACGATATGCGTCGGCACCATCACCTTTGTGAGGCTGGGATAACTGCCGCTAAGCATTTGCTGTATGAGCCGTGCCGTAATGATTGCGGCCAGCGGGAAAGCAACAAAAATATAGTGAGGCAACTGGTAGGCCGATGAGCCCAATGCGATATATACAAGTATGAAGCCTCCGGTAGTTATCCATTCGCCGGAGACAGGTAAACGGAACTTGTTGCGGATAAGTGAGCCTACGTTAAGAATAATGGCCGTTATGAAGAGGAATATCCATGGCAGGAAAGACCACAACATGTTCAGCATCAGGAAATCCATCTTGGCACCATTGCTCCAAGGGCTTTCGCCGGTTATGCGTCCGAAACTCTGTGACCAGTAGAAAAACCTGAGTCCTGACACACCGGTTGTGCCATTCACCAGTTTTTCGGGGTGCATATCGAACTGTTGATATAAGCCAATGCTCATGGGTATGAGCATGACAGCAATGACCAATAGTGCGGGAATAAAGCCGGGGCTAAGGAAATTCTTCCATTGGCGTTTCAGGATCCAGTCGGTACCGAAACACAATACCGGTAATATGAGTGCTATAGGCCCCTTGGTCATCATGCCCAATGCAATTGCAGCCGCGCCGCCAAGCAGGTACAGGAGGCGTCGGGATACGACCCATTCCTGTATCAACCAGATGGAAGTGACAGCACAGCTCATCAGCACTGTATCGCAGCGCACGTCATTTGTCCACAGGAACATGCCCTGGCAACTTGCCAGAATGAGCGCTGCCATGCGGCCGGTAGATTCATCGTACAGGCGTTTTGCCAGTTTGTATGTAGCAAAGATGGCCCACAGAGCAAACAACAAGGAGGGCAGCTTATAGCCAAAGTTGTTGACGCCGAAGATCTTCATACTCGTTGCGCTAAGCCAGAACAACAAGGGTGGTTTGTCGAGGTATTCTATGCCTCGGTCATATATGTGCAGGTAATCGCCGCTAACCATCATTTCCCGGCTTATCTCGGCATATTGCGATGCGTCAACATCCATTGTGTCCACCCGCACAGCAGTGAAGTAGATAAGGGCGATCACAATAAATATCCAGAAAGGGATCCGTGGCATGATAAAACTTTTCCAGCCGCAAAAATAGTCGCAATTTTATGGTATGCTTCAATTAAAATATTATTCCTACGACCTGCCTTTCGAATACCCGTTCACCATTGCCAAAGGAACAAAGACCCATCAGCCTACACTGATCACCGCATTGGGGATGGGTAATATGTATGGTTTTGGGGAGGCGCCTGCCATCGCATATTACGATGTGACTGTGGACGGCATGAAGCAGGTGCTTGCAGAGAAAAAGGGAATGATAGAGAAGTTCGCACTCACTGACCCGGCACGCTTTTGGCATTTTTTGCATCATCTGATCCCCGGTCAGCATTTTCTTACGGCAGCCCTGGATATTGCGGGTTGGGATCTCTTTGCGCAGATGCGCAGGATGCCTTTGTATAAGCTATTAGGGATAGAAAGAGGGGCTATGCCGATTACCGACTACACGATAGGTATGGACACTGCCGAGAATATGGTGGCCAAAGTAAGGGCGCATCCGTGGCCTGTGTATAAGGTGAAATGCGGCGGTGCGCATGATATTGATTCCATTAGGGCATTGCGCGCTGCTACAGACGCGCCTTTCAGAGTAGACGCCAACGAAGGCTGGACGTTTGATGAGGCGAAGTTGCTGTTGCCTGAACTGAAAGCGCTGGGTGTGACCCTGGTGGAGCAGCCCTTGCCGAGGACCGCGTTGGAAGAAATGGCGGCACTGAAAATGATATCACCGCTACCACTTTTTGCAGATGAAAGCTGTCGCACCGAAGACGAAGTGAAATTATGTGCCGCCGGCTTTCATGGAATCAATATAAAACTCACTAAGTGCGGGGGCATTACACCGGCTATGCGCATGATAAAGGAGGCGCGCGCCCTGGGCCTAAAGGTGATGATGGGCTCTATGAATGAAAGTTCGGTAGGCACTGCGGCTATAGCGCACCTGATGCCCCTGCTGGATGAGGTGGATGCGGACGGCCCGCTCTTGCTGAAACAAGATCTGGCAGAAGGATTAACGTATGATAAAGGGGTGATCTCCATTACAGAACGTCCTGGTCTGGGTATCAGGGTGACGGGGCCTAAACCATCGTCGGCGTTTTCGGCTTAGTCGTATTGTTTGCGTTTGCTGAGCCAAAACAGGATAAAGAACATGAGCAGGAATAGCAGGTAATTCACCACCACAAAAACCACATATATCTTGCCGGCTTCTGCGCTGAGAAAGGGGATGCTCCGCAGGCTGGTGAACCGCCATACGAATAATATGCTGACGGGGAGTGAGAATATCAAGCAACTGATGAGCGTGCGTTTATTAAAGAATTCTTTCAACATTGGTGTACAAAGCAGGATAAAGATAAAAAAGCACGGTTAACGCCCGAGCATTCTTTTCATTTCCATTACATCCATTTCAAGATCGGCCAGACGGTGGTAAACTTCTGCCGGCTCGCTGAAGTCGCTGCTGATTTTCATGCGGCCATACCATACTTCCTGTACATCTTCGGGTGAGATCTCAAGGGTGGGGAACTCGTGACGGTGGGCAATAGTGTCTGATTTCAGGTATAGTTTTCCTCTTTCTTTCAGGCGGTTCACCACACGCTTCACGGCGATACCTCCTTTATGTACCACAACATATACCCGGTTGTCGCGGATATCTTCCAGTTTGTCAACCCATTCTCCTATAATGCGATCGCCGTGCAGCACATTGGGAGCCATTGAAGGGCCCTCTACCTCGAACATGCGATAGGTAGAGTTGCTGAGGCCCGGAAGACGGAAAGTGGGCAGGGTTTCCATGAATTCGGCATCACCGTATCCCAGCAGGTAGCCGGCACGCGCCTTTACCGGCACATATATGATGTTGTCATTACCCTCTTTATCCACTGCTATGATCTTGGGTATGGCACTGTAGCCGGCCGGCTCTTTTTTGCTGAACGCCCCACGCAACATCAGATCTTTTTCGTTAGAAGAATCATCATCTTCCTTCTGTTGTTCCATATTTTTTGACAAAAGGTCGTCCAGTGACACGCCAAAATACTTGGCAAACGACCGGAGGGTCTCCACATTGGGTTCGCTTATACCAGCCTCGTAGTTGGCAATGGTGGTACGACCAATATTCAGCTCAGAGCTAAGCCCATCCTGTGTTTTGCCCGATTTCTTACGGAGAAATTTTAAGTTGTTCGGTAAGTACATGACGCAAAGGTAAATAATTTTTTCCAGAAAATTTGGATTTGTCAAAATTATTGGAATACCTTTGTGTCATGATCGATGACAATTTCAATTGTCGCCCGATCAAAGGTGCCGAAAGCACACCCTACAACCCACATCACACAACCCTACATCCCGAAACCACTATCCGAACCATAAAAACAAACCATATGACACAAGAACAAAAAAGACAGGTAAGAGAGGCGTTGCTGCGCTACACGGCAAATTTCGATACTCAGGCAGAAGCTGCCGCGAGTCTTGATGCGGTGAGTTCTTCCACCATCTCATTGATCAGGAATAACAACTGGGAGCTGCTGAGCGACCGCCTATGGCACCATGTGGCCCGCCAGGTAGGGTTTTATGCCCGCGAATGGCAGGCGGCCGACACCAGCGCACACATGTTACTGCGCATACTTTTCTCTGACGCGCAACACTATGCTATGGTTTATGCAATAGCGATGAGCGCAGGATTGGGAAAATCATTCACACTTGCGCAGTATGCTAAAACAAATGAAAATGTGATCTGTATATCAGGAAAGGACACGCACAACCGTCGCACGTTCCTGCTGACAATGCTGCAATCACTTGGCGAAGCACCAGCAACATCGACGAAGGAAATGATGCAGCAACTGGTAACAGCAATTTGCGCCAAGGACCAGCCACTTGTGGTAATAGATGATGCACAGCACCTGAAAGACCGGGTATTGTTGTTGCTGGCGCTCATTGCCGCTGAACTGCCGGAGAAGGCTGGCATTGTGATAATGGGTGATGCCACCTTGCGTATGCGCATTATAGAAGGAGTGAGGATGAAGCGTGCAGGATTTGCGGAGATCTATAAGATCATCGGCAGACGATTCATTACACTGAACAGCATTTCAGTAGCAGACACAGAGGCGGTTTGCCGTGCCAACGGAGTGCATGACGAAGACGTTATTGCCTGTATAGCGGCAGACTGCAACAACCTGCATGCGGTGACAAGCCACATAGTTCAGCACCTGGACAGGAGTATTGCCGCATAAACAAAATTGTAACCAATAAAATCGATAATATATGTATTACACTTCAGTTTCAGCCACACAAGCATCCACAGTATCAGCACCTGCACGCCGCAATGCGAGAGGCGCTGCCGGTATGGTAAAGGAAATTACGGGTATGAATGTTGCAGTGCTGCAATACCCTACAGAGATGGTGAATAATACACCTCAACGTATGCTGCACGTTATTGCAATGGCGTTGGATATGAGCCCGGAGGCATATAAGATGAAGACCCGTGTGCGCAATGTGGTGGAGTTAAGGTTTATTGCTACTCTCTTTCTGAGGCAGTATTTCCCCGCGCTCACATTGCAGCAGATAGCCGCCTATTTCGGCGGGCAGGACCACAGCTCTGTTATCAATGGTCTTTCGCGTGCATACAACCTGATATACATACAGGATGCCGAGTTTTTGAAGAAGTATAATGCAGTTTTAAAATCAGTGACATCATGGCTAAGAAAAGAGGCATAAGGTTGCGTGTGAGTCACCAGCGCATAGAAGCCCTGCACGAGATATGTGGTGAGATGCTCGCAGAATTCAGACCGGACAATGACCACCGACAGCTGCTGCATGAGTATATGCGGGAATTGCGCTATAAACTGGAGGAAATGTTGCAACGCAATCAGGAAAACTATACGCTGATGCTTGCCGGACCCGAGGCGGTAGCGTTTTACCAGTTGTGGAATATGCTGGACATAAAACACGACAAGTACGCATTGCTGATAGTAGACAATCTGCTGCGCAAGATGAGCCTACTGGCAGCATAGGGAAGAAAAAAATCTATAAACCGATAATACTATGAAAACGAAAGTGAGAAAGGCGTTGACCGTGACGCAGGAACAGTTTGAAGAAGCGATACAGCACTATGCTGAAGCAGAACGCAGAGAGGCCGAGATTGGCAGAATAATAGAGACAGAGGTAAATGAGGTGTTGAGCAAATACGAGGATGAACGTCTTTGTTTGTCTCAGGGAAAGCAGATCGCATTCGGCATAGCCCGTATTTACTGCAGTGAGAACAAAGAAGCCTTGTTCAGCAAGCGAAGAAGTGTAGGTACAATGCATGGAGTAGCCGGGTTCAGGCTGGGTACGCCGGCATTGCGACTGCAGAAAGGCGCCAACTGGAATAACGTACTTGCGGCACTAAAAGAGAAACTACCTGAATATGTGCGCACCAACGAAGAACCTGCAAAGGCAATGCTGCTTGCCGACAGAAATACAGAAAAGGTTGCGCCGGTGCTCATGGAACTCGGTCTTCAAGTAGTACAGGACGATCTGTTCTACATAGAGACCGGTAAAGCGGCATAAGGAACTAAACAAAAACAAGAAAGCATGACACACGATTTTACAGAGTTGTTACTCTCTACCGATCCAACGCCAACGGGCGTATATGTTAGCCCCGCATCGCAAAGCCGGACACGTAGAGAACAAAAACACGATATGCTGCTTACTTTTTACCGCCATGCAGGCACCCCGAGGCGAAAACGAAAGACAGCCCCCGTAAAACCTACACTATTGAGTACCTTATTGTCGTTGTGGACATGATGCATCACCCATATTGTCTGAAAACGGCAGTATGGGTGACTTGTGTAATAGAGAGAAATATGCGCGACGCCCATGATAGTAAATACATCTGAAATTGGTTAAAGCGTACAGTGATTGTATGTACACGCAATTTTTCCCGGTTGAACTGAAAGTTTTACGTAATGCTGAACGGGTGAATAAAAAGATAAAACCTACTGTAAATCGTTAATTATCAACCAAATAATTTTTTGAAATCAAAAAAATAAGGTTAGATTTGTATGGATGGATATCAAGTACGCCACTAAACGCATCACAAATTCTGAGACCACTACTTATATATTAGTGGCTTTTGTGTTGGGCATAGTACTTATCGGAACCCTCCGCATTTTATTGATGTAATCAACAACCACAGGCCGTTACGGTGTGGTTATTTCCCGGCTTTCAGCAGACTACTATATTCAGCAGGCGAATTGATAATGGAGATCGCTTTTTCCAGCTCTTTATCGTACTGCATGGTTTGCGCCATGCGACCACGTGTGTAGTAGTACCTTGAAGCTATCTCGCTCTCCAACACATGACGTACCTGGTCTTTGTGTTTCAGCAGGTCTTGTTTCTTATCGTGCGATAACTTGCTTTTCAATGCTTCAAATTCTGCTTTCACGTTGTCATAATATTTTTCGCGCAGCGCAATACTCTTAAGAGAATCAAATTGGATCTCTGTTTCTGTTTTGTAAGAATAGTCCTTACTCTCTACCCACTTTGTGAATTGATTGAACTCGGCCTCGGTGAGTGAGAACTTGGTAGGATCGGGGATAGATGAGTGTTTCGCTGCGTATTCTGTTGCGTAGTCAAAGATGTAGTTCTTTGAGTATAGCGTGGTTGCAACAAGACTCATTGGTTCGTCTTTCACCACAATATCCGGCGATACACCACCTCCGCTTAAAACACTACGTCCGGCTTTTGTTTTAAATGTTTTGCGCAATGAGTCGGCAACAGTACTCACGCTGCCATCGGCATTTCTGTGCGCGTAGTCTATAGCCTGTATGCATCGCCCACTGGGTGTGTAGTAGCGAGCCACAGTAAGTTTAAGATGTGATTTGAAGCCGAGTGGTCGGGTCACCTGAACGAGCCCTTTACCATAAGAACGTTCGCCGATAATGACGCCCCTGTCCAGATCCTGAATAGTTCCGGCAACGATCTCTGATGCTGAAGCCGAAGAGTGGTTCACAAGAACTGCAAGTGGCAATGACTTGTCCCATGCAGGCAACATGGTCTTGTATTCTTTGTCCATTTCAGGAACCTTGTATCTGGTGCTCACAACAGGTTGGCCTTTGTCGAGGAATATATTGCAGGTGGCAACGGCCTCGTCGAGGAGGCCTCCAGGGTTGTTGCGCAGGTCCAGTACCAGCCCTTTCAATGCAGGCTGCACTTTTCTGAGGCTGTCGAACGCATCTTTGACCTGTGCCCCGCATGCCTGTGTGAACTGAGTGAGCCGAACATAGGCAATGTTGTTCTGCGCACCCACCAGGCCGGCATAAGGCACACTGGAGATCTCAATTTCGCCACGCGTAATGAGCTTTTCAGATGTCACTTGTGTGTAGGCATCCTTCACTTTCATTTTCAGTTGTGTGCCGGGAGAGCCCTTAAGCAATGCGCCGAGATCGTCTACACTTTTTCCTTTCAATGATTGCCCGTCAATGGCCTCTACCATATCGCCGGGATGTAGGCCGGCTACATGCGCCGGGCTGTTCTCATAAACATCGGCTACAAAGATGTCATCGCCCTTGCGTTGCATGTTTGCGCCAATGCCACCGTATTTGCCGGTGGTCATGAATTCATATTCTTCTATGTCGGCTTCCGAAATGAAATTGGTATAGGGGTCCAGCTCCTGCAACATAGCGTCTACACCGGTTTTCACGAGTTTGCCCGGCTCTATTGGATCTACATAAAATGAGTTCAGCTCTTTGAAAAGATTGCTGTATATGTCGAGGTTCTTGGATATCTCAAAGTAGGGGTCGGTGGGAGTGGCCCTGATGAAAAAGAATGCAGTGCCGGTGAGCAATGCTCCGGCGAGAAAACCACGCGCTGTAAAGTTCTTTCTTGGTTTGTTCACGGTACGCTGAATAAAGAATTACGAATTTACGGGTTTTAGCACGGTGCCAAGAAATTAATTGCCAGAGGTGTTGTGAATATTGTTATATAAATGGTAATTTGTACCCGTGTCGGGGTGTTTACCACAGCCTCTGTTCACCTGCAAATAGTTATGAATCGCAGAAACATCATACATCTTCTGCTTTGCCTGATGCTGGCCGGTTTTACAGCCACAGCACAGAAGCCATTTACCGAAGGGGTGATCGTGTACAACGTAGAGTTGGTATCGCCGGATAATATGAGTGTTAAGGGGGTCTACACTTTCAGCATTAAGGACGCAATGATAAAGAAGGAGCTGGTGCTTGAAAACGGCTACGTGGATGTTACATTGCTGGATAGTGATGACCAAACGATCTATTCACTTCAGAACAGGGGTGGGAAGAAATATGCTATTCAGCTGAATATGGATGAGACCATAAAGAAACAACAGCACTACAAAGGTTTCAGGATAGTTGATGAGGTGAATTCAGGGAAGAAGTTAAGCGGGCTTGATGTGTTCAATGCACGAATCGTTTATCCGGATGGGGTGCGGTCGGACGTGTCATTTACAAAAGAGTGGCGACCCGCATATGCTGTCACCTTCAACAGGTTTCCCGATGCTTTGTTCTTTCCACTCAATTTTTACTATAACGAGGCCGCGGGAACCATGAATTTTGTGGCCACTAAGATGGAAGCCTGTCCTGTAGCTTCTTCAATATTCCGTATTCCGGCGGAATACAAGATCATTACTTACGATGTCTATTTGCAGTTGATCAAAGAGTAATATGCCTCGAAATTTGCTGCGTGCCTTTATTCTGTTTTTGTCTTGCACAATCGGCATCGGTCTCTTGTCTTTCCCGCAGGCAAGGGCGCAGACTCCTACTGATATTAAGATATTGGAGGAACGCCGTAATGCCGCCGGCGACATAGTGCGTACTATCCAGTATACGCAAGGAGGCAAACGGGTTACTGAAACCCGCATTATAAAGCAGTTTCAGTCACTGACGCAGCCCATAAACCCTGACACACTAAACCGGGACTCACTATTTGTAGTTGTGAGCAAGAGCCGCTTTGTATTGGATGTTTATTACAGAAGAAAGAAGATAAGGAGCTACAAGGTGGTGTTTGGCCCCAAGCCCAAAGAGAACAAGATGATGAAGGGGGACAGGTGCACGCCTGAGGGGAAGTTTTTAGTACTTAATAAACATGCGAGTGCAAGGTATGATAAATTCATACAGATCGACTATCCGAACGACTCTTCACGAGTAAGATTCGAGCAGCTGAAGAAAAGAGGAGCAATACCCGCCAATGCGGAGATAGGTGGAGATGTGGGCATACATGGCATATGGAAGGGGGGCGACGAAATGATAGATATGGGTGTGGGCTGGACCGATGGCTGCATTGCCATGAAGAATAAGGATATTGAAGAACTGTACGGGATCCTGGACGTGGGTGTGAAAGTATTCATCAGGAAGTGACCGTGACGCCAGGTGTCACAGTTATCAAACTTATCCGCTAATTTCGCAAACAAATAATTATCAATGAATAAGGTAGTAGCTGGTGCCGATGTGGCCATACAGGATATTCCGTCGGGTTCAACGATCATGTTAGGTGGTTTCGGCTTGTGTGGTATTCCTGAGAATTGTATCGCGGCAATGGTAAAGAAAGGTATCAATAACCTGACCTGCATTTCAAATAATGCCGGAGTGGATGATTTTGGTATCGGGTTGTTGCTGCAGAGCAAGCAGGTGAAGAAAATGATCTCATCTTATGTGGGTGAGAATGCGGAATTTGAGCGCCAGCTGTTGAGCGGGGAGCTGGAAGTGGAATTGATCCCACAGGGCACTCTGGCAACACGTTGCATGGCCAGTGGCTATGGTATGCCCGCAGTATATGTGTTGGCCGGTGTGGGCACAGAGGTAGCAGAGGGAAAGGAGGTGCGCGAATTTAATGGCAAGAAGTACCTGATGGAGCATGCTTTCGACTCAGATTATGCAATAGTAAAAGCCTGGAAAGGTGACACAATGGGCAATCTGGTTTTCAAGGATACTGCCCGTAATTTCAATCCTATGATGGCTATGGCGGGTAAGATCACCATTGCGGAGGTAGAAGAACTGGTGCAGCCCGGCGAGCTCGATCCTAATTACATTCATGTTCCCGGCATATACGTGCACCGCATCTTCCAGGGTACCAACTACGAGAAGCGTATTGAGCAACGTACTGTGAGGAAGCGATAGAAAGGGTGTTGGGCTAAGCCTAATCTGATAAACCGGTTTTTTAATAAAATTATTCCATTAATACTATGGGTTTAAATAAAGAGCAGATTGCAAAGCGTATCGCGCAAGAGCTGAAGGACGGATACTATGTGAATCTCGGTATCGGGATACCGACACTTGTTGCGAATTATATACCCGAGGGAGTGAATGTGATCTTGCAGAGCGAGAATGGCCTGCTGGGTATGGGGCCTTTCCCGTTTGAGGGTGAGGAAGATCCGGATCTGATAAACGCGGGCAAGCAGACCATCACTACCCTTCCGGGGTCGGTGTTCTTCGACAGTGCCATGAGTTTTGGCATGATCCGTGCCGGAAAAGTGGACCTCACGGTGCTGGGTGCCATGGAAGTGGCTGAGAACGGAGATATTGCCAATTGGAAGATACCCAATAAGATGGTGAAGGGTATGGGTGGTGCCATGGACCTGGTTGCGGCAGCTAAGAACATTATTGTGGCTATGCAGCATACCAACCCTAAGGGCGAAAGCAAGCTGTTGCCCCGGTGCACGCTGCCGCTCACAGGTGTAGGTTGTGTGAAGAAGATAGTAAGCGATCTGGGAGTATTTGATGTTACCAACGATGGGTTTGTATGCATAGAACACGCACCGGGTGTGACGATAGACGAGATAAAGGCAAAAACAGCCGGAAAGCTCACTATCGCTGCCAATGTGAAAGAAATGACCGTTTAAATCGTGTTAAAGTCGTTCAGACCCACTGTTGCATATAGTATTATAACATTGTGATATAGCGCTCTTTATCTGAACAGGTGTATATTTGACTAAACTACTCTCTCCAAAAACTGCTGTTATGAAACACACAGAAGGTTATGTAAATCATGTTATCGAGCACGGGGTTGCTACGATAGAATTTTACCATCCGTCCAGCAATTCGCTGCCGGCTGCTATTTTGAATGACCTTGCCAAGACGATCAATGATATTGGTATAGACAATCGAGTGAAGGTCATTATTCTGCGCAGTGCGGGCGATGGTGCGTTCTGTGCGGGTGCTTCATTTGACGAATTGATGGCGATCACCAATGAAGCAGAGGGGAAACGCTTTTTCAGCGGTTTCGCTCACGTTATCAATGCGATGCGCAAGTGTCACAAACTTATTATTGGTCGTGTGCAGGGTAAGGCAGTTGGTGGTGGTGTAGGCCTTGTTGCCGCAACTGATTATGCAATTGCTACCGAAGGTGCAGCTGTAAAACTCAGCGAACTGGCAGTGGGTATAGGTCCTTTTGTCGTCGGCCCGGCAGTAGAGCGAAAGATCGGAGTATCGGGTCTTGCACAATTGGCTATCGATGCCACGGGTTGGCGTTCGGCAGAGTGGGCAAAACGTCGCGGTTTGTATTCCGAGATGCACTCGAACATCAGTGAAGTTGACGATGCGGTGAGTAGATTGGCTCAACGACTGGCACATAGCAGTCCGGAGGCAATGGCGCAGCTGAAGAAGGTTTTGTGGCATGGCACTGAAAACTGGGATGTGCTGCTTTCTGAACGTGCAGCTATCAGCGGTCACTTGGTGTTGAGCGACTTCACGCGAAATGCGATCAATACCTTTAAGGCGAAAAATGCTAAGTAGCAAACATTTATAAATAAATTAATCTTTCATTTGGGGTCGGATTTTCCGACCCCATTTTTTTATGCGTGAAAATCATGTTTCCGCGGCCGAAATAAACTGCAGATTAATTGGCTGAAATCCCAACGTATTGCTGAATCACATCGTCTATTTAACATTATTTTATTAACTTTATTTTCCTTCCCTATCCTCAGAAGAAACAGTAATACTATAATTGATGAGAATATACCGCATAGTTCTTTTATTTTTAATACCACTTTTTGTGGCACAGAGCGCCCGCGCACTTACTGCCGGATTTACGGCAAGTACGCTTTCGGGATGTGCTCCCTTGCTTGTGAATTTTACCAATTCCACCTCTCCCATGTCCGGCACCACTTTTTCGTGGACATTCGGAACGTTCGGCTCTTCTACGCTCACTAACCCTTCTGTTTACTTTACCACTCCGGGTACCCATCTTGTAACATTGGTTGCTACTAATGGCGGATCGACCAGTACATCAACCGTTACGATCACTGTTTACCCGTCTCCGACAGTGAGTTTTGTTGAGACAGATTCTACTGTTTGTCCTGGCACGCCAATAACATTTACGAGCACTACTTTGGGTGGAGTGCCCGGAACGGTTACCTGCACTTGGAACTGGGGCGACGGAGGCACCTCAACAGGCTCGCCCGCAACGCACAGCTACGGGTCACCGGGCAACTATACTGTAACATTATTTGCTACCAACGCCATGGGCTGTCAGGCATCGCTGGTCAAGCCGTCGCATATACATGTGTCCACGCCTCCTATTGCGTCGCTCATCGTTCCGTTCACAGCATGTAACCCACCGGCTACGATCACGTTTTCAACCGCCAGTGTGGGTTCTGCGCCACCGCTCAGTTACAGTTGGTGGTTCGGTGGTTCGTCTTTCGGAACAGGGCCTACGCCATCTCATACTTACCCGGCGGTAGGTACTTTCCCGGTAAAGCTGGTTGTAACAGATGCCAATGGCTGTAAAGACAGCACCACGTCGAGCGCAGTGATCAGTAACCTTGTGGCATCCTTTACAGGACCTGATACGGTATGTGTGTTCTCCTCAGCTACTTTTACTAACACGAGTACCACATTCACTTCGTGTACCTGGAATTATGGTGATGGTGGCACAAGCACAGGCTACCACGGAGCTCATGCGTATAGCGCCCCGGGTACCTACACTGTAACGCTTACCATCAACAGTGGTTCTTGTACCAACACTTTTTCGAGGGTTATCGTGGTGTTGCCGGGTCCATCAGTTTCCATGACGATATCTCCGCCAGATCCCTGTCCGGCTCCGGTGACACTTAGCTACACAGGCACATCGTCAAGCCCGGGCACTGTTTTCACCTGGGTATTCGAGGGAGGGGCTACTGCGACGGGCAGTACAGCCTCGCATATCTACATGTCCAACGGCATCAAAACCGTGAGTCTGATAGTGCTGGATCCGGTTCACGGCTGTCGGGATACAATTACCAGAACAGATACAATATATAACCTCGATTTCAGGGTAAATGCAACACCCGACCGCGGTTGTGTGCCTCTTACGGTAAGTTTCACCGGTGCCGCCTTCTACAATGTTCCGCCTCCGGGTTGGCTGCCTTATCCGTTCGCATTGGGTTCGTGGACTTGGGATTTCGGTGACGGTTCGGCTCCGAGCACGTCCCCTACGCCTACACACATTTATACTGCAACCGGTATCTACACTGCAACTGTTACCGCTGTGACAGCCAATGGTTGTACTGTGGTTGATACGGTTCGGGTATGGGTGGGTGCACCGCCACAGGTTATATTTTCGGCATCGCCCCGTCACATTTGCTACAGCTCACACACACCGGTTATCTTCCAACCTACAGTTGTTGTGGCTCCTGTAGATGAATATCACTGGGCATTCGGAGATGGTGGGGCAACAGTGTACGACACAACCATTCCTCCAGGTTCGGTGGCGCATGTTTATTCTGTGCCGGGTACATTCACTGTAACGGTTACACCTTACTGGAGGGGGTGCCCGGGAGTACCATATACCATTGCCAACTACATTGTTATAGATCCGCCGAAAGCCATAATCGGAGACAGTATCTATTGCGCACCGCGCACGAGGGTCAAGTTCTTTGACGCTTCGATAGGAGATGATACCCATCTGTGGATGTTCGGAGACGGCACAACATCAACGGTCGATGACCCGGTTCATGATTATCCCTCACTGGGAACATATACAGTAACATTGGCTACGTATCATATAGCGAGTGGTTGCCGAGATACAGCCCGAAGAGTGATAGTGCTCTCGGGGCCGGTACCCAATTTCACGGCATCGTCTACCGGCATTTGCAAGGGGCAGTCCATAACATTCACGTCCACAACATCCAGTCCGGGAATGGTGACCGACTATTATTGGTATGTAGATACATGGACGCTGCCTCCTGTTCCCGGAGCTACAAGTATATCTTATACGCGCAATTTCAGCGCGCCTACAGACACAGGATATCATACCATAAGACTTGTGATACGCAACATCAACGGATGTTATGACACACTCACACGAACGAATTACATAAAAGTGGGTGCACCGCATGTTGAGTTCAATCTGACGCCTGCAACCGGCTGCGCGCCCCTGAATGTGACATTTACCGATGCAAGTACTGCAGTGTCTGGTACAACCCTTGCCTCGCACAACTGGCGTTTTGGCGATGGCGGCACGGCAACCGGCAACCCGGTTTCGCATACCTACACCTCGGGAGGAACATTTGCGATATGGCATCGTGTCACCGACGATCTTGGCTGTCGTGATTCAGTAATGCATACGGTTACAGTTTATAAGCCTACAGTCAATTTCACTGCAAGTAGTGTGAACCCGTGCAAGGGTGCGCCGGTGAGTTTCACTATAGGTGCCGGTGTGGGTGCGGTAAGTGCCGTGTGGGATTTTGGTGATGGTGGTACATCTACAGCAATGACACCGATACATGTTTATACCACGACAGGCACATTCAATGTAAAGCTGACCATAATAGATTCTCATGGTTGCTCGGGTGATACCACCTATGTTGGCTATATCAATATTGTGCACCCGACCGCCAATTTCAAGATGAGTGATTCGGTGTCGGTATGTCCGCCACTGTTTGTCAACTTTACGAATCTTAGCACAGGCGCAATGATCTACAACTGGAGTCTTGGTGACGGGTCGTTCTCGTCGATCTTGTCTCCGTCAAACATGTATATCACTTCGGGACTGTACAATGTGCGACTGGTAGCGACAAATGTTTATGGCTGTACTGACACCGTCATCAAGCCGGTGAACATATTTGGATATGCCGGTGCATTCAGTTACACACCCACACAGGGGTGTGCGCCACTTACGGTGCATTTCACAGCTACGCTCAGCAATGTGCCCTATATCACCTGGGACTTCTCTGACGGTGTGACGAGTGCTACTTCTTTCAGCGACACAACGTCGCATATTTATACCACACCGGGTGCCTACGTACCTAAACTTATCCTCAGTGATAATACCGGCTGTCAGACTTCGAGCATAGGGCTAGATACCATTTTTGTTGATGGTGTCACCACTAAGTTCACTACTGACCCCAACCCGGTATGTATAGGAATGCCGTTCAATTTTATTGATTCGTCAACAACGCTCTGGTCGCCGGTAACTGCATGGGACTGGACCTACGATGGTACAACGAGCACTCTTGCGTCTCCGACCCATACGATCTATACACCCGGCACCTATCCGGTCACATTGAAAGTAACGACCAGTTGGGGTTGCATAGGCACAGCCTCGCGTGATATTGTCGTGATGCCGCCTCCGGTTGTTACGGTGAGCCCGGATACGGTGATATGTGTGGGCGATGCAGCAACGCTTACCGGATATGGTGCGGTGTCCTACACCTGGGATCCGCCGGCGTCATTGAGTTGCACAGCATGCAATCCTACCAATGCTTCGCCGACTGTGCCTACGACCTACATAGTTACAGGTACCGATGCCTACGGTTGTGTCGATACGGCCTCTGTTACTGTATATCTGAAAACACATACGGTGAGCAAGGCGTGGGGCGACACGGCTGTTTGCGATGGTGTACCTGTGCAGTTGTTCGACACGGGCGGCACCACGTACCTGTGGCTTCCGCCAACGGGTCTCAGTGACAATACGATCTACAACCCTATCGCTACACCTCATTATACGACCAAGTATACTGTAATTGCAAAACTCGCCGGCTGTATAGCAGACACGCAATATGTGACAGTAACGATCTTTCCGCTGCCAACTGTGGATGCCGGTCCCAACCAACGAGTGATGGCAGGCACAACGGCAAACCTGAGAGCAACCGGTACCAACATCACGTCTTACTTGTGGTCTCCCGGCGAAACATTGAGTTGTATCGACTGTGCGGCCCCTGTGGCGAGTATGAGTGTGATGACCACATACTATGTAGATGTGCTTTCAGAGCATGGTTGCCGTGCCTCCGACTCGGTAAGGGTGATCCTCTATTGCGATAACAGTCAGGTTTTCATCCCCAACGCGTTCACGCCCAACGGCGACGGTGAGAATGATGTCTTCTACCCGAGAGGAGCGGGTTTGAAGACGATCAGGACATTCAGGATATATAACCGCTGGGGTGAGCTGATCTTCGAACGTGAAGGGATTAGTTTGAATGACGCAAGTAATGCCTGGGACGGTTCCTACAAGGGACAGGAAGCACGCCCTGACGTATATGTATACGTTTTGGAAGCGGAGTGCTACACCGGCGATGACGTGCACATAAAAGGAGATGTAACCATTTTAAGATAATTGCAATGATGACTTCTTTACATATAAACACCATGAATCCTACTCAAGTTAGAATGCCCTTCCGCCAAGGCCTTATGTTGGCATTGGTGATCTTGCTGCCTATCCTGTCAAAGGCTCAGGCCGACATTCACTTCTCTCAATTCTATGAGACATCTATACTGCGCAACCCCGCACTTACGGGGGTGTTTGCCAACGACTACAAAGTGGGGGTGTATTACCGCAATCAGTGGAGTACTATCAGTCACCCTTACGAAACCAAGCTAGTGACTGGCGAGAGCCGTTTCCAGCTCAGCGAAATGTCCAACGACTTCTTCAGTTTTGGAGTACTCGGTTTTGCCGACAAAGCGGGAAGTGTGGACCAAAAGATAACGGGCATTTATCCGGCTATTAATTATAACAAGTGTATGAACGTGGAGAACAACTCCTACTTATCTGTGGGTTTCACGGGCGGGCACATACAGTATAGTTTCGATCCGTCTAAGGCTACGTTCAATAATCAGTTTCAGGGTGGTCGATTCGACCCCAACCTGCCCTCACTTGAAAACATTCCAACGAATAAATTCAGTTTCTGGGACCTCGGTGCAGGTATCAACTACAATACCAGCTTCGGCGACCAGGCAACATGGGTGATAGGCGTTTCGGGGTATCACTTTACAAAGCCACGATTCTCCTACTTCAATGTACCCGACCTGACCCAGAATATGCGATTCAATGTCAATACCGCTGTCGGGTTCAATGTAACAGAGAGTATCCTTGCACAGTTCCAGGCTAATGGAGCCATGCAGGGCACCTATCGCGAGATAATGGCGGGCGGTCTTTTTAACTGGAGCCGTATCACAGGGGAAAACAAAACATTCACACTTACCGGTGGTGTATTCTACCGTTGGGCCGATGCGGTGATACCTGTGGTTCGCATCAAATACAATGCGATGTCGGTGGGCGTGAGTTACGATGTCAACACCTCGAGTCTGAAAGATGCCAGCAAAATGAACGGAGGGTTTGAAATGACGTTGTTCCTCTCGGGCGACTTCTATGACAGGGGTATGGCCAAGAAGATGGTGTGCCCCAAATTCTAATGACTTAAGATCATTGTGTTTACTGGATCAGCTGGTGCTGCAACATATAGATTCCGGCACCGGCAAAAAAGCCGGCAAGTGCGGGCCATGTGAACTTCTTAAGATACCAGAAGAAACTGATCGACTCCATTCCCATTGCTGCAACGCCTGCCGCCGAGCCAATGATGAGCGCGCTACCACCTGTACCTGTGCTATAAGCGAGAAATTCCCAGAAATAGTGGTCGGTGGGGTATTGTTCCAGACTATACATTCCCTGCACGGCGGCAACGAGCGGCACATTGTCTACAAGCGAGCTGAGCATACCAAGCGAAATGACAATGCGGTCGTCTGTCTGTAATGTTGTTGTCATCCACTGAGCCAGGCTACCCAATGCACCCGACACCTGCAATGCGGCAATACTCATAAGGATCCCAAGAAAGAACAGGATACTGGGCGTGTCTATTTTTCTGAGCGCATACACTACCGACAAGACGTGTTTGTCCTCTTCGTCTTTTTTGCCATGTATCACTTCTGTGATGACCCAAAGGATACCCAACCCGGCAAGAGCACCCATGTAGGGTGGCAAGTGAGTGGCACTTTTGAATATGGGTATAGCACAAAGAATGCCTACTCCACTGAAGAAAACGATCTTTTGTTGGCGCACGGGTAGTGCTTTATGGCCGCTTGCTTCTGTGGTTTCTGCGGGGGCAATTTGGCCCTTCAGGCGGAATGTAATGATGGCGAGCGGCACCAACAGGCACACGAGGCTAGGCAATATCAGCTTCGCGATGATAGATGCAGCAGTAATTTGCCCGCCGATCCACATCATGGTAGTTGTTACATCACCAATGGGCGACCACGCACCACCTGCGTTGGAAGCAATCACCACCATTCCCACATACCACAATCGTTCTTCTTTATCTGTTATCAGCAATCGCACCATAGACACCATGACAATGGTTGTTGTGAGGTTGTCAAGTACAGGAGAGAGGAAGAATGTGAGAAACGAAATGATCCATAGCAGTTTACGCTTGTTAGTTTGTTTTATGCGACTAGTAATTATGTCAAAGCCGTCGTGTGCGTCGATCAGCTCCACTATCGTCATTGCCCCCATCAGAAAGAACAATATTCCCGATAGCTCCCCCAGTTGTTCGGTGAGCTGGTGGTTGACAAGGTGTTTATCGCCCGTGTACATTATATATATCACCCAGCAGGCAACACCGGTCATCAGGGCAACTGCTGCTTTGTTGACCTTGATCTGATGTTCTGTTGCGATGGCAACATAGCCCAGGATGAAGCAAAAAGCCAGCAGTGTGATCATTTCTAATTTTGAATTATATGTGTAAGTAAAGATAAGAGATTGCCCCCAAAACACCTTCTGAAGCCTCGACACGCAACCAACTTGCACAATTTTGCAACAAAAGTTCACGATTGGCAGGGCGGATGAGCACTAATTTTGCTGTGTAAAGTCCGATGTCCGCGGGAATTTATTAAATGGAGACATCGTTGATATCAATAAAGTATTAGTTTTGTTCACAAATAAAATGAATATAAGGATGAGATTCCTATTAATTACCCTTTTAGCGCTTTGTCCGTTTACAAACTTTGCACAAAGCAGCCTGACGATTTTTTCGGAAGACGGATACCGTTTTTACCTTATTCTTAATGGCCAGAAACAAAATAATGTGGCCATGACCAACGTGCGTATCGATGGCCTTGCACAGCCTCAGTATGCAGTAAAGATATTGTTTGAAGATCCGTCAAAACCTGAGATTTCTAAAAACATCCCTGTAGTAGATCCGGGAACAAACGACTTTGCGGATGTGACTTACAAGATCAAGACCAACAAGGATGGTGAACTGAAGATGCGCTACTTCTCTGCTACACCTGTAGTTCCCAACTATGTTCCACCGGCAGATGTGTATGTAATGCACTATGGCCAGCCGGCACCACCACCGCCTCCGGGTATGGGTGGTACTACGGTGACCCAAACCACAGTGACCCAGACAACGGGCGCTACCGGTATGGGCGGCGCTAATATCTCTGTTGGCGGCGGCATGGGCGGTGTTAATATGAATATCAACATCAGCGACCCGGTGTTGGGCGGTGGCACCACCACTACTACACGCACCACCACTACCACTACCTCTACAGATATGGGTTATAGCAATGGCGGCGGATATAACGACAACCCACCACCTCCCCCACCGCCTTCAAGGGGCAATAATTGCCGTTTTGCCATGGACGCTTCCAGCTTCCGCTCGGCTAAAGAAACGGTAACAAAAGCCAGCTTTGACGAAACCAAACTTTCTACCGCAAAGACAATTCTTACTTCAAACTGCATGAGCACCGATCAGGTAATAGCTATCTGTAACCTGTTCTCGTTTGAAGCGTCAAAGCTCGATTTTGCCAAATATGCATACGAACGTTGCACCGATCGCGGTAACTATTTTAAAGTAGGCAACATCTTCAGCTTTGATGCCAGCCGCACAGAACTGAACGAATATATAAGCGGCCACTAGTCGTGACCACAATTATGAGACGCCCATGCAGCAACGCATGGGCGTCTTTTTTTCATACTGCTCCGATTTCACCGCCACATTTCATTCGTTTACCGACAACCGCACATTTTTCCCCGAAATAGATTTCACTCTCGGGCGATGCCATTATAGTTTTGCGCCACAATTCTGATAAATGAGAACACACCGCTACTCTATTTTAGTTTTTTTGCTGATCGGGCTGATGCAGGGTATTACTGCCAATGCGCAATACAAGATCAGTGGCACCGTGATCAACAACAAGAAAAAGCCAGTGAAGGGTGCCAATGTTTACCTTGATAACACCATTGACGGGGGAACTACCGACAGCAATGGTATATTCCGTTTCACCACTTCTGAGAAAGGTCCGCAAACGATAGTGGCGTCTGAGATAAGCCATGCTCCCGCAGGCCAGCCAGTGAATATAGACGGAGACATCAGCGGCATTGTAATAACACTGGTTGCGAATGCGCCTAAGGACCTGGACGTGGTGGTGATAACGGCCGGCTCAATAGATGCTACGAACGATAAAGGCAAGACAGTATTGAAGCCGCTCGACATAGTGACAACTGCAGGTTCGGGTGCCGACGTGGTGAAGGCGATGCAGACATTGCCGGGCACCCAGCAAACGGGCCCTGATAATGGGCTGTTTGTGCGTGGCGGTGATGCCAATGAAGCTGCAGTGATAGTAGATGAGATGGTGGTGCAGAATGCATTCTTTAACGGTGCGCCGGGCGTGGCCACCCGTAGCAGGTTCGGTGCCTTTCAGTATCAGGGGGTGGCATTCAGCAGTGGTGGCTATAGCGCCCGCTACGGTCAGGCATTGAGTGGTGTGCTGGAATTGAACACAATAGACCTGCCCGACAAAAGCAATATAAATCTGGGTGCTAACCTCGCCGGTGCCAATGCATCGGGTGTGAAGAAATGGAAAAACAGTGCCATTGAGGGCGGTGGCGGATACACGAACCTCACGCCCTTTTACGGCATAATCAAGAGTAATTTCGATTTCTATAAAGTGCCGCAAGGTGGAAACGGGAATGCCCGCTACATATGGAAGCCCAATAAGAACGGCATTTTGAAAGTGGCTGTGAACACGCAGCACAATACAACAGGAGTTACCATACCCGATCCGTTCAATGCAGGTACGGTGAACTTTGTGACAGCAGACCACAACTACTTTGGTAACGCATCGTACAAGCAGCTATTCAAGAGTAAGTATATGCTGTACACTGCCGCGTCTGTTAGTCAGAACAACACCGACTTTGAATTCGGACCGCTGAAATATGGGCAGGACGAGTATCGCAGACAGTTCAGGGTAGAAGGCAAACGATATTTCAACAGTCGCCTGAACCTGATGCTGGGTACCGACATTCAGAGTTTTGGTTTGGCCCGTAAGAATGATACTGCGAAGCAGAGCTTCGACGAGATACTTTCAGGCGCGTACGCCGAGCTGGAGTGGACACCTGTGAACCGTTTTGCGGTGAAGCCCGGAATAAGGTATGAGAACAGCACCTTGATCGGCGCTAATACCATAGCTCCCCGATTGTCAATGGCATTGAAGACGGGTGTGCATAGCCAGGCATCAGTGGCAGGTGGTATGTTCTATCAGGAAGCACCATCGGTGTACCTGATAGCCGGGCACCGACCTGACATGCAGTTGGCTACACATTACATTGCCAACTGGCAGTGGAGTCAGGATAACCGCACGCTGCGCCTGGAGGGGTATTACAAAAAGTATGACAGTCTGATACTGGAAACCGGTGCGCCGTACAATCCTAACATCTATCGTTATATTTCGCCTACTGCAACAGTAACCAATGGCGGAAGTGGCTATGCGCAAGGAGTAGAACTCTTCTGGCGCGACAAGAAGACATTCAAGAACACCGACTATTGGATTTCGTATAGCTACATTGACACCAAGCGTCAGTTCCTCAACTACCCTATTGCGGCAACCCCTACGTTTATTGCCAATCACAATCTGAACCTTGTGGGTAAGTACTGGATAGATAAGATAAAGACCAATGTAAGTGCTACCTACAGCTACGCCAGCGGAAGGCCCTACTACAACCTTCCCGGCTATTTGGCAGACAATACCCGATTCCTCACTGACCGCACCACGCCTGACTTTAACAGCCTTTCAGTTTCTGTGGCTTATCTGCACAGTTTTGGCAAGTGGTTCACCGTGTTTTACCTGAGTGTAGAGAATGTGACGAATGCCAAGAACGTATTTGGCTATCGTTATAGCCCCGATGGCAATGGTGGTTATACAGAGAGCAAGATAGTGCCGGCGCTGTACCGTACTATTTTCTTCGGTGTTAATATGTCGCTGTCAGAATTCAGCAAAGACGAACTATAATATCAAACGCAACAATTCAAATACATCAATCAAACCAACAAAATGAAAAACACGATCATTACCGCAGCCCTTGCTATTGCAGCATGTACCGCACAGGCACAAGACATGAAACCAGTACTGGAAAAGACATTTCTGGCATTTGATACCACTATGGACATGAATACAAAAGTGGAACAAGCCAATAAATTATCTCTGATAGCTAAGAAGTGGGACAATGAGTGGGCATCGCACTACTATGTGGCCTACAGTAAGACACAGCTTTCGTACATGGAGAAAGACAATGCCAAGCGCGAAGCCTATCTTGATGAAGCCGAAAAAGAGAGAGAAGACGCTGTGGCAATTCTGAAGAAGGAAAATGACGAAACATATGTGCTGGCGGCCATGATAGCCAACGCCCGTATGGCGATAGACCCTATGAACCGTTGGCAGAAGTATGGCCAGTTGTTCAGTCAGAATCTGGAGAGCGCCAAAGAGGTGAACGCTGACAACCCGCGTATGTATTACCTCACAGCAGTGAGCAAGTTCTTTACACCAAAACAGTTTGGTGGTGGCAAGAAGGCCGCAATGCCCTACTTCGAAAAAGCACAGGGTCTGTTTGAAAAGGAGTCAGCGCTGAATAAAGACATCACCAATCCGCACTGGGGCAAGGATAAGAATGCCTACTTCATAGAGCAGTGCAAAAAGGAAGACAAAGAATAGCACGGTACAGATAAGGGTATAGACTAAAAGGTATGGCGACAGCCATACCTTTTATATATTTACAGCATGAACTGGCAGTCGTTGTACACAACACAGAGAACCGGCGGGACAGAGCGCGACTCTTCTAATCCCGATCCTGTGCGTAATTCTTTTATCCGCGACTATGACCGTATCATTTTCTCGTCCGCCTTCCGCAGATTGCAGAATAAGACCCAGGTCTTTCCGTTGCCGGGAGCCATTTTTGTACACAACCGCCTCACACATAGTCTTGAGGTTGCATCAGTTGGCAGGTCATTGGGTAAGGCGGTTGGAGAGAAGATAGCAGTTGCCAACGCCGAAAAGGGCGAGAGTTTTGTTGAGTTCTACCGGCACGAACTGGCATCTGTGATCGCGTCGGCCTGTCTGGCTCATGATATAGGTAACCCACCTTTCGGGCACTCGGGCGAGGATGCTATACGAACTTTCTTTACAGAATTGCAGGGCGACGACCGCAAGCTGATACATGATGCGCTGACGCCCAATCAGCTAAAAGACCTTGAGTTGTTTGAAGGCAACTCAAACGCGTTGCGCACGCTCACACACAATTTCAACGAGCCGGTGCCCGGAGGCTACAGGCTGACGTTCACTACTCTGGCATCGCTGGTGAAGTACCCATGCGCGTCGTCTGAGGGATTCAACAAGCGCACCGGCCTCATTGCTACCAAGAAATCGGGTTACTTCGACTCTGAAAAAGCCACCTACGAAAAGATCGCGTCGAAGCTCGGAATTCCGCGTAAGGAAGGTTATGAAACCGTGTATGCGAGACATCCGTTTGTGTATCTGACTGAGGCGGCAGACGATATTTGTTATCGTGTTATTGACCTGGAAGACGCGCACAGGCTCCATATTGTGTCCACCGATACCTTTATGAGCCTGTTTCTACCCTTCTTTGACAACGAGACCGGGAAATATACCAACCGCGATTATATCACCCGCACACTTGCTGACATAAACGACCCTAACCAGAAAGTGCAATACGTGCGCGCCCGCTGGATAGGGCTGATGACGGAGAAGCTGGCAGATGTGTTCATGGCGCATGAGCCTGAGCTGTTGGCAGGAACACTGGAGAAAGATCTGTTGAAGTGTTTGCCTGAGGCGGAGCATAGACTTATTGAGGACATAAATAAATTTTCTTACGAGAATATATATAACTATCGGTCTGTGGCCGAGATAGAGATAGCCGGTTACAATGTGATTGGTGGTTTGCTGAAGGAGTTTGTGCATGCAGCACTGAACCCGCACCTTACTCGGTCGGCAAAGCTTTTGAAACTGGTGTCTGCTCAGTTTCCTGTGGTTGGCGACCGTAGCTGCATCTATCATGATGTACAGTCGTTGGTCGATTTCATTGCAGGTATGACAGATCTCTATGCTATAGACCTATACCGGAAGATCACCGGTATCACTATTCCTGAGATCAGGTAATTCACCGTGCTGCAGCACCTGTTTTGCTGCTTTTTCAGGTGACGGCGGGCATACTATTCTTGCTGCATTAGCGTATCTTTGCTGTTTCAATATATATAGAAACATGTTACCCATAAACATCTTCCGGCAGAACAAAGAACTGGTACTGCAGGGACTGGCAAAGAAGAACTTTAAGGAGACCGAACTGGTTGACAAGATCATTGAGACCGATGAGCGCCGGCGCCTGATGCAGGTGGAGCACGATAACCTCGCAGCCTCGGTGAATGCGGCGTCAAAGCAGATAGGCCAGTTGATGGCAAAGGGCGAAAAAGAACAGGCCGAGCAGATGAAGCTGCAAGTGGCTCAGCATAAAGAGAAAATAAAAGAACTGGTCACCACGCTGGGCAACTTAGAGCAGGAACTGCATGACAATATGGTGCGGCTCCCTAACCTTCCGCATGCCAGTGTTCCGGTTGGGAAAACTCCTGAAGACAACGAAGTGGTGCGCTCAGGTGGTACTATGCCTCAACTTGGCACGCACAAGGCACCACATTGGGACCTCATGGAGCAATACAAGTTGATGGACCTGGCACTGGGCAACAAGCTCACCGGCAGTGGTTTCCCGGTGTTTATGGGCAAGGGTGCCCGTTTGCAGCGCGCACTCATCCAATACTTCCTCAATTTCAATATTGCTGCAGGCTATACAGAATACTGCCCGCCCTTCATGGTCAATGAAGACTCTGCCTATGGTACAGGTCAGTTGCCCGATAAGGAAGGACAGATGTACCATGTTACTGCCGATGGCTTCTATCTGATCCCGACATCAGAGGTGCCGCTTACCAATATTTTCCGCGATGTTATCTTGCAGGAAAGCGAGACACCGGCCCGTCTTACAGCCTATTCACCATGTTTCCGTCGTGAGGCGGGTTCTTATGGTAAGGATGTGCGTGGGCTCAACCGTGTACATCAGTTTGATAAGGTGGAGATAGTGCAGATCGTTGATCCCGCAACCAGTTACGATGTTCTGGAAGGAATGGTGGCACATGTAGAGAAGCTCCTTCAATCACTGGAACTGCCCTACCGTATCCTCCGTTTGTGTGGTGGAGATATGAGTTTCACATCTGCCCTCACTTACGACTTTGAGGTTTATAGTGCTGCACAGGAACGTTGGCTTGAGGTGAGTTCAGTTTCAAACTTTGAATCGTTCCAGGCAAACAGGATGAAGATCCGTCATCGCGATGCAAATGGAAAGACCCAGTTAGTACATACGCTTAACGGAAGTTCATTGGCATTGCCACGAATCATAGCTTGTCTTCTGGAGAACAATCAGGGCCCGGACGGCATCAGCATTCCGGCGGCATTGCAGCCTTATTTCGGAGGAGACAAGATCAACTAAAATCGAAAGAAACAGGATATCAATAAGTAACAAAGCATGATACAACGTAAACAATCACTGTGGCTGCTGCTCTCGGCATTATTTGGTGCCGGCGTATTCTTTTTCGATCTGTACCGTGGCGAGGTAAAAGTGGGTGAACTAACTGAACACAAAGTGCTGCGCGTGGCCGATCATTACCCTTCGCTGCTCATTGCAATAGTGATGGTGGCATTGCCGTTGGTGACCATATTCATGTTCCGCGACAGAAAGAGGCAAATGAGAATGACCGCGTTGAGTATTATTTCTGCTCTATCTTTTCTCGCAATGATGCTGACCCGTGTAACAGGTCTTTCAAAGCTTACGCCTCCGGTAACAGGAGGCAGTTATTGGATAGGAGCGGTATTGCCCGCCCTTTCACTGGTTTTTCTTTTGTTAGCGCTGTTAGGCATACGCAGCGATGAAAAGTTGGTGCGTTCTGTTGACAGGCTGCGATAACTGTAACGGCGTTCTCCGATCCTTATCTTTTGAAATTCTCCCGTTGGCGATTCTTTTCAGATATCAACGGCTCAGCGAAAGCAAATGGCAACTCAAAACGAAGAAAGCAGAATAAAGGCACTCCACTCTTATGATGTGCTCGATACACCCCCCGAGCGGGCATTCGATCGTATCACAGAGTTGGCGGCTATTATCTGCGGCACGCCTATTGCGCTGGTTTCGTTGGTTGACGAGAACAGACAATGGTTCAAGTCGGCTGTTGGTTTGAAAATTGAGCAAACGCACCGCGATATTTCATTCTGTCAGCATACCATTCAGGGCAATACGATCTATGAGGTGGCCGATGCATGGAAGAGCCCGGCGTTTAAAAACAATCCACTTGTCACAGGCGAGCCGCACATCAGGTTCTATGGTGGTTATCCGCTCATTGATGCCGATGGGAATGCGCTCGGCAGTTTGTGCGTCATAGATACAGTGCCGCGCAAATTAAATCTGGAACAGAAGCGTGCACTTACACTGCTTGCCGAAGATGTTACCGAGCTGATCATTCTGCGGAAGAAAAAGGAGGATAGTGATCTGTTCGAGAAGTTCATCAACGTTTCTCACGACATAATTGCACTCGCTGGATTAGATGGGTACTTCAAGAAGGTGAATCCTGCATTTGCCAGGTTGCTGGGCTATAATGATGAGGTTCTGAAATCGGTCAAATATCTCGATTTCATTCACCCCGATGATATGAATGCGTCGCTTGATGAGATGCATAAGTTAGCAAATGGCGGACAGACCGTAAATTTTGTCAATCGCTTGCGGTGTGCCGATGGACGGTATCTCTTCATAGAATGGGCTGTTGCGCCCGACAATGAAGCCGGACACCTATTCTGTATAGGCAGGGATATTACCCGTGAGCGCGAAAAGGAGCAACAGACACTGGAATTGGAAAGGCAATTCAGCGAAAAACTGAGGGAAGCAAAACGCCTCGCCGAGAAAGCCAACAGTGCCAAATCGACGTTTATTGCTAACATGAGCCATGAGATACGCACCCCGCTCAATGGTATCATTGGTTTTACCGACCTGCTGCTTAAGACAAAAACCACCGATACTCAGTCTCAGTATCTTTCAATAGTTAACCAATCTGCCACCACCTTGTTGGCCGTCATTAACGACATCCTTGACTTCTCGAAAATAGAGGCAGGTAAACTGGAGCTTGATATTGACAAATGTGACCTCTTTGAACTGGTAGATCAGGCGGCGGATATTGTGGCATTTCAGGCACAGAAAAAAGGTCTAGAGCTGCTCATCAACATTTCGCCCGAGCTGCACCGATATGTGTGGACAGACGCTATGCGGCTGAAGCAGATACTCGTGAACCTGCTGTCCAATGCGGTGAAGTTCACTGAAGCGGGCGAAGTAGAGCTGTCGGTTTATGAATCGGCGGGGACAGAAAGCGACAGTGTTTCTCTGAGATTTGAAGTACGCGACACGGGAATTGGGATCAAGGAGGAAAAGCGCTCTTCCATTTTCGACGCGTTTGCTCAGGAGGATGTCTCCACATCAAAACGATATGGTGGCACCGGGCTTGGCCTAACAATTTCAAACAATTTGCTGAAGCTGATGCACTCGCAGTTACAACTGCAAAGCACGGTTGGCGAGGGTACCACTTTCTACTTTGATATTGAATTGCGTGCAGAGCATGCGAAAACGCCGATCTGGACACCCCTGCCGGATATCCGCAGGGTGCTGATAGCTGACGATAATGCGAGGTCCAGGGCCGTCATTCGGGAACTGTTATCACTGGCCAATGTTATATGTGACGAAGTTACCAGCGGGTTCGAAGTGGTTAAGGCACTTAATACGGCAAACAAGTATGACGTCGTGCTCATAGACTGCAACATGCCCTACCTGAATGGTCTGGAGACGGTGAGCCGTATCAGGGCAAGTGCAGACGATAGGATGAGCTCGCAGAAGATCGTGCTGTTGCATGGAACCGCCGAGCATGAAAATATCTTAGCGGCCGCTCGCGAGTTAGGCATAGAACACAGCATACTGAAGCCGGTAAAGATAGCTACGCTTTATGATGCGCTTTCCGGTCTGCAGACTAAGCGGGACGTTGAAGGTTCTATTCAGGTATTAACGGGCGGCGGACGGAAACTCAAAGTGCTGATCGCCGACGACAACAAAGTGAATACACTGCTGGCGCGTACCATTGTGAAGAAAATTGCGCCGGACACAGAAATAGTAACGGTAGAGAACGGGCTCGATGCCATCACTGAGTTTGATCGTTTTCTTCCGGACATCATATTCATGGATATCCAGATGCCGGGAATGAATGGCTATGAGGCTGCCGGTGTCATCAGGCGCAAGCCATTTGGTATCACCGTCCCCATTATAGCACTCACCGCCGGAAGTGTTGCCGGTGAGAAGGAAAAGTGTATTGAGGCCGGCATGGATGACTTCATTGCTAAGCCATTTGTTGAAGAAACAATGGCACACGCGTTGGAGAAGTGGAAGAATGGCAATGCGCTGACAGAGAAGGATGAAAAGCTACTATTTGACATAGAATGGTTACGCAGGCATATTTACGGTAATGAACCCGATGAACCTGCCGTGCAGGAATTTCTGGGTTTGGCGGTGGAGGAGCTCACCACTATGGCCTATATGATAAGGAGTGGCATGTATCTCAATCGCAAGTTGGATTATTGGCGCCAATTAGGACATAAGATAGCCGGCTCGGCAGCTTCGGTGGGCCTTAAAAAATTGGCAAAAGTGGGTTCTGCCCTCGACTCGCTTTCAAACGAGGGAGGGCTTACTCCCATGCTTGAGGACTTATTGAAGGAAATCGAGATAAGTATAAATGTGCTCCAAAAGCACATCGCATGATTAATTTCATCTCCCGCCACGCAATAAATATTTAATTTTGCCGTTAAGATTCAGCGTTTCGGCAACGCCGAAAACGAAAAAAGTGCATGCATTTAATAGTTAGGGTCTTACTGGGAATTATTCTGTCATTGGGTTTTGTATCCGTGCGTGCGCAAACCTATTTCACGTCTACCGAAATAGGCATTTCCGGCGGCGGGTCACAGTACTTCGGTGATCTGAACGACCGTTATGGTTTCAAGACCATTAATCCTGCATATGGCTTGTATGCACGCAAGCACCTCAATCAGTATATCTCATTGCGGATGGGGGCCTACTACACCAAGGTAGATTATTCTGACAAACTGAATCTGGACCTGTATCAACGGCAACGCAACCTTGATTTTACCAGCGACATAATTGAGGCATCTTTTCAGGCCGAATTCAACTTCTTCAGGTTTGTGACCGGTGATCCTTATCATCGATTTACCCCTTTTCTCACTATGGGACTTGGCGGGTTCCTTTATGACCCGTACACTACCTATAACGGAAACAAGTACTACCTGCGTCCGTTGGGTACCGAAGGGCAGAACGCCGGCTATGAAGATCGCAAATACACCAACTTCAGTCCGTGTGTCCCTATAGGTGTCGGTGCCAAGTTCTGGGTTGTCGGAGGCATCAACCTCACACTCGAGGTAGTAGATAGGCTTACGTTCACCGATTACCTGGACGATGTAAGTTCAACGTATGTGGGCATAGACAAGTTCTCCTTGAAACCCAAAGACCCGTCACGCGCGTTGCAAGACCGATCTGTGGAGCTTAATCCGAATAACGCACTCGGGCGAACGGGTAAGCAACGGGGCAATTCTGCTACCAGAGACCAATACCTTATGTGCCTCTTCAGCGTATCATGGCACTTCACCACTTACCGCTGTCCCAACTACATGGACAAGGAGCTGATAAGTACCTATTGATCTACAGATCTATCTTCCCGTTTATCCATTCTGGGTCAAACTGTGTGTTGAATTTTCTGTAAAAATTGATAGCGGGTTCGTTCCACTCCAATACTTGCCAGGTTATTCCATGGAATTTACGATCGCGAGCTTCTGTGATCAGTGCGTTCATCAGCAGTGCGCCTATTCCCTTGCCTCTTGCTTCCTCGGTCACCAGTATATCTTCCAGATACATCCGTTGTCCTTTCCATGTTGAATAACGTATGTAATAGAGGGCGAAGCCCTGCACCAGACCATCTTCTTCTGCAACGAATGCCCACCATACGGGGTTGGCTCCGAAGCCGCTATTTACGAAATGCTCCATGCTCACTGTTACTTCATCAGGAGCCCGTTCGTACACGGCAAGTTCCTTTACCAGCTCCATCATTCTCGGGCAATCAGCCTCGGTAGCTTTTCTTATCACAATATTCGCTGCCATTTGTTTAACTTTTTCTTGTGCAATACTAATTGGTTACTAACGTTATTCCAAGAACAAATGTTCGCTACAGTTCGACACAGGGAGTAGTGTTGTCTGTCTCCCAATCTTGAGTTAAACCACAGACAATAAAATACTACCTATACGAATTGTAGATAATTTTACTTCCATCTGCACACCGGTGACAGGTCCTTAAACACACACGCAATGAATACACAAGGCGAAATATTATGGGTAGACGATGAGGTTGAATCTTTGAAGTCTCAGATGCTCTTTCTGAAAAACAAGGGCTACAACGTCACGCCGCTAAGTAATGGATACGATGCGCTTGAGCTGCTGAAGGAGCGGACTGTAGATGTTGTGTTGCTGGACGAGAGCATGCCGGGTCTTACAGGTCTTGAAACACTTACACGCATCAAGGAGCTTTATCCCTTGCTACCTGTTGTAATGATCACCAAGAACGAGGCAGAGAACATCATGGAAGATGCTTTAGGCGCGCAGATCACCGACTACCTCATAAAACCGGTGAATCCCAATCAGGTGCTCCTTACCCTTAAGAAGATAATGGATGGCAAGAGGCTCGTTTCAGAGAAGACAACCATCGCGTACCAGCAGGATTTCAGAAATCTCTTCATGGCCCTAAGCAGCAACCCTGATCACGAGGAATGGAAAGAACTGTATAAGCGCCTTGTTTACTGGGAGCTGGAAATGGGCAAGAGCGATAGTACTGAAATGATGGAAGTGCTACAGACGCAAAAGACTGAGGCTAACACGGAGTTTTTCAAATACGTTTCGAAAAACTACACTGAGTGGATCAAGGACAGCAAAGGCACCGGCCCGCTCCTGTCGCACAAGGTGTTCGAAAAGCGCATTGCACCGCATTTGCAACAGGGCAAACCTACTTTTCTTGTATTGATAGACAATCTCCGTCTCGATCATTGGAAGGCAGTTCAGCCCATCTTATCCGACTCGTTCCGTGTACTGGAAGATGAGGTGTATTACAGTATACTGCCTACTGCAACCCAGTATTGCCGCAATTCATTTTTCGCAGGTATGCTGCCCGCAGATATTGAAAAGTACTTCCCGCTCGAGTGGAAAAATGATGACGAGGATGGAGGAAAGAACTTGCACGAAGAGACTTTCCTGCGCAACCAGTTGAAGCACCTGAAGCTGGATAAGCTGAAGACACAATACATTAAGATCACTAACAACGATAACGCCAAAGCACTTGAGGATAGCATCCATAATTGCCTCAACAATGACCTTACAGTAATTGTGTACAACTTCGTGGACATGCTTTCGCATGCGCGCACCGAGATGGAGGTGCTGAAGGAACTGGCGGGAGATGAGATCTCTTACCGTTCGCTGGTTGTCAGTTGGTTCGAACATTCACCGCTGCACCGCGCGTTGCGGAAGATTGCCGACAAGGGCATTCAGATATTACTTACCACCGACCATGGTAGTGTGCGTGTGAAGACGCCCAGCAAGTGTGTGGGTGACCGTAACACTACCACCAATCTTCGCTATAAACATGGCCGCAATCTCCAGTACGAATCGCGCGATGTGCTAGCCTTCCGCGACCCAAAGCTGGCCGGTCTGCCGGTGCCCAACGTAAGTTCGTCCTTCATTTTTGCCAAGGGAGATGTATTTCTGTGTTATCCCAACAACTACAACCACTACGTGAATTACTATAAGAACACTTTCCAGCACGGAGGTGTTTCGTTGGAAGAAGTGATAGTACCGATAGTGCGTTTGGAGAGCAAGTAACTGTCGCTTTAAAAAGCTCGTAGAGGTCGTGCAAATGCGCGACCTCTTTTTTGTGTCGGAATAATTTTCTTGCAAAGGTGTGCAATGCATTGGAATCTTATGTATCTTTGTCTTAGGCAACAAATAAGATACAGATGATCTTCTCTTCCGAATTGATAAAGGGCACCCTCAAAACCATAGTGTTGAAGCTGCTTTCAGATAACAAAAAGATGTATGGTTATGAGATAACACAACGTGTAAAAGAGCTTACCGGCGACCGCATACAGCTGACGGAGGGCGCACTTTATCCTACGCTTCATTCGCTTGAAGAAGAAGGGCTGGTAACCACTGAAGTAGAGTATATGGGTAAAAGGGTGCGTAAGTATTATAAGCTCAGTACCGCCGGTAAAACGCGTTCAAAAGAGCGGGTAAGTGAGCTGGCAGAGTTTATGGAGACCATGAGGGTATTATTGGACATACAACCAAAGATAGCTTGAGAATGTACTGCCTCTCAGACGAACAAATAGACTACATCCTCAACGACATTAGACGTAATGGCGTTGAAATGGAGGACCTGCAGTTGAACCTCCTGGATCATATCTGTTGTATCATAGAGCAGGAGCTTAAAGAGGACGGTGACTTTGAGCACTTCTATCAGCAAACGGTGCGGCGGTTTTACCGCAACAATTTGCGGGAGATAGAAGAAGAGACCATCGATTTGTTAACTTTTAAAAACTACTATGCAATGAAAAAGGCGTTGATTGTTAGTGGAGCAAGCTCCGTGACCGCGTTTATTGCGGGTTCATTTTTCAAATTCATGTATTGGCCGGGTGCAAGTATATTGCTTACACTTGGTATTGTTTCGTTTAGCTTGTTGTTTTTGCCGTTGTTGTTCATACTTAAGTCGCGAGAGGTAAAGACCGTGAGCGATAAGTTTGTGATAGCCATTGGCATTCTGGTAGGTATTATGTTCAGTCTTGCCATCCTGTTTATCATGATGCATTGGCCAGGTGCTAATATTCTGCTGTTCAGCGCCATTGGTGGAGCAGCTTTTGTGTTGTTGCCTGCCTATTTCTTCACAGGTATCAGGCGGCCCGAGACCAAACTCAACACTATTCTCATGTCCATCATTCTGGTGGGTGTCATTGGGTTGCAGTTCACCATTGCTCGTTTGCGGCCTTCGCCGTTCGACAAGGTGGCAACAGCCAACTTTGTGCAGAACGAAGCGTTACTTAGGGTGCTTGTACCAGCTCAGCCATCTTCTGCAGCCGCTAACATTTATAAAACTTGCAACGAGCTTAAGGAGCTGCTTTTACAACAGTCGCTTGGTGCAGCAGCTATTCCTGCTGATTACGATGAGCGTAAACTCTATCTGCACGACAGCAAGCTGGGTAACGAGTTTCTTGATGGAGGCTCTGGTGTTCAGTTGCTGATTACTTTGAAAGAACAGGCAAAACTGTTTAACAATGGCGCTCAGAACAGGGTCATGGTAATTGGTCCGGGTATGCAGGCATTGGTGGCCGACCCGCAGAGAGTGGTACACAACTATGGTTGCATCTCGTTACTGAACAGCATTGAACAGATGCAGATCTATGTGGCAGTTGCCGATGCTAAGAACACAACGGCCGCAAAATAGCGGAAATGCCAACAGGGGGGTAACCGTAAGGTTATCCCCCCTGTTACTTTTTCTTATATATGGGAACTGTGGAACAGGGTTCCCCATACATCAACGACTTTACCACTGGTCGCAGGTGGGCTGTCACGGCCAGATAGGCAGCGTCGGGTATGGCCACATCGCCGCAACCTTTTATTACTACACGCTTGTCAGTGAATTCATCCAGCGCAATGGAATTGATGCGATCGCAGAGCAGTTTTTTGGTCAGCTCTTCCTCGGTGCCAAAGAATACCGAAGCAGCAACCGGCTCCAGATAGGTAGCGGCAAGCATGTATGCCCAAACCGGCACAATGGCATCTGCGCTGCAAAGCACCGCTACGTTTTTTCTTGAGTATTGTTCCCAATCGTGATTCTGAAGTGCAGCACGGTAGTCCTTTTCCTTCAGGATCATCTCCATATAAAGGAATGGCTTAAGGTCAAATACAGTGACCTGATCGGGCAGGTAGGGTGCCAGGTCCAGAGTTATGAGGCCGCTTTCAGCTACTTTGTTGACAATTGGTTCCATTTGTTTGCTTGGCGGAAGCGAGACATTAGCTTCACCTCCCGTTTCCAGGTGCAAATTTAGCACATTTGCGGGTGGGGCAGTAAAACAATGGTCTATAGCTGGTTCACTGATAGTTATGCGTCTTCTATCGCATTAGCGTCACGTTGCCCTGATGATGCTCTTTCTGGCCGTCTTTGAACACTGCATCTAGGGTGTAGACATAAACTCCTTCGGGTTGCTGCACACCGTTCAGCTTTCCGTCCCAGCCGGAGCCCAGTATGTTCTGAGACTCAAAAATGATCTGTCCCCATCGGTTGTAGACATACATTTTGAATTCAATAAGCCCTCGGCTAAGCAGCGTACGTGGGAAGAAGTAGTCATTTATGCCGTCGCTATTGGGCGTAAAGATGTTCGGTATACTTACATAGCAGTCGTTCTCTACGTTTACCGAATCGGTAGAGGCGCAGTTGTTTTGAGTAACTGTCACATAGTAAACGCCCGGAGTAGTGACTTGAATGGTTCGGGTTTTCTCACCGGTGTTCCAAAGCCACGAAGCGGCAGGATTGTTAAAGTTAGACTTGTCAGACAGAGTGATTGCATTACTGCCTTTACATATCGATGTGTCTCCACCAAGATAGACCGGCGGTATAGGTATCGTAGTAATTGTACGTGTTTTCCTTACGTCGGGACATGCACGGTAGTAGGCGTTAAGGGTCACCAGATACTGTCCGCCTGTAGAGCCAAACGAATGATAAACCGGGTTGATATTGCGCAGGCTGTCGCCGGTGTCGCCGAAAGTCCATGTATAGCCGGTATTACCGCCTTCAGCAAAAAGGCCTGTAAGCGTAATATACTTGCCTGCACAGAACACCGAGTCTGTGACATCAATAGCAATTCCGCTGATGGTGTCCACCTCTACCGACCTGTATGCGGTATCATAGCACGGAATGTTGTTTCGCGCAATAAGCCGTATGTTGTATTTTCCTGTTATGTTGTAAGTGTTTACCGGGTCTGAGACCGTTGAGGTAGCACCATTGCCAAACGTCCAGCTATAGTTTGTAGCGCCCGTTGAAGTGTTCGTAAAGGTAACGCTCTCGTTCTGGCATAATATTGCCGGAGAAAGGTTGAAATCGGCATTGATGGGATGACCTATTTTGAACGTCATCTTCATACTATCATAGCAGAAATGGTTAGTGGCCAGCAGACGAACGGTGAAGGTGCCTGTGTCGTATACATGGTAGGGATTGGTAGCTGTATCAGTTACGCCATCGCCAAAGTCCCACACATAATAGATCGGGCCGGCAGAAGTGGACAGGTTGTGGAAGAAGACAGTATCGCCGTTGCAACCAAGGCGGAAGGTGGTATCGAAGTTAGCAGCAAGTGGCGGATCCGTAAGAGTGGCAGTACCCAGAATGTTGGTGATGCAGTTGCCGATCTTTACAGAGAAACCGGAATACACGCCTGCGCACAACCCCGGCAGGAAGATGGTACTATCTCCGTATGCGGTAGTAATGATACGAGGCTGTGGAACCCCATTCAGCAGGTAGTTGATGGTGTCAGAAGAGAATGGGATCACCTGTTTCAGACGGATCGTTCCATCACATTTTCCACATTCTGTAGGATTTGTTACAGTTACAATACTGCCGGCAGGTGGTGCAGGGCCAAACAACGAGATAGGTCCGCCCGGAGGGGTAGCACAGGTGCCATATGCCGCAATGATATTGCTATACACCCCTTCGCACAAGAACGGAAGGGTGAAACTGCCGGAAGGATTGGTAGTACCTGATATGGGAGGCTGGGGTGTTCCGTTGAATGAATAATTGAAAGTATAGCCATGGCTCGGATACAGGCCGTTTATGATAAGCGCACCATCGCACGCCCCGCATATTGATTGGGGCACAGGGGTGACGGTCAGGCTGATAGGTGGATCGGTAAGCACCACAGGTCCGGCAGGCAATGATGCACAAGTGCCTTGTCGGCCCACGAAGTTGCTGTATGTGCCGGCACAAAGGCCGCTGATGGTAACCGTACCTGCGGCAGAGGCAGTTGCGTAAACCGGAGGTTGCGGTACACCGCCGAGGTCGTAAGTGATGGTGTCGGCAAGGCCGGGTGTAAATCCGGCAACTGTTATTGACCCATCACAAAGATTACACCTTGATGGATTGATCGACGTGAGTGTGATGGTGAAGACCGGCGCCGGCGCCACCGTATAATACCCGAAGGATGTATCTGCACAGCCAAGCGCTCCGGCCCTATAGGTGGTTGTGGTAGTGGGGCATACTGTTTGCGTGATGCCTGTACCCAAGTACGCACCGGTAGTAGAATTGTACCAGTGTATGGGAGAGGAAGAATAAGGAATTGGTGCATAAGGAATCGAAGCGACGCTGTATGCAGTTCCGGTAGCGTTTGGTGTGAAGCGCCATGCCTCATTGGTGCAAGTGTAAACCGATGGGAAGTCGCGGCCGGGAGCAACTGTTGCTGCAGTGCCCGTAGCATTTTGAACGCCTATGATAGCCCTTCCGCTGTTCCATGTAGCACACACAGGCTTGGTGGCAATGTGGCACTCAATGATATTGGTTGTCTCGTAAAGAATGATCTGAGTACTGGTGATCTGGGTGGTGCACGAGAACATGCGGTCGTTACAAAATGTAACGATGTACTTCCTGAAGGGGGCTATGCCGGTCAGCGAGTAGGTGATGGTGCCTCCATCCGGCACCGAAATGTCAATATCACACCACGGACCACAGATGTTATTGAACTTACTTGGATTGCCAAGCAGAACTGCTGTGATGGGCCATGGGTCATAAGCGCCGGCCAGTGTCAGATCGAAGCAAACTGTTCCATTAGGGCCTATCACCACGTCAGTGTAGGGGACTCCGTAGTAGTTGAAGGTAAACCCGATAGGTAGTACACCGGAGTAGATGTCATCGATAGCAATACCGGTGTTGGTAGGGGAATCTCCCACCAGATTCGCAGTAAGAACGGTGCATGGTGTGGTGCAGCTCAGTGAGTCGCTGCTGGTTATAGTAACCTGCCCTGCCACCCGGCTCACATGAAAAAGGAGCAGGAAAAGCAATGCAATTAAAAGTTTTTTTTGTCTCATTTTCTTTTGATCTTGACCAAAGCTGAAGGTGCGAAATAGTCCCCCCGAAGTAGCAACTACTACTCGTAAAATTACTGATTTTGTGACTCTTTTACCTCCTATAAAAGACGGGTTGCACCTCTTGAAGGTTGGTCCGGAGCCATAATTGTACATTGTCGAATTACCGCGCAATTGCTTACGCATTGATAAACAGAATGTTATCATTTTGATCGCTTCGTTTTCACGTACTTCAGCATTCCTGAAGATTGCTGAAACTTTAGTTACTTTACAACTGTAACCATGCAAGCAATGATCAGCATTCGCAACATAGTGAAGCAATATGCCGGCTACAGGGCCCTCAGCGATGTGAGCCTTGAAGTAGAGACCGGCACCGTCTTCGGGTTGCTGGGACCAAATGGTGCCGGCAAGACATCCCTCATACGCATCATCAACCAGATAACCGCCCCAGACTCAGGCGAGGTATACTTCAACGGAGAGCGGCTGGGCCGCCATCATGTGGAGCGCATAGGGTACATGCCCGAGGAGCGCGGCCTGTACAAGAAGATGGAGATAGGCGAGCAGATATTGTATCTGGCACAGCTGAAGGGTTTGAGCCGTTCAGAGGCCATCCGACGCACAAAGTACTGGTTCGAGAAGCTGGAGATACAGGCCTGGTGGAACAAGAAGATAGAAGAACTATCTAAAGGCATGCAGCAGAAGGCACAGTTTGTGGCCACAGTGCTGCACGAGCCCGATCTGCTGATACTGGACGAGCCGTTCTCGGGTTTCGACCCGGTGAATGCCGAGATCATCAAAAACGAGATCCTGGAACTGAACCGCAAGGGTGCTACCATCATCTTCTCCACCCACCGTATGGAGTCGGTGGAAGAGTTGTGTGACTCGATAGCATTGCTGAACAAGTCGCACAAGCTGCTGGATGGCAAGGTGCGGCAGATCAAGGATTCCTTCCGCAATGGTACTTATACGCTGGAGTACGAAGGCGCGCATGTGAATGCCGGCACTAATGCTCCTTTTGACGTGGTGAGCGAGGAAACGCCCGACAGCCGTCATCGACTGACGCTGCAGATGAGGCCCGGTACCGCCCCTAACGATGCCCTGCGCTATATGTTGCCGTTGGCCGCCATTACTCATTTTGAAGAGAAGGTGCCAACTATGAATGAGATCTTTATCAGTACTGTAAACAAAATGTCTGGCCATGAATAAGATACTGCTCATTATAGAACGCGAGTACATGTCGCGTGTGAAGAAGAAGTCATTCATCGTACTTACCATACTGGTGCCGCTGCTGTTCATAGGTATGTTTGCGTTCATAGGTTATCTGGCCGTGAAGGGCGATGAATTGGGCGATGAAAAACGTGTACAGGTTATAGACGAAACAGGTTCCTTCACCGGCAAGCTGCAGAACACCTCTTCCATCACCTATGTATACACCCAGGACAGGTTTGCCGATGCCCGCAATACCTTTCGCGACAAGGGCTACAACTTCCTGCTGCACATTCCGCCTGCGTCTTCGCCGGCACCTGTGGAACTGCTGAGCGAGAAGAAGCCCAGCGCCACCACCATTGAGGCTATAGAAAGCGGGCTCAGCCACATAGCCGAAGCCGAACGTCTGCGTGCCGCCGGTATAGACACTGCTGTGCTGGCAAAGGCACAGAAGCGCATAGACATCAAAGCAAAACAAATAACGGAGGCCGGCGAGAAAGACGCGCAGACCTATACCGCCTATGCTGTGGGCTTCCTATCGGCGTTTCTCATTTACATGTGCCTGTTTATATATGGTACACAGGTAATGAGAGGCGTTATTGAGGAGAAGGTGAGCCGCATTGTAGAGGTCATCATCTCTTCGGTAAGGCCGTTTCAGCTGATGCTGGGCAAGATCATAGGTGTGGGCCTGGTGGGTCTTACCCAGTTTGTGCTGTGGATAGTGATATCGGTGGTGCTGAGCATGGCGGGCGGCACCTTCATGGCCGGCAAAGCCAAACACCGCATGGAGCAGACCATGCCGGCAAAAGCACACGAGCAGATGAAGCAAGTGCAGCAGGTGCAGAGCCCAGATAACAGCATGGCCCAGATTATGGAGTCTATTGAGAGCATACCGGTGGTGTATACCGTCAGTTGTTTCCTGTTCTACTTCCTGTTTGGCTATTTGTTGTACAGTGCCATCTTTGCGGCAGTAGGCTCGGCGGTGGACAACGAGACGGAGACACAGCAGTTTATGCTGCCCATAACGCTGCCTATTATCTTCACATTCGCACTGGCGCAGAGCTTCATCATCAACAATCCCGATAGTAGCCTGTCGGTGTGGTTGTCTATGATACCGTTCACGTCGCCCATAGCCATGATGATACGCATTCCTTTCGGGGTGCCGGCGTGGCAGCTGGCACTGTCTATGCTGCTGCTTGTGCTGGGGTTTGTGGGTACTACATGGGTGGCATCGCGCATATACAGGGTTGGTATTCTTATGTATGGTAAAAAAGCCAGTTACAAGGAGCTGGCCAAGTGGTTTATGTATCGGGATTAACGGTAAATGGCGTTGCCATATATGTAAATGTTCTATGCAAAATGAATTTTGCCGTCAAATAATTTGTTACTTCAGATATTTACTCTACATTTGCACTCCCTTGCGAAAGGGCTAATAAATTTATACAGTTATGAAACGTACATATCAACCGTCACGTCGCAGCCGCAAATCAGTTCACGGATTCCGCAAGCGTATGGAATCTGCAAATGGCCGTAAAGTACTGGCATCTCGCCGTGCTAAAGGTCGTCATAAGCTCACTGTATCTGACGAGCGTCGCCTGAAGTAATCTTTACTTTCAAAAACATTTCGCCATCCGTCATACTTTTAAAAGATATGAGCGGCTCAAGCGCGAGCAGCATATTAACACGCTTTTCCGTTTCGGGAAAGCGTTTTCTGTTTTTCCCATACGCATCGTGTACCACCTTGCGCCCGTGCCCCCGCCCCGCCCCGATGCTGCCCCCGCCCCTGTGGCTGCAGTGCAGGCAGGCTTCTCGGTACCCAAGAAGAAGTTTAAGAAGAGTGTGGACCGCCACCGTGTGCGCCGCCTGATGGTGGAGGCCTGGCGCCACCGAAAACACCTGCTGAGCCCCGTGGTGCCGGCCGGCATGCAACTGCATGTATTTGTTCTCTTTACAGATGCTACACTGCCCGAATATGCCACTGTGGAGCAAGCACTCACCACTGCTACCGACAGATTACTGCGCCAACTGACCCCGCCACCCGCCACAGAATCAACTACTGCACAGTGAAGAAGCTGCTGACCATATTGTTTACCGCGCTTATCCGCTTTTACCAGCTGGCCATATCGCCGCTGCTTGGCGCGCGCTGCCGCTACACGCCCACCTGCAGTGCCTATGGGATGGAGGCCATAAAAAAACATGGGCCATTGAAGGGTGGCTGGCTGACCCTGAAGCGCTTTGGCCGCTGCCACCCCTGGGGCGGGCATGGCTACGACCCTGTGCCGTGACGGGCTGTTTACTGATCTTATTGTTGTTTTCATGTGATCGTTTTATTGCCTGCAGATAGGGGAAAAAGTGCCCATTTTGCAGAGGAGAAATTATTTTTATAAATCCGCTACCATGGCGGTTTACAGCCGAAAAAACTCCCGAAAAACTCCCACTTTTCTCCCGCGGTACAGGTAATGATCTTTCATAGGTTTGCAGTGTTCTTGACCACAGCAGCGACTGCCACCGGATAACTACCTATGCGCACAAAGCGCGTGCCATGGTTGAGAATTGGCAGAGGAAGATATTCACAAATTTGGAGGGGGTGATATCATGTGACGTAAATGCAAATTGAAAGAATATCCGACTAGGTATTTTTGACTATGTTGCTTGAAGACATCTTTTTAGTAGGAGATCAACCCACCACTTGTCCGTATTGTGGATCAAGAACGTCTTTTGATGAACTGAGCGAGGGAAACAGTTTATTTCAAGCACATAGGTGTTTGAATTCGGATTGCGCCCTGGCGTTTATCATTTCTGAAGACGCAGAGTAGTATTTACTTTCCACCATTCAAAAAATGAGGTAGATTGTATCCTGCGACGTAAATTCACTTGTCATTATGGAAAGAAGAATAATCAATGTTGCTTGTGCGATAATCTTACACAAGGGGAAGATCCTTGCTGCTCAGCGTGGAGAGCAAATGTCTTTACCATTGAAATGGGAGTTTCCTGGAGGTAAGTTGAAAGATGGTGAATCTGCCGAAAGTTGTATTGTTCGAGAAATTCTCGAGGAGCTTGAGATTGAAATTGAAGTCATTGAGAGATTGAATGATTCGATGTTTCATTACGAGACTATTTCAGTAAATCTGATACCGTTTATATCTACATATGTTGGAGGAGACCTCAAACTAATTGAACACAAAGAAGTAAAATGGCTTTCATCGACAGATTTGTTGGCCCTTGATTGGGCTCCAGCCGACATTCCAGTTCTTCACGAATTCATGAAAACGAAGTATGCTTAAACTAGGACTATACGAACAATTGATAAATGGTTTGATCGCAAGGCAACTCGACAAACTTGATACTCATACATACTATGTAAAAGACTCTGTACTTGATAAGGAGGAGGCAGCAAGATTTTTGAGCCAGTATTTAAGTGAAGTACTTCAAGTAGCATTTGCTTCTATTCGGGAAGAAAATAAGATTGAAAAGCAAATTGAAATAACGAATCGCATTATCAATCTTTTGAACCAAGAATTGAATACTTCTGTTTTCAGCGACGACTTGGTTGAGGTAAGAGGACGGGTATTAAATGCAGTATTTTCTAGGCTTGATAATGATATCGTAGATCTTGATGGTCATATTGGTCAAATAATGCCTTACACACGATTTTCTCAAAGTGAACTATTCATAGGTGGCAACAATCGTACCATATCACTTGAGAGCGAATTAAAAAAGGAGATCAGATCGGCGGATGAAATTTGCTTTTTGGTCTCGTTTATTAAGTACGGAGGCATTAGAGTATTTCAGAAAGACCTTGAAGACTTTACTAATAATGGAGGACGTTTGAAAGTAATAACATCCTCTTATATGGGCGCAACAGACTTAAAGGCCGTGCAGTATTTGTCGAGATTAAAGAATACTGAAGTCAAGGTATCATATAATACTCAAAGTGAACGGCTTCATGCGAAAGCCTATTTATTCTTAAGAAACACCGGTTATCATACTGGTTATATCGGGTCATCTAATTTATCTAGATCTGCAATCACAAATGGTTTAGAGTGGAATTTGAAGGTTACTACGAAAGAAATTAGTCACATAATTAAGAAATTCAAGGACACTTTCGAAGCGTATTGGATGGATGACACCTTTGAGTATTATGACGATCAGCGAGATGTCAAAAAGTTGGAGCAATCATTAAGGCAGCAGAAATCAATTGGGAGTAACGAAAGTAAAATTGCTTTTTTTGATCTTACCCCATTTCATTACCAAAAGGAAATACTTGACAAGCTAGTAGCAGAGAGAACAATTCACAGAAGGTACCGCAACCTAATAGTTGCTGCAACCGGAACAGGGAAAACCGTTATTGCAGCGTTTGATTACAAAGAATTCAAAGACCATAATACCAGAGCTCGACTACTATTTGTTGCTCACAGGAGGGAAATATTAGAGCAAGCTCTAGCAACGTTTAGGGGTATTTTGAAGGATGGAAATTTTGGGGAATTATGGGTTGATGGGTATGTCCCAACCAAATATGATGTTGTATTTGCTTCAGTACAGACCTTAAATAGTCAGTTAGACGGGAAGCTCCTGTCAAGTGATTACTACGACTATGTAATTATTGATGAAGTTCACCACATTGCTGCAGCAAGCTATAGACCAATACTCGATCGATTTAAGCCTCAAATATTGCTGGGCCTAACTGCCACACCTGAGCGAATGGATAACGAAAATATTCTCGCCGATTTTTGTGATGTGGTCGCGGCTGAAATAAGGTTGCCAGAGGCATTAAATCGAGAACTTCTTTGTCCTTTCCAGTATTTTGGGATTTCTGATAGTATTGACTTGTCGAAGGTAAAGTGGGAGCGAGGCAAGTATGCGTCAAGCGAACTGGCTGAACTATATATCAACAACGAACAGCGCGTTAGTGAGATACTGTCCAACATGGACAAATATTTGACCGATATCAACAGTGTCAAAGCTCTTGGATTCTGTGTTTCACAGGACCATGCAAAATACATGGCCGAGAGTTTTAGGCGTGCAGGATTGCCTGCAGACTACCTAACGAGCGAGAATAGCAGCGATCGAGAAGACATTCGACTCAAACTGCTAAGTGGCGAGATCAAATATCTTTTTGTAGTTGACATATTTAATGAAGGGGTTGACATACCGGAAGTTGATACGGTATTATTCTTGAGACCAACAGAGAGTCTGACTGTTTTTCTTCAACAACTGGGGAGAGGCTTAAGAAAGGCGAAGGGAAAAGAATGTTTAACTGTTCTTGATTTTGTTGGTAATTCTCGTCCAGAATATGATTTTGACAAGAAGTTCCGCGCGCTAATTGGTAAGACAAATACGACAACCTTGAAGGAAGTAGAAGACGATTTTCCGCACCTTCCACTTAACTGCTCAATCGTGTTAGAAAGGAAGGCCAAGGAGTACATACTGAATAATATTAGGAACGCAGTGAACCCCAATCGTAAGCAACTACTTGAGAAAATTAGAAGTTACAAGCATAATATCAATAAGCCACTGACGCTGAAGAATTTCACGGAAGACATGCAGGTCCCAGTTAATCTCATTTATAAGAAAGATAGCTGGAATAGACTTTGTGCTGATGCAGGCGTAAGAACAAATTTTGACGGAACAAATGAATCTGAAATAACTAGAGCGATATCTAAGAAATGGCTTCAAACAAATTCGTTTTCTTACTTTTCATTTATTCTGTCGTTAGCAAGGCAGAATTTTGATGTTGACGTAGACTTACTTAATGAGAGTCAACAAATAATGTGCTTAATGCTTCATTACGATGTATGGCAAGATGCGGGTGGATTCAATAGTATCTCTGAAAGCGTTCGAGCAATAGGACAAAATGAAGTTTTAGTTGGTGAAATTATTGAAGCAATTGACATTTTAATATCTCGTGTAGATTTTGTCGAAAAGGAAATTCAACTTCACTATTCGATGCCATTAAAATTACACGGACGATATACTAGGGAGCAAATATTGTCGGCATTTGGATTCCATACGTTCCATAAGCGTCAGGTTTCGCAAGCTGGTGTCATTAATATTCATGAAAAAAACACTGAGTTATTGTTTGTGACACTCGAGAAATCTGAGAAAGAATACTCACCCACTACTTTGTATGATGACTATGCTATTAGTGAGAGACTTTTCCATTGGCAATCACAAAATGCGGCGAGGCCTGATTCTGGAGCTGGCCTTGCATATATACAACAGAGTAAAACAGGCAAGGTGATTTTGCTCTTTGTTCGTGAGCGAAATCAAGATGAGTTTGGTAATACCATGGGATATGTCTTTTTAGGTAATGTCAACTACTTCAAGCACTACAATGAAAAGCCAATGAGTATTACGTGGGAGTTAAACGAACCAATCCCACAGTATTTGTGGAAGGAATCCGCCAAGTTGTCTGCAAGCTAGTTTAAGCCAACGCACAAGTGTGGCACACCTCTGAGGTGTGCCACACTGTCTCGGCTTCTCAAGTATACAAAAACGCCCCACCAATAGGTAGGGCGTTTTTGACTATGTCCGTTGTGTTGTTTAGATATTGTTCAGGAAGAGCTGTGGTGCTACACCAAGCAGTATAACCAGGATGCAGGTGATGATGAGCAGCAAGCGATCGCCGGCGGTGACAGGTGATGCCATCTCGGGTGTGCCGGGTTTGAAGTACATGGCTATGATGACCCTGAAGTAGTAGTAGATGCTGATGGCTGCCATGAGCAATGCAAAGATAACGAGCCACAACAGCTGTCCCTGCTGCACCACTGCGAGCAACACGTAGTACTTGGCCATGAAACCACCTGTGAGCGGTATGCCTGCCAATGAGAACAGGAATATAGTTGCTGCGAAAGCAAGCAATGGTTCGCTCTTGGCAAGACCGTTGAAGCCGTCGTAGGTGAAGTCTTTGAGTTTTACAAGCACTGAGAAGATACCGATGGTGGCCACGCTGTAGGCCAAGGCATAGATGATGATGCCCTGCCATGCAAACTTATTTACTGCCAGCACCGCAAACAACATGAAGCCTGCCTGTGCAATGGACGAGTAGGACAGCATACGCTTGACGCTCTGCTGGAACACTGCTGTGACGTTGCCCACGAGCAGGGTGGCTGCGGTGATGATGGCGAGTACCAGTGTCCAATGCTCGGAAATGGTATTGAAGGATACCTGGAACAAACGGAGGAACGCGAAGAATGCACCTGCCTTAACGATGGTGGACATGAAGGCGGTGAAAGGTGTGGGTGCTCCGTCGTATACGTCGGGGGTCCACATGTGGAGTGGCGCTGCTGATACTTTGAATGCAAAAGCGATCATGAGGAACATGATACCGGCCAGTGCCAGCGGATTGAGGGCATTGGTCTGCATAACAGCGGCTACCTCGGTAAGGTTGAAGCTGCGGGCAGCACCATAGAGCAAGGTTATACCCATAAGCTGAATGCCTGTAGAGAATGAACCCATGAGGAAGTACTTGAGGGCGGCCTCGCTGCTTTTGAGGTTGCGCTTATCGCTGCCGGCAAGTATGTACTGTGGTATAGAGAGGATCTCGATACCGATGAACATCATGAGGAGGTTATTGTAGGAAGAAAGGAGGTAAAGTCCGCACAGAATGAAGAACATGAGGGCAAAATACTCGGCTACGTATGAGCCTACGCGCTGTATTTCCTTGCTCATAAGCAAGACGTAGAGCAGGGCACAACCGGTCATCACGGTATTGAACCAGACCGAATAATGCTCTATGCGCAGCATCTTGTTGAAGAAAAGATTGTCGGTAGCTGATGCCGAAGTGGAAGCGAGGTCCCAGATGTTGACACCGAGCAGCGCGGCAAAAAGCACAGCGGCAATAGCGGCAACGCTTTTCTTGTTGTTCACCAGAATGCCGGAGAACATCATTATGATACCAAAAACTGTTGTAGCAATTATAGCCTTCATGTCGCTAATTCAAATATATTCAATGGACCAGTCGCCTTTCACCGTGATTAATGCCCCGGTGGCGGGCGGCTGCTGTGTCCGGTTAACTTTTCAAAATCTTGTGTGCTCTTATTAAGGAGCGGTCGCAATCATTCCGGCGGTGAGATCGAGCAAAGGCTTAGGATACACACCAAGGAACAGAATGATTGTGATTATGATGGCAATGCCCGCGTATTCGTTGACACTGAGATCTTTATTGATGGTCATGGGTGCTACGTTGCCAAAAGCAACTTTTTGCACCATGTTGAGGGTATAGACAGCACCGAGTATCACACCCAGACCTGCAAATACCATTGTAGCAATGTGCGCTACACTGCCATCGCCTATAAACAGACCGTTGAACAGCATGAACTCGCCCACAAAACCGTTTGTAAGCGGCAGGGCGATGTTGGCAAACGAGATGATAAGCAATGCGATGGCCATGCGCGGTGCTGCCGTAGCCATGCCACCCAGGCTGTTCATATCACGTGTGCCCCAGCGGTTCTCTATCATGCTTACGATAAGCCACATTCCGGTAATGTTGATACCGTGGTTGAACATCTGCACCATAATGCCGTGCATGCCCACGCCGTTGCCGGTGAAGGCCACTGCACTCATAAGACCCATGTGGGCGATAGATGAGTAGGCAACAAGGCGTTTGATGTCGGTCTGCACGATGGCGATGAGTGAAGCGTAAACAATGCCTATCACTGAAAGGATAACCACCGTTTGCGACCAGTAGGCAACACCCTCAGGAACGACAGGCAGCAACCAGCGCAGCACCGCGAACAGACCCATTTTTACCATGAGTGCACTGAGGATGATAGTGACCGGAGTAGGCGACTGCTCATACGCATCGGGCTGCCAGGTATGGAAGGGGAAAATTGGCATCTTGATAGCGAAAGCGATAAAGATGAGCCAGAACAACCACTGCTGCTGTGCAGGAGCCAGTGAAGCACCGGCGCGGGTAATATCGGCCCAGGCATAGCTTACAGTGCCTGGCGTTTGCAGAGAAAGGTAAATGAGACCCGCCAGCAGCATGAGGCTACCTACGAACGTATAAACAAAGAACTTGAATGTAACCGGAATGCGTTTTTCGCCACCCCAGCTGGAGCAGAGGAAATAAACAGGGATCAATGCCAGTTCCCAGAAAACGTAGAACACCAGTGCATCGGCAGCGAGGAACACACCCATGAGGCCCGCCTGCGACAGCAGCATGTGGCCGTAGAACGCGCCGGGGCGCTCCACATCCTTGTTGGCCTGAGTGAGCATGATGACCATGGTGACAATACCGGTGAGCAGGCAGAGCATAGAGCTCATACCATCGGCCACGAGGGTGAATTTAGTGCCCAGCATGGGTATCCAGTCGCACGAGAATTCGAGCCCCTGCGTGTAGGAGGTGCCACTTACATAGGCGGAGGCCGCCAGTGTGATCATAGAGCTGATGACGGCGAGGGTTTTGGCCCCTTCGCCCCTGACTGCGAAAGACAGGATGCCGGACAGCAGCGGAATGAGAACTAGTAATATCAGAATCATAATCCTATTGCAATGTTATACTGAGCAGGTTGCCAGAGCGTCCCGCGGTTTCAAACAAACTATTTAACTATAAAGAAACTAATGGCGAACAGCGAAACGATGCCGAGCACCATAATGAATATGTAAAATCCTACCTGACCCGACTGCAGGAGACGGAGGCGGTCGCCACCCCAACGTACAGTCTTGCCCACTCCGTTCACGATACCGTCTATACCCTGACGCTCAGCAAATTTGTCGAGCAGGTCAGAAAGTGCTTTCAGTGGCTTTACCACGATAGCATCATAGATCTCATCCACATACCATTTGTTCTCCAGTATTTTGGCAATGCCGGTATTCTCGGTAAAGTTTGGTTTGCGGTTCACACCATAAGCAACCAGAATCATGGCTACCGACACAGCTACCGACAGTCCCATAAGGCCCCACTCGGTGCCGTGAGAGAGGTGGTGTGTACCGAAGTTCTGAACAACCGGGCTGAGGTAGGCCGCCAATGCATTGTGCTCGCTGATAACTGCCGGAAGACCCACATAACCACCCACAATAGAGAGGATAGCCAGGATCACCAGCGGCAGCGTCATAGCCGCCGGGCTCTCGTGCAGGTGGTGGTGTTGCTCTTCAGTGCCGCGGAAGGTACCGTTGAACGTCAATACATACAAACGGAACATGTAGAAGGCCGTCATCATAGCTGCCAGAATGCCGAATACGTAGAGTACAGGGCTGTGTGCGAACACATTGGCAAGGATCTCATCTTTAGAGAAGAAACCTGAAAGACCCGGAATACCTGAGATGGCCAGACAACCTATGAAGAACGTAGCCTGTGTGATGCGCATGTGCTTGCCGAGGCCACCCATTTTGCGGATGTCCTGCTCGCCGCCCATTGCATGGATGACACTACCCGAACCCAGGAACAACAGCGCCTTGAAGAAGGCGTGCGTCATAACGTGGAAAACGGCGGTAGTGTAGGCTCCAACACCCAGTGCCAGGAACATGAAGCCCAGCTGGCTAACCGTAGAATAGGCAAGAACTTTTTTGATGTCGTACTGGCGGATGGCGATAGTTGCAGCGAAGATAGCAGTGGCCATACCCACAACAGCGATCACGTTCAGAATAGCAGGAGTGAGGCTGTACAATGCTCCGCTACGTGCGATCATGTAGATACCGGCAGTAACCATGGTTGCAGCGTGGATGAGGGCCGACACAGGTGTAGGACCCGCCATCGCATCAGGTAGCCAGGTATAAAGAGGTATTTGAGCACTTTTGCCGGTAGCACCGATGAAGAAGCACAGAGCGATCCAGTTGTATGTGGACGCAGGCACGACGGTATATGAATCGCTGATGCGGCCGAAGAAGTCCTGATAAGAGAGTGTACCGAAGTTGAAGATGACCAGCAGCATACCGATCAGGAAGCCGAGGTCGCCTATGCGGTTCATAACGAATGCTTTCTTAGCGGCATTGGTATAGTCGCGGTTCTTGAACCAGAAGCCAATGAGAAGGTAAGAACAAAGACCTACACCTTCCCAACCAATGAACATGATGAGGTAGTTGGCACCCAAGACGAGCAACAACATGGAGAACACGAACAGGTTGAGGAAGGCAAAGTACTTTACCATACCCTGGTCGTGATGCATGTAGGAGGTAGAATAGACGTGGATGAGCGTACCCACACCCGTAATGATGAGCAGGAAAAGAGCGGAAAGCGCATCTACCTGGAAGGCAAACGGAACGTGCAGCGTGCCCGAACTAATAAAGTCGAACAGAGTGACGATGGCCGGACCATGAAAGGCAGGGCTCTTTACCTCGAAGAAAATAAGCAAAGAGATGATGAAAGAGGCCAGAATAGCAGTAGTGCCAATGGCGCCTCCCAGCGACTTCGGCATTTTCTTCCAGAAGATACCATTGATAAGGAAACCTATCAACGGAAATAACGGTACTAAATAAACCAGGTTAGCCATATTGCCAATCCCGCAGTTGCGGAAGTTTTAGTGTTTTAATCTGTTTAATATATTAATGTCAACCGAGTGCACCTTACGGTACATCATTACAATGATAGCCAACCCTACAGCGACCTCGGCCGCAGCCACTACCATGATAAAGAATACGAACAGTTGCGCGTTCGGGTCGGCATAGATCTTGGAGAACGACACGAGGAGCAGGTTCACGGCATTGAGCATGAGCTCTATGCACATGAAGATGATGATCGCATTGCGCCGCATAAGTGTGCCCATAATACCTATTGAGAATAACAACAGGCTAAGGAACAGATAATGTGTGGATGTTACCGGCATCGTATTAAAATAAAAATTTAAAAATAATCAATTATATCAGTCGCAGCGTCCGGGCGGTTATGCGTCGGCCTTTGCTATTGCACCGTCTTCTTTTTTACCTATCACCACAGCGCCTACCATGGAGCTGAGGAACAATACACTGCTGATCTCGAACGGAAGCACATAATCTTTGAAGAGTACCTTGCCAAGGTTGGAGATAAGCCCAATATCGATAGACTGCTTTTCTATAGCCACCGGAACTGTTGATTTGATACCAGCCAGCAATACCAGGAACAGTACGCCACCCGATATAATGCCCGCCATCTGCACCAGTACCCCCTTCTGAGGTTCTACATCGGCATTTAGGTTCATGAGCATGATGACGAACAGGAATAGTACCATGATGGCACCCGCATACACGATGATATTAACAATTGCCAAAAACTGCGCGTTCATGAGCAGGTAATGGCCGGAAATAGCAAAAAAGGTGAGAATAAGGAACAGTACACTGTTTACCGGGTTGCGGCTGAGGATGACACCTAACGCACAACCAACGGCAGCTGCTGACAACACCCAGAAAAGTATATCGTAAATGTTCATTTTATTTACTGTCTTTATTTTGAGGGTGAGGAATGAGGAGGTCGTCTTTTTTGTATATGAATGCTGCCCTGTTGTAGTTGGTGGGCATTACGGTTTCTGAGAGGTACACAGCGTCTTTAGGACAAGCCTCCTCGCAGTAACCGCAGAAAATGCAGCGCAGCATGTTGATCTCGTATTTAGCAGCATATTTCTCTTCGCGGTACAGATGTTCTTCGCCGGGTTTGCGTTCTGCAGCTTCCATAGTGATGGCTTCTGCAGGGCATGCAAGCGCGCAAAGACCACAGGCTGTGCAACGCTCGGCACCGTTCTCATCGCGGTTGAGGATGTGGAGGCCACGGAACACCGGGCTGAATGGGCGTTTTACCTCAGGATAACTAACTGTAGCTTTTTTCTTGAATATGTGGCTGAGGGTTGTACCCAGGCCTTTGGCAATAGCCGGCAGATAAGAGCGCTCCGATAGTGTCATCGGGCTGCGATCGATCTGGATGGCTTTGTTGGTTAATTTTTCCATTTTGTTCTTTTTCAAGAATTTCTTTAATCGTGATACAGGGTACTATTTTTTAAATATCCACAGTATGGCAACGCCTGTGATCAGCATGTTGATCAACGCAATAGGTATCAGCGACTTCCAACCGAGTTTCATGAGTTGGTCGTACCTGAAACGAGGCACTGTCCAACGGACAAACATGAAGAACAACACCATGCCTACCGCTTTTGATACCAGCACCAGAATACAAATGATGCTGAACAACAGCGGGTGAACGGCACCTGCAACCTGATCCATGAACGGGAAGTTGTAGCCACCGAAGTAAAGTGTGATGATAATGGAAGAGCTTACAAACAGGTTGATGTACTCGGCAAACAGGTAGAAGCCGAGTTTCATTGATGAATATTCCTGGTGGTAACCCATGTTCAGCTCGCTCTCGCACTCAGGAAGGTCGAATGGAGCGCGGTTGAGCTCAGCAAAGGCACAGGTAAGGAAGATGATGAAGCCCACCGGTTGTTTGAATACATTCCAGGTAAAGTAACCATCGGCCCAGAAGCCATGCTGCTGTTCTACGATGTCGCGCAGGCTAAGAGAGCCAGTCATCATAAGCAGCGCGATGAGCGAAAGACCCATTGCCAGCTCGTAAGAGATAGCCTGAGAGGCCGCACGGATACTACTGAGGAGTGAGAATTTGTTGTTTGAGGCCCATCCGCCCAACATAACACCATACACACCAAGGCTCACTACGCCGAACACGAAGAGGATACCGATGTTGATATCGGCCACCTGGAAAGCAACGTGGCGACCTGTCTCGGTCACATAGTCGGGGCCCCATGGCACCACGGCACTAGTCATAAGGGCGGTGAGCATAGCCAGACACGGACCAAGAATGAAGATGAGTCGTGTAGAGCGGTCAGGTATGATCTCTTCCTTGAAGAAGAGTTTCAGACCATCGGCCAGGGGCTGCAGCAGCCCCAGCGGACCCGCGCGGTTAGGACCTATACGGTCCTGCATGATGGCAGCGACCTTTCGTTCGCCCCAGGTAGCATACATGGCAATACCGAGTGACCCCATCAGGATAACCGAAATGAGGATCACTTTTTCAAGTATCAGCGCTGTGTCGATCTGTAATAACAGCATAGTGGCGCAAAAGTAATTTTAGTTAGTTAATAATTGTAGCTAAACCTCTGTCTCAACGAAGAGTAGTGGTAAAGCAAGTCCAATATAATTATTTATTCTTCTTAAAGTCGTCTGAGTGAGCCGGGCCCTCGATCTTCGAAAGTTCAATTTCAGGCCTGTTCACATCACTTATGCTATGAATGTCTAATGTCAATTTTGGTTTCTTGCCTATCACCTTGTCGATGAGTACAGGTGTTTCGGCGGTGCCGATGTTGCCTGCATAGTGTCCTTGAGAGATCACGCTGCTGCGCGAAATGTTCGAAGGTCCCTCGATAACCCAGTCTGAAACAGATTTCTTGTGGAAGCGGCAGTCGTTGCAGATCCACTCTTCCACTTCGCCCCACTGGTCTTTACGTGCTGTAACACGGAAAACCTCTTCGCCACGCATCCAAAGGCGCACTTTACCGCTGCACTTGGTGCAGTTGCAATGGGCGTCCATAGGCTTGGTGAACCAAACACGGTTCTTGAAGCGGAAAGTTTTGTCGGTAAGTGCACCTACAGGGCATACATCTATAACGTTGCCGATAAACTCGTTATCTAGCGCCGTGCCTAGCAGGGTGCTGATCTGAGCATGGTCGCCACGGTCCAGAATGCCGTGTTCGCGGCGCTCGGTGAGCTGGTCGGCGGTGAATACGCAACGGAAACACATGATACAACGGTTCATGTGCAGCGATATGTAAGGGCCGATGTCTTCTTTTTCGAAGGTGCGGCGCTTGAATTCGTATCGGGTAGCTTCAGAGCCATGCTCGTAGCTGAGGTTCTGGAGGTCGCATTCACCGGCCTGGTCACATACAGGGCAGTCGAGCGGGTGATTGAGCAGCAGGAACTCCACAATACCTTTGCGGGCGTCCACTACTTTCTCAGAAGTGATGTTCTTGACTTCCATACCGTCCATAACGGTTGTGCGGCAGCTGGCCACCAGCTTTGGCATCGGGCGCGGGTCTTTTTCAGAACCCTTGCTTACCTCCACGAGGCAGGTGCGGCATTTACCACCGCTATTCTTCAGCTTGCTGTAGTAACACATAGCGGGCGGGGTCACATCTCCACCTATCATACGTGCCGCGTTCAGTATGGTGGTACCGGCAGGTACATCTATACTTATATTGTCGATGGTTACTTTAAAGTTTGGTGTCTGTTCTGACATACAAGTCAAAGGTTAAAAAAGTAAAACCGTATTAGTTTGTCCTTGTTATTCTAAAATATCTTTTTCCTTAGGCGGTCGTAGGTACGTGAATAGGGTCGGCATAGTGAGCCAGGCCATAGTTACGTGTCTGCGATTCTTCGGGATTTTTCACGTGCCATTCAAACTCATCACGGAAATGGCGGATAGCAGCGGCTACCGGCCATGCTGCCGCGTCGCCCAGCGGACAGATGGTATTACCTTCTATCTTGCGCTGAATGTCCCACAGCAGGTCGATGTCACTCATCTTACCTTTTCCGTATTCAATGTTTTTCAGGATCTTGTACATCCAGCCTGTGCCCTCGCGGCATGGGCTGCATTGTCCGCAGCTTTCGTGCGCATAGAAGCGGGCTAGCGTCATTGTATGGCGCACCACGCACTGCGCATCGTCCAGTACAATGAATCCGCCGGAACCCATCATGGTGCCGGTAGCGAATCCGCCGTCTGACAGGCTTTCGTAGTTCATGTAGCGGGTCTCACCCTTTGCTGTTTTCAGCAGCAGGTTAGCCGGTACTATAGGAACTGACGATCCGCCGGGGATACAAGCCTTCAGTTTGCGACCGTTGGGGATGCCACCGCAGTACTCATCGCTATAGATGAACTCCTCTACAGAGCAGGTCATGTCAATTTCGTAAACACCGGGTTTGTTCACGTTGCCGCAAACAGAAAGCAGTTTGGTACCTGTAGATTTTCCGACACCGATCTTGGCGTATTCGTCGCCGCCGATGTTGATGATAGGCACAACGGCAGCCAATGTCTCTACGTTGTTCACCACGGTCGGGCGCATCCAAAGACCCTGAATAGCCGGGAATGGCGGCTTCATACGTGGATTACCACGTTTTCCTTCAAGCGATTCGATAAGTGCTGTCTCCTCGCCGCAGATGTAGGCACCGCCACCGCGCTGCACATAGATCTCACAGTCGAAGCCGGAGCCTTTGATATTCTTGCCCAGCCAGCCGTTGGTTTTTGCCTCAGCAATTGCCTGCTCCAGTATATCCGGTATCCAAGCATACTCGCCGCGGATGTAAATGTAAGTAGCGTTGCTGCCCAGGGCGTAGCTGCTGATGAGCAGACCTTCTACGAACAGGTGCGGATGAAACTCCATGAGGTAGCGATCCTTGAAGGTGCCCGGCTCAGACTCGTCGGCATTGCATACCAGATGGCGCGGTACGCCTTCGGGTTTGGCAAGGAAGCTCCATTTCATACCGGTAGGGAAGCCGGCACCACCACGACCACGCAGGCCGCTTTTCTTCACCTCTTCCACAATATCGGCAGGAGACATTTTCAGCGCCTTCTCTGCAGCACGGTAGCCACCATGCTTGCGGTAGGTATCGTAATACCTGATACCTTCAATGTGGTCGTTCTCTAATAAAAGTTTTATCGCCATTTTAATATTCAATGATCAGATCCGGGATCTTGCGACACCTCGTCTGAGTTGATAATCTATTTTTCCTTTGCTACCGGTACACTCTGTCTCGCGAATAATGTCCAATGGTCATTTTCCCAGAGCCACACTTGCAGTACTTTTAGTTTAAAGGACATGAATTTTCCGTCCAGTACGGCATCTATATCTGCAACGCTTCGCGCTGATGCAACTGTGCCCGAGGCCTTTACGTCAGGTTTTGTCGCGGCGATCTTCTTGTAGATCAGTTTGCCGTTATAAAGATCTTCTATCACTTCCTGTTTGGTCTCCACCCATCCATTTGAATGGCCGTAGCTTACCTTTTCGTGCAGCAGCCATTTAAGCGCCACACTATCGCGCGATTCGAGCGCCTTGTCGAAGTCGGCTATTGCATGACTGAGGCTACCATAGTCGGGCTGCTGCGCCATAGCGGCACTGCAACAGAAAACGAACAGTATGGCGATCAATATCCTCATTTGTCTTGTTCAAATATCATTATATAGTCTTCCAGTGGATCGAAGAAGAAATCTGTCCACCCGGACTTGTGGGCTTTGGATTCATCTTCGTCGGGCAAACCGGTATGTGTTATTGTCACCAGTGTGCCCCCCGGATTTTTTTTCAGCAAATAGTGAACTTCACTGGGTGCTGCGCTCTGCGGCCATTCTGCGGTTGCCCACGTGCAGGCTATTTCATTCTCGGTTATCTTTTTCACTGTTCCATTCGCCCATCCGTCGAACATGGAGAACGCGCCTCCTTCTTTATTCTCAAACACCGCTTCTCCACCGCTCCATCTTCTTATCAACGCCGCATCGGTGAGCAATTTAATGACCCGGTGCGGTGGCGCCGACAGCTGAAAAGTGAGTGAGAGGTCGAAGGCCATAATTAGTTGTTAGCCTGCGTCTTCAACTCAACGATCAGCTGATCGATCTTTTCCTTTGTAAGGTGCTCCCTGTAGTGTTTACCCAACTGCATCATGGGCGCGTAACCACATGCGCCGAGGCATTCTGCAGGTTTCAGCGTGAAAAGGCCATCAGGCGTAGTTTCGCCCGGGCCAATTCCCAGCTTCTCTTTAATGTAATCGATTATCTCGTCGCTGCCTCTGAGCATACACGGACCTGTATGGCAAACCTCCAGCACGTATTTGCCTACGGGCTTCAGGTTGAACATAGTGTAGAAAGACGCTACCTCATAAACTTCGATAGGAAGAATATTGAGTATCTCTGCCACATAGTCCATCGCAGGCACGTCCAGCCAGCCGCCAAATTCTTCCTGTGCAAGGTGCAACAAGGGGATAAGCGCACTTTTCTGCTTTCCTTCCGGATAGCGGGCGATGATCTCCTTCACCTTGTTCATTTTCTCTTCTGAAAAACGTATGCTCATTAGTATTCGCTTGTTCGTTTCTTAAAAATATTTACGCGTCGAGCTCTCCCGCAATTACGTTGAGGCTACTCAGTGTCACTACGGCATCGCTCAGCAGACCATCTTTCACTATTTCGGGATATGCCTGATAGTAGATGAAGCATGGCCTGCGGAAGTGCAGGCGGTAAGGCGTGCGGCCACCATCGCTGATGAGGTAATAACCTACTTCGCCGTTGCCACCCTCTACCGAATGATATACTTCGCCGGCGGGAGCGTCTATCTCACCCATTATCATCTTGAAGTGCCAGATCAGCGCTTCCATCTTGGTGTAAACGTCTGTTTTTGGCGGTATGTGGTACCTGTCGGCATCTTTTGCATAGAAGACTTCTTTCTGAGACGGGTCTTCCTGCTCTATTTTGGCTATCTTTTCTACGGCCTGCTTAACGATACTGACACTTTGCCAGATTTCGCCGTTGCGCACCATGAAGCGGTCGTATACATCACCGGTAGTTCCTACCGGTATCTTGAAATCAAAGTCTTCGTAAGAACTGTATGGCTGAGCTACACGCACATCGTAGTCTACGCCGGCGGCCCTGAGGTTGGGGCCGGTGAAGCTGTAGTTGAGCGCACGTTCTGCGCTGATAGGGCCTGCACCGATGCAGCGGTCCATAAAAATGCGGTTACGGTTCAGCAGCGATTCGAATTCTGTCATTACAGCCGGGAAATCGGTTAGGAAGTCGCGCAGTTTTGACCAGAAGACAGGAGTGAAGTTGCGTTCGAAACCGCCCACACGTCCCATATTGGTAGTGAGTCGCGATCCGCAAACTTCTTCAAAGATCTCGTATATTTTCTCGCGCCATTGGAACACGTAAGTGAACGGCGTAAGTGCTCCGGTATCCACAGCGATAACCGAGTTGCACACAAGGTGGTCGGCAATGCGTGCAAGTTCCATCACTATGACACGCATGTAGTCTACCCGCTTCGGCGTTTTCAGCTTCAACAGTTTTTCTATCGTCATGTGCCAGCCCATATTATTTATGGGGGCTGAGCAATAGTTGAGTCGGTCGGTGAGTGTAGTGATCTGATAGTATGGCCGGCGTTCCGCTATCTTTTCAAATGCGCGGTGGATGTAGCCGATGGTAGGAACGGTTTCCAGCACACGCTCGCCGTCTATCTCCATTATATTCTGGAACACACCGTGCGTTGCAGGGTGTGTGGGGCCCAGATTGAGCGTGGTTGATTGCTTCTGAAGTGAATCTTCAGAAAGCTTTATATGTTGCTGTTGCTGTGTTTGTAATTCCATAAACCAAAATCCCTTTCGGGGCTGACCCGGATTTATTAAAAAATATCTTTTGTCGTTCTTCCTGCCTATCCGCGACCGAACATTTCATCGTCCTTGTCTGTGCGGGTAGGGTCTTCCATTTTGTATTCCTTGCGCATCGGGAAGTAGTCCATCTGGTCTACGTTCAGGATACGGACGAGGTTAGGGTGACCTACGAAATTGATACCAAAGAAGTCATAGGTTTCACGTTCCATCCAGTTGGCACCAGAGAACACGGCAGTTGCGGTGACGATATCCGGTTTTGCTACCGGAACATATACTTTGAACCGCAGGCGGATGTTGGCCCTGAGGTTGTGCAGGTGATATACCACGCACAATTCCTCATCGGTGCGGTCGGGGTAGTGCACGCCGGTAAGGTCAGTAAGGAAGTTGAATCCTTGCTGATCGTAAAGGAATTGAAGCACCTTTAGGTTCAGTTCGGCGGGTACGCGGAAAGTGAGCATGCCATATGGTTCCTCCCATTCGGTGAGTTGCTCGCCAAACTTATCTGTGAGTATCTGTCTGAGTGTTTCGTTAGTCATTGTTGGTGTCAATGGTCAGAGGCAATGCCGGATGCCGGTTGGTGCCGTGATCAAAAAAATACTTCGTTTACTTGATGCCGTAGCTGGTCATCAGTTCCTGATAAACAGAACTGTGCCTACGCCTTAGGCTCTCGTTGTGCACGAGGTCCTGCAGTTTGAGGATGCCGTCAAGAATGCCTTCCGGTCTTGGCGGGCATCCGGGAACATATACGTCAACCGGTATCACCTGATCTATGCCTTGCAGCACAGAGTAAGAGTCGAATATACCACCACTGCTGGCGCAGGCGCCGATCGCGATCACCCAACGAGGCTCTGCCATTTGCAGGTATACCTGACGCAGGATGGGCCCCATTTTTTTGGAAATGGTACCGGCCACCAAAAGCATGTCGCACTGACGTGGAGTGAAACCCATACGCTCCGAACCGAAGCGCGCCAGGTCGTAGTTGGAACCCATTGTGGCCATGAACTCGATACCGCAGCAAGATGTTGCAAACGGTAATGGCCAAAGTGAATTTGCGCGGGCAAGACCCACAACTTTGTCGAATGATGTAGCGTGAAACCCTTCACCGGAGTAGCCTTCAGGCATCTCCACCATCTTGATCTTCGTATTGTACTGTACTGGCCTAGACATTATAAAATCTAAAACTAAAAGTTTACAATTGTTTACAAGATTTCAAGCAAGCTATGTTAATCTTCCCAATCCAAAGCGCCTTTCTTCACGATGTAGATGAAGCCGCAAAGGAAGAACGCAACGAAAAGAACAACCTCAATAAAGCCCTCCTGACCCAGATAGCGGAAGTTGACCGCATAGGGGTAGAAGAAAATAACCTCTACGTCGAAAAGGACAAACAGGATGGCCACAAGGAAGTACTTGATGCCCATAGGCTGGCGGGCGTTTCCTACAGAGGGGATACCACTCTCGAAGTTGATGAGTTTGTCCTCTGTGCGCCTTTTGGGGCCGAGCAGGTGGGTCACAGCCATCATGACGATGACAAACCCTACCGCTATCACGATCTGCAGCGCGATGGGGAAATAATTGAATGGCGTATTAGTTGCTTGTAAGAATAAATTCATATCAGTAACCCCTTGTGCTAGTGTGTATATAATATGGAACGAACAAAGTTAAGGTTATGCAGCGAAATAGCAAGCAAACAGAAACTTAGCTGAATGCAGGCGGTTACGCAGTAATGTTTATTTCCATGCGATGGTGAAATGCTTCCATGTTTTAGTGCTTTCGTAAAGGTGCTGCATGGGTCCGCCCCCGCCAGATGAAGTTGTGGTAGGCCCCATGGGGCGGCTATTCATGCGGCCGCCTGCACCCATGCCACCCGGTCCCCCCATACCGCCGCTGTTCATAGGTGCGGAACTCGTGTTGGTTTTTGTTGTGTTGTCTTTGAAACCTTTTACCGAGTAACAAATGCTAAGCGGTTTTCCTTTATGTGAGGCGCCTGCATTTTCGTAGCCCCAAAGTGCTTTGAAAGGAATTGCTGCTTCCCACACCAACTGTTGGTACTCATCAATAGCCAGTTTCACTGTAACGCCACACGGAAGCTGCTGCGAAACCATGTAGGCGCCATTGCATGCAGAGAACCCTTCGAGAGAGAATTGATGGCAGTTTTCGGCACTTTTGCGCAGTTTTTGTTCAAATTGGCGGCTAAGTTGCGGTGTAGCGCCCTTTTTACCGCCGTCGTCGTGCGAGAAAAGTGCAGAGAGATCATCTTCGTTGGGCAAGGGGAAATTTATATGAAAAGTAGGGTCTTTGTGTCCTCCGGTGTCAATAGATACGGTCAATCCCTGTTTCAGAACTTTAATTTGGGTAAGGGGATCGCCGGTTTGCATGGTCACATAAAGCATTTCTTCATCATTTGATGTTGCGTACGCGACTTTTGATCTGGCATCATAATTGGGGTATGGTGATGGCCAGTCGGTGCAATCGCCGTTTATTACGATGGGGGTAGCCTGCCAGGTACCGGGAACAACCGGACCCGACCGTCCGGCGTGTTTTGAGCCACCGCATGCTGCAAGTAATGAAGACAAGCAGACCAATACTGCATATTGTAAACTGCAACGTTTATTCATAAGTGCAAAGTAAAGGCGAATGTAATAACGACCGATTCTTTATGAAAAATTTAATGTTTGATAAAAAACGAAAATTATCCAACTGATTTTCAATTGACTATGTCTTTATAGATAGGCATCTTTAATATCAACATTGAGATTCAGCAATTTGTAATTATTTTTGAAGAGAATGCAATGCCATATATACCCTAAAAATAGAGTTAAGATGAAAAGGACATATGTTTTATTGATTTTATTTGTGTCGTTTTGTTGTGCAATTGGGACGGCGAGGGCGCAAATGGTTGTAACTGCAAGTGGCGTGACCGCGACAACGCTGATGAATAAGTTGCTGGGACCGGGCGTAATAGGCTTTGGTGCTACAGCAACGTGTCATGACTCTTCAAAAGGTGTGTTCAGCATGGTGACACCAGCGACAGTGATGTTCGACAGTGGCGTTGTACTTTCGTCGGGCAGGGTGCGCACAGGGCCGGCGGGTACCGGTGCGAACGGAGCGGCAACACTATTTGCATCTTGGGACAACATGATGCCCGGAGCCGCATGGTTGGGGGCTCTTACAGGGGGTACCAGCAGGAATGCGTGTTTCTTTGAGTTTGACTTCCGTCCCACCGGCGACACCGTTAAGTTTGATTACATTTTCGGTTCCGAAGAATATGGCGGATATACCTGTTCTCCGTTCAACGACCCGTTCGGCTTCATCATCACGGGTCCGGGCTACGCAGTGCCAACAAATATCGCGTTGGTTCCCGGTACTACGATACCTGTTTGTATCAATAGTATCAACTGTGGTCCTTCCGGTGGTTACCCGCTCTCCACATGTACAGCGATGGGGCCCGGTTCTCCGTTCTGTACCTATTACATTGATAACAGTGCCGGCACAATAATAACCTATCAGGGAATAACGAAAACACTCACGGCTATCGCTGCGGTTGCTCCCTGCGATACATATCATTTGAAAATCGGTATTTCAGACATCAGTGATGGCGCCTATGATTCGGGTGTGTTTTTGAAGGCTGGCAGTCTCACGTCAACAGCAATATCTGTGAATCCGATAGGTATGCACCCTACCGACACTGCCAGCGGTTCACAGTTCTGTGTGCGTGGTTGTCTGCCGGGTAAATTCATTTTCAAACGTGCGGGAAATATGACCAATCCGTTGACCATAAAGTACATCATAGGTGGAACTGCTGTAAACGGAGTTGATTACACTTTTATACCTGATAGCGTGGTTATTCCTGCGTCAGACTCTGATGAAACTGTACTTATCACCGGTCTTCCTGTGGTTCCGACAGGACCCAAAACAGTTAAGATCCTGATCCTTGCCCCATACACATGCGGTGGATTGCCGGTAGTGGTTGATAGCGCTGTAATGACCATCATCGACTCGTTCTTTGTAAAGATCAATACTTCAGATACAGCGATCTGCCAGGGTCAGTATGTGAGCATCATTGCTTCAGGTGATACGTCACTGAACTTTACCTGGTCACCGGCGGGAACCTTATCGGGTACAACTCTATTGAATCCCATAGCAACGCCAACAGTGACAACGACGTACACGCTTACCGGCATATATCCGGCTGCAGGATGTCTGCCGTCGAGAGATGTGCTGACGATAAGGGTATATGAGCGACCGATCATCAATGCCGGTCTGCCGGTGCAGATAACGTGTCAGGGAACAGCACTGCAGCTGAATGTAACGGCGTTTCCACCGAGTATCCCGTATACTTATTTGTGGACACCGAACACCTATCTGAACAGCGGCACAGTGGCCAACCCGATATTTACGCCAGGCGACAGTGTGGACAGGTGGCAGACAGTGCGTGTGAGCGCGCCGGTGCCCGGTTGCAGCACCGATACTTCTTTCTTCCTGCACGTGTTGCCGAATGATTTCCAACTGTTCAATCTTGACACAGGAATCTGTTTTAAGCAACTTTCCAGCTACCAGATTCGTTTGCTGGGTGACACAGAATTCTCGTACTCATGGTCGCCTAAAACAGGCGTGTCAGATCCGTTCTCTATGCAGCCGGTAATAACGCCTCCGGGAACTGTTACGTATACGGTCACTGCATCCTATCCGAAGTGTCCGGATATCAAGCATACTGTGCTGTATAGCATACAGGATCCGAGAGTGGACATACTGATGGAGGATACGATCGTGTGTCTCGGAATGCCGATGCAGATCCCAACATTAGTGACTCCAAAAGACTCACCGTTCACGTTCACGTGGACACCCTCCGATACTACTCTGTATGGGGCTACAACGCTTACTCCGGCATTCTTTACCTTCACCCCTGGTACGTATAGCTATGAGCTTGTCGTGAATAGCTTACTCGGTTGTTCTGACACCGACAACATCAAGATCATTGTGGCGCCACCAGTGGACATCACCATCAAGCCGGGTAACACCAAAATAGGGTATGGCCAGGAGATACAGCTGGAGGCGATACGGCTGAGCGCTGATGACCTGATCTATACATGGGTGCCTAATGATGGATCGCTGGACAATCCGAACATCAATAACCCTAAAGCGCGTCCGCTCGACTCTACACAGTATACCGTATATGGTATGAATAAATGGGGTTGTTTGGATTCGGCAAAAGTGACTATTGACGTAGACCTTGAAATGACTGAACACATACCATCGGCTTTCACGCCTAATGGTGATGGCACGAATGATCTGTTCAGGGTGCGTGGCCTCAGGTACCAGCGCATAGTAGAGTTCAAGGTATATAACCGCTGGGGTGAGGTGGTATATGATTACCGCACCGGCGACGCCCAGGGATGGGACGGCACCTATAAGGGAGAGCCTTGCGACATGGGTGTTTACAATTACTCTGTGATACTTGCCAAGGTGGGTGAGGCTGAGAAAATATACAAGGGTAATGTGACCCTGATAAGGTAGTGAGGAATAAGCCGTATTCAAAAGCCGCAGCCGATGGTTGCGGCTTTTTTGTGCCCGGCTCGATGATTGTATGTTGCAGAAAACAGGGCAGTCAAAAAATATTTCTTAAAAAAACCTCAAAACCAAACTTCTGGCATAGTTTATGCGTCTATGTAAGTAACGGACGATGCTAAAGCGATAGCCGGTTCGGACCGAAAGTTCTTTTTCACAGATGCTCAGTACCATTGCCCGGCAAGATGCTTGTTGTATGCCGAACGGGCACTGTGAAACACTACTTCCTCTCTGATGGCCGTTCGAAAGATCGTTCGGAAAGATGTTATTGTTCACCCTTAAAAAGCATCTGCCATGTTATTCACCACAACAGAAAGATATCTCACACGGATATCAAGAGAAGACCTCAGAAATCGCCTTGTAGGCAATCATTTGAAGATCCACGATCTTGACTTTGAAGTTGTTGAAAAAGGGCACAAACTGAAAATAGTGCCTCATGCTGAAGAGGCCGAAGACATCAAGACACTGCCCATTACGGATGTGGAATTGCGCCCTACGGGCGATGCAACAGAAGTGGTCGTGACCTCCAAGATCCGCAAGCTTGATCTGGGTGGTCCGCAGTTGATCATTCTCTTCTGCCTGTTTCTGGTAGGTGCTTCTACTGTTCTTTTTATGGTAGGGCGCGAAAGAATGGAGATATACGCGATGCTCAGCATCAGCACAGTGGTTTACAGCGTTTTTTGGGTGCGTATGCAAAGAGGATATTTCGACTATGTGCGTAAGATACGCGACCACGTTCGTCGCACAGGATATTGCGCATAGACGACCAAAAATATAAGTGTGGGACAACGACCGTGTTCACGGTGGGTTGTCAGTTAGTGTGTGTTTTGAGTGTGAGCAAAGAGAACTGCCCTTCCGCCAGGAGGGGCGTTTTCTTTTTGTGCCGGCGCCTCGGCAGAAAATGAGCAGAGATGTGGAAGTGGTGTGCTATTTTTGGGGAATGTTATCTACAGATCTCACAGGTAAGACCGCATTGATTGGCGGCAGTACGCAGGGCATAGGGCTTGCGTCAGCTCAGGCAATGGCAGAGATGGGCGCACGTTGTGTGCTTGTATCGCGCAACGAAGACAAGTTGAAGGCAGCTGTTGCAACATTGAGCACCGGTGCCGGGCAGCAGCACAGTTACGTTGTTGCCGACTACAGCGACCCCGTAGGATTGCGAAAAGCTGTGGCTGTATTGCTTGCTACAAACAAGGTGCACATTTTGGTGAACAATACCGGTGGTCCGGCGGGAGGCCCGATCACTCAGGCGAAGACAGAGGATTTTCTAAGCGCCTTCAACCAGCATCTTATCTGCAACCATATAATGGCCACGCTTGTTGCCGATGGTATGAAGGAGGCAGGATATGGCCGGATCATCAACATCGTGTCCACATCGGTTAAGATCCCGTTGCATGGACTGGGTGTTTCCAACACTATACGTGGTGCGGTAGCCTCGTGGGCAAAGACAATGGCCAATGAGCTGGGAAAATTCGGCATAACGGTCAATAATGTGCTGCCGGGGGCTACGTCTACAGAGCGCCTCACCTCAATTGTTGGGAACAAGTCTGCCAAAACAGGAAAGACGGAAGAAGAGGTAGCCAACGAGATGATTGCTGAGATCCCGGCCGGGCGCTTCGGAAAGCCTGAGGAAATTGCTGCTGTTGTGGCATTTCTGGCGTCGCCGGCCGCTGCATATGTGAATGGAACGTCTATCCCTGTAGATGGAGGCCGGACCGGAAGTATTTGATGCGATATCCCACATTACCAGCACAATTACGTGTACTGAAAACAAGCTATTTGATAACTTTAGTCAAATTCAGGGCGTAAAGACACTTTTGTCTTCCAAAAACGGAAAAATTTTTTACGAAAAATGGAATTTTCAGTAGGGTTCCTTAGTTTCGGGTCAGGAAACGGAAAAGTGTCGGTTTGCCCAAAGAAAACCAGTGTTTTTTTCGTGACAATGAAATGACATTATAAAAAAAATGATAACAAAAATGTGGCTGAAACCCGCGCCTGGCTTGAAGAACATTTTTTCGTAAATGTGTGTAAATTTTGCCGATTGTGTCGTAGTTTTGCCACGCTTTTATATAAGGGAAAGTTAATTTTCAATATTTAATCCAGTGCCAGAATCAATAAAGCCAATGTTCAGAATCTGCTTCCGTAGCGTACTCTCGTTCTTCGTAGTACTGCTCCTATGCAACGTTCCTGCGATAGCTGCCCCGGACGGGAAGGCGCTATTCATGTCTAATTGTGCGTCGTGCCACAACCCGATCAAGGAATCTACGGGTCCTGCGCTGCAGAACATCTCCAAGACATTCCCGAACAAGGAATGGGGGTACAAGTGGGTGCGCAACTCTGCTGCACTTATAGCTGCGGGCGATAAGACAGCGGTTGACATCTACAACAAGTACAACAAAACGCAGATGACCGCGTTCCCGAACCTTACGAATGAGGAAATAGACGCGATCCTGAAGTATGCTGACGACTACAAGGCGCCATCTGCTGCTCCGAAAGACGGAGCTCCGGCTGCAGGTGCTGAAACTGCTGAAAGCCACAGCTGGCTTTACACAGTTATCACACTGTCTTTGTTGTTGCTGGTAGTTATCCTGTGGCGTGCAAATAACAGTCTTCGTCGCGCTGCTAACGAAAAGCAAGATATTCCTAACGAAAAGGAAGTTCCGCTATACCGCAGCAAATTGATGATAGCTATGACTGCTATCGTGCTGTTCATCCTTGCAGGTTACTGGCTGGTGAATGGTGCGGTGAACGAAGGTCGTCAGCAGAACTACCAACCGTTGCAGCCACTATACTACTCTCATAAAGTGCACGCCGGCATCAACCAGATCAACTGTCTGTATTGCCACGCAGGTGCTGAGAAGAGCCGTCAGGCAATGATACCATCTTCAAACGTGTGTATGAACTGTCACAAGCAGATCAACGAATACACAGGCGAAGCAGAGCATCCGCTTGTGACTGCTGAAGGCAAGAAGATCAACGGTACTGAGCAGATCCAGTTGCTGTACAAGTATGCAGGCTGGGATCCTTCGAAGAAAGATTACAACCGCGATGCCAACGGTAATATCCTCGCCACACCGATCAAATGGGTGAAAATACACAACCTGCCTGACCACGTTTACTTCAACCACGCACAGCACGTTGCAGTTGGTAAAGTACAATGCCAGCAGTGCCATGGCAACATCGAAGAAATGGACGAAGTATTCCAGTTCGCTCCGTTGTCAATGGGCTGGTGTATCAACTGTCACCGTCAGACAGAGGTGCAGTTCACCAACAACAACTACTACAGCATTTTCACAAGGTATCATGAGGAGCTGAAGTCAGGTAAGCGCACGAAAGTGACAGAAGCTGAACTGGGTGGTCTGGAGTGTCAGAAGTGTCACTACTAAGACCGGGCACCCTTCCGTTGGAAACAAACACGAAAAAGGAAAAATAGTTTTTTTGAATAAAAAACAATTTAGCGGTAGATAAAGTCAGACAAGACAACTGACGAGTAACATCGGCTGAAAAATGAACTTACAATATGAGTCAAAAACAATATTGGTCGGACCTGCAGGATCTCAATAACATCGCTACTAAAAAAGAGGGAGCGGATAATGAGTTTAAAGAAGAGTTGCCATTCGATCTGAGCGACAGTGTGTTGGGTGCTACTACTCCACGCCGCGACTTCCTGAAGTTCCTTGGCTTCAGCACGCTGGCGGCCACTATCGTATCGAGCTGTGAAATGCCGGTACGTAAGGCGATACCATATGCGATCAAGCCTGAAGATATTACACCGGGTGTTCCCAATTATTACGCATCTACATTTGCCGATGGCGGTGAATATTGCGCGATAGTGATCAAAACAAGGGAAGGTCGCCCGATCAAAATTGAAGGTAATGAGATGTCCTCCATCACAAAGGGAGGTACTTCTGCAAGGGTACAGGCATCTGTACTTGGCCTGTATGACAAAGCCCGCCTTACTCACCCTATGGCAGACGGTAAAGAAGCCACATTCGAGGCAATTGACCGCGCAGTAAAAGAAGGTTTGGCAGGCAAGGCAGGTTACCTGGTAACACAGTCACTGATGAGTCCTTCTACTAAAGAAGTGATTGCTCAGTTCATAGCTAAATACCCTACTGTTAAGCATGTAGTGTATGACGCGATCTCTTACTCAGGAATGCTGCAGGCAAACGAAGCATGCTACGGCAAGCGTACCCTGCCTACATTCCACTTTGAAAAAGCAAACACAATTGTAAGCCTTGACGCTGATTTCCTCGGCACATGGCTTTCTCCGGTTGAGTTCTCTAAGGGCTACGCACAGGGTCGTAAGATCAGCGCGAAAAACCCTAAGCTTTCCAAGCACTACCAGGTAGAGGCAATGCACACCATCACCGGTGCTGCGGCCGATGAGCGCGCTACATGCCGTCCTTCTGAAATGGGTATGATTGCTGTTGCATTGTACAACGCGGTGGCAAACGGTACACAACCTTCTCTTTCAAGCCCTGCCCTCAACAAACTGGTTACTGCAGCTGCAGCTGACCTGAAGAAGGGCAACGGTATGGTAGTATGCGGTACGAACGATGTGAACGTACAGACTGTTATCAACGCTATCAACGATAAGATAGGTGCTAACGGAACTACTGTAAACTGGGTAACAACAAGTAATTACAAGCAAGGTATAGATAAGGACTTCGCTGACATGGTTGCGGCTATGGAAGCAGGTCAGGCAGGCGTGGTGATGCTGCATGGTGTAAACCCTGCATATGACTACCTCGACGGAAAGAAATTCACCGCGGCACTTGCAAAAGTGGCTACCACGGTTTCTTTCGCTGAGCGCCTTGACGAAACTGCACAGAAGTGTAAATACATTATCCCAGACCATAACTATTTGGAGAACTGGGGTGATGCGGAGCCAAAAGCTAACTACTATAGCTTGCAGCAGCCGGGTATCGCTCCTCTGTTCAAAACACGTGCCTTCCAGGATTCACTGATGGCGTGGATGGACGCAGGTCAGACATACGCTGATTACTGGAAGCTCTACTGGACAACACGTCTCAGCGGTCAGGCAAACTTTGACCAGGCGCTGCAGGATGGTGTGATAGAGCCGGCGGGAGAAATGGCAAATGGTGGCGCGGTATACGCAGGCAATGTAGCCGGTGCTGTTGCCGCGATCCAGGCTAAGAAGCCGGGTACAGGTACCGAAGTGGTTGTTTACCAGAAAGTTGGTATCGGTCATGGTGGTGCATGGAGTAACAACCCGTGGTTGCTGGAAATGCCGGATCCGATAACAAGGGCTACATGGGATAACTACCTGTGTGTATCTCCTAAGCGTGCAAAAGCATTGGATGCTGAGTTGACAGGCTTTACTGAAGTTGACTACAACAAGCGCGTGGCAAAAATTGCCGCTGCTAACGGATATACTATCACACTGCCGATAGTGGTGGTGCCAGGTATGCACAATGACGTTGTTGCAATCGCAACCGGTTTCGGTCGCGACAAGAACGTGGGTCGTGCAGCGGCAAGTGATGCAACTAAAGGAGGCAAAAACGCTTATCCTTTCACTGCATTCAACGGAACAAACGTAGAATACTATTCCGGTGTAACGGTTACCAAAACAGAAGACAAGTATGAAGTAGCTATCACGCAAACGCACAACAGCTACGAAAACCGTCCTGTGGTACATGAGTTCACCCTGGATGAATTCAAGAAAGATCCACACGCGCTTCAGAAGGAGCGTGCAGAGGAAATAGGCCACTACTCTGGTCTGCCATGGGAAAAACATGAGCACGAGGGAGAAGCATTGGCTAACCCTGAAATGGAAGAGAATTACCGTAAAAACGGAACGCTCTATCCAAACCACCCTTACGAAGGTGTGAAATGGGGTATGTCTATCGACCTTACAACTTGTACCGGTTGTGGTGCATGTGTGGTAGGTTGTATGGCAGAGAACAACGTTTCGGTTGTGGGTAAATACCACGTACTGAGGGGTCATGAAATGCACTGGATCCGTATCGACCGTTACTATAGCGGTATGCCGGATGATCCGGATACGATTCAAACAGTGTTCCAGCCTATGCTGTGCCAGCATTGTGATGCTGCACCATGTGAGAACGTTTGTCCGGTATCGGCTACGAACCACAGCACAGAGGGTCTGAACCAAATGGCTTATAACCGTTGTATCGGTACGAAATACTGCGCTAACAACTGTCCGTATAAAGTGCGTCACTTCAACTGGATGGATTGGAACGGTGCTGATTGCTTTGAAGACAACATTTTTGAAGATGGCCGCCGCGATGACATCAACGACGACCTCACCCGCATGGTACTGAACCCCGACGTTACAGTACGTAGCCGTGGTGTGATGGAAAAATGTTCATTCTGTGTTCAGCGTCTGCAGGAGGGCAAACTGGCGGCTAAGAAAGCAGGTCACCCGCTGAAAGATGGTGTTGTGAAAACAGCATGTCAGCAGGCATGTCCTACAGATGCTATTACATTCGGAAATGTGAACGATAAAGAAAGTGCTATTCACAAACTGCGTAAAGAAGAGCAGGTAGAGCGTACTTTCTATGTACTGGAAAACATCCACACGCTGCCAAATATCAACTATCTGTCAAGGATCCGTAACACGGCCGAGGTAGTTGCAGGCAATGAAAAGCTGGATGGTATGTACACGGAACATATCTAAGAAAAACAGGACAGAGTAGTTGAATAGATAATAGTTTAAAATGCTGAAGGGCAAAATGCCGGAAACGGACGCCAGACAGCAGCAATGTTTAAAAATACTAATTACGTGCTATGCATATTAAGTACGAATCGTTTGTAAGGGAACCACTCGTTGATGGCAACAAGGATTACCACCAGGTATCGGAAGATATCATCAGTCCTATTGAGCGCAAGCCGGGGCGTATGTGGTACATTGGTTTTTTCTTCTCCATAATCCTGCTTTGTTTCGGTATTTTCTCCGTGAGCTGGTCGGTGTATTGGGGTCTCGGTACGTGGGGCGTTAACCGTACCATCGGTTGGGGTTGGGACATCACCAACTTCGTATGGTGGATCGGTATCGGTCACGCGGGAACGCTGATCTCTGCGATCCTCCTGCTGTTCCGTCAGGGATGGCGTACAGGTGTGAACCGTGCAGCGGAAGCGATGACCATTTTTGCGGTAATGTGCGCGGGTCAGTTCCCTATATGGCACATGGGTCGTGTATGGGATGGCTTCTGGGTACTTCCTTTGCCAAACACACGTGGTCCGTTGTGGCCTAACTTCGACTCTCCCCTCCTTTGGGACGTGTTCGCGATCTCTACATACTTCACTGTGTCTTTGTTGTTCTGGTACTCTGGTCTTATGCCTGACTTCGCATTGATCCGCGACAGGGCAAAAACTAAACTCCGCAAGCGTCTTTACGGTCTGGCATCATTCGGATGGACAGGTACTGCGAAAGGATGGCAGCGTATGGAAGCACTGGCGCTGGTACTTGCCGGTCTTTCTACTCCACTCGTACTTTCTGTTCACACGATCGTATCTTTTGACTTCGCCACTTCAGTTATTCCGGGATGGCACACAACCATCTTCCCTCCATACTTCGTGGCAGGTGCGGTATTCTCAGGATTCGCGATGGTGAACACCCTTTTGGTTATCACCCGTAAGATATTGAAACTCGAGGCTTACATTACTATTGGTCACCTTGAAGCGATGAACAAGATCATCGTTCTGACCGGTTCGATCGTTGGTGTTGCCTACCTTACTGAGTTGTTCATGTCTTGGTACAGCCAGGCATGGGGCGAGATGGAAGCATTCAAATGGCGTATTGTTGGTCCGTACTGGTGGAGTTACTGGGCGATGATGACCTGCAACGTGGTTTCTCCTCAGCTGTTTTGGATCAAGAAACTCCGTCGTAACATTCCGTTCACATTCGTAATGTCTATCGTGGTGAACATCGGTATGTGGTTCGAGCGTTTTGTGATCATTGCTACCTCAACTTACCGCGACTGGATTCCGGGCAGCTGGTCTTACTACAGCCCTGAATGGCCGGAAGTAGGTTTCTACCTTGGTACATTCGGTCTGTTCTTTACGTTGTACTTCCTCTTCGCTAAGTACTTCCCTGTAGTAGCGGTGCACGAGATCAAATTCGTTCTCAAAACATCGGGCGACAACTACAAGCGTGGAATGCAGCCTATCGAAGAAAAGAGTGCTGAAGAGTTCATTCACGAGCAGGAGCATCATCATGCAGAAGAACACGCTGAGATAGCTCACCACTAATCGAGGGAAGAACGAAATAACAAAATTGAATCTTTACAATAGAATTTTGATAAAAGATGGCTATAAAAAAATTTGCGGTTGCAGCGTATGATGATGAAGCGGTACTGTTTCCTGCGGTAAAAAAAGTTCGCAAAAGCGGCTACAAACTGCATGATGTATACACTCCCTTCGCTGTACACGGACTTGATGTCGAAATGGGCCTCAAGGAAACTGATCTGCATATCGCCGGCTTCATTTACGGTATCTGTGGTACGTCTACCGCTGTTGGTTTCATTTCCTGGATATTCACTTCAGATTGGCCGATAGTATATGGCGGCAAGCCACACTTTGCTCTTCCGGCATGGGTACCTATCACTTTCGAGTTGACGGTACTTTTTGCAGCGGTGGGTATGACACTCACATTCTGCTATCTGAACCAGATAATGCCGGGTGTCAAGAAGCACGTTTTCCATCCGCGCCAGAGTGATGATCTGTTTGTTATGGCAATTGAGCTGAACGACCACACTCCTGAAGCAGAAGTGATCAAGTTCCTGAAGTCTACCGGAGCCAAAGAAACATCTGTTCAGACAGCAGAAGAAGGATGGTGGTATGGCCGTTGGGACAAGCCTGAGGCATATGAGGCACTCAACGCCGGATAGTGAGAAGCAGGTACTTAATAATTTGAAACGCAAATAAATAGAACCGGAAAAACGGATGTCAAAAGACGGAAACCCGGTAAATAATATATCAAAGAATTATGAACAAGATCAAAAGCATAGCGGTAGCAAGCCTGGCGTTGACGGTTGGCCTTATGTCGTGCGACTCTGGCGAATTACGTCGTACCCCCGGTCACATATACGCGCCTGACATGACCTACTCGCGCGCATATGATGCTTATACATCTAATCCGAACTTCGAAGATGGCCTTACCAGCCGCAAGCCGGTTTCAGGTACCATAGCGAGGAATAACGAACTCCCTGATCATCTGGTAGAGGGGGATACAAATGCTTACAAAACGTTCACCACATCTCTCCGATTCACAGAAGCGGAGTTGGATGAAGGAAGGCGTCTGTTCAATATCTATTGCGGTATCTGTCATGGCAATAACCTGGATGGTCAGGGGCCATTGCAGACAAGCGGGAAATTCGCTTCAATGCCTGCGAACTTCAAAGACGCCAAGTATCTGCACATGTCTGTGGGTCAGATGTATGCCGGTGTAAAGTATGGCAAGAATATGATGGGATCGTATGCATCTCAGCTCGACATTAAGCAGCGCTGGATGGTAATAGCCTACATCAAGAAGGTTCAGTCTGAGAATGGTGGTGATCCTTATATTTTCGGCGCCACCGCTGCTGCTCCTGCAGTTGCTGAGGCAACAGCTGAGGCCGCTACTGCGAAAGAAGAGCCGAAGCATTAATCGAATGACAGAATAGAAAAAGTAACAAAAACGAATTTTAATAAAAGTTGCAAACAATGAATGATCGTTTTGAGATACCCGCACGATTGAGGAATACCAGCTTAGCGCTGATAGCGGTTGGCGTGCTTGCCCTGATAGGCGGTATTGCTTCATTACTTACCAGCCATGTAGATACGGAGAAAGCCCGTTTCTGGTCTGTGCTGCTTCATGACAGTGTTTTCTTCACTCTCATCACGGCTGTCAGCATTTTTATACAGGCTGCAGTTTCTCTGGCACAGGGCGCTTGGATCGTGGCATTCCGACGTGTTCCGGAAGCAATTGGTGCTAATGTGTGGATCTTCGGGTCTATCGCTACAGTGGTGCTTTTTGCGATCGTATTCACTTTCAAAGATTCTCATGGTGTAAATACGATCTTCCCATGGGTTACACCTGCTGCGGACGATCACATCATTCACGGTAAGAGTGCGTTTTTGAATAAAGGGATGTTTGTTGGTTTCACACTGGCCGCTGTGGGTCTTTGGTCATACTTCGGTATCAAGTTCCGTGCAATGTCTATCGCTCAGGAAAGCGCTCCAAAGAACGACACAAAGATCTACTGGAAAGTTTTCCGTATGTCGGGTGTGTTTCTTTTGGTTTACGCACTGACTCAAATGAGTACCATCCCATGGTTGTGGGTAATGAGTATAGATGCACATTGGTTCTCTACGTTGTTCAGCTGGTACACATTTGCAAGTGCTTTCGTAAGTGGTATGTCTCTGATCCTTCTGTGGGTAGTTTACCTTAAAAATCAGGGTAATCTTGGTCTTGTGACCACTGAGCATATGCACGATCTTGGTAAGTTCATGTTCGCATTCAGCGTGTTCTGGACTTACCTGTGGTTCTCTCAGTACATGCTCATTTGGTATGCAAACGTACCTGAAGAGACAGTTTACTTCAAAATGCGCCAGCAGGGCCCTTACAGCATCATATTCTATGCTAACTTCATTATCAACTTTGTGATGCCGATCCTGATACTGATGGCTCGTCCAAGCAAGCGCAACTATTTCACAGTTACGTTCATGGCTATGGTGATCATCTTCGGTCACTGGTTGGATTACTACCAAATGATCATGCCTGGTCCGTTGGGTGGAAACTGGCACATCAACTGGTACGAGATCGGAATATTTATGGGCTTCCTCGGACTTCTGATCTTCACTGTATCACGTACGCTGTCTAAAGCATCGCTTGTGCCGCACAACAACATTCTGTTGAAGGAAACAGCGATACACATAGCATAATCGGGGTAACGGTAGACTGAAAATAGGAATTTAAAAAGTTAACAAGTAAATACAAGCTGAACGACCATGTCGGGATTAATAATAACATCATTGATCATTCTGGTTTTTGTGATCATCTACCAGATAGGTAAGGCTAGCGAATACGCTGCAATACTGCGTGGAGAAAAGAAAGTAAACGCACAGGTGAATCGAGCGATGGCCTGGCTGCTCGTAGGCACCTTCCTACTTGGTATGTGGGGAATATGGGAATGCCATCAGTACTTCAAAGATCTTATGTTGCCCGTGGCAGCATGCCGCACCGGAGAGAACTACGACTCGATGTTCAATGTAACTATCATGGTTACCGGAGTTGTCTTTTTCCTCACTCAGGCCGTTTTGTTCTGGTTCTGCTTCAAGTATCAGGATTCGGGCAAACGTTCTTCTTACTTCTTCGCACACAGCAACAAACTGGAGCTTATCTGGACAACGATACCAGCTATCGCGATGGCTATTCTCGTAGCGATAGGCATCCGTAACTGGTTTGATGTTACCTCGGAGGCACCTGCCGAAGCCACAGCTATTGAGATAGTTGGTAAGCAGTTCAACTGGATCATACGCTACCCCGGTAAAGACAAAGAACTTGGTAAGAGGGATTTCCGTAAGATCAACGATGCGAACAACGTACTGGGTCTCGACTGGAGCGATCCGCACAATGCTGACGATATCATTGCTCAGAATGGTGAGATACACATGGTTGTTGGAAAACCGGTTAAGTTGATCATCGGCTCGCGCGACGTTATCCATGACGTGGGTCTTCCACACTTCCGTATGAAGATGGATGCCGTTCCTGGTATCACTACTACTCTTTGGTTGACACCAACAATCACATCTGATTCGATGAAGCTAATCACGAAGAATCCGAACTTTGTGTATGAGATCGCCTGCGATCAGCTTTGTGGAAAGGGTCACTATGCAATGCGTGGAACCATCATTGTGGAAACACAGGAGAAATACGATCAGTGGTTTGCGAAGCAGCAGTCATATTATGTTACTGCTAACCCGGCTGCCGCCCCTGCTGCACCGGCAGCTGACAGTGCTGCTACTGCCCCTAAAGCAGAAGCGGGAAAGGAAATATCTATGAAGTAAATCGGATAAAGTAGTAATACAAGCTATAAAAGTGCAAAAATGAACATAGAAGGAATCATTACGGAAGGAGCTCACACAGCGCACGCACACGACAGCGCAGGCGGACATCACGGCCATGAGCATCACGAGCAGCATTTTATCTGGAAATACATATTCAGCCAGGACCACAAAATTATCGGAAAGCAATTCCTGATAACAGGTATCATTTGGGCGATCATTGGTGCCTTGTTCTCGGTATTCTTCCGCTTGCAGCTTGGTTTCCCCGACTCAACTTTCCCTATTATGGAGAAGTTTCTGGGTGAGTGGGCAAAGGGTGGCAAGCTTTCTCCTGAATTCTACTACGCATTGGTAACCATGCACGGAACCATTCTTGTGTTCTTTGTACTTACCGCAGGTTTGAGTGGAACATTTGCGAACCTCCTCATACCTCTGCAGATAGGTGCGCGTGATATGGCTTCTCCGTTCATGAATATGCTTTCATACTGGTTCTTCTTTGCCGCTAGTGTGATCATGTTGATCTCATTGTTCGTTGAAACCGGTCCTGCATCTGGTGGTTGGACAACGTACCCACCGCTCAGTGCTCTGAAAGAGGCGTCTCTTGGTTCGGGCATTGGTATGGATCTTTGGTTGATGGGTATGTCTTTGTTCGTTATCTCTTCTTTGTTGGGAGGTCTGAACTACATATCAACTATCCTAAACATGCGTACAAAGGGTATGACAATGACGCGTCTGCCACTGACTGTATGGGCGCTGTTGTTCACAGCGGTACTGGGTGTATTGTCATTCCCGGTACTTTTCTCAGGTGTTGTACTCCTGATATTTGACCGCAACATGGGTACAAGCTTCTACCTGTCTGAGATCTTCATTGGTGGTAAAGCCCTTCCAAACATTGGTGGATCTGCGATCCTTTATCAGCACTTGTTCTGGTTCCTGGGTCACCCTGAGGTGTACATCATCATGCTTCCTGGTATGGGTATGGCATCTGAGGTGCTCTCTACGCACAGCCGCAAACCTATCTTCGGATATTTCGCGATGGTGATCTCAATGGTAGGTATCACATTCCTGGCGTTCCTTGTTTGGGCGCACCACATGTTCGTAACGGGTATGAGTCCGTTCCTCGGTTCTATATTCGTATTGCTTACATTGCTCATTGCGGTACCATCTGCGGTAAAGGTGTTCAACTGGCTTACAACAATTTGGCGCGGTAACATCCGTTTCAATCCTCCAATGTTGTTTGCTCTTGGTTTCGTGTCTTTGTTCATTTCGGGTGGTCTTACAGGTATCTTCCTGGGTAACTCTGCTCTCGATATTCATCTGCACGATACCTATTTCGTTATTGCGCACTTCCATATTGTAATGGGTGTATCTGCCTTCTTTGGTATGTTTGCCGGTGTGTATCACTGGTTCCCTAAGATGTTCGGAAGGTTCATGAACAATACACTTGGTTATATCCACTTCTTCATGACATTCATTGGTGCTTACCTGATCTTCTGGCCAATGCACTATGAAGGTATCGCCGGTATGCCACGTCGTTACTACGACTACTCTGCCTGGGAATCATTTAAGAATTTCCAGAGCATCAATGGCTTCATCAGTATTGTTGCTACGGTGGTGTTCTTCGCTCAGTTGATCTTCGTTTTCAACTTCTTCTTCAGCATTTTCAAAGGCCGCAAGATGACGAGATTGAATCCTTGGGGATCTACCACACTCGAGTGGACTACTCCTATCAATCCGGGTCACGGTAACTGGGAAGGTGATATTCCTGAAGTGCACCGTTGGCCGTATGACTATAAGGATGACGGTAACGGAAACGACTTCATTCCACAGACTACTCCATTGAAGCCTGGTGAGGAAGCTCATTGATAATATATAATTTCAATCAGACCGCTGCAGATACCTGCAGCGGTTTTTCTTTGTAGAAACCTGATTAAATTGAAAATGCCGCTTGTACAAAGCGGCATTTTCAATCTTGAAAGGTTGCTGATCACCTGATGATGTACAGTTCTACATCTTTTTTAGTGATGGTTTTATCTGAGAGGATAATGAGGCGTTCCACAACATTGCGCAACTCTCTGATGTTACCTGTCCAGTTGTGTTGCTTCAATGCCTCTATCGCGTCAACTTCAATTTCTTTCTGTGGTTGTTTGTATTCCTCGCTTATGTCGCGCATGAAGTGAGCAATAAGTGCAGGTATGTCGTCTCGGCGCGCGTTTAATGACGGTACCTGAATGAGTATGACACTCAGGCGGTGATATAGGTCGAGGCGGAATCGTTTAGCCTCTACTTCAGCCATCAGGTCTTTATTGGTAGCAGCCAGTACACGCACATCAACCTTTATCTCTTTTTCGCCTCCCACACGGGTTATTTTGCCCTCTTGCAGTGCCCGCAACATCTTTGCTTGTGCATCCAGATGCATATCTCCTATTTCATCAAGGAATAGCGTGCCGCCATTGGCTTGTTCAAATTTCCCTATTCTTTGTTTGATAGCAGATGTGAATGAGCCTTTTTCGTGACCAAATAGTTCACTTTCTATCAGCTCTGACGGGATGGCAGCACAGTTTACTTCTACTATGGGGCCTGATGAGCGGTTGCTGAGTTCGTGGATGCGTCTAGCCACCAGTTCTTTTCCTACTCCGTTTTCGCCGGTTATCAGTACCCGGGCATCGGTAGGCGCAACCTTAGCGATGGTTTCATTGATGCGCATCATCGGATCGCTGGCTCCTATCATTTCAAAACCACGGGAAATGCGTTTGCGCAGTTGCCTGGTTTCGGCAACCAAGAGTTTTTTGTCCATGGCATTGCGCAGCGTGATGAGCAAGCGGTTGAGATCGGGTGGTTTAGATATATAGTCGTATGCACCTTTCTTTACCGCGTCTACGGCTGTCTCTATGCTTCCGTGGCCCGAGATGACTACAAAGGGTATGTCGGGTTTCTCTTGTTTGGCTATCTGCAATACTTCCATGCCATCCATCTTGGGCATTTTTATATCGCAAAGGATGCAGTCGTAGTTATTCTCTCTTATCTTCTTTACACCTTCCGCGCCGTCTGCAGCCTCATCTACTGTGAAGCCCTCAAAAGTCAGGATCTCATTAAGGGCTTTGCGTATCGCTTTTTCATCGTCAATAACTAATATGGTCTGTGCCATGCTGATAACAATATGTTTAGTAAACAGGTCAGAGTAGTGTGGGACTATATGCGCCCGTACTCTTTGCTGCAAGATAAACAAAAACACACCTCGTGTTATTGCGTCGTTTTATATTCTCTTTAACTGACATGTTGCCACCTGGGAACATTGGTTGCACATTATCTGCCGATATTTCCGCAACTTTGTCTGAGTAGGTATTTGGCACACGGTTTGAATAGATGTATGTACATCTATTAATAACAGAAAACAGAATTTTATGGCAAAAGTAGTTTTTCATCCCGCCGAACAGCGTGGTCACGCCGATCACGGATGGCTGAACGCAAGGCACTCATTCAGTTTTGCCGGTTGGTACGATCCTTCCCGCATACACTATGGTGCGCTCAGGGTGCTGAATGACGACATCGTGAAAGGAGGCATGGGCTTTGGCAAGCACCCGCATGACAATATGGAGATCATCACTATTGTACTTTCGGGCGAGTTGGCTCATAAAGACAGTATGGGTCACCAGCAGACCATTTACCCAGGCGAGGTACAGGTGATGAGTGCGGGTACCGGCGTGTTTCACAGTGAATTCAATCCCGATCATCACGAGGAGGTCAATCTGTTGCAGACCTGGATCTTCCCTGACAAACGGAATGTGGAGCCCCGCTACGACCAGACTTTCTTTGACGAAGAAGGCAGGAAAAATAAATTGCAGCTGTTGGTTTCGTCTATGGAAGGGAATGAAGAAGGATTGAAGATACACCAGAATGCAAGGATCTTCAGATCTGAATTGGAAGCCGGTGCGACAGTATCGCATACACTGAAGAGCAGTGGACATGGTGCCTATGTGTTTGTGATATCAGGATCCGTCACCATCAAGGACCAGACATTGAACCGCAGGGACGCGATGGGAATAAGTGATACCGACTCTTTCGACATTATTGCCAATACTGATAGTGACCTGGTGCTGTTTGAAGTGCCCATGGAGATCGGTTTCAAATAGAATATTTCCGTTGGTATCAGCTACCTTTATTACCTACTCAAATACTATTTCATGGAACATATCACGAAGAAGTACAAGAAGGGGAACCTCACAGTTATTTGGAAACCCGACCAATGCACCCATTCCGCTAAATGTTGGAAGGGCCTTGTGGAGGTCTTTAATCCCCGACTGAAACCATGGGTGAATATGGAGGGGGCCGATGAGGCACGAATAATAGAACAGGTAGCAAAATGCCCGTCCGGCGCATTGAGTTACATTATAGAGGGCGTGGAAAGTACAGGCGGAATGGAAACACACACTACCACGACTGTGGAGGCAATGCAAAACGGGCCGCTGATGGTATATGGCAATCTCACAGTGAAAGACAGTGACGGCAACGAGACAACACGTACTAAAGTAACCGCGTTTTGCCGTTGCGGCGCTTCAGCCAATAAGCCATTCTGTGACGGCTCTCACGTAAGAATTGGTTTCACTGATAAGTAGTGGCGGTAATAATAACCTAACGTGAGACTCACCATTTGGTAAAGTACCGGTAACACGCGCTCAACATTGAACGGCTACTTTCGTCGCCAAAAAGCAATGCTGAGATCTTTACCCTTACTATTAATGTTGTGTTATGTAAACGCAACAATTGCAGCAACACTACGTGGAACTGTCACAGACTCAAGGAATGATGGTCCGCTAACGGGAGTTGTGATATCTATAACTCCATCGGGAAAAGGGGCGGTTTCAGACATTGATGGAAGATATGAGGTCACTTCACTGCCTGACGGTGTATATGAGGTGACGTTTTCCTACGCTGCATACAAGACAGCAAAGCAGACAGTCACTGTGTCATCTGGCGGCGATATAAAACTTGACATAAGGATGATGCCCGAAGTGAACGAGTTGAAGGGCGGAGAAGTAAGGTCAGCGCGTGTCACCAACACTGAGAATGCAGTAATAAACGAGATAAAAGCAAGTAGCACAGTAGTAAGTGGCACCAGTGCAGCACAGATATCAAAGACCATGGACCGGAACGCGGCCGATGTTGTAAAGCGGATACCAGGCGTAACAATACAGGACGATCGTTTCATCGTCATCAGAGGCTTACCTGATCGATACAACACAGTATTCCTGAATGATGCTGCCACCCCCAGCAGTGAGTCGGATAAGAGAGCATTTTCATTTGACATGATTCCTTCCGGACTCATAGATCGTGTGCTGATCTCGAAAACACCTTCTCCCGATCTGCCGGGTGATTTTGCAGGAGGAATGGTAAAGGTATACACCACTTCAATACCCGACGCCAACAAGGTCACTTTCAGCATGCAGGCTTCACACCGGGATATGACTACTGGTACGTTGTTCAATTACAATACACCATCCAAATCAGACTGGTACGCTAAGGACGATGGCAGCAGGAATATTCCCGGCATGGTTCCCGATTTCATTTCCACAAAAGATCCGAACTACAAAGCAAATATAGGCGCGTGGTCAAAAGCTTTCGGTAACGACTGGGTTGTGAACACTACCAAAGCAAATCCGGATATGCGTGCTGCATTGTCTGTTGCAAATGTTGTGAAGCTGGGAAAGGTTAAGATAGGTAATACTGCCGGCGCATCCTATTCGAATACGTATCAGAACTTTCACATTCAGCGTCAGGATTGGGACTCGATTGCCAAGGTGTATAATTACGATGACCAGCGTTCGGCAAACACAGTGTCTTTAGGAGCTGTAGAAAATATCGGTGTGGCAATTGGTAATTCAAAAATTGAATTCAGGAACCTCTACAACCAGATAGCGAATACGGCAGTAACTGTTCGTAAAACGATACGAGATACGGTGAATATTGCAGACAAGGATGAGAAAGCCTATTCTATGTCTTATGAAAACAGGAAGACATATGCAGGACAGCTGACCGGTACACACAAGAATAAAGCAGATACACGAAAGTATAGCTGGACTGCGGGACTCACCGATCTGGTAAAGAATCAGCCCAACAGACGTGTTGTGAAATACGTAAAGGACCCTACACAGACTGACTCATTCTTTAAAGCACAGATCACAACAGGTGTCGACATTTTAAATGGCGGACGATTTTATGCAAGACTAAACGAGCGATCGTACAGTTTCAATCACCAATTCACGCAAAAAATAAAGGTGACAGACAAGTATGCGTTCGACCTGTCAGCCGGGAACTACCTGGAACTTAAAACAAGAAAGTTCAAGATCAGGCAACTGGGCTATGGCGTGAAGTCGGGTAAGGTAGGCGAATCGCTGAAGTATATTCCGATCAATGAGATCTTCGCCGACTCAAATGTAGATGGAGACAAGAAGTTCAAGATAGGTGAGAGTACCAACCTTTATGATGAATATGACGGAGCCAATCAGCTCGTTACCGGCTTCCTTTCAGTGAAGGCGCCTATAGGTGATCACATCAGCATTCTGGGGGGAGCAAGGTATGAGGACAACATTCAGTCTATAAAGGCGGTTGTGAATACAGACACAATAGAGCCCGCCATCAGAACAAAGTTCCTGCTACCGTCAGTAAATGCCAGCTACAATTTTTCGGAGAAAAGTCTTGTGCGTGTTGCCTATGGTAAGACACTTAACCGACCTGAGTTTAGGGAATGGGCGCCGGTGTTCTATTACGACTTTGATGAGTTGGCGGGATATAAAGGTTCTATGTTCCCAACGACGGCCAGCCGCAACAAAGTAAACAATCAGGGCGATACGTTGAAGGTGGCTCAGATTCAGAACTACGATATAAGATATGAGTTGTATCCTTCATCGGGAGAGATGATACAGATAGGGGGCTTCTATAAATCATTCAAAGATCCGATACAGAAGGTACTTGTGCCTTCCAGTAGTTTCGGAGACAATCGTACGTTCACATTTATTAACGCCGACAAAGCATATTGTTATGGTCTTGAGATAGACGTGAGAAAGAACCTAATGCCACTTGATGATCTCTTTGGTACATCTGTTTTCCGAGATTTCACAATTGTTGGCAACCTTACACTTGCGAAGAGCCGTTTCGAGGTAGACACATCGGTGGTGAAGGGTGCCATAACAAATGCTCCTATTCAGGGTCAATCGCCTTACATCGTTAATGCCGGCATGTTCTATCAGAACGAAGAGAATGGATTTCAGGGTTCGTTGTTGTACAATGTATCAGGTCCGCGTATGTATGCGATAGGAACCAATGATGCGGGTGGTGAAAGTCTTGGAGAGATGCAATTCCAGTCGTTTGATTTCACATTGTCAAAGATGTTTTTCCGTCATTATGGAATTAATATCGGTGTACAGAATATGCTCAATTCGCGGGTATGGTTCATGAAGGATTCGAATCGTGACAACGAATTCAGCAGTAAGAACGACAAAGATTTTCGAACCTTCTATCCCGGTCGTTACTACACCATTGGTGTTAAGATTAAGTTCTGATTTTCCTCACAATTACCTAATTGCGGGGTAACTGCCCGATAATACGCGCAGGATAGTTTTGCCCTCAACAAAATAAAATTCTCATGAAGAAGATTCTACTCTTATCAGGCTTGCTTTTTGCGGCACTCAGCAAAGCATCTGCCTATTCAACTGTTGAAGTGAAAGACAGTATTTCTACCAACACGCGTTGGACCTGCGACCAGCAATACCTCCTTAAAGGGTATGTGTATGTGACAGCAGGCACGACACTTACTATTGATCCGGGAGTGATCATAAGGGGTGACAAGGACACTAAAGGAGCGCTCATCATTGAGCGTGGTGCTAAGATCATGGCTATGGGTACCGCAGGTAACCCGATTGTTTTTACGTCAAACCAGGATGCAGGTAGCCGCGATTACGGCGACTGGGGCGGTGTAATCATCTGTGGAAACGCACCAACCAACTGGAACGCAGGTCAGGCTCAGGTGGAGGGTGGTCCACGCTCGTTCTACGGCGGCACAGACCCTAATGATAACAGCGGCGAAATGCACTATGTTCGTATAGAGTATGGTGGCATCGCTTTCTCTCCAAACAATGAGGTGAACAGCCTCACACTCTGTGGTGTTGGTGCGGGTACTCAGATAGACCACATTCAGGTATCTTATGGTGGTGACGATGGTTTCGAGTTCTTTGGTGGTACAGTCAACGCAAAGCACCTGGTTTCTATCGGAATGTGGGATGACGACTATGACTTCGACAATGGTTATAAAGGTAAACTGCAGTTTGTTGTAGCTGTTCGCGACCCATATGCAGCCGACCAGAGTGGTTCAAAAGCAATTGAAAGCGATAGCTACCTCGCAGGCACATACTCAGGTATTCCGGTTGATCTGGCCAAGATGACCACAGGCATAGTTTCTAATGCTACTTTTGTTGGTCCGTTGGTTAGCCCTACTTCAACCGCGTTCAACGACCAGTATGTTGCAGGCGTACATTTCCGTCGTGGAAGTAGCCTTAGCTTCCTTAATAGTGTCATTATGGGTTTCCCTTGCGGTCTTCTGATCGATGAGTCTTCGGCTGCTTATGGTTCTACCACAGCCAACATTGCTTCAAACGAATTCCAATTCCGCAACAACATAATAGGAGGTTCAGGCAATTTCCCGTCTAGCTCTACACCTAAGATAGCTGTCTATGTGAAAGACGGTGCACGTAATCTTACTCCAACGAACACTAACGCAGACTCTACTACAGGCTCTCCGTTCAGTCCGTTCAATGGCCCGCTGTCATTCTTCTACAACAGTACATACAAGAACTTCTACAAGTCCACTTCTTCTGCGGTGCGTCTTACAAATCCTTTCAACCTTTCTAACCCGAGCCTGTTGCCATTGTCTACTTCTGACATTTGTTACAATGCCTCTGCTCCTCACAGCAGTACACGTCCGTTCAATCCGGCCCTGCCTATCAATTACGATACAACAGGTGGCGGCGTGAACTATAACGTACCTTTGGCTCCTCCTGAGTTTACAACCAGCAAAGCAAGTGATGCATTCTTCACAAAGGTGAACTACATAGGTGCATTTGCCGGTACCAATACTTCTACCGACAACTGGATGAAAGGCTGGTGCAATTTCGACCCTAACAACGCTAACTACGACACTACTTGCTACATACCTGTAACAAGTGTGATGCCGGACATGAACAACATCATTTCTGCAGGTATCTCTGTTTTCCCGAACCCGACATCGGGTAACGCAACAGTTGCTGTTGACGTGAAAAATGCCGGCAATGTAAAAGTTGCGATCATAGATGTGACAGGCAAATTGGTAAAAGAAGTTGCCAATACTACAATGCAGGCCGGAACGCATTCTTTCGATTTTGCTACCGACAGCATGCCTTCAGGTATTTACATTATGTCTGTGACCATGAACAACAGAACACGCGCTGTGCGATTCACAGTTGCCAAATAGTAAGAATTTTCATGTTGAATGACGGCCGGTCAGGATTCTTCCTGCCGGCTGTTTTCATTTCAGAAGTGCTGTTATCTCATCTTCTTTCCAGCCTGCATAGTAGGTTCCGTTGCCAAGGTCCCAAAGTGGTCGCCGGATGACCGAAGGGTTGGCTATCATTACCGCGGCTGCCTTGCGTTTGTCGCGCAAAGCGGCTTTTTCTTCATCCGGTAGCTTTTTGTATGTGGTGCCATTGGCATTGATCACCTTTTCAAGGGGCAGGTGTTTGAGCCAGTTGGCGATAGTGGCCTTGTCTATCCCGCTGGTTTTGTAGTTATGAAAAGAAAAGGGTATTTGATTGGCGTCGAGCCATTTTATAGCTTTTTGCATCGTGTCGCAGTTGCTGATACCATATATCGTGACCATGGACGCAAAAATACGCGGTAAAGTTGGCACTCATCACTACGGTGATTAACTGGTTTTCAACCACCTATAGGTATTTTATATTTAATTATGTGTGTGATAAAACAGGTCGTTCACATACAAAATCCGGCCGTTCACATACAAAAATCGGCATTTCACAACATTTCTACGAAAGAAAATATTTTAACAAATAGTTTTACTATATAGTAGTCGAAGTGTGTCCGGTTGGAATGCTGGCGCTATTAACTACTACAAAGGAAGCTAATACAAAATCCCCTTATATGACTTCAAAAACTACACTACTTCAGATGGGCAGAAATGCCATCGGGCGGTTGTTTGCAGCTCCGCCATCGGGTAGCCTGCTCCGAAAAGCGGCTACACTCGTGTGTGCAGCACTGGCAGTAAATACTTCAGTAGAAGCACAGTCTACCACGTTTAACTACACTGGTGCGGTACAGACCTATACGGCTACAAGTACAGGTACGCTGCTTATTGACATGGCAGGTGCAAAGGGTGGTAATTATGCGTCTATTCCGTTCACAGGTGGGCATGATGCATCGACATACCCCCAGACTGGTGGAAGCGGCGGAAGAGTAGTGTGTTCTTTGGCAGTTACTGCAGGGCAGGTGTTGAACATTTACGTTGGTGGGATGGGGCAGACCCAAACAGTGTTTGCTGACGCTGCCGGTGGTTTTAATGGTGGTGGCACTGGCGGTCTTTACAGTGGTGGATACCACCTTATGGCTGGCGGTGGCGGTGGAGCCTCAGACATTCGAATAGGTGGTACTGCTTTGTCCAACAGGGTTGTAGTTGCCGGAGGTGGTGGCGGTGCTGGGTATGACGGGTGTGGTATTGAACGTTGCAGTGGTGGAGCAGGCGGTGGCCTGACAGGACAGAGTGGTTTCTTTTACTGTTCAGGCTCAGCTGCGGGAGGTGGTTCTCAGTCAGCTGGGGGCGCGCCTAGTGCGGGAGGTGGTGTTGGTAGCATTGGTGTCGGTGGGAATGCTCCCACTGGTAATCTCGGCGGCGGCGGCGGCGGTGGCTATTACGGTGGTGGTAGTGGACTTTACAATGGCGGCGGCGGCGGTAGTTCTTTTACCCATCCTACATTGGCCACAGCAGTTACGCATACCCAAGGTTACAATGCAGGCGATGGGTATGTGATCATCACTCCGGCAACCCCGGCGTGCAGCACCCCGGCAGCGATTGGTGGTCCATCCTCAGTATGCGTGGGGAGTACCATTACGCTCACCAACGATACTACAGGCGGTACGTGGAGCAGCGCTAATACATCTATCGCGTCGGTTAATACATCAGGCTTAGTTACCGGCAATGCTGGCGGTACCACTACAATCAGTTATTCTAAAGGCGCAGGTTGCACAGTTACTAAGACAATTACAGTAAATGCACTTCCTACCAACGTTATTGGATCATATACGCCGCAGCCCACAATTGCGGGTCTTCCGGTAACCTTTACAGTATCTAACACATCACTGTCATCTTACACATGGAACTTCGGCGATGCCACATCATCAAGTTCAATGACTCCGACTAAGGCATATGCTACCTCGGGTACATTCATTCCTACGCTTACAGTAACGAACAGCTTCGGATGTTCTTCATCAGATACGGCAGTGGTGGTAGTATCACCGGTGCCACCTATCACAGGTTACACACCACCATTGTGTACAGCGGACGCACCGGATACGCTGAGCATCACAGTTCCGGGCGGAACGTGGAGCAGCAGCAATACAGCGGCGGCAACAGTAGGTTCATCAACCGGTATCCTTACAGCAGTAGCTCCGGGCTCAGCGGTGATCACGTATCACTTTGGTGCGGGATTGTTCACTACTACAACGGTTATAGCAGGCAACTCGCCTAATCCGATCTTCGGCCCGTCTACTACATGTATGGGTTCTAATACAGGTCTGTACATGACCCCATACGGCAGCGCGGGTGCATGGACAAGCAGCACGACATCGGTAGCAACTATCGGTACAGGTACAGGTATCTGCAGCGCAGTATCAATGGGTACCACTACTATTACATGGACCAACCCATGGGGCTGCTACGTAACGCGTACGCAGACAGTGGTTGCATCCCCTGCAGCTATCACAGGACCATCATTCCTGTGCTCGGGCGATACGGCTACATATATGAATGACACATTGGGCGGTACATGGAGCAGCACGAACAGCGGTGTAGTGTCAATAAACGCCTCTACGGGTCTGGCAACAGGCGCGGCAGCGGGTACAGCTACACTTAGCTACACAATAGCCTACGGCTGTGCATTCACAAAACTGGTGAACGGCGGTGCACTACCTGCGACTATCACAGGCGGCCTGTTATTATGTCCGGGCGGCACAAGCGCACTGAGCTGCACCACCCCGGGCGGCAGTTGGACAACGAGCGACGGCACTGTAGCTACAGTGAGCGGCGGCACAGTAACAGCAGTTGCGACGGGTACAGCAAATATTACTTATACAATCGGAACAGGCTGCCGCAGGGTAGTTACGGTTACAGTTAACGCGGCACCGGGTGCGAACACAGGCACGGCAGAGCTATGCGTAGGTGGTTCTACGACACTTAGCAATGCAGTTACAGGCGGCACATGGAGCAGCGGCAGCACATCTATCGCTACAGTAGGCTCCTCTACCGGTGTAGTAAGCGGTATTGCAGTGGGCAATGCGAACATCACGTACACAGTATCAGGCGCAGGTTGCTACAGCGCAACAACAGTAACAGTTAACGGCGCTACAGGTGCTATCACAGGTACACTGAACGCGTGCGTAGGCGATACATCAGTACTGAGCCACGCTACTACAGGCGGCACATGGAGCAGCAGCAACACAGGCATAGCTACAGTAGACGCGACAAGCGGCGCAGTAATAGGTGTATCAGCAGGTACAGTAACTATTACGTACTTCATAACATCATCATGCTA
>CAZZCR010000014.1:0-112320 GCA_964652995.1 uncultured Flavipsychrobacter sp. | reverse complement strand
TGTGCGCAGATTTTTTGTTTTTGCGCAGTTTCTCACATTTTCATTGATTATCAATGGCAAGGTGGGAAGTTTTACTTCGCGCTGCTTCTCAAAACTGCGCAAAAACTTCCCACTTCTGCGCACCTACTGCACAAGTGGGAAGTAAGGTATTTTCCTTATATAATCCATTTTGCTCCATTTTTGTCAACTTCCATTCAAGGTACACCCGTGATTGGAAACAGGCAAAAGAAAGTTTTATGATAGTGCGTTTTTGGGGGTGTGATAGAAATTGTGTTGAGCGAGTGCCACCACCCCAGCCGTGCGAAAGACTTCGCTTTCTCCGGCATCCTCCCGAATGCTTTCGGGACAAGCCAGCCAGACGACAGGAGGGTAGCTTTCCCTGAATTTGAAATTCCTGTTTATCCTATTGCGAGATTGCTTCGTCGCCGGCGCGCGCACAGTGCCACAAGGCTTCTCGCAATGACGAGTTGGATAATTAGTGCGTTTTTGGGGCATGATAGAAATTGTGTTTAGCGAGTTTGTCTGAACTAGGATCTATATGATTTCAAGATGATAAGATGCGGGGAAGCTGCGAGATTGCTTCGTCGCGGCGGGTTGCGAATGCTCGGGAGATTTCTCCTGTCGTCGAAATGACTGGGGCTATCGGGCTTTGTTCGTGTTTTGTTTTTTCGGCGTTTTGCTATGTGTGTTTCGTTAACTTTATAGCAGTAAAGCCTGATGCCAGTGAAATTTCTTGCCGCTGTTTTTCTTTTCGTTTTTTGCCAGGTTGCTGTGGTCGGGCAGGTTATAGTAACCGTAGCCGGAACCGGCATGGGCGGCTACAGCGGAGATGGTGGGCCTGCCACAAACGCGAGAATGAAACAGCCCGTTTCCTTAGCATTCGATAAAGAAGGCAATTTCTATTTCAGCGACGATGGCGTATCTCGCATAAGGAAAGTTAGTAGTTCTGGCACAATTACCACCGTGGCAGGCGACGGTAGTAGTGGCTTTTGCTGCGACGGCTTCCCGGCCACCCTGGCCCAAATCGATGCGGGAGGGGGGATCGCGGTTGATAAATGGAACAATATTTATTATGCCGATGGCGGCAACCATCGTGTACGGAAAATAACGCCAGACGGAATCATCCGTACCATTGCCGGTACCGGTGTGGCGGGCTACAATGGTGATGGTATGCCTGCCACAGATGCGCAACTGAATGTTCCTGAAGGCATAGCTGTGGACGATACCGGCAATGTTTATATTGGAGACAGGCTTAATTACCGCATTCGTAAGATAAATACGTCTGGCATTATCACTACCCTTGCCGGCACTGGAATTGCATCTTTTACCCCAGATGGTGCACGAGCCGATACATCAGCAATTAATGGCGTTTCATGCTTAATAGTAGACAATCTGGGAAATGTTTTTTTACCCGATAGTTACCGCATTCGAAAAATAGGTAGTGGCACTGGGATTCTTACTACAGTGGCTGGCAATGGTATTTCTGGCTATTCTGGCGACGGTGGTCCCGCTACTTTGGTTTCCATATCCACTATTAAATTTACAGTGGATTCTGTCGGAAATCTCTATCTATCGGATGGTGCTCCTGAGCGGATAAGAAAGGTGAGTACAGCGGGCATTATTACAACAGTTGCCGGAACAGGCGGAGCAGGACTGGAAAATGATGGTGCGCCTGTTTTGCTTGCAAGGCTGCATACCCCTTGCGGAATAGCTTTCAGTCCGGCAGGAGAATTGCACTTTGCCGATAAAAGTAGCGCCAGGATCAGAAAGATAACACCAACCTGGGATGCAGCCAGCGATATGCGGGTGTCAGAAAGTGAGCTGGAACTATTTCCCAATCCGGCGTTGGGAAACGTGATGGTAGTGGTTAAGGGGGTAGTTGCCGAAGTACCTGTGATCATCACCGATGCAAAAGGCTCTGTTGTGAGCGAGCAGCAAGTGCGTGGTAATACCCGGACCCGGATAGACCTTTCGAATTGCCCGGCCGGTATCTACACGGTTCGTGCGATCACCGCCGAAAAGACAATAACAAAAGAACTCCTTATAAAATAACGTGTGAAAGACACCGCACCACCGAGATCAGCTAAAGGACGGCATCAAGATTAAGACGTTCTGAGAACGGTGGTTCGACGGGGCGGCTTTGACGGGTACAGGATAAAAGTGTTGTCTGAACCTGCCTGCGGTAGGCGAGTCACGGATTAATTGAGATTACTCGGATATCACGGATTGTTTTTGACCGGGTGTGGGATTGCGAGATTGCTTCGTCGCCGGCGGGCGCACAATACCACGGGCTTCTCGCAATGACGAGTGTCGGTATCCGTCATTGCGAGGAACAAAGCATGGCATGCGGGAAGGTTGTGACGAAGCAATCTCGCAAAATAACTATTTGCGTGGTTGTGGGTTTTATTTGTTCCTATATTTACTATTGCGAGATTGCTTCGTCGCGGTAGGCGCACAATGCCACGGCGCTTCTCGCATGGCTCCGACATTTCATTCCTATCTTTGTACCTGATACATGAACGAACGCGAAGCAAAGGACCAGATAAAGACGCAGATCACCCGTAAGGTGGTTCTGGCGGTATTGATGGTGGTAATAGTGGTGGGTATTCCTTTGTTGTTCAATGCGGGTTGCTGACGGGTATATGTGGCGGCTGTTAGCTAAGTGTGTGAATTTCCCTTTACTTTTGGTGTGAGAACGAATATGGAGGGTACCGTATATAAATCGACCGGCAGCTGGTATGTTGTGCGCACAGCCGATGGCACACAATGGAATGCCCGGATAAAGGGCAAGCTGAAGATAGACGAGGAGATATCCTCTACCAATCCGGTGGCGGTGGGCGATACGGTGGTATTTGAGCCGGAGGACGAGGCCGTGAAGACGGCCATCATAGGCAGTGTGGCCGCCCGCAACAACTACATGGTGCGTGTATCGCCGCACAATCCTTCTCAGAAGCACATTATTGCGGCTAACATAGACATGGCGTTGCTGGTGGCCTCCATCACCGATCCGCGCACTTCTACAGGCTTTATAGATCGCTTCCTGGTTACGGCTGAAGCCTATCATATTCCGGCCATTCTGGTGGTGAATAAGGTGGATATACTGAAGCCCAAGCACATGGCCATACTGGAACAGTGGGTGGATATTTATGATAGTGCCGGCTACAAAGTGCTGCCTGTGGTGGCCACCAATGCCGATAGCCTGAACGAACTGAAGGCGCTGCTGGCGGGCAAGGTGACGTTGTTCAGCGGGCACTCGGGGGTGGGGAAGAGCACACTGATCAATCAGCTGATACCCGGTCTGGAGATACGCACCAATGCGGTGTCGGGCTGGAGCGGTAAGGGGCAGCACACGACCACATTTGCCGAGATGTTCGATCTGCCGGGCGAGGATGGCGCGTATGGCGGCCGCATCATAGACACACCTGGTGTCAAGGAGTTCGGGCTGATAGACATAGAGCGGGAGTTGTTGTCGCATTACTTTCCCGAGATGCGGGAAGAATTGCAGCATTGCCGCTTCAACAATTGTCAGCATAGGAACGAGCCGGGCTGCGCGGTGAAGCAGGCCGTGGCCGACGGGCGCATATCGGAGGAGCGCTACGTGAATTATGCATCCATCCTGGAGAGCATAGAAAAGAAATGGTAACACGCCATAGCGGGTACGCATGCTCAAATCGTCGTACCTTTAGATGAATAACATATAATTATGCCAAAGAATACAAAGAAAAGTAAGACGAACGACGCAGGTAAGAACGTGTTCAGGGGCAGGCTTTCGGTGACCCGCAGCGGAATGGGTTTTGTGATAGTGGAGGGTCTGGAACAAGATATAATGGTGAAGCGCGACAATATGCTGAACGCGCTGGACGGTGATGAAGTGAAGGTGGAAGTGCGCGCGGGTCGAGATAGTACCAAACGGAAAGAGGGCTTTGTAGTGGAAGTGGTGCGCAGGAAGCAGACCGAGTTCAGCGGCCGCATAGAGGTGCATCCGCACTTCGCGTTCCTGGTGCCCGATAGCGAGAAGATACCTGTGGATATATACATACCCCTGCACCTGCTGAACGGGGCGCACGATGGCGATGCCGCCGTGGCACGTGTGGTGGAGTGGACAGGCAAGACGAAGAACCCGGTGGGCGAGGTGATCAGCGTGCTGACAAACGAGTCGGTGAACGAACAGGCGATGCAGGGGCTGCTGATGGAGAACGGGTTTCCGCTGCGGTTTCCGGATGATGTGCTGGAGGTTGCCGCACGTTACCCCGAGGGAGTGGCGAAGGACGAGATAAAGAAGCGGCTGGATATGCGCGATGTGCTGACCATGACCATAGACCCGGTAGATGCCAAGGACTTTGACGATGCATTGTCGTTCAGGGCGCTGAAGGGTGGCTACTATGAAGTGGGGGTGCACATTGCCGATGTGAGCCACTATATAGAACCCGGCAGCGCGCTGGATAAGGAGGCCTACCGCAGGGCCACCAGTGTGTACCTGCCCGACAGGGTGCTGCCCATGCTGCCCGAGCGCCTGTCGAACGAGTTGTGCTCGCTGCGGCCCAATGAAGAGAAGTACACCTTCTCGGTGATATTTGTGCTGAACAAGCAGGGCAAGGTGAAGGAACACCGCATAGCCCGCACAGTGATACTGTCGGACAGGCGGTTTGCCTACGAAGAAGTGCAGGAGATCATAGAAGGTGCCGATGGCGACCATGCCAAGGAACTGCTGATACTGAATACCATGGCGCAAAGCATAAGGGCCGAGCGGTTCAAGAAAGGGGCGATCAACTTCTCGTCGCAGGAAGTGCGCTTTAAGTTGGATGAAACGGGCAAGCCGATAGGTATCGTGATCAAGGAAAGCAAGCAGGCGCACCAGCTGATAGAAGAGTTTATGTTGCTGGCGAACAGGACGGTGGCCGAGTATGTGGGTGGCATTCGTCATAAAGACAAGCCGGTGCCGTTCCCTTATCGTGTGCACGATGTGCCGGATGGGGATAAGCTGCGTTTATTCACCTCGTTTGCTTCCAACTTTGGTGTTGCGTTCGATCTGTCGTCCGGCGATGCGATAGCAAGGTCCTTCAACAAGATGCTGGAGACGGTGCAGGGCAAGCCGGAGCAACATGTGCTGGAGCAATTGGGCATCCGCACCATGGCGAAGGCGGTGTATACCACCGAGAACATAGGTCACTACGGGTTGGGTTTTGCGCACTACTGCCATTTCACATCACCCATACGCCGATATCCTGATGTGCTGGTGCACAGGATACTGCAGCAGTGCCTGGACAATGACGTAGAACCCATCAAACAACTGGAAGCCCAGTGCCGCCACTGCTCTGACCAGGAGCGCAGGGCCATGGAGACCGAGCGTGCCGCCAACAAGTACAAGCAGGTGGAATACATGCAGGACTATGTGGGCGATGTTTTTGATGCAATTATCAGCGGAGTAGCTACCTTCGGGTTCTGGGCCGAGACGGTGGAGCATAAGTGTGAGGGGCTGGTGTCGGTTCATGACCTTACCGACTATGACTACTTTGAGTTCATGGAGCATGAATATGCCTTGGTGGGCAGGAGTACCGGTCTGCGGTTCGCGATGGGAGATAAGGTGAAGGTGCGGGTGGCAGCAGCCAACCTCATCAAACGCCAAATAGACTATTCGCTGGCGGAGGCACCTGTGATGACGGGCCGAAAAAGGCACATGCCACCGGCGCCCGGCAGAAGGAAGGACGACAAAAGGAATAAGAGTAAAGACAAAAGCAAACAAACAAAACGCAAGAAGAAGTAATGCAGTCATTTGCCACGCTTGTAACAGCATTTGAAGAAAGATTCTCGGGTACGCTTCCCTTTCCTGAAGCTCCGGCCAATTTATATGATCCGTGCCGGTATCTGCTGGCAATAGGCGGTAAAAGAGTGCGGCCGGTGGTGTGCCTGATGGCGGCAGAGCTGTTTGGCGAGATAAATGAAGACGCATGGCATGCGGCGGCTGCGGTGGAGTTGTTCCACAATTTTACGCTGATACATGACGACATCATGGACAAGGCACCCCTCAGGCGGGGACAGGCTACTGTGCATCAGAAATACGGATTGACTGCGGGGATATTGAGCGGAGATGTGATGTGCATCTTCGCATACGATGCATTGGCAAAGGCCACACGTGCCCTGCAGCCCATGATGCAGGTCTTTAACCGCACCGCGATAGAGGTGTGTGAGGGTCAGCAGCTGGATATGGACTTTGAGAGCCGCGACAATGTGACCATTGAAGAGTACATACACATGATAACACTGAAGACATCGGTGTTGCTGGCATGCAGTCTGAAGATGGGTGCGCTGACAAATGGTGCGCTGGGCGACAACGCCAATAAGCTGTATGAGTTTGGCAAGAACATGGGTATCGCTTTCCAGCTGCAGGACGATTACCTGGATGCGTTTGGAGAGAGCGACAAGCTGGGTAAGCAGAACGGGGGAGATATCCTCGCCAATAAAAAGACCTATTTGCTGATAACCGCTCTTGCTCAGGCTGATGCGGCCCAACGTGCGGCGATAAATGAATTGCTGGCAGGCAACGCGACCGATAAGGTGCAGCGCATGCTGGAACTATTCAGCGCCACGGGTGCCGACAAGGCTTGCCGTGCTGCAGTGGAGCATTACAGTGATCTCGCATTTGCAGGACTGGAAGACGTGGCTATACCAACGGCACGCAAAGAGCCGTTGAGGCAATTGGCCGCTATGTTACTGGAGCGAGATAAGTAGTATCCCTTACAATTAATTTGCCGGTTTGTTCCTTCCCCGTTCGGCCTGAATGAGTGGCAGTGCCTTTCGGAAGTTGAACAGAACATTGTCTATCCTGGCGATCATCTCGGTCTTGCCGGTCTCTGATCGGGAGAGCATGTCGATGCGGCTGAGGTCGTCATACATCTCGCGGATACGCACTATGCTTGCGCTGGATTTGAGGGTGTGCGCCTGTTTGTGGATGGCGTCATAGTCGTCGGTCTCACGGATGAGTTTCTCAAGGTTTGCAAGTCCGGGCGGGAATGTCTCTATAAAGATCGAGAGGACATCGAACACGTACTTTGGGTCGCCGAAAGAAATTTCAAAAAGGTAACTCAGATCTAAGAGGGGTGTATTCATTATAAAGTGCTTCTTGTATTGATCTTGTTTTCTTTTGAAAGTGTGTCTATTATGTCTGAGAGTTTTACGATATCAATTGGTTTTACAATGTATGCGTTCATGCCAAAGGAGAGGCATTTTTTAAGTTCGTCCTCAAAGCTACTGGCAGAAAGAGCTACAATAGGAATATTGCTTTTCATGACCTTTCTGATGTGCTCGGTAGCTTCAAGACCATCCATCTCCGGCATCTGAACATCCATGAGCACGAGGTCATATTCTTTCTTCTCCAGTTCGTTGATCACTTCAATTCCATTGCCAACCGTTACCACCTCTACACCATTTTTTGCCAACATGAAGTTGGCTATTTTCTGGTTGAGTGAGTTGTCTTCAGCAAGCAATATCCTTAATCCGGTCAGCAAAACTTAAAATTTAGGGTGGTCAGTTTTCGCTTACATCATTCACATGTTGTAAACGTATTATTCATTGTAAAGATAAAAAATCTATTTCAATTTGCTGTTCTTTTTGCTGTAGCCGAAGTAAATAATGAGACCAAGTGCCAGCCATCCGCCGAGGCGTGCCCAGTTTGTCCAGCCGAGACCCGCGATCATGGCACTGCACACAATGATTCCGAGCGTTGACACAACGGGAACCATCGGTACCTTGAACTGGCGTTGAATATCGGGATCGGTCCTGCGGAGTATCCAAACGCCTGCGCACACCAGAATAAACGCGAAGAGAGTGCCAATGCTGGTCATGTCGCCAACGATATCGCCGGGAACAAAGGCCGCGAAGCCGCCCACCAGTACAAAGAAGATCCAGTTTGATTTGTGTGGGGTGTGGTATTTGGGGTGCAGATCAGAGAATACTTTTGGTACCAGACCGTCGCGGCTCATTGAATAGAATACGCGAGACTGACCCATCAGCATCACGAGGATCACCGAAGAGAAGCCGAACAGGATGGCTACAGTAACCAGGTTTGCCAGCCAGCCGTAACCGCTCATGTATGCTTTGATGGCATATGCTACTGAAGCTTCCTTACCCTGAGTACGGAAATCGTTCACCGGCGCTACGCCTGTAAGCACGTGCGCGAACAGAATGTATAAAATGGTACACACTACCAGTGACCCAAGGATGCCGATAGGCATGTCTTTCTTTGGGTTCTTAGCTTCCTGAGCGGCAGTTGATACCGCATCGAAACCAATGAAGGCAAAGAACACCACACCGGCAGCGCCAAGGATACCCCATATGCCGCCATAGTTGTGTGAAACACCTTGACTATCAACATATTTGGTTGCGGCAGGAATGTACTCAGCGTGGTTGGCAGGGTTCATGTAGCTCCAGCCGAGGACGATGAACATCACCACAATAGCTACTTTAGAGATTACGATGATGCCATTTACGAAAGCAGATTCTTTGGTGCCACGGATCAGGAGCATGGTGAGCATAAGGATAATGAAGAGGGCAGGAATATTCATGATACCATGCGCGCCTGCCTCTGCAATAAACGAGCCGGTGCCGTCGCAGACCTCGAAGGGGGAGTGCGACCATTGGTAGGGAATGTGTAAGCCGAACATCTCTAATAGTTTATTGAGGTATTCGCTCCATGCAATGCCCACGGTAGCTGCGCCGACTGCGTATTCCAGAACGAGGTCCCAGCCTATGATCCAGGCAACGAGTTCGCCCATAGTTGCGTAAGAATAGGTATAAGCACTACCTGCAATAGGTATCATGGATGCGAATTCGGCATAACAGAGACCGGCAAGCGCACAGCCGATTGCCGCCACTACAAAGCCGATGGTAACTGAGGGACCTGCATTGTTGGCCGCTGCCGCAGCTGTACGTACAAATAAACCGGCACCGATGATGGCGCCGATACCAAGGGCCACGAGGTTGCCCGCGCTTAGGGTTCTCTTGAGGTTCTTTTCTCCGTCCGACGAGTCATTCATGAGCTGTCCTATCGGCTTTTTAGTAAATATACCCATATGTTCCTGTTGTAGCTAAAGGGCTAAGATAGTTAATAAGTTGTTTACTCTTCCATTATGTTTCGCATAGTATGGCGGACAATCTGTAGTTGCCCGTTCACCTATGTCTGTTTTGAATGTTTGTAAAGTTTTATGCAATAAGCCTTTTTACGGGATTGTTGCCAAAATCGTACGGAACCTGCGAGAAGGCTGACATGGGTTTAGTGATGATCAGGTTTGCTTTCTTGCCGGGGGTAATTGTGCCCAGCGTTTGTTCCAGCTCCATAGCAGCGGCACCGTTAATGGTCACTGCATTCAGCGCCTCGTTGGGCGTCATACGGAGTTGGGTGCATGCAATAGAGGTGAGCAGGGGGACATTGCCCGAGGGGCACGAACCGGGATTGTAATCGGTAGCGAGGCAAACGGGAAGCCGGGCATCTATGATCTTGCGGGCAGGCTGATACTGGATACCCAGAAAGAATGCGGCCGCCGGCAAAAGTACCGGCATGGTATTGCTGCCCTTTAGCGATGCGATCTCGGCATCGCCCACACATTCAAGATGGTCGACACTCAATGCATTATGTTTGACACCCACCTGCACGCCGCCTGAGTAGTGCAGCTGATTGGCGTGGATCTTTGGTTTCAGTCCGTATTTCCAGCCGGCTTCCAGCAGCCGTTCTGTTTCTGCAACACCAAAAAAGCCTTCTTCGCAAAAGGCATCCATATAGTCGGCTAACCCTTCCTCGGCAACTCTGGGCAGCATTGTGTTGATTATAAGGTCTACGTAAGCTTCCTTGTTCTGTTTGTATTCAACGGGGTAGGCGTGCGCTGCAAGGAAGGATGCTTTTACCGGAATAGGGACACTTTCTTTAAGCCGACGAATGACACGAAGCATCTTCAACTCTCCCTCCAGGCAAAGCCCGTAGCCACTTTTGATCTCTATGGCTCCCGTTCCCTGTGCCATCACATTCAGGAGGCGCTCCATGCTCTGTTCGTATAGCAGGTTCTCGTCCATCTCGTTGAGTTTGCGTGCCGAGTTGAGGATGCCCCCGCCGCGTCGAGCAATCTCTTCATAACTCACGCCTTTGATACGGTCTACGAATTCGCCGTCGCGCGGTGCGGCAAAAACGAGGTGCGTGTGGCTGTCGCACCAGGCCGGTAACACAAGTGAGCCCGTGGCGTCGATGTGCTCGTCGGCATTTGCTGCGGCCGGTAAGGCACTCATGCTGCCGAAGCTGTGTATGTAGCCGTTTTCTATGATCAACCATGCATTGTCTATGTGTGGTACATTGTCCATGTCGGCACCAGCGATTCTTGCCGGAGCATTGTTGTCGTAGGTTTGCAGCAGTTGCCTGATATTGGTAATAATTGTACGCATAACAGCAGAATTTTGCAGAAAGGCGGGAAGCATTACTTGTTGTAGTAGCCCGAATAGAAGGCTTTGTAAGCGTCAACCGACTTGTCTGCGAACATTTTTTTGTAGTTGTTGGCAGAAATGATGTAGGTGCTTATCTCGCCCGGCTGATACTTGCTGAGCGGACCGGAGTTGATGAACTCGTTCAGGTAGACCTTAGCGTTGGTCGCATTGGTGAATTTACGCACCTGCACTACTACCTGAGACATGCTGTACATATCTACAAGCACATCGAGCCCGGCATCAGCGAACTTGAGCGAGTCGAAAGAGCGGATAGCGCGTTTGAAACCAAGGGTGCGGGAGTCGAGGCCGCCCAGCACCGCGATGAAATAGTGTTCACTGTCAGACTGATAGGTGTAGACCTTTGGTGCGTCTGGGATGGCCGGTGGCAGCTCCACGTCGGGAGTGGCCGGTGCTGCAGGCGCTGCAGGCGCTTTGGTCTCTTTCTTAGATGCAGTGGCCGACGGTGGCGGAGCGGCTCCTTCTTTGTACCAGGATGGCTTGCCGCCTGTTTTCATGTCCTTAATATATGCCTTCACGATCTTGGCCCAATCAGTGAGTGAGTCGGAAGGATTGTTCTTGATGAAGCCGGCAGTGAGTGAGTCTGCGACATCGTAGTTCCCCGAACCTGCATAAGCCATGGCTTCGGTGAGCTGGAATCGCTTCACATAAACAGGGTTGGAGAATTTAGTTTTAGCTGCCTCTGTGCGCATCAGTACCTCAGTATATTGATGCTTCATGAGCAGATCGTATGTCTGATCGAAGTACTTGGCTACCTCTGATGTATTCTCGTCAGTTGCTTTGCTTTCGCTCACTTTCGGTTTCAGCGCATTAACGTATTGTGACTTAGGATACTTTTTAAGCAGTTCGTCGCTATACTGTTTAGCCTTATCCAGTTTGTTCTGCTTCATGGCTATACGGTAGCGCAGGTACAGTTCTTCTTCCTTCTGGGTGTGTGTCGGGAAGCGTTTGTTGAGCGTGTCCAGCGTATTCACAGCTTCGTTGTAATCTTCAAGCTGGTCTGCGTAAGCTTTTGCCAGCAGGATGTATGCCTTTTGTTGTATTTTCTGAGCTGTTTCTTTTCTATCGGGAGTGTTAGGTATGCGGGCAAGGAGACTTTCCTCGGTAGGCAGGCCATTGTCTCCTTTTTCAGCAGCATCTTCGTCTCCATCCTCCTCCGTACTGTTTTCGGATTTGGCCCCACCGGCAAGCGGCTGCCCCGAAGCTCTGCGCCAGTTGTCGGTAAGCGGGCGGTTGCCCCATTTTCTTTTAAAGTCGGCACTGCCTTGCGAGAGCAGGGTAGGGTTGCTGAAATACCATGCAGGGCCTTCGGACGGTTTGTCTGTTTCTGTCTCTCCTGCGCTGACCGTAGCTGCGTTCTCAGCATTAAAGATGCTGTCCTGCCTGCGTTTCTCCATGTCGCGGAGGTATTTACGTGCTGCCGCCTGCTGGTCTTTTTTGCTAAGTGACGCAAGATGCAGAAGGCTATCCTGCTCGCGAATGGTAGCCAACGGACCGGACACTTCTTTCAGGCCAGAGCTACGCTGCACCGCCGCTGCAATGGCTTTGTCTTTGCTGCCTGATGAGTATTTTGCAGCACTGTCGTATGATGATTTCGCATTGGCATATTTGCCCGATGAATAGTACACATCGCCCAAAGCAGCGAAGGACAGCGCTTTTTGTTTCTTGGTGCCTTTCGGAGTTTTGGTGCTTTTGGTAAAATAATCTATTGCCTCTTCTTTATTGCCGGACTTAGCAGAGAGTGAACCCAAAACATAATAAACCTGATCGAACTGGCTGGAATACTTAGCGTCTTTAAGCAGTTTTTTCAAAGGAGGTACAGCATCGGCCATACTTTGTCCGGCCAGTAGCTTGCAGGCGGCTATTTGCTTTCTGGCGTAGAAGTCCATATCTATCTTTGGATAGAGGTCGATGGCTTTTTCGAAACTCTCTGATGCGGCAATATATTCTCCTGTGTTCATCAGGATCTGGCCATTCAGGATAGCGACACGAAGTTTCAGCCAGTCGGGCAGGTAGTCGTCATCTACCGCAAGAGATAGTCTTTTTGAAGCTTCGGCGTAGTCTTTTAGTTTGAGGTAGGCAAAAGCTTTCTCAATGTGTAAACGGCCAATCAGATTGTCCGGAAGGTCTTCCTCATACTCAAGCAATGAGAGGACTGACTCGCCATTCTCTATCTGGCCGGCAGTATTGTATGTTCGCGCCAACCAAAGGATTGCATCGTTATGCACGGATTTGTGTTGTAAAAAAGCGAGTTTCGATCTCTTTTTCTTTTCTACAATCGATGAAGATGTTTTTGATTTGTTGGGTGTGTAACTGCTTTTCCCTTTACTTTTTTTGTTTTTAGCTTTTTGGTCGCTGGCTATGATATAGCGGAAAGAAGTGGCAGCGTTTTCGTAATTGCCTTTATAATAGTATGCTTGTCCCAGCAGCAGGTACATATCATTGCCCCACTTGATGCGTGGGTCGTGTATCTGAATGCCAACTGAAACTTTCCGGATAATACTATCCATGTCTGAGGCGAACAGCGACGAATCTTTGTTGGGGTCGTATGGAAATAAACCGATGAGCGAGTCCAGGTTCTCTTTGCTTACCCGTCGCATATTCAGTTCAGCCTCCTCCATCTTCCGGTTCGCGTTGAAGTAGTAGTTGTAGTGGGTGAACGAGTTCTGTGTCAGCCGTCGTTTGGGTCCCCAGTTCTTTTTCAACATGGTCTTGTTGGACCATGCTTCCCGTTCTTTTTTCTGTTTGAGGTCTATCTTTAGTTTGAGGGCATCGAGCTTCTTTTTCTCGTTTGCTTTTGCCATCTTTTCCTTGCTTTCTTTCTTTTTGGCAAGGCTGTCGGTCTTTGCTTTGCGCACAGCTTTTATGCTATCCATTACCTTCAGCCGAGCGGTTTTGGTGCTGTCGAGGATGCGCGTGCGCACTTTTTTTGTGCTGTCCAACGATTTTTTACGCACAGCGGCAACACTATCTCTGAAGTCTTTTTGTATCGCTTTTATACTGTCAGACCGATGTCGTCGCACAAGTGTCACGCTATCGGTGTATCGCTTGCTTGCTTTGTATTTTTTTACCCGCTCCAGGCTGTCGGTCCGGTTTTTCTGGCGTGTTCTTATGCTGTCGGTGCGGGCTGTGCGGATCTTCGCTACACTGTCTGACACGTGTTTGCGCGCATCCTGAATGGAGTCGATACGGGCCTGCCGTTTATCGGTCACGGCCTTTGTTTTGGCATTTTTTGCCTTTGTGACACTATCGCGGTATTTTCTGCTTTCTTTATACTTCTTAATAGAAGCAACACTGTCTGTGGCCCGCTTGCGAACCTTTGCTATGCTGTCGGTCTTTTTTTCGCGATAGGTCTTTATGCTGTCCGCTTTGTGTTCGCGGGCGGCCGTGGCACTATCCAACGCGCGTTCGCGGGCGGCCTTTATACTGTCGATTGCGGTCTTCCGACTTTTGATCTTGTCTTCTGCCGCTTTCTTCCTGGCATCATTAATGCTATCTATACGGGCACGGGCAGCCCTCGCGCTATCTGCGCTATTCTTTTTCACTGATTGGGCGTAGGCATCACCGTAATTAGTAAAAAGAAGAATTGATAATATGAATATAAATATTAAACGAATATTCAATTTATTGCCGGTTTTCCCCTATGTTGTATCGATAACGCAAAAAAAGTGGACATATTATATATGCATGCCTTTTCGGCCCACATATGCGGTCAATCTTCAAAAATAGTCAAAATCCCAAAAGAGATGCGGTTGTCGCAGGTGTAATGGCAGATTTTTATGTAATTAAAAATTAACAAATTGTTCGTGTCCGGATTGTGGTAAACCACTATTTTCGAGCCGGGAAGCACATTTTTTGTGGCGTTCAAGGTTACTGTAAAATTTGTATATGAAGTATGCCGGTTTGGCCACGCAGTGGATGGTAATGTTGCTGCTGGCGGTATGGGCGGGGCTGAAACTTGATGCGTTGCTGAATTTGAAAATGCCTTTGTTATTAATTTTATTCCCCTTAATTTCATTGTCCCTTTCTTTATGGCAACTGATGAGGGAGTTAAATAAGCCTAAAAAATGAGTAAGAGATTTCCGGTCGTGATCGCGATTTTGGTAGTGCTGGTTGGGGTAACGGTCTTGATGCTCGGATCTTTCGATCCGAAGTTTCATGTCAATGCCCTGCACATTGCAAACATCATTATGGCGATACTTTCATTTGCTGCTTACTTATTGTTGAACAAGCCCACAGCAGCAGGTAAGCCTCATGCCTTTGTGCGTGGCGTTTACAGTGCATCGTTGTTGCGTATGATGGTGTGTATGGCCGGAGTGTTGGCATATGTATTGATCAACCGTAACAACATTCACAAACAATCGGTATTTGCCATGTTTGGTATCTATGCAGTTTATTCTGCGACTGAAACAATATTGCTGTCGAAGACAGCGCGAACCACAAAGGGCAGCACCCCCGGTGTATAACGAAGTTGCACATGGAAAGAAAAAATGAACTGTCACAATGAGAAAGCAGGAAAAGACATTCAACTTCCTGGAACAATTTCTTCCGGAAGGATCGTATGAGCAGGTAGCGCCATTCTTCATGACGCATACAATTCATCTGACGCTGACAAATGAAAGGAAGTCGGTGCTTGGTGACTATCGCCATCCTGTACCCGATGCGCCGTATCATCGGATAAGCGTGAATGCAAATCTTAATCCGTATAGTTTTCTCATTACTCTTCTTCACGAGTTGGCTCACCTGCTCACCTACGTTCACTTCCAGCACAAGGCAGCGCCACATGGCAACGAATGGAAGACACAGTTCCGTCATATACTGATACCTTTTCTGGGTAAGAAGTATTTTCCGGGCGATGTGGAAAGAGCGCTATTTGCTTATGTACACAATCCGGCGGCGAGCACCTGTACCGATCCTGACCTGTTTAAAGCATTATACCGATACGACGAGCACAAGCCCGGTTATAAACTAGTTGATGATGTGGGGCTGAACCAATACTTCGTTACGGAAGACGGAGAGATCTATCAGAAAATAGAAAAGTTGCGCACACGTACCAAGTGTCGGCACTTGCACACAAATAAGGTCTATTTGTTTCAAGGAATAGTAGAGGTGCGTGCCATGCGTCGCAGGCCGGAGTTTGCCTGATGCAATGATATTGCGTGGTATTCATTGACGCAATTCGCCCGGCCGTATTTACCAATGGCGTTCGGGTCTTAAAGGAATATTACTGTTTTCGGTCTTCCTCCATTTTGCAATAGCTAAGTGATCCGGGTGTTGTGAAGATGGCGATATGCCATGGGAGTGCCGTGTGGTGTTGCATAGCAAAGAATTGAAGGTGATGAGTATTTGCAGGCATTGACCCGAAAACGTTTATCTTTACGAGCAAAATAGGACGATCAGGGCGACCGACAGGAAGGGTGTATCCGGTGTCTTTTCCCTTAATGATCGATTGTTTTTTATTCTGATAATTAAATAGAAAGTAATGCAAAGAGATACTGCCATTTTTAGCCTTATTCAGGAAGAGATGCATAGGCAACAGCACGGACTGGAGCTGATAGCATCGGAGAATTTCACCAGTCTGCAGGTAATGCAGGCTATGGGAAGTGTGATGACCAATAAATATGCCGAGGGTTATCCGGGTAAGCGCTATTACGGTGGGTGCGAGGTAGTAGACAAAAGTGAGCAGCTGGCTATAGACAGGGCATGTCAGATGTTTGGCGTGAGTTATGCCAACGTGCAGCCGCACAGTGGTGCACAGGCCAACGCGGCATTGATGCTGGCGGTGCTGCGTCCCGGAGATACAATTCTGGGGCTCGACCTGAGTATGGGCGGGCATCTAACGCACGGCTCGCCTGTGAATTTTTCGGGCAAGTTGTACAATGCTGTGCACTACGGAGTGAGGCAAGAGACAGGTCTTGTGGACTATGACATGATGGAGCGTCAGGCATTGGAGCACAAGCCTCGCCTTTTGATCTGCGGCGCATCGGCATACAGCCGCGACTGGGATTATGCACGCGTAAGGGCCATAGCCGATAAGGTAGGGGCGCTAGTGATGGCTGATATCTCACACCCGGCAGGTCTCATTGCCAAAAGGCTCCTGAGCAGTCCGTTCGACCATTGTCATTTTGTGACCACAACTACGCACAAGACATTGAGAGGACCGCGCGGAGGCCTTATATTGATGAAGAATGATTTTGAGAATCCATTCGGCATCACGGGGCCCAAGGGCGAGATAAGGATGATGAGTCAGTTGATTGATCTGGCAGTGTTTCCGGGTACACAGGGTGGGCCATTGGAGCACGTGATAGCGGCGAAAGCTGTGGCATTCTTCGAGATACTACAGCCTGAATTTGAGACCTATGGCAAGCAGATCATAGCGAATGCTCAGGCAATGGCCGGTGGTTTTCTGGAGAAAGGGTACAATATAGTATCAGGCGGAACTGACAACCACTTGCTGCTGATAGATCTTCGTAATAAAAACATCAGCGGTAAAAAGGCAGAGAACACATTGGTGAAGGCGGATATCACGATCAATAAGAACATGGTGCCGTTTGACGATAAGTCACCGTTCATCACATCGGGTATAAGGGTGGGGGTGCCCGCTATAACTACGCGTGGACTGAAAGAGAAAGATATGCTGCAGGTGGTGAACTGGCTGGACAGGGTGCTGATGGCTCCTGACGATGAAAATGTTATTGCGGCTGTAAAAGGAGAAGTGAACGAATTTATGAAAGCATTCCCCTTGTATCCGGAGCTGTCTTAGGAGCGGTGACCGGAGGGAAAATTACTTTTAAAAATAGTTTTGTTTTCTCGGTGTCAGCATATATCTTTGCAATCCCAAAACGGGAGGTGCGGTAGCTCAGTTGGTAGAGCAAAGGACTGAAAATCCTTGTGTCGGGGGTTCAATTCCCTCCCGCACCACACTAATAAAGAGCGAAAAGTCGGATATGTTTTCCGGTTTTTCGCTCTTCTAGTTTTAACGCCTGTTATCGCTCAACGGTGTGTTTTAACAAAACGCATATAATCTTACATAAGTTACCTGTGTACATTTGTGATCTAAGATGAGGTGGTTTTTTAACTTCTTGTTATTTCTGTTATTCTCGCTTTCGGGTGTGAATACCTCGGCATTTGCATCCGGCAACGACAAACAGGTATTCACGGATACGAGAAAGATCGACGCGCTTCACTCAGTAAGTCGCATTTCCGTTCTGCCTGAGAATAGGATCTTCCACTTTCAAACATACGTTGCCGGAAGTGACGAATGTAGTTACGATGATAACACTTCTGAAGAGGAAGATGAGGATCATGAAAACTCGAAAACAGGTAAAAAGGCGATAGCCGATGCTTGTTTTTTTAAATCATTTCTTGATGCGCGCAAATCACTTGATCCGGGTGTAAGTGCAACGGAATCACGCGCGTCCTTCGAGCACTACGAAATAGGCTCTTCTCCGAGGTACATACTGTACTGCGTTTACAGAATATGATCCGATCTTTTTGGCTCGGCCGGTGCTATTTCCCGACCGGGCCTCGCCGTGTCCGTTCCGGACCGGCTCTTCATGTGAATACCGATCTGTACTAATCATTTCCAATCAATTTATTGTATTGCTTTAAAAGCAAAGAATTATGAAGAAACTACTCCTGCTTGCGGGTGTTGGTGCTGTCTTGTTCGGCACCGGTTGTAACACGCATCATGAAGAAACAGAAACTGAGACCAGGTTTCTTGTTACCAGCGCTGTGCGGATGGACACAGCCATCACGAGGCAATATGTGTGCCAGGTAAGATCCATCAGTCATATTGAGCTCCGTGCATTGGAACGTGGCTACCTGAAAAAAATATTTGTGGATGAGGGCAAGTTTGTGAAGGAGGGGCAATCACTTTTCCAGATAATGCCGAATCTGTATCAGGCAGAATTTCAGAAGGCGCAGGCTGAGGCGAACTTTGCCGAGATAGAGTATAAGAATACCAAACGACTGGCCGACAGCAATGTTGTGGCGCCCAACGAGTTGGCAATGGCCAAGGCCAAGCTGAACAAAGCCCAGGCCGAAATGTCGCTGGCCGAGGTGCATCTGAAATTCACCGATATCAAAGCGCCATTTGATGGTATCATTGACCGATTTCACGTGCGACTGGGCAGTCTGGTGGGAGAGGGCGACCTGCTCACAACCCTGTCAGACAACAGGCAGTTGTGGGTGTATTTCAATGTTCCTGAAGCCGAGTATCTTGATTATGCCGCTCATTTGAAGAAGGACAGCGTGATACCCGTAAAGCTGCTGATGGCAAACGGGGAGGTGTTTGATCAGCCCGGAGCAGTGAAGACAATTGAGGCTGATTTTGATAATGAGACCGGTAATATCGCATTCAGGGCCACATTCCCCAACCCCGCCGGAATATTGAGGCACGGCGAGACCGGTAATATACTGATGCGTATCCCGCTGGCCAATGCGATCATTATTCCGCAAAAAGCAACGTTTGAGATCATGGACAAAAAGTATGTCTACGTAGTTACGAAAGACAATCATGTCCAATTGCGCCTGATAACGATAGGTGCCGAAATGCCTGATCTGTATGCGATAAAAGAAGGTGTTGCTGCCGGCGAACGCATATTGCTGGAGGGGGTGCGCCGGGTACAGAACAATGATGTAATAAAATATGACTATCAGGATCCGAAGACAGTGATGTCGAGGTTGCAATTGCCTTCTGAATAGTATCTCTAACCTCAAAAAGAATGTAAATGTTTGGCATATTCATAAAGAGGCCGGTCTTTGCGATAGTGATATCTCTTGTCATTATTTTCATGGGCGTACTGGCCATTAAAACATTACCAACATCGCAGTTCCCGTCTATCGCTCCGCCCCGTGTTATCGTGAGTGTGGCTTATCCGGGTGCAAGTGCCGATGTGTTGGTGAAATCGGTATTGATCCCGATGGAGAAAGCGCTTAACGGCGTGCCCGGGATGAAGTACATGACAAGTGATGCCGTGAGTGCCGGTGAGGCCAACGTGCAGGTGATCTTTGATCTGGGAACCGACCCCAATCAGGCGGTGGTAAATGTAAAGAACAGGATAGAGCAGGTAACGAACCGCCTGCCGGTGCTGGTGCAAAGGGAAGGTATTATAGTGAACATACTACAGCCCAACATGCTGATGTATGTGAACGTGTATAGTAAAGACCCCAAGGCAGATGAGAATTTCCTGTACAATTTTGCCCAGGTGAATATCCTGCGCGATCTGAGCCGTGTGACGGGTATAGGTAGCGCGCAGATACTGGGAAGCCGCCAGTACGCAATGCGTATATGGCTGAAGCCTGACAGGATGCGCGCGTATAATGTGTCGACAGATGAGGTGATGGAAGCCCTTGCCAACCAGAGTATCATTGGGTCGCCGGGTCGGTTGGGGCGTGCAGATGGCCAGCGTTCTGAAGCGCTGGAATATGTGCTCACTTACCAGGGGCGATACAATAAGCCCGAACAGTATCAGGACGTGATAATAAGGGCAAACGCTGAAGGCGAGATACTGAAACTGAAGGACATTGCTGATGTGTCGCTGGGAAGTGAGTTCTACGACATCTATTCTAATCTGAACAACCATCCCTCTGCGGCCATAGTGTTGAAGCAGACCTACGGTAGTAACGCCAGCGAGGTGATCAAGAATATTAAAGCCAAGCTGGATGAGATAAAGGCAAATTCATTCCCTCCGGGAATGGATTACGAGATCAGTTATGATGTCTCTTCGTTCCTTGACGCTTCGATAGATAAGGTGGTACATACGCTGGGTGAGGCGTTCATATTGGTAGCTATTGTGGTGTTCCTGTTTCTTGGCGACTGGCGCTCCACACTCATTCCCACGCTTGCGGTGCCCGTATCGCTCATAGGGGCGTTCTTTTTTATGCAGGTATTCGGTCTTACGATAAACCTGATCACGCTTTTTGCCCTGGTGCTGGCTATCGGTATCGTGGTAGATGACGCGATAGTGGTAGTAGAGGCAGTGCACGCAAAGATGGAGGAAGAACATTTGTCGCCCTATAACGCCGTAAAAAAGGTGCTGGGTGAGATAAGCGGTGCGGTTATCGCGATAACACTTCTTATGACCGCTGTGTTTGTGCCTGTGGCGTTCATGTCGGGGCCGGTAGGTATCTTCTATCGTCAGTTCGCTATCACCATGGCCTGTTCCATTGTACTGTCGGGTCTGGTGGCGCTGACGCTTACGCCTGTTTTGTGCGCGATGATACTGAAGAACAACCACGGAAAACCACGGAAGAAATCTCCGGTGGACCGATTCCTTGATGGGTTCAATCGTTTATTTGAGAAACTGACCGGTCGATATACAACATTGCTCACCAAGATTGCTCACCGTCGTTTGGTGACGTTTGGCATACTGGCCGCATTTGCTATCGGTATTTTCGGCATTTCGCGCAAGTTGCCGGCAGGCTTCATACCCAATGAAGACCAGGGAATGATCTATGCGATCATTCAGACACCACCGGGTTCCACACTGGAACGAACCAACGACATTGCCCGGGAACTTCAGAGTATTGCAGAGAAGGTAGACGGTATCAAGTCGGTATCAGCGTTGGCGGGATATGAGGTATTGACGGAGGGACGCGGATCTAACGCAGGAACCTGTCTTATTAATTTGAAAGACTGGTCCAAGCGTAAGCATTCGGTGAATGAGATCATCAGAGAATTGGAGGAAAAGGCAAAGGTGATACCGGGTGCTACGATTGAGTTCTTTGGTCCGCCTGCGGTGCCTGGTTATGGTGCTGCCGGTGGTTTTGCACTTCGTCTGTTGGATAAGACAAACAACGATGATTACAAAGAAATGGAGAAGGTGAACGATGACTTCATGGCTGCACTTCATAAACGAAAGGAGCTGACCGGTCTGTTCACGTTCTTTAGTGCCAACTATCCGCAGTATGAGCTGGAAATAGACAATCAGGCAGCAATGCAGAAAGGCGTGTCAATAGGCAAGGCCATGGACAACTTATCTATCCTGATCGGAAGTACGTATGAGTTGGGCTTTATTCGGTTCGGCAACTTCTATAAAGTATATGTTCAGGCTGCTCCTGAGTACCGGCGATTGCCGGAAGATCTGCTGCAGTTGTATGTAAAGAACAACCGAGACGAGATGGTCCCTTATTCGGCATTCATGAAGATTAAGAAGACGCACGGTCTTAATGAGATCACGAGGTATAATATGTACACGTCTTCAGCCATCAGGGGTGAGCCCGCACCGGGATACAGTAGTGGTGAGGCGATCCGCGCGATACAGGAGGTGGCTGATAAGACACTGCCGCGGGGATACGGTATCGACTGGGAGGGACTTTCAAAGGACGAGGTGGCACGTGGAAATGAAGCTCTGTATATATTCCTCATCGTTCTCGGGTTTGTGTATCTGGTGCTTGCCGCGCAATATGAGAGTTTTTGCCTGCCGCTGGCGGTGGTGATGTCGTTGCCTGCGGGAGTGTTTGGATCATTCTTTCTCCTCAAATTACTGGGCCTCGCCAATGATATTTATGCGCAGGTGGGTCTGGTAATGCTGGTAGGTCTTCTTGGTAAGAACGCGGTGCTTATTGTTGAGTTTGCCGCACAGAAACACCAACAGGGTATGGCAGTGTTGGATGCCGCCATAGAGGGTGCGAAAGTTCGTTTCAGGCCCATCCTTATGACCTCCTTCGCATTTATTGCGGGTCTGTTGCCATTGGTGTTTGCCCATGGTCCGGGTGCATTGGGCAACCGCACCATTGGTACTTGTGCACTGGGTGGTATGTTGTTTGGTACTGTGTTTGGTGTTATCGTCGTGCCGGGGCTGTATTACATTTTTGGTACGCTCGCATCCAGAAGCGAACTTATCAAAGGTGAAGATGAAAATCCGTTAACTGAAAATTATGATCACAATGCACTTCAGGAAAGCTAAATATATCAGTGTACTCGCGGCATTGGCCGTTTCAATAGGTGGCTGCAAATTACCTTCTGTAGTTGCGCGCAACGAAAGCCGAACGGTGCCACAAAATTATGCGGGTAGCGCGAACAGCAATGCGACCGAAATAGTTGGCTGGCGACAGTTTTTTTCTGATCCGGATCTCGTTGCTCTTATTGATACCGCACTTGCGAAGAATCAGGAACTTAACATCACGCTGCAAGAGTTGGAAATTGCAAGAAATGAAGTGAGGGCCAGAAAAGGAGAATACCTTCCATCTGTGGGTGTGGGTCTGGGTGCCGGCGTGGATAAAGTGGCACGCTACACGAACATAGGCGCAATGGAGGCGAATATAGAAATCACTCCCGGACGAGAAATGCCGGATCCTCTTACTGATATGGCAATAGGGTTGAAGGCATCCTGGGAAGTGGACATCTGGAGGAAACTGCGGAATGCCCGTCAGGCCGCATTCAATAGGTATCTCGCAACTGTTGAAGGAAAGAACTTCGTCGTTACGCAATTGGTAAGTGAGATCGCGGATTCCTATTATGAGTTGCTGTCGCTGGACAATCAATTGGATGTGTTGAAGAAGAATATTGAGATCCAGAGTAACGCGCTCCGTATAGTGAAGCTTCAGAAGGATGCTGCAAAGGTGACTGAACTGGCAGTAAAGAAGTTTGAAGCTGAGGTGCTTAAGACCACCAGGATGCAGTACATGATACAGCAGCAGATAACTGAAACCGAGAATCGAATCAACTTTCTGCTTGGTCGTTTCCCGCGGCATATTCAGCGAAACGCGGCAACGTTCATATCACTGGCACCTGTGGTTCCGTCTTCAGGTCTGCCATCTCAGTTACTCACCAATCGTCCGGATGTGATGCAGGCCGAGCAAAACCTTGCAGCAAGCAAGCTTGATGTTAAGGTGGCAAAGGCGCAATTTTATCCTGGGCTCGGCATAAGGGCGAACTTTGGTTATCAGGCGTTCAACCCTGCGTTTATTGTGAAGCCGGAATCTATATTGTATAATCTTGCAGGAGATATGATGGCTCCGCTGGTGAACAGAAACGCCATAAAGGCTGCCTACATGAACGCGAATGCGAAACAGGTGCAGGCGGCATACAATTACGAACGCACCGTTTTGAATGCCTATGTTGAGGTTGCCAACCAGATGTCCCGGATGAACAACCTGACGAGCAGTTATGATCTGAAGTCGAAGCAGGTGGATGCTTTGAACCAGTCGATCAGGATATCTAACGACCTGTTCATGTCTGCCCGTGCTGATTATATGGAGATATTGATGACGCAGCGGGATGCGTTGGAAGCAAGATTTGAACTGATCGAGACAAAAAAGCAACAACTCACAACGATGGTAAATATGTACCGTGCGTTGGGTGGAGGATGGAAGTAATGTGTGTATACAAGGTGCAGGCAGGTCGGGATATCCGGCCTGCCGTTTTGTATTCAGACCTCAGCGTGTTTCAAGTGTTCTCGTGTATTTTTGTGGGGTATGTACACAAAGGAGGAAGCGTCGCGGCAACGGCAGGCGTTCTGGACAACGTTCGGACAATACATGCGTCCGGTGCTTTCGGCGGATGGTGAGCGCGTGAATTGGGTGAACTATAAGACTGGTGTGCCGTCGGTTTACTTCAGGATGGACGCGGGAACAGGGGGTGCACATATTACAATTGAGATAACGCATGGGTATCGCGGCGACAGGGTAGCATGCTTTGCTAAATTTGAGTCAATGCGAGCTGTACTGCATGAAACACTTGGCGAAGAATGGGCATGGGCGGAGCATGTTGCAGATGGGACAGGACGTGAAATTAGCCGGATCACCAAGGCATTGCCGGAGGTGAATATCATGCGTCAGGAAGACTGGCCGGAGCTTATCTCATTCTTCAAACAACGCATCATTGCTCTTGATGAATTCTGGAGTATGGCGAAATATGGATTTATATAGTATTTGGCCGGGGCAGAATTTGTGGGGTATTGGCTCTTATTTGTCTGCAATTCGCTTCAATTCCCGATGTAAGTTTGCCCCTTCTATATAGCCGGTATGGCGATAGATAATACTCCCCTTGCTATCTATAATAATGGTATAAGGAAGCGCGTGAAATCGGAGGCTGCTTTTCAGCGTGTTGGTCTCGTCGAGGTAGTGAGGGAATTGCCATTTCTGTGAACGAGCATATCTAAGTTCCAGGCCGTCTATAGATTGATGATCTTCGGCAATGGTGATGAACGTGAAATCTGCTATTCTATGCCATTGAGGCAGATTGCGGACAATGGTCTTTATCTGTCTTTTGCCGGGAAGACACCACGTAGCCCAGAAGCAAATGAGTGTGACTTTGCCCTTTGGTGCCAGTTCGCTGAATGGCACCGATCTTCCTGTCCGGAGATCTGTGACAAGTGATGGTGGCAATGCCTGTGCCAAGAGGCCCGGATGCCATAATAGCAGCAGCAGAGCCAGTAATAGTTTGATAGGTCTATGTGATAACATAAATAGGAGTGTTATCTGGTGTTGTTTGTACTTGCGTTCATGGCCTTCAGGCATTGCTCCCGGTTCTCGGCAGCACCTTTATAATCGGGGGCAATGGATAGTACTTTGTCGTAGATGATGAGGGCGTCCTGATAACGGCCGGTTGTGTATAGGGCGTAACCTTTATAGTTGAGCAGAATGGGGTTGTCGGGGAGGTGTTTCAGGCCTTTGTTGAGTATGTTGATCTCGGTTGTGTAGTCCTTTTTACGGTAATATATCTCGGCAAGTGCGAGGTAGGCGTTTCGGTTGGTTGGTTGTAGGGCAATGGTCTTTTTGTAGCTGACAATGGCGTCATCGAGGCGGTTTTGCATGAGCGCCACGTAGCCAATGCTGTTGAGGATATCGGGTGTTGGTTTTACAAAACGTGCTGCCGAGTCGGCCAGGCCAGCTGCAAAGTTGATATCGTTGAGTGCAATGGCGGCATTAATAGCATTGACATAGGGGTAGGGATAATCTTTTTTCTGACTGATCGCCTGCAGGCAATAGGTGATAGCCGGTGCAGACTGACCCTGACTGTGCAAAACGAAGCCCATGTTATTGAGCGCGACATAGTTGGAAGGATACTGTCCCAGGAGTTCGTTGGCCATGGTCTCATCATTTTGCCAGTGGCGTACACGTGTATTCGCAAGGGTGCCAAACACAATAAGCACTGCCAATCCCAGACCGGTAGCTATGCGGGGTAGGGCTTTGACGGAGGAAGCCCGCTGTATGAGTGTATTGAGCAGCGCGAGCACGGCAAAAATCAATCCGAGGTAGGATAGGTAGGTGTAGTGATCGGCCATGGCAGACATCCCTGGTGACAGTATTTGTAGCACCAGCAGGATGTTGATGGTGAAAAAGCCGATACCAAATGTGACGTAGGGTGCAGACTTTCGGAAGAACCATGCTGCGAAAAGCAGCGCGGCGGCAGGCAACAGGTACAAGTAGTAGAGACTTGGAAGGTTGCCGTCAACTAGGGCAGGGTAGGGGTAGAATATGGACATGCCTGTGGGCCATGCCAAGGAAATATAGTACTGCACATAGGCATAGGCGGCAACTACAAACCTCTGAAGCAGGTTGTGTGACTCTTGCATATGAGGGTATGTGCTTTGGCCGTAGATAGTGACTATGCCGATGATAACTGACAGCACAACCATGATACCGATGGCGACGCTTTGGTTGCGGGTAACAGATTTTTGCTGATACCACTGCAGGAGCAAGAGCACGATAGGGAATGTGACGGCAGCCGGTTTGGATAACAGACTAAGTATAAAAAGCAGGCATGTAAAAACGAGCCATTTCGTTGCTTTTTCCTGAGCATTGGTAGCGTGCAGCCACGTGAGCAGGCCGGCGAGGTAGAATGAAGTAAAGAGTACATCTTTGAATTCGGCTGCCCATGCTACCGATTCGACATGCATTGGGTGTAGGCCAAATAGTGCAGCGCAAAAAAATGCAATTGTTGTGTTGCGGGCAGCTAACCGATGAGTGAAAAGAAACACCAGAAATACGTTGATGAGATGCAACACCAGGGCGGCTGTGTGAAAATTACCGGGTTCGATATTTCCGGCCAGTTTTGAGATGATGGCTAAAACAGAGAGGGTGACAGGTGTGTATGCACCCAAATATAAAGAGCCTGAGAAAAAATGAGATATGGCAGTGCCCAGAGGACGGGTGAGGTAGTCGTTCTCATAAAAATAGACGTTGTCATCCCAGGAGATGTAGCTGTTCTGCAGCACAGGCCACAGGGCAACGGCGGACGCGATGACCGCCAGCAGGCCGAAAAGGTATGCCGGTAGTTTGGGGGCGGAGCTGCCATTGGTAACTGCCGGTGGGGTGCTATTCGGTGCCTGTTTGTTTTTCGCCATTTTGCTTTTATGATATAAGTGGTACAAGTTATCTAAAAATCGGTTGGGTAGGAGTGGCCCGGCGGGTGTTTATTGCAGATAAGTATGTACCGGCGTAAAGGGATGTTTGTTTACAGGCAAGCACCGTGCGCAGTTTTTCTGATTTTTTTGTTTTTCACGAATTGCACAGGTTTTCATTGATTATCAATGGCCGGATGGGAAGTTCTGCTTCCCAAAACTGCGCACCTGCCTGCCGGCAGGCAGGAAAACTGCGCACTTCTTCTCACTTGCTTCCCACCAGCTTCCCACTTACTCTGAAATAAAAAACGCCATAAACACCGTTTCGCTTCGTTTTCATCAATATCAGTACAAGTTACAAAGGGTATGGCAGGAGGGCAAAAAGAATATCTATCATAGTGCGTTTTCTGCAGTGTCATAAAAACCTCTCCCCGCCCTCTCCGAGGGGAGAGGGTGAGGTCGAATGAGGGCTTTGTCGCGGGGGAAATTGTGGTTTGTCTGAACCTGCCTGCGGCGGTTTGTCTGAACTAAGATTTTTAGGATTTAAAGATTGTAAGATGTGACTCGTCCTGAAAAAAGTTGACAGTTTTTAAAGATAGTCCTGCGGACTGTTGACAGAAGCGGATCAATCCTATGTGCAGTTGATGTAAGGAAAATGTGTGTTGTGCGATTTGGGGAGGGGGCAGGGGAGCCAAAAGATGCTGACCGAAGTAAAATAAAAAAGCCAGCCTGAGAACAGGCCAGCCCCTATAAACCCTATCACCATGAAAACTTTTACAAAGGTAGTCAGTTGTTTCAATCGTTATGGAACATTTGTTCCATAAGGGTATAAATCGAATTAATAGGGGGGGGGTATATGTATTGGGATTTATTTAATTTGATTGTGTGGTGAAGCTTGAGGTGTGTCGGGAGATTGTTTGGTACTAACAAGACAGAGGTGGTATGCGGTCAACGTTGTGGAGGGGGGGATTAAGCAGCGTGCGAGTGTAAAACACTTGCAAGAATAGCTGACACCAACGAAAAACACCGCCGCCAAATTGGGATCTGGTAGATAATGCCTAATTTGTAGATATGTTGTACAGGTGGTTTTTACCGATTTTACTGATCTTGCTGCCGTTGCAGTCCCCTGCAGGGCAGTTGTATATTTTCAATGTGGATGGGAAATACGGATTGTGCGATAGTAAAAAGCGACACATCGTTGCCCCGGCATATATGCAAATTGAGCTACAAGATTCCTTTTTTGTTGCCGTGAATGGCGATCACATATTTGACATATTCAGTGCTTCAGGCCGTTTTTTGGGAACATGCAATTCCGTGAATACCGTTTCGGATACCTGCGTGCTGGCATTGTGGTACACTGATCTGAAACGGCCCGGCGAGTACAGCGTTTCTCGCAGGGAGATCACCGGTAAGAGTGGTGTGGAACGGCCGAATGGGGCGCTTTTCTTTGCGAGTGGTAAAAAGGATACGCTTCCGGGTGTTGTGTCTTGGTATGACGCCACAAGTATCATCAGCCATGTAATGCTTGATACGGGTGGGCTGAAGGGTGTGTGGCAACTATTTCCCAGGAAAGAGATCATTCCCATCAGGTATAAAAAGATATCGCACAAGTCCTATTGGGGACACTTGCTTGCCTGGAACGATAGTACTGATTACCTGCTCACTGACAGGCAAGGCGTGCGCTATGATGTGTGTGCCAAAATTGAGTCGGCGGTAGATATTTTCTTTAATGCTAACTGGTTCACAGTAGATTCTGTAAAACCATACAGGGTTGTCTATAACAAAAGAGGGGAAAGGGTGAACCTTTTCAACAGGGATCTAAATCCGGCCAGCTTCTTCGACGAAGGAACGAAGTTTCTGGTATATGGCAAAGATTCTTCGTTAGTTATTGATTCTACAGGCCGGACAGTCGATAAAGTGCCCAGCCGCAATCTGGCAGGTTATGGCAACTTGTATGCAACCAAAGATGGTCTTTACAATATCAGCACCAGGAAATATGTGTTGTTGACACCCGATACATCTGTGCGTATCACGAATGGTCTTTGTCCGGCGCTTTCTTATTGCGCGATCGTTAAGTCAGAGGCAGTTGTATATGATGCGTTTGGGGCGGAGATCATACGTATGCCGAGGTCTGCCCTGGGGTATCGTGACAATAGTCCGTATTTCAGATCGCTTAAGGGCAATCATTTCTACCGCAATTCTCCCAAAGAACAATGGATGCTTTATAATGGCAGTCTCACCCGAAAATTCCCGATACGATTTACTGACATACACCATGTATATGTGGGGAGAACTGGGATGTTTATGGGTAAAACCAAAGAAGGTTGGGGCGTTTTCAGCATGCAGGAAGTGAGCGGAAAGGACGGAAGAAAAACAGATAGCCTGCTGGTGGTGGTACCCCCTGTTCATGATACACTGGAGGAATATTTCGGAACGTTTAAAACGTCGAAGAAGGGAGTGATACAATGTTATGATGCCGATGGTGTGCTGCTTGCGGGAGGTAAGCCATTTGATATGGTAACTGATCAGGTGCAGCATGGCATTCGCCTTGCTTATGAGGGGCACCGTGAAAAGTTGGATTGGTACGAAACTCAGCTTGTATATACCCGCATACTGCTAATTGATAGCATGGGAAAGGTTTTACATTCTTTGAGTGTGCATCTTGAGGACAAGAACGGATATCCTGATTTTATGCTGGTGCGTGGCAGGAAGGTGTTGTATTTTGATAACGGGCCGGTTATATGGGATGCGAAGACCGGTAAGGTGAACCGGCCACAGATCAGTTACAGAGAAACCCAGGTGGTGAGCAATAGTAGCGGGCCGATGGCAGTAATATGCTCTGAAAAGGGGGGAGATGAAAGTAAGGAAGGGGTATATTCCCTCATAGACGAAAAGATGGTGATCCCGTTTGGGAAGTTCAGTCAGTTGCGGAGTGCGCCATACACAAGCAATTCGGTGGCATTCTATACAAATCCGTATGTGAACCCGCGTATACTGGCAATAATGGGGGAGGATGGCACGGTGTATTAGTTTGGGAAAAGTACTAGAACAATGAGCCGAGAAGCAGTCAAAAGCGTAGGCCTGACGGTAGGCACTCGCTACACCACGGCGTCACCGTTGCAAACGGGTAACAGAGATTTGATAGGCGGACAGAGAAAATCTATGCCATAGGATGTCTGAAATTGTGACCTTTATGAAGCGGCTAAGGTCGGTGTATATCAATTTGTAATTATGAAGGTGTTCATCATTGTTGTTCTGGTACTTGCGGTGATCTATTCGGCTATGACTTATGCGGCAAATAAAAAGGTGGAGCGACAGAAGTACAGGGTAGAAAAAACGATAGAAGGCATAGAGATACGCTTTTATCCGAGGGCTGTAGTGGCTACAGTGAAGTCGCCGGGGGAGCGGTATATGGACAGAAGTGACGATAATTTCCGGTCGCTGGCAGGGTATATTTTTGGTGGAAATAGTTCTTCTGAGAAAATTGCGATGACGGCTCCTGTGCACATGGAGGTAGATTCGGCGATGAACAGAATGAGTTTTGTTATGCCCGCGGGTTATGACCTCGATAACCTGCCGCGACCCGACAATAGTTCGGTGAGCATCAGCTACTCTAAGGAGGGGTACTATGCGGCGATAAAATTTGGCGGATTTGCGAATAACCGCAAGATTGAAGAGAAGATAGCCGAGCTGAAGACAATACTGGGGAAGCTGGGGTACAAGGCGCTGGGCGGCTATACCTATCTTGGTTACAATGCCCCATGGGATGTGGTGAACAGAGAAAATGAGGTGATCGTTGAGATCAATTATCAACCGTAGGTGGGGTATTTGACGGCGGTGGAGATATTGTAAACATGCCGATGGAGGAATGAACGGGGTGTTACAAATCTGCCTGACTGCAGACAGGCTCCACACTAGGGCACGAGGGGGTAGATTGGTATGCGAGTGAAAACACTCGTAAGAATTGCTGACAGCAGTGAAAAACACCGGCGCCAAATGGGGGGGGAACAAGGAAACGGTCTTACGGACAAGGTTTGTCTTGTAGCTTCCCGTAAATCGTCATATCTATTACTTTTGGGTCAACTGCATATTCAAGTCTTATTATCTTATTACAGTGAACTTGCAACACAAAAGAAAAGTTTTCCATATACTCTGCCATATTGCCTGAACCATTTTGAATATGATCAAAATAGCTTGGAAGAGCTTCTTTTAATGGTTGAAATTTATCACCAACCTTGTATCTAGGAATGGTCCTCATTACAATCGAATCTCTTATTTTATCAGGCATATAGCGAAACGCCAATGAAGGTGCAATTGCAGGCAGCAGCCACAAAAAGCAAAACAGGATAATCGCGGGTGACAAAAAGAATACCATTTTTGCATAAGGCCTTCTTACTAAGAATGCTGTTAACTTCTCGAGCCTAATCAATGCTGAGTATGATAAACCAAAAAGCAGTCCTACAACAATTGCCAATGGCATAAACATCATCACCAATTCGAAACTACGAAATATGCCACCTACAATAATTGAATAGACCATTCCCCCATAAAGCCCTGAAACAAAAGGCAAAATGTGCGGTTTAAAGAATTGTCGTGAATGGTCCAGCCGACGAAGCGGAAAAACAATAAAAATTGCCCAGGCAACTACCATGAAAAGTCCAGACCAAAAAATAACGACACCACTCTCGTCAGCTTTACCATCAACATAAGCAAGGTAAATAGCATTAAGAAAATTCATCAATGCCCAAGCTATTGTCATTGACACAAAACTAAGCGTCTGATTTACTTTTTTGACTTGCAGAGAGTCCATATAATGGTATATAGCAAATGTAAAAAATCCACCCCGATAAGAGTGGATTTTTAGCATCTTCTGACGTCCATTAGCACAAACTGGGATGTTTGTGGATGTTTGAGCCATTTCTTATTCTTCAAGGTTCTTGATCATTGTGTAGAGCATTTTAGAGATCTCCTCAAATCCATTTCGCAAATCTTGATGAAATTCAAGAGGTATCTCCTGTTCTGCGGCAAGGAACTCGACTATTGAAGCGCATTCTAAGGCTGAGCTTCTTGCCATCACAAAGAAATTTCTTCGATCCTTCTTTGCAAATCGTCCCGAACCTTCAGCAATGTTGAGTTGTATGCTCAGGCTGGCTCTGCCGAGTTGGTCCCTCATATACCGAACTATCGTAGTGTTGCCTTTTAAAAATCTGTAGATTTTTTGATTGATGCCAAAAGCCTTTTTATAGACTTCGAGATTTTCGAATATGAGCATGGTGAGTATGTAGGTGGTGGTGAAGAAACAGAAACAGTGCCAGAAAACAGAAAAATCAGTAAACACTGTTCGCTGTTCGCTCACACTGTTTACTGATTTGTGCCCCTAACTGACATTTCTTCGAACCAGATTAAAAATTTCTTTTTTGAAATTCACTTGCTGAAGCCATTAATCAAACTTTAATGATCAAGCCGATTTCGGTAAAGGGTATTTCTTACATGCTTCAGCCCAAGCTTCTTCAGGTGACACTCCTTCACTTCTAAGTGACACCGCAAATTCCACTCTCACATTGGATTGATCATCGAACGGATGAGACCTGAGAATCCTTTGATGCTCTTTGTTTTGGCGGTCTCTCCATTTTTCGTTTAAAATGCCCAAAAGATCCTCCTGTTTCTGAAACATCTGTCTCCGGAAGTCTTCCGTTTCAATACGATGTTTAACTTCGAAATCTACTGCCATTGAAAAGGTTACGCCAGCGAAAATTCGATATAATAAGTCGTCGGTGTCAGCAGCAAAATCTCTTTTTAATTCCCGTCCTCTCTCAACGACTACGTAATACAGACCATATCTGTCAACTTCAATATGTGGGTGAGCTCCGTCAATCGAATACCCATAAGTGGGTAAGAGTTGGTGAGGTGCACCTATTTTTTCAGCTAATCCGCCAACTAATTTCTTTATATCCTCTAATGTTAAATTCATGTTTGCTAAAATTACAATTATGTATACACAAGCAAACTGTTTCTGTATCTCTGGGTCATTATGAGTGGAATAGAACGGCGATTGGAATTCTTCAGGCGACCATATAATGTAACTAATAACAGGCTGATGAAATAGCTATGTTCAGCTGAAAATGAAAAATCCATGCTTCAAATTAGCATGGATTTAATTTGTGCCCCGAACAGGAATCGAACCTGCACTACCTTGCGATAACCAGATTTTGAGTCTATCCGAAACTGTATTCATTTGTGGCTATATGGTCTGAAAGTGCCTATTTTACTGCATTTTATAAAAACAAGAATACACAAAAATACAAGCAAAACGGCCATTTGTTGTACCTATGTTGTACCAAATTTCTTATCTTTGCATAGTAAAATCAAGGGTTTTACGCTAATCACTTCTTTCCATGGCAACGATAAAAATTGTTCTGCGAAAAAAGCAAAACAAAGACGGCACATATCCTTTGGCAATTCGTATTACCAAAGATAGAAAAACATCCTTCATTCATATTGGTAAGAGCCTTCCTGAAAAGGATTGGGACGCAGTTACTCAGAAAGTAAAAAAGTCTCACCCCAATTCAACCAGGCTTAATAACTACCTCATTACTAAGCTGGCAGAAGCAAATAATAGCTCTCTCGAACTTGAGACGGCGAAGCCGACCGTTTCGGCTATAGCAGTAAAAAAGAAAATAAAGCCGCAGGCTGGAGAGACCGTTTTCACCGTCGCAGATAAGTTTGTCGATAGGCTAAAGGAGGACGGGAAATTCAAGCAATGGACGAGCCAGAAGTCAAATATCAAACACCTAAAGGTTTTTTTGAAATCAGATATACCTTTCTCCGAATTGACTATCCCGGTTATAGAACGGTTTAAGGCACATGTTTTGACCAAATACAAAGTGTCCGAGAGGACAGCCGTGAACCATTGGGTAACAATTCGCTCCTTGTTCAGCTTTGCCATTAAGGAGCAAGCCTGTGACCCAAAATATTACCCTTTCGGCAAGGGTAGATTGACCATCAAATTTCCCGATACAAAAAAGATTGGCCTGAACGCTGACGAAGTTACAAGAATTGAAAATGCGGTATTAAACCAAGAGGGCAACCACGCCCGAAACCTTTGGCTTATTTCTTATTACTTCGCAGGTATGCGTATCTCCGATGTGCTGCGCTTACGCTGGTCGGATTTTCAGGATGGCCGCCTTCATTATACAATGGGAAAAAACAACAAAGGCGATAGCTTGAAAGTTTCGCCCAAAGTTTCCGCCATACTGAAACAATACGAAGAAGTAAGAGATGAAAAAAACGACCTGATCTTCCCCGAGCTTCGTTCTGCTGATATGTCGGACAGGTTTGAAACAGACAGACTAATCGCTTCTCGCGTGAATATGATAGATAAATATTTGCGCCTGAATGTTGTACCCGCTGCAAAAATAACCAAGCCTCTGACGATGCACATTGCCCGACATACATTCGGCAATATTTCAGGGGACAGGATACCAGTGCAGATGCTTCAAAAGCTATACAGGCACACGGATATTAAGACTACGATAGGCTATCAGTCTAACTTCATTCATAAGGACGTTGACGAGGCTTTGGAAGCGGTAATAGGGATTTAGACTTTCAAGGACTCAACAATATGCTCTCTAGGAATTGTCTGGGACACATTTCTACTTGCTGTCTATTGGCTATATTTACAAAAGCAATTTTTTGTAATGAGCGTTGAAATTATTCCAGATGATGATGGTAGAGGTTTTTCTATCGCAGTAGAAGAAGACGAAGTCGAATTTGTTGATCCGATTAAACATCTCTCTGAATCAGAAATTCGCAAGCGTACAATATTGCGGAAGGCTACAAGCAAACTTCAAGGGGTGCTCCCTGATGCTTATTTTCTTTGGGCTGCAAAACGTTCTTGGGAAGAGCAATATAAGGAGGTCGTTGCCACCCCAATACCGCCAAACTTCCTTAAACTGTTCGACAGCCAATCCAAGGCCGAGCAAGAGCGACTTCTTGATGGGGCGAGCTTGACACCTTTTCAGCTATGCAATCTTTTTTTTATTGGTGCGACACGTTTTGGCTGCACATACAGTAATTACCTTACCGAAAAGTTGCCTAATGGTATCGAAGAAAAAGACCTCCCTAAAATAGCCAGAATTGAGGGCGACAAAATTGTTAAAGTCGGTGCAACCACCTTGACGGACGGACAATTAAAAAATCTCATTAATCACCGCAAAGTGATTGTTGCAAAATTCCTTGATAATAAGAATGGTTGGCATTGTTTTTACCAAACTTACAAGGGCGTAAGCGGGGAAGAAAAAGGCGCAACAGGACGGCCGCACCTGCATTACCTTTCGGACAAATGGGCTATACCAAGGGACACAGTTGTTCAGCAGATTAAAGAAGGAAATGCCCCGACCACAAAAATTCATATTGATTTACATGGGTATCGCCCTTAGCCATCTTTATGTACACCATGCTTTTGTCATGATTTACGTCAATAATCTTGTTTAACGACAATTTATTGTCGCTAAGCCCTTATTTTATTGTTTTAACGACAAATATTTGCTATTTTTGTCGTAAATTGCATTGAAAGTGTCGTAAAAGGTAAAAATGACTGAAAACGAGAAAAAGACAAATGACCAGCTTGAAGCCATTAAAGGTGCGCTTCGCCAATTCCCCGATGGGGCTGCGATAGAGGATATCAAAGCTGCTTCCGGGTTGGAATTGGAGCTTAGAACGCTGCAAAGACGCTTGGAGAAGCTTCAGGAGATTGGTCAGATATTTACCTCCGGCAATAAACGTTCTACCCGATACTACCTCACGAAAGAAATTGTAGAAGAGCAATCCAAAGCCGCTATTGCCCCGGCAATACCCTTGTCTGACGCTGGCAAGGCTATCCTTGCTTCGGTTTCTGCACCCATTGAAACAAGAAGACCTGTCGGGTTTAACCGGGCTTTTTTGGAGGGCTACCGCCCGAACGTCGATAGTTATTTGACAACGTCGGAAAGGTCAAAGCTGGCCGAGGTCGGCAAGACTGCCATGATGGAGCTTGCCGCCGGGACATACGCCAAAGAAGTCATGAACAGACTTCTGATTGACCTCTCCTGGAACTCAAGCCGATTGGAGGGCAATACTTATTCATTGCTGGATACCGAGCGTTTGATTGCATATGGCGAAACGACTGACGATCACTCTGCCGCTGAAGCGCAAATGATCCTGAACCACAAGGATGCTATTGAGTTTCTTGTTGGGGATGTGGAAAACATTGGCTTCAACCGATACACTTTTTTGAACCTGCACGGTATGTTGTCCAACAACTTGCTGGCAAACCCTGCTGCATCCGGACGGCTTCGCACGATAGAAGTTCGGATAGGTCTGTCCGTCTATACACCATTGGTCATACCGCAGTTGCTTGAAGAGATGTTCGAGTTAATGCTGTTCAAGGCACAGGAAATAAAAGACCCTTTCGAGCAAGCCTTCTTTATCATGGTGCAACTGCCATACCTGCAACCCTTTGACGATGTGAACAAGCGTGTATCAAGGCTTGCGGCGAATATTTCCTTGAACCGCCATAATCTTTCGCCGCTGTCCTTTGTTGACGTGCCGAACGATCTCTATGTACAGGGCATAAAGGGCGTTTATGAGTTGAATGAGATTGCCTTGCTAAAGGATGTTTTTATTTGGGCGTATGAACGCTCTGCCGCCAGATATGCCGCCATCCGGCAATCCTTGGGAGAGCCAGATCCTTTCCGCCTAAAGTATCGGGAACAAATAAGGGCGTTGGTATCTGATATCGTCGGACAGGGTCTTTCTCAAAAGGAAGCTTCTTCCGCAATCAAAAAAAATGCTCAAGGAATTTCTGACCAGGACAGAGCAAAATTTGTGGAGGCCGTGGAAACGGAACTCATGAATTTGCACGAGGGGAACTTTGCACGGTTTTGGATAAGCCCTGCATCATTCAAAAGATGGCGGGAGACCTGGACTGCGAGGCCGTAAATTGCCGTTAAAGTCGTAAATTGCAGTATAAATAAAATTCATCAGAACATGACATAGCAACATTATTTAAAACATAGTATCTAAAGGGTCGCTCCTCCAAATGTCGAAAATTTACCGAGCCCCTACCAATACGATTTCTGACGGATACGCCGCACGGCGTAGCTGTGTCTCTTGTATTGGAAAGGCCTTCGACAGCCTGGAGGAGCAAGAGAATTTCAGTTACGCCTAATTTTTTTTATATGCCGCAAGCAAGCACTATCCTTGGAAACGAACAGAAGATATGTATTTCCAACTTGAACGAAATTAACATCGTCCCCATCCCCAATATTGTACGCTGCGAAAGCAGGAGCAATTACACGACCATTCACCTGATTGACAAAGTGAAGCTGGTTGCATCAAAGCCTTTATGTGACTTTGAAGAATTGCTGGAGGCACACAATTTTTGCAGGGTGCATAACTCGCACTTGGTGAATATGGCCTTTGTAAAGAGTTTCAAAAAGAATAACGGGTATTTCATCACCCTGTTTGATGATACGGACATTACTGTTTCCACCCGAAAAAAAGAAGTTTTCATGCAAAAACTCAAGGAGATTTCCTGCGCGATTTTGTAGTAAATCTAAACAGTTAATCAGTCATCCCCGGCAGATTCTCAATACCTATCATTGGTTGTCTGACCATAGGTAACTTGCATATGCTCCAAATATGCGTCTCTTTCGTTCTGAGCCATTTTGCTCGATGCTCTGACGATTGCATTCTCACCATAAATATTGAACCAATGAAAAATTATTTTTTTGCAGTCTGTATTGGACTGTCGTTAATGCCTGTATCGCAGGTGCTTGGACAGGGAAAGCTTCTGAATAAAATAAATCAAGCTACCAAAAAAGTTGATGGGATATTGAAAGAGGGTCGGCCTACAGGCAGAACCGGAACAGAAGCACAAGTGCCTTCGCAATCTAAACCCACATCGGCACAGCCGAAAGCCACGCAACAAACAAATGCCGGTGCACCTGCGGCAACAGTCAAGACGAACAGCGGTAAAGTTCTTTTGGGTACAGGTTCATCGCCGGGCGATATTTCTGCTGCTGCCTTTTATGTGGATGCGGATGACCTGGAGCATTATTTTCACAACGGCTGCGCCATTGTGAAGAAGGGTGGTTCAACGGCTCTTATAGACCAGACGGGCAAGTTCATTCTTCCTTACAATGTAATGAACTTATTCTCCCCGCATATCAATAAGAACAAAGGCCAGATGATTGCAAAGTATTACTCTTTAGATGGGCAAACGCAACGGCAGGTTTTTTTTGAAATTATGCTGGGAAAGCAAGGCGAAAAATGGAGCTATATAAACTCACAAGGTAAGGTTATCGGTGAGAAACTTGCTTCGGTGACAGAGCGTGGAAATTATCTCTATGAAACAAAAGGAAATGAGCGGGAGGGTCACACAACGACATACACGGCATCATCGGGAGAGAGATACAGACATTCAACACCTGACGGCTCTCTACCTGCTTTTGTAAGCGAAGTGATAAATGGGGCAGGTGTTGTCAGGAATAAGGGGGGCATGAACGCTTATAAAAAAATGTCGGGTCAGATGTTGACTGATTTTATTTTTGACGAAGCCTATGCTTTCTCGGACGGCATGGCATTGGTCGGCAAAAAAGACGCTTATGGTCAAATCAAGTACGGCTATATTGATATGGATGGACGGCAAGTCATCCCCTGCACCTTCTCAAACAAACCATCTGATTTTATCTGTGGTTTTGCGCGGGTTGCACCCAAGGATAAGGCTGAATTTGAATATGGCTACATCGACAAAACAGGACGTATCGTCAACAAGCAAACTGCCCAGGATGTGCAAAAATATGGTGTTTTTAAGCCGTTCCTCCCTTGCGGTCTCGCCTTAAGCCCCGGCGGTCGCTACGTCATGGATAACAATTTCAAGATCGTCAGCAAGTCGGACTTCTTTCGTTCATACGGCATCACGGATGAAAGCTGGTTCTACGGTGAAAACTACGTTGATGGGGAAAGAAACCATAAAATATTCTTCACTTCCAAAAATGTTGAAAATCCTTTCCTGAATGCGCAGTCGATTGGCTTTATCAATGTATCAACGAGAAAAGTCGTTTGGCCTGTTTTTGACATGGCAGGTTCAACTGACCCGATAATCTTTGATCCGGTCTCTCGCCTTGCCTATGCGAGAATCTGCATCGGCAAATCAGACAAAGGGCAACTAACATGGCGGGAGGGCTATATCAATGAGGACGGTGTTTTTACAATTATGAAGAAGAAGGGGGAAACTTGGTAATCATTCAATCAACAATCTTGTAAAGAATAAAAACAATAAGACATGAAAACTTATAGCGGCAAAGTAAATTTTATCGGCGCCGGCACTTGGCAAGCCAGTAGCGGCGGTGCAGGTAAAACACAGCTTACTGTATTAGAAATCGGCAATCATCATTTTCGCAACATTACTGTTGCCGACTATCTCAGCAACTATATGAAGGTTGGCGAGGAGGTTGAAATTCTGGTCTACAAATCTTTCCTCTTGCATTCTGTTCTGGGTGTAAAAGTGAATGGAAGGGTATTTAAGCCTTCAACTGTTTCTATTGCCCTTATTTTTCACTTGCAGATGATTATGTTCTGTATGGTTGTTGGTGGTGGTGGAATTGCGGTGGCTACCATTAATGAGAGTTTCTTAATTGGACTCATCGCAATCGGACTTTGTATTGCTTATATTTGGTCAAAGATAAAAGCAATAGCGCGAATGAGCCGATTTGCGTGAGCTATCACTTTATTTTAAACTTGCACATCTCTTCCCGTCCCCTTTGATAGGCCGCAAAAAAGCAGCAGACCATGAAGCGAAGAAGGTTTTTAAGCCAAAAATACGACCCGCATGGGTGGAGATTTTTTGCTTAAAACCGAAAGGCGAACGCAGCGATAGCGAAGTGAAGACCTTCGTAGCGAATGGCTGCGGATTAACTTTGCCGCCCAAAGGCAAGGGAATACTCTTTGCGTTAGGGATTGCAGCGAAAATCCTTTGTACCGCAAAGATTGCAGCGAAAAGCCCGACCCTGAAGGGTAACGCCCCAAGACCATTTGCATTCGGGTAGACAACAAATGCAACTGAGCTACTTTTCTTGCTCCTGGTCTTTGGGTTTGTTTTTATTTATCACCACGTCTTTACTTTCCTCTTTGCCCAGGCTTGTACCCTTCCCCATAAATTTTGAGAAAACTTTGTTTCCCAATTGTTCTCGGAAAGCATCTTCTTTTGACTGTCCTTCTTTTGAGCTATATTCTTTTTGCTTTTCCAATATTCGTTTGTAGTCGTTAATATCCCGGCAGGCAGAGGCTTGTTCCAGTCGCTGTTCATAGACACGTTGTAACTCTTCCGGCAGTTTTTTGATTTCTGCTAAAGCTTTCAGTTTTTGTTCCTTAAGGTCATCTTTCAAATACTGCACCTGCATTTCCCGCTCTTTTTTGATTGCAGGAGGTATCAGGTCATAGCGTGGCTTATCCAAGGAGCTAATCTGGGCAGATTGTTCCGCAATTCGATATAAGTTTTGATTAAGTTGCTGCTCCCAATCCGGCATAAACTTCGGCATTGAAACTGATTGATAAATATCAGTCTTTATGCTAAAATATGAAAATTAACGGTAAGTAATACAGGTTGTGTAATGCCGCTGGTCGCCTTTGATGAGATGCAGGATTTGAGCCTGAAGAGAATGGGGCAGCGTTCCAAGTTCCAATGGCAGGATATCGTTGCCCATGAAAACTTTATGCCCCAACACAAACGCAGAATTCAGAGAATTATCGTCCGTGTAATGGGCTACCTGCCCTACAAATCCGTTTATTTCCCACACCAGGCATTTATGCGGGCTGAGTTTGATAATTATATTAAGGGGCTTACGACTGAAGAACGCTTTTGGAAGGAAACCTTGCTTCACGTTTTGGACATCCGAAATGACGACATGTTTAAAAGCGGATATCTGGACTATAAGGAGTACGGAAGTCTCCAACAGCAAATGTATAACGGCTTTATGCCGGATCGAATTCAGCTTGTGAGAAAACGATTATCTTCTTTCCTCGGCTACGAACCTGATTTGGTGCATTCCTATGATGCCGAAATGTGGTTGAGAGAGGCGATGCGGAACACGGGCATGACCGAGGATTCACCCATTACCGCCCAGGATTACAGGGCGATTACAATAACAAAGTACCGGGAAATCTTTTTGAAAGATGGTGAGCTGGAAGCGGATTGCTCTTACTTCAGTTGTGAGAGACCGGAGATTGATGTTTTCAAAGACGATGATGCCATTTATGAAACCGATGAATTTTTTTGACAAATTTTCAAGGCATTTAAAAAAATTATGCCCGATAGTTTCTCACATTAAATAATCTTTTTTACATTTCGGATATAAATCTATCGCCATGCAAGTTCATTGTCTCGAAGACAAGGCTTTTTACGAGCTTTTGGACACGGTCATCGCCTATGTCAAAACAAACCATCAGGAAAAAGACCGATGGGTTGCCGATGAAGAGGCCATGCGGCTGTTAAATATCAAATCAAAAACAACCCTTCAAACCTTGCGAGACGAAGGAAAAATCAGATACAGCCAACCGCAAAAGAAGATCATTTTATATGACCGTCGTTCAATTGACGCATACCTTGAAAAACATTCAAAAGAGACTTTCTAGCTATGGAACAAGAGACACCCAGCCCAGAGTATGTTGAGGGCTTTAATCAGGGATATTTGCTGGCAAAACATCATCCAGAGCTTGCCGCTGCTTTAGATAAGATTGAAATGACCGACCAGCGTTTGGAGGGATTCGCGGATGGCCGGAAGGAGTTCTACCTTGAAAAAGGCAAAGACTTGATTCCAGGATGGCTAAAGCCGGATGCACGCAGCCATTCCACAGACAAAACAAAAGACCACGACAAAGATGCACGCTGAAATTCCAAATACAGACAAGCTTGATATGTCTCTTATCCTGATTAAGGACAAGCTGAACTGGACTGCCCGGAATGCGGTGGAAGGTGTGCAGATTTTTGGCGGAATAGGTTCGGGCAAGACAAGTGGGTCAGGAAGGACAATAGCTTTAAAATACTTGTCGGCTGGATATGGCGGTCTGGTTTTGACCGTAAAGCCAACGGAAAAAGAAGAGTGGCAAAACTATTGCAGGCTTACCGGCAGGGAAAATGATTTATTGATTGTAGAGCCCGACGGGGAACATAGCTTTAACTTTCTGGACTATGAAGCGAAAGCGGCGGGTGATGGCAACGCCTTGACCGAAAATATCGTACAAGTGCTTAAAACAGTCATCCGGGCTGGCGAGGAAAAAGCACACGGACGGTCTGACGACCCCTTTTGGGAGAATGCGCTTGATATGCTGATGTTCAACGTCATTGACCTTTGCAAACTTGGTTATGATGGAAGGGTGTCTGTAGACCTGCTTTATCAAATCGTTCAAAGCTTGCCGAAACAAGGCAGCGACGGACATCAGGTGTTTTTAGAAGAAAATGGACTTGCTGCAAAGAAAAACAACGAAAAGGAAGCCTCAAAGGAAAAAGCAGGGCCATCTGCATATCAGGAGGCCTATTTAAACGCTTATCAGGAAATCAAGCGATTGCATGGACTGTGGTGGGATACTTTGACCACCGACGAAATGAGAAAGTTGGCAGATGACGAGGCGCTTTACAGCAAGGAGCTTGCCAGGGCAGTACCCCAAGCCCGCCTTCTTAAATACATCGATAATTTCATAGAAACTTACACCGACTTGAACGACCGTACCAGGTCGATCATTGACTTTTCCTTTTCAGGGTTTTTGTTCCGGCTTTTGCGCGAACCTGTGTATTCACTTTTTTGCAGCAGACCGACAAGCTTTTTTCCCGAGGATTGCGCGAGAGGGAAAATTATACTCATTAATCTGCCCGTCAAACGCTACCACAAGGTCGGACGGGACTGTCAAATATTGACAAAGTACATTTTTCAAAGAGCGATGGAAAAGAGGGCAATAACAAAAGAGACCAGCCCTGTGTTTTTGTGGGCGGATGAAGCTCAAAATTTTCTGCATGAACATGACCCCGACTTTCAGGCTACGGCAAGAAGCAGTCGGGTGGCGACTGTTTACATTTCTCAAAACCTTCCCAATTACAAAGCAAACATGGGCGGCGATCAGGCAGAGCATAAGGTTAAGAGTTTTCTGGGTACGCTGGCGACAAAGATATTTCATGCAAATTCTGACGTTGAAACAAATAAATATGCATCCGAGCTTATTGGTGACCGTTGGAGAAACGACGTTTCGACGACAGCAGGTGGAGAAAAGATGTCTTTCTCCAGGACGGAGTCGACGAAAATTGACAGGTATATCAGACCCGAGGAATTCACACGGTTAAAGACAGGCGCGGCGGCAAATGATTTTGAGACGGAAGCTATTATTCATTTTCAGGGAACAATACTGAAAACGGAAGAAAATCACATTAGAATTCCATTTAATCAAAACTTCACACCAAAAAACAAACTGTCATGAAAAACTTGTATTACAGAAGTACCCTTGGAAGGGAAAACCATCTCAAGTCAATAATCTTGGGGACATTTTTTGCGATTTCATCTTACCCGAGATTACTTCTCGAGGTATTTATCAGAGAAGATTTTGGTTGTAGGTATGTGCGTCAGTCCTCAGTATGGACATTGGGCATCCTGCTAATTGTATTTCCCTACTACAAGCCGATAATGGTCTCATTATTTCATTCATATAGCGTACCAATTTTACCACCTACAAACTACTACGCATGGGAGATGTTCGCTCTTCTCTTTTTATGGGTTGGAGTAAAAAGGGCTCGACAAGCCGATTTTAATAAGAATTCCTATCAGATATTCAGCAAAAACAGAGGCAAGCCAACCGGGTTTTATGCTTCAACAATTTTGCCAATGTTTACTATCAGAAAAGAGAATAAAATAAGATATCAGGAAATTTTCATTGAACCGTTAGTATTCCTGCTACCTGGTATTCTGCTTTTCTTCTTGGGTCAGAAATTAGGAATACTTCTTATTGTTTGCAGTGTTATTTCTTCAATTGCCGCGAAAGCAGCTTGGGACGCGGGCGATAATTTCGTAATGGATAAGATCGATGAGCTGATTTGCAATGAGTATTTTCAAAAGGACTTCCTAGAAGGTAAAGCAGATAATGGTATTGACTTTACTTTTAGGGGGCACGTACCTAAGTTAATGAAATTCAGAGAGGCCGTCTCGTCTTCAGCTGTTGGGGACAAAAAGAAAGACGTAATCGAATAGACCTAAGCAGTGCTTAGGAGAGATGTCTGATACTATTTCATTTAATCAAATTTGATTTCCGGCGAAGCCGACCGCAAGGCCGCAAGGCAGACGAAAAAGCGATTTGACAAAGATCGATTTTTACAGGCGATTTTTCGATCTGGTATAGAATACGACTACCCATGATCAGAATGATAATGAGCAAATCAGCAGGTCACGCCAAGGCATACTTTCGGGATGCTTTGGCAAAGGCCGACTACTACGTCAATGACCAGGAATTGCCCGGTCATTGGCAAGGGCTGCTTGCTGCCCGTTTGGGTCTGTCCGGTGAAACGAAGCAGGAAGACTTCTATGCCTTGTGCGAAAGCCGCCACCCTGTCACGGGCGGCAACCTGACGCAGCGTGTCAAGGAAGGTCGCAGGACAGGGTATGATATCAACTTCCACTGCCCCAAGTCTGTTTCGATCATGCACGCCCTGTCAAAAGACAACCGGATTTTGAATGCCTTCCGTGCCAGCGTCACGGAAACGATGCAGGAAATTGAGGCTGATGTTAAAACGAGGGTAAGGGTCGGCGGGGCTTATGAAGACCGTTCGGCAAGTGAACTTGCCTGGGCGCATTTTGTACATCAGACCGCCCGTCCGGTGGAGGGCTTTGCCCCTGACCCGCACTTGCATAGTCACTGCTTTGTTTTTAACGCAACCTGGGATGCAGTTGAAAACCGTATCAAGGCTGGTGAGTTCCATGACATCAAAAGGGACATGCCTTATTACGAGGCAGCTTTTCAAAAGCGCCTTGCCGACAATTTGACAAAAATGGGCTTTCAGGTCAGGCCAACAAAAAAGTCATTTGAGATTGCCGATATGCCGCTGCAGGTGGTCGAGTTGTTTTCCAAACGTACCGATGAAATAGGGCGCGTCGCAAAAGAAAAAGGAATTTCCGATGCAAAGGAACTGGCGGAACTTGGGGCAAAAACACGCGGCAAAAAACAAAAAGGCATGAGCATGGCCGAGCTACGAAAGGCCTGGGAGGGGCAAATTAAAACCCTTGAAAAGTTGCCGACTGACAAAGGTAAGTCGTCAGATACTGTCCCGTCCCTTTCTAAATTGACGGCGAAGGACTGTATTGACTATGCCCTTTTACATTGCTTCGAGCGCGCAAGTGTTGTCCCTGAACGAAAGCTGATTGAAGAGGCGATAAAATTCAGCATGGGACATGTGGGTATTACCGTTGCCGGGATTAAACAAGCTTTTGATGAAAATCCCGAAATCATACGCATAAAGGAAAAGTCTCAAGTTGTTTTCTCCACGAAAGAAATACTGCGCGAAGAGCAAAGGATGGTTGACCTTGCCAAACGGGGGCAAGGGAGCATCACGCCCTTGTACCTTGAAGCCCCGGCCACCCAACTTGACGGCAAGCAAGAAAGGGCTGCTGCCCATGTTTTGACGACGGGAAATCTCGTGTCGATCATCCGGGGTATTGCCGGGTCGGGAAAAACGACGCTAATGCGGCATGTAAAGGATAAAATCGAGGAAGCGGGCAAACAATTGATTGTTGTGTCGCCAGGTGCGGATAACGCAAGAGGCAACCTCCGTGCAGAAAAATTCGATGGCGCAGAAACGGTTGCAAAACTCTTAGTTTCCCCGCAAATGCAGGAAAAGCTAAAAGGGCAAGTCTTGATGGTGGATGAAGCGGGTCTTTTGGGGACGAAAGACATGCTCGGCTTGCTGGAGCTGGCAACCAAGCATAGGACACAAGTGATATTGGTTGGCGATACAAAGCAACATGCAAGTGTGGTGCGTGGTGATGCTTTGCGCATCCTCAACACGGTTGGAGGCATTCAGGCGGCCGAAGTAGATAAGATTTATCGCCAAAGGGTGAAAGAATACCGCGACGCTGTCCTTGACCTATCCAAGGGGGAGGTTGCAACGGCCTTCGCCAAACTTGAAAAGATTGGTGCTATTCAGACTGTTGACCCACTTGAGCCAAACAAACAGATCGTCGATGACTATATCCAGATGAAAAAAAGTGGAAAAGTTGCTTTGATTGTCTGTCCGACACATGAGCAGGGGGAAGCTTTGACAAAAGCAATCCGGCAGCGATTCAGGTCGGATGGGGATATTGGTAAAAAGGAAATCGCTTTTACAAGGCTCAAAAACCTGAGCCTGACCGAAGCGCAAAGGACGGATGCCAGGAACTTTATGACGGGTCAAGTGATCCAGTTCAATCAAAATGTACCGGGTATCCCGAAGGGAAGCAGATGGTTTATAGATTCAGTGAAGGGCGGTGATGTCGTCATCAGCCAGAAGGACGGCGGCACAAAGATTCTCCCTTTGGACAAGCCTAATCGTTTTGATGTTTTTGACAATATTGAGATTGGTGTTTCTAAAAACGATAGGGTGAGGATTACATTCGGTGGTTCAGACTTAAACGGCCATCGGCTGGAAAACGGGCAGGTGCTGGACGTGATCTCTGTCAAAAAAAACGGCATTACGCTTGTCAATAAACAAAGCAATGTAACTTATAAACTGGATCACTCGTTTGGGCACATAGCCCATGCTCATGCCATGACCTCCCAGGCTTCGCAGGGAAAAACGGTGGATGCGGTTTTTATCTATCAACCCGCTGCCACCTTCCCCGCTACCGATGCCAAGCAATTTTATGTTTCGGTATCGAGAGGGCGGGACGAAGTCAGGGTCTATACAGACGATAAAGAAGCCTTGCTGAAATGTGCCAGCGAACTCAGGGAACGGCAATCGGTTCTGGAGGCAATTGGCAGGGCTAAAGCCAAGGGTAAAGACATCAGCCAACAACGTTTGAAGGAAGAAATGGATGCTGGCAAAACAGTTTCAAAGACAACCAAAACTAAAACCAAAGACCGCGACTATGAGTTTGGATCTTAAATTCGACAAACAGAGCAAAGGGGTCAAAAAGGATGAGAGTCAGCAAGACATACAAAGGTATGACACGGATAGCCCCTCCAGGGTCTTATACCTTATTGATAGCAAAGGGGAACATTGGTCGTTTCACTATGCCCAAATCAACCTGCACCGGTATCAGCCGGAGGCGAATACCATCATCCTGCATACGTCCAGTTTTGACGTTACCCTGAAAGGGGCGAATTTATTGGGGCTGTTTCAGGAGATTTCTGAGCAGCGGATTAGGACTGTGAGAACTATCGAAAGCAGGTATGCGGCAACAAAAGAAAAATCAGATGTTTATGTTACAAGTGTAACTATTGAGCATACAAGTGCAATCTCAAATTCCGGCAACTAGGATATGTAATGCCTAAATGGCAAGATCAGCAGCCTATGTTGTATTTTTGATGTAGGTACTCGGTATAACTTTCTACATCTTGCATGCTATTTGTAGTTAATAATTTTGTTTTAGTGCTGTTCATCGTTTTGAATGGTTTATAAACGTTCTTCACCAACCAGTCTTGGGTTTCGCCAAAGCAACCGCTTGTCCATGATGTTGATATTTGTGGTATTTCTTTTGACATTGATTTAAACATTTTTTGTGCAGTTACTGCGCCCATCGCATAACTCGGGAAATAGCCAAAATCACCGGCATACCAATGAATATCCTGCAAACAACCTTCTTTTAAATTATCTGATGGCCTAATGCCGAAGTACTGCATTGAAAAATCATTCCATGCATCAGGTAAGTCCTTTGCTGACAGTTTGCCATTAATCATATCTCTCTCAAGGTTAAATCTGAGTATCACATGGAGCATGTAGGAAATTTCATCTGACTTTACTCGCAAATAACTGCGCTTAACTGAATTGAAGTGTTTGTAAATGTTTTCAATTGTCCAACCTTCTCCGTCTAAACCGAAATAGTTTCGGATTTTAGGAACAATATACGCTGCAAACCCAGAAGACCGACCCATCATTTTCTCGAAAAACAATGCATTTGCCTCATGTATTGTCATTCCAACACTTTCAAATAGTGGGAAAAATGTGTGCCCTGCCTTTATTTCAAAAATGGCATGACCTAATTCATGCATCGATGTTAAAAGTGACCTGCATATGTCTCCACTGTCGAAGCGAGTGAGTATCCTTGCGTCGCTTTGTGTGCCAGAGAAGTAAGGATGCTCATCGGTAAAGTCAATTCGTCCTTTTGAGAAATCAAAACCAAGCTCGGTAGCAATCAATTTTAAAAAAGTTGACATTTTTTCTCGACTAATTGTGTAATGAGTTGGTGGGACGTATTTTGTTCCATTGAATTTGTCAATTGCTATACTCAATATGCCCGGAAGATCGTCAGTGAGCTTATTAAATACCTTGCTAATTTCCCGTTCTGAAATATAAGGGTCGAACTTATTTAGTTGGGTTTCATAGGGCAATAAACCCATTTCTGCTGATTTAATTGAAGCAATGTCTTTTGTTAGCTCGACAACTTCATTTAAGGTTGATGAAACAATTGTGTAGTCATTTTCTTGTCTGGCTTGTGCCCATTTTTCCAAGCAATATGTTTTGCTTTTTGATAGTTTTTTAACCAAATCTTGAGGCACACAGCTCTCATGTACATAAGTGCGCCTCATGACTCGCGTTAACTCAATCTCTGATGGCGATAATTCGCCATTCGTAATTTCATTTTCAGTCTCGGAAAGCAGTTCTTTAACTTTGTTGTCCGATGCGATTTTTTGATGTGCGTAGTATTCTAAAGTGCTTATTTGGTCAGAAAAAATATCTTCTGACTTCAACGGTCTATAAACATTTTTCTCCCAAATCAATTGCGATATAGATGTTTTTATTTGATGCCTATCATAGAAAATTTTTTCGAGCGTAGCATATGCTGCTTTATTCATTCTAACCTCCTAGTCAACAGCCACCCACATTACCGGCGCAACTCCAACCCAATTATCATCTTCTTGATACTGGTTTGAAGAAGTATTTGATTTTTCTCCGCGAAATACTCTTGCCATCATAATAGCTGGTGTTAATCCTGTTTCAGACCAAGTGAACATTAGCCGAACTTCTGCTTTCGACTTTTCGCCGGTTAAATTCTCTACAAAACTGCAATATCTTATTTTCTCCATTAATACATATCCAGACCTTTCTTCTGTTGGAATCTCTGTAATGTCTTTATCGGTAATGTTAATCTTTACACCCCTTCCGCCATATGCAAATATGGGTTTTAGGACATAGTTTTCAATATCCTTGGGCAACTCTTTTATCTCGTTTAGATAATAGGTTTTGGGCACAGATCGATGATTTAGATGAGGCATCGTCGCTTTACTCATCAAAAAATCCCAGTGAGGATGACTAAGCCATTCAACATCGAGCTCTTCCTTAAAGTTGAAAGGTGCAATTTCGCGTAGATTTTTTGCTGCGAAATCCTCTGGGATAATTCTGTTGTATACTCTGTGTATTTGAATTAAATCATTTCCTTCATGGTAATATAGCTTGTTTTCTTTTCTAACTATGTCTCTTATTCCTAACGCTTTTATCCCGATTATTTGCTCAAATGCATTATAGTCTACGAGTGAGGTTTCCTTTTGTGGTTCGATGTCTAGTAGAGCAACATGTTTTGCTTTGTGATTACCTAGAACAGCATTTCTTATTTGTTTTATGTAGCCTAAATCATCAACGCCATAATCTAAATAACCATACTCATCACCAAGCTTGTAAATATCTTTGTGTTCCTTTGCTAAAAGCATCATAAAAAGAAACAAAGATGATGACGATTGCATTTCAACAAGTTTCGGAACAACACCTCCCAAACCATCATCCGCCATTGCAAAATCTACTAAAATAAAATTGGGCTGCGTAGGCCTTTTGTTCAATTTGAACTCGTCCATTACATATGGCTCTACTTTGGCAAGGGTAGAAGGTGACATTGCCTGTGTAATTATTTCATTACTGCAATTTTTAATTTCATCAAACAAATCCTTTGGAATAAAAACAGGAGTCTCACATAGCCTGCGAAAAGGGGCTGCGCCGACTTTCTTGTCTATATTTTCCTTTAGTCTTTGATATTTCTCTGGTTCAAATGCGGCATTAAATTTCTTAAACTCGCTTTGAAGTATTGAGAATTTCTGCTTCATAAAGTGTGGTTTTTATAAAGTTAGTATTGTTTTAAACAATGCGGAAACATAAGAAACGTTAAAAATGAAACTGTCTCAAATCAGCCATCAAGAAATAAATCTTATGTATCTGCACCGAAAAGAATTAGTTTTTTTATTCAAAAAAGCTAAATTTGGAAAAAAGAAGAAATGACAGAAGTGAATTTTAGTGAGTGTAAAAAAGCAACTGGCTTTTCATTATTTGATTTGATCTCACTAACTGGCATTTTTGGTGTTTACGATCCCGACACTTTTTTTGATTTGTTGGATTCAAAAAAATTAACGTGTAAAATTTGTCTGAATTCAAAAAAAATACCGATCATACAAATTTCGGACAGCCCGGATATTGAGAAGCTGGTAGTAATTGTCCAGTCACCAGATGAAATCTTTATTGATCTTTTCAAGAAAGAACCAACATCCAAAATTCAAAATATCGGATTCCGAAGATTGATTAGCCAAGTAATTACGGCGACACAATTAAAGTTCAAACGAATTCGGCTTTGGGCTTATGGCAGCATAAGTGAGTTCGGTGATTGGGATGGATACATCGTATGGGGGAAATACGGATTCTTAATGTACCGTAATGACGATATTTCAAAATTTAATTCTAAAATGAGTGAAGACTTTCTTATTCACTGTAGTACAATTTACGATTTGGTAAAATCGAAGGAAGGAACAGCTTACTGGAAATATCGGGGAGAATCCTGGTACGGCGAACTAAATTTAGCGGCCAACTCTCAACATATGAATGCTTATCGAGAATATGGTCGTTCTAAAAAATTATTAATCTGAATATAAGCTGTTCATTTTCTTTTTATATTCTCCGTATTTTTTTTCTTGTTCCTTTTTAGATAATTTTTTATATTTTTTATACAAATCTTTGTCCATCTCCAATTCAAAAAAATCGACTGTAACGTTATTAAATTCACCAGATATCATTCTATCTAAGAATCCAATTTCGTACATCGTTAGGGGGTCGGAAGACACTTCCTTATTTTTGGTTTTTCGATTTTTGCGTTCAAAATCTACCATCTTCTTTTCAAACCTTTCTTTGAATTCATCATCTGGCTCTATGAGAATTACCTCAAGTTGGCCAAATGTTGACAACAACTTATTAAATTTAAATTCTAAAGACTGAATGTCCTCCTTTTTAGCTGTTGTTGCCATTAACGTCGACTCTTTTATTAATACCTATAGTAAAGATACGATTTTTTTGAAAATGTCGTGTTAATATTTTTCTTTATGTTATTTAAATAGGCTGTCGTGATGACGAATGTTATTTATGACAGCCCCCATATAAAATCGGCTTTTTCAACCCACGGCAACGCCCCTCCCCCCTAAATTCAAAATCTTGAATTCTGTCGTTTGTTTAAAATAATACAAATTGAGGTACTTTTAGTACCTTTGTGTGCGATAAAATAAACTATTTACCTTGTGCCGGTTTAAATAATGACATATAATGGTACTATGAGTACTGAAAAATCAACAAAAATAAACCAACTTTTATCTTTACAACCTGCCGGGGTTGTAATGCAGTCCTTTTGGCTAACGCAACAGGGATATAGCTCTGACTTGCAAAAACGCTACCGTACCGGGCAATGGCTTCAATCCATCGGAACGGGTGCGATGATACGCCAGGGTGTTCAGGTTGGGTATGAGGGGGCGATATATGCGCTCCAGCGTCAAAGCCTGCTCTCAATTCATCCGGCGGGTAGGACGGCTTTATCACTTTTGGGGAAGTCGCATTATATAGAAATGGCGACAAGCAAGGTTACGATCTTTGGGAGCAAGGGCGAGCGGCTTCCGGCATGGTTTTTAAACCACGATTGGGGTGTATCTGTTGAATACTATCAATCTTCTTTCTTGCCGCCTGACATCGGCATGACGGATGTGCAATTAAAAAACTTCTCAATAAAAGTATCCGCTGCGCCCCGTGCGCTTATGGAGTGCCTTTACCTCGCTCCCGAAAAGCAGGAATTGATGGAATGCCTTGAACTCATGGAAGGGTTAAATAATCTGCGCCCTGACCAGGTACAGGCCTTGCTTGAAAATTGCCAGTCAGTGAAAGTCAAAAGACTGTTCCTGTATCTTGCCGAAAAAGCAGGGCATGAATGGCTGCAATACCTTAACCTGAATAATATAGATTTGGGCAAGGGCAAGCGTAGCATTGTCAAAAATGGCGTTTATGTTGACAAATATCAGATAACCGTACCGAAAGAATTAGACCGTCATGGAAAGTGAAGCATATAAAAGACAGGTCGCACTCTTGCTGAACACTTTGCCGGAAGTGGCGAAGGAAACATGCTTTGCCATGCACGGCGGTACAGCCATCAACCTATTTGTCCGTGACATGCCACGTCTGTCGGTTGACATTGACCTTACCTATCTTCCAATCGAAGACAGGAAGACAACACTTACCAATATAGCGGCGGCATTGGAGCGCATAAAGGCGAACATAGAAAAGACCGTTCCCAACGTCCATGTGTCTCATCGTCAGGACATCGGCAAGCTTTTGATTTCAGCGCAGGGCGTTGTCATTAAGCTGGAGGTTAATCTTGTCGCTCGTGGTGCATACGGTGAACCTGTAAAAATGCCACTGTGCGGCAAAGCACAAAAAGAATTTGACGCATTTTGCGCTATTCAAATTGTTCCGCTGGGGCAGTTATATGGCGGCAAGATTTGTGCTGCACTTGACCGCCAGCACCCAAGAGATTTATTCGATGTTAAATACCTCATGGCAAATGAGGGTTTGTCAAAGCAAGTAAAAACAGGCTTTCTTTATTCTCTGTTATGCAGTGACCGTCCAATAAATGAAGTCATCACTCCTAACTTTCAAGATCAGCGTTCTGCGATGAATAATCAATTCGCAGGTATGACAGGCGAAGAATTTACCTACGAGGAATTTGAGGAAGTCAGGGCAAACCTTGTCAAAGAAGTGCAAAAAAGCCTGACAGACAACGATAAGAAATTTCTGCTCAGCGTGAAAGATGTTTTACCTGACTGGAGCATATATGATTTTGAACACTTTCCTGCCATCGCATGGAAACTTCAAAATCTACAAAAATTGAAAACAGCTAATCCGGCGAAACATAGAGAGCAATACGAAGTGTTGGAGAAAAAACTGAATAGTTTTTAGTTCGGCTTCATTCGACACTTTACTAAAGAACTCTTGTTTTTCTCATGAAAAAAATGGAACGTGACAAGCGTAAAAAAATCGTGTAAACCTTTGTCAAATGTATACTCAATTATATACAGTTCGAATCTCGTTTTGGCCTGTCGTATAAAAGTAGGTATAGAATATTTTTACCGCAGTGGAAGTAATGAGTGATAACAAGCGTGTGGGAAAAATGTTCGAACTCCATCCTCTCCGCCATTATGCAATCCAACTACGTCCGAAAGCGTCCAACAAGCAAGCATTTTCAATGTCTTGCTTGTTTTTTATGTCCAAAACGTTCGACGAAATCCTTGACAATCCGCCAAATTTCGGTATATAATTAGGTATATGAGCATTTTTTCACACTTTGAGGTATGTCATGCCCTTAACAGATGTCAAAATCCGCAACCAGAAACCCAAAGACAAACCATTTCGCATGAATGATGGGAATGGACTGCATGTGGAAATCACCCCCTCCGGCGGCAAAAATTGGCGATGGCGTTATTACTTCATGGGGAAGCCCCAAATATACTCCCTCGGCAAATACCCAGCCGTTTCGCTTTCTGAGGCCAGGATACTATGCGACGAAGCTAGAAAACTGGTGGCGGCAGGGAAACACCCGACAAGAGAAAAGAAGGCCAGGAAGCTGCGCCAAAGGGAAGCATTTGAGAACACCTTTGAAAGAGTAGCTACACAATGGTTTTCCGTAAGGGAAGGAACACTGAACGACAAGTACCATGAACATTGCGTAAGTGCCATGAAGCGGCATGTGTTCCCACAAATAGGCGACATGGCGATTACCGAGATAACGATTCCAGACGTTGTCACTGTTCTTGAGAAGATTGGTAAAAAAGGGACGGTTGAAATGGCTAAGCGGCTAAAGCAGCTTATCAACCAAATATTCCGGTATGCCTGCCAGCGGGGAATCTGTGACAAAAATCCGGCTATGGATTTAAGGGACATTTTGCCCTCCACAGAAGAAAAGCACCATGCCTGCATAGCTATGGATGAAGTGCCAAAGTTGTTGCAAATGATACATGCCAGGGAGGACGATCTCAGCAAGTTCGCCATGCAACTTCTCGCCCTGACTTTTGTCCGCACTGGAGAATTGATTGGCGGTAAATGGGACGAGATAGATTGGGAAAAATGCGAATGGAATATACCTGCTGAAAGGATGAAAATGAAGCGTCCTCACAACGTCCCACTTTCGCGGCAAGCCTTGGAAGTGTTCAAGAAACTCCATGGGCAGACAGGCAAAAGGGAGTATATGTTTTTCAGTGCGGCCAGTAAGTCCAAGCATATCAGCAATGGTGCGGTACTCATGGCCTTGCGTAGGATGGGGTATGAAAACAAAATGACAGGTCATGGTTTCCGTACTTTGGCCAGCACAATCTTGAATGAACGCGCTTACAACCCGGATGTGATCGAAAGGCAACTAGCCCATGTCTCGAAAGATAAAATCCGTTCCGCTTATAACAGGGCTGAGTATATGAAGGAACGTGTTGCGCTTGTGCAAGATTATGCTGACATTCTAGATGATATCCGTCTTCAAAAGGCCGATTTAGACGACCCCAAAGGGGACGCGGCTTAGTTATTTCGCCGCCCTCCTTCATTCAGTCGGTTTGTGATCCATTCATCAACTTCGGTTTCAAGCCAGCCGACGGTTCTTTTACTCAGGTTGAAATTTCGTGGAAACTTTCCTTTGGAGATTTCATCATATATCGTGCTTCGGCAAAGGCCTGTCCTGAAAATAACCTCGCTTATTCGTAGAAAACGCGGTTTTGTCTGAGTGGTTTCTGTTTGGCTATGTGTTTCCATGTGCTGCCTCCTTAAACCTGCATTTGGGGAACTGCTTGAGTTTGGTTTACAGTTTTTGGTTGAAGTTGGGTCATGTATTCCACCGCTCTTTGCGCGTAAGATGCAGCCATAAAAATGAACTTTTTGTCGTTTTTAAGCACCTTCAGCCAAGATTGGATATAGGCGGCATGGTCTTCCATCGTTACAGGGGCAAAGCCAAGCTCTGCGCCGAGGAAGCAAGAGCCGAGTTCTGCAACAAGTTCTTCTTTGGCATAGCCTTCATCACCCCATTTTTTGCGGTTAAAGTCCCTGTCAAGGCGGCTGGGATGACGTGTCCAGTGGGTCGTTTCGTGTGCCAGGGTTGCGTAATAGCCGGATGCGTTGTTGAAGCATTCAAACGGTGGCATTTCAATATGGTCGCTATTGAGGTAGTAAGCAGCTTTTGCGCCAGTCTTTATCTGAGCTTTTGTCAGGGCAAAGAAATTCTCCAATTGTTCAATCCGGTCTTCTTCGTTGGTAATTTTGTGTTCGGGTGTTTTATAATATGCCTCCGGCAAGCCCTCAATTTGCGAAGCGTTAAAGACAACATACTGTTTCAGAAATGGAATTTTCTGAATGTTTATTGAACCATCGTCAGCTTTTTCTTCTTTCGAGAATTTATCAGCATAGACGACAAGTGACCCTTTTTCACCTTTACGGATATGAGCCTTCATTTCAGACGCTTGTTTGAATGTCATCCAATAGGGGGATAGGAAACCTTTATCTACGGCAGTTGACCAAAGCATGATGGTGTTGATTCCATTATAGGGCGTATCGTTCCAGCGAAGCGGGCGCATGACGTTATTTGCCAGGTTTTCATCATTCCAGGGCTTGCGCCAAGTGAGTTCTCCTTTTTCGAGGTCATCAATAATTTTTTGAGTGATACGGCTATAAATGTCGTTGGTAACAGTCATAGTTAATTCTCCTTTCCTGTTGCGGTAAGAGAGCGCTTACGCGCCCTCTCCCTGAGTATTGTCAGTTTCATTCAGTTCTGCTTTTGGCTGATGGGCTGAGTACCAGGTATCACCGATCTTGATGTCGAGGCTTTTGCCGTTTTTGTTGATGTAGATATTGCCGACGATCTTGCTGTCGCCGTTGCCGTTTGTGAAAACGAAGTAGCTAGATTTTCTTTTTGCTGTATTCGTGGTCATTGTATTTTCTCCTTGTTTGAATTTCCCTTTCGGGCATGCCTCCGAAAGCCAGGTTCAGGAAGCGGTGTCATAGAAAATTGGGGGCAACCTTCAGGGGGAGCCGATTTTCGTCATTGATGCCGCGTATGGAACATGGCAGGGGGCAGAAGATGCACGGATGGATATTCAAACTAAAAAGGAGAAACCTGCCACGAAGCCACGCCAACAATCGGTATCAGGGTTCACAATGCAAAAGGCCTTCATCGCAAAAGGAGGTATATCCTTCATTTGTTACAATGATGTGGTCAAGAAGCGGTAATTCGAGCAATTTTCCAGCCGTGGCGAACTTTGTTGTCAGGGACTGGTCTTCTGCGCTGGGCTTTAAGTTTCCGGACGGGTGATTGTGGGCAATAATTATTGACGAAGCCAGCCCTTTGATAGCTGTTGCAAAGGCTAGTTTGAGGTCAACGATACAACTGGACAGCCCGCCGGTGGATAGTGTGGTAACTGCCAGAACTGAACTCTTGCGGTCAAGCAGCATGACCCGGAATTGCTCCTGCAATTCAATCTTGTCTTGATCCCAGGTGCTGAAAAAAATATTGTAGGCATCCTTTGATGTTTTGACAATCGGGCGTTCTGAAGCCTTGCTTTTGTTGCGGTAAACAAGCTCGACTTCCGTCACTTGCAATGAAACTGCGTCAGACATTGTTTATTTCCTTTCTTCTGTGATGGAAACAAAAGAGATGTTGCTGCGATGCCAGCGGCTCACGTCCTTGTATCCGGCATAAACCCTGTTCATCGCCTTAAATACTATTCGGCGTTCTTGCTTGTAGGTGAAAGCGTTCAGTATTTCTCCCGCTTTTTGGCTTGCTGAATCGTTGTCGAGCCACGAATACAATGTCTGATAGCTGTAGCCTCGGATGTAAGGGAATGCTCCTGTCAAATTGGATAGTGAGTTCAGAATGATCGAGTCGCCGTCAAGAATCGATTTGTTCTGAGATGCCAACATAGATAAAAAGTCGATCACGTTTTTAAAAACATTAACCTCTTTTGGAAGTGGAATTGAGCCTCTGACAAGCGAGATTCCATCCGGGGCTGCATACCCTTTAAAGTCGCTGTTAAGTAGCTGAAAGCCGCCGTTTTCGTTTTCGAAAGCCAGGGCAGAGAACCGTTTGTTGGTCACAACGTTCGTAACCATTGCACTCTTTAGGTACATTTTGGCAAGGTCAAGCGGAATGCCTTTCAGGGAGAGGTATTTCGAATAGGCATCGTCCCGAATGGGGAGAACCTTGTTGACGACTATGTTTTTGCGAAGGAGCGAACTAACACTTGCCGTCATTTCAACCGTGCCCAAATTGCCAGGCAGCATATTGCGTAGCCAGCGAAGCGCGTCAATGCGTGTGCAATCTTCCGCTTGCGCCTCTAGGTAAAGCATAACGAATTCGATTACACTGCCGAAACGTCTCAGTCCAAAATCCTTCCAGACGTTTCGTTTGGTGTCCACGCAGAATAACGACAAACCGTCATTAATCAGTGGTGAGTAATACCAAACGACATTGTTTTCTTTTTTGATGGGTTTTTTCCCCAAGACATTGAGGATTTCAGTAAGTGGTACTTTGTTTGCTTCATCTATACGCATAGATTGTCCTTTCCAATCTCAAAAAGTTGGATTACAGCGAACAGGTCGTGATTACGGTTGTATTACTCGGGGGAGAACTTGCTTCTAAGCCTTTTTTCTATGTAGCTGTCAACATCGGCCTTGTGGTAGAATACCCTGTGTCCCCGCTTATAGAATTTCAGAAGGTCTTTTTTGATAGACCTATAAGTCGCAAGTGTCGTTTCCGTGTGCCGCCAAAGGTGCTGTGAAATGTAGTTGGCTGCCTCTTTTGGATTAAAGTAGATTTTGGTCTCTTCGCTTCCTATCTGCATTGCCTAAACCCCTCGTTGATTCATCGGATGTTATTTTGCATCGCATATCTATAGTCCACAGAATCAGTATAACGCCGATTTTAAAATCTGCCGACAAAATCGACCTTTGATAAAGTCAAATTGTTTTAGGTGAATATTGGTGCATATGTATGTGTGCAAAGAATATCGGCTGAGATCGATGTATCTACAACAATAGCTTTTCAATCGCTCTAAGTTTTAGTTGTAGCTCTAAATTGAGTTCTACTTTTTGATTAAACTGTTTTGTCGATTTAATTTTGAAAGAATATTTTTTGACTATCCAGACTTCAAGTATTGAAGTTTTTGTCCATTACTATGCAACGGTGTTCCAATGAACCGACAATAACACAAAGCTTATATAATTGCAGTTATTCTAATTTCAACGAGAGAAAGTAAGCAATCATAAATGTGCTGCCTATTTACGTTGAGTTTATATACCTCAATAATCAAATCATCAAATACTTGCCGATCAGCTTGTTCAAGTTCGTCGGCTACGTCTAACACATCGCGTTTCAGTAATGGAAGAAATGCCGACTTAACCCTGTCTGCCTCACTTTGATTTAGTATGCCTGGGTCAAGAACATGCATATAGGATTCAATTCTATCCTTACTGAGATCTAGTACCCCTAAGCCTCTTCCAAAGCCCATTCCTTCAATAATGAACATCGATATAGTGCTATTTAATAGTGCGTGACATAGCTCTACGTCAGTATTCTCAATTGGTTCAAAAGGAATCAGCCTTTGATCGGCAAAAGCTGGCGGATTTACCCTGGCTACAAATAATCTTTCTCCATAGTTAATAGACATCACAAGGTCAGCCAATTCATCAGCTTCCATTGAATACCAAATCCGACCACCTTTCCCTAACTTCTCAATATTTTCTTTTGTTGCGAAGCGCTCAATCCAGTTTAGTGCGCCAGTATGCCCAAGGTTTTTGAGTTCCACTTCTGTACGCGTACATGAAAAAGCTTCCTTGGCAGCTCTACCGCTTAATTTGGTAAAGTCTTTTATGTTTTTTGCTAGTGGCTTTATATACTCCGCTTCAATTCCATGGTTTGCTGTTGGGTAGAATAATGCATTCTTACCTCGTCTTTCCCCTCTTCGGATTAAAAAAAGGCTACGCACTGGCACTAAAGGCATTGAAAGTACCCAATCACAATTGACAAACTGTGCATTTCCTCTGAGACCCAAAACACTGAATCGATCTAAATTTTCTGGACTCACTGACCTGATAGTCATTGAGTCATTCTGTGTTTGTCCTAGTTCTATTTGCGCTGCAGCTATTTGTATCGCATTGTCGTCTGCTAAATCTTCAAGTGGTCTCGTTAAAACAATAAAGTTCACATTTCCGCTTGTCTGATTCGAGCTAATTTTTTTCTCCATGATGAGAATATTTGTTACAACTTCGCTGTTTTGAAACCATCTTCCAGCTCCAGAAGTTATTACACTCTTCAAATCGTAGTATTTACTTAGCATTTGGTAAAAATCGTCACCCCAATCAGTCCCCAACCATGCATTTGTTATTATTATTCCCAATCGTCCTTGGTCGGAAAGTAAGGGATGAAGAGAAAATGGTATATATGCCGCTATATCAGCACGGCCGGTAAAAGTATTGCTGCTTGCCCCCAAATTTGTACGCAACTGATTTATTGCATTACCGTACTGCTTGCGACCAGCCTGTGCCACGAATGGAAGATTGCTGGTAATCGCCTGAAATTGACCGAGAGCCTCCGCAAACAATGTGCCATTTGATGGGTTGCGAAATTCGATAGTGGTACTCGGCAGCAATGTAAATACATCTCTCTGAAATATCCGGAGAGGTACATGCATAAGACTTGGTTTAGCGAGTGCAAAGGTGGCAATTTGTACTGCCTGTGGGTCTTGATCTCCTGCGAATATATTGCGTGATGCCTCATCTGCGGGAACACTTGATGCCAACTTCTGTTCCAAAGCGGCACGTACAATTGTTCCGCTTCCGCAACAAGGATCCAAAATTTTATCTGAAACGGTATTACGCATGCAAAGGTGGACTAACAGCCGGGCTAACTCAATTGGTGTTGGATACTGGCCTCGTAGTTTGCGAATTGCCACTTCTACGGTGGCTTCCAAAATACCTGAAAGTTGCGCTTGATCGACAGAGCCAACCCGAAGGTCGTTGAGGAGATGGTTGAATTGCTTTAATTGATTCCAGACATTGTCAGGGACTAGTGAAAGTCCTAGGCTGTCCGAAAATATTGTCCAAAAATTACAGTCGTCAGAAAGAGCTTTGAATATTGTGAGGGCATCTTGAGGAGTGGTGCTGTCATTAATTGTAGCCACGCTTTGGGCGCGTGTATCAGTTTCACGAAGTATGTGTGCAAAGAGAATTTTGCCAATCCAGTTTGAGATAATGGCTTGTGCGAGAACATGCTCCATTTCTCCTCTGGCATATTCGGCTCGATATCTCTCCCACCACAAAACCATTTGCCACCGAAAATTGGAATCTCGCCTGGCTTCGTCTGTTAGAACAGCGGATACAGCTCCAGAATTTTCCATTATCAAAGAAGTAACACCGCCACTACGATAAGCGTCAATAAATTGCCTGCCTTCAAGAGAACCACGATCAAACAAATCATTTAAGTAATCAAAAATTTTCGATGCTAGAGATTCCCACCTTTGGCGATTTGCAAGAACGCTTGATCTTGTTCTAATATCAGCTAGATCAGACCAGTCATGACTTTGCGAATAAGATCCGTTTAAGCTATTGCGAACAAATAAACGCGCATGAGTTACATTCCACAATAGAAAGCTATCCAAACCGAGGGCTTTTGCCTTAATTTCAGCGTTATGACGAAACTCTTGATCCTCAATACTAGTGTCGGGCATTTTAAGTTCCCAACCCTGCAAAATTCGTGCAGTTGAGCGATCTCCAAATAACAAAATGTCAGGAAATAAACTGCTACCTTCGACACGTATGGTTTGCTCACCGCCTGCGTCTTTAATGGACCTGTTATTTTTGTAGGCAAGCTGTTTTAAGTGGCCAATGAGGTCTATCGCCCATGACCTCTCGTTATATGTCGCAATAATTTTACTCATATGGCTCGTTTGTGCTCATCTCTTATTACTTCGTCGACATCAACCATGCCACGGCGATTTATTAGCCCTGCTTTTGGAGAAGGTTGCAAAGTAGAGAAAAGCGGAGGTGGAGGTTGTTTAGTTTTCATTGCTGCTTCAACTTCAGCTAAGCGTAGTTTAGCAACTTTAATATAATCAATACGTTCTTCTTTGAAGAGGTGCACCTCTTCATTTTTCTCAATACCAATAAATTTTCGACCTTCTAGTGCTGCTGCGACAAGGAAACTGCCACTTCCAAAGGCGTTGTCTAAAACGGTATCACCTTCGCCGGTGAACATTCGTATGAGATACCGACCAAGTGCTACGGGCTTTTGCGTTGGATGCCAAACCCGCCCGCCGGACTCACTTTCTGCGGTCTTGCAATAAAGAGTATCTGTTGGAAACCGTTCCCCATCGCTCTTAACCTGCACCGGCTTAAAGTCACCGTAACTTCCAGTAAATTGAGCTTTTCGTGTGCCTTTATTGTAGGGCTCTCCCTTAGACATTACTGGTCGGTAATTTGGTTGACTCCCATAAAAAACGCAAATGTCCTCGTGCTGCCGCAATGGCTGTTTTCGTGCGTTTAAGAAATTAGTGGGCTTACTTTTAACCCAAACAAACTTGTAGCGAAACCACGCTTCATTACTTAGTATCAAACGCGCGGTAAAAATCCCCTGGGAAGATAATGCAATTACTCCTTTGGGTTTAATTATTCTACGATACTCATCCCAAAGCTGCGTAAGTGGAATAATACTATCCCACTTATTTTGAGTTGTGCCATATGGAAGATCACAGAGAACCATGTCTACTGAACTATCTGGAAGTTTTTTTAGAACTTCCAGACAATCGCCCTGATATATTTTTCCACCTAGATATTTCATTTTTCTTTTTTTCTAAAGGCAATTGGCGGCACATAAGTTAGAGCCAACAAGATAACCTTTATTAACATTTACGACCTAAATATTTACTCGTCCTTCGTGCATTGTGCAAAAGTAAGCTACCTACTGCAACCTAATAATTAGAACGTTTGAAGAACGTTTTTTTAGAGATTAGTATTTTAGGTTTCAATTACGCAAAAAATATTACACATATTCTTTTTCTAGGCATGTCGCCACCAAGCATCTTTCATAAAAAATCATTACACGGTATCGACTTAGGATCACATTGATGGATTTCTTACTTCTATTAAATCGAATCAACTGTTGTACCTATGTTGTACCAAAGAAAAAGACCGCTTGATGCGGTCTTTCCTAACTGATTGATAATCAGTGTGCCCCGAACAGGAATCGAACCTGCACTACCTTGCGATAACCAGATTTTGAGTCTAGCGCGTCTACCAATTCCGCCATCGGGGCTTTTCGGCAATAATTGTCACTTTGATGTGACGTGTTCTCCTATAATTGGGTTGCAAATCTATTGATTCTTTCCTGAATGCGCAACAGGTATTTTTTGCGGAAATACATGTCTTTCAGGGGGGCTAATATGTCCTGAGAGTGGTTGCCTGTGTCGAAGCGGGCGATGAGGGCGTCGGCGGCCTGTTGCCATGACTGCATTTGTTCGGCCAGGCTGTTGATAGCGGTAAGTCGGGCTGCTTCGTTATCGGGATTGTCTTCGTAGTCGCTCACTGCTTCGTTGAGGTCCATCATTTCCATAAGGAATGCCGGCGGCAGGGCATATTTCTCTTCGTCTTCCAACAAATTATTGAGGCGGAGGACGTAGGCCATAGTTGCATCCGGGTCACGGAGGGTCTTGTAGGCCTCGTTGATGGTAGCTGCCATGGTCAGGGTCTGGCTGAGCGCATCGGGCCCTGCGGTGCTGAACCGGTCGGGGTGGTACTGCCTGCTGAGCTCGTAGAAGCGGGCCTTTACCGTGGCGGCATCGGGGTGCAGCGAGACAGGAATATTGAAGAGTTCGAAATAGTTGGTCATAGATCTGAAGTCGCGTTGGTATGCCTTGGTAACGGCAGATAGGCGGCGTATCTTTGCGGCAAAATTACGATATGCTGCGCATAGGACTGATAAGGGAAAGGAAAAAGTTGCCGGATGAGCGGGTGCCACTGACGCCGAAACAATGCCGAATGATAATGGACCAGGATGAGAACGTGCAGATATTGGTGGAAACGTCGCCGACACGGTGTTTTGCAGATGCTGATTATGTGGCAGAGGGAGTTACTGTGACCGAGGACCTGAGCGGATGTGATATTTTGCTGGGTGTGAAGGAGGTGCCGGTAGACTACCTGATGCCCGGAAAGACGTATTTCTTTTTTTCGCACACCAAGAAGAAGCAGCCGCACAACCAAGGATTAATGCACGCGCTGATCGCGAAGAAGGTGCGCATGATTGATTATGAATGTCTGACGCACAGCGATGCACAACGCATATTGGGTTTTGGGATGTATGCAGGTATTGTGGGCGCACACAACGGCTTGCTGACGTATGGCAGGAAATGGAGCCTGTATGAATTGCCGGCGGCACATAAGGTGCGGTCTTATGCTGATCTGCTGCAGGCCTACGAAAGGGTGAAGCTGCCGAATTTGAAAATAGTGGTGACTGGATCGGGCAAGGTGGCATCGGGTGTGCTGGATGTGATGCGGCAGCTGGATATAGAAGAGGTGGAACCGATGGACTACCTGACGCACCAGTATGAGTATCCGGTGTTTACGCACCTGAAGGGGGGCGACCTATATGCGCGCAAGGACAATAATCTGTTTCACCGGGATGATTTTCATGCCAATCCGGAGGCGTATAAGTGCTTGTTCTCGGCCTATGTGAACCAGACGGATATTTTGATGAACGGAATTTATTGGGAGAAACGTATAGCACGGCTTTTTGAGAAGGAGGACATAAGGCGTAATGACTGGCGCATAAGCGTGATAGCCGACATAAGCTGCGATGTGGACGGGTCGGTGCCGATCACGGTTGATTCGACCACAATAGCCGAGCCGGTGTTTGGTATAGACAGGGCAAGCGGCGCCCGTGTGGCACCCTATGCCAACACGAGGGATACGATAGATGTAATGGCGGTGGATAACCTACCGAACGAGCTGCCGAGAGATGCGTCGCAGTACTTCGGGGTGCATTTTGAGAAGTATGTGTTGCCAGAGTTGAAGAAGGAGAAAAGCGACATACTACAACGAGCTACTATTTGCGAAAACGGCAGGCTGACACAACGATACGAGTATATGGCAGACTATGCGTACGAATAGTCATTTGTCACAAGAAGAGATCCCCGCAAAACACTGTTTTGCGGGGATCGTTCTTTTGAGGTGCGGGCGTTATTTTTTATCGCCCGAGATGTTTTTGATAAACGCAGCAATATCAGCCGAGAAGCCCAATTGAAGCATCGAGAACGAGTTCTTTGCTACCTCTGAACCCATGAGCGGGATGTTGCCAAATAGGCTGTAATGCACGAATATCTTGGAGCTATTCTCTGCCTTTTTGTTGACATCATACATAATGAGCGCATCGAAGTTGTGGTAGGGTATGACCTGTTGTGTGTAAAGTGGTTTTTCAGGTACAACTCCCGGGGTGAAGTAGGATGCTTCCACATTTCCCGTCTGGTAGTTGAGAAGTGGCTGAACGGGTGAAGAAATGGGGTTTATGTAAAAGATCCGATAGGCAAATTCGAAGTAGAGCGGGAATTCTTCGTAGGACAGGCCTTGTGTGCGATAGGTGAGGTTGAGGCCATAGGCAACGCTGTTCACATTCGTGTTGACAGTGTTGGTTGTGTCGGCGACGGTGGTATTGAAGAGAGAAATGAAAGGTTGTACATAGAAATGGGCAAGATTGGCGAAGTTCTTACGCGCCGGGATAAAGTAGGCCAATAGCGGGAAGTTGATGTTGAGATTGAAACGGGATTCCTGGAGGAGGTCGAGGCGGTTGACATACCTGTTTTTAAACAGGCTGCCCGACGAAGAAGATACAGAAGAGTCGAAGTAGCGGACATTATCGGCATTGGAAGTGTAGGAGGTTTGGATGAAGATATTTCGCAGCATTATTGCCCGTTGCCTTGCGGGGGCGTTGTAGGGGATGCCATCTGTTTTGCGGGTGGGTATGCTGAAGCGGAGGTAGGTTTGTGTGAGGTTGGTTGAGGCGGCGTTGATATCGGGCGCGAACATCTGTGCGGCAATAATGCTGAGGCGTTGTGAGCCTATGCATCCAATGAGTTTGATCCGCAGTGTGTCAGAAATGACGGATGTATCGCAGCCATTATAAACAATGCACCGGGCGCGTGTGTAGCGCAGGTTGCAGTCTACGTTGTGTATGAAAAGCGTGCTTCGGGTAGAACCATCGTCGTTCATAGAAGACATCTCAGAGAACACAGAACCGTATTCTTCAATATTAATGAAGCCGCTATTTCCTTTACTGATCTGCCACTGAAATCTGGGCTGGCAAGAACCGATGGCCTCTACATGGAATTGGGAATCTGCATGGGAGCTAACTGAGATCTCGCCATCAGTTCGGAGGTTTTTTTTGATGACAATGCCGGTGCGCAGAGTGGCTACAATTGAAGTAGTTGTGTCGCAATGGCCTGATACAATACATCGGTACTTTGAGCCTGAGATATCGCCGGTGACTTTAGTAATTATAAGCGTGTCTTTGTCCACATTGGAGTAGGTGGCATCGTCATCGAGATCAATGAATTTATCAGACTTATTTACCTGCCATTTATAGTGCGTGGCGTTTTCGGCCTTTACGCAGAACATGGCCTTGCGGCTCATGGTTGCATGGCGGTCGGTGGGTTGTGCGGTTATCTTCAGAGGCTGATCGATCTTGAGGACGGCCGTGGCTGATGCAACAACAACATTTTCGTTTTTCTTCTTGTTGAGTTTGGGGTAGGAAACAATGCACTGAAATGCTGCACCGTTGAGGTTGTGTGCCGTGTTGCTGATGTGGAGTGTGCGAGTGTTGATGTCGTGAAAGTTGCTATCTGCAGGGATGGTATCGAATTTAGCTGTTCCGTTCACTTTGATCATCCATTGGTAGGTTGCGTTTGCGACATTTGTCTTGACGGAGAAGTTCACATCTTTGCCCGGGCATGTTTTTACGTTTGCGGGTTGTTGGGTAATGACCTCCTGTGCTATGACAATAGCTGGAAGAAGTAGAAGACCGATAAATAGAGCTTTTTTCATAGAACCTGTTTTATGGTTAATATTGAAATCAAATTGATGCAGGAAAGGTATTTCGGTCTGTAGCTGAATAAAAGAGTGTTTTTACGGTTTTTTATTTGTGAAATATTGCATATATGGTGCGCCCGATGAGGGAGCGTTGCTGTGAGGCCGGGTGCAGTGAGTTGTGCAGCGAGCGTGTTATTATTGAAATGCCCTATAGTAGTATAGGAAAGGTAACTTCTGTGACGTGTCGTAGCGATTAACTTAACTACCTTTGCCCCTGCAAAAAAGTGATATGGGCAAAGTAGCCATTAATATAGCAACGGGTAGTTTACAGACAGAGGATATAATTGTAGGTATTGACCTGGGCACCACCAACAGCCTTGTGGCTATGGTGAGGAAAGACAGCATGCAGCCGATAGCGCTACGAGAGACGGATGGACTGACGTTGGTGCCGTCAATCGTGCATTTTGATGAATATGGCGGCACTACAGTGGGCGCACCTGCCCGCGAAAAACTGCTGCTGGAGCCGGAGCGCACGATCTACTCGGTGAAGCGACTGATGGGGAAGTCTTATAAGGATGTAAAAGACCATGCAGGAGTTTTTGCCTACAACATTATTGACGATGATACGGACGCGCTGGTGAAGATACAGGTGGGGCAGAAGTTCTATACTCCCATTGAGTTGTCTTCGTACATTCTGAAGGAGCTGAAGAAGCGTGCTGAGCATATTTTGAAGGCGAACATCAGCAAGGCAGTGATAACGGTGCCTGCGTACTTTAATGATGCCCAAAGGCAGGCCACGCGCGATGCGGGCAGGCTGGCGGGGCTGGATGTGTTGCGCATCATCAACGAGCCGACGGCGGCGAGTCTGGCGTATGGTATAGGTGCCAAACATCATGAGGAGAAAACGATAGCCGTTTATGACCTGGGTGGTGGCACATTTGATGTGTCGATACTGAATATCACCAACGGAATATTTGAGGTTTTGTCGACGAATGGCGATACCTATCTGGGTGGCGATGACCTGGATAATGCAATCGTGCAGTATTGGAAAACAGAGGCCGGACTGGGTGAAAGTGCCGACAAGATGAAGGTGCAGGCATTGCGTGTACTGGCCGAGGAGGCAAAAAAACACCTTTCCGATAATGAGGTGTTTGAAGGAAGTGTGAACGGAGTTGCGGTGAGCCTGACAAGAGCGCAATTCAATGAAGTGATAACTCCGCTGGTGGACAGAACTATAACCGCCTGTGCCAATGCACTGCGTGACGCGGGCATTACAAAGGACAAGATAGATGCGGTGGTGATGGTGGGTGGCAGTACCCGTGTGCCATTGGTTAAACAAAGGGTGAAAGAGTTCTTTGGTCGTGAGGTGCATGATGAGCTGAACCCTGATGAGGTTGTGGCCCTTGGTGCGGCTGTGCAGGCTGATATACTGGCTGGCAACAACACAGAGATGTTGCTGCTGGATGTGACGCCATTGTCGCTGGGTATAGAAACCATGGGTGGGTTGATGGATGTGTTGATACCACGCAATTCCAAGATACCCAACAAGGCAGGACGCCAGTATACTACGCAGAAGGATGGCCAGAGCGGAATGCGTATTTCAGTGTTTCAGGGGGAGCGCGATCTGGTGAAGGATAACAGAAAGCTGGCCGAGTTCAATCTGACGGGCATACCGGGCATGCCTGCGGGATTGCCGAAGGTGGAAGTGAACTTCCTGATTGATGCAGACGGGATACTGAAAGTGAGCGCCACCGAATTGCGCAGTGGTGTGGCGCAGACCATAGAGGTAAAGCCTCAATACGGGTTGACAGATGAGCAGGTGGAGCAGATGTTGCTGGACAGTCTGACGCATGCTAAAGAAGATATTGGTACGAGAGCGTTGGTGGAGGCAACCACTGAAGCGCAGCAGATGCTGGACACTACTGAACGGTTTATAGAGAAATACCGTGCTGACCTCACCGAGGAGGAAGCGGCTACAACAAGGGCGCACATGCAGTTGCTGCGGGATGCCATTGCTGCAAAAGATAAAGACAAGATCCAGCATGAGACCGAAAGCCTGAATGAGGTGTCGAGGCCATATGCTGAGCGTGTGATGGAAGGTGCGCTGAAAGACGCGATGAAGGGCAAGAAGGTGATATAGCCGGCCCATAAGTAGTAATTCATACAACCATATACATATAAACGGCCGGTGATGAAATAGTCACCGGCCGTTAAATTTTTAGAATTTGTGTTTTCCATATCTTTGCGCCCTTTATGAAAGTTTATAAGTTCGGAGGTGCGTCTATTGCAGACGCCGGCAGGATGACTGCCTTATTGCCTATTATTACCGGTGAAGATCAGCCGCTACTCATTGTATTGTCGGCGCTGGGCAAGACCACTAATGCTCTTGAGGTGATCGTGAATCATGCCTATAAGGGCGATGATGACGGTGCGCTGGCATTGGCCAAACAGTTGCAGCAGCAGCACCTTGACTATGCACGCGCATTGCTTAACGACGAGTATTATGCGAAGGCGCAGGAGTTACTGCAGCCTTTGTTTGATGAGTTTGAACGGGCAATAAAAGATGCCGATGGCAGCAGTTATGATTTCTCTTACGACCAGGTAGTTTGTATGGGTGAGTTGTTCTCATCGCGTTTGTTGTATTGTCTGTTGCTGCAGCATGGTATAAAGACCGAGTGGACAGATATACGCAAGGTGGTACGTACCGACGATACCTACAGAGATGCAGTAGTGGACTGGAACCATACCAAGCTTGAGGCCGAGGCTATCATTGGTCGTCAGTTGAAGCACAATAAGGTAGTAGTGGTGCAGGGCTTCATAGGCTCTACAGGCTACGGAAGTTCTGTGACACTGGGAAGAGAAGGGTCAGACTATACCGCGGCAATAATGGCTGCCATGTTGAAAATGGAGAGCGTGACGATATGGAAGGATGTGAATGGTTTCCGTAACGCAGACCCGAAGCTGTTTCCGGATACGGTGAAGATAGACGCGATATCTTATGCTGAGGTCATAGAAATGGCGTTCTATGGCGCACAGATCATTCACCCCAAGACCATCAAGCCGCTGCACAATAACAATATCCCGTTGTATGTGAAGTGCTTCCTCGATAAAGAGTTGGAGGGGTCTGTGATAAAGGCTGATGTGAGCGACGCGCACTATCCGCCACTTATAGTACTAAAGGACAAGCAGATACTGGTGCAGGTGACGACAAGGGATTTTTCTTTTATAACGGAAGATAACCTCAGTAAGATATATGGGATCTTCCATAGCCTGAAAGTAAAGATCAATCTGATACAGAACGCGGCCATCAGTTTTGTGGCATGTATTGATAATAGGGAAGACAAGGTAATGGCCCTGAAGCAGGTACTGGGTAAGGATTACAAGGTATCGGTGAATGAGAACGTGAACATACTGACGGTGCGCCATTTTACGCCTGAGGTGATCTTTGACCTTACGAAGGATAAAGAAATATTGCTTCGGCAGCAGACGCGGAAGACGGTGCAGGTGGTGATGAAGTAGCGTGATATTCTATTGAAATAAAAAGGGAAAGGCGCTACCAGAGCGCCTTTCCCTTTTTTATGATGTGACAAGCGATTATTGCTTCACAACAGAAATTGTGTTTGAACCGTTGGCGTTAGCTACAACTATTTTGTACAGACCCGATACCCAGCTTGTAGTATTAAGTGTGGTGCTTCCTGCGGCGTTGGGAGCTACAACGGTGTTCATGATGTTGCGACCTGTGATATCGAATACGCTTACTGTTGAAGTAGCGAAAGTCTCGTTCAACTGCAGGTGCAGTTCATCCATAACAGGGTTAGGGAATGCTGAAATGTTTGTTTGTTCTGTAACCGATGCCACTGATGTTGTTGGCGGAGTGTAGAGCGGGAGTGAAACAGACACGTTGCCAGAGCCATCGGCAGGGCTTGCACCGCCATTGCCATCAACAGCATTTACGGTAAGGTACATTGTCACAGTGCCAACGCCGGTTGCCGGCGCGGTCCATGTAAATGACTTCATGAACGAGTCGGCTGGGCTTGTAGCGCTGATAACAGACGAGTGTTCAATAATATTGAGGCCACTGGCTGTTTCCTGCGCAACGCTTGTAGGAAGAGCAGAGAATGTGCCTGCATTAACCTGTGCCGCTCCAGTGCCTGAGACAGCTGCAAACTGGAATCCGAAGCGTGTATTTGCGGTGTGTTTACCCACAACATGTACCGTGTATACCTTGCCTGCCGTGTATTTCGATACCGGAACGCCACCAGTCGAATCGATTCTGATGATAGCCGTTGTAGTGCCGGATGTGCCATGGCAGCCTCCTGACGAGCAGTTAGCTGTGGATGATTTGGCACCGGTGCGGTTATTTGTTGACCCTGAGGCGGCATGTCCCCCGGAATGGCTTGATAACACGGTAGCAAGTGTTACGGCAGAAAGGGAAAAAAGTAGAAATTTCTTCTTCATTTTTTTTTGGTTTTTTGGTTTGAGATCTCTTTTTCTGGTTGTATTTAGTAAATGTATGTACTTCTAATTTGTAAACAAAATTGTGACAATTGACTGAATGATATCATCCTGCAAAAATTGTGCCAATTAATTTGCGGTTAATAATCATATGATCTGTATTATTGAAAATAATACAATGTATTTTGTGTTGTAATTTAATATCTGATGCTATTCCAGATTAATTTTAATTATAAAAAAATAAAAAATAGTAAAATTAAAAGTTAATGAAATAATATTAAGTATCAAATAATAACTAAAATGTAACTTGTCCAATAGCATGGATCAAAATTTGATTCAACGTACTTCTCAAAATCAACGCAGTTGTGGTTTTCGGATGATATTGCGACTATTTTTCCGGTATTTTTCAATTGAAATTATTTATTATATAAAGGTGTTATATTAGTTGTTATTTCTTCATTTTAGTTACCGAAATGTTAATTAAAAAATTGGCACGATTTTGGTTGCACGGTTTTTTTTATCAGTATTATTTGGAATGTAAAGGTTTGTCAGTAATTTTATTAAAATTAGTTCTAACAATTAAAAACACAGCCTATGTTTTTTACAAGAACGCACGAATTCTCTACTCCGATCTCAAAGGATGAGATCAAGAACAGATTGGTGGGCAAACATGTGAAGATCCATAACCTTGATTTTGAGGTGGTGGAAATGGATTATGGTATCAATATCATTCCGCATGCCGAGCAAGAGACAGAGATCAAAACTCTGCCCATTACTGAGCTTGATTTTAAAGATGACAGCGGGAAAACCAAGGTGGTGATCAAAACTTCAATGAGGAAATTGGATGCAGGTGGTCCACAGTTGATCCTGATATTTTCAGGATTCCTTCTTACGGCGGCAACAGCATTGTTTTTCACCAGCGGTGACAAGATCATTTCATTCACCATTTTGGGAGTGTTTCTGTTCACCATTACTACCTTCTGGTTCCGTATGCAGACCGGTTATTTTGACTACTGCAGAAAGATCCGCGAGTATGTGAAGACCAAAGGAGTAGGACTGGCATAATTGCCTTTTATCAAGCTTATCCCACAAGTAATTGAAACCTGATATCTCTACCTTCGGGAGGGATAAAGGGTTTTTTCTCTTTTTTTAGAAAAGATCAGTTGATGAATTTCCTGATCGTATCGGCGGGCATCTCGCCTGAAAATATCTTTATCAGTTTCCTTTCGTTGTCAAAAATGTTGATCTGGGGCAGTTGTTGGTAGAGGAACATGTCTTCCACCAGGCCTGAAGAGTCCCATCCTATATACATTGACTTGTATTTTGCAATGTTGTGCCTTTCTGCGAAATCGGGGATGTAGGGGGTCATAGGTTTTGCAGCCAGCAGCAACAGTTTTGACGACTTGAAGGCTTCGGCATTCTTTTCGAAGATCACTGTCATGTCCTCGCAGTGCGAGCAGGTAGGATTAAACAGCATAACAAACAGGTTGCCATCACTTGCCAGGTCTTTGTCTGTCATGAGTGTATAGCGAGGATCTTCAGGAGCCTGAAACCTTTTTTTCTTCTTGTTTTTTCTTCCTGTTACAGTGGTTGCCCCGCCGGTAGTATCCTGGTAGGCCATAAAGATAAACGACGGCATAGGTGTGCCGGGTTGTTTGTGGTCTACATTGGAGAGGGGGGGATTTTGTGTAGATTTGGCGGCTCGTTGTGCATGCAATGCGTGGGGCGCCAATGACAAAGCCGTAAACAGGAGTATCCTCACTAACATAGCGGCTAATTTAGGCAGAAAATAGATAAACAATTCACAAAATATGGCTGATATGAATATACCACTCGCCGAGCGGGTCCGTCCGGTGAAGCTGGAAGACCTGATAGGGCAGGAGCATCTGGTGGGGCCGGGGCGCGTGCTGGAGCAGATGATAAAAAGTGGTCAGGCGAGGTCCATGATATTCTGGGGGCCACCCGGAGTGGGGAAGACTACGCTGGCGCAGATCATCGCTTCTTCGCTGAACATGTTGTTCTTTACGCTGAGTGCCATAGACAGTGGGGTAAAGGAAGTGAGGCAGGTGATAGAGCAGGCCAGGAAAGCAGGGCATGCATTGTTGTTCATAGACGAGATACACCGTTTCAACAAGGCGCAGCAAGACAGTTTGTTGGGGGCGGTAGAGAAGGGCATTATCACCCTGATAGGCGCAACCACGGAGAATCCTTCATTTGAAGTGATAAGTGCCTTGCTGAGCCGGTGTCAGGTATATGTGTTGCAGCCGCTTACTGACGATCACATGATGGCATTGGTGCAGCAGGCTATGCAGAAAGACGAGTGGTTGCGTAACAAAGAGATCGTTATAACAGAATGGGAAGCCTTGATGCAACTGAGTGGTGGCGATGCGAGGAAACTGCTGAATCTTACTGAGCTTGTAGTGGGATCGCTGCCTGAAGGCGCGCATGAGCTCAACAACAAAGTGGTGCAAGAGATTGTGCAAAAGAAAATGGCCTTGTATGATAAGACCGGGGAGCAGCATTACGACATTATCTCAGCGTTTATAAAGTCGATAAGAGGAAGTGACCCCAATGCGGCAGTGTACTACCTGGCAAGGATGATAGAGGGTGGGGAAGACCCTAAATTCATTGCACGGCGGTTGGTTATATTGGCGAGTGAGGATATTGGTAATGCCAATCCCAATGCGTTGCTGCTGGCTACGTCCTGTTTTCAGGCCGTGGAAATGATCGGATATCCGGAATGCAGGATCACACTCGCTCAGACGGTAACGTATCTGGCGTCGTCAGCTAAAAGTAATGCGGCCTATATGGCTATCAACCGTGCGCAGCAACTGGTAGAAAAGACCGGAGATCTTCCTGTTCCGTTGCCCATAAGAAATGCGCCTACCGGCCTAATGATAAAGCTGGATTATGGCAAGGGCTACCAATACTCGCACGACTTTCCGGGCAACTTTGTGGATCAGGAATTTATGCCTGATGCCATAAAGGGTGCAAAACTCTATGACCCCGGCAATAACGCGAGTGAGGCGCGCCTGAGAGAGTATCTGCGGCAGTGCTGGAAAGAAAAGTATGGTTATTAAGGCAACCGATCAGTTACGCCTTCATGTTTATGTACTGCAGGGGCAGGTCTAGGTTTGAACTGCGGCAAAGTTGTATCACATCCTGAAGGTCATCGATCTTTTTACCGGTTATACGGATGATGTCGTCCATGATGGCAGCCTGAACCTTGAGTCCGCTGTCTTTGATAAGTTTTACTATTTTTTTGGCGTTATCGCGATCGATCCCGTTCTTTATCGCTATTGTCTTACGGATATATTTGCCTGATGCAGTGTGTTCCTTTGTCATATCGAAACAATTGGATTCAAGACCCTGACGCATAGCCTTGGTGAGCAACACATCTTCCAGCTGTTTCAGTTTCATGTCGCTCTCAACTTCTATGGCAATGGTCATGTCTTTCTTATTCAGCTCGAAGGAAACGTGTGTTCCTTTAAAGTCGAAACGGTTATCGATCTCTTTTTTCGCAATGTTCACTGCATTGTCAAGAGTCTGAAGGTCTACTTTGCTTGCGATGTCGAAAGAAGGCATGTGCGTGTTATTTAGTGAAACGAATGAGTGGCCAAAATTATAAAATAAGTGGCAATGGAGCAATCGTTTGTAGACGGGCGGTTCAATGCAGGTATTCGTCGGGAACGTTCGCACCCAGCTCACGGGCTTTAACCGCGAAGTTTATCGCAGCGGCAGTGTCACCCTGTGCCCGGTATACCACAGCCATCGCAATGAAACAATTGGGGTCGGTAGTGCCGAGCGAAATGGCCTTATCGAGGTCTGTGTGGGCATCTTTAAGGTTTCCCTTGGCATAGTTACAGTTGGCCCGCATGTAATAGAGATCACTCTCCTGTGGTTTGAGGTTGATTGCGGCGGAGTAATCGGCAATGGCCAATACGAATTGTTTGGTGAGGAAGTATTGGTAGCCGCGGTTTTTCAATGCTTCCGGGTTTTGGGGTGTCAGGCCGATGGCGGAGGAGAAATAGCGAACAGCTTCGAGCGGTTCGCCGGTGAGTCCGCACACAACGCCCGCACTTTGTAACAGGTCGGAACTTACTACCGGGTTGAGGCGGCCGTTAATTGAGTCGATGCGGATAGCGTCAGTAAAATATTCTTTCGCGCTTATGAGGTGTTGTAAACGGGCAGCGTCATTCCCTTCAACCTTAAACGCTTCCTTCAGGTGGTACTGACCAGCCTGGTCGTATCCGAAATAAGAATCGGGAAATGAGTTGATATGGTGCGCGAAAAGCTTTTCCATAGATTGCCAATTGCCGCTATGCTGCCATGAAAGGATAGAAAACAGGATGCTGACAAGACCTGTAGCTGTGGCGACTATAGGTGCCATTGTCCGCTTGCTATCGATAAATCGTTCCGTTATTGTTCCTGCTGCGAATACAAGTCCAGCAATAGCAAGGTATGCGTGCGTATCGGCGAAGAAGGAATCTGTTGTAGGGAAGATGCCAAGGCCGGGTAAAATGAGAATTGCGTAAACTAACAGCCCCCACACCAGAGATCTTTTGTTCTGTTTAGCCGTGTATCTGACGGCAAGTAGCATTAATACAGGTGCAGTAAAGAGGGAAATGTATACGATCGAAGGTGCCGGAGATGCAGGGAGATAGTGGTAGCTGAGTGGATAGGGCCAGATGACCTTTGCAGGCCATTTAAGGAAATTAGTTGCACCAAACGCCATCCTTTCGAGCAGAGAGTGCTGATAGCCGGCAGAGTCGTGGGGGTGAATGCGCGAGTAGTAAAATAGCTTTCCGATGGCTGTAATTGCTGAAATGATCCACCAGGCTATTTTTTCATTGACCATGATCTTTTGAGAAGACCATTCCCTACCCATTAGATAGTCTGTTGCCAGCAACACCAGCGGTAGTACCAATGCCTGCGTGCCAGACAACGTTGCCAACACAAATAGGGTTAACGCCGCGTAAAGCCATGTTCGGGAGGTCGTTTGTACATAATGCACATAAGCAATGACCGATAGCACCGAAAGAAGTGCGCAAAGTACAATGCCTCCGGCGCTGATCCACCCCACGGTACCTACGTGCAACGTATGAACGGCGAAAAGCAAGGCGCATGCGAATGCTATTGCTGCACGCATGCCCAATTTGCCGAACAGCAAGAAGATACTGACAGACGTAAGCGTGTGCAGGATGAGATTGGAAAGATGGAAGGGTAAGGGGTTATCGACCGAAGCCCCAAACAGCTGCTGCACTTTTAGCAGCAACAGGTAAAGCGGTTGATATGCCCCATTGACAGCTGTTGAAAAGACGGCAGCAAGACTGAACGGACCGTTGAGCAGCGGATTATCGGTGATAGTATTCCGGTCGCCCCATTCAAGTATTGCACCCGAAAGGGATGGGTAGAAAGCAATGAAACAGGCAATTCCAATTATACCAATAAACATCCATCGCCATGCAGCAGACGTGAATCGGCTATTGTTGGTTGTCATATTGTCAGCATTCAGCATTTAGCTAAAAAAAGGGGTGAACGCTAAGATAGGAAAATGACCTGTACTATTATTCGCCGCCGGTGGTACGAGTTTTACGGGAAATAACATCTCCCACGCTGATGAAGAAGCCAAAGACCAGCACTACAATACCGATCCATAGTACGTTGATGTATGGGAACACCAGGGCCTTCAGAACGATGAAGTCGTCCATCGGGTTGGTCTGCCGGACAAGGATATCAAGCGAAGCGGAATCTTTGGAATGAACATTCAGCGCAGCAAAACGGGCATACAGGCCAAGGTCGCTCACCGTATCGTCGACCTGCACAATGTATTGTTTGTCACGCAGAATGTATAGTGGTGCGATCTCTTTCTTCAAACCCTGCATGTCATATACTTCCAGTCGCGCCTTTACTGCCAGATCACCTTCTTTGGGTTGGTAGCGGCTGTCGTTTATCTCGTTGCTGAAGCCTTTGAATATCATGTAGCCATTGGCTAGGAAGATAGAATCACCGGGTTTGTTAACTGTATGCGGGTAGTAACCGCTGGTGTCAGCTTTGCTCTTGTCGGTTGCGCCGTTAATGTACGTGAAGATATCCCTGTCCCAATAGTGTTTGGTAGAAGGGTTGGCGCTGAATCCCTGCTGTCCCTTGGGATTGATGAACGCGTCGGGATACAACATAAAGCGCTCTGAAACCTTTTTAGAGACTGAGTCGCGCTTTTCAAAAGCTACCTTGTAATACACGCGTTTATCTTTGCCGGCAACCGAACTATCGCCGATGTAGGTAGCGAAGTAAGGGCCCATTGCTACAGGGATGCCGCGGAACATTATCATGTTCTCCATGTTTTCCTTTATGGTCTCGCTTTCAGTGCCCTTCTGCAGATTGAAAGACATGCCTGTGGTGTTGAGCGAGATAGCGTGTTTGTTGTAGGAAGAGAGGAGGATACCGAGCAATATTGTGGCAAAGCCGAAGTGGGAGACCGAAGCTCCCAGCTTTTTGAATTTGCCTTTTTGAATAGCGATGCCGTAATAGATTGTGGCCACAATGCCAAAACATGCGGTAAACAGCATCAGCACATATTGCCATGCTGTGATGTCCTGACCGAGTGCTATGAGTGCGGTAAACACGCCCGAAACAGCAGCGATAATACCCATTTTTATGCCCAGTGCCTTTGCGGGTGTGTTCTTGTATTTCATGAACAAAACACCGGCAGACAGCATACCTGTAATGATTGCTACCCAAACCTGGATGCTGTTGTAATGCGTCATTACATCTGTAGGCGGGGCGAAGTCCTTGCCTGATATCCACTTGGCCAGCGGTGCCCATACAGGAATAGAGGTGGTAATAGCGATCTGTACGGACGCAAGGAAAAGGACAATGGCTCCGATAAACATCCAGAACTCGCGGGAGAGTGTTTCTTCCTCCGTCTTGATGCGTGGCATCTTTTTCCAGCGGACAATAAGCAGCACCAATGACAGCAGCAGCAAGATACCGATAACGATGAGCAGGTGGTAGGTGAGGGCCGTGCCATCGCCCGTAAAGGCGTGTACCGATGTTTTACCCAGTATGCCCGTGCGGGTCAGGAATGTTGAGTACCACACCAGTAGGTGGGTGAGCAGAAGGAAAACGAAAGTAATGCTGAGTGCACGCTTGGTGCTGCGATAAACCAGCAGTGTATGCAGGCCGCCTATCAGGGTGAGCCATGGAACAAGAGAAGCGTTCTCAACGGGGTCCCATGCCCAGTAACCGCCAAAGTTCAGCGATTCATATGCCCAGGCGCCACCCATCATGATGCCAAGCCCCAATATACCACCGGCGGCAAGCGACCAGGCAAGTGTGGGTTTTACGAAAGACTCATAATCGCCTTTCCACAGGGCGGCAATAACATAGGCGAAAGGAATAAGCGTGAGGGCGAAACCAAGGAAAAGTACGGGTGGGTGTATCACCATCCAGTAGTTCTGGAGCAGTACATTCAGTCCGTTACCATCTTTGATGAAGTCCATGTACTCTGGCGAAGAGAAGATGGGCGCGTTCTGCATGGCGTGGCGCAGCAGCATAAACGGTGTACTGCCTATTTTGACGTCTACACCAAAATAGATACCCATGATCATGGTTGTGAGGATCACCTGCACCAGCGCTATGATGGCCATGGTGCGGGATTCAAGCGACTTCGAAGTGCGCATCACTATGAGGCCGAGAATTGCATGCCAGAAGGTCCACAACATGAAACTGCCTTGCTGCCCCTCCCAGAAACATGATAGCAGATATTCTGATGGCATGTCGTAGGAAGAGTGTTCCCATGCATAGTGGTACTCGAACAGGTGGCGCGTGATTATATAATACAGGGCAACGAATATGCCGATTACAGACAAAAAGTGTGAGATAAAACCTGTGCGCCCCAGCATTGTCCAGGTGCGTGTAACTGTGAGGTCTGTCTCGGTGCGGGCAGCTTTAAAATAGCTGAATGCACTGAAGAGCGCAGCCACAAAAGATACTATCACAAAAAAATGACCCAGTTGCCCGGGCCAAAGATGCTCTCCTGCAAATTGCGTAGTGTTCATCTATTCGTTGTTGCTTGTTTAAGAAAATGAGTCAGGGTGATAAGTGTTCAGAAGCGGTTATCCTTGGTTGCCAACCGCCACTTGGTCTTTTTTGTACTTCGACGGGCACTTCATCTGGATCTTGGAGCAATGAAAAGTATCACCATCCATGTATCCCATCATCACGATCTGTTCTGATTTTTCGATATCTCTTGGTTTTTCGCCATTGAAGATCACCTTGTTTTTTATGCCCGCCTTGTCTTTGGCAAAGAAGGTGAAGTGGTTTGCATCCACCTTCGGGTCATAGTGCATGCCCTGTGTGGTATCAAGATACCCGATTATATAGTAGCTTTTTTTAGGTTCTTTAGCGGCCGACGCGAATGTTTCGTAAGAACTGAAGTCGCCAAAAACGCTGATCAACACAGCTATCGCAGCCATGATCAACACCAATAATACTATCTGAGTCTTTTTCATCCCGTTTGGGATCTTTTGGTACGGCGCAAAGTTAAGGCATTGCGTACTTAGAAATAAAGCTGATAGGGTATTTGCTGTCAGTAAATTGTCTTTTAACAGATTTCGTTAATTATCAACGAAATGTTGTTGAAGTATAGAAAATATTAACATTTACCTTAAAATACTGCTGCGCTGTTGTTCGTTGTATCATCGAAATATTGTTATTTTTATATCATTAGTTAAAAAGCAATCTGCTTATGACATCGATCCGGAAAACGAGTTTGCTTGCATTACTTCTATTGCTGGTGTTGGGCGGTGAGACTTTCGCCAAGACTAAGAAAATGACTTTGCGAACGGCGATCTTCAAAAAGTTCGTCAGGGCGCGGGCGGTAGCAACGGGTACCACGGGCGAAAATGCCATGCAGTTGTCGGTGGCCAATCTGGGTGAGGATACTTTGAGTATCACTACCGAATCGGGTCTTCTGTTTGATTCGCCCGACTCCACGCGACAGCCGTTGGTGTTGATGGGCGAAGATGTTATTGTTCTTAATGCCTGTGAGGAGCGTTCTGTGCTGATACCTGCGTTCTGCGGCAATGCTCCTAAAAATTGTCCCGTCAGAGGTATGGAATATAAATATGCCCGCCAGCTGGACACCTCGTTGGTGAGTGTTTTGAAATACGCTAAAAAGAATAATATCTCAAAGGCCCTGGTGCAGAATGTGGTTTGGATGTTCACAAATCGTCATCCGTTGCGTTCGGTATATGACCCTTCGCAGCCGCTGCAGTCGGAGGAATTTATTGCCTACTTATCTAAAAGGCTGAAAATGGAGGTGCCGAAGTACTATATCAATTTTCAGTTGAATACGAGTGGCCGGGCGCCCATGGTGCGTCAGGGCGATGCACGGATACTCGCGAGCATGTCGTGGCGGCACGATCAGGGGTACCGGAACGTATATGTCTCAGTATACCGTGCCGACGGGACGAAGTATAAGAGTGTGGAGAACGACTTTGTGACCGATAGTAAGGGAACTACTGTTGTAGTGGAGCTGGCAACCGTGCGGGATCCTGCCGGTACATACAAGGTGCGGCTGCATGACGATGCCAATAATATACTACAGGAGAAAGTTGTGACCATCGGGCCTGAGCTGTGCTGGCAATAAAGGGGGAAGGTAACTAAATCCTGAAAGGCTGTCTTAAATCACGTGAACTTTAGGTTTTAACCTATATTTTTGCACCACAAAACCAAAAAATCATACACATGAGTTTCATTACAGACATTGTTGCCCGCCAGGTGCTTGACAGCAGGGGGAATCCTACAGTAGAAGCAGATGTTCATACCAGCGATGGGATTATGGGGCGTGCAGCTGTGCCGAGCGGAGCCAGCACCGGTAAACATGAAGCGGTGGAACTGCGCGACGGCGACAAGAAGAAATATCTTGGTAAGGGTGTGCTGAAAGCGGTAAGTAACGTGAACGACGTGATCGCTGAAGAATTGTATGGTGTAGATGTAACTGACCAGCGCACAATTGATAAACTAATGCTGGACATTGACGGCACTGCCAACAAGGCGAAACTGGGTGCCAATGCTATGCTGGCCGTGAGTATGGCTGCTGCGAAGGCTGCTGCTCAGGTGTCGGGTCTGCCATTGTACCGCTACATAGGTGGTTCAAACGCGCGTACACTTCCTGTGCCGATGATGAACATATTGAATGGAGGTGCACACGCTGACAACAAGATAGATTTTCAGGAATTCATGGTGATGCCGATAGGCGCTTCTTCTTTCAGTGAGGGTCTTCGTTGGGGTGTGGAGATATTCCATTCTCTGAAAACGGTATTGAAGGACAAAGGATACAGCACCAACGTGGGTGATGAGGGTGGTTTCGCGCCAAACATTCAGAGCAATGAAGAGGCTATCGAGACTGTATTGAAAGCCATTGAAAAGGCGGGTTACAAGCCGGGCGTACAGGTTGGTATCGCCATGGATGCGGCCAACAGTGAGTTGTGGAACGAAAAAGACAAAAAATACCACTTCCATAAGAGCGATGGCAAGAAAATGAGCAGCGACGAGCTGGTGGAATATTGGGTGAAGTGGTGCAAGAAATACCCGATAGTGAGCATTGAGGACGGTATGGCCGAAGATGATTGGAAGGGCTGGAAGAAGCTTACAGAAGCGCTTGGCGACAAAGTGCAGCTGGTGGGCGACGACCTGTTTGTGACCAATGTTACCCGCCTTGAGAAAGGTATCAAGGAGAATATTGCGAACGGTCTGCTGGTGAAAGTGAACCAGATCGGTACATTGAGCGAGACGATCGACGCGGTGACGATGGCGCAACATAATCGTTACAATACTATCATGAGTCACAGGAGCGGTGAAACAGAGGATGCTACTATTGCCGATCTGGCGGTGGCGCTGAACTGTGGTCAGATCAAGACCGGATCAGCCAGCCGTAGTGATCGTATGGCGAAGTACAATCAGTTGTTGCGTATAGAGCAGGAACTGAAGGATACCGCGTACTATCCTGGCAAAATGCTGAAATTCGGCAAGTGATCCATGTAACACCTGATGGTGTGAATATGTTGATAAGTTAGTTGCGCACTTTCCGTAATGTAGGTGTAATATTGGGTATGAATAAGGTCACAAAGGTCATAACGAACAAGTACTTTATTGCCTCGTTTTTATTCGCGGCATGGATACTTTTTTTTGATCAGAATGACTGGATGACGCAGAAAGAGCGGCAAAAAGAACTGGAAGATACCAAGGAGAATATTGGTTATTTGCACCAGGAGATAGACAGGATGTATGCCGAAAAAAATGCGCTCATCACCAATGCCACGGGACAGCTCAATGATCCGGCGATGCTTGAGAAGTATGCCAGAGAGCATTATCGGATGAAGCTGGACGGGGAAGATGTATATGTAATTGAAAAATAGGATTGATAAAAAATCAGAAACCACCCAACAGGGTGGTTTCTGATTTCAGGTAAGCAGTACATTTTTTTTAGGATAGGATTTTGTTATGTGTGAATAGGAAGAAATGCGGGCTGCGATTGTGTTCGTGTATTTTCAAATCGGGAAAATGTATCCATCTTTGACCTCTAAAATACAGTTGATAAACTACTGATGATAACGATAATTGCGGGAACCAACAGGCATGGAAGTATGACGCTTAAAACAGCGAAGATCTACTACAAGATGTTGCAGGATGCCGGAGCAGAGGTGCATTTGCTTTCGCTTGAAGGTAAGCAGGTGTGGGAACGAGGCGCCGATATGCTTGAAATAGAAAGCACGCTTTTGATACCTACCACCAAGTTCCTGTTTGTGATGCCTGAGTACAATGCCAGCTTTCCGGGAATACTGAAGATGCTGATGGATAACAGCGATGTGAAGAAGTGTTGGTGGTATAAGAAGGCTGCTCTAGTTGGCCTTTCTGACGGGCGTGCAGGTAACCTGAGAGGGCTGGAGCACATGACGGCGATCCTGAATTATCTGAAAATAAACGTGCTGTACAATAAAATGCTGTTGTCCAAGATAGGGGAGGAAGTAGACAGTAATGGTAATCTGCTGAAGTCGGGTACAGAAAAGCTGATGCAGACGCAGGTGGAAGAATTCCTTAAATTTTAGAGATACACATTTATTTTACGCTGCTGTTACAATCGTCATTCCGGGTCAGTAGACCTTTGACCTTTCATCTTATATGGCTTATCGTTTTCTGATCATTTTGTTGGTTGTAGCGCTTGCGGAGTACTACAGTTTTGTACTTATTAGGTCCGTGGTCAGGAATCTTCCCTCGCCGTGGCGGGGCGTGTTGTTCTCATCCTACATTGGTTTCACGGTGCTTAGCTGGGCCGGGTTTATATTCTTTCGAGCCATCAATTGGGCCAATCTGCCGCACATGGCCAGGAACCTGTATATAGCTATCGTGCTTGGCTTCTTCGTAGGGAAAATACTCATCATGCTCGTCATGATGCTGGACGACCTGCGTAGGTTGTTCACCTGGGGTATCGTATCTATGGCAGGCAAGAATTCACCCACAGCAGACACTGTTACTACTATTGACCGTTCCACTTTTATGAAGCAGGCGGCATTGGTGCTTGGTGGGGTTTCATTGGTCGGTTTCTCTACGGGCATCACCAACCGTTACCGTTACAGGGTGCGTAAGATGAAGTTGTCATTCGATAATCTCCCTGCCGCGTTCAAGGGGTTCAAGCTCGTTCAGATATCAGATATACATACCGGCAGTTTTGACGACCATAAGGCTGTGGCAGAGGGTATAGAACGTGTCATGCATCAGGGCGCAGATGTGATATTGTTTACGGGTGACCTTGTGAACAATGTTGCCGATGAAGTGGATGACAAGTTTAAAGAGATCTTTTCGAGGCTGAAGGCTCCAATGGGCGTTTATTCAACCCTGGGTAACCATGACTATGGCGACTATGTGGAATGGCCTACACGGGAGGCGAAGAAGGCAAACCTCGAACGCCTGAAGGGGATACATGGTGAAGTGGGGTGGCGTTTGCTGATGAACGAGCACGTGGTGCTGGAGCGTGGTGGTGAGAAGATAGCGATAGTGGGCATAGAGAACTGGGGTAATAAGGCGCATTTTCCCAAGTATGGCGACATGAGCAAGGCGTATGAGGGGCTACAGGAAAAGAATGTTCCGTTTAAGATACTGCTCTCACACGATCCGTCGCATTGGCGCGGAGAGGTGCTGGAAAAATACAAAGACGTGGATTTGATGCTGAGCGGGCACACGCACGGTATGCAATTTGGTGTGGACAGTAAATGGTTCAAGTGGAGTCCGGTACAGTATATATATAACGAGTGGGCCGGACTGTACAAAGAGGGTAGTCAGTCTCTGTATGTGAATCGCGGATTCGGCTTCCTCGGCTATCCGGGTCGTCTGGGCATATTGCCTGAGATCACGGTGATAGAATTCGTTTAGCACTATCCTTCAACAGCGCTGATAACTTCAGGCGCCAATGGCGACGCCGCAGGCGTGAATACGCAAATCAGGCGTCCTTCTTCATTTATCAGGTACTTCTGAAAGTTCCATTTCACAACACTGTCGCCCAGCTTGTTGTAGCGTACGTTGGTGAGCCAGCGATAAATGGGCGCGGTAAGTGGTCCTTTTACGGACACTTTGGCTGCCATAGGAAATGTCACTCTGTACTTAATGTGGCAAACATCCGATATCATTTTGGCTGTGCCGGGTTCCTGAAACAGGAAGTTGTTGCAGGGAAATCCAACCACGACTAATTTGTCCTTAAACCGTTGGCTCAGTTCTTCCAGCTCGGCATACTGAGGCGTGTGACCGCAGAGCGAGGCAGTGTTAACAATCAATATCTTCTTGCCTTTGAAAGCCGAGAAGTCAATGATATCTCCGTTCAGCGCAGGTATGCGGAAGTCGTATATGCTGGATGGCACTGCGGGGGCGGGGGTAAAAAGTGCCTTGAGAAAAGCTAACATAGTTACAAATCTACGGCATTTGAAGGGTGGTTTGATGATGAGTCTCAGGTGGTTGGGTGTTTTATGCAGCGGTTACTAACACATTGTGGATACTTTGATGACGTTAGGAGATTATCCCCATGTTATTTTTGTCTTAACCAATTTGTACCCCGGATGTCATTAGCTACCTTGAAGGATGACCTGTTAGCGGAGTTTAGAGAAGAGCGGGTAATGATCAATGATCAGCTGGAGATGCTTGATCCTCTCGCCACCTCGTTACGTAGGCCGGCTGCCCAGCGTTTGCTCAGCAGTGGCACTCTGATCATTACTGAGTTCAGTTGTTACACAATTAGTCTGGGCGGTGTGGCATTCGCTGCTTTGTTGCATCGCATTTACCCTTTCAGCCTTTTAAATAAGATTTTCTACACACCTGAGCTGCGTAGTAAAATAGGTGGCCCGAATCTTACTTTACTTATCGCTGCTACCTATGCGCTTGCTGCCATAGCGGTGTTGTGTGTATTTGTGATAGGCCGAATGGCACGGGAAATACGCCTCAAGAATGACATTCTCCACCAGGCAGGCAAGGACATCAAGGTGATGGTGGGTCAGCATCTCGAAAGGAAGGCCATGATAGACACTATAGAACAGCGTCATATGCTGGGTATGTCTGAGGTGAAGGTGCCTGCCGCCAAGGTAAAGGCTACCGAAGTTGTGAATGCGGCTTATTGATGGCACATCTCACATTTCTCACTACCTGAATGTAGTTGTATATTTACACCCCATTGCGGGCGGATAATGTTTTTTGTCCGTTTGTAAGGCAAACTACATCATAACAAATATGGAAAAAATCATCAAGACCGATTCTGGTATAGAGATAAAACAGGTTTATTGTGAACCGGTTCGTATGGACGAACAACCTGGTGCATTTCCCTTCACACGCGGTGTGCATGCTGCAATGTATCGCGACAGGTTGTGGACCATGCGTCAATACGCCGGGTTCAGTACGGCCGAGGAATCGAATAAGCGCTACCATTTCTTGCTCGGGCAAGGTGTGAACGGTCTGTCGGTGGCATTCGACCTTCCTACGCAGATAGGTTATGACTCGGACCATCCTATGTCGGAAGGAGAGGTAGGAAAGGTTGGTGTGGCCATCGATTCTATTGAAGATATGGAGGTGTTGTTTGACGGCATAAAGTTATCGGACATCACCACGTCAATGACCATCAATGCCACAGGTTTCATTTTGCTCGCTTTCTATATAGCACTGGCAAAGAAACAAGGAGCAGACATAAAGAAGATCTCAGGTACTATTCAGAACGATATCCTTAAAGAATACGCTGCGCGTGGCACCTATATATATCCGCCTGCACCATCAATGCGAATTATCACGGATATCTTTGAGTATTGCAGCAAGGAAGTACCCAAATGGAATACTATTTCCATCTCAGGATACCACATTCGCGAGGCAGGTGCCAATGCGGTTCAGGAGTTGGCGTTTACGCTGGCCAACGGAAAGGCTTATTTGCAGGCCGCTATCGACAAGGGGCTTGACATCAACGTATTCGCACAGCGCCTTTCTTTCTTCTTCAATGCGCACAACAACATATTTGAGGAGGTTGCGAAGTTCAGGGCCGCGCGCCGCATGTGGGCAACCATTACCAAGTCGTTGGGCGCCACAGATCCGCGCGCACAGATGTTGCGTTTCCACACGCAGACCGGCGGCAGCACGCTTACGGCGCAGCAACCAAAGAACAACATAGTTCGTGTCGCATTGCAGGGTTTGTCGGCTGTTTTGGGTGGCACCCAGTCTCTGCATACTAACGGGTATGACGAAGCATTGTCGCTGCCTACGGAAGAAGCAGCGTCTATCGCGTTGCGTACTCAGCAGATACTCGCATTCGAGAGTGGAGCAACAGAAACTGTGGACCCGCTGGCAGGTTCTTATTATGTAGAGGCACTTACCAATGAGGTGGAAGCCGCTGCGTGGAAGCTGATAGAGCGCATAGACGCCATTGGCGGATCTGTGAAAGCAATAGAGCAGCACTTCATGCAGGACGAGATCGCAAGGTCGGCCTATGCATACAACAAGGCTATTGAAGATGGCAGCAAGATAATTGTGGGTGTGAACAAGTTCACTTCTGCCGAGATGAATACACCACCGGTGATGAAGATAGATGATTCCATCAGGCAGGTACAGTCTGAAAAGCTGGCGAAACTCCGTGCAAGGCGTGACAACGCAAAGGCGGCGGCTTGTTTGGAAGCAGTTAAAAACTGCGCACTAGGCACAGAAAACCTGATGCCGGCGGTGATTGACGCAGTGGAGAACTATTGTACACTGGGTGAGATCTCAGACACGCTCAGGGGCATCTGGGGCGAGTACAGGGGGTAGAGGTCGCATTTAAACCGCACCGGGATGAAAAAAATCTATTGCATAACAGGGCTTGGCGCCGATCATCGTTTTTTCGGTAGGCTGCATTTAGTCGGGTATGACCTGATGCCGGTACCGTGGGTAAAAGCCGAGGATACCGACACATTGCCGTCCTATGCAATGAAGATGTTTGCAGCGATGCAGGAGCCTGCTCCCGTCATCATCGGTCTGTCCTTTGGTGGCATGTTGGCCACCGAGATCAAAAAGCAGGTCCCGGCAGCAACAGTGATACTGGTGTCGAGCGCGAAGACTATTGATGAGATAGGTTACGACAATTTCTTGTTCAAGGCTATCAGCCGCACGGGCGTTATTCCCGAGTCGTGGTTTGTGACACCGTTCCCGTTCATACTGGATCTGCTGGGCGCTGAGACGGAAGCGGAGAAAAGCGAGTTCCGGCAGATGATGGCGTCCGGAGATCCTTATTTTGTGAAATGGTGCGTCAATGCCATTCTACATTGGGAAAATCATGTTGCGCCTACGGGTATCTTCCATATTCACGGTACTGATGATAAGGTCATTTGGCCCACATGGGTTCATCCCGATGTTTGGGTGCAAGGCGGGTCGCATATTATGATCTATAATCGGGCCGAAGAAGTGGCAGCACATATCCTTGGTTACCTGAACGGGCTGGCTTAGCGCTGCATTACCAGTGGATCAGTAACTATTCGGTTAGAGCTGTTGCCTGCCCGGTCCGTAATGTATACTTCAAATCTTGCCGTGTCGAACTTGTAGTGCCAGGGGGAGTCGGTGCGGGGATATAATAACTGAGGAATAAACAGAAAAGTGCAGGTGCCTGTTATACCCTTGGCAGGATCAAGAATACCGGGGTCAATGCCCGGGAAAAGATATCCAACGAAGTTCGCTGAGTCGAAACGCATGTCCTTTATGTAAATGTCGTACTTGTTTGCTCCGGGCGTTACACCAAGGTCCGCATCACCATCTCTTACGCTGAATTGCATGAACGCAGTGTCGCGCCCTGCTTTGATTATTGAGGGGCTGAATTGAAGGAAAACTATTTGAGGTATCTTTGACACCTCGTTCTTCTCGCAAGAAGAAAACAGTAATACAGCGAGCAAGAGCAGGATAACATTACGACAACTCATAGTTTCAAAGTTAGAAAAAGTGCCTGATTATAAAGCGTTAAACTCTTCTGAATATATACTAAACGCAGCCCGTGCCGATTTTGGTATGGCTGCATTGGAGCTTTTCAGGTATCAGCATGCAAACAACGATCTGTACCGACGTTACTGCGACCTGCTACGGATAGATCCCCTGGAAGTTAAGGATATCTGTCAGGTGCCTTTTTTTCCTATCTCTTTTTTTAAGTCACAACCGGTGGTGAGTCTACCCGCGATGGCAGACACCGCCGAACTGATATTTGAAAGCAGTGGCACAACCGGCGAAGTACCGTCAAGGCATTATGTACACAATGCTCATATTTATGAGGATTGTCTGCTGAGCGGATTCAGAGAATTCTATGGGTCGCCGGCCGACTATACCATACTGGCATTGTTGCCTTCTTACCTGGAGCGTGGGAATGCTTCATTGGTGTACATGGCGCGTACCCTGATGGGCGCCGGGGCGGCAGATGGAAGCGGGTTTTACATCAATGAATGGGACAAGCTTGCAGCCATTCTTCATAGAAACGAAGCGGCAGGCAAAAAGACGTTGCTATTGGGAGTGACCTTTGCGCTGCTCGATTTTGCAGAGGCCTATCCTATGGACCTGCGCCACACAATTGTGATGGAGACCGGCGGTATGAAGGGTCGTAGGGTGGAAATGACAAGGGATGAGGTGCATGAAGTATTAAAGCGGCAATGGCATTTGCCCGTGGTACATTCAGAGTATGGTATGACCGAACTTCTTTCTCAGGCATACTCTCAGTGCGAAGGACTTTTCAGGTGCAGTGCCACAATGCAGGTACTGGTTCGAGATATTAATGACCCGCTGGATGTGCGCCCACAGGGGAGCGGTGCGGTAAATGTGGTGGATCTGGCAAATGTGCATTCCTGCGCCTTCATAGCCACCGAGGATATGGGAGTGATCAATGCTGACGGTACTTTCAAAGTCCTTGGCAGGCTCGATCACAGTGCGTTGAGGGGATGTAGCCTGATGGCTGTGTAGAGTGACCGTTTAATATGCTATTTTTGCCCCATGGTATTTGAATTGCCTGTCACGGGCACCAAGGTGAAACCTCAACAGCTTACTGCCCTCCATTTGTTCTGTGGTTTAGCATTTCTGGGCACAGGTGCAATTATTTATGTGTATAATTTCGAGATAACCTATTGGGGGCTGGCATTGCTGACAGGTGGTCTGGCTTTGATAACAACGACGATAGTAAAAAATAAATGGATAACCGGCCGTACGGTCAACAAAATATTCCGGTTCGTAGAGCTGGCGGTAGCGTTGGCTATTGCAGCACTTTCTTTCAGTGAACAATGGAAGTTCCCCATTGTTATTTTCACAGTCTTGGTTGCAGCTATAGTGTTTTCGCTCTATTGGGAGCGCGATGCAGGCCAACAGTTGCAGGTGCGCGTTGATGATTCAGGTGTTCATTTGCCGGTCACCGCCCGCCGTATGTTTATTGCCTGGAAAGAGATAGATCAGGTGATGCTGCGTTACGGGGTATTGTCAATTGACTGCATTGACAATAAGCTGTTTCAGTTCGATGTTTCCGCCACTACCACTCCCGTAGAACAGTTCAACGAATATTGTGCCGAAAAGGTAGCCGTTTCTGTTGCTGACAGGCCGGCCAATGATTGGTAGCAAAATCTGTTGTTGAATGGAACTTTTGAGCCTCATTTATAGCCGGTGGGCGTAAATATTGTACTCAAAATGTATGATACTACAATATAATGTCATATTTTTAACCCTGAAAGTTGCCTCTGATTTTTCGCGAAATAGGAGAGCAAACCATAAACACTTAAGAACATATGAAAAAATTGCTGGGAGTATTGACGCTGGCTTCACTCGTGGGTGTAGGCTGCATCAAGAAGAAAGACCTCGATTTTAAAAACCTGACCATTGATAACTGGCAGCCTGATTGGGCGTTGCCGGTATTGAATTCGAATATGACACTTAGGGACATGTTGCCCGAAAAGAGTTATATCACCGAAGATGCCGAAGGGGTGTATTCGCTGCACTATACAGGCGATCTGTTTTATGCAAAGGCGTCTGATTACATCAAGATCCCTGATCAGAACTACAGCACCAGCAACCTGACGTTGACTTCTCCATTGTCCATAGCAGGATATACCGGAACTGTGAATGACACACGCACCGGTACTTTTGCCTACACGGATGCAAGCGGTGCGCAGTTGGCCCACCTGAATATGAAAACGGGATTGCTGACACTGACAGTTAATTCCACTTTCCAGCACAATGTGGCGGTGACGATCACATTCCCGAAAGCGTTGAAGGGCGGCGTGCCACTGTCGGTGACCACTAATATCAACTGGCCGAATACTTCCTCAACTGCTTCAATAGATCTTTCCGGCTACAACTTCGATATGACAAACGGAGGGGCCTCGAAGAATAGCCTGCCATATGAAGTGAGGACATCCATCACCGGTACGGGTAACACTATTGTCGCTACAGATAATATCTCTGCATCGATATCAATGACCGGTATCAACTACAGCTTCCTTGACGGTTTCCTGGGGCAATACGACATTCCGATACCTGCTGATACCATTAACGTGGGAGTCTTTGACAATACACTGAACGCTAACATATTTGTCAATGATCCCAAGATCAATCTTTCGTTCAAGAACTCTATCGGACTTAATGTATCTACGAAGTTTGACAATCTTTATGGTGTTACAGCCACAGGGGTACGCAGGGACATCTCTATCTCTGATGTAAATGTGGCCGGTGCATCGGCTCCGGGTCAGACGTCAGTATCGACGCACGTAATGGATAGTGCCAGTACTAATGGTGCAGTTCAGAATCTTTTCAATCCTGCGCCTAATCATGTTATTTACAACGGCCGTGTTAGAGTGAATCCCGGTGGCGTGACAAGTACGTATAGTTTTGTAACTGACTCGAGCGCCATCGCGCTGACCGCTGAAGCAGAGCTTCCGGCATGGTTCAAGATCATCACATTTACGTTGCAGGACACTACAAGGCTCACGCTTCCTGAGGACACAAGTATCCTTCAGAAAGCAGAGTTCAAAATGCTGATGGACAATGCACTGCCACTTTATGGAAGAGTGCAGTTATACTTCGCCGACGAGAACTTCAATTTTGTTGATTCACTGGTGCCCACCGTGTCTGACATAATTGGCGAAGCACCTGTTGATGCTCAGGGTAAGGTGAATGGTCGCAAGACACAGGTTACCACTTTTACCATGGAGCATAACCAATATAACGCGATGGCTAAAAAAGTTCGTCATGCAATAATTAAGGGCGAATTGAAATCTAGTGGGAATGGGTCTGTGAAAATTCAGTCGTCAAACAACCTGATCGTAAAGCTTGCTTTCAGGTTTAAACTCAACGTTGAACAAACTAACTTATGATCACTAAGAACATGAAAAAATGCATTTCTGCTGCTCTGCTGTCTTTGCCCCTGATGGCTGCGGCGCAGACTACTCCATATACGTTGAAGTTTTTACCACAACTGCAACAGTCGCAGTGGGTAAATGCCACCAACCAGTCAGACGCTAAAATATCTATTGGGGTACCTGTGCTGTCTTCACTGTCGTTTTACGTGTACAACTCAGGTTTCAGCTACAATAGCCTGTTCAAGGCCAATCCGGATGGAACAATGGGCATACATCCCGGAGACTTCATTGACAAACTTAAACCTCGGAACGTTGTTGCATTTGGCGCAGATGTTTCTTTGTTCTCAGCCAATGTTGCATTGAAAGATATGTCGATCGGTTTTTCTGTTCAGGACAGAGTCGATTTCAGGTTCTCATATCCTAAAGATCTGTTTAAGTTCGCATGGTATGGCAACGGTGCCTATATCGGCCAGTCGCTGAACATCGGTAATTTCGGTCTCAACGCTTCATGGTATCGTGAGTATGCGTTGCATGGAACAAAGAATTTTGGAAAATGGACATTCGGAGCCAGTCCCAAGCTGTTGTTCGGCAAGACAAATATCAATGTAAAAGAGTCTTATCTCCAGGTATATACTGAACCTGATTACTACGCGATCACTGCGATGACAGAGTTGAATCTGCAGACAAGCGGCCTCGCAGACAGTGCAGACCGTGCACAGGGCAATATGCAATTCCCTGCCTATGCCTTCAATACAAAGAACACTGGTCTCGGTATAGACCTGGGTGTGAAGTATGACCTCACCGAAAAAATAGATGTAGCTGCAGGCATTAACAACCTCGGCTATATTAATTGGAAAAGCAATATTCACAACCATACGGTGGGACCTAAGTCATTCACTTTCGATGGTTTTGACCTGTCTAATTACCTTCGCACAGGCGACAGTAGTTTTATATCTACAGACCAGTATGTGGACAGTGTTAAGGACCTCATCAAGTTTGAGAAGAATTCAAATGCGTACAGAACCACCTTACCTGCTGAGATCTATGCTATAGGCAATTACAAGATCAGCGACATGCATAATGTGGGGGCGCAATTCAGCACACAGAAGTTCAGCAAAAAGATGGTGGTTACTACGACGCTTGCTTACCGCATCAATGTAGGTAAACACCTGACGGGCGCACTTAGCTATACGATGCGTTCAGGTTCTGCCTTCAATCTGGGTGGTGCAGTTATACTGAGGTTTGCCGGAATGCAGTGGTATGTGGCTGCAGACAACTGGTGGGCATCGGTGAAGCCGCTGGATGCGCGGAACGCCAACCTTAATTTAGGAATGAACCTTGTCTTCGGTGACAGGGCAAAAAAAAAAGGTAACTGACGACAACGAATTCGAGTTGAGGAAGGACCAGATGAATGACAGGAATTTCCGTCGTTCTACGGACCTGGACACCGACCCTGACCCGGATGATGATGGTACACCAGCCAACAATGCACCTCGCGGATAACTTTTTTTCGTCGCCTGAAATGTGCTTTGGGCAAGGGTTTTGGGTGTTTTCTTTTTTCTGTTTTTTGACATTGATTTGGAAAATTGAGAAAACCACGTTTACCTTTGCACCAGTTCTTTTAATTCACTTATCAAGAAAGGCAGAGGGTCATGGCCCGATGAAGCCTTAGCAACCTCCTGACACGGCAGTGTCAGAACTGGTGCTAATTCCATCCCTGAAAAGGGACAGATAAGTCAGACGCAAAGTTGATTGAATACCTGTGTATGTGGGTTCATAATACTCAAGCTCCTCTGATTTATCGGTGGAGCTTTTTTTATTTCTATTTGTCCGGAAAAATAGAAGTGAAAGCCCTACCGGTAAGCCTTCCTGATAAGTGGTTGCAGAACTGTATCGTTAACCAAAACCAAAAGATCAGAGAAGATGAACAACTCAACCAAACTAATACACAGCATTCCTGTAGACAAGCTCACCGGTTCTGTATCGGTGCCCATTTACCAAACTTCCACATTTGTTCAAGATGCACCCGGTGTGCACAAAGGATTTGATTATGCCCGCAGCAACAACCCTACAAGGCAGGTACTGGAGGACGCAGTTGCAGCTCTTGAGCAGGGCGCGAATGGTTTCGCCTTTGCAAGCGGACTGGCCGCTATTGACGCAGTTGTAAAGCTACTGGAAAGTGGAGATGAGATACTTGCAGTAGACGACATCTATGGAGGCGCTTTCAGACTGTTCACGCATATTTACAGCAAGTTCGGCATCAGCGTGAAGTATGTGGACACAACAGACGCCGGTAATGTACTTGATGCCATAACCGATAAGACAAAGCTTGTGTGGCTGGAAACGCCTACAAACCCTACGCTGAAGATCAGCGACATTGCTGCTATTGCAGCCATAGCCCATAGGCAGGGAGCATTGCTTTGCGTAGACAATACTTTTGCATCGCCGGCACTGCAGCAGCCCATAACCCTGGGTGCCGATATTGTTGTGCACAGTGCCACCAAGTACCTGGGTGGTCACAGCGATCTAATAGCCGGACTTGTAGTGACTGCCACAAAGGAGCTGGGCGAAAAGATCAAATTCATCCAGAATGCGAGTGGTGGTATCCTCGGTCCGCATGACAGCTGGCTTGTGATAAGAGGGCTGGAAACACTGTATCTACGAGCTAAGGAACACTCAGCAAACGCTATCAAAGTTGCGCGCTTTCTGGAGCAGCACCCCGAAGTTGACAGAGTTTATTATCCGGGGCTGGAGACCCATCTCAATCACGATATTGCCGCACGTCAGCAGCAGGGACTTTTCGGCGGAGTGGTGTCGTTCACATTGAAGGTGGATACAGTTGAGGCGGCAACAACCGTTGTGACCGCTACATCTCTGTTCAAGTTGGCAGAGAGCTTGGGTGGTGTAAAGAGTCTGCTCTGTCATCCCGCAACAATGACCCACAAGAGCATACCCGAAGAGAAACGCAAAGCTGCCGGTGTAGCCGATAGCCTCATCAGGCTGAGCGTAGGGCTTGAGGATGCCGATGACCTGATACAGGATATCAGCACTGCACTCAACTCACAGAAGGTGGCTGCCGGTAACGCTTTTGCAACTCTCTAGCAGCAAGTACAAATTGTTTTCACACTTTAAAAAGTTTACAAAATGTCTATACAAAACAACAATAAACAATTGACCATAGGACTGTTCGGATTTGGTGTAGTAGGAGCCGCCTTGTATGAAGTGCTTGTCCAAACACCAACGTTGAATGCTACTATCAAAAAGATATGCATCAGGCATCCCGAAAAATCACGCAGTGCAGCCCCTGACCTCTTTACCACTAAAGCTGAAGACCTTTTAAGCGATGATGATATCAACGTTATCGTGGAACTCACAAACGACCCTGAAGCCGCTTACCGCATTGCGAAGCAGGCGTTGCAGCGTGGTAAAGCGTTAGTGAGTGCGGGTAAGAAAATGATATCGGAACATCTGGAGGAATTGATCGCGTTGCAGAAGCACTACGATACTCCGTTCCTGTACGAGGCGGCATGTTGTGCCAGTATACCGGTGATACGGAACCTCGAAGAGTATTACGACAACGACCTGCTGCACAGCATCAGCGGGATAGTGAACGGATCGACCAATTACATCCTGACGCGTATGGCTGAAGGGGGTGTTTCTTTCGCTGATGCGCTCAAAGAAGCTCAGGATGCTGGTTTCGCCGAGACCGATCCTACACTCGATATATCTGGTCAGGATGCCGTAAATAAACTCAGTATTCTTCTTACTCATGCCTACGGCGTCATTGTCCATCCGTCAGCTATTTTGCATGCCGGCATCACTTCCATTCAGGCCGAGGACATAGCCTATGCACGTGAAAAAGGTTACAGAGTGAAGTTGGTAGCAGCAGCACGTAAGCTATCCGACGGTAAGGTGGCTGCCTACGTACTGCCATCTTTTGAAAGGTCATCAGGAAGGTTCTATGACGTGAGGAATGAGTATAATGGCGTAGAAATAGAAAGTAATCTGGCAGATAAGCAATTCTTTTACGGCAAAGGTGCGGGAGGGTTCCCAACCGCATCGGCAGTTTTAAGCGATCTTTCCGCGCTACGTTACAATTACAGGTACGAGTATAAAAAGCTGCAACAGGCCGATGAAGTGCAGCTAAGTAGTGATTTCTGTTTGCGTGTATGTGTGAGTTTCAAAAGTCTGTTACATGTTCCGCACGAGCAGTTTGAGCGGGTAGAAGAGTGGGTGAGCACCGAACGCAGGTGCCATATCACAGGTATTATTCATTTCTCCAAACTGCTGGAAAGTGACTGGTGGCGTGCGCCGGGAGTTTCTTTGGCGGTATTCCCGGATAGCCTGACAGAACACCGGGTAAAGGAAAGAAGTCTTTCAGATGTTTTTGTAGAGGTGTAATGGTTGCGATAAATAAAGCAGGCTCCGGAAGGAGCCTGCTTTTATTGTCTGTCTGGTTCCGATTATAATATCAGACATTTAATTATTAGATTTGATATCAAATCGCTGTTTATATGAAAAAGGTCATTACACTTTTTGCAGTTTCGATTCTGATCGCCGCTACTGCCAAAGCACAGGAAGAGCCGAAAACCGAGACGCCACAATCGGTAACTACAGGCGAGGCTGTGCCACAGCAGGCGAAACCGCAGCCACCGGCACGCCCGGCGCAGATGCGCACCGACACTATAAAAGGTAATGCCGGACGTATGGTAGCCATAGTGGACGCCAAGGGAGATTGTGCCAACGGCATGAAGTCGTTGGGGATCACTAACCGCTCTACCGACAGGTCATTGATGGCCCGTGTAGATGTCATCATGACATTTGGCGGTCGCATGAGTAAGAAGTCTGTACTCATCGACAATCTTGCTGCAGGCGAAACCCGTTTTGTAGGTTGTGGAGGTTGTGTTGACAACCAGACAGGAAAAACCTGCACCACCTATAAGATCATAGCCGCACAGTATAAATAAAGAACTTTTAATTAGTGCATTGCCTCTGACATATCTATCGGAGCGGATTTTTTTGCTTTCACCATCAGTACAAACGGGATGCAGACAAGGAAAATTAGCCCTATATACAGGAACACGTCCATATAAGACATCACCGATGCCTGTTTCATCACTATGTAGTCCATAGACTTGTACGCGCTTTGCAGTGCCACATCGGGTGCCATTCCTTTTGCAATGAAGTTTCGTTGCATGCCCTGTATACGTTGCTGCACCATAGGGTCGTTCACCGAAAGGTGAGATACCAGGTCGCTGCGGTGAACGGTATTCTGATGAGCCATGAACGTTGTGATGAGTGCAATGCCGAACGATCCACCAAGTTGTCGCATCATACCCGTAAATGACGCTCCCTGACCTATCTGTTGTCCCTTTAACGTAGATAGTGAAAGTGCGGTGATAGGTATGAACAGCATACCCATACCAATTCCCCTGAAGATCAGCATCCAGAAGAACGCCTCTTTGCTGGTATCTGGTGTCAGTATCTTATATCCCCAGAAGCTGTAGACGAAGAAGATGAGCATGCCTATGGCCACCAGCAGTTGTTGCTTGGCTCCTTTTTGCAGCATCTTACCAATTATTGGCATCATGAAGGCTGTGGTGACAGCGGCGGGTATCATCAACGCTCCCGATTGTTGAGCGGTCCAGCCAAGTGTGCTTTGTGTGTACAATGGAATAATGAACGTTGATCCGTAAAGCCCGAACCCGAGAATGAAGGATAGAATGGTGCCCACCCTCAGGTTGCCGTTGCTCAATACCCTCAGTTCCACAATGGGGTTTTTTGCTGTAAGTTCTCGCCACACAAAAAACAGAAAGCCTAAAACAGTTACCACTATCAGGACAGATATGACCGGACTGGCGAACCAATCGTCCTCCTGTCCGCGTTCCAGCACATATTGCAGTGATCCTACAGAGATAGCAAGCAACCCTATACCGGCCCAGTCCACTTCCTTCATCGATTTTTTCTCCGCATACTTGGGACTACGTACAAATTCCAGTGTAAGGAGGGCTGCTATGATACCAATGGGAATGTTGATGTAAAAAATGTAGGGCCATGAATAGTGCTCCACAATATATCCGCCCAATGGCGGGCCCAGGGTAGGGCCAATGATCACACCAAGGCCATAAATAGCCTGGGCCATACTTCTCTTTTCGGGCGGGTAACTTTCAGTGATGATAGTTTGTGATGTTACAAGTAGGGCGCCACCGCCCAGCCCCTGCGCAAACCGGTACAATACGAGTTCCCAAATGGAATCTGCATTTCCGCAAAGGAATGAGAACACGGTGAAGATGATGATGGAGGCCGCGAAATAGTTGCGCCTTCCGAACTGTGCCGATAGCCAGCTTGTCATTGGTACAATGATCACGTTGCCGATCGCGTAAGCGGTTATCACCCAGCCAATTTCGCTCAGGGTAGCACCCATGTTGCCCTTCATGTCGTTGAGTGCCACGTTCACTATAGTGGTATCCACGATCTCAAGCAGGGCGCAAAAGATAGCTGTGATGGTTATTATGACCCTTCGCGAGCCATATTCTACAAGAGATTCCTGTGTCATTCTGTTGTTTTCTTAGTTGATGTGTACATCTACATTCACGTTCATGCCCGGGCGCAGTTCTTTCACAAACTCATCACCTTCACCAAACTCGATCTTCACAGGCAGGCGCTGCACCACTTTCACAAAGTTGCCTGAAGCGTTATCAGGAGGAAGCAGGGCAAAACGGGAACCGGTTGCAGGAGAAAAAGAAGCCAGTTTAGCTTTGAACTCGTGTCCGGGAAATGCATCCACTTTTACAATTACCGGTTGGCCCGCATGCATCCTCGAGATCTGTGTTTCTTTGAAGTTGGCTACTATCCATGGCTTTGTATCGAGAACCACACTGAACAGCGATTGTCCCTGCTGCAGCAACTGTCCCAGCTGAACATTGATCTTAGATACGCGTCCGTCCTGTGGGGCGGTGATCACCGTGTAGGAAAGATTTAGTTTGGCATGTTCCAGGTCAGCTTTTTTCTGCTCTATGTTTGCGTTCACCACATTGCTTTGCTGGGCCGTTGCATTGCTCTGCGATTTTGCAGCACTTGCCTGCCTGACGGCCGCATTTTTCATGTCCGTCAGTACCTGTAGTTGACGTTCAGCCGATTGTTTCGCTGCTTCCGCCTGCTCAAACTGTTGTTGGGTGATAGAGTGGTCTTTGATCAGGTTGGCATACCGTTCGAAGTCTTGAGAGGCACGTTTCAGGGTCACCTTCGCTGCTTCTATCTGCGCGTCCGCTGTTGCAATGTTTGCCTCATAAGTGAATACTGTTGCCCGAGACGCGTTGGTGCTTGCCTGCGCCACTCCCAGATTGTTTTCTACCGCTTTTAATGCCGCTTCAGCCTGTGCTACCTGTATCAGCTCGGCCCGGTTGTCCAGCACTACAAGTGTGTCTCCGCGTTTCACCAGTTGGTTATCTTTTACGCGTACCTCTGTTACATAGCCTGATACCCGTGGTATCACCGGGCTGATGCTGGCCTCTACCTGTGCATCATCAGTTTCTTCGTGGTGCTGTGCGTGCAGGTACTTTGTTACACCAAAGCCGCCGCCACCTATTACTAATACAGCGAGTATAATAAGGAAACGGGTGTTAACCTTCTTTGGTGCTTCGTTCTCGGAATTATGTTTGTTACTCATGATCTTATTTTATTGTTCTGTTATGATTGTTTGATGTGTTTTTTGTCACTTATTATTTCAACATGCCTGTTACCTGTTGCAGTTTCTTGTAGGCAACCAATGCGTCGGCTTTTGAGAACGCGTAGTTCAAATTAGCCTGTAACTGAGCTACGTCCGCATCCAGCAATTCGGTTGTGGTCACCAGGTTGTTGTCATACTTATTCTTGGTTATTCTGTAGTTCTCGTTTGTTTGCTCCACCGATTTCTGATAGACACTGATCTTCTTCAGACTAAGCAGGTACTGCTGATAGGCGTTGTTCACCTCCAGTCTTATCTGGTCTGCAAGTATGCCCTCAGTAGCCTGTGCTTGGCGCAGGCGTGCTTTGGCAGCATCAATTTTTGCTCCGGTCTTCCATATCGATCCCAGATTGTATTGTAATCCCAATCCGAGGTTCACCGCATTTGTCAGTGTCAGCAGGTTGGGTACATCTGCCGCTATATAGCCGCCGGTTATTGCCAGTGCCGGGTAGTAGTCGCCCTTCATGGCCATAATAGATGCGTTTGTGGCACCTATGCGTGCATTCAGTGCGGCACGGTCTTTTCGCTGCACCAACGCAGCGTCCTCCCACTTGGTCAATGTGCCGGCGTCAGCTACCGGTTCCAAGCCCGTTGAGTCAGGTGTCAGCTGGGTGCCTTCGGGCAGGCCCAACAACAACGCCATATTCACCGTTGTCATTTTAAGGTTACTCTCTGCTTCCAGCAGCGCCAGTTCCACATTCGACTGCTGCAACTGTGCTTTGAGCAGGTCGTTGCGGGCCAACAATCCGTTTTTCTCCAGGTTGGTAAAGTCTTTCACCCGCTGTTCTTCGCGTTCCAGGGTCTCTTTCACCAGCTCTACCGATCTTTGGGCTTTATACAGATTGCAGTACGCACCTATTGCGTTCTGTACCACGTCATCGTGGTCTTTTTCGGCGTCAAGCCTTGTAGCCTGCTCCAGAAAGCGGGCCGACTCTATGCCGTGTTTTATTTTGAAGCCTGCAAAAAGGGGCATGCTCACATTTGCCATACCATATACAGCCTGTTCTACTTTCATACCTTCTCCGCCACCTGTGCCGCTTCCTGTTTTTTCTTTCAGGTCCACGGTGGGGTTATTCAGCCTCAGGTACGACCCCGACATTTTTACGTCAGGCAGTCGGTGGTCGCGGGCTTCGTGGCTCGCAGCAACGGCTTCCTCCACCTTGGCATTGGCTATCTTTAGTTTTCCGCTATTCTGAAGACTAAGGCTGATAGCCTGCTCCAGAGAAAGGCGCATAGCAGTTTGTGCATATGCACCGTCGGCCAGAAACAGAGCTGCGGCAATGGCAATACCTGCGATATTCAATCTACTTCGCTTCATTTGTAAGTATTAATTTGAAAAGGTTCTTGAGATGATTGTTTAGTTTTTTTCTCATGTATATGTTAAATTCTTCCTGAGGCAGATCCTCCAGATTGTTTGCCGTCCGGTAAAATCTTTCCGATATGATCATTTGGCTTACGGTCCCAACCATTGTCGCCATCATCAATGTTATATCGATGTTTTTTCTGAATTCACCATTTTTCTGCCCTTCCTGTATCAGTTTCCTGATCTGGCCGTAGTTTCTCATCTTCAATTCATTGATCATGCCGGTCACACCGCCCGGTTTGTCATCAAGTTGTTCCCTTAGCATCAGTCTATGAAACTGCGGTTTGCTCAGGAATTTCTCTACATATTCCTCTATCAGGATGTTTACCTTTTCGTGGTTGGACATCTTTTCATTTTGCAGCATGGTTTCCATTTTCAGGCGCATTTTGTAGGTGTTGCGCTCAAAAATGGCCTCCATTAGCTTTTCCTTCGAGCCAAAATAGTAGGAGATCATGGCTACGTTCACACCGGCCTCATTGGCTATATCCCGCACTGAGGTCCCGTCAAAGCCCATTGTTGAGAATAGTTTTTCGGCTGCGGTGAGGATGGTCAGTTGTTTATCGTTGAATTCCATTGATTTCGTAATTCTTCCGCAAAATTAAACAACTGTTTAAAATCAAACAAACGTTTGATTAATTATTTCTACAGCGTCACTGTTTCAAGCTATAACGTGTGTCCTGTAATACCAATGGTCCCGATAGAGGTGGATAGGGTGTAGTTGATTTTTAAAAATAAATTGAGTTATCTTAGCGGAAATAAAAGAGTATGAAGAAAGTTCTTGTATCATTGTTTCTTGTTGCTGCGGCGGGTACTACATTCGTTGGCTGCATCAAAAACAGGCCATACGTTGTTACTGCAAACCCTTCAATGACCGCTGACGTGGGCAAATTCAAATTTGTAGCGTCTACAGTGGTTCCGGCTACTATTGATACACAGGTGGTGGACACTTCGACGACTCTTGTTATTACCGGCAACTCATCAGATCGTATCGCACCATATGATCGTATCATACTGTCGATATCCAATTTCAAGCAAAAGACAGGTGTCTTCTCAATAGTTCAGGGTTTTGCAGGTGCGGTTTACTATCATGGTACGGCCAAGGGTATTGCAACGGGTGGGGTAGTTTCAGTTACAGAGATCACCACAACTACAGTATCCGGCTACTTCTCTTTCAATACTGACGATGGTGTTGCAGTAACAAACGGCAAATTCACTGTGGCACAGCCCTGATATTCAGGTATATAATAACGGGCCGTAATTTGCGTTATAGTTGCAGTGAAGTAACGTCATGAAAAAACTGATCTTTTTCATTTTGATGGGTGGGATGTCCTTTTTTGCCTGCAAGAAGGCAAAGGGACCCGCAAGTGTGCGGAGTGCGCAACCCGATAATAGTGTCGATTCTTTGGTCACCATCAAAATGTCTGTCAATGGAGTAGCATGGGCAACGGATTCTGTTTACAGCTATAAAGTTGAGAATTCTTCTAATGACAGTGGCGCATATAATTTTATGGTTATTGCCACACACGCCAAAGATGGCAAGGTATCTACCCTCAATATCAATCTCACCGGCTACAGCGGACTTAAAGAGTATCCTGTAAATCCGCCGATCAATACTATCACCTATTACGCCGACAATCATCGCTATTTTGCCACGTCCGGTTCTGTAAGCATTCAGTCCGATTCCAACAAGGTATTGTCCGGCACGTTCTATTTTAACGCCGATTCAATTGTAGCTTCTAAAGGATCATTCAAACTGGCTATACCATAGATTGTGAGGAGGTTATATTTGTTGATTTATTCAGTATCTTTGTTGTAATGACCTCAGGAACCCTATTCAGATTTATTGTGCCCTTGGTTTTTGTCAATGCAGGTTGCAGCGCACAGACTATTTCCCGCAAACCAACCGATCACAAGCTGATCGAGGCATATTCTCAAGAAAAACTCTCTGGTGTGCCGGGTGGAAGCGGGGCAACTGACCTGAAATTTATCCTCAAGTGGACCGGGAAAACATCCCCTGAGTTTATCTATTGGAAGGGCACCGGAGATGTTGTGCAGTGCAGAATAGAGAGGGCTCACAAGGTTGTGGAGCGCCCCCGCGACATGCCTGCAGGCATTGATTATTTCGTTGAGCGAAACTCGCAATCGTCAGTTTCTACCGGAGATACGATCATGGTCTCAGCCCTGAAAGGCGCTATTGAAAAGGCTCCCTCTTCTGTAATTCGAGGTGCCCGCAATACATTGTTTGTGAAGTCCGGCGGCAAATGGTCGGCCACAAGCGTAAAAAATATCATTAAAAAGAAGGCAATAGCCATGCCATAACCCCCATTTTTTAGTTAAGATGAAGAAATATGTATTTTTCAGTGCCCTGGTTTTGGGTACTATAAATGTGAAGGCACAGCCCTGGATGCCGAAAGATAACGTGAAGCGCACTTTCACCGAGATAGTCGAAGCCTATCATGCACAGGTTGGAGAGGAAGAGATCAGGAAGGACGTGGTGGAGCGGGCCAGAGGTGTAATTGAAGAAGATGAAAAGTACCACTTTGGACGATGGAGCTGGTACTGGAAAAATCACCTGGACTCAGCCGGTTATCTGGTGCCGGGTTTCAGAACGGCACAGGCATGGGAAGAATACAAACGCTCCAATGGCATAGGCCGTAAGGCTGCAAAGGGAACGGCAACTGACAACTGGTCATTTATTGGTCCCGACAAGTCAAACGGCGGTTATTCGGGCATCGGGCGTGTGAACGTGGTTGCATTTCATCCCACCGACTCCAACATTATTTACGTGGGCAGCGCGGGCGGCAGCACATGGAAAACTACCAATGGTGGCAATTCATGGACGCCGCTATACAATAATTTTGTGTCGCTGTGTGTGAGTGATGTAAGGGTGAATCCGGTTAACGGCAACACCGTTTATGTAGTGACGGGTGATGCGAACGGTGGTTCTGACTACAGCATCGGTGTATTGAAGTCGTATGACGGAGGTGCAAACTGGGCAAACATCGGCCCCTCAACATGGACGCTCGATTCTTTCCGCATGGCGCGCTCGCTGATCATCAATCCGGTAGACACAAATAAGCTCATCCTTGGTACCTCAAACGGCCTCTACAAATCTTCCGATGGTGGCACCACGTGGTTTAGAACAGCTACTTTCAATGTGCGTCAGGTATTGTATTGCCCCAATGATACGGCCGTGGTGTATGCCGCGGCAACCATGTCCAGCGGCGCTCAGATTTATAAATCAACAAACGGTGGCTTTACCTGGAATCCGATCACATCTATTTCCGGTTCATCGCGCATGAACATAGCGGTTTCTCCCGCGGCTCCCGGTGTTATCATGGGTATCGCGTCAAACAGCTCCAGCGGATTGCGTGGCGTTTATCGTTCCACCGATTACGGCGGTACAGTTGTTGAAGTATCAGCTGACAATGTTGCTTGTACCAATAATATGCTTAACGGCGAAAATGAATTGCCTACAACCGATTGCGGGGGGCAAGGTTGGTACGATCTGTGTATTGCCATAGACCCCACCGATGCAGACAAAGTAATAATAGGTGGCATCAATAACTTCTACTCTGTCGATGGTGGGGTAAGCTGGGATATTTGTAACAACTGGTACAACACCGGTTCGGGTGTACAGGTGGTACATGCCGATAAGCATTGGTTGGCGTACAACCCGCTCAATAGGGCCATTTATCTGGGCTGCGATGGTGGTATTTACAAAACATACAATCCTGTCATAAACAGGTGGAAGGACATTAGCAACGGGCTTGGCATCACTCAGTTCTATCGAAACGCCGTTCACAACGATGCCACATATTGCCTTGGCGGTGCGCAGGACAATGGAACGAAGAAACTAGCAAGCGGAGTATATACCGACCTTACAGGCGGCGACGGCATGCATTGCCTCATCAGCAATGCTGATCCGGCTAATATTTTTTATACTGCTACTCAGTATGGGCACGTAAGGGTTACCTATGACGGAGGTGCTAACTTTAATAGCATCACCGGGGATCTGCCAACACCGGGGGCGTGGATCACTCCGTACATTCAGCATCCAGAGAACCCAAATATTCTTTATATTGGTTACAAGCAGATCTTCAGGACTACCGATGGAGGTGGATCGTGGGAGCCCATTTCGCCCATATTCAGTTCGGGGGCAAATATTGAGTTTCTCGACATTTCCTTATCCAACCCAGACTATATTTACGCTGTCCGCGACGCGGGAAGTGTCTCGCGTATTCACTATACCACAAATGGCGGCACGTCATGGCTGGATATAGTTGTACCGTTCTCTGCCTTCATTTCCGACATCGTAGTGGATCCCAAAAATGAAAAGAAATTCTACGTTACACTCGGCGGATTTACTGCAGCAAAGGTCTATAGCTACGACCTGTCTACCAGCACGTGGACAAACGAAGGAACAGGACTCCCGGCACTCCCTGTAAATTGTATGGCAATTGACACTTTCTCTATGACCAAGTATGTGGGGACCGAGGTGGCTGTTTTCTACAAAACAAAGGAGATGACTTCTTGGGCTCTCTACAACAGCAATCTGCCAAGTGTTCAGGTCACCGATCTCAATATCAACCACACTACTAACGAGATATACGCAGCAACTTACGGGCGAGGCATGTGGAAAAGTGGTAAGGCTGATATTACCCCATTTGTGGGAGTAAAGCATATCTCGGGGCTTTTGCAGCGCATTACAGTATCTCCCAACCCGTGTCGTGGTGCATTCACCATCGTAACACCGGGCGCCACTTTCAGGAATACACAGGTTACTGTTCGCCTTATAGCTTCAGACGGACGTGCTATTAGCCTTAATGGTGGTATAGTGGATAACGCCGGTAAATTGGGCGTGACACTCGAAAACGTACCTGCAGGCTTCTACATATGCGAGATCGGTACCGAAAAGGGGACCATGCGCACCAAATTGGTAGTAGAGTAGGGTAGCATAAAATGCATGTCATAAGGCGGTCATTTTGATGGTTGTCCGTGGAGCTTGTTGCTTGCGAAAGGCAAAAGAGTGTGTTTCTTTGCAGTCAATTACGATCAGGCATGGGCAATAGTAAAAAACGTGGAATAGTGTTGATGAACCTCGGATCACCGGATTCGACAGCCGTAAAGGACGTGAGGAGGTATCTGGATGAATTTCTTATGGACGAACGGGTCATAGACTCGCCGTTCCTTATCAGGTCCATTCTGGTTAAGGGCATTATCACCCCGTTTCGCGCGCCAAAATCCGCTGAGGCTTACGAATCCATCTGGACCAAAGACGGGTCTCCGTTAGTACACATCACACGTCAGCTGCAGCAGCAATTGCAGCCACTTACCGATGAACCGGTTGTGATAGCCATGCGCTATGGCCGTCCTGCAATGAAGGAGGCTTATGACGAACTGCTGCGCCTCGCCCCAGATGTGGAAGAAGTGGTGCTGGTGCCACTATATCCGCACTATGCCATGTCCAGCTACGAGACGGCGGTGGCGCACGCCCAAACGGTGCATGCAAAGTCGGGCTATCGTTTTTCATTAAAGGTGGTTCCTCCGTTCTACAACGACCCTGTTTACATCGATGCACTTGCAGAGAGCATGAGGTCATACGTTTCAGGAAACAATACACACATTCTGTTTTCTTACCACAGTATTCCGGAGCGCCACATAAAAAAGAGCGATGTCACGGGCAGCCACTGCCTTAACCGTGCCGATTGTTGCAATGTAAACTCCGAAGCTCATAAATACTGTTACCGCCATCAGTGCTACGAGACCACAAAGCTGGTAGCAGCAAAGCTCGGCTTGCCGTCAGAACGCTACAGTGTAGCATTCCAGTCCAAGCTGGGTCGCAGTGCATGGCTCACGCCGGCCACTACCGCCCGCATGGGTCAGCTACCTGCCGAGGGTATCAAGGACCTTTTGGTGATATGCCCTTCGTTTGTGAGCGATTGCCTGGAGACACTGGAAGAAATTGCCATTAGGGAGAAAGAGAACTTCATGGAAGCAGGTGGTCAGACTTACGAATACATTCCGTGCATGAACATTCAGCCGCAGTGGGTAGCCGCTGTAAAGCAACTTATAGCCGCCGTTTGATCTTCTTTTTGATCTGACTCGTCGGGATATTCACCGACAATAAAAAAGCTCCGTATATACGGAGCTTTTTTAATTAGTTATTGTGTGTAAGAACCTATTTCTTCACCATCGACTTGAATACAGTCTCGTTTACCTTAACCGGATAGTCCTGGCGCATCTTTTCGTTCCATTGCTTTTCCAGGAAGTCCTGGTATTCAGCAACTACATAGCCGCGTGCTTCTTCAAGTGTTTTTGCAACTGGTTGTGCAAATACCTGCTTGGCGGCAACCACTGTGTAGGTTTCGTTTTCTCCGTTTATTACTTTGATGTTGTCAGCTTGCAGGTCGGCAAGGGTTGCTTCCTTGAACCTTGAGAATTCATAACGGCCGCGCTGAACTGTAACCGCATCCGGCTTTTCAGCAGAGTTGATCGCTTTCGCTATTTCTTCTTCTGTAAACTTCCTCTGGCGTATCATGATCATGCCTGTATCATATGCAGCCTTGGTCTTGAATTTGTAAACCGCGCCTTCAAACCCTGCTTCCCACATATACTTGTTCTTGCGTGTCTCAAAGAACGCTTTCAGGCCGGCGCTGTCTTTTGATGCTTTGCTCCACACGTTGCGGTCCATCAGTTCAAACAGCATGATACCGTCTTTATACTCATTCATCAACAGCCTGAATTCAGGATTCTCTTCAACCAGTTTGCGCTCCTGGAAGTCCGTCAGCATATTGTTCACAAACAGACTGTAGGCATCGCGGATGGTTGTGGCGCGAGGACCGTTCAGTTTACCACGGGTCATATTATACAGGAACGCTGCAAAATCGCTCTGAGAGTAAGACTTGCCCCCCATTGACATCACAGGCTTAGACATATTCCTGAAATCGTCAGGCTTTATCGTTTTCGCGTCAGCACCGGTGTCAGGTATCGCCATCAGCTTCTCATACACTTCCTTATATGCTTCGGCATTCTCTTTGAAGCCGTTCTGTGCCTTTACTTTTTCAAAGTAGATATCTTTTGCCGACTGTGCACGAGCGTCATTCTCCACCTTGCGTTTCAGTTGGGTGTACAGCGTGTCGTATGGTTTCAGGCTGTTTTTGCCCAGCAACTTGATGATGTGGAAACCGAACTCTGTCTGAACCGGTCCTGCAACATCACCCACTTTCTTTATGCCGAATGCAGCATCCTCAAACACCTGCACCATGCGGCCCGATGTGAATGGCTTCATCACTCCACTGTCGTTGACAGTGAATTTGTCGTCAGAATACTTCACCGCCAGGTCAGCGAAACGTGCACCGCCTTTCAGCATTGCCATTACAGAGTCGGCACGTTTGCGTGCATCTTTGATACCGTCTTCACCGCGCGACTTCTGTGTCTGTATCAGGATCTGCGCCACTTTCACTTCGCCACGGTCCGCACGACGGTCCAGTACCCTCACAATGTGGTATCCGAACTGTGATTTGAACGGAGCAGACACCTTTCCTTTCGGAGTGTTGTACGCAGCGTTCTCAAAAGGATATACATACTGCAGCGACGATATGTAACCTATCTCACCACCTTTATCTTTCGAGCCGCGGTCGTCCGACAGCGCCATAGCCATCGCTTCAAAAGTCTGTCCCTTTGTTTCTATAACGTTGTAGATGCTATCTATTTTTTTGCGTGGTCCGGCCGTGTCAGTGCCGGGAGGGCACGATACCAGTATGTGCGCTACACGCACATTCTCCTTCATACGGTCATATGCCTCGCGTATCAGTTTGTTCGTTATCTGGTCGTCGGTCAGGTAGTTCTTGGCCAGCTGTTTGCGGTAGTTGGTCAGTTCTTTGTCAATGCTCGGAACCGTGTCCAGGCGTTGTTTCTCTGCCTCCGCTACTTTCATTCTGAACAGTGAATACAGGTCAAGGTAACTTTTCAGTTCCTTCTCAGACATGTCGGGCTTCTTGTTGATGCTGTTTTTCTTGTAAACCCTCAGAAATTCTTCCTTGGTCACAGATTTCGGTCCATAAGTGAACAATGCCTGTGCATAGCCTGATGTAACCAGACCGGCAGCCATGCATGATAAAACCAGTTTTCGCATTTTTATTTCCTGTTTTTTCGGTTATTTATTTTTCTCTTTCTTTTCCAGCATTTCCACCAGTCCGGCTATGTTGCTGTGGTCCAACCTTTTACCTCTGATGATCTTTTTCTCATCCAGCAGGTAGATAGTAGGTGTGCTGTACACATCATACTTAGATCGCCAGTCGCCCACATGTTCGGCATCCCATGTGGTCGTCCAGTCGTCCAGCTTATAGCGCTTCACAAAGTCCTTTGCCGCAGCTTCGTCACCTTCCGTGCTCACTGCGTATATCTTCATGCCTTTTCCCTTCAAAGATGTCCTGTACAGAGAATCTATCTTTGGGATCTCTTCTTTGCAGTGGCCGCAGGTAGGCGCATAATACACTATCAGCGTATATTTTGCCTTCATCCCGTTCAGGCTTTCTTCCTTGCCCGTCGCCAGGTTGGGCAGGCGCACTTCCGGGGCCAGATTACCTATTACGTTGGGTGCTATCTTCATGGCCCTGTCTATATACTTGTTCAGCTCTTCGCTGCTCAGCCATGTAGCATCGCCCTTCATGTAGTAGTTCTCCACCAGATATACAAACACCTCGTCCATGCCCATTATCTTGCTATTTTCGGCATTGCGGGTCAGCCACCACAGCGCATACTTAAAGGTTTCTTTCGATCCGCGGGTTTTAGTCAGCAGGTCCGTACTTTCCTTTATCATGCTGTCCGGCCAAGGCATCACCAGCTTATTGAAATACTCTTCCAGCTTGGCATCAAATATCGGCGTGTGTATCAGCCTGTCGTCCTTCAGATCGTAGCTGTCCCAGTAGTGGCTTTTGTAGTAACGGTAAGCGAAAGTTGAGTCCTTTGTTTTTCCGTCTTCCAGAAAACGTGGGCCCTCAGGCACTATCGGCACTTCAAGCGAATGAAATATGGCCGAAAGAAGCGTCCCAGGATATTTATCGGCCTGCTCACGGCGATACTTTGTCAACTCGCGCGATGTTGCGGCCGATTTCTTGCGCAGCGCAAGAGTGTCTTCGGCAGTGCGTGCCGCGGCATATTCTTTTTGAAGGTCTTGTTGTTTGGTGCTGTAGTCTTTCAGAAAGTTCACATACTCCTGAAAGTGTTCATTTTCCGGCGAGTTCTTGAATGTAACCCCTTGTGGAAGTTTGGCAATATCAGCCGTTATAGTGATGTCAGCGCCTTTGTCCAGCAGGAACTCGAAATACGTCTTTCTGTCAGAAAGCAACACCATGTATATGCCGCCTATAAAGTCCGGGTCGTTACTGTCAAAAACAGCCACACCTTTTTTGTCCAGCTTTGCCGAATCCCGTTTGTAGATGGTAGGCAACGGTTTGCCGTAGTAATGTACAAGATACACCAGGCTGTCTTTTACAGCCGGCATTTTTAGGGTTATATGGTAGCCGTCACGTGCAACTCCATTTACTGCCATACCGAATAACAGCAGGGCAACCATTGTAAGTCGATTCATATTGCGCTCTCGATTGTTTCCGCTTAAGACGGAAATAAACCCAAGTGTGTTGGTTCGGGCCGCCAAAAATAAACTATTAAACGATAAATAGCTTTACAAACCACCACTTTTGATGTGAAATAATTCATAAATATGTTTTTCTGTTTTGCAGGTTTCGAATTATTCACTAACTTTTCATTAGCAACTGTTTTGTTAATAACAATTCGGTAGTATTTCCTTTTTCTATTTTTCATGAAAACAAATAACATGTCCTATTTACTGCTTTTTTCCATCGCCAATGAACTCCACGACTGGCAAGGGCTCATTGCTACCATTCTCATCGGCGGCATCGCCGGCTTTCTGGCTCAGCTCCTCACACCAGGCCGTGGCTTTGGCGCCATCGCCACGGTGCTCATAGGTATAGTGGGTGGTTGGCTAGGCAAGATCCTTTTCAAGGACCTCCTCGCCTTCACCAGCAACCCCCTCATCAACACCATCATCTGCGCCACGGTTGGTGCCTTCATTTTGGCTTTGGTCATCAACCTCATTGTTGGGGGCGATGACGGCGACAGAACCAGCTACAGGGCATAGTTGCACATACATTTCAGCCTGTATACATTGGCAACCTGCACAATGCCCGGTTGCCCGCTACTGCTATGTGCCCGACCAATGACTATTCAACGTATCTTTAACGAAATATTCTTTAGGTTTGATCCCGATGAAATTCATTGTGCCCATGAAGAGGAAATTGCTTTTTGCAGCCATTGCATTGCTGTCGTTCACCTGTCATCGCGCGGCCGCACAGGGAATTACTCCGCAGGATATGGAGAAATTCAAAAAAATGGAGGATTCATTGGTCGTTTCTGCCGACTCGATGTACGAAGCCTTTCTGCCCGATACCCGTGTCATGTATAGCGAGCGTTTTGCCCGCCAGCTGGTGCGCACACTCAAGATTCCCAACTCCTATCTCTATACCTTCGACTCACTGCAGAAGCTCATCAACATTCTCAATTCCGACGATAATTCATTCCGCATATTCAACTGGGTCATTGAGCCGGCCAAGATCACCCGCCGCTACTATGGCGCCATCCAGCTCATGCAGCCGCAACTCAAGCTCATCGGGCTGAACGATTACAGCGAGCAGCTCGACAAAGGCCTTGAAGACAGCACCATATCGGGCGGCAAGTGGTTCGGCGCACTATATTACCGCATCATGACCCGCGAGGTGAAGGGACAAAAAGTACACTTCCTCTTCGGGCTCAATTCCGGCGGCATGCTCAGCAACCGCAAGGTCATAGATCCCATGACCTTCAGCCCCACCGGCAGTGGCGTCACATTTGGTGCGCCCGTGTTCGGCATAGGGTCGCACAACTTCCCCAAGACACCTGTCAAGAGGTTTGTGCTAGAATACAAAAAAGACGTATCTGCATCTATGAACTGGGACCAGGAGCGACAAATGATCGTCTTCGACAAACTCACCTCAGTCAGCAACGACCCCAACCGCAAATACACCTACGTACCCAGCGGCCAGTACGACGGCCTCTACTGGGCAAACGACATGTGGAACCTGAAACGCGACCTTGTAGACATTACCGTTCTGCAGGATGGCCAGGCACCGGGTGGCGAATAACTTTTTTATGTACATTTGCAGCCCTTTTACAGGAACTTTTCGTTGCTGAGCGATCGATAGGATGCTACGTTCTGCCGCCGAAAATGATGAGACACTTTGAAATACGCAGAACGTTTGTTCTGTTCAAATAAAACCAACTGTTACTGGTCCGGTAGCTCAGTTGGATAGAGCACAAGCCTTCTAAGCTTGGGGTCATTGGTTCGAATCCAATCCGGATCACCTGTTCGGACAGGCTTCCAATTTCGGAAGCCTGTCCTTTTTTTAATCCTTCTAAAAGCCCTTCAGGGTTGCATATTACACGGGCAGCCTCGTTAATTCTTGTGGTTCGATAAGATT